>CAIJXT010000015.1 GCA_903824665.1 uncultured Bacteroidota bacterium | reverse complement strand
TGCGAACGGGCACAGGGAGGCATGTAACAAAAAAATGTTTTGACGGGTTTTTGAAAATACACTTACCTTTAAGCGGTCTAAACAGTACAATTATTATAATGACTAATATCTCTTTTGACCTTGTTGACATACTAAGGACAATCCAGAAACAAAAGCGCTTCATTATTATTATTACCGCCGCAGGCATAGCACTGGCGGGTGCTTTTCTCCTCATAAAACAGAAAAAATATAAAGCGGAAGCCCGTTTTTTCGTCAATAACCCGCTGTACGGCGATCGCAACACCCTTTTCCGGGCTGTTGATACCCGTTATGTCGATTACTTTGGCGGCGACGACGACGTTGACAAAATCCTCGCCCTTGCTACTTCCGACACTGTGCGTAACCGTATCATCCGCAACTGCCAGTTTCAGGATGTGTATAAGAGAGATATAAACGACCCTCAGGGATATGCTGACCTGATGATGATTTTCAAAAAGAACTTCAATATCAAGCGCACAGAGTACAAAGATGTAGAGATATCCTATGTAGCCTACGATCCCCAGACTGCTGCCAACGTAGCCAATATGTCGGTAAAAGTATTGGAAGAAACGTATCGCCAGTACTATACCTACATCAAAAACGGTATACACAAGTCTATCAACGACCAGGTTATCAAGCTCGATAGTTCTATTATTGCACTCACAGATACCCTCGCCAACATGCGCGACCAGTATGGCATTTACTCCATCATCAGCCCTTCAAGGCAGAATGTACTGGTAAGCGAGATAAAAGGTGGTGGCAAGGGTTACGGACGGGCAATAGAGGAAATCCAGAATATCGAGTCTATTAAAGACCAGTTGGTTGCAGACCGGGCACATTATATATCTGCCCTCAATGAGTTTTACGCCACTACCAACAGTGCTATGGATTTCCTGAAGGTCATAACCCGTGCGCTGCCACCGGTAAACCCTGCCGGACTCGGCGCTCCGCTTACGCTTACTGCAGCAGCCTTGCTGTCTTTTTTCTTCAGCACATTGTATGTGTTAATGATGGCCTACTACCGCAAACTAAATGCGGTTGAACGATAAATGTTTGCAGCAATCCAAAATAGGTGGTTTACAATAGCATCGGTTTCGGTGCTGTTTCTTTCTATAATACTGGTAGCATTTACCGGTAGCTATTACTTTTTGGCTGCCCCGCTCGCCTATCTGTATATCATTCTCATGGGTGTTAACTGGAAAACCGCGTACTGGATTTTCCTGTTCACTATCCCCCCATCCATTCAGCTTAGCTTTGCGGGCGATACGCTCTCCCTCACACTGCCAGACCAGCCTATGATGTGGTTGTTTTTGGCGCTGTTTCTGGTTATGCTTGCACGCAATCCTGCTATTATACCGCAGTGGTTCTGGCGCGATCCGTTGGTACTCGTCGTTGTTCTGCAGTTTCTCTGGACCATAGTTGCGGTCATCTTTTCTGAGATGCTGTTTTTTTCCTTCAAGTTCCTGCTCGTCAAGTCGTGGTTGCTGGTCAGCTTCTTCATCTTCCCTATCTGGATATTTCAGGAAAAGAAAGATTTTGTAAAGGGGTTTTTCGTACTGCTGGTACCCATGCTGGCTACGGTCATTGTAATACTCGTACACCATTCCATGTACAACTTCGCCTTTCACAAGATTCAGAGGGCCATCACACAGTTGTATTATAATCATGTCGACTATTCTACAGTCCTCTCCATGTTTTTCCCGTTGCTCATCGTTACGTGTTGGCCACTCGTACGCAAACGCAACATTTTTATCAGATCTGCCTTGATTGTCACCATCCTTCTTTTCACGGCAGGCATAGGTTTTGCTTACGCCCGTGCAGCAGTGGTTGCGGTTATTTTTGCAGCTGTGGTCGGTATCGCTATCCGTATGCGCCTTGCCAATCTGGTCATGCCCGGCTTTTATGCACTGATCATTTTGCTCATGTGCTACATGGTCCCCAACAATAAGTATATCGATTTTAGACCCGATTTCGAGCACACCTATATGCGGCGCAACTTTACAGACCACGTTATCGCTACTTTCCGTGGTACCGACATGTCGTCCATGGAACGCCTCTACCGCTGGATCGCTGCAGTGCGCATGAGCAAAGACCGTCCGCTCACAGGCTATGGCCCCCGCTCATTTTATTATTTCTACAAGCCCTATACGGTTACATCTTTCCGCACCTACGTGAGCCGAAACCCCGAGCAATCCACCACGCACAACTATTTTCTGTATATGCTGGTAGAGCAGGGGTGGCCAGCTATGATACTCTATACCATTTTCATGATGCTGGTAGTAGCAAAGGCACAAAAGATCTATCACCGGTTCAAAGACAAGTTTTACAAATGGTGCACCATGGGGCTCATCATGTGCATTGCTGCCGGCTTTATCAATAACTTCTTTTCAGAGCTCATCGAAACCCACAAGGTTGCGGCGCTCTTCTATATTCCGCTCGCTATGCTGGTCATCCTCGACAAGAAAAGCCGCGAAGAGCAGGAACAGATTAAACTTGGCCTCGATCCGGTTATTAAATAGTCTGCTGTTGCCTTCATTGTTTCATCAAAACTTGTGAATATCTTTAATGCCCAAAGCGTTACTTTGGCTCAGTTTTTGTGGCTATAGGCACAGCGGCAAGCACAGTTCGGCAGTCATTGTGCCGGCAAAAAAACAGGGATTATGTAAAAACGTGTAAACCTATTTCGGGACGAGGCACAATTCCCAATCCCTATCTGCGCAAAAGTGCGCAAAAAGTGCGCAAAAATTAAAAACTAAAGCCCTCAAAATCAATTACTTATGATTTTTCAAAAAAAATTGCACACACTGCGCAAAAACAAAATTGCGCACCCACTCTTGCCCGCTGGTGTGCCGCACTTCTTCAGTGTGCCACACCTCACAGTGCACACGAAATTGCAGAAATAGAATGGGTACGGGTACTGTAGCAATCCGGTTGCCTGAGCAAAAGTGCGCAAAAAGTGCGCAAAAATTTTAGAATAAAGTGTTGATAATCAATAGTTTGAGTTTTTTGAAAATTTTTTCACCGGAGTGCGCAATTTCTAAATTGTACATCCCATTAGTCCGTGAGATTTATGACGTACACAGTCAAAGATATTGCCGCCGCGATCGAGGCATTCGCCCCGCTGGCACTTCAGGAAGGATACGATAATTGTGGAATTCAGGTAGGCTCCCCCACCGATCCCGTCACCGGTATACTCATTTCGCTCGATGTCACCGAAGAGGTGGTTGCCGAGGCTATTGCCCGTGGTTGTAATATGATTGTCGCGCACCACCCACTTATATTCTCCGGTCTCAAAAAAATCACCGGTCGCACCTTTGTAGAGCGTGTCGTTCGCATGGCCATTAAGAACGACATCTGTATCTATGCCGCGCACACCAATCTGGATAATGTGAGGCAGGGGGTAAATGCCAAAATTGCAGAAAAACTAGGGCTCGTCAGCACCCACATTCTGGCACCCAAAAGCAACATACTTGCAAAACTATACACCTATGCTCCGGTCGATGCTGCCCACCAGGTTCGCGATGCCCTTTTCGCCGCAGGTGCCGGCCACATCAGCCAGTACAGCGAGTGCAGTTTCAATACCACGGGCACCGGCACATTTCGTGCTGCACCCGGTGCTAACCCTGCAATAGGTAGCGCCGGCGGACCCCGCGAGTATGTCGAAGAGGTGAAGATTGAAGTGCTCTTTCAGCGCCACCAGGAGGCAGCACTGCTCCAGGCATTGCGCGCGGCGCATCCTTACGAAGAGGTGGCGTGGGAGATAATACCACTCCCCAATTCCGCATCAGAGGTGGGATCAGGCATGGTAGGCAATTTCCGTAAACCTATGGATGAGCAAAATGCGCTTGCACACATCAAAAAACATATGCAAACGGATTGTATTCGCCACACTGCACTGTCTGGTCGTCCGGTGAGCCGGGTGGCTCTCTGTGGCGGTTCGGGCAGTTTTCTACTGGCCGATGCGATACGCGCAGGAGCAGATATTTTTATTACTGCCGATTACAAATACCACCAGTTTTTCGATGCAGAAGGAAAAATCATCATAGCAGACATCGGCCATTATGAGAGCGAACAGTACACCTCAGAAATATTTGAGGCTATACTTAAGAAAAAATTCCCTAATTTTGCCATTCTTTTATCAAATTTATCAACCAATCCTGTAAAATATTTTTGCTGATATGGCTACCGTTAAAGACTTTTCATTCGAAGAAAAGCTGACTTCCGTTCTCGCTTTACAAAAGATCGATTCAAAGATCGATGAGATCAAAACACTCAAAGGCGAACTGCCGATGGAAGTAAAAGACCTGGAAGACGAGATCGAAGGGTTACAGACTCGTATTAACAACATCAACACAGAAATCAACACTGTAGAGGCTTTCATAGAAAACAAGACCAACGCTAAGAAAGAAGCTCAGGCACTCATCAAGAAATATGAGAAGCAGCAGGACAATGTAAAGAACAACCGCGAATTTGAAGCCATCAACAAAGAGATGGAAATGCAGGAACTTGAAGTAAGACTCAACGACAAGCATATCAAAGACGCTAGTTTTGAACTCAGAGAGCGTACCAACGCCCGCGTAAGAACCGAAGAAAAGATCAACGAAGTAGAAGAAGCACTCGGCATCAAACGCAAAGAGCTCGAAAAAATATCTGTGGAAACAGAAAAAGAAGAGCAGATGCTCGCCGAAAAATCAAACGAAGCCAAAGAAAAGGTTGAAACACGCCTGCTCTCTGCTTACGAGCGTATTCGCAGTAGCTATCGCAATGGTCTGGCTGTTGTACCTATCGTTCGCGACTCATGTGGTGGTTGCTTCAATGTAATTCCCCCACAGCGCCAGAGCGAAATCCGCCAGCACAAAAAGATCATCGTATGCGAGCATTGCGGTCGTATTCTCGTTGATTCTGACCTCAACGACAAAGTAAATATCAAGTAATTCTTATCCTGTTCGGGCTGCACCCGAAAGGAGTATACACTGGTAATAGTCTTAATAAAGGAGCGATCATTCGCTCCTTTATTAATGTATAGCAGGCTCCCTTATGTTTGTCGTCGGCAAAGGCTGTGTCTGTATCTACCCGCCGCATCATCTGTTTTTTCGCATTATATACCCCCAGAATTTTTTTTCCTGAATTTTCTGAATAACTTTATAACCTTTAGGTAACAGGCAATGGTCTGCAGGCTCATTTTTCAGATAAGCTGCCGTCTATTGCTTTGAACCGTGCTTTTATTAATTTTAAGGCTTGATAGTCAGTTTTGTACAGATCGGGATGTGAATATCCGCTCTGGTTTATAAATGAAACTTATGAAAATAGACAACTCACCTGCCAACACACAGGTGGAAGAAACAGAAATGGTTTTTGATTCATCAAGGCGCCGGTTTTTCCAGTTGGCTGGTGGTATCGCAGGGGCTGGTTTGTTGTTTGCAGCCTGCCGCAGAACCCCCGCTAGTGCTACCTATGTGGGCGAGGGCGACACCGGTCTGCTCAACTATCTCTATATCCTGAAGCAGGTTACCGTTGCGTTCTATACGCAGGCAGTAGCAACTCCCTACTACGGTATATCAGCCATAGAAACCGAATTGCAGGTAGATCTCCGCGATCAGGAAGTAACACATCGCGAGTTCTTCAAATTGCTCCTCGGAAAAGATGCCGTCAAGATCATCACCCCGCAGCTATCTGCAGTCACATTTGCCGACAAAAAGAGCTTCCTCACACACGCGTCTACGCTCGAAGATCTTTCTGTAGCGGCGTACAATGGTGTGATTCGCGTGCTTACCAATAAAGAATACATCATTACGCTGGGCAAGATGGCATCCGTTGATGCACGTCACGCAGGTTATGTTCGCAACATACTTACGCACAATTCCTTTGGCGATGGTACCATCCTCGATGCCAACGGACTGGATCGTGTTATAGCTCCGTTGCCGGGTTTCAACATGCTCGAAAAGTATATCGAAACCAAGTTTGACTCCAGTAAATTACCTACTTTCTAATCTGTAACAATCATGAACTTTAAGCATATACTGAGCGATATTGAAAAGGCAGACCCTGAAGTTTACGAACGCCTCAGCGGACGCCGTGAAGTGTTCAAGAACTTCGGCTCCAAGGTAGCATTGGCAGCATTGCCATTTGCTATTGGCGCCATGTTCAACAAGGCTTATGGAAAAACGACAGATGCCGTAATTGATGCCCTCAACCTTGCTTTGGAATTCGAGTATCTCGAGTATACCTATTATCGTCAGGGTACCAACACGGGCGGCCTCATACCTGCCAACGATATGGCAGGCTTCAAAGCTATTGAAGCACACGAAAAAGCGCATGTCACTTTTCTGATCAATACCATCAAATCGCTCGGCGGTGTACCATTCACTCCGAAAAACTATACTCATCCTACTACCGTTGCACCATATGTGCCTGCTGCATACGACTTTACAAAAGGCGGCACATATACGCCATTCAGCGACTATAAGACTTTCCTGATACTGGCACAGATTTTCGAAGACACAGGTATACACGCGTTGCAGGGTCAGATGCCTGCTTTGCTCGATAACAACGCGATTCTTACGCAGGCATTCCAGCTGCTCGAGACCGAAGGACGCCATGCTGCCTATGTGCGGCACGTGCGCAGGCTCGCACCCATAAGCGCACCAGAGACACCCACTCCCTGGATCAGCAACAACATACCCCCTACCATTCCATTGCAAACCTATTACAACGGCGAGGATAACCTGATGCAAAATGGCATAAACGTGTCCGGCCTGCCAAATATCTATTATAACGACGGTGTAATGCCCAAAATATCCGCTACCGCCGCCTTCGACGAACCCTTCGATAAGACGCGTGTCTTGTCACTGATCGCACCATTCAAAGTGGTATAACTGATTCGTTTCGTATTTGTGGCATTGGTACATACTATGAAACGTATGAACATAGCTATCATTGCCATGGTTAATTGGAATGTGCATTCACTTCCCTGAAATGGGTGCAACTATCATTCAGCTCAAAAGGGTAGATTCAAAACCGAGGTTCTGAAATGAAGGTCAAACACCACTTGCGATAATTAATTCGTTCGTTGCACGTAAACTACTTCTGGATTTGAATTATCTGTAGCCATTTCTCTGAACTGCTGGCAATCTGAAAAAGATATACGCCGTTGGGTAAAATAACAGAGATGTTCGCTGAAACATTGGTTTGCAATTGGCCTGTTTGTAAAACTTGACCAAGTAAGTTCGTTACGCTATATGACACTTCCTGGTCAGACTGGGAAGAATAACGTAGAGTGAAAACTCCATTGTTTGGATTGGGGAACAAACTATGGTGATGTAAGGTGTAAACCTCCTTTGTCGCAGACAAACAATCGTCACTATTAAGCACTTCTACTGGGTACGATGATGTGGCAAAACCACATTCATTGGATAAGGTGTAATCGATAGACACTATACCGGCTGCAATGCCAGTTACAACACCCCCACTGTTTACTGTTGCCAGGCTTCCGTTTGTCGAACTCCAGGTGCCGCCTCCCGCCGCAGCTGTCAGGGTCACATTAGCGCCCGCGCAAACACTATCAATACCACTTATCAGTGTGGGAATCGGTACGGACTTTATTGCAACCCGGACAACAATGGTATCGGCCGCGATACCGTCGCTGACACGTATTCTGAAACTGTCAATTCCGGTATAACCCACCGTGGGCGAGTATGTGAATCCCGCCGGCGTAATGGTTGCACTTGTTGATGTTGTTGTGTATGTGCCTGCAACAATCCCGTTTGCTGGTGTAGTAATGGCAGTCCACGTCAGTGTCTGACCAGAATTGGCATCTAGCGCTTTTAACAAAGTATCAATCGGGCTTGTAATTGTCGTTTCAGATATGCATAAAACAAGGTTAGCTGAGTCACCTGAAGCAAATACGGGTGGGAAATTTGATGGGCCACCTATTCTCCGGACACGGTGGTTATAAACATCCGCAATGATCAAATTGCCAGCTGCATCAAAACAAATGCCATCAACCTTGTTCAACTTGGCAGAAACAGCTGGTCCACCATCGCCACTATAGCCCGTAACGCCAGTGCCGGCAAATGTAGAGATCACACCTGATGGATTAATAATCCTGACTTTTTCGTTCCAGGTGTCGGCGATATACATATTGCCTGAAACATCAAAGTTCACGTCTTGCGGTCTGTTCAGTTGTGCAGATAATGCAGCACCTCCATCGCCCGACGATCCGGCGACACCAGTACCAACTATTGTAGAAATCACACCTCCCGGGGTTACCTTACGAATCACATTGTTGCTAAAGTCAGATATGTACAGGTTGCCAGCAACATCAACATGTACCCCGGCAGGATAGTTAATTCTTGCTGCTGTGGCCTGGCCGCCATCGCCGAGGTAGCCAGCAATGCCGTTGCCAGCTATTGTTTTAATGATACCGGATGTATTGATAAGCCTTATTCGGTGGTTGCCATTATCAGAAACATAGATATTTCCAGAGTTGTCCAGTGTAATGTAATTGGGATTCCAGAGTTTTGCTGCGGTTGCGGCACCCCCATCACCCCCATATCCGGCCACCCCAGTTCCGGCCACAGTCGAAATTATTCCTGATGGGCTCACTTTTCGGATTCTTTGGTTCATGCAATCTACAATATATAAGTTGTTCGCGGCGTCAATAGCCAGTCCATAAGGGCTGTTCAAACGAGCCAGTGTAGCTGGGCCTCCATCGCCCGAAAACCCGCTTGTACCGGTACCAACAACGGTAACAATAACTCCTGACGGAGAAATCTTACGGACCCTGTGATTTGCATATTCTGATATATATAAATTGCCCGCACCATCAATAGCACATTCTGCAGGATGATATATTGGGGAGGCAGTAGCGGTAACACTCTCACCGCCATAACCAGCAATACCGTTTCCGGCGATTGTAGATATTACACCAGGTTGTGCAATAGCGGAAATTGAGAGGCAACACAAATAGACAATCAGATAAGATATGCGGCTCATAGGATAGGAGTTTTTGTTTGGTGAATAAGTGATAATATAAAGCGAATTTATGCAAATTTTTTTACAATATACTTAAAAAACAAATTCTTAATTAATTTGAAAGGGGCACTTACCAGTCCCCACACTATCGCTTTGATGAGCAGCGGATGGTAGCCAAAAACAGAAATATTGATGCGGATGTGTCGTGCGATGGCTTTGAACTGCAGAAAGCACAGCATATTGTAGATGCCTCTGCTCGTGCCAATAAAGTGTAATGGTAGCGGCTTGAAGTACTTCTTCTTTACTTCTTTAAAATCGCCACTCATAATGTCAAGTGCGCAATTAACAATGAGATTCATATCGTTTTCGTAGATCTCAATCAGCCGGTCAGATGCTAATCCAAAACGTTCGAAATCTCTCGACATAGGGTTTACCCAGGGGGAATAGGGGTCCAGAATCTGCAACATAGGCAGTGGCTTACCAGCATCAGACGTGGTAATCCAGCTTATGCCACTCGAGCACCCAATCAGCAAAGTACAATAATGGGAGAGCTCTGCTGTTTCTCTGAGGGTCATTTCGCTCCCGTCTATAATTTCGACAGACCCAGAATTGATTTTGTTTGCCGATGATAATATTACCGCCGTCTTGCCGTTCGCCGTCAATTGCCGGGCAATTTCGATTGCCATTTCTGTGGTGATCGCCAGTTGCGCGCTTTGCGGCGCAAATTCGAACAACACAACATGCTGATAGGAGGATAGTTTGTGGCGGACAGCAAAAAGCCTCACTTTGTCTTTTTCAGAATCGGTTAGCCGCAATACAGGTGTTATATCAACAGTAATAGGTCGGTCATAGCCTCTGAAAATGCCAGATCGGATACAGCCGTCATAGTTTGCAAGGTTGTCATCAATCAGCTGGGTGAAAAAGACCTCATCATACACTCCATTCTGCTTTTGCCCGAGCACTTCTTTCTTTAATGCCCTGTGTATGGTGGTGCTGTTGTTCTTATTCACCCCCGGGATTTCACGTATTGTATCTACAAACGGATTGTGCTCAACAACGCTTTTGGAAAACGAAGCCACCGCCCATGTAAGAGTGCATCCCGGATAGTCATGCTTTATTTGCCGGGCAACGGCAGTGGCATACAGGCAGTCTCCGTTCGAATGCAAATGCACCAACAGTATGTTCATTTGCTTGTTCATCAGGAAAGAACCATCATTCGGGCGAGCGCATCAAACGACACTTTGGGTGTCCACCCAAGGGCGTGTATCGTAGCCGGATTTGAATAAAGTATGTCGTATTCTGCTTTGAATCCGGGTTGCTGCAATACATAATCATGCCAGTCTTTGTTCACAAGACCAAAGCACACTTCCAGCCACTGTTCTATGGAGTATGCAAAACCAGAGCCGATTGTGGCTTCAAAAACCTCATCTTGCATGACTAGTGTGTAAATGGCGTCGACAATATCGCCGGCAAAGGTCCATTCCTTCTTAACAGATATGTCGCCGATCGTTAATTTTTCCTGACTTCCATGCGAAACGGCAACTGCAAAATTTGCGATCTTCTTGCTCATATGCCTTTCCGGCCGCATGGGGCTTTCGTGATTGAAGAAGTAGCCAAAGTATGCCTTTACCCCAAGCGATCTGTAATACCGTGCGGCATACACCGATTGAATGCGGCTCACAGAATAGGGACTTGTGGCCTCAAAAGGGTCAGACTCACTAATGGGCATACCCGTATTTCTGAATTGAAGGCCGCTGCCGGAAAGAAAAACCTTGGTTGCGGGGCTATGTTTATATACAGCTTCCAGCAGGTTAAAGGTGCCTGTGCTTATAGTGGCATGGTTCTCAAAAATAGCATCATGCCTTGTCGTTGAGTTTGCAGCCAGATGAAACACAATATCCGGTTTGTACGTTTTGACAACTGATGATACGTTTTCATAGTCACCAATATCGCAATGTAGCCAATTACCCGATCTGGATATCCCAATAACATCGAATCCTTTTTCAGCCAATAATCCGTTCAGATAATGTCCATCCTGTCCGTTGGCGCCAAAAATTATCGCTTTTTTCATAGTAAATGGTCTGCAAGCGGTGGCCAGTGCTGCGCGGAACTAGCTGTTTTTCGTTATGATCTCGAGTTTAGGCAAAGGAAAAATGAAGCCTGTTCCACTGTCAAGAGCAGCTTGTTCACGCTCCATGAATTCCTTCTTGAAATGCCAAGGCAGAACCAAATAGTAGTCAGGTTTCATCGCTCTTGACTCTGCCTCACTGATTATTGGAATATCGGTTCCAAGTGTTCTGGCCCCGTATTTATCTGGATTTCTTTCAGCTGCGAAGTCAATGAATTCCTTATCAATGCCGCACCATTGCAGGATTGTATTCCCCTTAGTTGATGCACCATAAATATGAATTGTTTTCCCTTTGAATTTTAACTGTTTGAGCGTTTCATACAGCTCCACTTTAAGCACATTGATACGCTCCTGAAAAGCGGTATAGGGTTTGTCTGTATCCAGCTCCATATCGAATTCCTTTAACCTGATTTCGTCAAGTAGTTTAGAATTTTCGTTGGCGTTGAAAATCAGATTGTGCTCATGTGTAGCATAACACCTGATACTGCCTCCATTAGAGTCGTTCAATTCAATTTTGAAGACCTTCATGCCCGCCATTTTGAGGATATTCTCCACAACTGCAAGGCTATAATACTCAAGGTGTTCATGACAGATTGTGTCATAGGAATCCAGCTGGAGCATATGTGGCATATAAGACATCTCGAATACCCAGATCCCGTCGTTTGAGAGAATCTTTTTAATTCCCTTTACGAACGCAACCGGATTTTCGAGATCATAGAACATCGCGATAGACGTAATGACGTCAAAAACGCCATCACCTATTACCTTGAACAACTCTATAGAGGGAAATATATCTTTCACAACGGTTATTTCCTTATCCGGAATCGCCATAGCAATGTCGGAAGGATCGACTCCGTACCTCTTTATTTCAGGGTTATAGTATCCCAAAAGGGTGCCATCGTTGCAACCGATATCCAATACTTTATTGATGGGGCGTGGCATCATTGCTACAACAGCATCTACAATGCCTTTCAGGTGATTGCGCATGGTGGCATTTGTTCCGGACCGGTACCAATATGCTGCGTACAGAATTTCAGGAGGTACTGAATATTCCATTTGCAACAACCCGCAAGCGTGTTCATCAGTTTGCGGATTGCAGCGCATCAGCGTACAGGGTATTTTTCTGGAAGAGGGTAGCTCTTTGCCGGGCTTAATAAATGATCCCTGCAAATATTGCTCGCCTATATCTATTACTCTGGTAAGCGATGATGATCCGCAAACCCGGCATGTTGTTCTTTTTCTGATATGCATAAATTACTGCTTCTTGGTTGTAATCAAATCAACAAATTGCTTGTCGATAGCATCAATACACTTATTCCGTTCCAGATTTAGTAACGCCAATTGCTTTACTACGTGGTTCTTTTCTGCCTCAGGCACTTGCTCAAATTCATATACTTTTTCCTGTTCGTGCCACAATTTACAGTTCACATCGGCCAATTGTGAAAACACCGAGCCCATTGAGCCGTGTATTTCCTGCACGACATTTCCCTCTTTTTTGAATACTTTGTTTGCTGCGAACGAAAGCCGCTCCACCGGAATCGCACCGGCTATTGCCTGTGCAACGAATTCATCGATCTCGTTTTGCAACATCTTTTCCTGTGAACCAAGGCTTTCAAGCCTCTTTTCATCTTCAGTATGATATTGTTTTAACTTGACAATGGTCAATTTATCACAAAGCATTCCCAGCGTTTCCGCCATATTGATTTATTTTTTTAATTTGAGCCTTTAAAAGTAGTACATAATTCAGAAACTTCGTAAAAATAGTGTTTATTCCACTTCTAAATCGTAGATGCAGTATTCATATCACGCCTACTAGTGAAATTCCTGTAATACCACCAAATCAGGTATGATTAAAATGTCCTTATTTTGTCCCTCATGAACCGTATTTCCATCATCACTATTTGCTTTAACAATCCCGAAGATCTCATTGCTACGTGCGCTTCTGTTGACAGTCAGCGTGTGATACCCTTTGAGCATCTTATCATAGATGGATCTACGAAAAGTGATATAAAAAACTATCTGGAAAGTACGACGCAACCACCGTACCGGAAATGGCTGTGCGAACGAGACAAGGGCATATCCGATGCCTTCAATAAGGGTATCCTGATGGCGAAAGGTGAGATAACCAATCTGCTCAACTCGGGCGACAAATTGGCTGACGAGTCTGTTTTACAACGCGTTCAGGAAGCGTTTGAAAAGGACCCTTCGCTGATGTGGTGCCATGGCAAGCTCAATACCTTGCGGGGTGGTATATGGGTAGCTATTGGAAAGCCTTTTGACAGGAATAAACTCTACCGGGGCATGCGCGGTACAATGCACCCAACGATGTATGTGCGCAGAACACTGTACGACAAACATGGACTGTTTGACACGAATCTGAAAATGGCTATGGACTATGACTTTCTCTGCCGGATCGCAGATGAAAAGTCAACATTTATCGACGCGCCACTTGCTACTTTTGATCCGACGGGGGTGAGCTCTGCAAACTATGTGAAGGCAATGCATGAATCGTATGCGCAATACCGTAAGTATTACGGCCGATCTGTAAAACAGACGTTATGGGGCTGGCGCCTCACCGGGTTGCATCATCTGCTGGAAAGCAAGACAGGGAAAATGCTGTACCGCCTTAAAGTAAAAATGGGTAAAGAAAATGCCTGATCAGGAATGCTCATTCAGGAAAGAGCGATATGCGAGGTCCAATCCGGTATTCAGCGACACCTGATGCCGCCATCCAAGACTATGCAGCCTGCTGCTATCCATGAGTTTTCGTGGTGTTCCGTCCGGCTTTGTGGTATCGAAGACGATATCTCCCTCAAATCCAACAACTTGCTTCACCATGTATGCCAGATCTTTAATCGATACTTCTTCCCCACTGCCTACATTGATAAAACTGCGCTCATCATAGTTGCGAAGTAAAAACAAACAGGCATCTGCCAGATCATCTACAAACATGAATTCACGCATTGGTGACCCTGATCCCCAGATCTCGGTAACAGCACTCCCGGCAGTTTTTGCTTCATGAAACTTTCTGATCAATGCCGGAATGACATGTGAGTGCTGCAGATGGTAGTTGTCGCCCATTCCATACAAATTAGTGGGCATTGCCGAGATAAAATTACATCCGTACTGATCCCGGTAAGCTTCGCACAATTTGATCCCTGCTATTTTAGCAATAGCGTAAGGTTCATTGGTCTGTTCCAGAAGTCCGGTAAGCAAATATTCTTCCTTCAATGGTTGCGGTGCCAGTTTGGGGTATATGCACGAACTGCCAAGAAAAAGCAATTTTTTTGTTTTGTTCACATATGCGGCATGAATAATATTGCCCTCAATTGCAAGATTTTCGTACAAAAATTCAGCCCTGAATGTATTGTTTGCAACTATTCCACCTACCCTTGCAGCAGCAATCACTACATAATCGGGTTGGTGTTGTTCAAAAAAATCATTTACCTGCTGCTGATTTCTCAGATCAAGCTCTGATGATGTGCGCAACAGCAAATTTTCGCACCCGTCGATGCGCAATTTTCGTACCAGAGCCGCCCCTACCATTCCTCTGTGCCCGGCAATAAATATTTTAGCTGATAACTCCATTATTCGTATTGATTGACCGTAAGGAACCCTGATTGATCAAGAACAATTTGCTTTCTGAAATGCTCCAGATCCGAGAATACCATTTCTTTTGCCAGTTCATCAAGGGTGTATCGGGGAACCCAACCCAGCTTTTCTTTTGCTTTTGTGGCGTCGCCCAACAGCAAATCTACCTCAGTAGGGCGGAAGTAGCGCTTGTCGACCTCTACCAGAACATCGCCCACGGCTACCTTGCAATCCGGATTCAATACTTTGCTTACAATCCCTGTTTCCTGCTCCCCTTCGCCTTTGAATTCCATTTCGACCCCGGCATGGAAGAAAGCCAGTTTTACGAAATCGCGGACGGATGTAGTGACCCCGGTTGCGATAACAAAGTCTTCCGGCTCGGGCTGCTGCAGTATCCGCCACATAGCTTCTACAAAGTCTTTTGCGTGACCCCAGTCGCGCTTCGCATCCAGATTACCCAGCCATAGTTTCTTCTTCAAACCTAATACGATCTCTGCAACACCCCTTGTAATTTTGCGGGTCACAAAGGTTTCACCTCTCAAAGGGCTTTCATGATTGAATAAAATACCATTGCAGGCATACATGCCATATGCTTCTCGGTAGTTTACGGTGATCCAGAACGCATACAATTTCGCTACGCCATAGGGAGATCTTGGATAAAATGGAGTGGTCTCGCTCTGGGGAACAGCTTGCACTTTCCCATAGAGCTCAGAGGTTGATGCCTGGTATATCCGGGTTTTCTTTTCCAGACCCAGTATTCTGATCGCTTCAAGTATGCGGAGTGTGCCGGTTGCGTCGGTATTAGCCACATACTCAGGTTCTTCAAAACTTACCTGCACATGGCTCATTGCACCAAGATTGTAGATTTCATCTGGCTGTACTTCCTGAATGATACGAATGATATTGGTAGAGTCGGTCAGATCGCCATAATGCAACTTGAATCTGACATTGGTTTCGTGAGGGTCACGATACAAGTGGTCGATTCTGGAGGTATTGATCAGCGATGTACGACGCTTGATCCCGTGTACTTCATACCCTTTGCTGAGCAACAATTCTGCCAGATATGCACCGTCCTGGCCTGTAATACCGGTAATCAGGGCCTTTTTCATCAGTTTTTTTGAGCAAATATATACTATATGGTTTGTGGTTCCTGCAAATTTGCATTGCAGCGTGGTGTCGCATTAGTTGTCAATTAATTTATTGAGCGCTTTACGCGAACAAAATATTGTATTCACATGTGTATCAGCGTATATAAAATACCCTTTTGAAAGCATTAGGTCCAGAATACTCTTCCGTTTGTTCAGTTCTCCTTTTACCTTAAAATTCACCGTTTCCACACATACCAGAAGTGGTTGATATTTTTCAAAGTCCAGACGATCCAGTATTATCTCATCCAATCCCTCTACATCCAGAGAAATGACTGTAGGTGCACCCGCGAAATGTTCAGCGATCACTTCATTCACGTCTTTAAGGGGTAGTTTTACCACCTGTTTTATCGGCATACCCTCCCGTTCGCTGTTCAGTGCGTCATCTTTTGAGAAGGTATTCAACGCGGTATGCTTTGATCCAAACATATAATAATCCGCATCTTTCTCGTTGCCGCTGCCAATGCCGAAATTCAGCACAGTGTCATTAGGGCGCGCGCTTTTCAACCATGCGCACAGATCAGCATTTGGCTCTATAAGTACGCCTTTATAACCTCTGAGATAGAAATTATAAGTATTGCTGCTGCTGATAGGCTCGTTAGCACCTATATCCAGGTAAGTGACGTTTGCTACTTTATACCTTTCCAGCATTCTTAACATGATGATATCTTCGCCGAACTGAGAAAAAGTAACATTACCAATTCCTTTCATTACCGGCCCGAAAGATTTTAGCTTGCGGATGATTCTCTTAAGTTTGGGGGACATTTGCTCTTTTTATTGTGATCGCGAATCGATCCGAAAAATCAAAGTTAAATAAATCCGCTTATTCGGCAGGTGGTTTTATACTATGTCTGGTTTCTCTACCTTTGTTCATATGGGTATTGTCTTTCGGCAATCAGTAAAAAATTCTATTGTTACTGCACTTGGAGCAATTCTGGGTGCTGCTATTATCTGGCTTTCTACAAAGTATATAGGCAAAAGGGAACTAGGCTTTCTCGGCAACTTTACCAATTACGCTGTTTCATTGTCGCAAATATTGTTGCTGGGGTTAAACAGCACTCTGGTAGTTTACATACACAGGTTTGCCGACGATGTGAAGCGAAAAAGGCTGCTGATAACCTGGTGCTTACTATTGCCAGGTGTTATCGCGGCTGTTGCTGGCATAGTTTATATGTTAGCCCGGCAGTGGATACTCAATCATTTTCAGCCGGCCGATCAGCCGCTCATGGCTCAGTATTTTGTCTGGCTACCGGTTTTTACGCTGCTATTTATTTATCTGGTCCTGTTAGAGCAGTATCTGGGATCGCAAATGAAGGTTGCCATATCTGCTTTTATGCGCGAGGTGGTGTTGCGCGTAGCCAGCATAGCGTTGATTCTACTTTTTGCATTCGGCTATGTTGGGTTCAGTACATTGGTCATCGGCACAGTGCTGGTATACCTATTGCCAGTTTTCATAATGCTGTTGCTGGCCACCAGAACCCGGGATTTTGGGTTTTCGCGGCACATAACAGATCTCACAAAAAGCGAATACCGCGAAATGGTTCATTTTTCATGGTATCATTTTCTGCTCACTGCCTCGGTTTTGCTGATAGGGTACATGGATGCTTTGCTGCTGCCTTTCTATGATCATCAGGGTTTCAGTGCGGTGGCCGTATACAGAGTGGCGGTTTTTCTTATTTCATTTCTGCAATTGCCCCTAAAGGCACTCATACCAGCCAGCTTTACCGTTTTGGCAAAGGCGTTTGCCGAAAACGACCTGCCGAAGGCAGCTGATTTGTTTCTGCGCTCGTCTGTAAACATCTTTATTGCGACAGTGGCAATAGCATTATTATTATGTTGCAATCTTAGTAATGTAGTGTTGCTTATCAAAGACGGGTATGATGATATTGTACCGGTTTTCCTGATCCTGTTCATTGGTAATATGGTGAATATCGCCACCGGTATGAACGATCAGGTGCTTTCTATTGCCAACTACTACAAATTCAATTTCTACCTGTCAATTTCGTTACTGGTTGTTCTGTTTATCCTGATCAGGACGTTGGTGCCGGACTATGGTATTTTTGGTGCTGCATGGAGCACCACAGCTACGATAGTGGTCTTTAATACGGTGAAGTGTATTTTCGTTTGGCGAAAACTGCGTATGCTGCCCTTTTCCCGCAAAACGCTTCTGGTTGTTGCTGCTGCCCTGCCGGCGCTTGCTGCCGGTTACTTTTTGCCTCATTTCTTCACCCGTCAGGCGCATACATACCTGTACCCTGTATTCGATACCGTTTTACGCAGTTCGGTGATCGTTGTCATTTATACCGTTATGTTGGTATGGTTAAAGCCATCAAAAGACCTTGAGTCCTACCTTTTGTCGATACGGCAGAATAAACGCCTGTTTTAGACAGCTTATTTAAGACTCACAAGTGCATCAAACGGATTACGCAGGTTTTGGTATTCCATCAGATCAGCCTTGATCGTGCCCACAATAATGGGGCTGCTTACCCTTAGCGGCAGGTGGTTTTTGTCATCGCTAACCCAAACAGCCATGCCTTCTCCCCCTTTGAACATGGTGCCCTCTATCAGCAGCGGTACGATCTTGATAGCATTAAACACACCTCTACGAGTTTCGATGCGTTCTTTACCAAGGTACTTGATGTACAAAGGATATACCTTGTCATCAAGAAACATTTCGAATGGTATGCGATCGCCGGGTTTATACAGGCTGTAGTCAATATTGCGGGCAAAATATACAGCAGACAATACATCTTGTGTGCAGGGCGTTATGGGGTAAGTCTTGCCATTGTTTACAACTTCCTTTTTGCCACGGTGAAAAATTGCATCGTGCTTGTACTTCATCCCGCCTTCATTTACATTTCGGACAAACCGCAAAGGCAACAGCGTTTCTTCGTCTATATAGCTTTCATACAGGTCCCGCACTTTATAAAACCAGTCATACGACTTGTCTGTTCTGCCGTCGCCGGCCAGATAGAGTGCCTTACGACCGTTGATCTCTGTGCGAGTGGCACTGAATACAGCGTTGCCGGCATTGATCCAGATAAATCCCATGTTGTAATATACCTGAAACGTGAGGCGCTCACCGGCGTTAAAACTGATATTCTTGGAAAAGCAAAAATCCTTTTGTGCTCTTGCAGGTGTACCGGCCGCAAAGAGTAAGAGCAGAACCAATACCAGCCCACTACCTATCGCCCGTTGAAATAACGACCATTCAACCCTTTTACTGTAAACAAACTGATCACTTTTTGCTATCGTAGCCATTTCATTCTCAAAATTAGTAAACTGCCCAAAATGGATGGCACTATGAGGTTCAGCAGCCAGATACCTGTTGTGGCGGTAACGATACCTATTGTGTTGGGCGAAAAATGTCCGAAAATGTAGATACTCACGGCACCCTTTATGCCCAGCTCTGTAAGCGCGAATGATGGTATAACTGCCATCACCCAAAAAAACAAAGCTGCCAGGCAAAATCCCTGCGCCAGCGGGATATCAACATTCATCCACCGGAGTAAAAACAAATATTGTGCCGTAAACACCCCAACACGCAGTAATGATATAGTAAGAACCTGCAAACGGTTGCGTGTAGTGACCCTCGCCAAAAGGCGGCCAAACACAGCAAACCTGCGCAGCCACTTGCTTTGCTCCATCATGGGCAGCCAGTTTTCGAACCGCCAATAGACCACTGCTATAAAAATGTTAATACTCACACAGGCTGCAAGGGCCACCTTTGCCACAACGGCAGGAAAGGCAAAATTGTAGTAAATAAGGCCGATAAAACCGAAAAAGTAGATGCCGGAAAGTTGTGAAATAATTCCGGACACAGATACATTGATATAACGAAAGGTTGCTGATCCTCCGAGGTACAGAATCCTGCCCGGATATTCACCAATTCTGTTGGGGGTGATAATAGCAAATGCTATGCCCGCCAGATAGGATGCAAACGCATGTCTGTATTGCACAGGCTCAGCCCGGTTAACCAGCGAATACCACTTATAGCTTTCCAGAAATGTATTCACGAACATTAATATAAGGCAGGCCGCCAGGAAGCTGTTGTTGCCTGTTTGTTGCCAAACCGACTTGTCCACGGTATTGATCTGCTGGCGTATCTGCCCATAGATAGCCCAAAGCAGGAAAACAGATATTGTGCCTCCGGTCAGATAGTTAATCCATATTTTGGTACTTTTGTTCACACTCGTTAATCCCTGCTTTTTTGAAAGAAAACCAGATCATTCTTGGCATAGACCCGGGTACCCTGGTAATGGGGTACGGACTGATATCAGTAAACAAAAGTAACATAACACTGATAGAAATGGGTGTACTCCATTTATCGAAGTACAAAGAGCACCCCGAACGACTACAGCACATTTTCAAAAAAATGGAAAGTCTAATAGCGCTTTACAAGCCTACTGCGGTAGCTATTGAGGCGCCTTTCTTTGGCAAAAACGTACAAAGCATGCTGAAGCTGGGACGGGCACAGGGTGTTGCCATGGCTGCGGCTATGATGGCCGGCCTGCAGGCAGAAGAATACGCCCCGAGAAAGGTGAAACAATCGGTGACAGGGCAGGGAAATGCAACAAAGGAGCAGGTGTGGAAAATGCTTCAACATACACTGAATATTGTTGATGATGTAAAATTTATGGACGCGACGGATGCTGTTGCGGTGGCACTCTGCCACCATTACCAGCACCGAACAGCACTACTCACACAGACTACCGCTGCACCCAAACTGAAAAAAAAGAAATCATCCAGCTGGGAATCATTTGTGCAGCAGAATCCGGATAGAGTAAAATAAATTCCTGCTTAACATATATTATATTTATTTTCTTTTATTAGGTGTCAATAGAAGTATTATTTTAGCAGTGGAAACCAGTCTATAATCTATTTATGTCGAACCCCAAGCTGAAGATACTTTTAGTGGAAGACGACCCTGTACTGGGTTATGTAGTAAAAGACTACCTGCAAAAACAGGACTATGAAGTGACCCATTGCACAGATGGTGATGCAGCGTGGCATCAGTTCATGAAGAACATTTTTGACATCTGCCTTCTGGATATTATGCTTCCCGGCAAAAAGGACGGCATGGAGCTTGCTAACAGCATCCGAAAGAAGAATGAAAATATTCCTATCATCCTGCTTTCATCAAAGAACATGGACGATGATAAGATCGCCGGTTTTGAAAGCGGTGCCGATGACTATGTAACCAAGCCATATAATCTGCAGGAGTTGCTGTTGCGTATACAGGTATTTGTGAAGCGCAGCAAAAAGAAGGAAGATGTAGGACCTGTTGCTTTCAATATTGGAGAGCTCACCTTTGATTATACCAATCTTCTACTGAGGAATGAGAAAGTAGAATACCAGCTCACACAGCGTGAGGCAGACCTGGTAAGGTACCTATGCCTTAATGCCAACAGGGTACTGAAACGCGATGAGATACTGATGAATGTTTGGGGTAAGGATGATTATTTCCTGGGACGCAGCATGGACGTATTCATAACCAAGATCAGGAAGTATCTGAAAGCACAGACAGCAGCTAAACTACAGACCATTCACGGTATCGGATTTAAGTTCAATTACAATCCCTGATTACGTTGTCTAAGGCTATTTTCCTTCTACTGCAGGCGTTGTTTTTTGGCTTGCTTCGGGCGTAGCTGTGCCTTTGAGTTTGCACTCTTTGTAAACGGCATAGCACATAGGCAAAAGCAGTATGGCAATAAATACGATGACAACCAGTATGCCCTGTGTTCTTTTTGTGTCTTCCAATTTGATGTTTTTAAATTATTATTTCTTTCCGCGGAGCATATCTATAACACCCTCCTGCTGCAAAATTAAGTAACCAATTCTGTCATTCGAAATCCCATCCTTCAACTGGTAGGTGAACTGATAGTCGCCGGATGCTGATATATTGGTTACAAAGTAACCAAACAAAATGCGTTTATCATCGCTGAATTGCTGCGCAACTTCATACAAATGTGTTGACAATGCCATTATGTGGCTTGGATGGTGCATGAGCCCGTCTACTACGGCCTTGGTACACTCATAGGCATCATGTACATTGGTTCCCTTGAACAACTCATCCATAAGTGCAAGGTGAGGGCGCTGCTCGCCCAGACGGGCTGCAATCTGCTTCATACGCTGCACTTCTGCGAAAAAATAACTTTCTCCTTTCAGCAGATTGTCTTCTGCGTGCATGTTTGTAATAATACCATGTATGAAGCTGGTACGCAGGCTTGCAGCAGGCACTCCCATGCCTAGGTGTGCCAACAAAGAGCCAACACCAAGCGCCCGCAGGAATGTAGTTTTGCCCGACATATTTGCCCCGGTAAGCAACAGAAAGTTTCGGTCGTTGGCAAATGTCATGTCGTATGCTACCGGTGTGTGCAGCAAAGGATGGTACATGCCCCTGGCCTCGATTGTAACTGGTAAATCTGGCAGCAATTCAGGGAAAACCCAGTGGTGTTCTACCGTTGCCCTTGCCATAGATTGCCACGCATCCAGCAGGGAGTAGCTATGCATCAAACGGTACACAGGATTCTTCATTTCCCGTCTTGCTTTGTACTGCAGCATGAGCAATTCAGAGAAAGATGTTTTTTCAGTAATGGCAATCACCTGTTCGGCAAGCGGGTGCTGTAGTTCAGATCTCATCTTTTCCAGCTCACGGTTCAGCAGCGGCGGTATTTCAGGCAATTGGGTGAGTGACAGCAATTGGGTGCAACCCTTGAAAAAATCAGCAAGATGGGACAATGAAAACCGGGTGTAAAAATACTCCCGTTTGTTGATCGTTTTCTGCAATGCTCTTGTAAGCATGCCTGCAATGCCCTGTGGAGGAGGTAGCGTGTTATCGGCGGCTTCAAAGAATTTCTCGAGCATTACCAGCGTGCCGTTCGAGATGATGGCAGGCCAGTAGTGTACCTTATCACACAGGAAACGCACTGTCGCCTGCACTTCAGCAAGGCTCAGAAAAGTGACGGGAGGTTGCTGTACATGTCTGCGCAATGTTTCCCTGCCGGCTTGTGAAGTAGTGCGGTCTATCAACGCAAAGACCCCGCCGCTCCCATCTGAAGTGAAAATCGAAAGGTCTTTTAGCGTCGTTTTATCGTTCTGCATGGTATTGAGTTAGCCGGGAGGTACTCCAATCATCTTTCAAATTTCAATCGCTGTCCCATAGTACCGTCAATAACCATTCCGTTTTCGTATACAATTACTCCATTCACAAAAGTAGTATGCACAGACGCCGGAAATGTATGGCCCTCAAATGGTGACCAGCCACATTTGTACAAAATGTTGCCTTTTGTCACGGTCTGTCCGTTTTGCATGTCCACCAGCACCAGATCTGCATGATAGCCCTCGCGGATATAACCTCGTTTCGCTATTCTGAAACACTGTGCCGGCGCGTGGCACATTTTTTCAACTACTTTTTCAATGCTGATTCTGCCTTGCTGTACATATTGCAGCATCAGTGGCAACGAATGCTGTACAAGTGGCACACCCGACGGAGCCTTCTGGTAGGGCTGCTGTTTTTCTTCCCATGTATGAGGTGCGTGGTCAGTGGCAATAATGTCAAGTCTGTCGTCTAGCAGCGCCGCCCACAATGCCTCTTTATTTTCAGCTGCTTTGATAGCCGGATTACATTTTATAAGGTTGCCGTACCGGGCGTAATCGTCGGCAGTAAAGTGAAGGTGATGTACACATACTTCTGATGTGATCATTTTATCAGTCAGCGGCAACATATTCCCGAACAATTGCAACTCGCGGGCCGTAGAAATATGAAGAATATGCAGGCGGCTGCCATGCTTTTTTGCGAGTTGTATTGCAGAAAACGAACTTTCAAAACAGGCCTCTTCATTCCTGATCAGTGGGTGAAATGAAGCGTCAGCCGCATCGCTGTATTTCGCTTTATTGGCGTTGACAATATTTTCATCTTCACAGTGGGTGGCTATCAGTAGTTCCGATTCAGAAAAGATCCGGGAGAGTGTGAGGTAGTTGTCTACCAACATATCGCCCGTGCTTGACCCCATGAAAATTTTCACACCGCATACATCTTTTTTCTTGTCGTTGGTGCGCAGCACTTCATCGGCATTGCTGTTAGACACGCCCATGAAAAACGAATAGTTGGCGATGGAGGTAGTGGCACCAATTTTATACTTGTCTTCCAGCAGTTCCTGTGTAAGTGCCGGAGGGTTAGTATTGGGCATCTCCATAAATGAAGTGACACCGCCCGCAACTGCAGCCCGGGCTTCGGTACCTATCGTAGCTTTATGTGTAAGTCCCGGCTCGCGGAAGTGTACCTGATCATCAATCGCACCGGGTAGCAGATACAGTCCTTCTGCATTGATTTCTGTAAAGTTACCTGTGGGTTGAATATTGCTATCTATCCGCTCTATGAAACCATCCCTGATGAGTACATCCTGCACCTTGCTGATGCCTTCGTTTACTACCGTGGCGTTCTTTATTAGTTTTGAAAACATATCAGTATATTCGCCCCATATATACGGGCTGTTTTAGTGTCTGTATTAAAATGCAAATCTACCGAATACGATTTTGAAAATCTTCCTTATGCTCAAAAAAGCCATACTACTTCCTGCTTTCATCATTTCCGCGCTTGGCGTCAAAGCTCAATCTGCCTACTTGCAGTTGGGTTCTGAAGGCTATCATAATATAGACAGGTGGGAAACACTCACCGGTAGGTTTTGCGATAGCCTGTCTAACGGAAATAAACCGGAAGCACGTAGAAACGTCGTTCATTTCATAGAGTCACTAACAGAAAAGACAGACAGTGGTGCGATTCTTGCGTTGCCGGCAACAGCGCTGAGTGGCAAGCTGAGTAACATTGACTACTTCAACATGCGGCAGATGGTATCTGAGAGTGGCGAATGGGCTTCAGATGAAAACGGCGCCATCGACTCTAAAACATCCTTGCTCAATACCTTCTACAAAAAGCAATACAATCTGGGATACGTAAAAACCAATAACTTCTTTGTAGTGGTGAATCCGGTGCTAAGTGGTACCGTAGTAATGCAGAACAATACACCTGCCAATGACCCGGTAACAGGAGCCGCAATACCCGGTATGACCACAGCCAACAGCCAGGGAGGTGAGATTCGCGGGTGGATCGGTAAGAAGATAGGCTTCTATACAATGATCACCGACAATCAGGAGAAATACCCTTACCATGTAAATAACTGGGTACAGCGCAAATATGAGGCCATACCAGGAGCAGACTATTTCAAAAGACCCCAGACTCAGTTTGGCTCATACGACTACTTGCAGGTAAACGGGTATGTGAATGCTGACATTGTCAAAAATCACCTCAACGCTACGTTTGGTTTTGGCAAGCACTTTTTCGGTGATGGTTTTACCAGCCTTTTTCTTACAGATAATTCGTCCAATATGCCGTTTATGCGACTACAGGCACGTATCTGGAAACTCAATTATGAATGTTTGTATCTGGAGCTGACCCCACAATATGTAAAAGGCGCTGACAAAATAATGCCACATAAATATGCAACGATGCGCTACCTGAATGTGAATGCAACCAAGTGGCTAAATGTAGGGTTGTTTGAATCTCAGGTATTTGCACGCACCGGTGGATACGAAATATCCTACCTGAATCCGGTGATACTAACTACTGCCATGAGCCGCTATAACGGGGCCGGAGACAAATCAATTCTGGGGTTGAGTGCAAAAGCACTTATCGCGCATCGTTTTCAACTGTATGGTCAGTTTCTGCTCAATGAGTTCAGGATAAAAGAACTGACCGGAGGCAACAAATGGTATGGCAACAAATGGGGTGTGCAGATGGGCGGAAAATACTTCAACGCCTTTGGTCTGAAGAACCTGGATCTCCAGGGCGAGATAGACGCTGTGCGACCATACACCTACTCGGCACAGGACACTATTGCCAACTACACCAATTACAACCAGCCACTTGCCGACCCGTTGGGGTCAGGTTTTGTGAAGGTGATTGGTCAGATCCGGTACCAGCCTGCGAAGAACTTTACCATTACGGCCCGGGCAACCTATTATATGCGTGGCAATGATACTGGTAACGCCAACTTCGGCAGCAACATATTCAAAGCCTACCCTACTGCAACAACACAGTACGGTGTAGCCATGATTAACGGACCAGAGAGCAACTGCAAGATCATGAGCCTGAACTTGTCTTACCAGGTGCGCCGCAATATGTTTGTAGACCTGGGTGGTGTGTACCGCAACTATCAGAATGTGGACAACACTTACCCGCATTCATCTACAACCGGCACCAGCAACGGCGCGCTCACAACCACCTATGTGTACTTTGGCGTGCGAATCAATGCTGCAAGAAGGGCGTATGATTTCTTTTAGCCGATTATAAATCAGCTACCCAATCTGCAACAAGCCGTTTGTATTGCCGGAACGGATCCTGAAGCCCGCTGGAGTGAAAAGGGAAATCTGCCGCAGCGGAAAGGGCTTGCTGCAAACTGAAACCCTGCTGCCGGCTGGAGTAAAAGACACCTCTGGAATGGAGTGTGTTGGCCAGATACAGTTGTTCCGTTTGTCCCGGAGTTGGTATTAATATGGCTTTCCTGCCTGTTGCTACAAGGTCCATTATTGTAGAGTACCCGCTGCGGCATACAACAATACCGGCATCCGCTAACGCTGTGTTAAGTTGGGTATCATCCAGTCTTTTGTAATAACTGATGTGCGGTGGAATATGTGCAGGGGCTGTTGCTGAAAGGGATCCCTCAGCATACACCACTTTTCCTGCATGCGTGAGCACCTGTTGCCAAAGTACCTGTGAAAGCCTGGTGCGCTGTGGCTCCGGGCCAGATAGCAGTACCAGCAGGGCTTCTTCGGCACCCCCGGGTGCAACTTCGGTTTTTGTGCCTGCCAGCCGCGACAACAATCCGGTATAGCAGGCATTGTCTGGTAATGCAGCGGGGTGCGAGAGTATGCCCGCCAGCCCGGGACCATCGGGTGTGTCAACCACCCACACCTTACCAAACCTGTTGAGGAATTTGTAATGCCGGCGCTGCACCAAATTGTCGGCAATTGTTCCTAGCCCTGTTTGAATACGCAACTGATGGGTCAAAATTACAGTGGGAACAGCGGTATGAAACAGACCGTAGCGATTATCAGAAATGACGCCATCCAGCTTCAGCTGGTCTGCTTTTTCTTTCAGCCAGTGGTGCTCTTGTTGTATGGTTCGCAACAAACCAGGTATCTGGGTCAGAAGTCCCATTTGAAGGAATCTGTTCCATGACGAATAGGAAACATTGTATCCGTCCAGAGGGGTTGTTGCGATGCCATCCGGAAATGCTGCCCTAATGATTTCCAGCTGTGCAGCATTGCCGGCAACAATGGGATTATGGCCCAGTTGCATCAAGTGGCGGACAATGGGTATGCACCGGGTGGTATGACCGGCACCCCAGTCGAGAGGGGCAACTAAAATATTTTTGGGCTGCTGAATGGGCAATATTCTCTATTTTTACAAAAGTAGATTTTATGAAAAGAACAATTACGGTGCGCCTTGTGATTTATTTGTTGGTACTTTATGTATCTGCTGTACTGGTAGAGGGCTGCAAGAGTAGCAAAAATTGTGGTTGCGGTACGGACATAAACGCGAATTATAAGGTGCCCAGACGGTTCAGGTAGCCGGCATAGAGGCATTGGCATAAACCTTGTAAATTTTATTCTTATGTGGAACAGAAACCGGGTCTGGACATATTATATAAAAGACATTGTTGCGGCAGATAAACGATCTGCAATATTGCTGGCGACGTACATGAAACGCGTCAGCATTTCAAAAGAGTACATAGCAGCTCTGGAGATATTTGATCTGCAGAAATACAAAGTGATTCGCGATGCAGCCAGAATAAAGGGCTCATTTCGCGAAAAGCTGAATAAGCCATTCATATTTATTGCGTGTAAGAACTAGCCTTACCAACAGATTCGGACTGATAACATTTGGAATAGTGTTTTTTGTTCCGTTGTGCGCTTTTCGTTTTGTGAAGGCATACTGGATTCGTCGGTTTCGTAGTTGTGATCAATGTTGTCTAGTTTGTGGTTCCGTCCCATTTAATCATCATAAAAAATCTCTTTTTTACCTACCTTTGCACTCCCTTATACAATAATAACTGAAAATGAAAATATTAGTTTGTATATGTCCGGTTCCGGATACTACTACCAAGATCGCGTTTGGCGATAACAATACCACCTTCAGTACTGCCGGTGTAACTTTTATCATTAATCCATACGACGAATGGTACTCGCTGGTGCGCGCGCTGGAGTTGAAAGAGAGCGATCCTTCAACGACGATCCATTTGATAACGGTTGGTAAGGCAGATGCTGAGCCTGTAATCCGTAAGGCGCTTGCGCTGGGTGGTGACGAGGCTATCCGTATAGATACGGACAGCAACGATCCTTATGTTGTAGCCGGACAGATAGCTGCATTTGCTGCAGGTCAGGGTTATGATCTGGTGTTGTGCGGCAAGGAGTCGATAGATTACAACAACGGTGCTGTGGGTGCAATGCTTGCAGAACTGCTGGATATGAACTACCTGGGCTTTGTATCGCGCGTAGATGTAGCGGGCAATACGGTGACCGTAGTACGTGAGATAGATGGCGGCGATGAGACAGATGCCTGCAACCTGCCGCTGGTAGTATCTTGCCAGAAGGGCGTGGCAGAAGCCCGCATACCCAATATGCGCGGTATCATGGCTGCGCGTACCAAGCCACTGAAAGTGGTGCCCCCGGCTGCAATAGACACGCTGAGTGCAATAGTTGCCTACGAAATGCCGCCTGCAAAAACAGGTGTGAAAATGATCTCTGCAGACAACATGGATGAACTGGTGCAGTTGTTGCATAGCGAAGCCAAGGTGATCTGATAAGTGAAAGCGGAGATGGTCTGGCATACGCCGACTGATTCCGTAAGAAACGCTGGCAGAGATAGCCCTTAGACTTGAAAACCCGATCTTCATCATAACTTTTTGATTTAAAAATATATTATGTCAGTACTCGTATTAACAGAACACGCACAAGGCACATTCAAAAAGAAATCGCTTGAGGCGGTACAATATGCCGCACATATAGCAAAAGCGCTGGGTACTACTGTAACAGCAGTAGCTGCAGGAAGTGTGAGCAACGAAGAAATGCAATCTCTGGGTGCTTATGGTGCTCAGAAGGTGCTGCATGTGGCTGATACTCGGCTCGATAATTTTGACTCCCGGGCATTTACGAAAGCAATGGTCGCTGCTGCGCAAAGTGAAAATGCAAAAGTGATCATATGCCTTCATGATACTACCGGTAAAGCAGTGGCACCCCGTGTAGCTGCCCGCCTTAAAGCAGGTATGGTTGCCGGAGCTATGGCTTATCCGGATATGACTAACGGATTCACGGTTAAGAAAAATGTATTCTCCGGCAAAGCATTTGCACATGTAAATATCACGAGCGAAGTAAAGGTGATCACTCTGATGCCGAACACCTTTGCCGTAGTAAAGGGCGAAGGCAGTGCCAGTGTTGAGAACCTTGCGGTGGACTTTGGCGGCAACGATTTTGCTGTTCAGGTAAAGGAGATCAGCAAAGCATCGGGTAGCGTGCCGCTTTCTGAGGCCGAGCTGGTAGTAAGCGGTGGCAGGGGACTAAAAGGACCAGAGAACTGGGGCCTGATAGAGAACCTGGCTAACGCTTTGGGTGCTGCTACAGCTTGTTCGCGCCCGGTAGCTGACTCACACTGGCGTCCGCACCACGAGCATGTGGGCCAGACTGGTGGTACCATTCGCCCGAACTTGTATGTAGCTGCCGGTATATCGGGGGCGATACAACATCTGGCAGGTGTAAATGGATCGAAGACGATTGTAGTGATCAACAAAGATCCTGAAGCACCATTCTTTAAAGCAGCTGACTACGGTGTGCTGGGTGATGTGTTTGAGGTGCTGCCACGACTAACAGAAGCTGTGAACAAATTTAAAGCGAATCACTAGTATTGATGCCGGGTTGCCGGCTTTGAAGTTATATTATTCTGAAGGGTATTCCGATAAAGCGGAATGCCCTTTTTGTTTTGGGCAATATTGCTGTATGTAAAGCAGCCGGTATTGGGATTAGTAGGTGCTGATCATGTCCTTGTCCATGAAGTTGGGACATTTATAGGTAGTGAAGTGCCAGGAGAGGCTGAGCATGCACATAAGGTACTGGTCGAAGGTGCTGGAATTGCCGCGTTGTTTTCCTTTCCTGCCAAGTGGTGCGGTGGGATTCACCTCTATGGACCTGTCCTGTAGCAGGTAGGTTGGGGTTTTCGGGGTGAGCGGAAAGCGATCAAGGCCAACATAGGTAGTGCTTACATCGTCGAGGTAGTCGGTCATTGTGAGCCTGTCGGCGATCTCGAGAGTGAGGTTAACACCGCCAACTATCCAGTACTTGAAGCCTGCACCAATTGGGAAACAGGGGCTGACGTTGCCATATTTTCTGTCGTCGTAGCCTACAAACTGACCTTCGGTACCCAGTGGACGCAACATATACTTGCTACCATTGAGCTCGGTGTAGGGATTGTACAGAAATGCACCGATACCGCCGGTAAGGTAGGGGGTAAAGCGGTGGTAAGGGTCGCCGGTAACGAACCTGAAGAAATTGAACTCGGCCTGAAACGAGGCTTCAACCACATCGCTGTTGAAACTGAGATTGCGCTGCCGCTGATACAGATCAGTATTCAGTTTGTCGTCGTAGCCCACTTTGGTATAATAGGCTCCCAATTTCAGTGAAATGTACTGGTTGATGTGCTTGCGGGTATACAGTCCGTAAGCCAGATTGATGGTTTTGAAGCCATAACGGTCGTTGAGGTCGCCGAAGTATTGAGACCCACCTCCGGAAATGCCGACTTCCATAGAGGTGAAGTACGACTGCGCGCCGACATGTACAGCCGGGCAAGCCACACACAATAATATCAGTACCGGGAGTATTCGACGCATTAAATAGAAATCACTTTTCACTGCACATTTGTGCCGGTGTAACATAAGGTAACGGCAAAAATAACTTTTTATTGTATTCGCCACCCCAAACTTTGCTCCTATATGATGCTCCGGTCGTTAATCAGGCAGTTACCTCAGTCTGTCGGCAGAGCGCACTAGCTTTTCATCGCTTCGGATACTCAGGACTGCCAGCACGAGGAAAACGAAAGAAAGCACGGGCAAAACGGCCCCCACCCAATAGCTGCCTGATGTGGCAGGAGGTGTGAGCTTGCTCAGACCGGTAACCCTTGTCAGCATCATGGTGAGGAAAGAAATGGTAGACAGAATGGCGATCATGGTCATGCGGATCTGGCGTTTGCGGTTGGTGAACATAAATATGGTAACCAATGGGAGCAGGACCACTACCAAAGCCAGCAAAAGAGACGGGTAATGGTCGGCCACTCGCAATACCTTATTTTCGATGATATCGCCGGTGCGGATTTCTGCCCGGTACAGATCGAAAAAGAATACTCCCGCGCCCAGCAGGGATGCAAGCAAAAGCCAGATAGATTGTTTGCGTTGTATCATAATGATTTCAGATAATATTATTTGCCGGATCCCATATTGGACGCCGGATATTATTAATTAATGACGCTGCCGCCAAAGTAGGGCTGCAATGCAGCTGGAATAGCGATACCTGCAGCAGACTGATTATTCTCGAGCAGGCACGCGATAATACGTGGCAACGCAAGTGAGCTGCCATTGAGCGTATGTACCAACTGCGTCTTACCGTTTGCGTCTCTGTGTCTGATCTTCATACGGTTTGACTGGAAGTTTTCGAAATTGGATACAGAACTCACCTCGAGCCAGCGCTCCTGCGCTGCACTGTACACTTCAAAATCGTAGGTGATGGCAGATGTAAAACTCATATCGCCACCACACAGGCGCAAAATGCGATAAGGTAGCTCCAGTGATTGCAGCAGCTGCTCTACATGTGCTACCATACCATCGAGTGCTTCATAACTGTTGGCAGGGTCAGAAAGTTGCACGATCTCCACTTTATCGAACTGGTGAACCCTGTTGAGGCCACGCACATCTTTGCCATAAGAACCGGCCTCGCGACGGAAGCAGGGAGAGTAGGCCGTCATCTTTACGGGCAACTCATTTTCCTGGAGGATCACATCGCGGTAAATATTGGTAAGCGGCACCTCAGAGGTGGGTATCATGTAAAAACCATCGGCGGTAACATGGTACATCTGTCCCTCTTTATCGGGTAGCTGACCTGTGCCATAGGCAGAGTCTTCGTTGACCATGAAAGGTGGACAGTATTCAGTATAGCCTGCATTGGTGTTGTAGGTAAGGAAGTACTGAATGAGTGCGCGCTGCAGCCTGGCACCACGACCCATAAAAACCGGGAACCCGCTGCCAGTGATCTTATTGCCGAGTGCAAGATCCATGAGTTTGTATTTTTCCATGAGGTCCCAGTGTGGGAGCTTTTGCTCGCCCAGCACCGGCATGGCGCCACCAGACCGTACGATCACATTGTCCTCGGGTGTTTTGCCCGCTGGCACACTCTCATGCGGCAGATTGGGGATGCGCACCATATCGGCATGCAGCTGCTCTTCGAGCGCAGAGAGGGTGAGTGTTACTTCTTTTATTTTTTCTTTATGATCCGATACCTGTGCTTTTAGCTGTTCTGCCTGCTCCTTATCCCCCTTTGCCATCATCTGGCCTATTTGTTTTGAAGCGGTGTTGACGGCTGCAGAAAGATTTTCCTGCTCAACAAGGAGCTTGCGGCGCTGCTCGTCGGTGTCTATGATCCTGTCAACAAGGTCTGTTTCCTTAAAGTTCTTTTTGGCAAGGCCCTGTAAAATCAATTCCCTGCTGTTCCTGAATAATTGTATCGGTAACATAATAAATATTAAATGTAATTGCGGGCAAAGATAATCAGTTTTACGGCAAACATGCGGGCACCTGATGTAAGTCAGGTGTGGCGGATGGTGTTGCTGTTACCTGATCTCTGGTATGGTGATCCCGGTGATCTTGCGGAACAGGTCGATGGCATAGAGGTCTGTCATGCCGGAAATAAAATCGACAAGTGACAAAATATCAGCATAGAGGTGCTCGGGATTGCCGGAGAGGCTAAACTGAGCGGGAACCAATTTGCGGACCTTGGCAGATTTGGTAAGGCCAGGGTGGAGGACAGCCTGTACGAACTCCCGGAGCAAGCCGCCAATGACATTGTACCCGGCGATCTCGATCTCGGCTACCGCCTTGTTGTTGTATATATGCTGTACAGAATAGGCGTTGATGTGGTCTATGAGAACCTGATCCTCAAGGGGCAGGCACTTTAGCAGGTCTTTTTCGAGAGTTCCGGCGAGAAGCGCTTCTTCTTGCTCCATAAAGATCCCGGCCAGTTTTTCGGTCATTAGTCCGATCCATCGGGCGCGAACGTATTGCACCTTCTGATTGCTGTCGTTGATATCCCTTAGTTTCTGCTCAATATAGCTGCGCGTGCTGTAAGGGTTTTGGGAGTTGTCGAAGAACGGCAGGAACAGATCCATGAAAGTCTGCATGGATACAATATTGAGCCTGTGTGCATCTTCGAGGTCAATAACCCGGTAGCAGATATCATCGGCTGCCTCTGTGAGGTATACGAACGGGTGACGGGCATACACATTGTCCATACCCACTTTGGAGGGTATACCGAGGGTTGCGGCCAGCTGCCGGTAAGTGTCGATCTCGGGGTCGAAGAAGCCTGATTTTTTGGTGGCAATGAGCCCAGTAGCTTTGTTGAAGCCTGATATGGAGGAACAGGGATACTTGACCAGCGAGGCAAGCGTGGTATAGGTGAGCCGGTAGCCGCCAGGCTGTTGCTCGTTGAAGCTGTGGGTAAGGATACGGAAAGCGTTGGAATTGCCTTCAAAAAACTCCATATCCTTCAACTGATTTGGCGTGAGGGCATCGTGAATGATGCGCCTGTCGTCGCCGGATAGCTCGTTGAAGAATGATCTGATGGCGTCTTCGCCTGAATGTCCGAAAGGCGGGTTACCGATATCGTGTGCAAGACAGGCCGACGCGATGACTGAGGCCAGCTCGTACCGGTAAAACTCTATGAACTGCGGAGACTCATTGGGGTATCTGTCAGCAATCATATCGCCGGCAGCCTTGCCCAGTGACCGGCCAACAGAGGCTACCTCAAGGCTATGCGTGAGCCGGTTGTGTACAAAAATGGCGCCAGGCAGCGGAAACACCTGAGTTTTGTTTTGCAGCCGCCGGAAAGCGGAAGAAAAAATGATGCGGTCGTAATCGCGGAGGAACGAATTGCGCACCGGATCTGGATTGGTGCCGGTGCCTGAGCTTCCTGTGCGTTGTGTAGTAAATAGCGACTGCCAGTTCATGATGTAAATATAGGGAAAGCAAGGGTTAGGGATTTGGGATTGGGCATTTTGGGGGATTGGTAATACGGGAAATCAGGAATTGCGCACTTTTTCGGGTTTTTTCTCAAATGGAGTGTTTTTGGTTTAATAGTTTGATTGGTATTGTTTTGTGTATTAGTTATTCTTTTCTTTTTGCGCAAAAATTGCGCACTTGCTTCCCACCCAGTGGGCAAAAATGTGTTGGGTACTAAACGCTGGCAACACACCCTGTAGTGCGGCGGGGTGAGGCAAGGCACAAATCGGATGATAAATATCGGACGAAACGGCAAGGGTGACAAACCAGCTTTTTATGAAATTGCGTTTTGGGGTGTATGATATACAGCAGGCAGTATATCATAGAAATTTTTTTCCGCTCTGGTAGCGGATTTGGAGGGAATTTGAGGAGTGCTGGGCTGATGGGAAAAGCCGAGGTTCCTAACGGGAGTTAGAGGTGTGCGTATTCACGAATTTGCGGCAATGCATATAGTGCACAATGGAATTGGTTCGGAACAACTTTTGCATTGGGTGAAGTCCAACAATATTTAAAGTTTCCGTATCCTGATTTTTTTAGTCGTGATGGTGGCAAAAAAGGGGCGTTCCAATGTTGGATTTTGAAGCAATAGAACCAGGGAATGGGCAATATCCCGGTATTCATGAAACGAAAAACGAAGAAATAAAACAGTTAAACCTTCTATGTGATGTGAAAAAACCCATTCACCGAAGTCCTTATCCTGTGTCAAAAGCATCCAATCGTATTTCAGTGCCATTTGGATAACCTGATCATCTTTTATACCACTAGCCAGTTCACTCACGGTGGCAACGTGTATTCCGGCATCCTTAAGTGCTGAGATTATATAACTGTGCACATTCTCGTCTACCAGAATCATGCAGCGGGTATCAACGTTTCGTTGGCAATAACATCGCTGGCATAGGCCAGTACCGCGCTGATGTGAATAGCCTGCAGATGCGGGTATGCAGCAATAATGTCGGCTACAGATGCCCCTTCAGACAGCATTCTCAAAATCAGTTCAACTGTTATCCTTGTGCCCTTTATTACAGGTTTTCCAAGCATAACATCTGAGCGTGACTCTAAATATTCTCTGTAATCCATAAACGTCCAATAAGTATAACCAAACTATTGTAATGTAAAAATAGGGAAATATCCGCACTTCTGATTTGGGTCGAATTGGTTGCATTTTTCAGTTTTTTGTTATTGCACTTCATACCCAATATATATGCAGAACTGATTTTCGGTAAAAATTTTTAGAGGAAACCCGTTGAACCGGGGAAGGCGGAGGGTTGTGTTGATAGAACGATGGTGGGAAAACGCCAAATATGGTGGTGAAATGGAAAGGTTGAATAAGCCAGCCAACAGTAAGTTTACATTGGAATTTAAATTCGGGGGTATCTTTACATTGGAATGTATATCAGGGCGGGGAATATATTGCTGTTTCTGATGCTGTTTACAACAGGCAAGGCTGTTGCGGCATATACTTATACCTATAGTGACCACTGTGCCCGGGCGTACAACCATTTTATGGCGCTGCACATAGCTGAAGGGCGGCAGGAACTGCTGCTGGAAAAGAAGCAGCACCCAGACAACCTTATGGCTGTGTATATAGCAGACTATGAGGACTGCCTGGTACTGCTGATGAACTGTAACATAGAAGACTATGCGCAGCGAACCGGTAAGATGGCTGAGCGAATGCAACTGCTGGACAGGGGCGACCGGTCATCGCCGTGGTACCGGTTTTGCCATGCGGGTGCTTATCTGCACCGGGCCATTATTAACCTGCGTTTCGGAGAGCAATATAAGGCTGCGCTGCACTTCAGGAAATCTTTTGCGTTGCTGCGGGAGAATCAGAAATTATTTCCGTCTTTCGAATACAACAATATCATTTCGGGATTGCAGGAGGCTGTGGTGGGATCGCTGCCAGATAGCTACAAATGGCTGGCGGCGGTGTTTGGTATGAAGGGGAGTATAAAAACAGGCACCGACAAGCTGGGCACTTTTGTGAAGCAGCATAATAGCAGTGATCCGTTGTATACGGAGACCCTGCTGTATTACCTGTATGCACGGTTTTACCTGCTGGCAGAACAGGAGGAAGTATGGCAAATGCTGAACAGTGATCAATACAGCAGCAAGAACAATCTGCTGACGACATTTGTGAAAGTGAATATAGCGCTGGACTACCGTAAAGCCGATGATGCAATTGCGCTTTTGCGCACAGCGGCGGCTGATCCGGGATTTGCGGCGTATCCGATATTTGATTACCAGCAAGGTATGGCGCTGCTGACCCAGTGTGACACTGGATGTACTTTTTATTTTCAGCGGTATCTGGCCCACAACAAGAGTGATCTGTTTATTAAAGACTCCTGGCAGCGAATGGCATTGGTATGGCATGTAAATGGCAATAGGGAAAAAGCGGTGTATTGCCGCCGCCAGATAACAGCCGGCGGTACGGCGCGGCTGGATGCGGACAAGCAGGCGGAACGGTTTGCCACGACAGGTATGTGGCCAAACAGAGCACTGCTGCAGGCCAGGCTACTGATAGAGGGCGGGTACAATGAAAAGGCGCTGGTGCTGCTGCAGGGAATTGCAAAAGGACAATTGCAGGGTGCGGCAGACAGATCGGAATACTGTTTCAGACTGGGCAGAGTATATGAAGAGCTGGCCAGGAAACCGGGCGGTGGACAGTACTTCAAGCAGGCATTGGCACAGTACCGCGAGGCGATGAAGGAAGGAGCCGGACGCAGGGAGCAGTATGCAGCAAGGGCGGCACTGCACATGGGAAAGATATACGAAACACTGAACTTGCCGGCAGAAGCGCTGGCGATGTATAATGAGTGTCTGAACATGCCTGACCATGATTTTCAGAATTCGATAGACCAGCAGGCAAAGTCGGGGATAAACCGGGTAGAGGGCAATTCGTCCACAGGCCATCAGTAGTTTATTGTGCTGCACAACCGGTAACCGACCATGCCGGTTCATACATTTAAATTGGTGTCTATTTGAATGATTTTTCCGCCCCGATATTGTGTTCGGTCGTTTTTCAATACATAGTATGAAGTGCGTGGTATGTAATGGTGTGAAAGACAACTAAAAAGACTGCGTTATCCACACAAAAACAATTTATGATATAGCAGCATACGGTATATCATATACCGTATGCGGGAAGGCATGCAAGCGGGAATTGCCGGTCCGGAAAAAGCGATAGACATTTGTGCCCATGAATGACGATATAGGCAGTGAAGAACGTAAGGTGTGGGCCCGGACACTATATACTCAGAACGGAAAAACAATTGCGGAAACGGCCAGGGAAGTGAATGCATCTGAAAGCCAGATGAGGGAATGGATAGTAGCGGGTGAATGGGATACAGTGAGACGATCGCTGTTGCTATCGAAACAAATGCAACTGGACAGGCTGTATGCCATGCTGGAGAGCCTGGATGAAAAAATGAAACAGGATCCGGGTAACGTAAAGGATATGGCCCTGGTGCTGAAGTATACAACCGCCATCAGGAATCTGGATACTGAAAACAGTGTATATGCAACTATAGAAGCAGCAGAACTCTTCATTGGGTGGCTGTATCGCCGCGATAAGGCATTGGCGCAAACATTTACCAACCATTTTCAGGTATACATAAAGGAGCGCATGGCGGCCTGATCAACCTATTTTACAACTATAAACAAGGTTCTGACACGGGTAAACTGATGTCTGAACTACTATCACTATGATCATAAAAGAAGCAAGGCGCATAGCGCAATGGGAGGAGTTTGTACGAATGGTGGTATCCGGGACGCTGATAGATGAAACGGAACACGAAGAAGACAGAAAGCAAAGAGTAAAAGCACTGGAATCGGATCCGGAGGAATGGTTCAAATACTATTTTCAACGTTTCGCATTTGCATTGCCTGCACAGTTTCATAAGGAATCGACTGTGCGAGTACTTACCAATGCTGAATGGTGCGAAGTGCGGATGTGGAGCCGTGAACTGGCAAAGAGTACCCGTACAATGATGGAGGTTTTCTATCTGGTTTTTGTGGGACATAGGGCAGGAGCCCAGATGATGGACACAGGGGGCGTGGACAACAGGACAAAGAAGCGTTGTGTGCTGCTGGTAAGTAATAGTCTGGACAACGCAGCACGGTTGTTGATGCCCTATAAAGCAAACCTGGAATACAATCGGCGGCTGGCTCAGGATTATGGGCAGCAAGATGGAGGAACCTGGAAGGTATCGGAAATAGTGACTGCGGGCGGCGTAGCATTAAGGGCAGTAGGTGCAGGACAGAGCCCCCGCGGAACCCGAAATGAAGAAGCGCGGCCCGACATCATATTGTTTGACGATGTGGACACTGATGCGGACTGCCTGAACCCGGAGATCGTGGCCCGCAAGTGGCGGTGGATAGAAGAAGCTGCAATAGGCACACGGTCGGTATCGGTGCCGACAACCATTATATTTTGCGGTAACAGAATTGCCAAAGATTCGTGTATACAACGGGCCACTGAAATCGCCGACCATACTGGTATAGTGAACATACGGGATGATAATGGAAAGTCGTCGTGGCCGGAAAAGAACAGTGAAGAAGACATAGATCGGGTATTGGTACAGAAGAGCTATGCAGCCCAGCAGAAGGAGTATTTTAATAATCCGGTTATGGAGGGGTCGGTGTTTAAAGAAATGGCATACAAGCCCGCAAGGCCAATAGCAGAATATGATATTCTGGTTTGCTATACCGACCCCTCTTATAAGACCAACGGTGATTATAAAGCAACGGTGCTGGTGGGAAAATGTGGCCATGAGTTTCATGTGATAAAATGCTTTCTGGATAAGGCAACGACGGCGCAAATGATAGATTGGCACTACAGAATAATGGATATTGCCGGCGACCGCAGCTGCTACTACTGTATGGAACAGGTGTTTATGCAGGATGTGCTGGTAAAAGAGGTGAGTGATGCGGGCAGAAAGCGTGGGCGACCCATTCCTATACGTGGCGATACCCGAAAAAAGCCAGACAAATTTACCCGCATAGAAAGCCTGCTGGAGCCGCTGCACAGAAATGGTGAGTTGTATCTGAACGAGGATGAACGTAGCAACCAGCATATGCAACGGCTGGAGAAGCAGTTTACCACTCTGGGGCCGGGCAGCAATGCACATGATGACGGACCAGATGCAGTGGAGGGTGCGGTGTGGACTATCAATACCAGAATGAAAAAGCATGATTGTACGGGAATTGAGACGGGAGTAAGGGTAGTGAATGCCAAACGGTTTTAGCAAAGGGTAGAAAAGGAGATTGGGGTGGGAAAGTTATTCAGGAGCAACAGAAAGAAAATTTCTTCACCTTTGCAGCTCGAAAACAATAAAGCTTAATAACTAAATGAAACAAGTTTCCGTTATACTGCTGATCGTTCTGTGCAGCTTTTCTGCTATTGCACAACAGGACAAAGAAGATAGGATAGAAGACCGTAAGGAACAGCAGGCCGAGAAAAAGTCGGTGAACAGGAATAAGGTGGATTACAATGTTTTCAGAAGGCAGATATTGACATTGCCTGAGTTTGGCGAACAGCGTAACAAACTGGCTGAATACAAGAAAGCGGGCAAGGGCATAGCTAAAATATATGCTGTTGTAGACTCGCTGAATGATACCGAAGACAGCAAGACGCTGACTGGCTATATACAGCTGGTACTGGGCGACAACGTGGCCAATATTTATGAAGTGACCTATGACAGGAGCCTGAAGAAAATATCGCAAGTAAAAGCGACCGGCGAAACACTGGAAATAGAGAAAGCAGACAAAGAGGAAAAGCAGGCACCTGCAAAACAAACAGTAAAAAAAGCCCCAAAGAAGAAAAAGAGCGAAGACGAAGAGGACGAAGAAGAGGCAGAGGAAGAGGATGAAGAAAAGGAAGAAAAACCTGCAAAGAAAAAGCAGAAGGACGAAGACGACTGATGTAAGCCAACCAACGATAGCGTGATCTGATAGCCACAGACAAACAGCGCAGTGGAGCTGCGACACCATCGTTTTGAACAACAAAATTTCTGATTTTCCGGGAAAGGCACCCTCATTATGCCTGGCTGCATGCCGGTGTGCGGAGGTGCAATTGAAGGGTTTGCACGACATTGTTGTGCAAGACTGTTTTTCCCGGTAATACCCAAGAACTATTTGAGGACGTTGAAAATAATTAAACCCTATCATTATGCCTATAATAACACCAACAGACCTGGAGGCGTGCCTGTATCCGGAAGTGATCGCGGAGGTAACCCGGGATGAAAATGCGCTAACCGAACGTGCTATAGCAACAGCTGAGCAGGAAGCGAAAATGTACCTGGGTCGATATGACCTGACTGCGCTATTTGGTACAGAGAGTGCGGCACCTACAGTGAACGACGCTTACCTTAAAAGTATTGTACAGCATCTGGCATGCTGGCATTTGCTGCGGCTATCGAATACCGGAGTGGATTATGGTGTGCTGCGAACTGCCTATCAGGATGCAGTGAGCGCACTGAAGACCATAATGACTGGTCAGGCACAGCCCGATGGGTGGCCATATGCAGATGTGCAGGGCGGGGAAGTGCCGGCTGACGGTAACAGTATCAACTGGAGCAGTAATCCGCGGCGCAACCATTTTTATTAGCCTTTTTGTGCCTGCAGCCCCAAAGCTATTTTAGGTAAAAAACGCTTCTCCAAACTGCACGTAAGTAAACAGCAGGAGGCCGAATAATGTATAGAGGAGCAGGGTCGTGTAGCTTTTGTTTTTCTTTGCGTCTTTGGCTACTGTTTGCACAGCAGGGGTGATCCAGTAAGTAGCACCCAGCATCAGTACAAAAGTGAACAGCACAAACGGGAAAGAGAAGAGGCGAACCAGAATGCCGACGAACCCGATCCAACCCTGCAAGAGGGAAGCAACACCTTTAATAATCACACAATTAAAGACTGACAGGTAAAACAGGCCGGAAATATAAGCCAGCAACTTTACTCCTGTAATACCATGTACTAAACTATAGAACTCTGTAAGTATTCGTCTCATTGTATCCGGGGACTGTTGAAAATCTATCCTAAAAAAGGGGAGGGCTTAGCAGGTGAGTAACGTAAAGGTAATAAGTTTTATACGGCAAATGCAACAAGTAAAAAAACATTAAATATATGACACATACGACACACAAAGAGACAGTGATCATCAATGAGATAAATGTGCGGTCGGCAGACCGGAGCAGAAAGGATATAGCAACATGGCGCAATGCGCTTACCAGTGCGGAGTCAGTGTGTTTTCCGAACCGGACACGACTGTATGATCTGTATGAAGATATACTGCTGGACGGGCACCTGACGGGCGTGGTAAGTAAAAAGATAAATGCAGTACTTAATAAAGAAATAATTTTTGAAGCGGAAGGAAAGCAGCTGCCAGAGATGGATGTGCTGATCCGGTCGATGGCATTCAGAGACATCGTACGCACCATAATAGAGACACTTTTGTGGGGCATATCGGCTATTGAGTTTGTGCCCGGTGCCGAGCTATCGTTTCACCATCTGCCCCGCAAGCATATAAAACCGGAACTGGGAATCATTGCGTATGAGCAAACGGGCAATCAGGGGATACCGTATAAAGATCTGCAGCAAGTGTGGGTGATGGGCAATAAGAATGACCTGGGACTGCTACTGAAATGTGCACCCTACTGCCTGTACAAGCGGGGAGGCCTGGCGGACTGGGCACAGTTCATAGAGCTATTCGGACAGCCGGTACGGGTGATAAAATACGACTCATATGACGAGCAAACACGGGCTGAACTCAGGAAGATACTGGATGAAAGTGGCAGCTCGCTGTCGATGATGATACCACGACAGGCCGATTTTGAGATCAAGGACGGCAAGCAGGCTAATAGTGATGGCGGGTTGCAATTGTCGTTCATAAAAGCACTGAATGAAGAAATATCTGTGACCGTGCTGGGCAATACAGAAACCACTAACAGCAGCCGTAGTGCGGGCTATGCACAAAGCAGGATACACCAGGAGCAGCAGTTTGAGATTACCCGGGCAGACATTGCGTATACGGCTGCTATGCTGAACTCGCCGCAGTTTCATGCGATACTGAGTGCATACGGATATCCGGTAGCAGGTGGGCGATTTGTGTTTACGAAGGATAAGGATGTAGACTACCTGCACAAACGGATAGCGATAGACAAGGAGCTGGCAGGCTTAATAAACATACCTGAGTCTTACTGGCATGATACGTATGGTATATCCATTTAAGCAGGCCATTTTTTAACTATTAAACCCTATCATTTTATGGATTCTCCTTTTGTAAAAATGTTTGTGGCGATGCAGGAGCGCATCGTACAGCAGGTGCCCGGGCTGGCACATGTGGCGCACGACACCGGACAGTTGTCGGGAAAGGGCAGGCCGCCCGTATCGTGGCCGTGTGTGCTGATTGATTTTGAGGATTTTGCCTTCACCAATATGGGTGAGCATGTGCAGATGGCAAAAGGTACTGTAGTGCTGAAGCTGGGATTTGCGCCATACAGCCCAACAGCTCATGATACGCCAGCTGAATACAAAGCTGCGGCAATGGCTTATTATGGTGCTGAAGCTGCGCTGCATACTGCGATACATGGCTGGAGTCCGGGCGAAGAACAATTCGGTAGCCTGTCGCGGGTATCTGTTACCACGCAACGCAGGACAGACGGCTACCGTGTGCGGGAGCTGCGGTACTCGGTAGCATTTGAAGATTACAGTACTAAGCCGCAGCAGCAATGGGTGCCGGCAGAGATGTTCATAGTGTTGGGGTGATCCATGCCCTGGAAGTGGGCGGATCGCACTTGCTGAGCAAGCATGTGCATGAAAATGCACATGTAAAGAGCCCGTTTTTACGGGCTCTTTGCGATTTATAAACGTAGGAGTTAACTGCCTTTTGCCGACTACTGCTTCACGAATTTCACGGTATAACTATCGTTCATTTTCAGGAGGTAGACACCCGCAGGAAGTGTCTCGACATTGATCGTAGCAGTAGCGGTGCCGGGCGTTTCTGTTATCAGTTTGCGACCGATGATGTTAAATACTTCAATCTTATGGATAGCAACGGGAGCGGTGACAGAGATGGCATTCCTTGCGGGGTTTGGTGCAATTGTTATGTTTTCCCTGATGTGGTCGCTGATGCCGGTGGTATTGACAGCCAGTCTGCCCGCGGCGGAGGTATCTATGCAGCCGCTGGTGCTGGTGCGGATGCAGCGATAGGTGTAGCCATTCATGGCACTTGTAATGGGGTTGATGGTGAGCACTTTGGTGGTGGTGCCGCTATATGGTGCTGTGGCGGGTACATTTGCAAACGTTGTGCCGGTTTTCACCTGCCACTGATAGGTAGCTCCGCTGCCTGTGTCAGAGATCGCGAATGTTGCAGTGCCGGCAACGAGCGCGGTATCGTTGACCGGATTTGCGGTGATGAGCGTGCTGCGCCAGAAAGTGAGTTTGGATATCTCACACGGCGTAAGCGCATGGTCGTAAAGTTTGATATCGTCAATTATACCTTTGAAACGGTAAGGATATCCGGGCATATCGTAAGGGGCAATACCGATAGCGGCACTGTCGGTGCTGGTACCCATGGACGCGCCGGGAGTGGGTATTGTAACAGTTGTAGTGAGGGTATCGTTCACATAGATCTTATAAACGGTATCGTTGAAAGTGGTGACTACATTGTACCACTTGTTGAGCACAATGTGTGGGGTATAGTCGTACGGGGTGAAAGAGGAAGGTGCGAGACCGCCGGAGGGCCCGATAGCTGTTGTGATAAACGACTCGGACATGGTATCCATGCCCGGATTGCAGCCAAAGCCAACAGGCGCATCGCTGTAACTGAGGAAGTAGGAAGCCTGTCGGGTGATGGTCTTGCCCCGGATGAAAACAATATTGGTGTGGCATGGGCCGGTATAATATCCTTCAATTTTGAATAGGGCCGAAATGGTAAACTGGTTGGGGACATTGAGTGCAGCATGGTATGGGATGGTAATGGAGCTGTTTGTTCCATTGAAATACCACGCATGGCCCATGACGCCATCTATACCAGCCGCGGCAACCAGGTTGCTGGCATGGCCAGTCATTCCAGTGGAGGTAACATCGTTGGTGGTGCCATTCATATCCCAATGGCCAAACAGACCGGTGGTGGGTTGGCAAAGAGCGGACATGGAGCCTGCTAAAAAGGCAACTATTAGGGGGGCAATTTTCATAAAGGTGTATTTAATGCTTGTGATTTTCAAAAATACTATAAATGGCGGATATCGTGGTATAGTAGGTTTTTAACTTTTTCTCAGCAGGCTATTCCTACCTTTGCATTATGGCATATAAATCACTCCGGGCGTTTATGGATGCGCTGGAACAGGCTGGTGAACTGGTGAGGATAAAGGCGTTTGTGGATCCTGTACTGGAGATTGCGGAGATAACAGACAGGGTGTCGAAATCGGGCGACCGGAATAAGGCATTGCTCTTTGAAAATACGGGAACAGGGTTCCCGGTGCTGATCAACGCAATGGGTAGCGACAAGCGAATGTGCATAGCGCTGGGTGTGCAGCATCTGGATGATGCGATGAATGATATAGACGGGCTACTAAAGAAGATGTCGACGCCAAAGAAAGGCCTGCTGGAAAAGCTGGCGATGCTGCCTGAGTTGGGCAAATTTGCATCGTATATGCCCAAGGTAGTAAGTGGGCGAGGCGCCTGCCAGGAAGTGGTGATGGAAAAACCGGACATGAGCAAGCTACCGGTACTGAAATGCTGGCCTGAAGACGGCGGGCCATTTGTAACACTGCCCTCGATACATACCAAGGATCCGAACACGGGTATGCGCAACATAGGCATGTACCGTATGCAGGTGTTTGAGCCCACTATGACCGGTATGCACTGGCACAAACACAAGGTATCGGCAAGGCACTTCAACGAATATAAGAAACTGGGTAAACGCATGCCCGTAGCGGTGGCACTGGGAGGTGATCCCGTATACACCTACTCGGCTACAGCACCGCTGCCGGAGAACGTAGATGAATATATGCTGGCGGGTTTTCTGCGGAAGAAGAAAGTGGAACTGGTACGCTGCATCACACAGCCGGAGATAGAGGTGCCATCGGACGCTGATTTTATAATTGAGGGTTATGTAGATCCTTCGGAGGAGTTGATATGGGAAGGGCCATTTGGAGACCATACCGGATACTATTCGCTGCCCGATTGGTACCCTCGTTTTCATGTCACTGCCATTACTCACCGGAAGGACGCCATATACCCGGCAACGATTGTAGGGATACCACCACAGGAAGACGCCTGGATAGGCAAGGCCACAGAGCGCATCTTTCTGACACCGATAAAAATGACCATGGTGCCCGAGATCACAGATATGAATATGCCTGTGGAAGGTGTGTTTCACAACCTGGTAATCGCAACGATAGACAAGGAATATGCAGGGCAGGGACAGAAAGTAATGAATGCGATGTGGGGAGCCGGGCAAATGATGTTTAACAAGATACTGGTACTGGCAAATGGGGTGGGACAGAATGGTATAAAGATAGACGACTACAAGAATCTCGCGCGGGAAGTGTTCAATAATCTTAATCCTGTGACAGATGTGTACTTCAGCCAGGGGCCGATGGATGTACTGGATCACAGCTGCTCCAAAATGGGTTTTGGTGGAAAGATGTGTATAGATGGCACCCGTAAAACAGAAGAAGAGATCAGCACACCGCTGTTGCCCTATAAGATTCCGGCAGACTTCTCGGCAGGCAGGATGGCTGCGGCGCATACAGAAATTGCGGGTATCAATGACCGGCTGATGCGGGAATGGGAAATTCCGGTATTGTTTGTGGCTATGAAAAAAGACCGGCCGGGGCATGTGGCCGAGCTGCATGAAAAGTTGTGCAAAGAGCCGGGTATGAGTGGCATAAAAATGGTGCTGTATGTGGAGCATACGGTAAATGCAGGTGATATAGCCGATGTGTTGTGGCGGTTTTGCAATAATCTGGATCCGAAAAGAGATCATATGTATGGTGGACCGCAAAGGCTAATTTTGGGGCTGGATGGTACCCGTAAGACCAAAACACACGACAATTTTGACCGGCCCTGGCCCAATATTATTGTTGCTGATGACGCTACAATTGATGCTGTAGACAAAAAATGGCCTACCCTGGGATTGGGTGAATTGTTAAATTCTCCATCTTTTCGGTACAAAACCCAACTATATAGGGGGGGTGCTACTGTCTTAGATAGTGAGTAACATTATTTTATTTCTTTTTTGTACCTTTATAAAAAAATATACAGCGATGAAACGTATTTTATTATCATGTTTTTTGTTGACCGCGACAGTTGGTATTACGGCTATTCCTCATGCTTCGGCATATGCGGCGCCATCACCAGTGACCTCTGCGGCATTCACAGCCAAAGTAAACCTCATGGATACACAAATCGGGGCAGGTAATATCACAGCTGCGCAAGCGACCTGGAACGAGATCCATGATATGATGCTGAGTGTACTGGCGGTGACCAAAAACAGTATTCGCACAGCGGCAACGCCTGCAGATGAGGCAACTTACCGTACCATACTTACCAACCAGACCAATCTTTACCAGACGATCTGGGGTTTGAAGCCAGACCTTGCGACGAATAGGGTAGCGATTCATGCCAAATTGCTCGATTTTTCTGCAACTATTTATTAATCCTGCCTGCCAAAAGCATGGTTTTAAAAATAACTGAACGATGAAACGTTTCATAATGATAATGGGTATGCTGGTTACAACAGCTGCCTATAGTAATGCTCAGCAGGTATCCCAGCCGGGTACTACAGTTGTGGTATCAAAGAGTGATTTTGGAAAGAAGGTCAGCGATTTAAATCAACTGTTGGCGAACGATAAGCTGTCTGAAGCGAAAGACGTGTTTGAAGAGATAACCAAAATGGCCTACACAGAGATAGGTGCTCTGCGCGACAAGTCGAGAGCGGCAGCGACCGAAGCAGACAAGAAAAAATACAGTGATCTTACGATGAGTCAGCGTTTGCTCTTCTCTGAGGTACTGAAGTTGAGAGACGATATGGCCAACAATAAAAAGCCTATAAACGACAAGCTGAACGAGTTTAAAAACAAAATGGACTAACAGTTAGGTTTTCGAAATATTTTTTAGCAGTCCCGGGAGCAAATCCGGGACTGCTGCATTTTGGGCAAGTCTGAGGATGCAGGGTGATACATAGATTGCAAATCACTATTTTTACAAAAACGAATTTATATGGCAGACCCAAAGCGAGTAACCGGAATAGGTGGTATATTTTTCAAAAGCCAGGATCCTGCGGCCGCACGCGACTGGTATGCCCGGCATCTGGGACTTCAGACAGATCAGTACGGAGCTACGTTTGACTGGCGGTATACCGACGAGCCGGATAAAAAAGGCCAGACTGTATGGAGCCCGTTTGCGGCGGATACCCAGTATTTTGCCCCTTCAGCAAAAGATTTTATGATAAACCTGAGAGTTGAAAATCTGGAATGGCTGCTGGAAGAATTAAAGAAAGAGGGTGTAGAACAGATAGGGGAGATGCAGGTGTATGATTATGGTAAGTTTGCCCACATCGTAGATCTGGAAGGTAATAAAATAGAATTGTGGGAAGCCATTGGTGAAGTGTAGGCCAATACTGTAAAGGCTATCCGTATATCTCTATGTGAATGTCTTTTTTGTCGTAGCCCATTTTCAGAATACGGTCTTTGGCTTCATCAATCATTTCGCGCCAGCCACATAGCATGAATCGGGCAGGTTGGCGTTGGGCGCAGAGTGTTTCGTATATATTGTGTACATAGCCTTTATCGCCTTCCCAATCTTCGCGGGATAGTGTGGGGCGATATATGAAATCGGGTCTTTTGGTCTGCAGCAGCTGCATTTCGTTGTGGTACAACAGGTCGCTCTTGGTACGGGTACCAAAGATCAGGTTGGTTTTGTAGCCATCTATGCCCTGCTCGTTTATATAATGCAGCATGCTGCGGAAAGGCGCAATACCGGTACCGGTGCAGATAAAGAAAAGTTCCTTGTCTTTGTCTTCGGGCAATACAAATACACCCTGAGGGCCGCGAAGTGTAAGCTCGCTGCCAACATTGACGTTATCAAACATATACTTAGAGCCCACACCACCGTCCAGATGCACAATAATGAGCTCAATGGTGTTGGTGCCGTCGGGCATTGAAGCTATGCTGTAGCTGCGCCAGCGTTTGTTGCGCTGCTCGTGAATGGGCAGATCCAGCGTAACGAACTGACCTGGTTTGAAATCAAAAGAATCGACCCCTGGTAGATTTACCATGAAGCGGCGGGTATTGGATGTTACCTGCTCTATGTGGGTTACGATTCCTGTTTGCCAGTTGGGTATCATGAGTGCAATACTGCGGTATAAAGGTAGCAAATTTTGTGCGGCAGGGTTATAGACTGATTTGATACGGGGATCAGGAAGAGGGTGTGGAAGCCGATGTGCCGCCAAATGCCTATCTTTAAGGCAAAATCTATATATTTTGTATTTCTCTGACTTTGGTTTTGATGATGATCTGATGGACGGCATAGATGCCATGGGCTATGAGACAGCCACCCCTGTGCAGGAGCAGGTAATACCCCACATAATAGCAGGCAGGGACATAATAGCTGCGGCACAAACCGGTACGGGCAAGACAGCGGCCTTTCTGCTGCCACTGCTGCACAAGCTGCTGACAGGACCGCACGACGACCACTCTGTGAATGCAATGATCATAGTGCCCACCCGTGAGCTGGCAGTACAAATAACACAGGCACTGGAAGGGATAGCATACTATACGTCAATCAGTTTTATATCGGTATATGGTGGTACGGGTGGTGCATTGTTTGCGTCAGAAAGAAAAGCGCTGGAGACCGGTGTAGACATAGTGATCTGTACACCGGGTAGAATGATATCGCACCTGAATATGGGTTATGTGAAGCTGGGCGGCCTGCGGTACCTGGTACTGGACGAAGCCGACCGTATGCTGGATATGGGGTTTTATGAGGATATCATCAAGATCATATCGTACCTGCCGGGCCAGCGACAAAACCTGCTGTTCTCGGCCACCATGCCACCTGCCATCAGGAAGCTGGCCAATACCATACTTGTAAACCCTGCTGAAATCAACATTGCCATATCCAAACCACCGGAGCAGATAGCACAGGGTGTGTTTTATGTGTATGAGCCACAGAAGATACCGCTGGTAAAGCACATATTGCAGCAGAAGGAGTTTGCCAGTGTGCTGGTGTTTTGCTCCAGCAAGCTAAGCGTGCGCAAGCTGTATGACGAGCTGAAACGATCACGGTTTCCGGTAGGCAATATACAGTCGGATCTGGAGCAGGAGCAGCGGGAGCAGGTATTGCTTGACTTCAAAAGCAAAAAGCTGAAAATACTTGTTGCCACAGATATACTGAGCCGGGGAATAGACATTGAGGATATAGATCTGGTGATCAACTACGATGTACCACACGATGGCGAGGACTACATACACCGAATAGGGCGTACCGCACGCGCTGCGACAAAGGGTACGGCATATACGTTTGTGACAGATAAGGAGCAATTCAAGTTTAGTAAAATAGAAAAGCTACTGGGTAAGGAAGTGCCCCGCCAGCAGGTGCCCGAGCAGTTTGGCGCAGCGCCAATGCCCGGCGCAGCAGCGGATAACAAGCCTAAAAAGAAATACAGGAAAAAGAAATTTACCAAGTAGAGGAGGCGAATTGAGACAGCTGTGCTTCTGTTTCAACTTTTTTGGAGGTAAAGCAAACCTTTTTTACTTTTTTACGGTCTTGGTATAAACAACAGGTTAAAGTAATTGTAAAAACCAGCTAATTTTTTTTGGTAGTTTCATTTATTTTAACTTTTTTGCACTCTTAATCAACAAAATTCAAATCTATAGCAGCAACTTCTACTTTAACCAATTCCCGGTAAATGGCGTGATAATTTACATTACGTTTAAAACAAGTAGAAGTTATGCAATTCATCAATCTTACAGATGCAGAACTTGTTCATGCTTATCAGCAAGGACACGAACAGGCCCTTTCGGTGCTTATAAACCGTCATAAAGACAAAGTATACACTACGCTTTTCATGCTGGTAAAGGACAAATACCTGGCTGAAGATTTGTTTCAGGATACCTTTCTGAAAATTGTAAAGACCATAAAAGACGGTCGCTACAGTGAGCAGGGCAAGTTTTTGCCCTGGGCGGTGCGTGTGGCCCGCAACCTGTGCATGGATCACTTCCGCCGTACGAAAATGCAGGTGGCGGTGACACTGCCGGATGGTCAGGATATATCTACGCTGATGGGTACCAGTGAGCTGGCCTCTGACGGACTGGAGCGCAGGCAGGTGCATGAGTGTGTGCGCAAAATGGTGGAAGACTTGCCGGATGAGCAACGTGAAGTAATAGTTTTGAGGGTGTATGCCGACCTGAGTTTCAAGGAAATATCAGATCTTACGGGTGTTAGTATAAACACGGCACTTGGCCGGATGAGATACGCACTTATCAATTTGAGAAAAGTAGTGGCTGACAAACAGTTGGTTTTGCGTTAATTTTTTTTGTTATTTTGCGGAATGGCTGAATTACACCGATTTTTCTACCCAGGCACATTGGCAGCTAAAAGTGTTGTAACACTGGAGGCTGACACAGCTAAACATATATGGCAGGTTTTGCGCATGGACGAAGGGGATAAACTGATGCTGACCGACGGCAAAGGAACTATTGCCAACGGAGAGATACAGTTTGCAGAGCGCCACAAATGCAATGTAAAGGTGCTGGATACCTCTTTTCAGGAGCGGAACGGAAAGCGATTTCACCTTTGTGTAGGTTTTACCAAGAATAATGCAAGAAACGAATGGCTGCTTGAAAAAGCGACTGAATTGGGGGTAGCCTCCATTACACCCATATCTTCAGCCAGGTTTCAGAAAACACATATTCGTTTTGACCGCTGGGAGAAAATACTGCAGTCGGCGATACTGCAGTCGCAGCAGAGCTACCTGCCCGTATTGTCCCAGTTGACCACATTGCAGGAAGTACAGCAGAAATTCATTGATATCCCCCAGAAATTCATAGCCCATTGTATGGAGGATGAGGCAAAAACACCACTTCAGGAACTGTTAAAGTCTGCAGAAGATGTAGCGATGCTTATAGGACCGGAGGGAGATTTTACTGCCGATGAAGTAACTTTGTGCCTCAAGCACGGCTACAGGCCTGTATCGCTGGGCAAGCAAAGACTGCGCACCGAGACGGCAGCTATAACTGCCGCAGCAATTTTCAATCTGATATCCTGATGCCCGCAGTAAAATCCTTATTTACCGCTTTATTTATTGTCACCATCAGCAGCTTCAGTGTATGTGCACAAGGCATGAAGCTGGGTTTGCTGGTATATAATGGTGGCGGAGACTGGTATGCCAACCCTACTTCTCTGAAAAATCTTGCTGCATTCTGCAATGAGCAGTTGCATACCAACTTTGATCTGAAGGAGGCACATGTAGAGGCAGGCAGCCCTGAGCTTTTCAATTATCCGTTTGTACACCTTACAGGCCATGGCCGCTGGGCGGTAAGCGACGATGAGGCTAAGAACATGCGGAAGTACATGGAAAGCGGCGGTTTTTTGCATGTAGATGATAACTATGGCCTGGACCCATATGTGCGGCCGGCACTCAAAAAGATATTTCCGGAGCTGGAGCTCGTAGAGTTGCCATTTTCGTACCCGATATACCATCAGAAATTCAACTTCAACAACGGGCTGCCCAAGGTACATGAGCATGATGAAAAGCCCCCAAAAGGGTATGGTCTCATTTATAAAGGGAGACTCGTATGTTTTTACAGCTACGATACCGATCTGGGAGATGGCTGGGAAGATGCAGATGTGCACCATGACACACCCGAAAAACGCCAGGCAGCATTGCAGATGGGCGCCAATCTGGTGCAATACGTTTTCACGGTGAATGGCGACCATGGAAAGGAAAACAAAGTGCAATAAGTACTACACATATACCAAAACAGCAACGCCCGCGAGATTTTCGCGGGCGTTGCTGTTATAACGAATGAGTGAAATTAAACTTCTCTTCCCGGGTCGAAGGCTTCGAGTTCTTTGGCAACAGCTGTTAGGAAGCTTGCACCAACCGATCCATCTACAATACGGTGATCGTAGCTCATGGAGAGGTACATCATGTGCCTTATGGCGATAACATCTCCGTCTTCAGTTTCCAGCACAACGGGTCTTTTCTTGATCGCGCCCAATGCCAGTATTGCTACCTGTGGCTGATTGATGATCGGTGTTCCCATAAGGCTGCCAAAAGTGCCTACATTGGTAACGGTAAACGTGCCACCCTGCGTGTCGTCTGCCTTCAGCTTGTTGTTGCGGGCTGCGTTGGCAAGGGCATTTACATCTTTTGTAAGACCCAACAGATTTTTGGTTTCTGCGCTTTTGATCACCGGAACAATCAGGTTGCCGGAAGGCAACGCTGTAGCCATACCTATATTGATGTCTTTTTTGAGGATAATGTTGTAGCCATCCAGACTGCAGTTGATGGTAGGGTACTTGCGGATACAGTTTACAATAGCCTCAAAGAAAATGGGGGTGTAGGTGATTTTTTCACCGTGTTTCTTTTCAAAGGAGTTCTTGTTTCTTTCGCGCCATTTTACAATGTTCGTAACGTCAGCTTCGGTAAAGCTGGTGACGTGTGGCGACGTAGCCTTGCTGCGCACCATATGGTCTGCTATCAGCTTGCGCATACGGTCCATTTCTACAATTTCCACATTGCCCGAAACGACCATTGGAGCTGGTGCAGCCTGCGGTGCAGCCACTACTGCCGGAGCCGGTGCAGCCTGTGGAGCTGCGGCAACGGGTGCGGCTGGCGCTACCGGCGCTGCGGCCCTGTTGGCCACATAAGCCAGAATATCTTTTTTGGTGACACGGCCTTCATTGCCGGTGCCGGGAATTTTTTCGAGTTCGGCCATTCCAATGCCTTCTGTGCCTGCGATATTGAGCACCAGTGGCGAGTAGAAGCGGGAACCAGCGGCAGCCTGTGGGGCAGCTGGCTGTGCCTGCTGTACGGGTGCAGCGGCTGGCGCTGGTGCAGCGGTAGCAGCAGCTACCGGAGCCGGAGCGGCGGCAACAGCACCACCGGCATCTATCCGGGCTATTACAGCACCTACAGGAACCACATCGTTCACTTTGTACAGGAGTTCGGTAATGACACCGGCACCCGTAGAGGGTACCTCGCTATCTACCTTGTCGGTAGCGATATCAAGGAGTGTTTCGTCCATTTTTATGGTATCTCCCGGCTGTTTATGCCATTTCAGCACAGTAGCTTCCATTATGCTTTCTCCCATCTTGGGCATTACAACATCAACTATCGCCATAATATGGTTTTATTTTTTGTATAGAAACGCTGCAAAAATAATCATTTGACGGGCAAATAGTAAGCGCATTTTTTATTTTGGTGGTATATGTGAAAAATGAGGTGTGAATAGGTGCGTTTACCCACGTGAGTGCAGCAGTGTGCGCGACCGAAAATGTACATTTATTTTGTTGGTGAAACAGAGGAGATCGTGGATGCAGACATAGCAATGGGCAATAAGCTGGTAACGACACAATGTAACAGGCTGATTTCAGTATAAGCCGGCCGGCTGTAATGATTGGAATCATGCGTATAATGCCTGTTGCACGAAACACATATTTGTTGCTCATTGCTTTTCAAATTGCTACTTTCACATTTTCTTTCCAGGTTTGTTAATAGTTAACGTATGCTCCGTTCTTTTTTCGTTTTCCTTCTTTCAATTGTTGTTTGCAATACCACTTTCGGGCAGTCGCCCAAGCGGGAGTTCAGGGGTGCTTGGATAGCCACGGTGGCCAATATAGACTGGCCATCAAAACCCGGGCTGGCCGCAGTGGAGCAGCAGCAGCAGTTCATCCGCCAGATAGAGCAGTTGAAGTCGGTGGGCTGTAATGCCGTAATTGTGCAGGTGCGCCCGGCCTGCGATGCCATGTACGCCTCAAAAAAAGAACCATGGAGCCATTATCTGACCGGCAGACAGGGAGAGCCGCCTTTTCCGCTGTACGACCCGCTGGAATTTATGATAGCGGAAACGCATAAACGCAGTATGGAGTTTCATGCTTGGTTCAATCCGTTCAGGGCACTGATGGACAGCAAGAAAAACCCCAACCCGGCAGGTCATGTTACCCGTTCGCATCCGGATTGGATCATCAATTATGGAGGTAAGGGGTACATAGATCCCGGTGTGCCGGAGGCGCGTGAGTATGTGATTGGCGTGATAGAAGATGTGGTAAAACGATATGACATAGATGCGGTACATCTGGACGATTATTTCTATCCTTACAGGGTACCGGGACAGCAGTTTGGCGATACGCGCAGCTATGCTAAATATGGTAAAGGCACAGACAGGGAAGACTGGCGTCGTGATAATGTAAGCCGTTTCATATCATTGCTCAACACCACAATAAAGGCTGAAAAGTCATACATGAAGCTGGGCATAAGTCCGTTTGGGGTGTGGCGCAATAAGAGCAAAGACCCTGAAGGGTCTGATACCCGCGGCGGCCAAACTACCTACGACGACCTGTATGCCGATGTGCTGATGTGGCTGCAGAAAGGATGGGTAGACTATATGATGCCGCAGCTCTACTGGGAGCATAAACATAAAGCAGCCCCCTTTGATGTGCTGCAGCCCTGGTGGTATGATCACTGCTACAAACGCCATGTGTACTATGGTTTGGGATTGTACAGGATGACGACAGCAAAAAGCGGACCATGGACAAGCCCTGCTGAACTGCTGCACCAACTCAGAGACATCAGGCAACGCTGCCCCAATTCGGGGTATTCGTTTTATAGCGCATCGTGCTTTGACAGGATAAAGGCACCGATAAAAGACAGCCTGCAGAAGGGGCATGCACGCTACCCGGCACTGGTACCCGCAATGACCTGGCTGGACAGCATAGCCCCCGCAGCACCGGTACTAAAAGCAAACGGTACAAAGCTGGAATGGCATACAAGCAATCCAGATAAGGAACCGCTGCAGTACGTGGTTTATAGGTTTGGTGCAAACGAAACGGTAGATCTGGAGCGCACTGACCGTATACTATCTATACAGCGCGAAACAACATTCAAGGACGCTGATGCAAAACAGCAAAAGGGTGCAGTATATGTAGTGACTGCACTAGACAGGGTGCAGAATGAAAGCGATGCCAGTAATGCTGTGAAAATGTAGCTCAGGAGATTTCGGGTGTCTTTTTATCTTTTTTCATCAGCTTATCCACCCACTTTTTCGACATAAATGGCCGTTCGATATACAGGTAGAAAACGGCTGCGATCAGTAATATAGGTATGATAAGCAGCACAAACTGCAGCAGCATATTGGGGATGTAGTAATTGGTAAATGTGATATTGACTGTGTACCTGCCCAGCATGGATATGACGGTGTAGTGTATGAGGTAGGTGGTATAGCACATGCCCCCTATGATGGGGATGAACTTGTAACTGAAAATAGCCTTTACAATGTCATTTCGCAGAATAATATAATACAGCAACCCGATCATGAAGGGGAAAAGAATGGCAAGCGGCAGCAGCTCGGGATGCGGTGCGTCTTCCCATCGGGGCATCAGGAACATGGTGAAGAAGAGTATGCCTGCAACGGGCGCCATCCATTTTTTCTCGAAAACCGGAATCGCGAAGCCGCTGACATAAAAGTCGGCTACAAGGATACCTATTAGAAAGTGCTGCACAGAGCCGTACAAACTGAGGAAGGAAGGTGGAAAAAGGTATTGCAGCACTACAAAGAGTACGATGAGGGCAGATATGAGCCCCCGCCGTGCTACTCTGGGTAACGACAGCATGCGGAAGAGTATCGGAGCCATGATGTAGAACTGGATCTCCACCTCCAGTGTCCAGGCTACAACGGTAACCAGCGGAGTAGTATGGTAGATTAGGTTGTGTGAATAGATCAGTGATGCCAGCAGGCTGGGAAACAGCACTTTGAAGGTATTGACATGCAGCAGCAACTGTACCAGAAAAATACAGGTCATTACGATAAAATAGGGTGGCTCCAGACGGGTGACCCTGCGCACATAGTATTGCTTCAGCTCAATAGCCTTGCCCTGCTTAAGGTAATGATTGGCAAAAGGCAGCGCGAGGATAAAGCCACTTATGGCAAAAAACAGGGGCACGCTGCGATCGGCGTTTACAAAAAAGCGGTTGAGCCAGTAGTAGTCTTCGGGATTATCTGTAAACTTCAGCGATGTTTTTTCGAGAAAATAGCCTCTGATATGAAACAGCGTAACCAGTGACAGCGACAGGAAGCGCATGCCATCTATTTCAGCTAAGTAAAATTGGTTGGACGTGATTCGGCGAAACTTATTGGCCAGTGCATTAAACATTCCCGCATTGAAACATTAGAGCATAAAGGTATAATACCCCTGATAGAGAACCAAACAGGAATTGCAATAAAATGCCCTTAATTTTGCCGCAATGGATCTGAATACAGAATTAGCAGGCGTTGCAGATAAGATAGTAACTACTGATGAACTGCACGTAAAATGGCTCAACAGCCTGTCTATGATGGAAAATACGGGTGCGCGGAAGATATCGAAGTATGAAGACCCTGTGCATACGAGCCTTACAGAACTGAAGCATGCTGCCGAAGAGGCGCGCCATGCCTACTACCTGAAAAAACTGATTGGCAAGCTGAACCCGGAGGCCTGCCCTGACTATACCTACCCGAACCTGCTGGCCCCGGTAGAGACTCATCATTACCTGAACCGGCTGGATGTGGATACGTGTCGCTACCTGAAAAACAATCTGGGCCTTGAAGGCAGGGCACTGAAGTACGGCGCCTATCTGCTGGTGACCTATGCGATAGAAGTGCGTGCCGATATGCTATACGGTATATACCAGGAGGCGCTCACCCGCCACCGGTCGAAGGTGAGTGTAAAGACGATAATAGCGGAAGAAGAGGGTCATCTGGAAGAAATGCTGCGTATGCTTACCGGGTTTCATGAGCGGTGGGAAGCACTGGCTGCTGATATTTGTGCAATTGAAGCGCGCCTATTCGGGATCTGGATAACGGCTATCGCAAAAGTGGTGGCTTAGGAGTAACCTATTTCAAGATTAAATAATTGTAAAATTTACACACACAAATACCGGTACCTTTCCGGCTATTAAGAATGGGTGTATTTTAGCCCACTTTAAAAAGCCGAATTTCGGTAACAGATTACGACATGCTGAAGAATTCAAAACAAACCATTGTCAGAGACCTGAGCTGGCTGGCATTTAATGCCCGCGTGCTACAGGAGGCTAATGATCCGGACAATCATCTGCACGACAGGTTGCGGTTTTTAGGTATATTTTCCAACAATCTTGATGAGTTTTTCAGGGTGCGCGTAGCAGCACTGAATAAAATGGTGCTTATGGGCAAGTCTGCCAAGATGCACCTGGAGGCCAATCCGGATAAAATTCTGAAAAAGATACAGCAAACGGTAATCACTCAGCAGCAGGAGTTTGATGGAACGTATTCAGATATCATCAAGGAGCTGGCTCAGTATCAGATTTTCATCAAGAACGAAAAACAGCTATCTAAGAAGCAGAAAGAGTTTGTAGCCCATTACTTTGAAGAGAAGGTGAGGACGCAGATCATTCCGCTGATGATAGAGTCGATACCACAGATACCCCTGCTGCGCGATAAATCGATATATCTGGCGTGTGTTTTGGGTAAGACTCACGAATCAATGGCACAGCGGTATGCGCTGATAGAGATACCCACCAAGGTATTGCCCCGTTTTGTGATTATGCCAGCCGAAAAAGGAGCCACAGACATCATATTGCTGGAGGATATCATCAGGTATAACTTGCCCATGTTATTTGCTCCATTTGGTTTCGACAGGTTTCTGGGCTACATCATAAAAGTGACCCGCGATGCTGAGCTGGAAACAGATAATGATGTGAACACCAATCTGATAGCCGAGCTGGAAAAGGGTTTGAAGAACCGCAAACGTGGCCGCGCTACCCGGTTTGTATACGACCGGCAGATAGAGCCAGCATTGCTGAACTATCTGGTAAAGCGGCTGGGATTGTCTAAAAAAGACAATCTGATACCCGGCGGCAGAATACACAACTTCAAGGATTTCATAGATTTTCCTTCAGCAATATTTAAGGATCTGCGTCCGCGTCCGCGCCCATTTGTGCATCCGCTGCTGAAGCAGCCCTGTCGCATAATGGATGTGTTGGAAAAGCGGGATGTAATGCTGCACCTGCCCTATCACTCTTTCGACACGGTGATAGATCTGCTGCGCGAGGCGGCAATAGATCCGTTTGTGCAGAGTATCCGTATAGCATTGTACCGGGTGGCCAAGAATTCAAAGATCGTCAATGCGCTGATCAATGCGGTAAGGAACGGTAAAGAAGTGACGGTGGTGCTGGAGTTGCGGGCAAGGTTTGACGAAGAAGCCAATATGCGGTGGAAGGCGCAGCTGGAAGAAGAAGGCGTAAAAGTGGTACTGGGCTTGCCGGGTATGAAGGTGCATGCCAAGATATGCGTGATTAAGAAACGAGAGTTTAACAAGCTAAAACAATATGGCTTTGTAAGTACGGGCAATATGAATGAGAATACCGCCACCTATTATGGCGATCATACCCTTCTCACAACAGACCGCACTATTGTTGCTGATGTAAACAGGATATTTGACTATCTGGAAAATCCGGTAAAGCGTGCTGCGGCGTTAAGGGCCTGTAAGACACTGGCATTGTCGCCGGTAAATATGCGCAGGGTGATGCTGGCCAATATAGATAAGCAGATACGCCTTGCCAGGAAGAAGCAGGATGCATCGATGAACATCAAGTTGAACAGTCTCGTAGACCAGGTGCTGATAGACCGGATGTATGCTGCTGCAAGGGCAGGAGTGAAAATAGGTCTGGTAATACGCGGTATTTGTTGCATGTCTACAGAGCAGAAGTTGTTTAAGGTGCAACCCAAGGCGGTGAGTATAATAGACGACTATCTGGAGCACGCCCGTGTGCTGATTTTTGGCACCGGCAAAGAGCAGCAGGTATATATTTCATCGGCAGACTGGATGGTGCGCAACCTGGACCACCGAATTGAAGCCGCTTGCCCTATTAAAGACAAAGAAATACAGCAGGAGCTTTCGGATATTTTAAATATTCAGCTTGCTGAAAACGTGAAAGGGCGTATCTTGGATAACGAACAAAGCAACAATTATGTGCAGCGGCAGAATGATGAACCGATGGTACGCTCTCAGGAGGCAATTTATAAGTACTTACAAAGCAAAATATACAAATAATGGTACTGGCGGCAATTGACATAGGATCCAACGCCGCCCGCCTTCTGATCAGTGAAGCTTCGGTGTATGTAGATGGTACGGTAGACTTCACAAAGCTGTGCCTGCTGCGCATCCCACTCAGGCTGGGGTTTGATGTTTTTGACAAGGGATATGTAGCAGAAGCGAAGAAAAAGAAGCTCATAGAAACGCTGAAAGCCTACAAAATACTGATGGGTATTTATGAGGTAGAGGCCCACAAAGCATTTGCCACATCGGCAATGCGCGATGCCACAAACGGAAAAGAAATACTGGCGGAGATACTAGCCGAAACAGGACTAAAGGTTGACATTATCACCGGTCAGGATGAGGCCAACATACTTTACGAAACGCATATTGCCGAAAACCTCAGTGGCAACAAGTCTTATTTGTACATTGATGTAGGCGGTGGCAGTACAGAAATATCACTCTTCTCCCGTAACCAAACTATTTTTAAGGAGTCATTCAACATAGGTACCATCCGGATGCTACACAACAAGGTGTCGGAAGAGCAGTGGGAACACATGAAATGGTACATCAAGACCTATACACGCAATTATCTGCCACTGGAGGCCATAGGTACCGGTGGCAATATCAATAAAATTTTCTCTATATCAAAGCGCAAGGAAGGTAAGCCACTGTCGCTGGAGCTGCTCAAAGATTATCACAAAGAGCTGAGCAACACAACGGTTGAAGAACGAAAACACCTGTACCAGTTTCGCGATGACCGTGCAGATGTAATTGTACCGGCATTGCAGATATACACCTCCATCATGCGGTGGGCTACTGCCGATGAAATATATGTGCCCAAAGTGGGCCTTGCTGACGGTCTCATCAAGATGCTGTACAGCCAGCGCAAGGGGAAGTGATTTCGCTTACCATCTGATCATTTTTTTCTCCGCAAATAGGATTTGAAAACCACTCAGCGGCCTATCGGCCGTCCTGACTGGCTGTGCCATACCTTGTTTCATCGGCCCTAAGCACTGCTGGACCAGCGGAGAAACGCATTTGGTTTGAACCTGCTCGTGTTAGAACCATTCTATTCCCAAAAAAATAATTTCCCTGTTTTCAGAAAATAGTATACTTTTGATATCAAATTGATATCAAACAATTTTACGAAAATGGAAAAACTGATCAAACCGACCAATGGCTACATGGCCTTACTGCTGTCTATCGCAATGCTGGCGGTAGCGATGTATTTTTTTGTAAACATCAATAGCGACAATCCTGCTACACACGTAATACCGGGATTCCTGTTTGTTTTCTGCTGCTTTGTAATCTGGAAAGGGCTCATGATTGTACAGCCCAATCACGCACGCATACTGAACCTGTTTGGTAAGTATGTAGGTACGATCAAGGACAATGGTATGTTTTTTGTAAACCCGCTGTATACAACGATCAATATCACACAGCGTGTACAAAATATGGCAACACCTACCATGAAGGTGAATGATAAGATGGGTAATCCGGTAGAGATCGCTGCGGTGATCGTGTGGCAGATACAGGATACCTACAAAGCCGCCTACGAGGTGGCCGACTACAATGCATTTGTACGTATGCAAAGCGAAGCCGCGGTGCGTGCGCTCACCATGCGCTTTGCGTACGATAGCATCGAAGATCAGAATGCTGATATAACGCTGCGCGAGGGTGGAGATAAAATAATAGCCCTGCTGCAGGAGGAGCTCAATGAGCGACTGGCAACGGCCGGCATTATCGTTACCGAAGCTCGTATCAGTCACCTGGCCTATGCTCAGGAGATAGCGGGCGCAATGCTGCAGCGCCAGCAGGCATCGGCCATTGTTGCGGCACGCTTCAAGATCGTAGAGGGTGCGGTAGGTATGGTAGAGCTGGCACTGGAACAGCTGGGCAAAAAAGACATTGTCCATCTGGACGAGGAAAGGAAAGCGACCATGGTATGTAACCTGATGGTAGTACTTTGCGGGGAGAAGGCAGCGCAGCCTGTGCTGAATACCGGAACTTTGTATCAGTAGTCATAACAAAACAACACGGCTTCGTTGCAACAACGGAGCTGTGTTTCAAAGAAGTTTAAGTGGCAGCAAAAAAGAATTTTGTACTGAGATTGGATGACGAGGTCTACAAGGCCCTTGAGCGGTGGGCTGCCGATGACTTTCGCAGCGTGAACGGGCAGATAGAATGGCTGATAGACACAGCGTTGAAAAAGGCCGGCCGTAAGAAAGAAAGCAAAGACAAAGAATCTTCTAAACCAGCAGAGTAGCAACAGCTATTGTCTGCAGCGGAGTCTAATAAAATATATTGGCAGCAGACCCGCCTGCGATGAGGCCGGCACTCACTGCCCGCTCAAATAGTACACCAATGGCATTTCTGCCGGTAGCACCGAGGTCGGTAGTGTAGTTGTTCACATAGAGTTGTATGTGTTTGCGCATCACATCTTCCTCCATTTCCTGTGCATTTGCGGTTACAAAAGGTGATAGCTCCGGATACCGGCTCCATGAGTGTGCAAGGCTGGCTTTTATGATGCTATCCACTTTGGCACACAGCTGCTGGTCATAGCTGCGCCGCATTACAATACCACCCAGCGGAATGGCGCAATGTGTGGTCTGCTCCCACCAGTCGCCGAGGTCGGCTATTTTTATCAGCCCCTTCTGCGCATAGGTAAATCTGTTTTCGTGTATGATCAGGCCTGCATCGAAGGTGCCATCGAGCACTGCTGCCTCAATCTGGCTGAAAACCAGTTCTGTTTTGTTTTTTGCCTGGGGGTAAGCCAGTGACAACAACAGGTTTGCAGTAGTTTTAAAACCCGGAATGGCAATGCTGTATTGGTCGAGATGTGCAGTGTCGAGGGGCATTTTTGATATCAGCAAAGGCCCCACACCCTCTCCCAGTGCACTGCCGCTGTGCAGCAGCGCATATTGGTCTGCGGTATGCAGGAAGGTATTGTAGCTCAGCTTGGTAATGTCCAGTTTGCCCTGTGTGGCCCATTGGTTCAGTGTTTCCACATCCTCCATCACATAGTCGAACGTGATACCACCTGTATCAACCAGGCCATTGACCATAGCATCGAAAATAAAGGTGTCGTTGGGGCAGGGACTGAATCCGAGAGTGAGTTTCATAATTGTGTTCCTTTTGCAAAGGTATCAACCACCGGTGTTATAGTTTGGCGGTAAAATCTATCAGCCAATCATTAAGGCTGATAATGGCGTCCTTCATTCTCCATGTGCTTTTGTCGCGGGGCAGCACATAGTTGGATATGCTGCGTATCTGAGCAAAAGGCACACCCTCCTGCAGGCATACCAGGTGAAAAGCTGCCCCTTCCATACTTTCAACAGTACAGTTGTACTGCCTGCGCCGGGCTATGGTCTTTTCGTTTCCGCTTACAGTATTTACTGTAATTCCAGACACCTGCTGCAAAGTTATGTGGCTGTGCGCAGTTGAAAAAGGGGTCACAAGCATACCGTTGCGGTAGGGTGGCTGATTGGTGCCTAAGAGGCCCATATCAAAAATATCGATGTAGTTGTCATGATCCTCTGCACCGAGGTCGCCAAACCTGTCGGCAGTCACAAAAACTACCGTACCCAGTGGTATTGAGCTATCGAAGCAGCCACCCACGCCAGCCTGTAGTACCAGATCGTAGCGGTTTGCAGCCAGTTTTTTGGTTAGTGTGTAGGCTGTGGCCGTCATGCCAACACCTGTAATGAGTATATCTGCACAAGCAGGCCGCATGCCAGCAAAGGCCATGATCTCAGCTTCTGTTGCAGCTACTATCAGTACTTTCATGCTGCAATGTTACTCACTTTCCGGTGTTTTGCCGTATAGTATCATAGGTAGGGTAACGACCGGCTGGGTGTTACCCGTAAAACTGTCAACTTTTCGCTAATTTTAGCCTTTATGGCAAATTCAAATGTTCGGCCTTCAGAATCGTTGAGCCCGCAGGAGCGGGACTATGAGAATACCATACGGCCGCAGACCATTGAGGATTTTGCCGGCCAGCCCAAGCTCATAGAAAATCTGAGGATATTCATTAAGGCTGCCAATCTGCGTGGCGAGGCGCTGGATCACATATTATTTCATGGTCCGCCCGGGCTGGGCAAAACCACGCTCTCCCGCATTGTTGCCAATGAGCTGGGCGCTAAAATAAAGGAAACCAGTGGCCCTGTAATAGAGAAACCAGCAGATCTGGCGGGCCTTCTAACCAGCCTGGAGCCACGCGATGTGCTGTTTATAGACGAGATACACCGGCTCAGTACGGTGGTAGAGGAATATCTGTATGCGGCCATGGAAGACTTCAGAATAGACATCATGATAGATAGTGGGCCGTCGGCGCGGTCTATACAGCTTACCATAAGTCCATTTACACTGGTAGGTGCAACTACCCGCAGTGGTCTGCTCACAGCACCGTTACTTTCCCGGTTTGGTATCAAATCGCGGCTGGAGTATTATAATGCCGATGTGTTGCAGCGCATTTTGCTTCGGGCATCGGGCGTACTGAATGTAAAGCTGACCTCTGATGCCGCTATGGAGATAGCCGGTCGTAGCCGTGGCACGCCACGTATTGCCAATGGGTTGCTGCGGCGTATGCGTGATTTTGCACAGGTATTGGGCAATGGTGTGATAGACAGGGCTATTGTGGAACATGGACTCAGGGCACTGAATGTAGATGAAAGCGGCCTGGATGATATGGACAACAAAATACTGACCACACTGATCGATAAATTCAAAGGCGGCCCGGCAGGTATCAACAATATTGCTACCGCTGTGAGCGAGGAAGCAGGTACTATAGAAGAGGTGTATGAGCCTTTTTTGATACAGGAAGGCTACATCATGCGCACACCGCGTGGCCGCGAAGCCACAGAAAAAGCTTACAAACACCTTGGTCGGAAAAAGGGACCGGAAGCAGGAACCCTTTTCTAAAAAGGCGACTGGATAGAAAGTAAAAAGGCTGCGTTTTTATACGCAGCCTTTTCGCATTTATGCTTTTACAGAAAATTATTTGCCCATTTTCGGCTTGCCATTACCTATTGTTCCGCCCTGGCCGCCTGTTTGTGGTGCTTCAGACTGTGCACCCATTTTTGGTTTGCCATTACCTATTGTTGCAGGTGGTGGTGGCGGTGGTGGTGGAGCCGGAGCAGCTGGCTCAGCCTTTGGTGTTTTTGTTTTCTTACCACCCGACTTCTTAGCGGCAGCTTCAGCAGCAGCAGCCTCGGCAGCAGCTTTTTCAGCTTCCATAGCCTTCAGTGTAGAATCATTTTTGCGTGCCATTTCAGCTTCGCGCTCTGCGACCTGTGCATTAACAGCAGAATCGATCTGAGCCTGAGTCTGTCCCTGGTCTGCAGGTTTGTTTTCGCCGCCGCAGGATGCAAGTATGATTGCAGCACCTGCCATTAAGAGGATGTGTTTTTTCATTTCCTTTATAGTTTAAGTTTTGCGCAAAATTATCGTTATTATTCAGAACTAAAAAAAGAATATTGTGAAATTTTGTACCTAAAATCAAGGCGTTGACAGCATTATAGATCCGGTTGCAAAGCAATGCAAGAGCTGCAGTGGCACCCGGCAACCTGTTGCGTGCATAGTCAGCTAAACGGCTACCGGAGCCTTTATAGCAGGGTGATACTGGTAGTTTTCCAGCGTAAAATCTTCGTAGGTAAAATCAAAAAGGTCTTTTACTTCCGGATTGATACGCAGGGTGGGCAACGGGTGTGGCTGGCGTGTCAGTTGCAGTTTTGCCTGATCTAAGTGGTTATTGTACAGGTGAACGTCGCCAAAGGTATGTATGAACTCGCCGGGTTCCAGACCGGATACCTGTGCTACCATCATTGTCAGCAGCGCATAAGAAGCAATATTGAACGGCACGCCGAGAAAAACGTCGGCACTGCGCTGGTATAGCTGGCACGAAAGCCGGCCATTGGCTACATAGAACTGGAATAATGCATGGCAGGGACTAAGGCCCATACGGGGCAGGTCGGCTACGTTCCAGGCATTTACAATCATGCGGCGGCTGTCGGGGTTTGTTTTCAGTTGGTGCAGCACATCCTTTATCTGGTCGTGTGTTTTGCCGTCGGCTCCGGTCCAGCTGCGCCATTGATGGCCGTAAATTGGTCCCAGATCACCGTTTTTGTCTGCCCATTCATCCCATATGCTTACTCCATGTTCTTTAAGCCAGCCAATATTGGTGTCGCCCTTCAGAAACCAAAGCAACTCGTAGATGATCGACTTCAGGTGCAGCTTTTTGGTGGTCAGCAGTGGGAAACCTTGCTGCAGATCGAAGCGCATCTGGTAGCCGAAGCAGCTTATAGTACCTGTGCCGGTACGGTCGCTTTTGGTGGCACCGGTATCGAGAATGTGGTTGAGTAAATTGAGGTAGGCCTGCATAGAACAAACAAAATTAGGTAAAGTTTTTGCCAAGCAACAATTCTGAAAAATGACCACGCCCTGGTTATGAACATGTTTTGCAACTCAGCGAAAAATGAGTGTTTTATGCATGCATAAAAACTATTTTGCATCTTTTAACACTTTTTATGCACATCTTATTGAAATAATCGTTACATTTGCAGTCCGATTTTTAAATTGTATTGATATGAGAATGATAAACCGGATACTAAGAAGAAAGCTGCTGATTCTTGTGCTGCTTGCCGGAATTTTCTCTGCAAGTGCACAGAACCGGAAGTACATTACCAACCACAAGATCATTGCAACATTGTTATCTGAGCACTATGGTATTCCCGCATCGGTGATACTGGCTGTAGCTGCTGTAGAGTCGTCTGGAGGTGCAGGACCTGTTGCAAAGGTGCTCAACAACCATTTCGGGATAGTGGGCAACAACAACTTTGTCAATCAAAGGGGCCATAAGAGTCGTTACAAGCAATATGACAATGTGTATGAGTCTTATATCGACTTCTGCAACATGATCTCCCGCAAACGGTTTTACGCACGGCTGAAGAATAATGAAAACCCCCAGCTCTGGATAAAAGCCATGAGCAATTCTGGTTATTCTGAAAAACCCGAGGAATGGGAAGAGAAGATCAATTCCGTATTGAGGGTCAATAAGCTCTAGACCTGCAGGCAAAGTAGTTTACCCTTTTCCACTTTTAATATTCCTGAAGTTTGTCGAAGTAAAAGATGCCCCTTTCATTGGAGTTCTTTTGTGTTCACGTTGATGCGTTGGTCTCCCGAATTATGCCTTTGGTAAGTTTGGCGATAATATCCGTTATTTGCAGCCCCAGCAGTAGGTGCCCGGTATAATGCCGGTGACCTATGTGACCATTCAAATAATTGCATGAAATATTACTTCAAAGCCTGGCGCAAGTACTTAGGTTTCCATGGCAGAGCCAGTCGCAGTGAGTACTGGTACTTTACTTTTATCAATATAGCAATAAGTCTGGCTTTGCATTTCGGTGCGGTAGCCGCTGGTTTCGAAGAGCTGGTACTGGCGCAAACCATGCCAGATCTGGTATACCTTGGTGCGGTGCTGATGCCCCTGATCTGTGTAGGGGTAAGGCGCATGCAGGACGTAGGCAAAACGGGCTGGCACCTTATGATCCCGGTTTACGGCATTCTGCTGGCGCTGAAAGACGGCGACGAAGCCGACAACAAACATGGGGCTAAGGCCACCTATTAGTGAAGCACGGTAGCCAGCCTGCAATGCTACTGACCTACCGGTTCTGCAATTCGCCCGTCAATCACGTGCCAGTTTTGTACAGGTTTTGCCTCCTCTACTGGTTTGCGGGCCGATTTTTTTCTGGCAGCGTTCAAGCGCGCTGCTGTAATACTGTCTTTTGTCCTTGCCTGCTCGGCAATGCATTTTGCATGCCCTACCTCTATACCCGCCAGAGTACCGGCGGCAATACCTGTTTGCCTGCCCTCTGCAAATCCCTGATCATAGGCAACCTGCTTCAGTTTAGGTGTAGCCAGCAGCCAAACCACGATGGCGATAATAACCCCCAAAGTAAGCCCTGTAAGCAGATTTTTCATATTGGTTGGTTTTAGAAAGTGAAAAGATAGTTATCCGGCTTGTATGGCGAACTAAAGTATCCTAAAGTTACACCCATCAATTCGTAAAAGAATCCTAAAATAGAGAGGAATGAACCTGATTCAATTTAGGCAGATTACCGTCGCATGGATTTAGCTTCCTAAAATGCTGGTATTCAATCTGATATCTGTGATTTTGCAGGCGTATATTTCCCCCAAATGCACTGCCAGTGTTGGATTACAGCCCATACAATGTGAGTAAAAATATATTTGCTGATCATCTATATTGAGCCTGATGTTATTAATCTGTTGTTAATACAGGTAGATGCTCTAAAGATTTTTAATAAAAAATAAAAAGATTGTTAAAAACTTTTTGTTAAATTTGAATTACTCTTTCTCAACTACAAAATTCCATTCATATGGCGCATTACATGTTCTGCAGCAATGAAATTATGGTTTTGGATCACTTTTTAATACCACCCCACGGTTAGTATCATTCGCACAGCACATTGATTACAGCGCAAAACAAGTACCATCGCCGCCCAACAGGCGTTCAGTTGTTAAAAGTTCAGGTAAATAAGCAGAATATATACAGTTAAATTTATTACAATTAATAATTATCGGTATGAAAATGAATCACACACACCCACTGAAAAAAAGAATAGGCATCACCTCCCTGCTTATTTTTCTGATGACCGTAGCCAGTACCGGCGCTTATGCGATTGGGCTTACGGGTACCAAAAACATTCCCGGCGACTATGCCACACTGGCGCTGGCCATTGCCGACCTTAACCTGAATGGTGTGGGTCCGGGTGGGGTAGTAATAAATGTGAACGCTGCACAGACGGCACCGGCTGCCGGAGCCAGCGGGTCGGTGGCAGGCGCAATAGGCAACGGTTATGTGATCAATATCGCAACTGGTGCACCAACAGCCGCCAATCCGGTAACGATCATTGGTAATGGTAATGTTATCACCGCTTATGGTATACCAGCGGCTGTTACCAACTATAACGATGCGATAATAACTATAGCTGGTACCAGCTATATAACCATCAGGGGTTTTGCTATGGTAGAAAACCCTGCGAATACCACCATCGCAGCTTCAAACAATATGACTGAGTTTGGTGTGGCGCTGGTTGGTGCTACTATTGCCGGTGTTCATACCGGATCACAAAACTGTACGATCAGCGAATGCAGGATAGAGCTCAGCAGCACCTATACCGGCAACATCGGTATCTATTCCAGTGCTGATAATATATTTACAGCAGCCTACAATACTTCAGATGCACCTACCACTGCAGCCGGAGCCAACAGTTTCAACACTTTTCAAAAAGACACCGTTATCGGTACCACATCCGGTATCGTGATTCTGGGTGATGCTACTTTTAATGATCTCAGCACAACAATAGGTGCACTGTCGGCCAGTGACTCTGTGAGTCTGGGTACGAGAACTGCAAACAGTGTCGCAACCGCCTATGTAAACTATTCTATATCAGTTCAGGATGGTATTTATGTCGTGAACAACAATGGTGTGAACATTAACCATAACAGGATCAATCTTGCATTGGGATCATCAACCAATACAGTTACCGGCATCCGTATAGGCGCGTGTGCATCTTCTTCAGCATTTACCACTCAGGCATCCAACAATGTGATTCGGCTTCGTACTTCAGCTACAACACTCACCACCGGTATCAGCAATAACTCGGGAAGTACAACGAATGCTACCCTGAAGTTCAATAACAATACGGTATTGATCAACAATACCTCAACGGGCATTGTGTATGGCATACAAAACAGCGGTGCAGCATTGGTATGCAATATCAACAACAATAATGTAAACGATACTTTCACAACAGCGGTTGGTAACTACGGTATTTACAATACCGGTACAATTGCAACAACAACAGTTTTGTTTAATACCAGCTATCACTACGGTAGTACAGGATCGGTATTCAGTATTTACAATATCGGCTCGATCACCAATGTGAACTACGACAATAATAATCAGAATATTTTTCTATCGGGAAATCCTACGGGATATTCTGCCGCTATCAACAATCAGGGACCAACCGGCAACCTGAGTATCAATGACAACCAATGCGGGATTATCGCTACCGCCAACGCATCCTACTATTTATATGGTATTTACAACACTACTGCTGCAGCTACCAGTGCCAATATCAACAACAATAATGTGAATGTGCAGAGTGTAAGCTACTGTATCTATAACTCTGGCCCGCTTACGAACGCCAATATCAATAACAATACACTTTTCTGTGTACCTGGTATATATACCTGTGTAGGTATTTACAACTTTGGTGCGCTTACCAATGCCAATATCAATGGTAACAACATTACTGCACCACCCGGTACCACCGGCACTTTTTACGGCATTCAGATGGTAACGGGTACCATGACAAATGTAACTGTGAATAGTAATGTGATGAACATTAATTGCGGCGCTTTAAGTTATGGGATATTCTCAAACATGCCGGGCAGTGCTGGTACATCGTATACATGCAACAACAACACCATTACTATGCGCCAGACTGGATTAGCCTCGGTATATGGAATCTTCAACCAACCGGCAAATCCAATCGCCAACTTCTACCAGATAGGCAATACTATAGACTTGTCGACAACAGCCGCAACAACCTCTACTGTTGGTTTTCTGTTCAACACAGCTACTGCCGCCAATCCAACAGGGGTACGCAGCATTATAAAAGATAATATTTTTAAATCAGCTTCCAATCTGACCAATACGACTGGTATCGTATACTTGCTGTATCAGGCTGTCGAAAATCCTACGGACAGTATCTATAACAACAGAACACAGGGTAATATTGCAAAAACGGGTGCCGGTGGTACATTCTACGGAATTTACAACTTTGCTGGAGGTGCTGCGCTGAACAGGACTACCATCGCAGAAAATAATATCAGCAATATCACGGTTGCAGGTACCTGTATATTCTTTGGTATCAACAGTGCTACAAGTACCGGACAGAACAGGACATTCACCAATAATACAATCAGCAATATCACTGGTGGCACAGGCAGCCTTGTTGGTATCACCATTGATTATTGTCCGATATCCAGTATGCTGAGCAATAACAAGATCAGTAACTTTTCGTCAGCAGGCAATATTTTTGGTATGGCCTCTATGCTTTACAATTCCCCGGGAGCAACATCCGGAGCAGCACAGGGCGGTACTTTCCTGGGAAATAAAATCACTTCCCTGACAAGTTCGGGTGCATCATCTATTGTTGCGGGTATTTATGTATTGCCGATTGTTACCGGTGTGTTTAATATTGTCAACGACACAGTTAGCGGTGTAACGTCTACCGGTCTTACTTCGCCAGTGGTATATGGTATTTATGAAGGTAGTGGCACCAATATGACCACGAACAACAATAACGTAAGCAATATAGCAGCTACCGGACTTGCAATTGGTTCGCCAAAGGTCTATGGGTTTTTCGGTACTAGTACTGCAGCATCAACCTCAACAATCACCAACAATAATATCAGCAATGTAAGGGCAACACTGGCAAACACTGCAACAACGCAGGCTATGGGTGTGCACCTGCCATCGACCATACTTACCTATAATGTGTACAACAACTTCATCTCTGATGTTACGGCTCCTGCAGCCAACAACCCTGATGCGGTAATTGGTATCAACATTCTGAATGCGAACAGTACTGCAAATCTGTACTTCAATACAATCAATCTGCAATCGCTGACTGGCGGTGCCAACTTTGGCGCAGCCGGTATTGTGTTCCCTAACTCAGGTACAAGAACTACACTTAAAAACAACATCATCAACCTGGGCACAAGTACTGCGCTGACAGGCACAGGTATAGCTGCGTGTGTAAGGAAGAATGCGCTGGGTACAGCAGGTGTTCCGCCAACTGCGGCCAACTATGATGGTAACTACAACATCTATCATGTGAACAGCGGCACACGCAACTATTTCTATGCTGAGCAAACTGCTGGCGGTGCGGTAAATAACGCCTTCTCACTCGAATCGCCAGCTACAATAACAGCAGCGGCGTTCAACACTTGCGGCAATAGTTTCCAGACATTTATGGCAGCAGGTGGTACTTATGGCCGCGAAAACGCTACGTATACGGAGAACAGTCTGAGCCCCGGCGAGATACCAGGTACTTTTGTGCCTTCTTCGACGCCAGCTTCTTATGCATACCAATCTGGTCTGCAGATACTGACTCCTGCTATTACTACAGACTTTGCCGGTGTTACCCGCAATGTGCCGCCAAGCAGGGGTGGATCAGAGTTCACAGGCTCATTCCCCGATGCCGGCGGTCCGGTGATCACCTATAGCACCATCAATGGTATCAGCTATTGTACCAGCTTTGCTCCTACGCTTACCTCTACCATCACAGCCACATCGGGCGTGCCATCTGCAACCGGTATCAAGCCGAGGATGTACTACCGTGGCACAGCAGACGCAACAACACTGGGTGCAACCAACGATAACACTACTGACGGATGGAAGTATGTAGAAGCTTCGAACAGCAGCTCGCCATACACTTTCCAGCCCGATTATACACTGCTCAACCACGCACCTGCAGCAGGTACGGTGATCAGCTACTTTGTAATTGCGCAGGACAACAACTCAGTGACCAAGGCCAACTCAGTAACATTTGCCGCAGGTTTCTGCCCAACATCTGTTGCTCTTACAGCCGCCGCTTTCCCTGTACTGGCAACACCAGTTGTGAATACGTATACTGTAACAGCTGTACCGTCTTTCACTACTATTGTGAAACCCAATTCTTTGTGCGGCCCTGCCAACTCACTCTATCTGGCAATCACACCATTACCTGCAGACCTGAAAATGGTATGGAAGCAGGATGGCAGTGTTATACCCGGCGCTACAACCAACTATTTCAACACACTACCACCTGTAGTAGCCCCCGGTATCAGCGATCAGGCTATATTGTACGCTGCTGATCTGTATTGCGGTACTACCCTTACAACAACTTCATCGAGTGTAAGTGCTACAGAATTTAACCCGGCTATCAACTCTGTGACCAACGGCAGCCGTTGTGGCCCTGGTACAGTAACGCTGTCTGCAAATGGTTTGCCCAACTCACGTATCAGCTGGTATGCATCAGCGCAGGGCGGTGCTCCTATTGCAACTGCCGTGGCCGATGCTTCTGGTAATGCCAGCTGGACAACACCATCTATCAGCACTACCACAACCTACTACGTATCAGATTCGTTTGGCAGCTACGGCAATCCACAGACAGTGGGTGCGCCCAATACCTCTATTGGTACTACTGCCAACGCATTCTTCTCCGGTCTATACAATAACGCAGGTATCAACTTTGTGGCACACGTGCCGCTGACTATCAAGTCGGTTGATATCTATCCTACAGGTATCGGTGGTGCATTCCAGATCTGGATCTATAACGCTACGGGAACTGCAGTTGTAGCTAGTTACAGCGGTATCACAACAGTTTCATCGGGCCCGCAGACAGTGCCTGTAAACTTCTACCTGCCTCCGGGCAACTATCAGATGGAAGTTGGTTCTGGTCTTTCGTTTTCCAATACCTACAACACAAGCGGACTTGCGTTCCCATACACCGACACTTTCAGGACTATAACACTTACATCAAGTACGGCTACGGGTTACTACTTCTTTTACAACTGGAAAGTAATGGCTGGTTGCAGCATACCTTATGGTTATGGGTCATCTGCGTTGGCAAATCGTACGCCCAACATCGCAACTGTAAATTCGTTGCCCACAGCCGGAACCGTAACAGCTTCTCCAAACCCTGTATGTCAGGGCAACACACTCACACTTAGCCAGACAGGTACACCATCTGGTTTGGGCACCCTTACATCTTACGAATGGACGGGTCCGGATGGCTATGTGTCGTCGGGTCTGGCATCAGGTGGACTTGTAGGGGCTGCGGTATTCTCTCCAAGCACTACAGCAGCAAGCGGTAATTACAGCCTTACGGTAACGTATCCCGGTCCTGGTTGTACCAGCAGCCCGGTAACCACTCCTTATGTTGTGGTGAACGCAACAGTAACGCCGACAATCTCCGGCACGCTGCATGCATGTGTAGGTGCAAGCTCTACCCTCAGCTCGTCTGTTGTTGGTGGCACATTCAGCGCCACAGCAGGGTCGGGTACAGCAACAATAGATGCTGTATTAGGAACCGTTACCGGCGTAACGCCCGGCACGGTGACCATCAATTACATAACACCATGTGGCATCACCAGTGCGCCAACGGTGTTTACAGTGAATACAACGCCTTCTGCGATTGCTGGTCCTACAGGCATTTGTTATCCATCCGGTTTCCCGGCAACCTATACTAATACTGTAGGCTCTGGTGAATGTGCTACCTGTACATTCTCGTGGGCAAGTAATAATAGTGGTGTAGTAAACATGTTGTCGCCAACAGCGGCATATACAACGAATGCCGATAACCCATCGGGCACAACAGGTGCGGCAACGATTTCTTATACTATCACCACTCCGGGCGCAGGTTCGTGTATGGTGACAAGGTTTGTCAATGTTACCAGTCTTTCTCCTGCTCCGATTACCGGATCAGCCAACACAGTGTGTGTAGGCAACACCATTACACTCTCAGACGCTACCGCAGGTGGTGCATGGGGTGTGCAGTCAGGTGCAGCATTCGCCTCTGTTAACGCTGCCGGTGTTGTTACCGGTCTTGCAGGTGGTGTGGCCGTGATCTCTTATAGCAATGGCTGCGGTGCTGCACCAACATTTACGGTTACTGTAAACGGTGCGTCAGTATCGGCTGCAAACAGCGGACCACAATGTGCAGGTACAACACTGAATCTCACCGGTACAGTAGGTACGGCAGGTACTTATACCTGGACCGGGCCAAATAGCTTTACAAGTACCGATCTGTCTCCATCTGTTGCTGGTGCTACAACTGCCGCTACTGGTACTTACACACTTAGTGTACTATCTGGCGGTTGTACAACATCGTCAACCACTTTTGCTGTTGTTGATCCTGCACCTTCAGTAAACGTTACTGCATCATCACCGGTAATATGTGCAGGTGCAAGTACTAACCTTACCAACACTGTAACTTCATCAACTGCAGTTGCGGTTTATGGCGTGCCATATTCATGGAGCAACATTTCATCGGCTGTTACCACCCTCAACAGTGGTACAACATGGGTTGGTGGTTTTGACGACGGTCATACTGCAGTACCATTGCCAGCGGGATTCTCATTCAATTTCTATGGCAATAGTTATTCTACAGTATACATCAATGCGAATGGATATGTAACATTCGGTACGGGTATATCAAGTGGTGCATATACAGCGCAGACACTGCCTGCAAATAATGCCAATACCCCAAAGAATATGATCGCACTGTTCTGGCACGATCTTACACTGAGTGGTGGTAGCATAACCTATGGTACATCTGGTCTTGCACCAAACCGTAAGTTCATCATCAACTACAATGCTGTTCCGGATGGCTCTACGCCACAAACAAACACCGGACAGATTGTATTGTACGAAACAAGCAATAACATTGACCTGATGGTCAATCGGACCACTACTGCATACAATATGACCTGCGGTATACAGAATGCTACCGGTACTGCGGCGTTAACGCCTCCCGGCGAGAATAATGCAGCCTATGCTATCAGCCCTGTAGCACCACAGGGATGGCGTTTTGCGGCACCTTCATTTACCTATATGTGGTCTCCGTCTACCGGCCTTAGCAGTACATCTATTACTAATCCTGTTTCATCAGGTCTTACTGCTACTCAGGTATATACTGTTACCACTGCCGATCAGTACAGCTTCTGCTCAGGTACAGCGGCTACAGTTATGGTATCTGTAAATCCGGTACCAACAGCTGCACCAAACAATGATGGTCACATCTGCGTAGGCGGCACAGTAACACTTTCTGCCAACCCTGGCCCTGGTGCAAGTGTGTTTGCATGGAGCGGTGTAAACCTTTCGTCAACATCTGTTGCCGGCCCAACTGCAACACCTACCGTAACAGGAGTATACTCGCTCACAGTGAGCGACGGAACCGGCAATCCGGGCTGCTCGCCAACTACGGTGTATACTACAACAGTAGCCGTGAATCCAACTCCGGTTGCTGCACCAACGAACGATGGTTACATCTGCGCTGGCGGCACGGTTGCACTTACAGCAAATCCTGCTGGCGGCGCTACAGCTTATACATGGAGCGGAGCGGCACTGGCAGCAACAACCAACGAAAACCCGACAGCTACACCAACAGCTACAAGTGTTTATTCGCTTACTGTAAGTGACGGCAGCAGTCAACCGGGTTGTGCACCAACTACTGTGTATACCACAGAAGTTACTGTAAACCTGAAGCCAACAGCCAGCCCAACGAACAGCGGCACAATATGTGATGGTGGTGTTGTGACCCTCACTGCTAATCCTGCTGATGGTGCATCTGTTTACGCATGGAGCGGACCAGCATTGTCTTCTGCAACTGATGAGAACCCAACCGCTACACCATCAGTTACTTCTACGTATTCGCTGACAGTGACTGACGGCAGTGGCCAGCCTGGCTGCAGCCCTGCAACTGTATATACCACTACAGTAACTGTAAATCCGAAACCAGTAGCGGCACCAACCAACAATGGCTATATCTGTAATGGCGGTACTGTAACACTTACAGCCAACCCATCAGGCGGTGCTACTGTATTTGCCTGGAGCGGCAGTGCGCTGTCTTCGGCAACAGATCAGAACCCCACCGCTGCACCTACTGCAACCGCAGTATACTCACTGACAGTGAGCGACGGCAGTGGATTGCCAGGTTGCAGCCCAACAACAGTATATACTACATCGGTAACGGTGAATGCTAAACCAACAGCATCGCCGGTTAACGATGGTCATATTTGCGTGGGTGGTACGGTGAACCTTACTGCAACACCATCTGGTGGTGCTACAGCGTTCAACTGGAGTGGAGCAGCACTGTCATCTGCAGTTGCTGAGAACCCCACCGCTATGCCCACCGCTACAACAGTATACTCACTTACGGTGAGCGACGGCAGCACCAAACCGGGTTGTGCGCCGGCAACTGTTTATACCACATCTGTGACAGTAAACAGTGTGCCAACAGCGGCCCCGGCCAATAATGGTTATATATGTAATGGTGGCACGGTAACACTGACTGCAAATCCTGCAAATGGGGCAACAACATTTGCATGGTCTGGTGCCGCGCTTTCATCGGCAGTAGCGCAAGACCCGACAGCAGTACCTACAATCACTGGTACCTACTCGCTTACCGTAACCGACGGCAGTGGTAAATCAGGTTGTAGCCCTGCTACGATCTATACTACAACAGTTACTGTGAACGCTACACCAACCGCAGCACCAACCAACAATGGTTATATATGCAATGGCGGTACCGTAACACTGTCTGCCAACCCTGCCGGTGGCGCGTCGGTATTCGCGTGGAGTGGTACAAACCTACTGACAGCAACTGGCGCTAACCCTACGGCTGTACCAACGGTAACCGGTACCTATTCAGTAACTGTAAGCGATGGTAGCGGCAACCCAGGTTGCAGCCCGGCCACAGTGTACACTACAGAGGTTACAGTAAATGCAGCGCCAACAGCGGCACCTGCAGAAGATGGCCCGATATGTGCAAGTGGTACCGTGAATCTGACCGCAAATCCGGCTGATGGCGCTAATACTTATACATGGAGTGGCGCCAGTCTGGCATCATCTACTGCAGAGAACCCAACGGCAACCCCAACAGCAACTGGTATCTACTCGCTTACCGTATCTGACGGCAGCGGAAAACCAGGCTGTGCACCTGCTACGATCTACACAGTAGAAGTAACAGTGAAAGGCAGACCAACGCTTTCGGGCGCTACAAATGATGGCCCGGTATGCGAAGGATCAACACTGCATTTCAGTGCAAATGCTCCTGCAAACGTACTTGACTATTTGTGGTCAGGACCAGCAGCACTTTCATCTGCTACAATTTCAAATCCTGAAATCACCTCGGCAACAACCGCTGCTACAGGTGTGTATACAGTTGAAGTAAGCAATGGTGCAGGATCAGGTTGTACTACCGTATACACCACATCTGCTACCGTTAATACCATCCCAACTGTAGCGACTATTACTCCATCTACCCCGAATATCTGTGTGGGCAGCCCGCTCAGCTTTATAGCCGGTGGCAGTACAGGTGGCGGTGCAGTAGTATCTTACAACTGGTCAGGTCCTGACGGCTATACCGCTACAACGTCTTCCAACACGGTAACACTGACACCAACTACTACCGCTGCAAGCGGAACGTATACCGTGTCTGTAACTTACGAAGGTGTGGGCTGCAGCAGTACATCGGTTGTGTCTACTCCTGTTACAGTTAATGACCTGCCTACTATCACCAGCATCGGAATCAGTCCATCAGTGATCTGTGAGGGTAGTGTACTTACACTTACCGGTACTGGCGCTGCTGGTGCAGGTACCGTGGTATCATACAACTGGTCTGGTCCTTCCGGATACTCCAGTTCATCGGCTACCGCTACACAGACCTACACAATACCTAATACACTGGCGGCTGGTGCTTACAGCGTAAGTGTGACATACACTGGTACAGGTTGTACCAGCAGTCAGGTAGCATCAGGTTTGCTTACAGTAAATCCGCTGCCTAATACTGGGTCAATAACTGGTGTTGCAACAGTATGTGCAGGTTCTGCTACTGCGCTCGCCAATACTGCAACCGGCGGTGTATGGTCAAGTGCTGCTACAGCTATCGCTACGGTGGGTACTTCCGGCTCTGTTTCGGGTATCGCTGCAGGTACGGCTACCATTTCTTATACAGTAACCAACAGTTGTGCAACATTGGCAGCAACCAGAATTGTGACGGTTAACCCGCTTCCTGTTGCAGGTACTATCACCGGATCAACAACGGTTTGTCCTGCTGCGACAACTACCCTGGCCAATGCGTCTGCGGGCGGATCCTGGACCAGCAGCACCCCTGCCGTTGCTACCATTACAGCTGGCGGTGGTGTGGTATCCGGTATCACTTCCGGTACTTCTGTGATTTCTTACACAGTGATCAATGGTTGTGGTACAGCATCCACATCAGTGGTGATGACTGTAAATGGTATACCTGTTGTAGGACCAATCACTGGTACTGCCACAGTATGCCCCGGCACTAATACTACACTTGCCAACACTGCCACCGGTGGTGTATGGGCGAGCGGCACTACTGCCAATGCTACTATTGGCAGCACTACTGGTGTAGTAACCGGTGTTGCAGCTGGTACCACACTGATCACGTATACTGTTACCAATGTGTGCGGATTCACAAATACTGCGAATACCGTGGTTACTGTTAATCCGTCGCCATTTGCCGGTACACTGAGCGGAACCAATGTTATCTGCCGTGGCAACACTACAGTGCTCAGCAATTCTGTGAGTGGTGGTACATGGGGTACAGGTTCTCCGGCAATTGCTACTGTTAACTCAATAGGGGCTGTGACTGGTGTAGGTGCAGGTGTCGCCGTGATCTCTTATTCTGTAACCAATGTCTGCGGTACAGCGGTGGCTACGCGGCCTGTGACTGTAAATGCAGTGACCGTGCCTGTTATCAGCCTGATAGCAGAACCCGGCAGTGTGATCACTAGCGGTACAACAACTACCGTAACTGCAACAATATCTGGTGCGAGCAGCGCTCCGGTGATAGAGTGGTACATAAACGGTGTGATTGTACCGGGCGCAACATCCAATGTGCTTGTATCGTCTACGCTGGCCAACGGTGATTTCATAACCTGCAAAGTATATGGCCCCGGCGCTTGTGATCTGGAGTCATTTAACTCCATCACCATGAAGGTGCTTCCTTCTAACGGTGTGGGTACGGTTACGCTGGCCAACAGCAATATCACGATAGCTCCAAACCCCGGTAAAGGCGATTTTACTATAAAAGGAACATTGGCTACTAACGCCGATGAAGACCTGGTTGTAGATGTTGCAAATATGTTGGGTCAGGTAGTGCATACTGCACGTACTACTGCACGTGGCGGACAGATCAATGAACATATCTATCTCGATAACAATCTCGCTAACGGCATGTACCTGCTTACGGTGCGTACGGCTTCAGGCGATGGCAAGGTATTCCACCTGGTTGTAGAGCGTTAATGAGCTGGCTGCGAAGCCCAAAGTCAAAAAGCGGGCTGTTTCCTAAGGAACGAAACAGCCCGCTTTTTTTTGATGTCAGATCAAGTAAGGGGCTGGCAAAATGGTCATTTGCTGCAGGCATACAGCCATCAAAAAGACGTTATAAGAAGATGTTCCTTACATTTGCCAAAAAAATTTGAACAAATATTTTTCTTTTCTTCTTGTAATAGCTGTCTGTTTGCTAACGACGGCAGGTTACGCCCAGCAAAGGAAAATCGATGCGCTCCGTTTGCAGTTGCGCAAAGACTCTGCATACATCTTCCGGCCCAGACGACTGAAGATGCTACTTTCTTTAGACCAGCGGAACACCTTTCTGGAAACTTCCGGCAATGTCAATACCCCCGTTGATCTGGGGGGTATTAAAGCTGGTGTTACTGTTTTCAACCAGCATAAAACAGGGGTGGGATACTACAGCATACGTAATTCTACTGTCAGGATCAGTCAGGCCGGCAGCCAGCCGTTGACCATCGGTTTCAAATTCAGCTACTTCACAGTATTCTATGAGTATTATTTTATTCATACACGCACCTGGGATGTTGGTATTCCGTTTGAGGTGGGTCTGGGCAGTTATCGCACCATTGGGCAGGTAGCTCAGCACCATGGAACCGTGATACCGCTCGGCACCGCAATTGATGTTCATTTTAAGCCCATGCGCTGGTTTTCTTTCAACGGCATGGGTGGATACAGGCAGGTGGTCAACAACTTCAGCCCGGTAAAACTGAGCAACTGGTTCTACGCGGTTGGATTCTCGCTCAATACCCGGCACATCTATGACGACGCCAGGTATTACTTCAAAAAGGTAAGCTATAAAAGGAAAGTCAGCGCAGCGAGAAAAGGGGGGAGGTAGCCGCGGGCAGTTCATTCATCTGGCCTGCTCATTACTTTGTATCTTTAGTATCGCAAATTCATCCAACCATCCAACTGTTTCACACTCAATTCAGCATTATGCCGCATATAGCTATTATTTCATCGAGTGTACGTACCGGCAGGAATAGCCACAGAGTAGCATTGTTTTTCAAAAACTATCTGGAGCAGCACAACCTCGCAACAGCAGAGATACTGGATCTGCACAGCTACTGTTTTCCTGTGTTCGAAGAGCGGCTCAGATTGTTGCCGCAGCCATCTGCTGAACTGGTAGATTTTGCGGGCCGTGTCGTTGCCGCCGATGGTGTAATCGTTGTTACCCCTGAGTACAATGGTGGCTATCCGGCCAGCCTGAAGAACGCGATAGATGTGCTGTACGAGGAGTGGCACAGGAAGCCAATCGCTATTGCCACCGTTTCTGATGGTCCTTTTGGCGGCTCGCAGGTGATCACATCACTTCAGTTCTCGCTCTGGAAAATACGGGCATGGACCGTTCCGGCTATGTTCCCGGTTCCCAAAGTCAGGGAAGCTTTTGATGAGGCTGGTGTACCCGCAGACAAGGAAGCCACAGAAAAGCGGGCTGCAGCCTTTGTAAAAGAGTTGCTATGGTGTGTAACTGCAAAAACGATGATGGCAGGTAAATAGAACTTTTTGGAGGGTCGTATAGTTTTGTGGGTGTTGATACACCTTCGGTCAAATCGTTACCTTTGCATCCAAATAAAAAGCAATAATGGACAACAATTACAAACTCAATACACGGCTGATACATGCCGGTATTGAACCCGACCCAACCACGGGCGCGATAATGACACCCATTTACCAGACTTCTACCTATGTGCAGGCCGCCCCGGGCGACCATAAAGGGTATGAATATGCCCGTACGCAAAACCCAACACGTACAGTGTTGCAAAACGCTCTGGCAGCAATTGAAAACGGCAAATTCGGTCTTTGTTTCGGCAGCGGAATGGCTGCTACCGATGCGGTGATCAAGTTGCTGCAGCCTGGAGACGAGGTAATTGTGTCCAACGACTTGTATGGCGGTACGTACCGTATCATGACAAAGATATTTGCAGCTTACGGCATAAAGTTCCATTTCATAGCCATGCACGATGCACAGGATATCAATGCCTGGATCAATGAGCATACCAAAATGATATGGATTGAAACACCAACAAACCCTATGCTGAATGTGATAGATATAGCTGCCTGTGCAGAGATCGCTCACAAACACGGTTTGCTGCTTGTTTGCGACAACACATTCGCTTCGCCATACTTACAGACACCAATAGACCTCGGGGCCGATATCGTGCTGCATTCTGCCACAAAATACCTCGGTGGTCACTCAGACGTAGTACATGGTGCGCTGATAGTTAATGACAGCAGTCTGGACGAGCGGCTGCGTTTTATACAGAACAGTTGTGGAGCGGTTCCCGGTCCACATGATTGCTGGCTGGTACTCCGTGGTATCAAGACCCTGCATGTGCGCATGCAGCGCCATTGTGAGAACGGTGCCGCTATAGCTGAGTTCCTGCGCGCACACCCCAAGGTAGGCAAGGTGATATGGACAGGTTTCCCCGATCACCCCAACCACGATGTTGCCCGCAGGCAGATGCGTGGCTTCGGAGGTATGATCTCTTTTACTTTAAAAAACGACAACCTCGACGAAGCACTCGAAGTGTTGAAGAAAACGAAGTTGTTCGCATTGGCCGAGTCATTGGGTGGTGTTGAGTCATTGATAGGCCATCCGGCATCGATGACGCATGCGTCTATTCCCCGCGAAGAGCGAATTAAAAACGGATTGGTTGATTCTCTGATCCGCCTTAGTGTGGGCATCGAAGACATCGACGATCTGATAGAAGACCTCAGGCAGGCAATCGGGTAATCCGTTTGGCTGTTGCATAAAATAAAATATCCCGCCTCGGCGGGATATTTTATTTTATGTCTTTAGAAAGCAAATTAGTTATTGGGAGTTGCCGTTACATAGCTGGCAGAAATTACGCCATTCACAAAACGTACACCTGCAAGCGACTCAATGGTATTGATATCTACCTTGTGGTTTGCCAGGTTGTCCTTAGCATTGTATGGCTCGATGTTATGAAACTGGTAGCACAGGTATTCGTCAGTGCTGGGTATGTAAATCACCTTCCAGCACCATTCAGGAACAATTACGTTGTTGTTGTAACCAATCACCCAGTTGCGGCCAACAGTACCTGAAAACACCTTTACTTTTTTGAACTTCTTTGCTTTCAGCATTTCCTTTTCCTGCAACTTTTCCCACAGGCTTTTGTGCAGGTTGGTGGGCATTGGCATAATATTGGAAAAGTAGTAGCTTTCAGTATAAGCATCTTTATCACAATTGTTTTCATTAGGGGCCATCATATGCGCGCTCTCAAACAATGTGCTTTTGTAGTCGTTGGTCAGATCTGTAGGTTCTGGCAGTTGAGGGTCGGCACTCAGCTTGATATTGTGGTCACCTTTCAGCTTTGAGCAGTTAAACATGTCTGGTGTAAGGGAGTAAACAACCAGAACAGGAATATGCTGCGATTTTGAAAAATAAGAAGTGAAATTGAGGTTTCTTACTTTTACAATATCCTGTGCCTGACTACTGAAACTTAGTGCGACTAAGAATACAGCGATCAGTGTTGAAGTGCGTTTTAACATTATTTTTTGCATATGTACCTTTTGTTCAAGTTAGCAAATTTACATGAAATAGCTTGTTCAGCGATAAAAATATGACTTTCACTGAATTTTTTATAATTAAATCCGGATTTTTGCAACTTTAATATATTTTTCTGCTGCAGGGACGTGCCTTACAGACGTGATTCAACGTTTTGCGGGCATGCAATGGCATACCGCCGCGGCTACATCAGTTTTTCCTCAGCACGGGCAACCGCACAAAGAAGGTAGTTCCTTTTCCTTCTTCCGACTCAAACCAGATCTCTCCTTTCCAGAATTCTATAATCTTTTTGGTCATCGCCAGTCCCAGTCCTGTACCCGACGACTTGGTAGTGAAGTACGGCTGGAAGATGCGTTGAGCGATCTCTTCACTGATGCCATGCCCGTTATCTGCCACCGTTATTGTTACTGTTTCGTCGGTTACTTCCAGCGATATGTTGATACGCCCTTCCTGGCCCTCCGGTATCGCTTGTTTGGCATTTTCCACCAGGTTGGTAAACATGCGCAGCAGCTGGCTGTGGTCTGAGTATACAAACACTTTTTCCGGAGGCGTAGAGATCGTTACATGAATCATTTGCTCGTTCCGGTACAGGCCTGTAGCCAGATGCAGTAACTCGCCCAGATCCAGCTCCTCCGGTTTTGCTTCCGGCATCTTGGCAAAATTCGAAAACTCAGAGGCGATATAGGACAGGTTGTTGATCTGCTCTATCAGCGATTCGGTAACTCTCCCTGCCAGCTCCTTGATGTTGGGTTTATCGCCCTTTATCGCCTGCTGCAGGTACTGTATATTCAGCTTCATAGGCGTTAGGGGGTTCTTTATCTCGTGCGCCACCTGCCGTGCCATTTCCCGCCATGCTGTCTCCCGCTCGCTCTGCGCCAGTAATGCAGCATTCTCCTCCACCTTGTTCACCATTTTGTTGTACTCACTCACCAGCAAGCCTATTTCGTCGTTATATGGCCACATGATGCGCTCATTGCGTTGCAGATTCAGCCGGCCGAATTGCTCTATGATCACATTGAACGAGCTCATGACCCAGCGGGTGATGTATACAGTGATCAGGCTCGATATCAGAAAGATGAATGCATATACGTTGATCAGCGTGATCACAATGTTGGAGATCTGAAAATTCAAGTCCTTCTCTGAGGAAAAGAAAGGTACGTTCAGGTAGCCCAATGCCACGCCCCGCTCATCGCGCATGGGCTCGTATGCCGACAGGTAAGACAATCCGGCTATCTGTTCATTTTGTATCACCACAGACCTGCCAGATACATTGAGCTGGTAGAATGCATCCTGACGCATGATACGCGATATGAGGCCCTTCTGGTAGATCTCGTCCTGAGACGCTGCAAACAGGTTGCCGTTATTGTCAAACAGGTTGATGTCTATTTTCTGGCTGGCGGCAATACCACCTATAAAGTTTCTGAATCCCTTCGATTGCGTAACCGAGTCAAACTGATAGTCGCTCTCATATGCCTTGGCGGTATTCAGATAGTCCTGTACCGACTGCCGCGCTACCTGCATTGAGTTTTGAAGCTTGCCCGAGCTCGACTCGCGGTATCGCGATGAGAAAAACCAGATCGTTACTACACCTATGAAAACAAACGAAACAAAAACCACGCTCAGCATGGCATACTGGATACGTTTGCGTAGGGTAAGCCTTATATATCTGTCGGGAAGACCCGGCCGGGCAAAGTAAGAAAGGTAGAATTGGTAGAGCAGTATCACAATCGCCAGTATCACCTGTATGCAGAACAGGTAAGAGAACATGGTGATCATTTCCAGTATAGTGTTGTGGTCGTACACCACCACTATTGAGCGTTTGTCTGATACTTTGTAATGCAGCTCAGAGGTGTTGCGCACGGTGTAGAAACGATAGTCCTGCTCGTGCAGTGTATCATTGCTCAGGAAGTTGGTGAAAGGATAGTCTTTGGTTTGGCTGGTAAGCCGTCCACCTATGTAAATGGCATAGGCATATTCATTGTCATGCGGGTTAGACTTATTGGTAGCTGGCAGCAGCAGTTCCGGGTAAACGGTTTCTGCAGCCTGCTTTTTCAGTTTCAGGTCTATAACCAGATAGCCGATCTTATTGTTGATGGTGTCACTATACACCGGAATGTAAGAAAGATAGGAATTTCGGTCCTGTATCGATTCTTTGTAAAACAGGTACGGAGAGCTTGTAGGCGTTGACTCGTTCTTCTCATTGAGCAACGAAAAATAGTTCAGCGAGTCTTCGTTGTATAGCGGGTTGCCCTGATCGTCATAGAGGTACAGTGCGGCATCATAGCGGGTTATTGCTCCTGTAAGATAGAGCGAGTCAAACCGGAATTTAATCGCTTTCCGGCCCTCTGAGGTTGGTTTGTAGAAGAACTCTTTAAGTACAATATCATGTTCCAGGTATCCGGCTGTTTTGTCGAAGGTATATTCCAGCACATTGTCTCGGTGTGGAGCCAGCCGCTGCTCCACAAAAGCCTTGCGCGCCTCACGTTCTTTATACGCATTAAAGTACTGCAGTATGCCTGTACAGAAGATGCAGATAAACAACGCCCAGAAGATCATTTGTGGCTCAAACAGATCTGAAACGAGCTTGAGTTTGGGTATATCCAGAAACACAAGAAACAGGATCAGCCAACCCAGCAGATACCAATGAAAAGAGTCGGTATAGGTGCCATTTGCCAGTAGCAACAGTACGCCTGCCAGCGCAGCAAGGCCGTATTTTTTCGCTCTTTCCGGTACCAGTTGCCTTAGCTGAAAATTGAACAGGTAAATGATCATGCAGGATATACCTGTTATGGTACATATCACCAGCAGCCCTAGAATCGTATAGATATCAATGGAGTAGAAACGGCTCACATCAAATGATATGCTGGAGTCGAGTACCAGGCTGCGGATCAGCTTTACGAACAGGTACATGTACGATACCATCAGTGTCACGAGCACTACCGGCGCCCATTTGCGCAGGTTGTTGTTGTGCATGCCTTCAAAGTAGGTCTTGTAAGGTGTATGCCGCGTGATAAATACCACCAGCCAAAGCACACAAAGTGTATTGATAAACAGGTCGCCGAACGATGACAGCCAGGCACTGGATGCATACAACCTCGGTGAAAAGAAAAGCAGTGTATCGAGATTGAAAGGTATGCCGAAAATGTACAGGTACGCACGCAGCAGTATGATCACAGAAAGCGTGGTAATAAAGCCGGTGAGTGAAGATCCGTTTCGGGTAAAATGGATGATCATCAGGTGCACCCACGATATGCTGGCAAGCAGCGCCGCGATAAGCAACACGATAAAGAACAGGTCAGGTACCCATTTTACGATATCCTGCATGTTGAACAGGAGGTAGAAGGCAGTACTGTTGTCGCGCATCACGATCCGGTATGCACCTGCTGAGGCACCGTTGTCAGGTATTACCCTGGTATTTACCGGTATGCGGTCTGATGCTGCAAAGTGCGACTTCAGGTAGTCGTTTTCGATGGGGTAGGTGACCACAACCGGAAACAAAACAACCAGCAACCGGTTGGGGTTGTTCAGCGATATATTTTTTTGAAGGAATACACCTTTATCATTGCGCAGAATGAAAACACTGTCATCATTGTTTTCGGCCCACCCGGGCAGTATCGAATTGGTATTCCAGAAAGTGAGGTAGCGGTTTTCGTATGCGTATACATAGAACGGTAATGCGCTGATCTGCTGCACCTCGGCCAGCGTGAGGGAGTCAGAAAACATCCTGCTCACCAGCTCTTTATCATACGTAAATTGTTGCAGCGCGTCTTCGCGGGCGTTGAGGTCGCGGTTCACATCGCGGGCCATTCTTTCTGGCAGTATCTCCTGCCGGTGTATATGGTAGTAATAGCCATTTACACTCCAAAGCAGTACGCAAAGTACCAGCCAGCCCCAGTATGGATAGCGCCTGAACATTTATTGGTTACGTTCCTCTTTTTTAACTTCGTTCCATAGTGCATCCATTTCTTCAAGGGTCATGTCGTGCAGCGATTTGCCGTCGCTCGCGGCCATTTCTTCCACTCGCACAAATCGCCTGATGAATTTCTTATTGGTACGTTCCAGTGCCTGTTCGGGGTCTACCTTTACAAACCGTGCATAGTTGATCAGTGCAAAAAGCACATCTCCAAACTCATCCTCGATCGCATCCTGATCCTGCGCGGCCACAGCTTCGTACAGTTCCGCTATTTCTTCACTCACCTTATCCTGCACCTGAGCGGTATTATCCCATTCAAAACCCACCTGCTTTGTTTTCTCCTGTAGCCGCAATGCCTTCATCAGCGCGGGCATAGATGGTGGCACGCCCGACAGAACGGATTTCTTCCCTTCCTGTTGCTTCAGCCGTTCCCAGTTTTGTTTTACTTCAGTTTCATTCTCCACTTTTACAGTGCTGTAGATGTGCGGATGACGGCTCACCAGTTTGTTGCACACGCCTTCTATCACCTCATCCAGCGTAAACTGTCCCTGCTCGCTGCCTATACGACTGTAGAATACGATGTGCAGCAGCATATCGCCCAGCTCTTCCTTCAGACCATTCCAGTCTTCATTCGATATTGCGTCCGTGAGTTCATACACTTCTTCAAGTGTTTGCTGACGCAGCGTATGTATGGTTTGTTTTTTATCCCATGGGCACTGCTCCCGCAGCTCATCCATTATGGTACGCAGGCGGACTAATGATTGTGAATATTGCATAGATTGGTTGAAAGTACCCGGTCCGGTTAGAAAAAGGACGGGCACCTAAAGTTAGAAATTGTTTTCTGCATTTGACCATTCCGGGAATCCGGACGGCAGCAATGGCAAGGAACAGGACGCTATCAGGTACTATACCTGACTACTCCCCCACTTATAGCCGCCGGCATCTATACCGGCCAGTTGCAGCACGCGGTGCACAACAGTCATCGCCACGTCGTCTATAGTAGAGGGCCTGCTGTAAAACGACGGTGTTGCAGGGCATATGATACCACCAGCTTCGGTTACAGTGGTCATGTTGCGCAAGTGTACCAGGTTGTAGGGTGTTTCTCTTACCACACATATTAGTTTCCTGCGCTCTTTCAGCATCACATCGGCGGCCCTCGTAATCAGGTCGTTGCTGATACCCCCGGCTATGCGGCCCAGAGTACCCATGCTGCACGGGCATATTATCAGGGCACTATAGTCAGCACTACCCGATGCAAATGGCGCCATAAAATCGTTCTTATCCCATCGTCTGAAGGGTAGCTCTTTGTAATCTTCATTTCCCAATTCATGCTGCCACACGGTACCGGCATTGTCGCTCATTACAAGCCCGGTTTCCACTTTTCCGCCCAGTCCCGCCAGCGTCTGCAGCAGCATTTTAGCATACACCGACCCACTCGCTCCTGTTACCCCTACTGCTATCTTTATCATAAAAATATTGCTGACCCGGCAAAACTACATGGATTATTTGTAAATTTGTTCTTCTAAAATTACGCATATATGAAACGTGTTTTGCTGTTTGCTTTGACCATGCTGGTTCTAAGCCCTGCGATAATGGCAAAAAAAGACCCGCCCGCTTCCGCAGCGGCTCCTGCAGAAGAAATCCACTGGATCACTTCGATAGAAGAGTTGCAGATGAAAATGCAGCAGGCACCCAAAAAGGTGATCGTAGATATGTATACCGGCTGGTGTGGCTGGTGCAAAAAAATGGATGCCGATACGTACACTAATCCTGCGTTGGTAAAGTATGTGAACAACAATTTTTACGCCGTAAAATTTGATGCCGAGCGTCAGGATACAATCAATTTTCAGGGCAAAGCATACTTTTTCGCACCACAATACCGCGCCAATGGGTTTGCGCTCGAGTTGCTGAAAGACTATCTGGCCAAAGGAGGACAAATGTCCTATCCTCAAACCGTATTCCTGCTCGAGAATTTCCAGTCGCCCACCCCGGTGCCCGGTTACCGCACAGTTGCCGAGATGGAGACTTTCCTCACCTACTTCGGCGACAATATGTTCAGGCGCAAGTCGTGGGACGAATACTCAAAGACCTATGTGTCCAGGTGGAGCAAAGCAGGGGCGCCTGCAAGCACACCACCTCCCGGCCAATAGGCATCAGCCAATATATATAAACAGCCTGTTGCTCATGCAGCAGGCTGTTTTATGTGTGCTTTGTCTGAGTTTTGGTATTTACTACAGGTAGGATTTCATTCAAACAGATGCTTCATATCTGTCTTGTAGTACTTACACACGCTTACCAGTCCGCAGGTATCGCACTTGGGCTTGCGTGCCACACAGGTATAGCGCCCGTGCAGTATCAGCCAGTGGTGGGCTATGGGCAACAGAGATGCAGGTATATTGGCCACCAGTTGTTTTTCGGCCTGCAATGGGTTTTTGGCATTAGTGGTCAGCCCTATCCTTGCCGATACCCGGAAAACATGCGTATCTACTGCCATGCCCGGCTTGTCAAATACCACAGATACAATCACATTCGCGGTCTTCCTGCCCACGCCCGGCAGTTGCACCAGTTCTTCTATAGTGTCCGGTACCGCTCCGTTGAATTTTTCAATGAGCATCTGCGCCATGCCTATCAGGTGGCGGGTCTTATTGTTGGCAAAGGTCACGCTGCGTATAAAGGGCTCTACATCATCAAAGCTGGCTTTGGCCAGCAATCCAGCGGTTGGGTATTGCTGAAACAATGCCGGTGTTACAATATTCACCCGCTTATCTGTGCATTGTGCAGACAGTATCACCGCTACCAACAGCTCATAGGGGTTGCCATAGTGCAACTCTGTTTCAGCATTCGGCACATTGCGCTGAAACCAGTCTATAACAAATGAATATCGTTCTTTCTTGGTCATAAATTCATGATAATAGCCGTCGTTCAAATACGGGCCGGAGGACGTTGTAATGGTTGATATTGTTCATCAAAACACGCTTCGTCCGTTCCCGGAAATCTGGAAATAAACTCTCGTTTGACTTCTGGGAATTCCCGAAAAACAGTAAACCATATTGACCAGAATCCTGAGAATCCGGCAGTCTGAATAATCCGCTCAAGTCTGATGTTGTTATTTTGATAGTCTGACAAAAAGCCATTTGCTATGTCCCAAATTTTCATTCTGGAGTTCCATCTGTCGTCCTTATCTGAATAGAGTGGATGAGAAGGGTCGCGATCTATACCTACCAGAGCAATAAAATTTTTAGTCTTTCTTTCTTCTTCATTTGACAAATTTTGTTTGATACGAATGGTGCCACCATCCAATATTTCAATTGTTGTCAGCAGGTTATCTTGGTGCGGTAGGTAGGTCTCATTTGAATCAAAATCCTTACTGCCTTTTATTGAATTGCAGTTTTTGCATGCCAACAGAAAGTTATCCCATCTATTTCGCAGGTGGTCATATTTATCAATACCCTTTGGCAAAATATGCTCCACATCAAGTGATGACTTGTATCCTTCTCTTTCACAGAACGAACAATAGTTACCTAATTCGGCAAGCAGTAGATTTTTTGCAGCTTTCCAATGCCGGAAAGTCAATGGTGAGCCATCCCTGTTTTCCTTAATGGTTTTGACTATCGGCCGCATTTAGTTCAGATTTTTCAAGTTCGGTTTCTAGCATTGCCACATAAGCGGGGTCATCCGAATAAAATATACGAAGCTTATCCAACCGTTGTTTAGCCTCGTTGATCTTATTCCGTAATGAATCTTTACCATCGTTTTGCTTAACAAGTGTGTAATACTCTTTAGCGATTTCTGTCATTTCTCTGAACCGGTTGCTGCGAGGAATATCAGATACCTGCATTTCATCCTCTGCTATTTCTTCCACGCTTTTACGCCACGGGTCTTCTCCCGTTTGCGCGTTTTTGTCAAGACTTATCAATTCTTCTTTGGTAAGGCTCTGTACAATGAACGGTGAATGTGTAGTTGCGATAAACTGGACTTTGGGGAAGGTCTTTTTCAGGTCTGTAACCAAGGTTCTTTGCCATTCAGGATGCAGGTGAAGATCCAGTTCGTCTATCAAAACAATTCCTTCTGTCTCTTTTATCACATTTTCCTTTAGACCAGGGTTAAGTTGAATACATCGGTACGCCATATCCGCAACCATCCCAATCATACTTTTGTATCCATCACTCAAATTAGAGAATGGGAGTGTATTATTTTTTCCGTTTTCATCTGTGAAGACGCCCATCAAATCGCCATCTTTTTCACTGTAGGCCATATTGTTCCATCCCGGTATCACAGAAGATATCGCTTGTCTAAAGATAGTTAGCAGAAGCTTGTCCTCATCTTTTTCGAATCGTTCAATCTCTTTCTCGTATGTACGGTACCATGACAAAAAAAAGAAACTTGAAGCAGAGGCATTCAAACAACCATTATATCCATAAAAGACTCCTTCCTGTTGTTTGTGGTACCCTATTTCACCTCTATGTTTCCACAATCTTCCAGTCTGGTAATATGCAATGAGTGGAAAATTTGTTCTCTGCCCTATGGTTCTGCTTTTTCGTAAATCTTCCTCAGCCTCACGAATAATTTCATCTATATTTTGCCCTCGTATTAAGCTGCTATTTTTCACCCCATCCGGTAAAAGAGAGTTATACACAATTCGTGAAACATCAAAATATGCGTTTAAGTTCTTACCGTGAAGTAAAATATTTGGTAGAATTTTTACTGGAATTTGGGGCTTAGGTTGTCCATCAATTGTAACCGTTCTGATCTCACCCTCTTCTATAATTTTTGGCCGCCCGATGCCGTTAATCCCGGCGATATAGGCACTAACTGCAATAGAAAGGGCATCCAACAAACTTGTTTTGCCGGTAGCGTTCTTGCCAATAACTACATTAAATCCTGGATTGAAGTAGAAAGTTTCGTTTTCAAATCCTTTGTAGTTTTCTAAGGTAAGTTCATTTATCCTCATAGCAATATTGTCTAATCCACTAGTTGCATTTTATTGATTGTACCTATAGCACTGCTCAGATCATATATACCACCAGCCCATCGCGCAGCTTTGGCTCAAACCATGTACTCTTGGGTGGCATTACATTACCGCTGTCGGCTATTGCAAACAACTGCTGAATGCTTACCGGGTGTATAGAGAAGGCAACGGCCATATCGCCACTGTCTACCCGCTGTTGCAATGCAGCCATGCCACGTATACCGCCCACAAAGTCTACCCGCTTATCTACCCGTTGGTCTTTAATGCCCAGCAGCTTGTCCAGTACGTTGTTAGATAGTATAGACACGTCCAGTATACCTATTGGGTCAGTAGTGTAGGTGCCCGGACGCGAAACCAGCTTGTACCATGTACCCGCCAGATACATTCCAAACTCGTGTGGCTGTGCGGGCTTGAATGCATCTGTGCCCACTGTGCTTACTTCAAAGTCCTGATTAAGCAGCTCCAGCAGCGATGCTGCAGTATGGCCGTTCAGGTCTTTTGCCACCCGATTGTAGTCCATAATGTGGCATTGGCTGGCTGGGAATATACAAGTCACAAAATAGTTGAATGCTTCGTCGCCGTCTACAGAGTAGCCATTGTCGCGCATCTCTTTGCACACCTTGGCTGCAGATGCCGCGCGGTGATGCCCATCGGCAATGTAGGTGCAAGGCACGTCGCTGGCAAAGCTGCGGGTTATTGTAGCTACTTTGGCATAGTCGTTCAGCACCCAGAAGATATGGCGAATGCCGTCTTCGGCAGTGAAATCGTATACAGGTGCATGATCCTTTTTCCAGGTGTCAATAACGGTCTGTACGCTTTCGCAGTCGTTATAAGCCATAAACACGATGCCCGTTTGTGCACCGGTGGTGGTGATATGGTTGATGCGGTCCTGCTCTTTTTCAGGCCGTGTAAATTCATGTTTCTTGATGATACCATTGTTATAATCATCTACCGACGAGCCACATACCAGTCCGGTTTGAGACCTTCCGTCCATAACCAGTTCATAGATATAGTAGCAGGGCTCATTGTCCTGCACCAGTATGCGGTCTTGTACCATCTGGTCAAAGTTCTCATTGGCTTTTTCATACACCTGTGCGCTGTGTACATCTATGTTATCCGGGAGGTCGATTTCTGAACGGGTAACATGATAAAAATTGTGCGGGTACTTTTTGAATTCACGCGCCTCTGCCACGCTTACCACATCGTAAGGTAGTGTCGCGACCTGTGCCGCCAGTTCTTTTGAAGGTCTTAAGCCTTTGAAAGGAGTGATTTTTGCCATGTTTTTTTAGTTGAGTCCGAACCCGGATGGAATAAGCCCGCAAATTAACAATATTACCCAAGGTGCACAAACCACACCCCTATTCACCTATGCGATAAAATGTTAAACTTACCAGCTCACCAGAAACGAAATTGACTATCTGGTACCTTTGAAACACAATCACACATCATGCCACAGTTTTTCACATGCTTTGCTGCTGCCATATTTTTAGGCTGCACACTCTCAGCAGTTGCTCAGGAAAACAATTCCTCAGATACAACCCTGAAGGCCAAAGAGCTGAAGGAAGTAACCCTTACGGCCACCAAAAGCGCAATAGAGACCAGTCCGGGTAAGACGATACTGAATGTTAATGCCCTTGCCGGAACAGGGGGCAAAAATGCACTCGAGCTGTTGCGCAGACTACCCGGCATTACCGTCGATGGTATGGGCAACATCTCTGTAACAGGCAAGCAAGGTATACTCGTTTTGGTTAATGGTCGCCAGACCTACCTCTCCGGGGATGACCTGCGCGATTATCTGCAGAGCATGACCTCCGAGGAGGTGGCACAGATAGAGCTTATGACCCAGCCATCTGCCCGGTACGATGCCGAGGGCAATTCGGGTATCATTAATATCCGCACACGCAAAACCCGCCGCAGGGGGCTGAACGGCAACGCAAATACCGTCCTCACCAAATCGCGTTACGAGGGTGCCAACAGCACAGTACTGGTCAACTACAATCATGGCAAGACAAACTGGCTTACCAGCGTCAACCATATCAATGCCATGAGTGGTGTAGATTGGCGGCAGGACATGCACTTCACCGACAATGCCGGAAAGACAATTGCCCGCTCGGTGATGACCTCTGCGCCGGTAGAACGCTTTGAGAAGACCAACCTGCGCTTCGGAGCCGACCGCTCCTATTCAGAAAACACCTCAGCTGGTTTCACCCTCACCGGTGCATACTATGCCAATGAGATGAATACGCCCATAAACACCCTCACAACGTTGCCGGGTGGAGATGTATTGCACTCTGAGCGGCACACCAATGAGAACAGCCTGCGCCGCAACGCTACAGCAAATGCCTACCTGAAACATACGTTCAGCAAAACCGCCGACCTGAATATAAACCTGGACTACCTGCTGTATACAAAACGCCTCTTCCAATATGTCGATACCAGAGCCGATAGCAATGGCATCGTGCTGCCGGCTCAGCTCAGGTTGCGCGGCCGTGTGCCCACGAATATTGCGGTATACAGTGGCAAAGCCGATTACACCAAAACGTTCGAAAACGGCACAAAGCTGGAGTGTGGTGGCAAGCACAGCTATGTATCGGTAGATAATGCCGCTTACTTTATGCAGCACAATGCCGGCCAATGGGCAGACGATGCCACGCGCACCAACCGGTTTCTGTACAAAGAGCACATAAGTGCGCTATATGGCAATGTTGCCGGCAGTCTGGGCGAAAAGCTGCAGCTGCAGGCAGGCCTCCGCGCAGAGCTCGCCCTCCTCAATGGTACCCAGCAGGCTACCGGTATAGCCTTCAGCCGCACACTCCCGGCTATTTTCCCAACAGTGTATCTGAACTACAAAGCCGATAGCAGCAATACCTTCGAGGTCAACTATGGCCGACGCATTCAGCGGCCACAGTATGCCATGCTCAACCCCTTCAACTACTATACATTTTACAATACCTATCAGCGTGGCAACCCTGATCTGCTGCCGCAATACACCCACAATGTCGAGTTGCGACACTCTTATGCAGGCCGCTTCACCACAGAGCTCGAACTCAGCACAGCAAAGAATGCGATCAGCTACATCAGCATGCCCGACACAGTTGCCGGTACTACATTTGGCCTGCCTGTCAACTTTAATAGCAACCGCAACGCCAGTCTTGGGTTCACTTACAATGGCAATCCCGCCCCCTGGTGTCAGCTTATGGTCAATGCTACCGGGTTGTATGCGCTGTATCGGGGTATGGTTGCCAAAAAGGCTGTAGAGAACGAAGGTGTTGGTTACAGGGTGACCATGTATGGCAGTTTTGTGCTCGGAGAGTGGGGTGCCGATTGTTATGGAGGCTACAACAGCCCCATGGCAGCTTCTGCAGTAAGTGCTTCCATTTCCGGCATATACATGAACTTCGGTGTGTCGCACAAATTCTTTCATGACACTACCACCATCAGGCTCAATGTCGACGACCCGTTTTACCTCAATCGCACGGGTAATAAAGATGAGCAGCCCGGGCTCAGCAACTACGGCCTGCTGCGGGGCAATACACGCACTTGTGCCATGGTGGTCACTTACAACTTTGGCAGAAATGATGAGCGACGGGCCGCGCGGGCAGAGCATGCTGTTGAAGAGGCGAAAAGGATGTAAATAACAGTTCAATCAAAAAACAATCAGTATGCCACTTCTGTTCGAACCACTACAGATCCGCTCCGTTACCCTCCGCAACCGCATAGTGGTATCGCCTATGTGCCAGTATTCAGCCACCGATGGTTTTGCCACCGACTGGCATCTGGTGCATCTCGGCAGCCGGGCTGTGGGAGGTGCAGGGCTGGTATTTACAGAGGCTATTGCCGTTACCCCCGAAGGCAGGATTTCGCCCTATGACCTGGGTCTTTGGGACGATGCCCACATAGCAAACCTCCGGCGCATCACGCAGTTTATCACTGATCAGGGCAGCGTGCCCGGTATACAGTTGGCACATGCAGGCCGCAAGGCCAGCCTCACACAGCCGTGGAATGGCGACCGCGAACTGTTACCTGCCGAGGGTGGCTGGCAGACATTCGCTCCCAGTCCGCTGCCCTTTGCCACAGACAGGGCAATGCCGCAGCAGCTCACCACCGCAGGCATAGCGCAGATTGTAGCAGCTTTTGGTGCAGCAGCCCGCAGAGCGCTCCAGGCTGGCTTCCGTGTGCTGGAGCTGCATGGCGCACATGGCTACCTCATCAACGAATTCCTCTCACCCCTCAGCAACACCCGCACCGACGAGTACGGCGGATCTTTCGAAAACCGAATGCGCTTTCTACTGCAGGTCATAGCCGCTACCCAATCTGAATGGCCAGATACACTGCCTTTATTTCTGCGCATATCTGCCACCGACTGGGTCGACACAGGCTGGACCATCGAAGACTCCATGCGCCTTGCTACTATCGTAAAGGATATGGGTGTAGACCTGGTAGACTGCTCATCTGGTGGCAATGTCGCAGATGTTAAGATCCCAGCCGCCCCGGGATATCAGGTGCCCTTTGCAGCTGCCGTGCGCAAAACAGGCGTCCTTACCGGTGCCGTTGGCATCATCGTATCGCCCGACCAGGCAGAGCAGATACTTGCCTCCGGTCAGGCCGATCTAATTTTTATGGCGCGCGAGTTGCTCCGCGATCCCTATTTTCCACTTCGTGCAGCCGCGGTGCTTGGTCACGACGGTATGCCCTGGCCCCTGCAGTACGAGCGTGCCAAACGCCGCCCCCGGTAGCCGATATCATATCAGTAAAACCACGTTTACAGGCAAATATTTTGCGAAAACCACATACTAAGCCTAATTTTGCAAAAAATTCAGAACCATAACATCTGGAATCCGGGCAAGAACGCTTTTGTATATATCCGATAAACGTTTACTTTCTACTAAACACTAATTACCAAACGCTAACGACTATCTACTAACGACTTTCTACTTTTGACTAATTATTAACGACTATCTACTAACGACTATCTACTTTCGACTATCTACTAATTACTAACGACTATCTACTTAAAAAATGGTTTACCTCACACGAATAGAGCATTTTAACGCCGCTCACAAACTACAGAACCCAGCCTGGACTGCCGCCGAGAACAACGCGGTATTCGGGAAATGCGCCAATGAAAACTGGCATGGGCACAATTACGAGCTGCATGTCACCATAAAGGGAGAGCCACACCCCGAGACCGGGTTCATCTTCAATGCCAAAACACTTGGAGACCTCATCAAAAATGTAGTTGTTGAAAAGGTAGATCACCGCAACCTCAATCTTGATGTGGATTTTATGCAGGGCAAGTTCACCAGCGCTGAGAACTTCGCCATCGGTATCTGGAACGAGCTGAAGCCACATATCGAGAAAGGAGAAGTGCTGCTGCACTGTGTAAAGCTGGTAGAGACCCGCAATATTTATGTGGAATACTTCGGATAACTTATACCAATATGCCCATAGCATGCTGATGGTGCATAAAAGGTAATTTTAGTCAGTATTATTCACCCAAAGCGTATACATTGGCCTACCACAAACAAGAGTTTTACGACGAGCAAGCCACCGAAAGCCTCAAGGGCAGTTACCGGTCTATAATAGGCGCTATAGGCGAAGACCCTGAGCGTGAGGGCTTGCTCAAAACACCAGAACGTATGGCAAAAGCCATGCAGTTCATCACCCAGGGCTACAGCATGAATGCGGCAGATATTCTCAATTCAGCCAAGTTTCATGAAGATTATAACGAGATGGTGCTGGTAAAGAACATAGAGCTCTATTCGCTGTGCGAGCACCACCTGCTGCCTTTCTTTGGCAAGGCGCATATTGCCTACATACCTAATGGTGTTATTACGGGCCTTAGCAAGCTGGCACATGTGGTAGAGTGTTATAGCCGCCGCCTGCAGGTACAGGAGCGCCTCACCCACCAGATACTCGATGTGATACAGGAAACCCTCAACCCCCTGGGTGTAGGCGTAGTGATAGAAGCCCAGCACCTGTGCATGATGATGCGCGGCGTAAACAAGCAGAACAGTGTTACCACCACATCAGCATTCAGCGGCGAGTTTCTGAAAAACAACACCCGGTCAGAGTTTCTAAAGCTCATATCAGCCGATTTGTCGTAAAAGAATTTTAGACTATCTTTGCAGCCCCTTTTAAATGAAAACCTAATGGTTTTCGGGACGTAGCGCAGCCCGGTAGCGTACATGGCTGGGGGTCATGTGGTCGCAGGTTCGAATCCTGTCGTCCCGACATTAAGAGAGCTCAGCAGCAATGCTGGGCTTTTTTGCGTTGTGATTTAATCCCTAAGTTTGTGCAATATGGCTGTAGCTCATTACCTACAATATTTTTTTCTGGTTGGGCACATGTTTACCGCACCTGGCATGGCCTTTTCACAGTCTTCTGATATAGAAGTCAAAATATGTTTCCAAGGCGGGCATGGTTCAAATCCTGCTTCCCCGACTGCCGAGCGCTAAAGAAACAGATCGGGAGTTCCGATAGCTATCGGAGTGACTTTCACTCTTGTTGTTTCAGGGCGTTGCAACGCTGATCGATAGAACCATAGGTTTATTTCCCTGCATAATGGTCGAATACTATTTTTGAAATTTCCGCTATCATATGTTCACCTCTCGCCGTGCCTCCCGGATAGTCAGATACATATACTACTATGGCATAGTGGCGGGCATTGGCTGTTGTTACTATGCCTGCATCGTTGGTGGCAGCTTTCATGCCCTTGTTATTTGTGTTTGACGTACCTGTTTTATGCGCCACAATTGTGCCCGCAGGCAGCAAGCCCTTGAGCCGAGCCGGTGAATTGCTGCTTTCTATCATTGCTTTCATCAGGAAGTCATTGGAAGACTTAGACAGCACTTTACCTTCATAAAGTATTTGCAGCAACTGCAGCATGGCAGAGGGTTTGCACCAGTTGCGGTATTGCACTTTCCACTTCCCGCCCATTTCTTCCTCTGTTGCCTTTATGGCTAGGTCTTTCACCCCTAAATCGTGTATGTACTTCTCAACTGCCGCGGTACCGCCTGCCAGACTGAAAAGGACATCGCAGCCATTGTTGTCGCTCTTTGACACAGTATATATCAGCAGGTCAGATAGTTTCATGTCCACGTCCTGGTTGGGAAAGTCACGGGCGATCGGGCTCCAGGTATTGGTATCAAGCTCTTCGCGTGTTATGTGGATGTTTTGTTCAAGTGATAGCTTGCCTATATCCACCTGGTGAAGTATCATTATTGCCAATGGAGATTTATACACGCTCAGCATAGGATAGTGTGTATCATTATTTATCACAAGGCTATCCTTAAAATCGAGCCCCAATATGCCTACACCTATCTTTGCTTTTGATGTGTCAATGACGGTTTGTATTTTTTCGCGGAGACCAGGCTGGGATGATGCCATATGCGGCATCAGCACGAAAGCTATCAAAATGAACAGTATTTTCCTGGCTATATTCATCCGTTGTTTTTCATAAATGTAGAGAGAATCTGGGCAATTGAAATGCTGCACTATTTCTTCCTCATGCACCATGTAGTCATTGCACGAAGGTTGTTGACATTGGTTGTTTTTATGGGCTCGTATAACTCGCCGCCAAACTGCTGCGTATAGTGCAGCAGGGAGTCGTGGCCGACCAGGTAGCGCGTTGAGCCGTCCGGCAATAGGTATCTTCCGTCCCCGACATTCTTTACACGGTCTTCAATGCCGATATCAGAAGCGAGCCTTGCAAAGAAAAAGCCACCCGGCCTTAAAACGCGCCACATGGAGTGTACCATCTGCTCAAAATGAGCCTTGTTATCTGCAAAGTGCAACACAGCGCTGCATATAACAAGATCAAAAGACGCATCGCCGAACGGTATATCCTCTGCTTTTGCAACAACAAAGTGGCCTGCCGGCACGCCTGGTGCCAATTGCCGGGCCATCTCTTTTACGGTTTCTACAGCGCTGGCGTTTGCATCGATCCCAAAGACATTGAAATCATTTTTCAGGAAATAGACAATGTTTCTACCATTGCCACAGCCCACATCAATAACATCTTTGCAATTATCATACCTACCCTTCAGCAATTGGTCGAAGAGATAAATATCTATGTCGCCGAAGGAATCGGATAATTTGTTGCCCATAGCTGGGTTGCATGTTTTTTATGCAATAGCTAAGATAGTGTATTTGTAAGGCCCTGCACTTTTAAGCTTGTTACAAACGTAGATAAGGTATCATTTATTCCGGTTGGCTCCATTTCCCGTTCTGGGCAGATTGCAATTTCGAGCGCTCTGTTTCGTGATTTCAATTATTTCTTTATTTAGTTCCTGTATTTTTTTCGGGACGTAGCGCAGCCCGGTAGCGTATATGGCTGGGGGGTCATGTGGTCGCGGGTTCGAATCCTGTCGTCCCGACATTAATCAGAGCAGTTCGAACAGAACTGCTTTTTTTATTTTATTTTTGTACAATGCCTGAAATAAGTAGATTTTTGGGAATTATTATACGGATGTTCTATAATGAGCATAACCCGCCTCATTTTCATGCTTATTATAACGATTTTAAAGCAGAGGTATCTATCGAAACACTAGAAATACTGGCGGGAAATTTGCCAAAACGTGTCTATAAGTTGGTAGTGGAATGGGCGGTTGATCATAAAGACGAACTTAAAAAAGATTGGGAACTATTGAGGAACGATACCCCGCCGCAACCAATTGAGCCATTAACTTAATAATTATGAAAGAGATTACACAAGCGTTGCCCCTTGAGAACAATATGCTGAGTGTCAGGTTTAATAATGGAGAGATATTCAACATTGATATTAAGCCTTTTATTAAATCTGGCGTCTCTAGTGCATTAAGAGAACGGTCGTTTTTCGATTCCGTAAAAGTGGAAGATGGTTACATTACCTGGCCTAATGGTTATGATTTTTGCCCGGAATTTTTGTATGATTATGCAAAAACGCATCACGAATAATTCGAACATTGTTCAGCCAATCTATACACGAATCAGACCGTTCCTACCAATTAATGCCCGATCTTACTCATTAATGCTTGCAACGCTATCAAGTCTCTGATAAACAAGTTCGAAACTTGTCCTGTCGTCCCGACTTTGTAGAAAATGAAACCCGCGATTGTTGCGGGTTTCATCGTTTTTAGAGGATTTGTTTAGGCAATTAATTCGAATAGATGTCAAAGGGCTATTGATCGGACCATTATTTCTTTCCTTCATACTTAATCTTTACGATTATGTCGTTTTCCCTGTTGATGACTTCCCAGGGGGCGTTGTACCCAAGGTAGTTGAAGTTGCCCACTGTTTCATAACCTGCCTTCTTCAATAATTCCTTCAGCTCATTTTCCTTTATGGCTATTTTATGCTCACTGGCAAATCCCCCGAACCGCAAAGCGGCATAATATCCTTCATCCGAGTAATGCAGTGTAATAGTGGAGTCATTAGGGTGTGGCAGATCATTCATGTTATATCCAGAAGGTAGTACGAAACTCATCTTGTTTGCCTCCGTATTCCTTTCCATATATACAGGTGCCGTCATCGCTATTTTCTTATCCTCTTTGTTGCCGCCAAATATGTAGCTGGCTAATCGCCCGAAATTTTGGTTGGCATTCTTTTCATTTCCATGTTTAACGGAAGATACCGATGCCATTATAGCTTTGGGATAGAAACGAACTTCAAAGCCGTTTTCATCCTTAATAAGATCAAATTTCTGCCTTTCTACCTTTTTACTAGATGCGTATGACATATAAGATAATAATGTAAATAATACGATGGCGATAACTATAACTGTTGACACGACTTTCATGATTTGTGATTTATGCAAAATTACGAACTCATAATATGAATGATCATCACAATGGCTTATAAGGCAATATGGAAATTAAGCAATCCTAATATCTATGTCAAATGTTTCCAAAGATGGATTGATACCATTTTTTCAGCTACTGTAGGCAGTATCACTAACTTTCTGAAAGTTTCCAAGTTTGAAAAAAGAAGATCAGGAATGCTGCGAATCCTGGCAGCGTCCATCAGATTCCTCTGGATGACACTAATCGCTTTTGTATTGCTCTGCCAAAAACGAAGATATACGTCATATAACGTATACCCCAGGCAACCCTAGCGCTGCATTTTTGCAACTCATTAAAAAACAGCAATTATGAACATGAAAAGACTCACAGTATTTCTAATCAGCGTCGTATTGACCTCACACGCTTTGGCACAAAAAGAGAAAGGCATTGGAGAAACTCCAAAAGAAAAATCCGGCTACAAAGAGGGCGTCATCAGCAGTCACCCCCGTTACGATTTCTTTTCAGCATCGTTGGGACTGGGTGGGGTCGGATTCACTCATTTCAACCTGTTCGTGCAGGTCACAACTCCTGTTTTCAAGCGAATAGGGGCTTATGGCACCTGGGCACCTGCTATCTTCAACTCACTAAAAAACGAAAACCCAGCAGACCAGCAATTCTACGACGCAGGTATCAATCTGACGCTTTTTGGCGGTAAGAGCAACTCCAAAACAAAGGTTGCAATAAGCAGGTCTGCAATCAACAAAGGGGACAAGTTCAGAGCCATGTATTACATAAACGAGTACCTCGATCACTACACCAGTCTCAACGCGCGTGTGGGCTACATGCACCTGGAGCTGGCACGAACAGCGCCAAAAGGACTGTTTGTTGAAAACAGTACCGTGCCTACACCAGGCTTTCCCTATGATCAATTACGCGTGAAGAGTATCTATACCATCCCTTATGCAGGCATTGCTCTGGAGGATAAAGTGAACTCGAAAGTGGGATACCGCGGCAAAATATACAAAGCAGTGTACAAAAAACGCTTCTATTTTGATGTGCTGTTTCCAACGGTGGATGTATCAATGCCCAAATACAACATTGTCATGGATACCAGCGGTGTGGCTGCCAAGAAAACAGGATACAGATTTGGTTATGGTATCTCAAACTCAGGTGTAGGCTGGGACTTTGATGTTTCGTTACTACCCTACAACCATACCAAAGAGCAGAAAGCGCTGTTTACAGGTTGCTTTACATGGAGAGCCACCTTCATGATCTCTCAATTCTTCACAAGGCGAAATAAATGAGCTGAAAAGCTCATTTACCAAAACAGCATCTCCGGCAAGCAGAAAGAAAAATCGAGTATATTAGCACCTGTTTAATACATAAGCTTGAACCACCTGTGCCAGATGCCAAGGCTGTTGATAATCTTGCTCTTGTTCTTTTTCTGTTCGTCTAACAGAATGTTCGGAGGTCTATCAAAAAAAGTGTTTGTTCGCAATTTTACAGTTGACAATGGGCTGCCACAAAACTCAGTAAATGACCTTTTGCAAGATGACGAGGGGTATATCTGGGTGTCAACGGCGGCTGGAGTGAGAAGAACAGACGGGGTTCATTTCTATGATTTTCAGCGGTCCACCGGACAAATTATCAGCGACTTGCAAACGGCACAGTTTGTATCAGACAAAGCGGGCAATGTTTGGATTATATCGCCGGTACTCATCGCCTGTTACGATTTCAGAACACGGAAAGCAAGGATCATAAAATGGTTCCCGGCAAAATTGGCGTCAGACTTCATCGTTATTCTCAACCGAAACCGTTCCGGAACCATCAGTATATACAAGCAAAATGAAGGTTTGTATGAAATAAATACGGGCAGTTTGAGCGTTAGATACGCAGGGAAACGGCCTTTTTTCTTTACTTCTGGAAATGCGCTGTATTGTGAAATACCCCAACCCGATAGCAGTAGATTCATGTACTACCAGGATGACCACATTTTCTGCATCGACCTAAAAAGCTACACCGAGCAGATGCTGCTGCAAACGGATACCAAAAGCAAAAAAGCCGATTTTTTTTTCAACGAGGAGTTAAGGAAGACCATTCTACCAGCGCTGAAACTATCAACTGCAAAGAGCAGCACCGCACAAAACGCCGGATACCCAACAATCACCCTTACCGACAGCTCGATCTATTTCCGGAATGACATACTAAATGATCATGGTTACCAATGGATGAATATGGTTGGCAAAAACTTTAGCACTGGTGTCACAGTTACCAAAATGATCAAAGACCGTAGCGGCAATTTCTGGATCGGCTCCACAAACACCGGACTTTGGTTAATAAACCAAAAAGATAGTCATTTTATGACATGGGATCATTCAGCACATACGGGATCGTTTGTAAAGAGCCTGCAGTACGACGAAAAGCATAATCGGGTGCTCGCAACGTACTATAATGGTGGGTTTGCATTCTTTGGTCTCCACGGCACTTTAATCGAAGACTATAGGGCATATAGCAACAGCTACCTCGTTGCAAACAAGAACATGATCAACGCTTTGCAGACAGATAGCAATACCTACTTACTGGTATCGGAAGAATACCCTTGTTTCTATCAACTTAGCCTCAGGGAAAAAACCATAACGGAAGCTACAATCTCCGGAAATCGTCCGTCAAACGGCTTTACCTATTACTCAAGCCAAACCAAACTGGGTAGTCACGAATTTCTGATCACATCCCGGAATGACCTGCTACGCATTGAAGATGCCAACCGACAGAAAATAGCAAAGACGATTTACACCAACCAAAAAACACTCGCAGGAACTTATACAACCGGCAATCGGATCTACGCCGGATACAGTGGCGGATATGATGAACTGACACTATCGGGAACGCGCATCAGGTCTTATTCGCTAAACAATAACCCAGAAGCAAGGGTAAAAGACTTCGTAGAAACACCTGACGGAAAACTATTTATTGCCACAACCAACGGCCTGTACACAGCTACTGACAAGCAAACGTTACAGAAAATATCCGGCTTAACAGAACGGTACTTTTATAACATCATACCCGTGGGTAGAAGCGAACTGTGGCTCACAACCAACAAAGGTATTCTGGCATACGACTACCGTACAAAAAACTGCCGTCAATTTACGTCGGCCGACGGTTTTGTAAGTAACGAATGCAACTCGAATTGCTTTTGCAGACTACCTGATGGCAGAATGCTGGCAGGCACAAGTGCCGGAATATCGGAGTTTAACCCAGAAAGCATAAACAACGCAGAACCACCTTTGCCACCTGCAATTACCGCAATCTATACGCTGGGATCCGGCCTGAAAACAGACACGGCTGACCCGCACTTATCTGAGTTAAAACTGCCTTACAAACGGCACAGAATTACGATCTCCGTAGCCGATCTGTCATTTACCCCACCAGACCATGCACTATTCAGGTATCGGCTATCGGAGAGCGATTCTGTATGGCAGGAATTACGCGCCGGAAACGAATTCTCGCTGTCTCTACAACCCGGTTCTTATTCATTGGAAATACAAACAGGCAATATCAAAAATAATAAGTTCAGCACCTCAACTACACTGAAAATGACAATAGCCCAACCGTATTGGATGCAATGGTGGTTTTATGCATTGGAGTTCGCTGTATTCTCCGGGGTAATCTACCTTACGGCCCATCTGATACATCGCAATAAAATAAAAAAAATAATGCAACAGTTGCAACTTCAACATGCGCTGCAAAATGAGCGTGAACGCATCTCAAGGGAGCTACACGATAATCTCGGAGCACAGGCCACTACACTCAATGCAAACCTAAGAGATCTGCAATCAATGGCACTGCCTGATGCAGACAATGCAGCTTTGGCACGCGTGGCAGAAACGGGGAAAAGCATAATGCAAAACCTTAGAGAGAGTATATGGGCGCTCAACAACGAGTACATTTCCGTAACGAGTCTATGTGACAGATATAAGGCCTTTGCCAAAACCATACTCAAAAGCTACCCCGGTATCAAAATACAATTCAGGGAAGACATCTCAAATGAAATCGTGTTGAAACCCGCAACGGCGCTGAATATCCTTCGCATATTGCAAGAGGCTTTACACAACACGTTAAAACATGCTGAAGCATCAGAAATAGAGATTACTTTCTCAACTAAACAGGGAATCTACATAGCCTATGCCGACAATGGTATCGGATTTAACAGGCAACAACAAAAGCCGGAAAGCTATGGACTGAACAACATGCGCCAGCGGGCTGCAGATGCAGGAGTGGATCTCAGTGTGGACAATGGCGAAAAATGTGGAATGTTATTGATCATCACACAGACAAATCAAACCAAACTATGACCAGAATAGCAATCATCGACGATAAACCATCGATCAGAAAACTGATCAAAGGAAAAATTGCTTCGCGCAGTGATTGGCGTGTAGTACTTGAAGCAGCGAATGGACGGGAGTTTCTGGATATGGCAAGAGCATTGGATGCTGACCAGCTTCCTGACATTGCCCTGATGGATATTGAGATGCCTGAAATGAATGGAATTGATGCAATAAGTGTAGGCGCGGTACTTTATCCATCCATCAAATTTATAGTACTTACTGTGTTTGACGATGATGACAAAATTTTTGAAGCTATTAAGTCGGGCGCGTCTGGATACCTGCTCAAAGACGAGTCGACAGACGTAATTCAGCAATTGATAAGTGACATAATGGAAATGACAGGTTCACCAATGAGCCCGTCCATAGCACGCAAGGCATTGCAACTACTGAACAGGGCCGCACTGCCAACGAAAGAAAAGACAAAGAACATTGAACCTTTGGCAATACTCACAAACAGAGAAAAGCAAATTTTATCACTTCAGGTAGAAGGATGCGACTATAGGGAAATTGGCGAGCAACTACACATTAGTCACAACACTGTGCGAACACATATTTGCAACATTTACGAGAAGCTCCATGTAACATCAAAAGCCCAGGCAGTACACATCGCCATTGTACACGGAATCAACAAATAAAAAATCAGCCGCCAACCCATAAAAATCCCGGCCTAAAATGCGGCCGGGAATCTATGTTGAGTTGGAATAAATCTGTTTTGATATTGCCTATTTGCTCAATGTGATCGGTAAGGAACGAAGCACACGATTTTGATCTACTACCTGCAGATAATATACTCCCGGTGACTGATTTGCCATATCGACTGTAAACTCTGGTGTTGCTGTATGAAGCCTGGCCACTACCCTACCCTGAGCATCTGATATCGCTATTTCACCATCTGTGAGGCCTGGAACCATTACCCTGAAAACACCAGATGAAGGGTTTGGCGCAATCATGACACTACTATTCCGTTCTGTGATGGCTGTACCTGACGAGCTATTCGTGCCATTTTTTATCAATTGCCCTCTCGACCATACAGACGCGTACAGTGCTCCATTGTGTTTCACTATTGATGTCACCAGAGCGTTTAGTCCACCACCTCCGCTGACAGTCCATGTAGCACCACCATCCGATGTCATAGCTACTGAATCATTACCACCCATGGGCCCGAAACCGATGTAGTAATTGGTCCCATCGGTATAGTAGGCACTGCCAGAGTAAGCAAGGTTTGTCCATGTCAGTCCATCGTCTGTAGACCGTTTGCCGTTTGAATAGAGGTCGCTGCCAATTACATGAACAGGCGACCCTGAATAAGTGGTGCTGGTTGCCACTGTAGCCGTATTTACCCAGGTGGTACCACCGTCAGTTGAGGTGTGCATATCTGCAGCCGTAAATGCATACAACTTTGTTCCCTTTTTCGTCATGCCCAACACCGGAGACATACCTGTTACTTTTGTCCATGAGGCCGAAGCAGGAGTTTTTTTATAAAAACCGTATTCGGGCCAGTTGGTAGTACAAAACACAGTCGTGCCGTCGAAATAGATCATGTCTACCTGCTTTCCCGAGCCTATGCCCACGGTATCTACGTCCCAGGTTGCCCCGGCATCAAGCGATCTTATTACACCCTGGGTTGTGGTTCTAACATAAATCATAGATCCACTAAAAACCGCCTCCCTGTTGGAGTTGCCGCCGCCACCTGCCCACGAGTAAATCGCAGTGAGATTCGTCCAGGATGCACCGTTGTCGGCTGAGGACGCAATCCCACCGTTGCCGACAGCGTACAGCTTACCTCCGTAAGATGCAGCAAAAAAGACAGGAAAGAATGGATGAGCCTCGTTGGGTTCCTGTGCCCATTGGGCTTGTGTTGGTGTGTTTGCCGTTGCCGCAAGCAGCATAGCGATTGCGAATTTTGTAAACTTCTTCATTGGTATTTGTTTTGCCCTACTCCTGTGGTTTTTCGGTTCCACCCGTTTTTGCACTGGGTTCTGCTCCAGCGGAAACCACTCGGATGCGCGCTACCTTTTACCACGCAATACCTATCGGTTTCCGGAAGCAAAACTGCCAAATACAGCACGTCGTTACAATACGTCATATGACGTACCGATTACCAGACAAAACGACATCACAAAAAACTTGTAAAACACCAATTAGACTCAGGATACGACACAAACAACTTACCGACCTGAATGCGCTTTGTTACATTTTGCTTACTCCCAGATGTTTGCTCTAAGCTACTCCGGGGGCCTGATCGTTTAATTCATTTATCTTGTTTTTTTTTCGTATTTCTTGTCTTTTTTACGGCTGCTTTGACCGATGACTTTTCCGCCCACTGTTGTAGTAATGAGTGTGGGTCTAAAGCCATATCATCAAGCTCTTTCTTCGAAAGCCGCTTTAGGTCCGTCCTGTTTACGTGGTAGCTGTCAGACATAGTATTGCGATAGTATTAAAAATTGTGTCCGGGTTGGGAGTCATCCCTCAGTTGCTTTACCATTACCAGATTTTCGTACACGTTTTTCGCCATCTGAAACGATGCAAAGCCAATACCTTCAAACTCATTCCGCTCGTAAAATTCCACAGCCCTCTGGTTGCTTGCCAGCACCCATAGCCACATATGTGTGTGTCCCCGCTGCACTATCACCTCTTCCACCTCTCGCAGTAACCGGTACCCTATACCCCGTCCGCAAAACCATTCCAGTATATACAGCTTATTCAGTTCGGGCGCCACTAGCGCGCCTATTGGTGCCAGTTTGTTGTTGCCTATCTCGGCTACGCCCACCAGATTGCCCTTATATTCAGCCACAATGATCTGGTCCGGATCATCGGTTATTGTGTTCACAATACGCTCCGGTGAAAAAAGCGGTGTTATAAAATCAGCAAATTCATCAGACACCCCTTCAGTGCCATACGTTTGTATGTACACTTGTTTGTACAGAATGGCCAATTTTCTGGCATCGCTGCAGTTGGCTTTTCTATATTCAATGTCATTATGTACCATAGAGCACATTCTTTAAAGTGGGGAAAAACGCAACTGTTTAAAACCTTCTTTCCAGATAGACATGCCCAGATCCGCAAGCAGCAATCTGTCTTCATCATATACCATTGCGAATATATTGCAGCAGTCTAGTCCACGGCCTTCGCCATAGTAGATGCCCATACAGTTGCGCGTTTTAGACCTGGTAGCAGTTGCCGGACCATACACCACTTCACCGGGCATCGTAAATACAGAGGCGTTCTCCTGTATCACATTCAGTTCTGGCGCATCGGCTATCCATATCTCTTCGCCCGATGTGCGCGCATGCATAAACATACGTGTAAAAGGCAGTAGTGCCGCGAAGGCAGCGGCAGTAGCCGGAGCATCTTTGTAGTAAGCGAACCTTATTGTTATTCCACTATCGGTGGTGATTCTAAATCCCTCCATTGTTGTCTGTTTTTGTTCCGTAACGTTGATAGAAATTTTGAGACTGCAGTAGTTGCTCGGTTTCATCAAGCGCCAGCAGCAGATTGTGTTGTGTATTGGTGATCTCTTGTACTACTTCATTCATTAAATCACATACCGGCTGCAATTCGTTTTTGTATGCCAGCGCCCTTGGTGTCAACGTCAGCAGCCTTTTTCGCTTGTCCGTCTTGTCTATGTGCGACCGGATAAGTTTTCTGTCTTCCATTTCCTTCACCAGCGCTATCACAGATGGGTGAGTATACCCAAGTTCATCTGCCAGTTCCTGAATGCCCATGGGACTCTTCCGGATAAGGATCAGCAACACCGGAGACCATTTAGGTTCCCAGTCTATTCCCTGCTCTTTGTATATGCGCCCCACATCCTTACGGATTTGCTCCCCGAGACGTATCAGCCTCGAGGCCAGTGCTACTCCCTGCAAATCGCTCAATTCTCCTGCCATGATGCCAATTGTGTTGCGGCCCAAATGTAACACAATAGTATTAAACTACGTAGTTGACTACACAAAATTTATACGGCAACCTCATTGCCATGCAAAGACGATCCATTCGCCGCACTATTCAAGCGGAAAAGCTCCCACGATGCCAGTCCCTTAAAACTGAAGCTTGTATATAAAATTGGGAAAGAATCCGAGCTGGTAGGTAGTCATAATGGTTTTGCTGCCATTGTCGTAGCTCTGCGAAAAAACATTCTGATTATTGGTCACATTTTGCAGGTCCAGCGAAAACGTCTGTGATATCTTTTTCGACTTGCTGTTGAGCACATAGCCCACCTTGAAGTCCAGTCTCATATAGCTGTCATAGCTGCTTGTGTAGGCATAATCATCGCCTTTTAGTACGGTATTCCCAGCCATTTGTGAGGCAGTTAAATCAATAGGGGTAAAATGCCGCCCGCCTGCATTGGTGAATTTGATATCCGTTGAGAATTTATTTCTTTTGCCAGATCCCACTTTAAACTCCTTGCCCAGCAGTACGTTGTATACATAGTTGCCATTGAAGGCCGTATTATGCTCCACGCCATCGCTGCCCGTATATTTCGATTCATATACCGACGCAGTAAACAGACCGTAATAGCTGTTGCTGAAGAATTTTTCTACAGTCAGCTCTGCCCCATAGTTGCGGCCGGTGCCATTATTTTTTAGGTTTACCGAAAGGTCTGGTTTGAAGCTCGATCCGGTATTGAGCATCGAATAGCTGCTGGCAAAAGAATCTACCGGAACATCATATAGATACTGGTAGTACCCTTCTACCTTCACACGCCAATCCTTCAGTGGTTGCCAGTCGTAACCCAATACATAGTGCTGGCTCCTGGTAAATCCTAGTTCTTTATTGCTATTGGTTGTCGATGCGTTCTGTATCTGATTGTAATACATGTTCACGGGTTGCATTTGCGAATGCAGTCCAAAACCCATGCTGAAACTACTTTTGCTACCCACATCATATTTCAGAGCTATCCTGGGTTCCAGCGATATCGACTTCGTATTTAAGAACAATTTTTGCGCCTGCAGCCCAACATTGGCAGTGAGCCTTTCCACTATATTGTATTTGAGGTGAGCATAGGTTTGCGCCAGATGAGTAGTACTTTTATTATCCCAGATCTGCATCCAGCTGGGCATATTGCGACGGGTGCGATAATAGAGGTCCAGATTGATCAACTGGTCTTGTATACCTACCTTAAAGAAGAGGCGGGTGTTTATTTTGTTGTTGTAAGCTACAGATGCTACATAGGCAGTCTGGGTTACTTTTTCATCTTCTATGCTACTACTCGCGTTGCTGGAGTCAGCAGTTGATTGTTCCTGTGTATTTTTAGAATAATTAACACCAACAGACGAGGTGATATAGGAGTGCTTATTCAGTATTTTCAGGTGTCGCACACCTATTATTCCAATCTCACTGTACAGATCGGTATTATCAGGCGGGGCATACAGATTCGCAGTTTTGCCACCTGTTATCGCAATGCCGCTGTTGGCAAGTATACCAAACAGGCTGAACGTGCCTAGTCGGGTATTGCCGCTGTTTATCTTGAACGAAAGGTCTTTGTAGGTTGGTGTAGACGCCGTGCCTATATTGATGCCAAAAGTAGATGCAAGAAATGCCACAGACTGGCGATAGGCAACAAGGTAGGATGCGCCGCTCGACTTCGAAATCGGCCCTTCGCTCATGCCTTCAAGCCCTGTAACCAGACCCACCTGAATAGTGTGCTCCCGTTTTTCTGCATTCCCATTTCTGAAACCCAGATCGAAAACACCAGCTATCGCATTGCCATACTCTGCCGGAAATGCAGAGGTGAAGAAGTCTGAACTTCTCAGCATATTCGTATTCAGCGCGCTCACAGCGCCACCAGTTGTGCCTACAGTCGCAAAATGATTGGGGTTGGTAACATTCATGCCATCTATCCGCCACGACACACCAATTGGCGAGTTACCTCTGATCACGATATCATTTCTCGAGTCGTCTGGTGCACTCACTCCGGCAAAATTGGCAACAAGACGGGCAGGGTCACTGCGTCCGCCTGCATATCGGTTCACTTCTTCCATCGAGAAGGTGCGGGCACTCACTGTTGCCAGTTTGTTGATAGCGCCCGCCTTGGACGATGCTTTTATAACCACTTCCTTCAGCCGTTTAAAGCTTTCTTCCATACTGATATCAAGGATCGTTTCCTTCCCCGAAGTCACAATAATATTGGGTATTGCTACCGGTTTATAGCCGTCATGGATTACCTGCAGCTCATACCTTCCCGGTCCAACATTGCTGAAGACGTACCTGCCCTTCTCATCCGTTAGCACGGCCTGTAATATGCTATCTGCAACAAGCTGCACCGATGCGCCCTGTATCGGTACCAGCGACAGTTTATCTGCAATAGTCCCCCTTATATTCTGCTTGTTGTTCTGTGCCGCTACTATCAGCGGGAAACTTGCAAGGAAAACCAACAGGTAGGTTTTAAACGTTATTGATCTTAATTGTGTTGTGTTAGTGTTGCAACCCTCCGCTGATTTCGCCATATACCCGTTTTTGTCAGGTTAGACGATGTAATCACCGATTTCCTCTTTCCCATCAAGTATATTATTATCAGCTATGGCTTAGGCATAAGTCAGCATAGACCGATTACGGTCCATGCTGACTTGTGCTCATTTCAGTAGATAAAAGTTTCGTTACACAATATTGACCACCAGTTACTGCATCAGGTAGCCTCCGTCTATATCCAGTGCCGCTCCGGTCATGAACGAGCTATCGTCGCACGCCAGAAACAGGAAGCCGGTCGCAATCTCGCGGGAGGTGCCAAGCCGCTTCATGGGGTGCAGGTCTACAATGTGCTGCCTTACATCCGGATGGTCAGTGATGCCAGCCTTTGCCAGAAGGGGTGTTTCTATAAATCCCGGGCATATTGCATTGATGCGTATCCCCTCTGTTGCATATTCCAGCGCTGCCGACTGGGTCAGTCCTATTACGCCATGTTTGGCGGCAGCATAGTGTGGCGAGCCGGCAAATCCTACCTTTCCCAATATCGAAGACATGTTTATAATAACGCCGCTTTTCTGTTGTACCATTTGTGTCAGCTCATGCTTCATGCAGTAGAACACGCCATTCAGGTTCACGTTGATCACGTCTTGCCATTCCTTCTCGCTCATATCACCGGTTTTATTGGGCACTCCACCTATTCCTGCATTATTGAGTGCTACATCAATCGTCCCGAAGGTGCTCACTACCTGTTGCATAGCTGCAGCCACCAGCCCGAAGTCCGATACATTGCATTCAATGAAAACGGCTTTTGGGTTGTGCGTCTTTATTTCGGTCATTGCGGTTTCCATGTCGCCCGATTTGATGTCAACGATCGCAACGTTGGCACCTTCTTTTGCTGCAGCTATAGCGCATTCTTTGCCTATGCCAGACAGTCCGCCGGTAATCAATACCGTTTTGTTTGCTAATTTTTTCATGATTCGATAGTTTGTATTTATGTATTGTTTGAACAATGGTCTGAATTGAAAAGTACCCGCTTTGGTTACTGCAGGGCAAGCAAGTGCCATTTATGTATAATGACGTTCCCGCTCCGCTATATGGCCAATTTCCATGGTGTTATACCGTTTCTGTGCCGCAACATTATTTTTTGCAACGATCTGGCGCGCTATCAGGTAGCTGAGCGTCGATTCGGCACCCTGATTCAGGTTCACATACCATTCTTCAAGCCCATCATAGCAGCCGCCCGTGCAGGGGTTGTACATTATCTGATGCAAATGGTTGTTTCCTAAAAACCAGCTGAATGCTATCCGTAGTTTGTCTGCATACACCTGCCCGTCAAAAACTTCATTGAATTTGTCCAGTGCCAGTATGGTGTAGGCTATTTCTATGGGCTGCTCTCCACCTGCCTGTTGCGTATGGTTTTCCCGCCCTCGTGCCAGCCAGTACTTATTCGATATCGCTCTCAGCGTGTTGCCGTCAAATGTTTTCGACAACAGAAAATCAAACGAGGATTTTGCAATGTTTTTGTATTCCCTGTTGCCTGTAGCAAGCCATGCACATAGCATTGCTTCAGACAGCACGCTGTTGCCGTAGGTAAGATAGCTTTCAAACCATGCCCATTCTTCGCTTGCCTCGTGCCGGTACATCTGTACCAGCCTGTCGGCAAATACTACGATAAGGCTGTTGACCGTGAGGTCGTCCATTTTGGTGTTGTAGTAGTACAGCCCCTTTATTACAAACGCCATGGCCCTTGTGGCATACGTCTTGTCTAAGTTGGTAAGCGATTTTTGTACCATGCTGGCCGCTTCGCGCACCAGGTCAGCTGGCAGTATGTCTTCAAGCGACACCAGATACCCCAGCGCCCAGATAGCTCTGCCGTTTGAGTCCGCAAGATCCGAATCACTATTTTGCGGTGTAAAACGCTTGGAATCGTTTACGTAGTTCAGAAACAGCCCATCTTTTTGCTGGCAGTGTTTTATAAACGACAGGTAGATACAAATGTAGGCTATACTCTCAGCGTCTTTCGTAAGTTCAAAGTGCTGACACATGGCTATGAGTGCTCTGGCATTGTCATCCAGTGTATAGCCCGATTCAATGTCCGGTGTATTCAACTTCGAAAACTGGATCATGCCAAAATCAGTGGTCATTTTCCGCATGTGGTCAAAGTTGATATCCTGAATGCGGTAGTTGAGCGACATTCTGTTTATGCTATGTTGCTCAAACAACAGCGCGTGTGCAATAGCTGCATTTCCCAGGCAGTAGATGCCATGCGATGCAGGCCGTTCGATATCAGATTTTTACGTTTTACTTCGTCAGTCAAAAGCAGGTTCACCGCCCCGGCCAATTGTAGTGCGTTATTAAAGTCGATAATGATGCCGGTATCATTTCCCAGCACTTCAAGCGCATGCGGTATAGGAGTGGAAATGATCGGACAGCCGCAACTTATAGCATAGGCAAATGTGCCGCTTACAGCCTGATGTGGATCTTTTGAAGTAAACAGATAGATGTCTGTCAGCTGCAGGTATTCAAGTAGCTCTGGCAATGGCAGGAAGTGGTTGATAAACCGCACATGATTGCCCAATCCCAGCGTGTTTACTTTTGCCATCAGCATATCGCGGTATGCCCCACCGTCGTGTTTTACAATAGTGGGGTGTGTCTTTCCTATGATCAGGAATAATACCGACTTGTCTTTTTCTACAATTGCAGGTAGTGCTTCCAGTGTGGTTTCAATACTTTTACCGGCGCTCAGCAGACCAAAAGTGGACAGCACTTTTCTCCCCGTCAACTGGTATTTGTGCTTCAGAAACAGTTTGTCGGCATGCGGTACCAGATGGGTGCCATGCGGAATTACATTGATCTTTTCCGGAGAGATCCCATAGGCTGCAGTCAGTAGCTCAGCCGATGATTTGGTCATTACGATGATGCCCTGAGCCACTTCAGCCATTTGGCTTACCGAAACTTTTAGTCTTTCATCCGGATTGGGCAGTATCGTGTGAAATACAAGCAATATCGGTTTGTTGATAGCGTTCAGAAATTCATAAAAGGCCGCCTCATTATTCCTGAACAGTCCGAATTCATGTTGTATCATCACTATGCTGATCGCACCATCATTATTGATGTTGTCTGCCAGTATTTCGAAGTCCGAAGCATCGGCTGTGTTGAGTGTGTATTTTACGTTATCCGGATAGAAATACTGCTCTGTGTCAGATTCTAAAGCGCATACTTGTATCCGGAAAGAGTTTTCAAATCCGTTGTCGAGCGCTGCTATCAGGTCGCGCGAGTAGGTAGCTATACCACATTCTCTGGGAGGGTAGGTGGTAATGACAAGTATCTCAGGCAGCATACGGGAGGCTACTGTATCAGACCTATTAGTGTCATTGGTGCTGATCCACGTATCCATGTTTCCGCTTTCAAATACATTCAGTATATCCATGTTCATTTACAGTCTGTTTATAAATAATTCACCTAATAGTAATTCAATGCTCACCGAGGCACATGCTATCTGCTCGTCTGCTGCGCCGTAATAGATGTATAGTGTATCGTCATGCACTATTGCACCTGTCGGAAAGCATACATTATTCACCTCTCCCACCACTTCCCATTGTTGTTCTGGCTCAAATAACGGGTACGGAAGCCGGGCAATTTCTTTTGCCGGGTTATCCAGGTCCAGCAGCGCGGCACATGCAGTATACACATAGCCGTCAATCGTGTCGTGCACGCCGTGATATATCAGCAGCCACCCGGCATCTGTTTTTATTGGCGGGCATCCGCCACCTATATAGCTCACTTCGTGGTCATACTTTGCAGTCATTACTATCTGCTCATCAAAATGACTGAAATAATTGATCCAGAAATCAGGGGTAAGCTCCGATAGTTCGCTTATCGATACGATCTGAATGTCTGGCTTTATTCTGTGCAGGAAGTACATCTTGCCGTTTATCCTGCCCGGAAAAAATATCAGGTTCTTATCCCAGATAAGCACAGTAATGCCATTTTTTTCAGCAAGGCGGCCATTTTCATTATACCTCAGGTATTTTTCATTCACTTGGCAGGTCGGTGCCGTCAGGCTGCAAAACGTAGCATAGCTGATCTGTGGTACAATCAGCCCTTTTTTCTCAAAATGTATCAAGTCGGCCGATACAGCCAGCGCCCCCAGTGCATTCACACCATCATAGGCAGTATATGTCAGGTAGTACAGATCGTCTATAAGCACTATCCGCGGGTCCTCTACACCATGCGACTCATAGGCATATTCTGGCGCTATTACTGGCGTGTTCCTTCGCTGCTTTATCACCAGCGGGCCCTTTAGTTTGCAGTAGCCTATACTCGAATAGTTGCCCTTGCTTACCGCCCGGTAGAAGAGATGAATGAACTCACCATCATCTATCGCTGCCGGGTTCAGTACACCTTCATCCTCAAAAGCCAGTGTCGTCTTCACAAGTAGCACACCCTCTTTCTTTACCTCTGGCATAGTGTAGTAGTATTAACAGTTGAGCACATCATCTGGCAGCAGATATCCGTCACTGCCGTCTGTTTCATGTAAAGGTGATTGTTTGGCTATGCCTCACCATTACATGCACGTGCTATTTATTTACATACTTCACACCTTTTCAATTCTGTCGTTGAGGCGGCACTGCGCAGGTAGGCTAAGGTTGCCGTTTTATCTGCAGGATATTTAGAATATTCAATCAAAAAAAATTTTACACCTTCGGATTTGTGAAGGCTGCCTTTGTTTTTGCAAGAAGCAGCAATAGCAATACCTCCCCGCAAAAATGGCTCATGTGTGCAGTACCGTACTCTTCACTGTATGATTGAAACACAAGCTCGGCACATCGACATTCGCCCGGCTTACCTCAAAGAAGTTTTTTGGCGGCGTAGTGCTTTATTCCGGAAAAGAAGTAGTCCCCTTCGGCAAAAATTTGTGGGCAGTCTCGTTTCATGTATTGTGGCAGTAGCTGTGGTTGTAATAGGGTTCCGGTCCCCTACAGCGTGCACCCAAAGCTTAACAGAAGTGTGAGGTTTTTTTGTTTTATCTTGGCAGTGTTGAGATTTTAAAATACAAATACAATGAATCAAACAACAACATTAGGACATAGTGCCCTAGAGGTTAATAGAATTGGGCTTGGTTGTATGGGTATGTCAGAGTTTTATGGGTCTTTTGATGAAAAAGAATCCGTAAATACATTACACAAAGCCATCGACTTAGGGGTCAACTTTTTCGACACAGCTGATATGTATGGTTGGGGAGCGAATGAACGACTAATAGGAAAAGCATTTAAAGGTCGGTGGGATGACGTGATTTTAGCCACCAAGTTTGCTGTAATGCGAGGCCCTAATGGTGAATTTCTTGGGCTTAACGGAACACCGGAATATGTTAAGCAGGCTTGCGACCAAAGCCTTAAAAATTTGGGGGCAGACGCCATTGATTTGTATTACATGCACCGGAAAGATCCAAAAGTGGAAATTGAAGAAATTGTTGGGGCAATGAGCGATCTGGTTAAATTGGGAAAAGTAAAACACATAGGTCTTTCCGAAGTTGATGCAGAAACGCTTCGGCGGGCCCACGCCGTTCATCCTGTTACTGCCCTCCAAACCGAATATTCCTTATGGAGTCGGGAACCAGAACAAGAGCTTTTTGATGTTTGTAAAGAACTAGGTATAACCTTTGTGGCTTACAGCCCGCTGGGAAGAGGGTTTTTAACGGGAGCAATTAAAAGTCGGGCAGATTTAGAAACAAATGATTGGCGTCTGACGCTTCCCCGCTTTACAGATGAAGCTATTAGAGAGAATTTAAAGTTTGTTGAAGTTATTGATCAAATTGCCCGGAGCAAAAACGTATCCAAAGCACAAGTTGCGCTGGCTTGGGTACTTAGTCAAAACGATGAAATCGTAACAATTCCAGGTACCAGAAATATTCATCGTCTCGAAGAAAATTTAGGTGCATTAAACGTTGAGTTAACTAGATCTGATCTCGCCGTTATTCAAAATTCTATGCCAATAGTAACAATTGGAAGCAGGTATTAATCAGTAACTAATAGCACTGAATCACCTTCAAATCCTCCACAAAAAAGTTCGAAAGTTGTCCCATACAGTCCGCTGGAATGCTAAACCCGCTCATTGAGCGGGTTATCTTTTGCCTGGTCCAGCGTATACTATGCACCCATTCGGCAAATGGCCCGGACACATCGAATAACACGATAGTAGTATTGTGAGCGCAAATAAATAGCGCCACCTTTACAGTTAAAGGACATCTTGTTTCTTCTTACTTACGCACAATCTCCGCCATGAAGCATATTACGTATCTTTTTTTCACCATTATTGCTATTGCGCTTGCCGGTGATACAGAGGCGCAATACGTGTCGCCATACAACTCCAACGGAAGTGCAAGATCGGCGGCAGACGCGGCAGCCGAGCGGGCCGCGAACAGCCAGCGGGCATACCAGAACCGCGTGCAACAGCAACAAAACATGAATTCGAGCGCGGCAGGAAGGACATACGGCCGGAGGAATGAAGCAAGCGAGCCGGTTCACACCTATTCACCACCCGCAGCACCAGTTGAGACACCGGAGCAAGCCCGGAAAAGAAAAGCAGAAGAACAAAAGACCGCCGTACTCAACAAGAAAACTACGGCGCTAAATGAGTCTGCGAACGATGCCATAGAGCGAGAGGATGCCGCCGCTTTGTACGCCCTTGTGAAAGGGGACGACTACCTCGTTAACAAAAAAAGCCGGAACATCTCAATCGAATATCGTGACGTTCACATGGGTATTTTTGAAAGTCGCATGGCCAGGAAAACGAAGGACGACGTAAATTACTTTGCCAAGTTGCGAATAGCTAAACAACTGTGGGGCTACCCTATGCCCAAGTATACCTATGTATACAGCGAAGGGACCGAGGACGTGGACATTGTGAAATTCAAGTTGATGATCCTTATGGGAGAGTATGCCCAGGCTATAGCGAGCCTGCGCCCGGCACCGGAGTGCTATTTTGGGTGTGCCAAGCTTAAAAGGAAGGACTGGGACAAAACGCATGGCTTCGCAATGAAGCATATGCGCGGCACCTGGTATGAAAATGCCAAAGAGGTCTCTCAATTCACTAATTACATGGCAGGGCGGTGTTTCGAGGTGATGAACATGCCGGATAGTGCAAGCCGCTACTTGGATATGGCCGGAGACTACAGCGAGGAGTGGGACAGGCTGGCGGCATACCAGCATACCATGAGCTGGTCGGCAGGGCGGCCTATGTTGGCGGCAAAAGACGCGAACCGCAAATAGCTGGCCTACTCATGTTCCATTATCCGTCTGAAAAAAGCAAGGACCTCCGTATAGATAAGGCGATCAGTGCCATGCCCGATATGAGGGTATGTTTTAAATGTAACATTCACCTTATTTTCCGCATATATAGCTTCGCACCTTGAAAATCTGTCCGGCAACATTTTTTGCGAAAGCTGATTGAAAACGGTCGCGCGCTCTGCTTTACCGTATGCATCGTCAAACGTGACCGCATCATTATCATCTAATGCACCCATATAGATGAATTGCGGCACTACCCGATATACCTTCAAATCAAATTCCTGGCCGAAGAGTTGCTTTAAGTCTGCAGTACCAAGCGGATAGTCAAGCGCTTTGCCATTTAGCTTATTCACCGGCAATATCGCAATGCCGTTAATTCCTCCACAAGCCACGCCTGCCACCGTTTCGGGATGAATGGCCGTAAACCTGTTGGCAAAAGTTCCCGATGCCGAGAACCCATTCAATAGTACCTTTTCAGCTATAGAGATACTATACCCCTTCAAAATCCCTCTTGCATGCGCAGTCATGGCTATAAGTTGCAGGTCCAGCCTTTTCATAGGGCCTTTCTTTATGTGCGCAGCATCTTTGTCGTAGGCATGCGTATACATCCACCACTCTTTGGCAGGGCGCGGAAACACGGGCATTAAGAAGGGAACCGCAAGACCTTCACAAAGGCTGGCACCCAAAGAATTTTTAATGATCTCTTTATAGGTTTCCCGCTCATGGTGGGCAAAGCTGTCGTTGTTGCCTGAATTATTGGTTTCCACCAGCAGGTAAGTAATACGCTGACTATTGACACCCTTGGGTATTCTCAAATAATATGGAAAATTGAAACCCAATTCAGGATGCGCCTCAATTTTCAACACAGTATCAGAGGTTGGTATTTGCTCTCCAAAAACCACGGCACCTTCTACTGCGGTGCTAATGCCCAAAATAAATACCAGTAAAATTTGAAACAATTTCATCGCTGATGGTCCGGTATGCCAGTGTTGCAAATGTATGAAAGACGGGAAAAACATACTCCGGCAAGCTCAGGTGCAAATCACTAATCCTCTATTAAAAAATTCAGAAGTTGTCCCTTTCAGCCCGTAGGAATGTACTACCCGCGCAAAGTGCGGGTTTTGTCGTTTGAAGAGTCTCGTTTGCTCTATCAGTATTCGCTCTTTAATTTCCTATACACTATCGAATCTTGTGATAAGCCATATCCAATTTACCCTTTGAAATGCTTTTTTTAATCATAAAAAGCAAGGCCATACATATAGCAGACCCTATTGCAGCTAACAATATATCCTTATGAGCGTCCCATACATCGCCTTGCGTAGCCACATACGTATTGCCAGTTTCAGAATCAGTAAAGGCTGCAACACCCCATTCTATCATTTCAAATATGGTACCTAATGAGAACGCGATTTCTATTGGGAACAACCATGATCCCCTACCTGATAATTTATACTTGTTAACAAGTATCTCCCTGAACGGGTATGCAAGAAACAGACCGAAGCTAAAATGCACGATTCTATCGTAAGGGTTACGACCTAAGTGAAAAGTATATTGCAGCCAATGCCCCAGATTATTTTTTGTATAAGCATAGAAAGCACCATATAGGTGTAACATTACGAAGGCAAATATGCACAAATAGCTTAGTTCGCTTAATCTGTGCCATTTATGAGAAATGACCAGTAAAGTCAAACATATTACTACCAAAAGATTCTCGATAATCCAATCTTGCAAAAGCAAACAATTAAACCAACCATACACCCAGTAGGTAAAAAATATTGCAAACAGGACCCAAACAAAACCGTTATGCATCAATGGAGCCTTGCTTGTGCTGGAAGCAGTAGTAATGAATTTACTCATAATAAAAAGGATAGTAGCCCAAAACTAATTGTAAAAAAACAAGATTAACCGGGCGCAGTTTTAAAAACAATCCCAGTTGTAGTAAACGTCAGTAAAATCTTTTTTTGCCAGTTTATCAGGATGAATAAAAAAATTAGCTACCCCTGCATCGCCCCAACAGATTTCATCGCCAGAGTCTATTTGAAACAATAACTGATAATGCTGTAAATAGCTCCCATCAGTGCGCGGGTCAGCCTGTGCGAAATAAGCATAACCTCCAATCTTATGGCCTGAAAAATGAAATATATCATAAATGGCATCTTCCAGTTCATCAGCAATAGCCTCATATTGTTTTAAAACGTTGTCGAGATTAAAATAGGGATTGAGTTCTGCGTTAATATCGCCGAGACCTATATATTCCAGTTTATGTTCAAATACCAGACTATGTGGGCAAAAGACAGGAACATACTCGTTCTTGAGTACTTCTTCTAAAAACGAGAAGTCTTCTTCATGTTCAGCAACGTCACTTTCTTCGAAAAACAAAACTTTGAAGTCGGACGGGATATGGTCATCAAAGCTCAGACCATAACACTCCCCGGCCTGGATATAGAATTGGAGGTAGCCGCTTTCTGGGAAACCTTTTAATTTCGGTACCTCACTGAAATTGATCTGTGCGAGCGGGAACATATAGTTACCATCCCGGTCCAGAGGGTAATTGAAGTTTTTCGGAATACACGGAAAATGTCCGAATTTACTCTGACGCAAAGTCAGGTTGCTACTGGGCGTAGCCTCAATGCGAACAGTTTCACGAGCCGTTTTTTTGATATCTGCCCAATGATTGGCCAATGCCTTAGGTATAAAAAAACCAGGTTCAGGTTCTACCATATCCAGCAGATTTGGCACATCTTCGCTTGTGGTATCCTTGCTTTTTGATTCACCTCTACTAAACAAGCGCTTCCAGAAATTCATTTAATTCATTTGATTAGTGAATTTAGGCATTAACGCCCAACGTTTGCATTTATACCCCCCACAAAAAATTCAAAAGTTGTCCCTTACAGCCCGTAGAAAATCAATACCTCCCCTCGCCGCGGGTTGTCTCATTATTGTCGGCTCTTAGCGATGCATGTATCAGTTGTTGTTGTCATAACCAGAATTGTGAGCCGCACCTAACAGCCCTCTGTTGCTACACTCTTCTTAAATTGAGCGATCATTTTTTTCATTTCCTTTAGCTGTTTTATTTTCTCTTCTATAGATACCAGCTTTTCTTCCAGAACCGATAATTTATCAGCAACAGTCATTTTGTTGCTGTACCACGCATCCATCAGTTGCGCAATCTCGCTTATAGTGAAGCCTATTGATTTTGCGTCTATTATTAAGGCCAGCTTTTCAACCGTTTCATCATCATAATGAAAGTATTTATTGGACTTTACATTTTCATCTCTTTTGCCTTTTATTAACCCCGATTTTTCGTAAAACCGAATAGTATGGGTGCTAATACCGGTTCGCTTTGCAAGTTCATTGATGAGCATGACACAAAGATACTATGCGGAAAAATAAATTACAAGTATAGACTATACTCTATTGTTGTAGGTTTGGCATAGCTGCGATAGCTTTGCAGCGAAAAACAAAATATAGACACGAAATGGCCACAGCATTAATTACCGGAGCATCAAATGGAATAGGTTTGGAATTGGCAAAAATTCATGCTTCAAAAGGAGGAGATCTGGTCCTGGTAGCTAGAAACAAATCCAGGTTGGACGAATTAAAGGCGGAATTAGAAAAGCAATACAAGGTTAAAGTGTACACTATTGGCAAAGACCTGTCCGCACACAATTCCGCTCAGGAAGTATACGATGAAACAAAAAAGCAAAACATTCAAATCGATTATCTCATCAACAATGCAGGGTTTGGTGATTTTGGGATGTTTGTAGAAACAGACTGGAACAAAGAGTTGCAGATGATAAACCTCAATATCACTACACTGACACAGTTTACAAAGCTGTATTTGAAGGATATGGTTGGGCGCCGGAACGGAAAGATCATGAATGTAGCCTCCACAGCAGCATTTCAATCCGGACCAACAATGGCTGTATACTATGCTACCAAGGCTTACGTCCTGAGTTTCTCAGAGGCTATCAGCAATGAAGTCGGCGATAAAGGTGTTACGGTTACCACACTGTGCCCCGGTGCCACAGCAAGCGGTTTTCAGGCCGCAGCTGCAATGGAGGAAAGCGCATTGGTAAAAGGCAAAAAGCTGCCCACCGCAATCGAAGTAGCCGAATATGGCTATAAAGCAATGATGAATGGCAAAGTAGTGGCTATTCATGGACTGATTAATTATATCATGGCCAATTCAGTCCGTTTTTTGCCAAGAGCGATAGTGGTTAAAGTAACCAGAAAAGTCCAGGACAAAAGCAAATAGCACCACGTTTTGCGCCACTATTCATGCAAGCGTCAGTATGCGAAAACTACCTGAACGGTTCCCTTGATCCATCTGATCCCAAATACCCAATCCCTGTTACCCCAATTCCCTAACCCCGAATTCCCTATTTTTGCAATCACATGAAATCTTTCTTCGAACACCTCGGCAGAATCGTATTGATGGTCAAGGGCGGATTCCGTAAGCCCGAGAATGGCAGGGTATATTGGATAGAGTTCATGGCCCAGTGCAACGACATTGGTATCCGGTCACTACCCATAGTGCTCATCATTTCCGTGTTTCTCGGCATGGTGCTTACTATCCAGACCTCCTACCAGTTGGTCAGCTCCTGGATCCCCAAAACCGTTGTTGCATCCATCGTCCGCGACTCCACCATCCTCGAGCTTTCACCTACCGTTATCTGTATCGTGTTGGCCGGTGTTGTTGGTTCCAAGATCGCTTCTGAGCTTGGCAATATGCGCGTCAGCGAGCAGATAGATGCGCTCGAGATCATGGGCATCAATACCAAAACATACCTCATCCTCCCCAAGATCGTCGCTGCTATGATCATGGTACCTTCACTCATCATCGTTTCTATAGCCGTTAGTATCTGGGGTGGTTATATTGCCGGCATGTTTTCCAACATCCTCACCAAGCAGCAGTTTTTTCAGGGCCTCACCATGGGTTTCCTGCCCTACAATCTGTTCTTTGCCATGATGAAGGCCTTTGTGTTTTCACTCATCATCTCCATCATACCATCGTATTATGGCTATTACGTGCAGGGCGGTGCGCTGGAGATCGGGCGCGCTTCTACCACTTCGGTTATCGTCAGTTGCATCCTAATTCTCTGCGCCGACTACGGCCTCTCCATCATCCTGCTGTAAGCATATAAAGTCTTGATTTGTTTTGTATCCGGGCACCTCCTCAAAAGGGGTGTTTTTCCCGTATGCGCAGGTGTCCGCGCCAGCTACCTTTGTGTCGGTGGTTTTAAGTTAATATTAAATATCACCAGTTCTGATTTGAGTTCATTTCGATAGCTATAACTTTATAATACACCTAAAAATTGATCTTTATGGCCAGCCTTAAAATCGCCTCATATAATCTCAACAACCTCTTCGAGCGTGCCGCAGTTATGGAGCTCGAGGGTTTTTCTGCAAAGGGCAAGGAAGTGCTCAAAGACCTTGCACGCCTCAACGAGCTGCTCGAAAACGAAAGCTATGACGGCACTGTGGGTACAGAGATTACCGCCCTGCTCGAAAAGTACTTTCTCGCCCAGACTGGCGAAAAATGGTTTACGATCAATGAGGTCCGCGAAAAACTGTTTTCCCGCAAGCGCGATGGGTCGGGGCTCACACTCAAGGCACGGGGCCGCGATGCATGGGTGGGCTGGGTAGAACTCACCCGCCAGAAAACCAATGGCAAAAGTGTTGATAACACCGGCAGGGTGATCAGTGCCGTCAATGCCGATATCATGTGCACCGTAGAGGTCGACAGCCGCACTGCGCTCCTGCATTTTAATGATACCATTCTGAAGCAGGCAGCCACTCCCTACCGCCATGTGATGGTGATAGACGGCAACGATGAGCGCGGTATCGATGTAGGCGTGCTGTCGCAGTTTCCTATAGAGTCTATCACCAGCCATGTTGATGATGTTGCCGTATCGGCCACAGGCAGGCAGCAGAAGATTTTCAGCAGAGATTGTCCTGAGTATACCATCAATATCGGTAATGGCCAGTACATCTACCTCCTTTGCAATCACCTCAAGAGCAAAGGTTATGGCGCCCCTGCCGAGAGCAACCGCAAGCGCAAACTCCAGGCCGACAGAGTCACAGAATTGCTCAGCGCTTACGATATGGCCAATGACTTCGTTGTCGTCGCTGGCGATTTCAATGACACCCCCGACAGTGCTCCGCTGGCCAATCTCATCAACTACCCCGGTCTCCACGATGTTCTTTCCTGGACAGGTTTTAATGGTCCCCGCTGGACCTACCACTCCGGCAACGACCAGATAGACTACCTCTTGGTTTCAACGGCCTTATTCAACAAGATCACAGCAGCAGATATCGAGCGTCGTGGTATCCACAAGCGCGGCAATGCTACCTTCCCCGAGGTCGATAGCAAGGTCACCCAGGCCTCCGATCATGCTTGCGTCTGGGCCACCTTTGCACTCTGATGTCCGTGGGCAGCAACAGCACCCTGAGTTACGTTTTATCAATGCCGCTATAGTTTTTGGGTATCAGCCACACCGTTTTTGTCCGGTTGCCCAACACGCGCCCCATTCCGGCCCGGTTTTTGTGGTTATACGTCTATACCTCTCCCGGTAGTGCTGCCCGTGTGTCCCGGATTTATTCGCAGGCAAGAACTGCGCAAAAACTGCGCAAAAATAAAAAGATAACAACTTGAATATCAACTAGTTAGTCAAAAATAGAAAATTGCGAACTTAATGCGCAATTTTCTGCGAGGTTGCCGGCACAGCTTGTTGTATTGCCTCCGCCGCTCAAACACGAGTATCTGCAACACATGTTTGCTGGTATTTTTTCTGGCTGCTGCAATCGCTTTTTGTGCTCAGGGATTACGCGCTGCTCAGTCCCTGCAAACTACATGTGTTAATACAATTGGTTATATAATCGTTTGTTTTTTCGAATTTATTTATATTTTTGACTTCCCCTGCAAGTGCTGGTGACTAAGATTGTGATTTGCTGACGGTTAGTGCAGCAACAGTTTTCACAGCATTGCAGCAGATCAGAAACAATAAAATAAAAAAGTAAAACTTACTGCATATGCGTCACACAGAAGGTTACGTTAGCCACGAGATTGATCATGGTATTGCCACCATCGAGTTTTTTCACCCGTCCAGCAATGCGCTGCCGGCTGCAATTCTCTCTGACCTTGCAAAAACCATCAATGATATCGGTATCGATAACCGTGTGAAAGTCATAGTGATACGTAGTGCCGGCGACGGTGCCTTTTGTGCTGGTGCCTCTTTCGACGAGTTGATGGCGATCACCAACGACGCAGAGGGTAAAAAATTCTTCAGTGGCTTTGCTAACGTTATCAATGCCATGCGCAAATGCCACAAGCTCATCATTGGTCGTGTGCAGGGCAAGGCAGTGGGTGGTGCGGTAGGTCTCATAGCCGCTACAGACTATGCAATCGCCTCCGATTCAGCTTCTGTTAAGCTCAGCGAGCTGGCAGTGGGTATTGGGCCGTTTGTTGTAGGCCCGGCAGTAGAGCGCAAAATTGGTGTATCTGGCTTGTCGCAACTCGCTATCGATGCCACCGGTTGGCGGTCGGCAGAGTGGGCCAAGCGCCACGGCCTCTATTCAGAGGTACACAGTACCACCCTTGAGCTCGACGACGCCGTAGCCGGTCTTGCCGAAAACCTCGCACACAGCAGTCCGCAGGCTATGGCTCAGCTCAAAAAGATTCTCTGGCATGGTACCGAAAACTGGGATGTGCTCCTCGCAGAGCGTGCAGGCATCAGCGGTCACCTTGTTCTCAGCGACTTTACCCGCAACGCCATCAATAAGTTCAAGACAAAAGCAGCTAAATAAGGCGTTGTAACCCGTAAGTTTGTTCCCGGAAGCAGTTATGCCTTACCCAGATCTTCGTCGATATGGGTTTTAAGGCCCGGCAATTCCTTGGCTTCCCGCTTGATCACAAATACCGCGGTTTTTTTCACCACCACGCCGCCACCGCACTTTCGTGCATATACGTCTGTAAATTCAGCCCCGAAGTACAATATAAGGGCTGAATAGTAGATCCACGAAAGCAGTATGATCAGCGATGCAGCAGCACCGTATGCCGATATCAGTTTGGAGTTGGTAAGGTACAGCGTGATCAGAAACTTCCCGATCAGGAACAACACCCCAGTAAAGGAAGCACCTACCAGTGTATCTTTCCACGAGATCCGTGCATCGGGCAGCACCTTGAAAATAATGGCAAATAGCAGCGTCACAATGATGTACAGTACGCCCGTATTGATACTTGTCAGTACAAAAATATTATCCTTACCCAGGTATTGCTGCAGCAATGCAAACCGTTGCAGCTGGCCGGCAAGCATGTCCACCACCACATTCAGCAGCAGCGATGCGATCAGCATCACGCCAATGCCGATGATCAGTACAAAAGACAACAAACGGTCAGTGATATACTTAAGCCAGCCACGTTTGGGCCGGGCCTTCACAGACCACATATAGTTTATAGAGCTCTGCATCTCTGTAAAAATGCTGGTAGCACTGAATATAAACACCAGAATGCCTATTATACCAAACAGCGTGCTGCTGCTGGTATTCATATTGGCCAGTATACTCTCCAGTTGTGCGGCTCCGGACTTGCCTATGTACTGTCCCACCTGCTCAAACACCTTGGTCGTAGCCTCATCTTTCTTTCTGAAAAACAGGCCCAGCACATGCACGATCACCAGCAGCAACGGCCCTATAGCAAATATCGTATAGTAAGCAAGCGAAGCACTGAGTTTCGTGGCATGGTCTTCCGCAAACTCGTCGCTCGTCTCTACCAGCAGATCCCAGAATGTGCGTAGTCTTGATTGCTTCTTCGTGCTAGCTTCCATTGTTTCAAAAGTAGGTATAGCTGTTAATACTCGGTATATTCATTTACCACTTCAGATCCGGGTCTGTTTCGTTGGGGTCTTGGCGGTATTGTTGCCGGCTTTTTATCTTTCCTATCTGGCGGTCATAGATCAGGCGGGCTATTTTCTGCGGCGCATCGGCCGCTGTCATCACTTCATTTAGTTTCCGTTCTGGTATGTCCAGCCGGTACATCAGCTGAAAGAATGTTTCCGACCCCTGCTGCATGATGGTCACTATCCTGTCGGCAAGCAGTTGTAGCAGTGCAGCTTCGCTAAGGCCACCTGTGTGCTCAATACCCCATTCGGCCCGTAGGGCTGCAGTAGCTTCGTCGGATATAGATTGTTCTGGCATCTGGCTGGTTGGTTACTTTGTGTTCAGGCATTTCATCATACAATCCCACAGTTTGTCTGATGATGACTGCCAGTTGAATTTCTTTACCTGTTCAGGGGCATGCGCTATTAGTCGGGCTCTCAGTGCTTCATCCTTATACAGCTGGTGCATTTTGTTGGCTATGTCTTCCGGGTCGGTAGGGTCTACCAGCAGAGCTGCTTCACCCGCCACCTCAGGCATAGACGATGTGTTACTCACTATCGCAGGCACATTGCATTGCAGCGCCTCCAGTATCGGTATCCCGAAGCCCTCAAACAACGATGCGTATACCAGTGCATACGCGCTGCCTATCACCGCCGACAGTTCATCTACATTCATGTAACCAACCCACTTTACCTCTTCTTTATAGGGCATAGTGGCTTGCATCAGTTCTACTTCTTCATACTTCCATGCAAACCGGCCGACGATCACCAGTTTCATATTGGTAGGCTGGCGCTTCTTGAAAATAGCGAATGCTTTCAGCAGGTTCACTATGTTTTTGCGGGGGTGCAGGGCACCGGCAAATACAAAATACTCGCATCCATCGGCATATTGCTGTTTCACGGCATCCCGCTCTGTGCTGTTTAGTGGGCGATATTCATTGTGGGCACCATTGTATACCACATCTATAGTGTCCGGGCTGATACCGTACCGCTTGCTGATATCGTTCTTCGAAAATGTCGATACGGTAGCGATCCGCCTTGCTTTGCGGGCAAATAACGGAGAATAATGCCGCCAGTACAACCGGTGACTCAGTACAAAATGCTCGGGATAGTGCTCAAATGCCAGATCATGTATCACCAGGCAGGTCGGTACCTTCGTGCTCAGCGACATATAGCCGTCGGTAGACAGAAACAGGTCTATTTTATGTTTGCGCAGCATAAAGGGTATGCTCCACTCAAACCACAGGTAGAAAAGTACCGGGTGCCTTGCCTGTGGGTGCACCACTACCGGCGTCACATTGGGTGCGAACACAAATTGCGGATCATACGGACGGTCGAAGAAAAAATAGAAGTCATGCTCAGGATGCAACCTGACCATGTGTTCCAATGTCTGATAAGTAAACCAACCTATACCCTCCAGTTTGCCCTTTAACAGTAACCGTGTATTTACAGCTATTCGCATACCTTATGCCGACAAAAATATACTTTTACCGCTTTATACCCCGTTATTTGTCAGAATGCAGCGCTTTTTTGTAAAAAATATACTTTTTATCATAGCGGTAAACCTGCTTGTAAAACCTATATGGGTACTTTTTATTGATCGTACTGTACAAAACACGGTTCCTGCAGCATCATACGGTACCTACCAGGCGCTATTCAGCCTGGGTATTATTTTCCAGACCATTCTCGACTTTGGTATCAGTAATTACAACAGCCGCACCATCTCCCAGCACCCCGAAAAGCTCCCTGACCTTTTCCCCGCCATGCTTACTGCCCGGCTGGTGCTCATGTCTGCATATCTTGTTATGGCATACGCATGGGGCTACTTACTCGGGTACCGGGGCTGGGAGCTCGTATTGCTCTTGGGTATATTGCTTATCCATGCACTCAATGCACTCCTTTCCTTTATCCGTAGCAATGTGGCCGCGCTCCACCGGTTCAAAACAGATGCCGTACTGTCTGTCACCGACCGCCTGCTCATGATACTGATCTGTGGTTTTCTGCTGATATATCCGCCTACCGCACACGCCTTCAAAATCCAGTGGTTTGTCATTACCCAGATCACTTGTTACTTTATCGCCGCAGTGGCTGGGTACCTGGTACTCCGCCGCATAGGCCGGGTAAAACTGAAATTTTCATTCAACACCGCTGAGATTGGCGGTATCATAAAGAGCAGCTTCCCTTATGCGTTGCTCATCTTCCTAATGTCCATCTACAACCGTGCCGATGCCATTATGATAGAGCGCCTTTGTGTCGATGGTAAGGCGCAGGCAGGTATTTGGGCCGCCGCCTTCCGCCAGCTCGATATGGCCAATATCTTCGGACTCATGTTCGCCACCATGCTGCTGCCGCTGTTTGGTCGCATGCTGGCACAAAAAACTGATGTGCAGCCCATTGTAAAGCTATGTGTGAATATGATGCTACCTTTTTCGGTAATGGTGGCAGTGGCCGGCCTGTTTTTTGGTGGCGACGTCATGTACCTGCTCTATCACAAAAGCGAGCTCTATCACTCGCAGGCCACTCAATACCAGTGGGTGTTTTCCTGCCTCATGTTGTCTTTCCCTGCCTGGTGCCTCATGTATGTATACTCTACGCTGCTCACCGCCAATGGCAGCCTGCGCACACTCAATATCATCGCATTTGGCGGTGTACTATTCAACCTTGCACTCAACTACTACCTCGTACCACGGTACAAGGCATTCGGGGGCGCTATCACTTCGCTGGCCACCCAGACCGGGCTTGCACTTGTGTTCATTGTGTATGCTACCCGTATCATCCGGTTGCCGCTCAATATCAGGTGGGTATTGGCGCATCTCGGTTACATTGTTCTGGTTGCAATCCTCGGTTATAGCATCACCCATCTCCCCGGCATCAACAAGCCGGCTCAGCTGTTGGTTTTCGGGCTCGTCTGTTGTGCCCTGATTTTTGTTTTCAGGTTTGTCTCCCTCGAAAACATCAAAAAACTGGCAAACAGGAAAATTGAAGAATAGAGCCGGATTAATAGAATTTAATACTATAGGCTGATAATTTTGTTATTGTAAGTCTATAGTCTTAAATTTGTGCATAGTTATTAAAGCTATGGTCTTATGAAAATAAGAAATAACAACTTACTTGCTAAGCAGGCCAGCAACAAGATGACTGCACTCACCCCGTTGGTGCAGTTTGTACCCCCTACCGAGGGTTGGCTGCGTATGATACGTGCTGCGCTCAATATGTCAATGCGCCAGTTAGGGGTTCGTATGTCTATTACACCACAAAGCGTACTGGATATGGAGCGCCGCGAAAAGGAAGGCACTGTGTCCATAAAAATGCTCAAAGAAGCTGCAGAAGCACTGGATATGCACTTTGTCTACGGGTTTGTACCCAAAGACGGCAGTCTGGAGCAAATGATAGAGCGCAAAGCTTACGAAGCCGCTGCCAGAATAGTGAGTCGCACCCACACAACCATGACACTGGAAGGGCAGGGAAACACCGAACAGCGGCTGAAGGACGCTACCAGAGAGCTTGCCGGTGAAATTGTCAGAGATATGCCCGGAAAATTATGGGATTAATACTTCAATACAGACATGGGCAAACACCGCTTGATGATGACGAGCGCGACGGCTTGCTCGTAAAGGGTGTTGACACCAAAGAGCAGCTCGATGAGCTGGAGCAGCACAATATTGAGGAGGCCATCCGCTGGGTCATGTTTCGCAGAAAGGCTTTTACGGAACAGGAGGTACTCACCTCCGAATTCATACGCCTACTGCATCGCAAAATGTTCGGAAACGTTTGGGCATGGGCAGGCGATTTCAGGAAAACGAATAAGAATCTGGGTGTAGATAAGTATGAAATACCCATGGCGCTCAGAAACCTGCTCGATGACGGCCAGTTCTGGATATCGCAGCATACATTTCCGCCAGATGAGTTGGCATTGAGGTTCAAGCACCGTATTGTATCTATTCATTGTTTCGCCAACGGTAATGGCAGGCATTCGCGCCTCATAGCAGATATTATTGCTGAAAAGATACTCAGCGTGCCGGTTTTTTCCTGGGGAGCCCGCAGTGCTGCTGATGACGAAAGTCACAGAAAAGCATACCTCACTGCAATCCGTGCGGCAGACAAAGGCGATTACCAACCGTTGATAGAATTTGCCCGGAACTAATCACAAAAAAACCTGCACGTTTCAAAAATGCCGTGCAGGTTTTTTTCTCAATCCGCATACATTGTTATACCCCAAACTGGTTCAGATGGTGATCCAGATGTTTGTAAAACATATTATTCCACTCGGTCTTATTGAGCACACCAAACGAGTGCGACGCCTTGCCATCAAAGTATGCCTCGCCATGTTGCTGTGTCTGCCTGATGTATCCTATAAGGCGCTGCTGCTCCTTCGCAAAGTCGCGCGTATCTTTTATCACAAAGTCAGGGCCGGTAGGTTGACTGGGCTTGTAGGGTTCCTCATTCACAACCTTGTTCTTCACCAGATACTTCAATACAAGTCCCATCACAAATCCTGCTTTGGGATGTTTATTTTCGTACACATACTCATACGATACGCAGCAGTGCGCCAGCATCTGAGATACCGACATTTTACCCCATTTGGGCTGGCTTTTATCGGTCAGCATATTTATTCTGCTCACCATCTTTTCTGCTACATCTTTTGTGAAAATATTCGGTAGTGCCATGATCTATTATTTTTTCCGCAAAAGTGAACATTTTCCCGCAGAGTTGTATGTGCCCCGCTGGTTTAACCGGATATTTAATAATAGGTTTATAGCACTACCATTTCAGGTGGGGCCACCGGCTCTGAAAGTAGTACATCGACGGGCCACTGCGTTTCAGCGTCTTCAGCTTATCTGTGTTTTGCTGCACCCGCATCGATATGGTAGCAGGAGACAGAAAAAACTCAGCTGCCAGCAGTCGCATGATCTCTTCATAGCTCTTGTTTTTCAGGTAGCCATAATAGAAATACCGGGCCAGCATACATTCATTTCGCCTGAACACCAGCGCGTTGCTTCGGCCTTTGCGTACTGTGCCGCTGATAGTGCTGTCTTTCACGAGTTCATTATAGGTTCTTTGACCGCGCATAGGAGATAGAATTTAGACCGCAAAGATAGATTACCCACCCCATTCCCTTTTTGCGTAGGGTATCGCAAACCGGATGTGCCAAGCGTCTGCAACGCCTTTCTGGTGCGGGTTTGGATCCAACTGTTGGCTGCACATCCGGTAAAATAATTTGTGGATAAATTCTGTTTTTCGTCCCTTTCTGCCGCTTTTTACGCAGCACATTTTGTTTTTGTTGATCAGAGAGGGGCTTTTTGATATCATTGGCGGCTACTGCCTTCCCACAGGCAGGCACACTGCCGCACACCCAAACAGTTGATGGACAGATGTACCTTTTCCGTACCTTTGCACCCTCAAAATAATCATATACTTTAGATTAAATGGCCAAGCTAACTGAAAAAAGGTGTTCTTTCTGCGACCGTGGCGAAACGGATGTTAATATTCTCTTCACCGGTATCAAAGGCAATATCTGCGACCAGTGTATCGAAAACGCGCATACTTTGCTGCTCGAAGCCACCGGCGATAAGGAAAAGGCAGAAGCAACAGCGGCCAAGCCTGCTGAGATACACAAAAACAAACTGTACAAGCCAAGAGAAATTATGGCTTTTCTCGATCAGTACGTAATAGGGCAGGTAGATGCCAAAAAAGTACTGTCTGTAGCCATTTACAACCACTACAAGCGCCTCACTATGCCAAAGCAGGATGATGTGGAGATCGAAAAATCCAACATCATGATGGTAGGCGAAACAGGTACCGGCAAAACCTTGCTGGCCAAAACCATTGCGCGCTTGCTGCAGGTGCCGTTTGCAATAGTTGATGCCACTGTGTTTACAGAAGCTGGTTATGTGGGCGAGGATGTGGAGAGCATTCTGTCCCGCCTGCTGCAGGCCAGCAACTACGATGTGGCTGCTGCCGAGCGTGGTATCGTTTACATCGACGAGCTCGATAAAATAGGCCGCAAAAGCGACAACCCATCCATTACCCGCGATGTGAGCGGCGAAGGAGTGCAGCAGGCTATGCTCAAGCTGCTGGAGGGGTCAGAAGTGCTCGTGCCACCACAGGGCGGCCGCAAGCATCCTGAGCAGAAAATGATCAAAGTGAATACCCAGAATATACTGTTCATCTGCGGTGGTGCGTTCGAGGGTATCGACAAGATGATCGCCCGCCGCATACAGACCAGCTCTATAGGTTATAATGCAATCAAGGCTACCAAAGATCTCGATCGTGCCAACCTGCTGCAATACGTCAATGCACAGGATCTGCGCACCTTCGGTCTCATACCCGAGTTGCTGGGCAGGTTGCCGGTGGTTACCTACCTCAATCCGCTCGACGAAGCCTCGCTGAAGCGGATACTTACCGAGCCTAAGAACGCATTGGTGAAGCAGTATGCACGCCTCTTCGAATTCGAAGGAATCACCCTCACCGTAGAAGACGAGGCGCTCGACTATATGGTGAAGAAAGCCGTGCAGTACAAGCTGGGTGGCCGTGGTCTTCGCGCTATCTGCGAAATGATATTGACCGATGCCATGTTCGATATGCCTTCTGAAGAACATGATGGTACATTCCACCTCACGCTGGAGTATGCCGAGCATATGATAGAGCACTCTAAGCTGGCACAGATCAAAAAGGCTGCTTAGTGTATGCTTTTCGTGTTTGTTGAAAATTTTTAATACTAAGTTGTTCCCAAAAATCACCCACATTATGCAGGAACTCATACAGATTCTAAAAGAAAAAGCAGGCCTTACTGATGAGCAGGCCATGAAAGCGGTACTGGCCATGAAAGAATTCATAGACGGAAAGGTGCCGGCTATGTTTCGTGGAACGGTAAACAATTTCTTTGCAGACAAGGGCAAAAGTGCACCTGAAGACGACTACATGCCTTAATCGCTTTGAAAACTACCCGATGTAACGGGCTGAAAAAGCCGGAAAAAATAAAAAAGTCCGTTATTTAATATTCGATACAAAAATTTACTTACCTTTGCCGTCCAAATTTAAAATACCATGCCAAAAATAAAGACGCACTCACGTGCGAAAAAAACGTTCAGAGTAACAGGAACTGGCAAAATACGCAGGTACAAGGCTTTTAAGAGCCATCTGCTTACCAAAAAATCTAAAAGCCGTAAGCGCCATCTGCGCATACATGGTCTGGTGCATCCTAGCAATGCCCGCCTGGTGAAGAAGATGCTGGTAATGGCATAAGCCTGATTGCCGATAGTAATTGAAATTCAATTTTGTAATACAATCATATCCTTTCCGGTATCCGGAGTAAAAGGGGAATAAAAATTCTAAGTTATGCCACGTTCCGTAAATGCAGTTGCATCACGCGCGAGAAGAAAGAAAATACTGAAAGGAGCCAAAGGCTTCTATGGTAAGCGTAAAAACGTTTATACCGTAGCCAAAAACGTACTGGAGAAAGGCCTCGGTTACAAATATACCGGTCGTAAACTGAAAAAGCGCGATTATCGCTCTTTGTGGATCGTGCGTATCAACGCCGCTGTACGCGAAGAAGGTCTGAGCTACTCACAGTTCATAGGCAAGCTCGCTGCTAAAGGCATCGACCTCAACCGTAAAGTGCTGGCCGATCTCGCTATGAACGAGCCTGAGTCTTTCAAGAATCTGGTTGCTCAGGTAAAATAAGCATTGCTTCATAATATTTATGATAGCCGATACCCCGGGGTGTCGGCTATTTGTATTTCTGTCAGCCAGCCAGGTTGCACGTTCTGTAGCAGTCTATCCACCGTTTCCTGCCGGTAGCAGCATGCGTTGTTCACCGGGCACATTGCAGTTATTGCCGGCCTTCCTTCACTATTCTTATTCTTTTTTCAGCGGTGCTGGTTGTTACCTGCAGCAGGTATACACCATCAGGCAGTGCTGCCAACCCCAATTCGATCCCGCTGGCCAATAGTGCCGTTTGCTCAGCAACAATTCGCCCCAATAGATCGTACACATTTAGTTGAACCTTGCCCACATTGCCCCCCGTTATTTGTATCGATATCCGGTCGCAGAAGGGGTTGGGGCTAACGGTTATACCCGCAGCAGCTGCAGCGTGCAGCACTGCCGTAGTTGGGCAGCTTTCAGGGTACAGTGTTGCAAATACAAAGGTAGCTGTGTCTGATCCGCAGGAGTTAGACACTACATACAGTATCGTATCCATACCCGGTACCAGCGCTGCTACTATCCCTGTTGCCGATACCGACGCTACTGTTGGCTGCTTATTACTCCATGCGCCTCCGGAAACTGTGTCAGATAGTGTCACAGTATCGCCCGGGCACGCACCATATGGCCCGGTAATAGTACCGGCATCGGGAGCCTGATTGATGACAATCATAGTAGTAGCCTCAGACAGGCCGCAAACAGTGGTGTCTTTGTAACTGATGGTTACCGAGCCATGGTCCAGCAGTGCCAGTGCGCCGGTTACAGAATCTACTGTTGCTATTGTGGTATCACTGCTCGTCCATTTGCCGCCCGGCGATGCGTTGGTTAGCGTCCACGCTGTTCCGGCACATGCCGTAGCCGCCACGCCGGTTATCGGCGGCAGCGGACACGACACCAGCCGTATCCTGTTGTTCTCTTTATCGGCTATGTATACCTTGCTGCCGTCAGGCAGGGCATATACGCCGGTTGTGGCAAACAGATCTGCCGCTGTGGCAGGGCCTCCGTCGCCACTGTAGGCAAGGGCACCGGTACCAGCTACCGTCGTTATCATTCCCGCAGCGCTTATTTTACGTATTTTACTCGCTCCACGGTCGGCAATGTACACATTGCCTGCATGGTCTGCCGACAGGCCAAAAACAGGGCCAAGACTGGCTGCAGTGGCAGGGCCGCCATCACCACCCGTACCTATGCTCCCTACTCCCGCTATGGTAGTAATAATACCCGCAGGCGAGATCTTGCGCACGGTGTATCCGTTTCCCGACGAGACATACAAATTTCCCGCAGGGTCTATTTCAATGCCGGTTGGGTTTTTTAGGTTTGCTGCCGTTGCGGGTCCGCCATCGCCTGTGTTTGCATATACCCCTGTACCGGCTATCGTACTGATGATACCCGATGGACTTATTTTGCGGATTCGGTTATTACCCTGGTCGGTGATAAACACCGACCCGTCTGCCAATACCTTTACTCCATAGGGCAGCATCAGTTGTGCAGCGGTCGATGGTCCGCCATCGCCACTGAATCCGCCAAAGCCGGTACCGGCTATAGTCGTAATAATGCCCGCAGTGTTTATCTTTCTTATCCTGCCATTAGCATAGTCGCATATGTACAGGTTGCCTGCGTCGTCTATGTCCACATCTGTTGGGTGAAAAAGATACGCGGCAGTGGCAGGGCCGCCATCTCCCATGCTGCCGCCCATCCCTGTTCCGGCTATCGTTGTTATTATTCCGTCTGCCGACATTTTGCGCAATCGGTGGCCGCCATAGTCTGCAATATATATATTGCCCGCATTGTCTGCCAGCACGTTGAATGGGCTGTTCAGCATAGCGGCTGTTGCCGGTCCGCCATCGCCTGCATACCCCGCCGTGCCATTGCCCGCTATCGTATTGATGTTCTGGCTGCTGGCTGGAGTGCTATTCCACATTGTCGCTGCCATCAGGCAACCCAGCAAAATTGAATATGGGTGTGTTTTCATGATTTGGGCTGGTGTATTTTGCTTGAACTAATTGAATTTCAATGCATTGTAATATTTTACAATATTCTGATAAACAAATATATGCATAAAAAATTCAAAATGCAAATTTGTCCTCCGCTTTGCGACTACAGGCTCATTCAGCCGCTCCCTGTCCCTTGCCTGCCGAAAGGCAGGTTCCGAAATTCCGATTCTATCCTGGCCAGTATACCAAAACCACTCAGCAGCTAGCACAGATACCACAAGTACAATTCACCATCCAATATTATGCTGTTGCAGCGCTTTTAGGTATTTTCCACGAAATACAAAAAATCACATAAAAATCTTTGCATTTTTTATAACATGCTTCATAACTTCATCATGCCAAAACCAATTCCTATTGATGAAAACGCTCTTTCTTTCCCTCCTTTTACTCCCGTTGATGTTGCAGGCCCAAGTTATTGTTACAGTGGCGGGTACGGGTGTTTACGGTTATAGTGGCGATGGCGGCAATGCCACGTCAGGTATGCTTAGGCACCCTAGTGGTGTTACGCTTGATGCCAATGGTAATTTATACGTTTGCGACTTGACATGTGTTCGTAAAATAAGTCCGGCATATAATGGTCTAATTACTACAGTGGCCGGTACAAGTGTTGGTGGTTATGATGGCGACGGAGGGGCAGCCTATTTTGCAAAAGTCAACGGTGTATATGATGTAGCGATAGATCAATTTGATAATATATATCTGGCAGATGCGGGTAACAACAGAATACGCAAGGTTTCCGCAGCAGATGGTATTATCCGCACCATTGCCGGCACTGGTATTGCCGGTTACAATGGTGACGGTATACCTGCTACAGCAGCACAGCTAAATAGCCCAATGGGAATAACTCTGGACGAATCCGGCAATGCATACTTCACGGATCGCATGAACCGTCGGGTACGCAAAATAGATGCTGCTGGTATCATCACTACAATAGCCGGTACCGGGGTAAAAGGATTTAGTGGCGATGGGGGTATGGCCGACACGGCAACCCTACACGGACCATTAGCTATTGCATTCAACAAAGCGGGCGTACTCTATTTTTCCGACAGTACCCGTGTTCGCTGTATAGATGCGTCAGGTATTATCTCCACGGTTGCCGGGGTAGCTACAGCAGGCTATAGTGGCGATGGTGGTGCGGCAACAGCAGCAGAGATCAAACCCGCAGCAATAGCCTTTGATACATCTGGCAATATGTTAATTGCGGGTGACGGGCGAATACGAAAAATAAATGCGGCAGGTGTGATTTTAACAATAGCTGGTACCGGGTCAGGGTCATTCAACGGCGACGGGATACACCCTTTGCTTGCAAATATTTGGTTGCCAAGTGGCGTAGCAGTTAGCCCTTCCGGCGACATTTTCATAGGGGTAATGGGTGATAACCGTGTGCGGATGATAACTACCGGAATGGTAGATAAAGTGGATGGAGTGATGGCGCCCGATGGAAGTATGTTGGTGTATCCCAACCCAGGCAGGGGATTCGGCAATCTGATGGTGAGCACTCCCATTAATGTGCAGGCGTGGATAACAGTTGCCGATGCAACGGGCACCACCGTGCTGGAATTTGAATCTCCTACCAACCGTGCAGTAGCGCTGCCTGCTGCTCACCTACCCTGTGGCGCATACTTCATAAGCACTACAATTGGCGGGCAGCAGCTCACCGCCAAGTGGATCATAGAATAAATCACCCACCTAAAACCAATTGTATGAAAACGCTCTTTCTTTCCCTCCTTTTACTCCCACTTGTGCTGCGGGCCCAGGTTATTGTTACGGTGGCAGGTAGCGGTGCCGAAGGATTTTCTGGCGATGGTGGGCCTGCTACTGCAGCCAGTTTCGATTACCCTTACGGTGTAGCTGTAGACGGTGATGGCAATCTGTATATCTGCGATGCATTTAATCATCGAATAAGGATGGTAAACACCACCGGGATGATAACCACATTTGCCGGCAATGGCATCAACGGTTTTAGTGGCGATGGTGGGCCTGCAATATTTGCCAGTATTAAGGCATGCGCAACAATAACTGTTGACCGCAACAAAAACGTATACATAATAGACCACAACAGAATAAGAAAAATTAGTACTGCTGGTATCATTACAACCATTGCGGGTATGGACACAGCTGGCTACAATGGCGATGGTATACCTGCTACTACAGCCATGCTGAATGACGCTAGTGGTGTGGCAGTTGATGATACTGGTAATGTATATATCATGGATGCACGCAATTTTCGCATTCGCAAAGTAGATACATTTGGGATAATTACAACGATCGCAGGAACAGGTGTACAAGGGTTTAGTGCCGACGGTACACATAAAGACACTGCGAAATTTGATTCGCTTATTAGCATATGTTTAGATAAAACAGGTTCGTTGTATTTTGTCGCTAATAGCCGTATCCGCAAAATCAATGCCTTTTCTATTTTATCTACATATGCAGGTAATGGAATAAGTGGCTACGGCGGCGATAACGGGCCAGCTACAGCAGCTATGATTTCAAATGGTGTGATTGCGATCGACACATCGGGTAATCTCTACTTGGCTCAGGCAACAAACAATCACCGCATCAGGAAAATATCTACTGATGGAACAATTACAACTATAGCAGGGAATGGCTCGGGCGGTTATTCGGGCGATGGCGGAAATCCAGTATTTGCACAGTTAAAAGGACCACAGGGTATTGCTGTAGGCAAAAACGGCGATGTGTACATAGGCGATGTGGGCAATCACGTAGTACGGAAAATAACCAGCCATTTGATTGATAAAGTAGATAATGTATTCTATTCAGCAGGTACAGCCTCCATACAAATATCCCCCAATCCTGGCCGCACACAGTGTAATATCACGATAGTTAGCGTCACAAACGAAAATGTCGCCGTTGTTATCAGTAATCTTGCAGGCATGGAGGTTTATAGATACACCACCGTAACCAACAAGGCCCAAACGATACAGACAAACTGGGCAAAAGGTACTTATATCATCAGCACTACTATAGACGGGCGGCACATCACCGCCAAATGGATAGTGGAGTAAAACAGTATACCCATTCCCGTTCTTCACCTCCTCAGCCACCATAGCCATTGCGTATGGTCTTGCCCCTCCCACAAATCAATGCAATAAGAGTACACAAATTTCCCCTTCCCGACAATTTCCGGCTCGATTTTTGTGGCAGTATTATACAGTGCCGCAAGGTGGGCAATTTTCCAGTTGGGCACACTGGGTGAGTGGGCAAAAGTGCGCAAAAAGTGCGCAATTTTACAGAACTAAACAGCTGATAATCAATCATTTAGTGTTTTTCAAAAAATAATTGCGCACGGTGCGCAATTTTGCCTGCACAGCCCCCAAACCCTCTTCCCGGCGTTCGCCTGTCTGCCAACCAGACAGCAGTTCCCCTGGCCGCGGCCAGCCAGTTTTGGAGATCACGATACCTATCGGAAGAGCAGAGTTCGCTTTTTGGGCGCAGTATTTGTAGCTATAAAAGCAGACCCCTGAAAAATCTGATTTGCATGTACGCCACTGCGCAAAGTGGGAAGAGAGTGCGCAATTTTTGCGCAAAACTTCTGGGCCAAAATTTGAATAAATAACTGATTGACAACGATTTGTGTGTTAAGGCAAAAAAATCAGGGCAACTGCGCAAAATTGCGCAACACCATGCTCCCAACGGCAATGCATACATGCTGCATCACCTGTTGGCAGAATATCTTAACTTACATGCTATAATCAGGTTGTTATGAACAGGAGTATCCGGAAGGTAGCAGTAATAGGCAGTGGTGTTATGGGTTCGCGTATCGCTTGCCACTTTGCAGGCATAGGGGTTCAGGTGCTCCTGCTCGATATTGCACCCGCCACCCTCACCGATGCCGAGACAGCAAAGGGGCTGTCGCTCACAGACCGCCAGGTGCGCAATCGCATCGTCAACGATGCGCTGCAGGCCACCCTCAAAAGCAAGCCGTCGGCAGTGTACACCAAAGCCGTAGCAGCTCGGATTACCACCGGCAACATAGACGACAACCTGCCGCAAATAGCTGATTGCGACTGGATTATAGAAGTAGTAGTAGAGCGGCTCGATATCAAGCAGCAGCTTTTTGCCCGCATAGAGCAGTACCGCAAACCAGGAACTATCATTTCGTCCAACACATCGGGCATACCGATACACCTGATGAACGAAGGGCGCAGCGAAGATTTCCGCCGGCATTTCTGCGGCACCCACTTCTTCAACCCGCCCCGCTACCTGCGCCTGCTCGAGATCATACCCGGCCCCGACACGCTGCCAGCAGTCACAGCCTTCCTGGCCGATTATGGCAGCCGCTTTCTGGGCAAGACAACAGTATTGTGCAAAGACACTCCGGCATTTATTGCCAATCGGGTAGGGGTGTTCGGCTTCATGGCGGTGTTCAAGGCCATGCAGGCGCTCGGCCTCACTGTCGATGAGGTAGACACACTCACCGGTACCATCATGGGCAGGCCCAAGTCGGCCACGTTCCGCACCGGCGATGTGGTAGGGCTCGATACACTGGTGCTGGTTGCAAAAGCCCTGCCTGCCAACGTGCCCAACGATGAGGCGAAGGACATTTTTGCCATACCTGCATTCATAGATACCATGCTCGCCAACAAGTGGCTGGGCGATAAAACAGGACAGGGATTCTATAAGAAAACACCATCAGGCAAGGGTGTAAAATCAGAGATACTGACCCTCAACCTGGCGACCATGGAGTATGGCCCCAAGGTGAAGACAAAGTATGCCACTATAGATGCTGCGAAGCAGACCGACGATCTGGCCGCACGCCTCAAAGTATTGTATAATGGTACAGACAAGGCTGGGGAGTTTTACAAGCAGTTCCACCACCTGTTGTTTGCCTATATCTCCAACCGCATACCCGAGATCACCGACGATCTCTACAAGATAGACGATGCGCTGAAGGCGGGCTTTGGCTGGGAGATAGGCGCCTTCGAAAGCTGGGATGTACTCGGCGTGAAAAAGGTGCTGGACAAAATGACTGCCGCCGGCATAACTGTTGCACCATGGGTGCAGCAAATGCTGGATAAGGGGATAACCACTTTTTACAAAACTGAAAAAGGCCGCAGGCTGTACTACGATATCACCACTCAGGCTTATCGCGAGATACCGGGCGCAGATACCTTCATCATCCTCGACCGGCTGAATGAAAAAGTGGTATGGAAAAACAGCTCCTGTAAGCTATACGATATCGGCGATGACGTAGTAGCCCTGAGCTGGAACACCAAGATGAATACCATTGGTGGAGAGGTACTGGCTGGCGTACAGCAGTCGATACAGATCGCCGAGGAACAGTACAAAGGATTGGTGATTGCCAACAGTGGTGCCAATTTCAGTGCCGGTGCCAATGTAGGACTCATATTTATGTTCGCAGTAGAGCAGGAGTACGATGAGCTCGATATGGCAATCCGGATGTTTCAGCGCACCACTATGCGAATGCGCTACAGCAGTATACCGGTGATAGTAGCCCCTCATGGCCTCACACTGGGCGGTGGTTGCGAGATGTGCCTCCATGCCGATGCGGTACAGGCAGCTGCCGAGAGCTACATCGGTCTGGTAGAGGTAGGTGTGGGGCTCATACCCGGTGGCGGTGGCACCAAGGAGATGGCACTACGCGCCGGCGACCGCAACATCAAGGAAGATATTGAAGTCAATTATCTGCAGCAGTTGTTCATCAACGTAGGCACCGCAAAAGTATCTACCTCTGCACACGAGGCATTCGAAAATTTTGTGCTGCGGCCGGGTTTCGATGGTATATCCATCCATCAGGACAGGCGCATAGGCGATGCAAAGCAAAAGGTGCTTTCACTGTGGGATCAGGGATATACTCAACCTGCACCACGTAATGATGTGAAGGTGCAGGGTCGTGGCGGCCTGGGTGGGCTTATGGCAGGTATACATGGCATGTGGCGCGGCAACTACATCACCGAGCACGATAAACTGATTGCCGAGAAACTGGCCTACGTAATGTGTGGCGGCGACCTGTCACAACCCACTCTGGTATCTGAGCAATTCCTGCTGGACATAGAACGCGAAGCATTCCTGAGCCTGTGCGGACAGAAGAAAACACTGGAGCGCCTGCAGAGCATACTGGTGTCCGGTAAGCCCCTCAGGAATTAGGCCAAAGCATTTATCAGTTGAATGGCATGATATAAAAACAGCCATCCGGTGCGAAATCAGGAACTTACAATTCCATTTCTTTCACATCAGGTGCTATAGATAGTCTGCCTGCAGTTTTTGCCTTGATCTCGTCTATTGTTACACCCGGTGCATACTCTATGCATACAAAGCCATCAGGTGTCACATCAAACACGCCGAGATCCGAAACTATCTTCTTCACGCAGGCAACGCCGGTCAGTGGCAAGGAGCATTTGGGCAACAGCTTGCTTTCCCCCTTAGGGTTGGTGTGCTGCATGGCTACTATGATGTTTTTGGCCGCAGCCACAAGGTCCATAGCACCGCCCATGCCTTTCACCATTTTGTTGGGTATTTTCCAGTTGGCAATATCGCCGGTTTCAGACACTTCCATAGCTCCCAGCACAGTCAGGTTCACCTTGCCGGCACGGATCATGCCAAAGCTCATAGCACTATCAAAAAAAGCAGATCCCGGTAGTGTCGTAACGGTCTGTTTACCCGCATTGATCAGGTCCGGATCTTCCTCGCCTTCCCATGGGAAAGGTCCCATACCCAGCAATCCGTTCTCGCTTTGCAGGATCACGTTTACACCTTCAGGTATGTAATTGGCCACCAGTGTAGGAATACCTATTCCCAGGTTCACATAGAAACCATCACGCAGTTCTTTTGCTATTCTTTTTGCGATTTGTTCTTTATTCAGTGCCATAATCTAAACCCCCACTACCCTTAACGGGCTTCCTTATATTTTGTATACTTGCGAGGTAAAGGAAATTGTTATTTTGAATAATATTGGTTCGGCAATTCAGATCAGGATCACACATTTCTTTTCCTCACCGTCCTTTGCTCTATGCGCTTCTCGTAATCTTTGCCCTCAAATATCCTGTGCACATATATACCGGGTACGTGAATGAAGTTTGGATCCAGTTCGCCAGGCTCTACCAGCTCTTCTACTTCTGCTATGGTAATTTTACCTGCCATAGCCATCATCGGGTTGAAGTTGCGTGCAGTGTCCTTAAATATCAGGTTGCCCAACCGATCACCTTTCCAGGCTTTCACTATCGCAAAGTCAGAATCGAACGCATATTCCATAAGGTATGGTCTGCCATTAAATTCACGCACTTCTTTTCCTTCTGCTACTTCTGTACCCACACCTGCCAGCAGATACACAGCCGGCATGCCATAGCCGCTGGCCATGCAGCGTGTAGCCAGTGTGCCCTGTGGTATCAGTTCCACCTCCAGCTCACCACTCAGCAGTTGCCGCTCGAACTCTGCATTCTCACCCACATACGAAGAGATCATTTTTTTGACCTGTTTTTGTTGCAGCATCAGCCCAATGCCGAAGTCGTCTACCCCTGCATTATTGGAAATACAGGTAAGGTTATTTACACCTTTTCTTACGAGTGCAGCAATGCAATTTTCCGGTATGCCACATAGTCCAAATCCTCCGAGCATTATCGTTGCTCCGGAATGTATGTCCTGCACTGCAACATCAGCGCCTTCCACTACTTTGTTCATCGATGAGTATTTGTTTGCGAAATTAGCAGATAGTTTTGAAAACCAATGCAACGACCAGCAATGTATTACTTTCTGATCAGCACCCTTACGCCCTGGTCTACCAATCGGTACAGGTCTTCGATATCCTTGTTTTTCATTGCTATGCACCCGTCCGTCCAGCCTACCCCCATTTCAATCATATCATCGCCGCCCTTCCATACACCATGTATTCCCACGTCGCCGCCTATTTCAGCGTCTGGCGGTACCAGTCCTTTCTGCTTTAGCACGGCAAAGCGTTTTCTGGCAGAGTCATTCGGATAGTCGATATGAATGAATTTCTGGTACCGCGCACTGGCATGTTTTTCTGAAATGTTGAACCAGCCCTCCGGTGTGCGCCTGTCGCCTTTCATCATTTTGTTTTCCTGCGGCTTAGGCCCAAATACCACCTTGTAAGTACGTATCTTTTTTTTACGGTAGTACATATCCAGTACATATCGCGACTTGTTGACGATCAGCATCAGTGAGTCTTTGTTTAGTGTATCCGGATCTATTGGAGCATTAAGACTCTTGAACGAACTGATCACCCTTGTTTCCGTCACACGTGTACCCGCCTGATAATATTGAATGGTACGAACAGTGTTCCCATTGGCATCTTTGTGCTCTTCGAGAATCCTGATATCACTGGGTTTGTCTGCGTTTTTGTTTTGCCCGGCCGCCTGATGCACCATAAACAGGAAAGCGAACAACCAAAACAAAGATCTTGTTTGACCTGATTGTCTGAAGCGCGAAATAACTTGTATCATTCGTTGCGTAGCTGCTTATACTCTTCGTAGGAAATCATGATAAAGTCTTTAGGTATTTCGAACACGGACGATGCAACCGGAACAGCCTCCATTTTTTCTGCTTCAAATGTCATTGCGGTACCGTTTTCTTCGCTGTAGGCAAAGTACAAAGGGAAGAACTGTGCACCCGGAAAACGGTTGTAAGTTATAGATTGCACCGGCTTCCATTCTTTTGTATAGAATATGTCTGTCTGGCTGCCATTGCGGTAAACAACAGTGCCTTTGTACACTTTATAGCCTGCCAGTTCCTTCACATCTTTTTCTTCATTCCTGATTCGGAATCCTGTAAACTTCTGTTGCTTGAGTAGCAGATCATCCATACTGAGCTGAATTGCATATTGCTTTTCGTTGCCTCTTTGCAGTGTGTATATTTTGTTGGTAGCGCAGTTGTACAATGTCACATCTTTGAACCCATTGTCTAGTAGCAGCTCTTTTTTGATTTCGGCTCCTTTGAAAGAAAAAACATATGTACCCTTATATGCAGCATTGTCGGGTGTTGTCAGTGTTACTTTGTATACAAGTACCCCTTCAGTAAACGGTTTTTGTGCAGCAGCCCCGGCCGTCATTATCAGAACGGTGAACAGTACCATGCAAACATTAAGGTATCTCATAAAGGCAGAGCGTGTTATAGTGTTTTGGTGGTGCAGGCCTGAGGGGTAATATGTTTGGGTTACAAATTACCAATATTATAACAACTAGTGTCTGTTTGCAGACAATTTATTTATTCCTTCGCACCCGAAATACCGTAAATTCGTACCTGTTTTCAATTTGTGTAAAGGATAAAATAATGAATCGTTTCAAAAACAGTATTGGTGCCAAAGGGTTTCTTGCCGGTGCGCTTCTTTCTGCAACTGCATTTTTCTTCATTCGGGCTACTACAGCAGATCCCTACTTCGAGATATCGAAGAATCTGGATATATATACGAATCTGTTTAAAGAACTCAATTCGTTTTATGTAGACCCTATCGAACCCGGAAAATTGGTCAAGACCGGGGTAGATGCAATGCTGCAGGAGTTAGACCCTTATACCAATTTTATTACCGAAGCTGATATTGAAGAGTATGAGTTTATGACTACTGGTAAGTATGGTGGTATAGGTGCCAACATGCAGCGGAAGGGAGATGATATTTTTGTGGCTGATGTGTATGAAAACAGTCCTGCACATATTGCAGGTTTGCATCCGGGAGATCTGGTAGAAGCTATTGATGGCCAGTTGCTGAAAGGTAAAAGTGTTGATGATCTGGGCTCTTTGCTGAAGGGCTCACCGGGCACCCAGCTAAAGATGAAGGTGAAAGATGCCTACACACAGATCAGTTCTGAAAAGCTGATAACACGTGGTGAAATAGAAATATCAAGCGTTCCTTATGCAGGGCTGGTGGGTCCGCAAAACAATATCGCGTATGTGCGCCTCACACAGTTTACACAGCAGTGCGGCAATATGGTAAAGGATGCATACGACAGTCTGAAAAAAGTGCAGCCCTCGCTTAAAGGTCTGGTTCTGGACCTGCGCAATAATCCCGGTGGTTTGCTGGACGAAGCCGTAAATATTTGCAACATTTTTGTAGACAAAGGGCAGCCGGTAGTAAGCACTAAGTACAAGATACCGGAGATGGATAAGGAATACAAGACCACTTTGCCTGCATGGAACAAAGATCTTCCACTCACAGTATTGGTTAACAAGTCATCAGCTTCGGCCTCAGAAATTGTTGCCGGTACCATTCAGGACCTTGACCGGGGTGTTATTATCGGAGAGCGATCTTATGGAAAAGGGCTGGTGCAGGTGACCAGGCCACTCGGCTTCAAATCGCACCTCAAGCTTACAGTAGCCCGGTATTACACTCCCAGCGGAAGGTGTATACAAGCGCTCGACTATACACACCGTAACGCTGATGGTAGCGTAGGGCTTATAGCCGACTCGCTGAAAAAGACATTTAAGACCCGTGGTGGACGTAATGTGCTGAGTGGTGGTGGGGTGTCGCCTGACGTGACCGTTACTGATGAGCCCATGAGCATGGTTGCTGTGACGCTCTACAGCAAGAATTATGTGTTTGACTATGCCACAGAATACGCTTCAAAACACCCAACCATTGCAGACCCAACCAAATTTGCACTTACAGAATCAGAGTTCGAGCAGTTTGCGAAATGGTTGGAGAACAAAGATTTCTCTTACAAAACGGAAACCGAACTGCAGCTGGATTCATTGAAAAAAATTGCGCTTAAAGAGAAATATTTTGACAATGCCAAAGCTGAATTTGACGCGCTGAAAAACAAACTTGCACACGACAAAAAGCAAGATCTGCTGAAGCATAAAGAACAGGTAAGGCACGTATTGGAAAGTGAAATAGCATCACGTTACTATTATACCAGAGGTCGTATGGCGCAAGGTATGCAGTACGATAAAGAGTTAGAGAAAGCCGTGGCATTAATCAATTCACCGGCTGAATATACCAACTTGCTGAAGCCGCGTAAGTAGGAGGGAATTACAGGAATAAAATCTTCAGTGATCCAACGACCACTGTTAGCAACACAAACGCCACTAATATATAAGTAGTGATGTCAGAGTTCTCGGTTGCTTTATTGCCGTACTTGATATTCATTACTACAAATCTAAATTCCTTTTCCCAAATGGCAAAATATTTCCTTGATAATTAACCGTTTACGCCATAGTTTATATTTGAATCCTATTTTCTGCCGTACGTTACCCGCCTGCCCGACACCACTATTGTAGCAAATCCTCTTTGCAAAATACATAGGTGTATTATTTCAATGCAATCGTTTTGATGTTGGAGTTAACTTATGGCACCAAGCACAGGAATCCTTCACGCCTGTTGCAAAGGCAGAAGGTTCCCGGCGCTTTCTATTGGCTAAATCACCTGATCAAAGCAAGCAAAGTATTGAGGAGTGATGGTTTTACAGGGGCTGTTCTGTATGCGTGTTTTCGTTTTGGTGTGCTGGCATGGTCTATGAAGGCGAGCATGAGCTGGCGTTTGTACTGTTTCCGCGATGTAGCGTTTCGGCTTTGCGTAAAATACACGGCGGTAGGTTGGGTGTCGTGTGCAGCCTGAAAATCAGAAAAATCTTGTGTCATAGTATTTTGTTTTCGTTTGTTCTACGATCCGCTATGCGGCTTTCCTTGTTTCGATATAAAATAGTTCATCCTGCACCACCTGTACCCCTATTTCCATCAGTAGTGGTGCTACATTTGGTTTATACCGGTCGGCAAGCAGCATATCCTTGGCGGGCTCTTCGGAAATACGCACATAGGCTGGCAATTTGTCTTTGATGGCTGTAAGCACTTTTGCCCAGTTGGTTCCTTTCAGGGTCTTCAGGCGTGGGTTTCCCAGCCTGAAGCCGGCAATACCGTACATTGTCCCTATTCTGCGACGACGTCTGAATAGGGCGTCTTTATTGCAGGAGCAATAGGTTCTCGCTATATCGTAGGCTGTCTGCTTGCCCTGTGCAAGGCACAGCAATTCATCTTCGTACTTTTCCAGTACTTCGTTTACTTCAACCTCGATCGTCCGGTTTATCGCTGCTTCCCGTGCTTCTGCTTTCGCATATCTTTCCACTGCTGCATTAAACTGATCTTCGGTAATACCAACAGGCGCTTTGGTCTGGTTGTCTGTTTTCATAGTGTCTTATTTTTTTTGTTTAGCTTATAGGTTTTATTCCTGTTATGCTGCCAGGCTACTCATTTTTTTTAGCAGATTATCTACGATTAGTACTGCATACTTATCATGTTTAATGTCCAGCATATTCCACAACTGATAGAAGGCTACTGCTTCGGGTCCCGAGAGCAGCAAAGTGTACAATGCCTGATTGCGTTGTCGCATCGCATCCAGTTTTTCCTGCAGGTCCTGCATATACTCGTGCAGTAATTGTCTGTGGTCATTATCTGGTCTGAATTCTTCCAGCATTTCACAGCATACTTCGTGCAGTGCTTCTACACGCTGGTGGTTGATGCGAAGTCGGAAACCTCTCTTCTTAGCCATTGGGTTACAGATTTTAATGCTGAATTGTATTTTTTGAGAAATTCCGTATCCTGCACATAGATGAGGTTGTGTGCTCTGGACAGCCCATTGATTACCGAGCTGTGATCCTGACCACCGAAGTAGGCTGCGATCTGATGAAGGGTAAGTGCGGGGAAGTGTTGCCGCAGCAGCAGGCTCCCGATAAAACGCAGCTCTACGATATTTCGTACCCGTGTTCTCATACGGTAGCATTCCGGATTCAGATCCAGTGCCAGTGCAATTACATGCAGCATACGCAGCGGTGTTTTATTGATGTGTTCTGTAGGGTATTGCAGCACCTCTATGCTCATACCGGTTCTTTCCTTTACCATTTGCTTTACAGGCCGCGCTATGTGCTGCGATGTGTTTGCCGGAGATATTGTAGCGTAGTACATAAAATATATAGTTTTTGGTTTGGTTGATTACTGGTTATTATGCTGCAATGCGTTGTTGTGTCTGTTCAGATATTAGGCATGCCGCAGTATGCAGATTACTGTTGCTGGCATCAGTAATGAAGTTTATTGTTTCACGGTCGTGTATGCCATTGGCCTGACATACGGCGGCTACATCGCCCGGTGCAAGGCACCCCAATGTGATAAATCGCTTACCTATGGTCTTGTAGATTTCGGTGAATCCCGGCTTCCTCAGGCGTACACCCTCCACGATTCTGGTGCGCAATGTGTCATTGCCCATTAGTATCAGACCTACTTTACCAGACAGTTTGTTGGCCAGCAAAACCAGCACATGCAGTACCCGGTCTTTCAGCAGATGTGCGTCATCTACTATGAGTAATGGCATGTCTTTGGCAGCAACAATACCTGCAAGGCTATCCAGCATTTCGGGTGATGAGCTTTCCATATTTTCACCTGCGGCTGCCAGTAACGCACTCAAAAATGATTTTCGGTTATATGCTGAGTTGCCGGCAGCATAGATCACATTTTCATGTTCGCGGGCGTACTGTGCCGCACTGAACGTTTTGCCAATACCATTGCCAATGGCAATACCGTATGCCATGCCATAGTGTTGTGCGTCTCCCATCAGTATGCGCAGCAGCAGGTAAGCACTGGTGTCGGCAGCACACCATTCGCCACAATAGAAACCTACCTGCTTTGCAATATGGTGCCACAGGCGGTCGCTGAGCAGATCCCAATTGTGATTTTTAACCTGTGATATAGTAGACAGGCTGATGCCATGCAAAGTAGCTGCAGCTTCTGTCTGGGTGCTGAATGTGCTCATGTAACGGACTAATGCATCCCTGACTTGTTTTTTCTGTTCGTGTGTCATATTCGTCGTTTTTGTTTGGTTTATAATAGTGGTAAGGGGTAGTTTTAAGTTGCAAATGTTGTGTTGTCTTTGCTTCGTAATTCTTCTTGTCCCTAAGGTGGCCCTGCTCACTTTGCTGGTTACTGCACTACACACTACCTTTAAAAACTATTTGGACAATTTTATTGGCACAGACACTAAATATTCCTGATTTCAAAACAGGGCATCGCCCTATTTCAGCACAAAGATATTCCAAATAAATTGACAAATCCAAATTTTGTGGAAAAGATTTCTTAACTTTGTGGCATGAACTTACCGGGCAATCTAAAATACCTGAGAAAAAAATCAGGCAAAACACAGGATGGGCTTAGCTCTGAGCTCAATATTGGTCGTACGACTATTGCGAACTACGAGGCGGGTATCAGCGAACCCAATGTGGAGACGCTGCGCACCTTTGCCAAATATTTTGGCGTGTCGCTTGACGATTTGTTGTCAAAAAATCTGGAATCATTGAAGTCTTTACCCGATGAGCCGGACGAAAAGGACATAATGCTGCGTGCTGCATTCCCCCAACAGCCGCCTGCCGGTTACAGTGGTATTCCGCGTATCATCACAGTAGATAGCGGAGGGAATGATAATATCATTTATGTACCGGTAAAAGCCCGGGCGGGTTATTTGCTCGGTTACGGCGATGCTGAGTTTATGGAGTCGCTGCCTACATTCAGGCTGCCCGGTCTCAGCAATGCCACTTATCGCATGTTTGAGGTAGAAGGCCCCTCAATGGCTCCCAATGTGCTACATGGCGACCGCATTATAGGCGAATGGATAGATTCGCTCGACAAAATTCGCGACAACAGGGTATATGTAGTAGTGCATAAAGGCGGAGTTGCGGTAAAACGTCTGGTAAACCGCCTGAAGGAGCGTGGTAAAATTTACCTCAAGTCAGATACCATAGCGCACCGCCACGAATTCCCTACAATAGAGATAGACCCGGAAGACATAAAAGAAGTATGGTATGGCCGCATGAAAATCAGCAGCGACTTCAGCGAGCCCGCCGAAGTGTACCATCGCCTCGCCGACCTGGAAATGGACGTGATGGAAATGAAAAGGAAAATGAAAAGCGGCGATGTTTAAACACAGGCGGTAGATATTGATGATACAGTTAAGAGTACATTCGTTTACCCTGATACAAGCAAAGGAAATTAAGATCAATGAGTCTTTTTAAAGAATTTTTCAACAAGCGCGTACTCATCAATTGTCTGGTATTCTCAATGCCGGTGAGTTTGCTTTTTATGTGGCGGTTTACCCATTTGCGCGGCATACCCTTCTTCAGTACTGTTGCTGCTCAGATATATTCTGTGTTTGTAGTGGTAGATTATCTCATTATACTTTTTGTATTCTTGCTGCTTTTTTGGCTCAGCAGGCGTCGGCAGCAGCAGTAGGCACTAGTGTGCCGGCCTTGTTGCCGGCACAGGTCCCGCAAACCTGATACCCAGTCCCGGTCTGCCACTGAGTTTTAATAGTCCCTTTTCATATGCCAGGCCTTCAGCAAGGTCTTGCTGAAGCAATAATGGGCCATCGGCGTCTACTTCGTCCAGCAGCGGCTGCATATGAGCAATGGCGGCTGTACCTACACTGCTTTCGTTCATGTTACCCATCATCACTCTTAGCCCTAGCATACGCGCTTCTTTTATCATGCGCATTGCTGGGGTAATGCCACCACATTTCACCAGTTTTATGTTAATGCCATGAAAGCCTTCAGCACATTTCTTCACTTCGTCTTCGGTACGGCAGCTTTCATCAGCATAGAGTGGTAATGGCGACAGTGCTTTAAGTTCCTTCATTTCTTCATAGGCATCGCGCGGCAGTGGCTGTTCTACAATGGTCACGCCCAGCGACTGCAAATCGGGCGACAGCATTTTAGCTTCTTCCAGCGTCCAGCTTTCATTGGCATCTACCCTGAATGGCGCATCGGTGTGGCTGCGCAGCAGGCGTAGCGTATCTATGCCGCCGGTGCCGGTACACTTTATCTTGTACACCGGCCAGGGATGCGCCTTTATCTTTGCTACCATGTTTTCCGGCGTATCTATCCCTATTGTGTAGTCGGTAAGCGGCTGGCTGTCCCACTTTATGCCCAGCAACTGATACAGGGGTTGCCGGCGCATTTGTGCAAACAGATCCCAACCGGCAATATCGAGTGCGGCGGTAAGAAAGTGCTGTCCGGGTATCAGGTGGTGCAGAAAATGCCAGAACCGTCCAGGGTCGGTGAGTGCATACCGCTCTATCATACTCTTTTTTTCTTCCAGGGATGCAATCATATCCTCAACCGTTACATTGTAGTAGCTGATGGCTGGCGCTTCACCATGTCCCCTCAGATTCCCAAGACCTAATGAGGTGATCAACGTGGGCTGGTGGGTTTTGGTGCCTTTGGATATAGTGAAAGGGTATTCGAAAGGTAAATTGAAGGAATAATACTTTAATTGCAGCATCGGATAAAATTGCGACTATTTTTGCGGAAAGAAAAACTACAGATCACAACCCGGTTGGCGGTTGCGTAGTTTGACTTTGTTTTTATCGTCACATGTATTAGTATTCATTATGCCGAAAGTCCCGTTTTGGGTGTTTGTATTGATAGGGTTGCTTTACTTCACTGCAGTGCGGGTAGATACCATGGATGTGGATGCATCGCAGTATGCCGAGATCAGCAGGGAAATGATGGTGAGCGGCGACTACCTGCATATCTATGACCGGGGTATTGATTATCTGGACAAACCGCCATTGCTGTTCTGGCTCAGTGCGGCCAGTATGCGTATTTTCGGTGTGGGTAATTTCGGGTACAAATTGCCTTCCATCCTGTTTGCTTTGTTGGCTATTTGGGCCACCTACAAGCTGGGCAAACGGCTCTATGATGATGTTACGGGGCGCATGGCTGCATTGGTACTGGCATCCTGCCAGGGAATGTTCCTGATGACCAATGATGTGCGCTGCGACACCATATTGATGGGCTGCGTAATCACCGCCATATGGTGGATACAGGAATGGACCATTACCCGCCGTGCAGCCTACCTTGCAGGTGGCAGCGCCGCAATAGCGCTGGGCATGATGACCAAGGGACCCATAGCACTGATGGTGCCGGTGTTCTGCTTTGCTACCGACTGGGCGCTGAAAAGGCAGTGGCGCATGTTTTTCAGACCGGCATACCTGTGGGCAGTGCTGGTGATTGCGGTGCTGCTGATACCTATGAGCATTGGCTTGTATCAGCAGTTCGACATGCACCCTGAGAAGGTAGTGAACGGTGCACAGGGAGTATCCGGTTTGCGTTTCTTTTACTGGTCGCAAAGCTTTGGCCGTATTACCGGCGAGAGCCCGTGGAACAATGGAGCGAAGATCGACTTTCTGATGCTCAACATGCTGTGGTCTTTTCTGCCCTGGATATTCCTGTTTATCTCAGCACTTATAGTCAGCATCAGGCAGGTAGTAGTGCAGAAGGGCAGGTTGCAGCCGGGACAGGAGTGGCTTACAACGGGCGGTTTCTTGCTGGCGTATCTGGCTTTGGGCTCATCGGCATATCAGTTGCCGCACTACATATTTGTAGTTTTTCCGCTGGCAGCCATACTTACCGCCCGTCATATAGCTGATATGATGGCGCAAGACAGGTTGGCGCGCCTGCGGCAGATCATGACCCCGATACATACCGTTATATCGTTGCTGCTGCTGCTTGCAGTAATCGTTTTGGCTGCTTATGTTTTTGCCGGTGGTATATGGGCCACCGGCCTGTGGTGTGCAGGCTTGCTGCTGTGGCTATACCTTGCATTGAGCAAGCAACTTAAGGCCAGGCTCCTGTGGCTGCCGGCCACAGCCATCATTGTAGTAAATGTGCTACTCACCAACTTTTTTTATCACACCCTGCTGGGCTACCAGGTGGGGGCTGCTGCCGGCAGGCATATCGCGGCGGCGAGTATCAGCCCATCATCTGTTGCGATATACAGGGTAAGCGATCCGCTGAACAGTATACAATTTTATGCCGGGGGCAGCATAAAAAGCATAGATACGCTGGTGGGTATAAAGCGGGGCAGCTATCTGCTCACTATGCGCGAGGGCCTGGATAAGGTGGCTGCACTGGGGTATAAATATGATACGGTGAAAGCCGGTGAATTCTACAAAGTGAGCGAACTGACCCTGCCCTTCCTCAACCCCGCAACCAGAGCCGCAGAGGTAAAAAATTACTGGCTGGTGAAAGTGCGTTGATATACTTTTATAACACTGATAGTCAACAAACAACTACATGCGCTCTTCTGCCCCCAGACCAAACAGGGCATAGTCGTAAATGGCCGGGTCTGCGGGATTCAGCAATTTTAGCTTGCCGGTGAGCAGTATCGCATTGTTCCAGTCGGCTTTGATGGTGGGTATGAGGCCCAGCCGGTGCGCTACACGCGCCACATGCACATCCAGCGGGCATACCAGCTGGCTGCTGTTTATCTTTTTCCATAAGCCGAAGTCTACACCGGCGCTATCGCTGCGCACCATCCAGCGGAGGTACATATTGAGCCGTTTGCAGGCCGAGTTGCGGTTTGGGGTGGCTACATGCTTGCGGGTGCGGGCGGGATGCTCGCCGGCGAAGAACATGTTGTGAAAGCTGATAAGCGCCTGGCCCGTATCGGGGGCATCGTATCGGGCAGAGGTTACAAATGCGTCTTCGAGGGAATTGTGGGATCGGTAATGCTGCTGCAGCACGGCTATGAAATAGAGTAGATCGGTAGCATTGAAGGTGCGGTGTACAAAGTGCACGAAGGGTTTGAGGTCGGTGTCGTGATGGTGCAGTATGAAGTCGTAAGGGGCGTTGTCCATGAGGGACATCAGCTTGCGGCAGTTGTTGATGATGGTGGTACGGTTGCCCCAGGCAAGTGTGGCCGCAAATAGTCCGGAGATCTCTATATCCTGCAGGCGTGTGTAGGTGTGCGGAATGCAGACAGGGTCTGTGGCGATGAAGCCTGGCTGGTTGTAGAGCAGCGCACGGGCATCGAGGTAGGCTCTGAGATCCTGGATATTGTGCATTGGTGTAAAGTTAGGGTATGTGCGGTAAAGCAATGGCGGTATGGAAGTAGGGCGAAATTGCGCACTGTGCGCAATTATTTTTCGAAAAATACTAAGTGATTGATTGCCAGCGGTATAGGTCTGAAAAATTGCGCACTTTTTGCGCACTCGTTACTCGCGGGAAATTTATAATGAGTTAGGTATTCGGTGTATTCGTAAGTAAAGTTTCAATATCGCACGCTGCCGTGCTCCATTATACATAAAGGTCTTCTGAAAATGGGAAAGTGGCAAATAAACTTTTTATGACAAACAGTATACTGTATATGATATCCCGCCAGCTGCTTATGATAAAAGCAGGAATGTGGCATATTGTGCCGATGGTAAGGCAAAATTTCATTATTTTCATGAAAGGCTATTTGAATACAATACTGCTCGCAGCAATTGGATAGTTGCATTAGGGTGGGGCTAACTTTGGGCGACTTAAATATGATGGCAATCACAAGTCTATTTGTATTTCCGGTTTACCTCTACATTAGTAACGGGAACGACGATAAAAAGTTCTAAAAATGAACTGTCACTAAAAAAAATAGTTTATATTTAAAAATTATGCACAGAAATTCTCTATTTTAGAGCTTATAAATATAAATTATCCCAAAATGGTAAAAATTGAACTAGAGGATTTGTTTAGAAAATCAATAATAGGTGGATTGAATCTATTTCTTGGGTCTGGGTTTTCGGTATTAGCGAAAGATGTTAATTTGAATTCGTTACCTGTCGGGAATATGTTGGCAGATGAACTTATCTCGAAATTTTCTTTGCCAAAAGGATTGGCACTAAACCAGATAAGTACGATTCTAGAAGCGACACGCAAATCGGATTTTTTGGCATATCTGAAGGATAGGTTCTCAGTTTCTGAATTTGATTCTGATTATTCTGCACTTTATAAGATCAAAGTGAAAACGGTTTTTACAACAAATATCGATAATTTAATACCTCGAATTTATGAAAAAAACAAAGAGCACTATATTAATGACACAACTACATTTGGCCCGTCGTTTTTCGACAAAACAGCGATTGATTATACGCCGTTACATGGATCGGTTTTAAGTGACAATAGAAAATTAATTTTTAATACAGTAGATATTGCATCAGCATTTATTAATGAATCAAATGTCTGGCAGTATTTGCGAATAAGCTCAGAAAAATCGCCTACACTTTTTTGGGGATATAGTTTAAATGATTCAGGTGTGATTCAAGCATTGTTTTCAACACCGAATCAAATACAGTCACAAAAGCCAAAATGGATTGTTTTAAAAAATGATGATAGTGCAAGTATTGCATATTTCAAAGCGTTCGGATTTAATATTGTCATAGCCACAACCAAAGAACTATTAACCTGGGTTAATAATTTATCACAATCGGAATCGGAAAACAGCAAAATATTAAATGTCACTTCGGAAGTTTTCTCAAAGGAAATGGTACCAATAAGATCACCTAATTTGCCAGTAAGGCCGATAAAGTATTTTTATCTCGGCGACATTCCCTTTTGGTCAGATATATACAGCAACCGAATACCGAAACTAAGTCATTTTGAAAAAGCTTTGGATTATATTTCATCTTATAAAAATTTGATAATTTTAGGTATTCCAGCTTGTGGAAAAACGACACTAATGATGCAATTGGCTGCAGAGTGTAATTTTAAGGGGCACAAACTTATTTGCAGTAACATTAATCTAGAGAAAGCGAAACTTATTGCAGGCCACTTACTTGGCGAACCAGCGATAATGTTTATTGATAATTTTACAGATAACGTTGATGTTTTTGAGTTTTTCATTAAGCGCCCAAACATACAGGTGATTGCAGTCGATAGGCAGCATAATTTTGAAATCATTTCACATAGAATTGACCGTAATAAAGTCCATATTTATGATTGCACTTCTTTAACGAATAGAGATACACAGATTATCTATGATGGATTACCGGCAGACATCAAAAAGAATAAACTAATCCGTGACATAAGAGAAGCGAGCGATATTTCGCTTTTTGACTTCATAAATTTGAATATCAACCAACCAAAGATAAATGAAAGATATACCCATGTATTAGACGAGCTTGAAAAGAAAGATCCTTTAATGCTAGAATTTTTGGTCCTAACTTGTTACGTTAACTCATGTAGAACGCCAGTTTCGTTTGATATGGGTAGCTTCTATTTTAAAGATGATATTGCTAGTTATGACGAGCTTTATGAAATTATTGATAATCTTGGACAACTTATTCAGGAATACAGCGGAAATTTGGTAGTTGATGATCAAGATTATTTTGTTCCAAGATCATCAGTAATTTCAGAAGCAATTTTAGAACAAGTAAACAGCAACATTTTCAAGAGTGTTTTTCAAAAATTTCATAATAATGTTCCAAAATTCGCTATTGCTAGGTTTGACATTTTCCGGAAAGGGGCTTATGATGCAAACAAAGTGAGAAAAGCATATCCAAATTGGAAAGAGGGAAAAGAATTTTATGAGAAAATAAAATTCAACGATACATCCCCATTTATTTTACAGCAAGGTGCATTATACTTGGCGTCAAAGAGGAAATACTCAGATGCATTCAATTGGATCGACGAAGCTTTGAGAATTTCGCATAAGAATTATTTTACTATCAAAAATACACATGCTATAATTCTATTTGAAGCTAATGTCTATAGTTCAGATGTCTATGGTTCGCGCAGTTATTTGGACGAAAGTATGGAGATATTGAGCAAATGCTACTCGGATGATCAACGCAAAAGTTACCATACAACAACCTATTCAAGGCAAGCCAAACAGTATTTCACAATTTTTGGAGATAAAAAGGCGGTCGAATATTTGGAAACTGCGTACAAATGGCTAAATGACGAGTTAGTTGTAAGCTCTTGGAATCGCGATATCGTTAGACTAATCAAAGAAATCGCTCCACTTGTTGCCAACAAAAAAAATTCTTAGTGCAAGAATTTTTTTATAAAATAAATCCAAATGAATAAAGCGCAACGTGATTTTGTGACACTCTCAAGTCGTTTATTTAAAATCATAAATAGTCATGATTGTCGTCTTACGATTAGTCAATTCGCTAAATTGAAGTTCTTACTAAAGAGTATAGTCGAAGACCAAGTAATAGCTTCAGATGAATGGTTAAGTTTCCCACCACTTCCCTATAAATCGATTGATGATATTAGTTACTACATAGACGAGATTTCTACACTTCTCAAGCAAAATTATTCCGAAATAAAACTGCCAAAATCTGAAAAAGTGAGGTTAAACAAGCTGATTCAAAGATCAGCTACTATAGTTTGCTCGATAGAAGAAGATAAGGAGCGTTTAAATTTACTATATCTAAAAGAAAATGCGAGGAATAAGTCAGAACAATTATCTTATCGAGAACATTTGGAAGTACAGATTGACCAGCTCCAAGAGAAACTATATGGCTATAACAAAGAGATTGACTTACTTTTAAAGTGTAAAGAATTGTTTCAACTTTGGAACAAAGAAACGCCTACAAAACATGATCTCGTTAGAATTAGAACACTGGAAGCTGACAATGAAGTACTCGCGAAAATGAAAAAAAAATCTCCGTAAAAAACTCTATTGCTCTGGAAAAATAGATATTACTCATCATTATTGTCTGAAAAAAGGAATAATGGAATTTAGTTCTCTCAAAAAACAATCAATAGATAGAAGTTGCATTTTTTGTATAACAGCAAAGGTCTACTAGGAGTTAATGAAGCCGACAGCCCTAACGAGTATTTCGAGAAAATCGGTGATTTTGCCAATCTACTTGGTATTGTTTTAGTGGACTATCAGGACTACGATTAGGTACTGCGAAAAAAGCTACAGACAAGAATATGGTAGGCTATTTGACTCTGTTTACGAATCTAAAAAAGTGACACTAAACGTACTGTGACAGATGATTTTGGCCGATTTTGGTTGGTTGTATTATCGGGCTGGATATTGTTGCCATTGCCGCGGGATTTTGCGCCCTATGCGCGTAAAAACCGGATCAACGTTGCAACGCAGGTTGTACGAGGGAATTGTAAGTCAATAGTTACTTTTGAATGGTATTATTACTAATAGTGATAACGGCACGAAATTATTAGAATTGTCGTTTCCTGTACTACATAAACAATGCGGTGTTCATCGGTAATTCTTCTCGACCACTTGCCTTTCAGATGATGCTTTAGTGGCTCTGGCTTCCCAAGTCCGGTGAACGGTGTTGCCGCCATATCTGTTATAAGCGCAACAATTTTAGCCAGTATTTTAGGGTCTCCGTTTTTCCATTCACCCAAATGGCGCAATGCTTCTGCTGTGAACGTGATTGTGTGCATTATTTACCGTACTGGTTTTGAAATTCTTCCAGAGTAAATACCACAACTTTTCCTTCCTCAGCTTCTTTCATTGATCTTTCCAGATGTTCGCTATTGGCTTTTGATGCCAGCAAATATTGTGTCTCATCGAAAGCTTCTGAGATAGTGATATTAATTGTTTTGTTTTTGAATGCTGTTTTAATCGCGTTGAGCACATCAACTGTCAGCTCGTTTACATCCATTTGATATGTAGTAACCATAGATGCGAAGTTAACGAAAATGGAAAACAATTTAGTCGTCCAGATGGTGCTGGCAAAATCCAAACTTCATGTTGCATGCGCTGCAAATCAAGCAAAGTATCACAAAAAAATTGTGTTGTAAGCGGCATTAAGCGCTATGCTGGAGATGAAATTGTGCCCTGAAAAAGGGACTTTCCCTTGCCTCATTCCCGTGCTTTCTGCCCCCAATGCTTGATTTATTAATTTTTGGTTAGTTTATTTTGTTTAATTATTCTAAAAAAATGTTAAACAAAATGGCCATTGACTTTTGGGGCTGTTTTGTTCAATAATTTTGGATAAAACTTAAACAAAATGAAAAAACGAGCCTTACTTATTGCCGCATTAGCCGGCGTGATGGGTGTAAATGCCCAAACAGCAAGAGTACAAGTGATACATAACTGTGCCGACCTTGCTGCTGATTCTGTAGACGTGTATCTGGACAACACGCTGCTGCTGGACAACTTCGCGTTCCGCACGGCCACCAGCTATATAGACGCCCCTGCTACGGGTACGCCTATCAGGCTGTCTATAGCACCCAAGACGAGCACCGGTGTAACAGATACGTTTTATAGTGTATCAGTGACACTGGACCCAGTAAAGAAATATGTGATTGTTGCAAACGGCATAGAAAGCACTATGGGCTATACCCCCGGGGCTACGGCTGTGCCTTTCCGTCTGTCGGTGTTTGAGGCTGCCCGCGAAACAGCAGCAGTAGCTACCAACACAGATCTGCTGGTGGTGCATGGCAGCACCGACGCGCCCGTTGTAGATGTGCGTGCCGCCAACGCTGTGTTGGTCAACGATATCGCCTTCGGCCAGTTTAATGCAGCGGGTTATCTGTCGCTGCCAACATCTAACTACATCATAGACGTAACAACAGCAACAGGTACTACCGTGAAGCGCTACTCGGCACCATTGTCTACCCTGAGCCTGACAGGTGCAGCGGTAACGGTGGTAGCATCGGGCTTTCTGAATCCCGCTGTAAACAGCAGTGGTGCGGCATTTGGCCTGTGGGCTGCGCCGGCAACGGGTGGTGCGCTGATACCACTGGAAGAAGTGGCACGTGTGCAGGTAATACATAACTGTGCCGATGCCGCTGCCGACTCAGTAGACGTATACATCAATGGTACACTGCTGCTCAACAACTTCGCTTTCCGCACTGCATCGCCCTTTGTGAATGCGCCAGTGGGTGTGCCGGTGACACTGGGTGTAGCACCCAAGAACAGTACAAGTGTTGCTGATACAATATACAGCACAACGGTAACGCTGAGCTCTGAGAAGAGGTACATCCTGGTGGCCAACGGACTGGTGAGCCCAACGGGTTATACACCTGCGGCTACGGCGGTGCCTTTCCGCCTGAGCATCTACCAGCAGGGCAGAGAGATATCGGCTTTCAGTGCAGACACTACCGATGTACTGGTGGTACATGGCAGCACCGATGCCCCCACAGTAGATGTGAAAGCAGGTATGGCCACGCTGGTGAACGATATATCTTTTGGAAGTTTTGCGGTGGGTGGCTATCTGAATCTGCCTACGAACAACTACACGCTGGATGTGACAAATGCATCAGGCAGCACGGTGATAAAGAGCTATACGGCACCACTGACTACGCTGGGCCTGGACGAAGACGCGATAACAGTAGTGGCATCGGGTTTTGTGAACCCTGCTGTGAACAGCAACGGACCAGCTTTCGGTCTGTGGGTGGCACTGGCATCGGGTGGAGCGTTGATACCACTGCCAGAGGCTACAGCGTCGGTAACGGCGGTACAGGCCGCAGCCAGCTACAGGGTATATCCTAACCCGGTATCGGGCAGGCTGCACTTTGCAGCTACCGGCAACACGATTGCCAAACATGTGGGTATATACAGTGTGACGGGCAGCCTGGTAGCAGAAATGAAAGACGTCGCTTCAGGCAGCTTTGAAATGAGTGATCTGGCAGCAGGTATATACATTATGAAAGTAGTAGATGCTGATGGCGCTGCGGCAATATTCAGCATCAGCAAGCAATAAGGAGTTTGGGTTTACAAACGGTGGGTTCTAATTATGGTTTGTGCGGTCGCTTTGTCTAAAGCGACCGCTTTTTTTATTTGAAGGGTGCCGGCATTCAATAAAGGCTGGTTCGGCATCGGTAGCTAAAAACCATAATTTCATATCGTTGGGGTACTTTTCCGTATGCGAGATATTGCGTATGTTTGTAATAACCCCTTGTGTCATTTCGTGCTGTAATCTGTGCGGTAAGCTATGTACCTTCGCTATGTAATAATTTACCTGCAATGGCCAATCAACAAGATATTTTTCTGGCAAAGAGTGATGTAAAAGCCAATGACCTGGAGCATAAGCGCAAGGTGGCGTTCAACATACAGAAGTATAATGACAGTGTAGTAAAGGGAAAGAAACAATATGCCAATCTGGAGCTGGCGCGGCAAAGAGCCAAGAATATTAAGTGGAAGACGATAGAGCATCTGGATACGTATCTGGAGCAGTTTGAAAAGAACTTTACTGCCAATGGTGGCAAACTGATTTGGGCCGAAGACGCCGGCGAGGCGCTGCAGGCCATATTGCAGATATGCAGGGAAAAGAATACTAAGCAGGTGGTAAAGGCAAAGTCGATGGTGACTGAAGAGATACACCTGAATGATTTTCTGGCAGAGCATGGCATAGAATCTGTAGAGACCGATCTGGGCGAATACATACAGCAACTGGATGGCGAACCACCCTACCACATCGTGACACCCGCCATGCACAAGAGCAAGGAGGATGTGGCAAAGCTGTTTCACGATAAGCTGGGTACGGAGCCCAACCTGAGCCCCTCTGAAATAACGATGATAGCCCGGCGCAATCTGCGCCGCAAGTATGTGACTGCGGAGGTGGGTGTGACCGGTGGCAACTTTCTGCTGGCAGATATAGGAGGTGTATGTGTGACCGAAAACGAAGGCAATGGGCGGCTGAGTACCACATTCCCGTCGGTACACATAGCCATTGTGGGTATTGAGAAGCTGATACCCTCTGTAAACGATCTGCCACTGTTCTGGCCTCTGCTGGCCACCTTTGGTACCGGCCAGCAGGTGACGGTATACAACAGCATCTTTACCGGGCCGCGCAAAGCCAATGAAACCGATGGGCCGGATGAGATGTATGTGATACTGCTGGACAATGGCCGTACGAATCTGATGCGCAAAGAGGTGCGGGAAAGCATGTACTGCATCAGGTGCGGATCTTGCCTGAATGCATGCCCTGTGTACAAAAACATAGGTGGACATGCATACGGAGCAACCTATAGCGGGCCGATAGGCGCAGTGATAACGCCGCACCTGAATGGCATGAAGGAATACAAGCACCTGAGCTATGCCAGCAGCCTTTGTGGCAACTGTACTGAGGTGTGCCCGGTAAAAATAAACATACACGAAATGCTGCTGGAGAACCGCAAGATAGCTGTAGAGGAAAGCCAGAACAGCTTTGGTGAACATGCCGTTTGGGCGATGTGGGAGCGGGCTATGCTGAGCCGCAACCTGCTGAACCTGGCCGGTACCGGGCTGAAAGATAATGTAGTCAACAAACTCTTCAAAAACTCGTGGGTGCGGCACAGAAGCGAGCTGCATTTTGCCGAAAAGTCGTTCAATAAAATGTGGAAGGAACGCAAATAGAAATGATACACCCTGAATGGATACTGTAGTTGTATATAGCCCTGTTATCAGCCCACGTCTGCAGTATGTAGTAGCATGGGTGCTGGGCGAAAGACTGCAACTAAAGTACCGTTTGGAGAAGGAAAAGGAAGCTGTAGCCGATGCACGTTACCTGATATCGTACGGGCAGGTGTTTGTGAATAGTGTATCAGTACCCCGGGCCAGTCTGATGACCGAAAAAGGTGTGCAGGTGGCAGCACCACCCCGTGGGGAGTGGGACGAGCTACCTACCATCTATGCCGATGCGGCAACCAATTATTCATTGCCTTTTGATATTTTCTCGGCTGTTTTTTACCTTATAACGCGGTACGAAGAGTACTATGCGTATACGCCCGACAAGCATGGCAGATACCCGGCCACCAACAGCATACTACATAAAAACGGCTGGTTGCAGCGGCCCATTGTGGACGAATGGATTGAGGCGCTGCGGTTGCACCTGCAGGATGCCTTTGGTATAAACATCGCCCGGCAGCCGTTCAGGTTCAGACCTACGTATGATATAGACATGGCTTATTCGCTGTTGCACAAGGGATTCAGGCGCATAGCGGGTGCTTATGCACGTGCGCTGATGAGAGTAGATCTGAAGCAGATAAGCCTGCGCACGCAGGTGCTGCGTAAGAAGAAAAAAGACCCGTATGACGCATTCAGGTGGATGCGTCAGGTACACAAGGCTTACGGGGTGGTGCCATTGTATTTTGTATTGTCGGCAGAGCGCACTACGCGGTTCGACAAAAATATACATCCTCTTCATCCGGCAATGGTGCGGGTAATCAAAAATCTGGTGAAGGAAGGTCATATTGGTATACATCCGTCTTACTACTCTGCCGCCGATGATGTGCTGCAACGCGAGAAAGCCATGCTGGAAAAAGTAGCTGGCTGCACCACCAGCGTGTCGCGACAGCACTACATAAAAGCGACAATGCCGGGCACTTACCGCATGCTTCTGGCCAACAATATTGCCGAAGACTACACCATGGGCTATGGTACCCACCTGGGGTTCAGGGCCGGTACCGGCAATTCGTTTTTGTGGTACGATCTGGAGCGGGAATCGGTGACGGCTTTGCGCATTTTCCCCTTTTGCTTCATGGATACCACCGCTCACTACGAGATGGGGCTCAGTACGATGCAGGCTTTTGAACAGCTGCAAGCCATGACCAGGCTGCTGGAGCAAACGGGCAGCCTGCTAATAACAGTATTTCACAATTTCTCGCTCGGTACAGACGAGGAGTGGCGGGGCTGGCGGCAGGCTTATGAGCTGTTTGTGCACAATAAGGCCAGTCGCTGATCTGTTTCAAATTTATCATCCTTTAACCATTTTCGAATACCGAACGGGTATCCTGCAACTTATCAATTTCCGATACCTGCCGCCCAATAGCTTGTAGGAGCAGGTGCTTTTCAATTTATATTATATTGGGTATAAGTGTATTGAAAAAGATATCCACAATTTCACATTCAAAAGTCGCCAATCAAATAGTCCGTTCTACTTTTGCAACACAATATTGGTTCCATTGATATGCCAATAAAAACATAAAATACAATGGAAACGTTTTCTGTAAAAATAGTTTCCATAGTTTTGCGCCGTAATTATGGAACCATTGGAGAAAATATTGTCATGTTCTATAGAGCTTTTTGGCCAGTATGGCTTTAAGTCTATAACCATGGATGACATTGCACGAAGGGCCGGGATTTCCAAAAAAACGCTTTATCAGCATTTTGCCAACAAGCAGGAAGTAGTGAATGAGTCGGTGACCTGGTACAAGCACAACACAACAGAAAATTGTGCATGTGTGCTGGAAGATGCGGAAAACGCCATTGAAGCTATGGTAAGAATACTTGCCTTTTTTGATGGGCTGTATAAACGGATCAATCCGATGGCCATGTTTGAGATGCAGCGGTTTTTTCCGGAGGCGTACAAAAAGTTCAGAGACCTGCTGATGGAGCGTGATGTGGTGATGGTGCGGGATAACATACTGCAGGGTATAAAGGAAGGCCTGTACCGGCCCGATCTGAATGCCGACCTGCTGGCACGCTACCGCATAGAAACATCGCTGCTGGCATTGCAACCCACGCTGATGGTAAATGACCGTACGAACCTGATGAGTGTAGCGCTCGAAATAGGAGAACACTTCATGTACGGGATCATGACACAAAAAGGGATACAACAATACGTAACATATAAAGAAAAGTATTTAAAGCACGCAACCGCAATAATATGAGAAAAATAGTTTTAGCACTGATCAGTATAATAATAGCGACAGCCGATGCCGGAGCGCAGCAGCCGGTGAAGCTGAGCCTGGACGATTGTATCGCCTATGCGCTGAGGAATAATAATGCTGTAAAGAATGCGCACCTGGATATGCTGATACAGGAGGCAAAAGTAAAGCAAACTACAGCGGCAGCATTGCCGCATATCAACGGTAAGGGCGACTTCTCTTACTCCTATATCATACCGGCACAATTTATAGATGCCAGTACATTCCCGAGTGGTGGTGTGACACCGCCAAAGGGAACAATAGTGCCTATCTCGTTTTCATTGCCTTATGCGGCATCTGCGGCAATCACCACATCGCAACTGCTGTTTGATGGTAGTGTGATCGTAGCATTGCAGGCGCGCAACACGATTGTAGAAATGGCCAAACAATCGGAGCAGATTACGGCAGAGAATGTACGCTACAACGTATACAAAGCATACAACTCGCTGGTGATAGCGTACAAGCAATATGAAATCATAAAAACCTCTTTGACACTCGCCAGAAGTATGGAAGGCGATCTGGTAAAGACGCGTAATGCGGGTTTTGCGGAGAAAATAGATGTTGATCGTACAAGCGTACAGATCAACAATCTGGCTACCGACAGCATGAAGGTGAGCAATATGCTGGTAGTAGCAGAGCAGGTGCTGAAGTACAATCTGGGTATGGATATCAATACACCAATAGTACTTACAGATACCAGTGTAGAGAAGTCGTGGCAATCGAATGCAACACTGATTGCAGAGAAAGAAAATTATGAGCGCGTACCTGAGTATGCGGTTCTCCAGACTGCACTGAAGCTCAATGAATTTGATCTGAAACGATACAAGTTATCTGCTATACCATCTGTGAGCGGTTTCTGGGCATATGGTGACAATTACGGTCACACACGGTTCAACAATCTGTTTAACACTGATTGGTATGCTCCAAGTTCGGTACTGGGTGTTTCTATCAACGCGCCGATATTCAATGGTTTTGCCCGTCAGCATCAGGTGCGCGAAGCAAGGCTAAATATTGAAAAAACAAAAAACAACATTGATAATCTGAAGAAGAGCATCGATTTCCAGGCGTCTACATCGCGTACTACACTGAAAAACTCAATGCTGCAGGTTCAAAGTCAGAAACGCAATCTTGAATTGTCTAACAGTGTACTGGATCTGGCACAGAAAAAATACAAAGCAGGTGTGGGCAGCAATCTGGAAGTGACCACCGCACAGACCGATCTGCTGAGAGCACAGAACAACTACTTTATGGCTTTGCTGGATGTGATCAACGCAGAGGCAGATCTTAAAAAAGCGCTTGGCCTGCTGAAGTAAACAACAGCACCAACCGGCAATCAACAAAAAGGAAATAAAATCTAATTATCAGCATCAAACAAACACACTATATAAAATGAAACGTTCTTATTTATTACTTATTCCGGCAATCATATTCGCATCATGCGGCGGCGGCACCAAAGACCCTGCAGCAGAGCTGGCGTCGCTGAAAAAACAACGCGGCGAGATAGAGATCAAGATCAAAGCACTGGAAGCAGGCAGCAAAGACACTGCCGGCGGCAGGGTAACAGCTGTATCTGTGATGGAAGTGCAGCCAACAGTTTTCAACGCATTCATAGAAGTGCAGTCGCAGATAAATGGTGACGAAGTGGTAAACGCAACAGCGCGTACCATGGGCACAGTAAACCGTGTATTGGTACAGGTAGGGCAGCAGGTTCGCCAGGGACAGGTATTGGCCACGCTGGATGCTGCAATTGCTCAGCAGCAAATCAATGCAATGGAGCCACAGATAGAACTGGCCAAAGCACTGTATGAAAAACAGCAGAAACTGTGGGAGCAAAACATAGGTACCGAAGTGCAACTGATGTCAGCAAAGACACAGTATGAAAATCTGGTAAAACAGAAAGCGGTGGCTCAGGCAGGCAAAGACCTGTACAATGTTATATCGCCAATAAGCGGCACGGTAGATATGGTATCACTGAAAGTAGGCGACCAGTCGGCGATGGGCTTTATCAGGGTAGTGAACACCAACAAGTTGAAGGCTGAGGCCAACCTGGGTGAGAACTACATAGGCAAGGTAAAAGTAGGTGACCCTGCTACGCTGATTTTTACAGATACAAAGGATTCTATCAAAACAAAGGTGTCGTTTGTGTCGAAGGCTGTTGATCCGTTGTCACGCTCTTTCCTGGTGCAGATCAAGCTGGACAACACCAGCAAGCTGCACCCCAATATGTCGTGCATATTGAAGATCGCAAACTATTCTAATCCCAAAGCACTGGTTGTGCCAGTATCAGTAATACAGAAAACCGCTGAAGGCGAAATGGTTTATGTAGCAAATGGTACCACCGCACGACTGAAAATGATCGCCACAGGCCGCAATGCCAATGGTCAGGTAGAAGTATTGAATGGTCTGGAGCCAGGCGACAAAGTGATCATTGCTGGTTATCAGGATCTGGATGAGGGCGAAGCAATTAACATACAATAGGACTACAGGTAAAAAAGGTAGCATAGCTTAGGAAGAGTGTGGGATGGGGCTTCGTCTGTACGTAATCGTAGCAGGACGTGGTGTGTACAGGAGCCAATGTGCGACCGGTTTGCATAATAATATTCATAGCAGCACAACAAAAATAAAATGAAAGATAAATTCAAAGAGTTCAAACTATCGAGTTGGGCGATAGACAACCGCACGGCGGTATACTTACTTACAGTGCTCATCACCTTTGTGGGCCTGATGGCTTATCTGAATCTGCCCAAGGAGCAGTTTCCGGAGATCAAGCTGCCACAGATAATTGTGCAGACCGTGTATCCGGGAACATCGCCTGAAAACATGGAGAATCTGGTGACGAAACCGATTGAAAAGCAGGTAAAGAACCTGACCGGTGTAAAGCGCGTTACCAGCAATTCGTTTCAGGACTATTCTGTGGTGATCGTAGAGTTCAACACCGATGTAAAAGTTGACAAAGCGAAGCAGGATGTGAAAGATGGAGTTGACAAAGCGAAGCAGGATCTGCCGCAGAACCTTCCCTTTCAGCCGGAAGTAAAGGATATTGACTTTTCTGAGTTTCCTATCCTGAACGTGAACGTATCAGGCAACTATGACCTGAACAGGCTGAAGAAATATGCCGATAAAGTTAAAGACAAAATAGAGGCAGTAAAGCAGATAAAGCGTGTAGACCTGGTAGGTGCACCTGAGCGCGAGATCCAGATCAATGTAGACCTGTTTCGTATGCAGGCATCTGGCCTCACCTTCGATGATATCGACCGTGCAGTAGCCAGTGAGAATATCTCTATGACTGCGGGTGAAGTGTCGATGAACAATCAGAAGCGTGTACTGAGTGTAAAGAACGAATTCAAGAACGGACATGAGATTGGAGACATCATTGTAAAGAATCAGCAGGGCAAGAGCATATTGCTGAAGGACATTGCGGTGGTGATAGACACATTTGTAGAGCAGAAGAGTTTTGCCCGCCTGGATGGCCAGAATGTGATCACACTGAACGTGATCAAGGCGAGCGGTGCAAACCTGATTGAAGCTTCTGAGAAGATTGAAGAACTGATGAAGGAAATGCAGATGCACGACCTGCCCAAGGATCTTAAAATTGTGATCACCGGAGACCAGTCAGAGTCTACCAAAAGCACACTTACCGATCTGATCAATACCATAATCATCGGCTTTATACTGGTGACACTGATACTGATGTTCTTTATGGGCGTAACCAATGCGTTGTTTGTGGCGCTCTCGGTGCCACTTTCTTGTGCCATTGCCTTCATGGTGTTGCCGTCTATTGGTTTCACACTGAATATGATAGTACTGTTCTCCTTTCTGCTGGCGCTGGGTATAGTAGTCGATGACGCTATTGTGGTGATAGAGAATACGCACCGTATTTTCGACAATGGTAAGCGAAGCATAAAAGAGGCCGCCAAGCTGGCTACAGGAGAGGTGTTCCTGCCGGTACTTTCTGGTACAGTTACAACGCTGATACCATTTATCCCACTGGCATTCTGGAAAGGGGTTATCGGTAGCTTCATGTTCTTCCTGCCCGTTACACTCATCATCACGCTGCTGGCATCGTTGGCTGTGGCATATATCATCAATCCGGTGTTTGCGGTGAGTTTTATGAAGCCTGAGAATCATGATGTGAGTACGCCCAAAACATTCGGACGCCGCGATAAAGCAATGCTGGTTGTGTTTCTGGCCATAGCAGCTATAAGCTATCTGGGTGGCGCATTCGGCATGGGCAATTTCGTTGTCGTGATTTACTTATTTATTCTGCTTGAGAAGTTCATTCTGTCAAAATGGATACATGCGTTCCAGAACAAAGCGTGGCCTGCATTCCGCGATTGGTATACACGTATGCTGAAGGGGGCGCTTAAATATCCGATAGCGATACTGGTGGTTACTATTGTTTTGTTTCCGGTATCTATCATGACCTATACGGCACGCAATCCTCCCTTTGTATTCTTCCCTTCTGCCGATCCTAACTTTGTGTATGTGTATCTGAACATGCCTATCGGTACAGATCAGAAGCATACGGATGCGGTGTTGCAGAAGCTGGAGACAAAGGTGTACAAGGCACTGGATATAGACCTGAAGACAGGCAAAAAGAACCCAATAGTAAAGTCTGTGATTTCAAATGTTACGGTGGGTGCTGTAGATCCTACTACCAACGAAATAGGAGATTTCCCTAATAAAGGCAAGATAACGGTGGCTTTTGTGGAGTTTGCAAAACGTAAAGGCATCTCTTCTGAGAAGTACCTGGACGCGATCAGAAAGGTAGTGAGGGAATATCCGGGAGCAGAAGTAACCGTAGATAAAGAGCAGGGTGGGCCACCATTGCCCAAGCCTGTAGTTATTGAGATCACTGGCGATAATCTGGATACACTGATCGCTACATCAGACCGGTTGAAGAGCTTTTTGCAGAAGAAGGAGGTGCCCGGTGTAGAGGAATTGCGCAGCGACTTCCAGGCTGATAAACCGGAGATCATTTTTGATCTGAACAGAGAGCGTATGAACAATGAAAGCATCAGTACGTATGCTGTTGCTGCTGCATTGCGTACCGCTGTTTTTGGTAAGGAAGTATCACGGTTCCGCGATGCCAACGATGATTATCCGATTTACCTCAGGTATTCGTCAGAGCAGCGCAAAGATGTAGAGGCAATACGCAATATGCCGGTGATATACAGGGATATGGGTATGGGTGGCATGATACGTACAGTGCCAGTCAGCGCCTTTGCCGATGTGCGCTACTCATCTACCTATGGCGGCGTAAAGCGTAAAGATCAGAAACGTATCATTGCGCTATCATCCAACGTACTGACAGGCTTTCAGGAAAATGATGTAGTTGCTGCGGTGCAAACAGAGCTCAACAACTTCCCGATACCTGCAGGTGTGAACATAGTAATGGGCGGCCAGCAGGAAGAGCAGGCTGAAACAATGGGCTTCCTTGGTAATGCGATGCTTATAGCCTTCGGACTGATCATCCTGATACTTGTACTTCAGTTCAACTCTATCAGCCGTACTGTAATTATTATGAGCGAGGTGTTATTCAGCGTTACAGGTGTGTTCCTCGGGTATAGTATCGCCGGTAATACATTCTCACTGGTAATGAGTGGTATCGGTATTGTAGCGCTTATGGGTATAGTGGTACGTAATGGTATATTGCTGGTAGAGTTTATGGATCTGATGCTGGAAGAGGGTATGGCACCGTACGATGCGATAATAGAAGCAGGACGTACCCGTATGACGCCGGTACTGCTTACCGCTACTGCAGCGATATTGGGTCTCATACCGCTGGCTGTTGGGCTTAATATTGATTTTGCCGGATTGCTTACTCACTTCAAACCCGATATATTCTTTGGCGGCGATAGTAACGCATTCTGGGCTCCGCTGGCATGGACTATGATCTATGGTCTGTTTTTTGCCACTGTGCTTACGCTTATTGTTGTCCCTGCAATGTGTTTGCTGGCATTCAGGTTGAAAGACTGGGTACGCAAAACACGCACAAAAATGACCGAATCATTGGATAGGTAGTTTCGGCGCAAGCTTATAAAAGTAAAGGGTGTCTCAGTTCTAAGAGACACCCTTTACTTTTATGATATTTTGTTGCTTAGCCAATGCGGCTATCGCAGCATTCTATTTATTCATTGTTGCCAGAAATTCTTCGTTGCTCTTTGTACCACGCATTTGCTGTAGCAGGAAGTGCATTGCTTCGTCGGTATTCATGTCAGAGATATGATTGCGCAGCAGCCACATCTTGTTATGAACATCTTTATCCAGCAGCAAGTCATCGCGGCGTGTAGATGATGACGTGATATCAATAGCCGGGTAGATACGCTTGTTGGCCAGCTTGCGATCCAGCTGCAGTTCCATGTTGCCGGTACCCTTGAATTCTTCAAAGATAACCTCGTCCATTTTAGAGCCGGTATCTATCAGCGCTGTTGCAAGAATGGTGAGCGAGCCGCCATTTTCAATTTTACGGGCTGCGCCAAAGAACTGTTTAGGCTTCTGCATTGCATTTGCCTCCACACCACCACTCAGCACCTTGCCACTTGCGGGTGCAACAGTATTGTGGGCACGCGCCAGACGGGTTATAGAGTCGAGCAGTATTACTACGTCATGACCTACTTCCACTAGTCGCTTTGCTTTCTGCAATGCTATTGTAGACACTTTTACGTGTTTGTCAGCAGGTTCATCAAATGTTGATGCAATTACTTCGGCACGTACACTGCGCTGCATATCTGTTACTTCCTCAGGGCGCTCATCTACCAGCACTATCATCAGATAACATTCCGGATGATTTGCTGCAATAGCATTTGCAACTTCTTTCAGCAGCATGGTCTTACCTGTTTTGGGCTGCGCTACAATCAATCCGCGTTGCCCCTTGCCTATAGGCGTAAAGAGGTCCATGATGCGGGTGCTGTAGTTGTTGCCGGTAGTGGTAAGGCTCAGCTTCTCAAAAGGGAAAAGTGGTGTAAGGTAGTCGAACGGAACACGATCGCGGATTTCATCAGGTAGTCTGCCGTTTATGCTTTCCACTTTCAGCAGTGCAAAGTATTTTTCACCTTCTTTTGGTGGGCGCACATTGCCTTTTACGGTATCGCCGGTTTTTAGCCCGAAGAGCTTTATCTGTGAAGGAGATACATAAATATCATCCGGAGAGCTCAAGTAGTTGTAGTCACTGCTACGCAGGAAGCCGTACCCATCAGGCATCATTTCCAGCACGCCTTCGCTGGCTACAATACCTTCAAACTCCAGATTGAAGGTGCTTTGCTGCTGGGGTTCTCTGCGCTGTGGCCTGTTAAATGGCTGTTGTGCAGGGCGCTCTGGTTTCGGTGTTTCTGTAGCTTCTGGTTGTATTTGTTGCGGAGCCTGTGCTGTTTCTGCAGACTCCGGTTCAGGCATTGTTATGCCGGTGGGTTCAGCTTGCTTGGGTGCTTCGGGTTCCGGAGCTGCCGGTGGCGGCTGTGAATTCTTATTATTAAAAAGACTAACTGTTGGTTTCTTTGGCTCCAGACTTTTACGCTCAGCCCAATCTGGCACAGGGCCCTGATTCGGTTTCGGACGCGCCATCGGGGGCATATCCTCCTTGGGCTTGCGCTGGCGCCTTTTTTTGTCCTGAAGTTCTTCGGCAGGTGCAGCAGCAGCTGGTGCTTCAACAACTATTTCAGGTGCAACTACAACTTCCGGTACGGTAACTTCTTCTGTTGCTTCTTTTGGTTTGCGGCCTCTTTTCTTCTTTGGCTCTTCTGCTGCAGGTGCCGCCAGTAGGGCTTGTTGGTCAAGAATTTTGTACACCAAAGCCTGTTTGTCTAAAGTACCTGCGTTCTGAATTTTTAGTGTGTCAGCTACGTCGACAAGCTCAGGAATGAGCATATCATTTAGCTGCATAATGTCGTAAGGCATGCTTGTAAATTTTCCTTGAATTTTTTTGAATAAAAAATGGTTAATCCTGAATGTCTATGAACTTAAATTGAAAAATAAACTACGGGAATTTTTTCAGGTAAACTGAATGTAGGCTGGAACAATGTCTGTTTCCTTAATGCAAGAATACGACTGTTTTTTTAAATAACGAAAAAAACATTTGACCAGTGTATCTGAAGCTGTTAATTAGCAGTGGTGCTATATACAAGTATTTTCAGGCAAGGTATATAGCCTTTAGCTAATGAGATTTTTGCTGCTGCCTGAAAGAACGTGCCATATTTTCGATACTGTCTTTCACTGGTGTGTATTGAAATTGAGGAAATGCGTTTAATAGTTTTGTATTGTCGTATAGCGATCTGGTTTGCGCATTACTCGCAGTTTCACGGGTAATAACAGCATTTGTACCAGCAATTTTGCTGTATAACAGGCTAAGTCGCCAGATGATACTTGTAATAACCGGACCTGCACGAAAGCGGGGTGGTTTTTTGCTCAGTGCTGCGGCCATCAAAGTAAAAACTTCTTTAAAAGAATGGTTGCCTGAGTTCAGAATATACCTTTCAGACTCAATGTCTGTATCCATCAGCAAGGTCATAGCCCGTACCACATCTTGCACGTCTACCCAGCCATTTACGCCTTCAGTATAGAATGGGAATTCTTTTTCAGCCACTTTCATAAGTTGTGCAGACCCTTTATTCCAGAATTCAGGATCTGTGGTCAGCATAGGATTTCCGCCTATAATAACTGATGGATTTATGATGGCAGTACATATTCCCTCTCCTACACCGCGCCAAACTTCGTTTTCGGCCAGGTACTTGCTGAGGCCGTATGCAGAATTGTATTTGTTCTCGCCCCATTCCTGCTCTTCGTCAATGAGTTTTTTATTGTCACCGGTACGCCCAAGGGCTGCAACTGAGCTTACATGCACCATTTTCCGGATGCCCTGTTCAATTGCCTGATTTACGATATTGGCAGTGCTTTCAGGGTTGAAGTGAAGCATCTCTTCCCTTTGTCGCGGATCAAAAGTGACAATCGCAGCACAATGATAGATATCGGTTATCCCCTCCATTGCTTCGGATACTGCATAAACATCCAGCAGGTCACATTTCTGCCAGATAACACCTGGTAAGCTGGTCAGATATTTGTTGGGTACGCAGCTATTATATAGTGCGCGTACATTTTTACCTTGTTCAGACAGATGCTGTACAAGGTGCCTGCCTAGAAATCCACTGCCTCCGGTAACGAGAATCATGAGGTGAAAAAGAAAGTACGTTGTTTATTGCAATGGCAAATAACTGACTGCCCGACTGTCAAAAGTAGATAGTAGCAGGTAGAAAGCAAAAAGTATTACCTGATAGGTGTATTTACAGCATTAATCGCAAGACAACTACCTGTCTGTTTATTCTCGTATCCAGTCCAGGTAGTTGTCTTTGTCAAGTATAGAGAAGTTGGCATCAGGATAGGCTTTTGCAAATGCAACCGGAATTTTCGTTTTTTTGTTTTGCTTCCATTTGCATTCTATTCCCTGTAGTTGTCCGTCTGCCAGCTCCAGCAGGTCTATTTCCTGCCCGTCGTAGGTGCGCCAGAAGTAGTATTGCGGGCTGTAACCTCTATAGCTGTTGTATTTCATCCGTTCGCTGAGCAGGTATTGTTCCCAAAGCTGGCCTATGTCATTTCTGCTCTGTAACGGGCTGAAATTGTTGATCAGTGCATTGCGGATACCATTATCATAAAAATACCATTTGCGGCTTTTGCTAACTTCTTTTCGCAGGTTGCTGCTATAGCCACTTAGCGGATAGATAATAAATACCTTTGATAATAGGTCCAGATAGCGCTCTACCGTTACTTTATTGATCTGCAGACTATTGCCAAGTTCTACTGTGCTGACCTGACTACCCACCTGCCATGCCAGCAGTTGCAGTAGTTTGTATAGCACATCGGCTCCCTTTATGTTCTCGAGTATCAGCAGATCTTTGAGCAGGTAGCTGTTTACCAGTTGCAGCAGATAATTTTTTTGGTCTGCAATATCTTCCAACTGCCATAGTTCGGGATAGCTTCCGTAAATCAGCCTTTGTTCCAGATTTCTGACTGTAGCAAACGCATCTTCAGAGGTAGCCAGTTCAGCCTGAGCTAAAGGGTATAACTGGTAAACCAGATTGCGGCCCACAAGCGGTTCTCCTGTTTTGTTCACCAGGTCAAAGCTGCTGCTGCCGGTGGCTATTACTGTGATGCCTTTGATGTTATCAATCATCAGTTTCAGTATCATGCCTATATCGGGTATTGCTTGTGCCTCATCTATTATGATAATCTTTTTGCCGCGTGTTAGCCTGCGGTAGTTTGCAATTGTTCTTTGTGCCAGCATCACGGCTACCTGCATATCTTCTCCCTGAAGCATAAGTACATCATCGCCATATTTTTGAGCAATGTTATCAATAATGGTTGTCTTGCCTGTACGCCGTGAGCCGTAAAGCATGATAACTTTTTGTTTTCCTATTTGCTTTTCGATTGACTTACTCAGAAGCCGTACAATGTTCATACAAGTGCTGTTTTGGTTTAAGGCTGACGCAATTTACATAAAATGGGTCATTTTACTGACGCAATTTATACAAATTGGGATATTTAGCTGACGCAATTTACATAAAATAGGTCATTTTACTGACGCAATTTACATAAATTGAGTTATTCGAATGACGTAATTTATATAAAATAGGTCATCTGGCTGACGTAATTTTTATTAATTTAGTCAATCTGCTGACTCAATTTGCATTAATGTGGTTGATATTTGCTTCTGGCCACAACAGTCAGGGTCTGATTATTTGAGTATTCAAACCTTGGCAAAGGGAATATGCACTGTTCTGCGGCATGGCTTTCTCAATTTAATTTTGTGCAACTTTGCACCATGTTTTACAAAAAGGTACTGCAGGAGGATATTGCCTGTTTTGAATCAATTCTGGGAGCACCATTTGTGCTTACCGATGTTGAGCATCTGGAACGCTGTGCATCCGATCATACGGAAGACCTGAAATATATGCCCGAGGTGGTGCTGCAACCCGGAACAACAGAGGAAGTGAGCATCATCATGAAATACTGCAACAGTGAGCAAATTGCGGTAACACCCCGCGGTGCCGGTACCGGACTAAGTGGCGGCGCACTGCCGGTTTCTGGTGGGATAGTGCTCGACATGAAGCGCTTCAACAAAATCCTGAATGTCGACAGTCGTAACTTTCAGGTGACAACAGAGCCTGGGGTGATCACGCAGGAATTGCAGGAGCACCTTAAAGCAATGGGGTTGTTTTACCCGCCCGATCCGGCAAGCAAGGGTTCGTGCTTTATAGGAGGCAATGTGTCAGAGAATAGCGGCGGTCCCAGAGCCGTAAAGTATGGTGTAGTAAAAGACTACGTACTGAATCTGGAAATTGTACTTCCGTCGGGAGATGTGGTATGGACCGGCGCTAACGTACTGAAGAATGCGACCGGATATAACCTCACACAACTGATAGTAGGCAGCGAGGGCACACTGGGCATAATTACCAAAATAGTACTCCGCCTCATACCTGCAGTAAAACACGATCTGCTAATGCTGGTTCCGTTCCGCTCTGCGGTGCAGGCGTGCGAGGCGGTTAACGCGATTTTCCTGGCAGGCTATACCCCGTCGGCACTGGAGTTCATGGAGCGCGATGCAATTGAGTGGTCTATGCGTTATGTACAGTCTGCAGGCATCAGCCTGCCAGATGATATAGCCGCACACCTGCTCATAGAGGTAGACGGAAACTATATGGATGAGTTGTACCGTGATGCTGAAGCTATATCGCAGATAGTGCAGCGCTACGATATAGACGAGATCCTGTTTGCAGACAGCCATGAGCAAAAGCAGATGTTGTGGACACTGCGCAGAAAGGTAGGAGAGGCAGTGAAGAGCAACTCTGTGTACAAAGAAGAAGACACCGTAGTACCACGTGCCGAGCTTCCTGAATTGCTGACCATTATCAAAGAACTGGGTCGTGAATTTGGCTTTCACTCGGTATGCTATGGCCATGCCGGTGATGGTAACCTGCACGTGAATATTGTAAAAGCAGGCATGAGCGATGAAGACTGGAAGACGAAGTTACCGATAGGAATACGCAGGCTATTCATGGAGGTAGTGCGCCTGGGCGGCACTATATCTGGAGAGCATGGCATCGGCTTGGTACAGAAAGAGTTTATGGATATAGCCTTTAGCAATACGCAGATGCAACTGATGAAGCAGATAAAGCAGGTATTTGATCCAAAGGGTATTCTAAACCCGGGTAAGATATTCCAATAATGCAATGGCGCAGCAACTTACATGGGGCACACCCGATGTTAGACACCTCACTATCCGATACTTCAGGGGTAGTGAGGTAAGACGAATTTGCTACACCATTGTGTTTTGCCTTATCCTTGTCGCAGCTGGAATAGCCCTATCGCAGGGTGTTTGGGGTGTTTTGATGATCCTGCTTTTTCTCTTTTATTGGCACGTCATTTTGCCGGCACCCGGTGCATTAAATTACTTTGGAGTTGCGGCACGCTACCTTGTAATAAAGAACCACAACCTACCCTGGAAACAAAGAGTCTTCTATTTAAAAGATATTACAGCTGTTGAATTTGCCTCTGTATGGAATGTGGTGAGGTATATTAAAATCACAACAAGAGATCAGAAAACAAGGCGCTACATAGCACTAAACTTGCGTGGCGAAGACTGGGATGGGCTGAAACAACTGCTGAGCAACCTGGGCTTGAATGTGCAGAGGTAATTCAGATAAAAAGAACCTGGTAAAGCCAACACAACCTGCATGCCCGTGTGTTTTCACTCTGCCAATTTCCGCACGATCATCAGTCCATCTCTTACCGGCAGCAGCAACCGTTGTACACGTGTATCCGCCTTTACCTTTTCGTTAAAGCTGCAAATGGCACGACAGTTTTTGCTTTGCTGTTCGGGTGGCAATACTACTTCTCCATCATACAATACATTGTCTGCGATAATGAACCCACCCACAGGCACTTTATTGAATACTAGGTCGTAATACAACTCATAGTTGCTCTTGTCGGCATCGATAAAGACGAGGTCGAACTGCCCCGAAATAGTACCGATTATATCTGCTGCCGGGCCTATATGCTGGGTTATCTTGCTGCGCAAGCCTGCCTCTGTTATGTATTTGCCGGCTATGTCCTGCAGCTCCTCATCTATTTCTATAGTATGCAGGTGCCCGTCGGTTGCCAGCCCATGTGCAAGGCAAATGGCGGAATAGCCCGTAAACGTGCCAATCTCCAGTATATGCCGTGGGCTCACCATATGACTGATCATCTGCAGTACAGCTCCTTGCAGGTGTCCTGAAAGCATCACAGCGTCACCACGTTTCAGATGCGTTTCGCGGTTGAGCGCGGCGAGCAGCGGCGACTCGGCAGTGGTATAGGTTTCGGTATACTGTTCTATTTGCTGAGAAAGCAATGATGTAGTCATGTTGTAATCAGAAATTTGGCTGCAATTTGTTGTGCGTATAAAAGTGGCTGAAGTATTCTACCACCTCATCTGCAGTATCGAATATTCTGATCAGTTCCAGATCGCCGGGGCTGATGTTGTGCTCCCCTTCCTGCATGGTTTCGCGCATCCAGTTAAATAGACCAGACCAATAAGCAGTGCCCACACATACCATGGGTGTCTGCGTAAACTTGCGTGTTTGTATCAGTGTGGCCACTTCAAAAAACTCATCCATTGTTCCCCATCCGCCGGGCATCATAATGAAGCCCTGCGAGTACTTTGTAAACATCACCTTACGCACAAAGAAGTAGTCGAAATCTATAGAAGTATCTTTGTTGATATACAGATTACTGGTTTGCTCAAAAGGCAGCTGTATGTTGAGGCCTACAGATTTGCCATTGGCTGCATGAGCGCCCTTGTTGGCTGCTTCCATAATGCCGGGGCCACCACCTGTAATGATGCCAAAGCCTTCCTCGGCAAGCCTGCGCGAGATCTCTACTGCCAGCTCGTAATATTTGTTGCCGGGCTGCGTGCGTGCTGAGCCGAAGATGGACACACAGGGCCCTATACGTGCCAGTGTTTCGAACCCCTGCACGAATTCTGCCATTATCTTAAATATCTGCCAGCTGGAATGTGACTTTGTTTCCGTCCAGTCACGCATTTTCAGGCTACTGAATTGATCCTTCATGATACTTGGTTGGTTGTGGTTTTGTGTGATGCCGAAGCAAACAGGTATAGCAGACTGAATGTGATGAGCGCATTGACGATCAGCAGTTCTACGCCTATTTTATACCCATGAAAAATTGATTCGGACAATGCATTGAGTGAGGTGGCGGTATCTGCACCAATGTGCAGCTTGTCGATATACCATCCGGTATTGTTGATAAAATCTACACCGAATGTAGCCGCCAGAGCCGCCAGACAGATCCAGATAGGTAGTCTGGGGCGGGTATTGCGATTGGTGAGTATGCCGAACGCAAACAACCCCAGCAGCGGGCCATAGGTGAATCCGGCCATTTTGAGCAGTATGTCTATCAGCGAGCCATTGTCTATAGTGCGGAAGAAGAACACGCAGCACAGGAACACGATAGCAAACGCATTGTGTACAATGAGCCTTGTTTTCTTCTGCTGTGCTTCGGTCATATTGGGGTTGCGTCTGATGCCCAGGATATCTATACAGAAAGACGATGTGAGTGCCGTAAGGGCACCGTCGGCACTGGGAAACACTGCAGATATGAGGCCGATGAGGAAGCACACTGTGATGAAGAACGGCAGCCCGCTGTTGATAGCGATAGCGGGAAACAGATCGTCGCCCACAGTGGCAATGCCATTGGCGCCGGCATAGAGGTAGAGCAGCCCACCCAGCAGCAGGAATATGAAGTTGGCGACCAGCAGTACAAAACAGAATACCACCATGTTTTTCTGCGCGTCTTTCAGGTTGCTGACACTGATGTTTTTCTGCATCATCTCCTGGTCCAGGCCGGTCATGGCGATGGTTATGAAGGCGCCGCCCAGTATCTGCTTCAGGAAAAAGCCGGGGCTTTTGTAGTCGGTTTGCAGCAGGTGCGTATAGCCTTTGTCTGTCATGGCTGCCCAGGTGGTGCCAGCATTCAGGTGCAGATTCTGCATGATGTACACAACACAGATAATGAGCGCCAGCAGCATGAAAGTTGTCTGCAGTGTATCTGTCCACACTATTGTCTTAACGCCGCCGCGATAGGTATACAACAATATGAGACCCAGAATGATGATGGCTGTGAGCTCAAAGGGTACACCCATATCTTCGAGCACAAACTTCTGCAGTACTTTGATGACAAGATACAGCCGGATGGTAGCACCCAGCGTACGCGAAAGGATGAAGAACAATGACCCTGTCTTGTAGGCATTGGTGCCCAGCCGCTTGTCCAGATAGGTGTATATGGATGTGAGCTGCAGCCGGTAGTACAAGGGCAGCAATATGTATGCCACCGCAAAGTAGCCCAGCCAGTACCCTATAACCACCATGAAGTAGGTGAAGCCTGCCTTGCCTACATTGCCCGGTACGGATATGAACGTCATTCCCGAAAGCGAAGTGCCGATCATGCCAAAGGCCACCAGCCACCACTTGCTGCTGCGGTTGCCAATGAAAAAAGACTCATTGTCGGAACCGCGGGAGGTATAAAACGCTATTCCCAGCAATACAGAGAAATAGGCAAAAATGATGAGTAGCAGTATTGCTGAATTCATGCGTGTAAATAAACAGGCTTTGCTGCAGCCTGCAAAGCCTGAAATTAGATTTATTTTATCAACTTTTTATAATCCTGCTGCTACACCAAACCGGAGCGCCGGAGAACTTTTGGGGTAAGGACTGTAGTCGCCCTGCAGGAGGTCGTAAAACAGCTCTCCGTAGAATGATACCCTGCCACCCAGCGACTGGCGCAGCCCCAGCCCCAGCAGCATGCAACTGTTGGTCACCTTGGTTCTTGTTTCGTTCAGATTACCAAAACGGTCAAGTGGTTCTCTCAGGTTTATAATGTCGTACTCGTATGTGCTGGTAAGGAAGATGTTGCGGAAAACAAAGTAACGTGCCCAGACATTGGGGTAAATAATGTTCATGTAGTCGAAGTGAACATTATTGGATGGGTCGACATAAGAAGGGTATTTGTAGTACTGATAACCAAGACCCACGCCTGCCGAAAACTTCTTCATAAACCGGTAGCCTACAATAGGTGATGCGCCGAGGTTGGCATAGCCACTGCCGAATGCCAGATTGATGCCACCACCCAGCACCAGCTTATCGGGGTCGTAGCCGGTTTTTTTCTTTTTATTCTTGTAGTTGGCCTTGCCCGAACTATTGTAAATTTCCTGCGCCATAGCTCCGGAGTGCCCAACGAGCATAAGGAGTGCAAAAACGACATACTTCATAATAGCGGTTTTTCTCACACGAAGTTACTGATTTATACGATTGCGCCGTGTGGGGCCGAATATTTAACAAGATGGTACAAGGCGGAGCAGGGCGTGAATACTGATTTTTTAATTTTGAACCGAATATGATCAACCAAAATATAAAGCTGGCAGCCGATGCCATTGTCTTTTGCCCGGGTGCTACAGGGCTGCAGGTGCTGCTGATTACCAGAAAGAACGACCCCTTCAAAGGCATGTGGGCGATACCGGGCGGATTTGTAGAGGATGATGAGGAACTGCAGGCCGCCGCAATACGTGAGCTGGAAGAGGAAACCGGCCTGCGGGTGCCCACAATGACTTTTCTGGGTGTGTACGGAAAGGTGGGGCGCGACCCACGCGGGCGTACAGTGACGGTGACCTACTACACCACCCTGCCCGAGGCAGCAGCTGTGGCCGGCAACGATGATGCAGCCGATGCCCGGTGGATACCAGTGTCTGAAATAACCGCCCTGGCTTTCGACCATATGGAGATGTTGCAGATGGCGCTGGCAGCAACGGGCAACAGATAGTAATAGCTGCCCGGGGCAGCGCATTTGTAGCCTAATCCTGATTTTTGCGCACTGGTGCGCAATTTTTTTTGCAAATGGCAAATGAGGATTAATGCGTTGAATAACAATGTTTTGTGTATAGGTTTAATCCATCTTTTTGCGCAAAAATTGCGCACTTGCTGCCATATAGGTATGTAATATGTATTCATGTGATAGCCGGTCGGGATTTGGTTGTACTAAAGGTCTGCATTAAGGCGGATGTGTACAAAACTGGTATTTATGATATCGCGCCAGCGGTATATGGTAAAAGAAATTTGCCGCGCTGGCGGCTCGTTTTGCCGCAAAAACGCCTTTTGGATTGTGTGGGAAGTGGCGGGTGAAACAAAAGTGAAAATATTTTATTTCTGTATTCGCAAAATAAATTATAAAAAAACACGTCTATAGTACAGTGTCTTTATAAATATTCGAATATAGCTTGCTGATGAGAACTGGATTGTTGGTGATGGTTCTTTTGGTTTATACCTCCCTATGTCATAGCCAGAGTTGGGAGGAAGTTGGTTCCGGAGCCAGTGCATTGAATGCAAATGATGTTATTTATACAACATGTGTAGACAATTCTGGAAAAGTGTATGCTGCAGGTGCTTTTACGGATAGTCCCTCAAGTGGCGCAGGGTTCAAATATGTTGCAATGTGGGATGGAGTGACGTGGAGTAAATTGGGATCAGGAGCTACGGCACTAAATGCCAATGGAGTAATAGAAACGATTTGCACAGATTTGACTGGTAATGTGTACGCAGCTGGTGGTTTTAAGAATGGAGCCGGGTTTTACTATGTGGCGAAATGGGATGGTACTGCCTGGCATGAACTTGGTACAGGCAGTAGTGCGCTTAATGCAAATTCCGGAATATATACAATTTGCACCGACCCAGTTGGCAACATATATGCTGCCGGTTTATTTAAAAATGCAAGTGGTTATAATTACGTGGCTAAATGGAATGGCACTGCTTGGATTGAACTTGGTACTGGAATAAGTACGCTCAATGCAGACAGCTACATATTATCTATCGTTTCTGATGATGCTGGCAACATATACGCAGGAGGTGATTTTACTAACGGAGTGCATAAGTATGTCGCCAAATGGGATGGGGTTACCTGGAATGAATTGGGCTCTGGAGGCAGTACGCTGGATGCGAATATGGCTATTTGGACTCTTCACTCAGATATAAGTGGGAATGTTTATGCAGGTGGTTTTTTTACAAATCCGGCGGGCAAAAACTATGTTGCCAAGTGGAATGGGATGTCATGGAGCGAATTAGGGTCAGGCAGCGGCGCTCTTAATGCAGATGAAGCTATATTCTCAATTTTGTCGGACAATAAACAAAATGTGTACGCGGCTGGCGCATTTAAATACACTTCGGGTAAGACTAATATCGCCAAGTGGGATGGAACTGCATGGAACAGTGTGGGTGTCGGTACCAGTGCTCTAAGAGGAAATGGATTTGTTTACACGATATCTGTAGATACATTGGCGAACGCTCTGTATGCAAGCGGCAGTTTTTCTAATGGAACAATATCGCTTGATGGTTCTAGGTATGTAGCAAGATTTAAAATCCCCAACACGGTTTTCGATATTCAAAAACCTGGACAGGGTATAGTGAAAGTCTACCCTAATCCCTCGAACGATAAAATCACTGTCATGCTTAAAAGTGACGCGAAAAGTTTTCACTACCAAATACTCAACTCAATTGGTGTAGTTGTGTTTGCAGGGGCATCACTATCTTCCAATGTTGCAATAGATATATCAGGTCTGCAATCGGGAGTTTACACGTTACGTATTGAAGGGTTCGAAGAATCTTTCCTTTTTGAAAAAAAGTAGCGCTCACTTATCAGTTGGTATTGTCACACTTTTAAACACTACCAGTGCACGAGCTTAATATGGTCGCTGGTGGTGCCACTGATGCGTAGCAGGTAGTTGCCGGCAGGCAGGCGCTCGCCGGGTATACGGGTTGTGGTGTTGGCATGGCTGGTACCCTGCCACAGTATACGCCCTGCCATATCCAGCAGTGCCAGGCCGGTGTCGCCGGGCAGCTCGTCTATCTCCCAATAGTTGCGCGACGGGTTGGGCTGAATGCGGATGTTGCCGCGCTCTATGCTGCCTATGCCCAGCGTGGCATCTTTGCTGATGCCAATGTTCTTGAGCAGCGTCCACACATCTGTATTGAGCAGTACTGCGGTGACAGTAGGTGTCCACTCGAATGAAAATATCTGTGTGTCCAGACTATTGTACACCTTGATAAACGTATCTACTGCACCGGCCCGCAGGTGTATCTGCACCGGTGTGCTGAAGTGACTGGTGTACGAAGGGCACGATTGCGACTGCATGAGCTTTACATAAACGGTACTGCCTATCTGGTTCCAGGTGGTTTTGTATATGGGGTATCCGCGGCCATATACCCACTGGTTGAAGAAGGTATCGAGGTTGAAACCATAAACCGCCTCGGCAATAGCTTTGAAATCGGCAGTGGCGGCATTGCCAAAGGAGAAGTTGGTCTGGTAGGTGCGCAGCACCTTGAAGAAGAGGCTGTCTTCGGGTGCCAGGTAGCGCAGTGTATTGATAAAGATACTGGCTTTCTGGTATTGGTTGATGGTAAACAGGCTGTCGCTGGTAGAGGTGTCTGTGACATAGGTCATACCGCAGGTTTTATTGAGCGCGGCCGTGAGGTGCGACTGCCGGCGCGTCCTGCCGGCGGCGGCACTCCAGAACTGGCTGAGGTAGAGGTGCTCTGAGAATGTGGCAAAGCCCTCGCTGAGCCACATATCGCCCCAGGTGCGGTAGGTGACGTGGTCGCCAAACCACTGATGCATGAGCTCGTGTGCTATGGTGCCCACATCGGTAACGCCTATGGTGGTCATGGTCTGGTGCTCCATGCCGCCGCTGAGGGTGGTAAAGCACATACCATACTTCTCCTGCCAGAACGGATAACGGCCAAACAGCGATGAGAAGTAGTCGATCATATGGGCTACGCTGTCGAAGTTGCGCTTGTATGCGGGGTTGAAGGTGGCGGTATCCATAAAGAAGTTCTGGATGAGCATAGAGTCGGGACTGCCGGTGAAGTGCAGGTAGTTGCGGAACTCTGAATAGCGTGCCACCGCAATGGATATAAGGTAGTAGTCTATGGCATAGTTGGTTTTCCAGTGGTGTATCCAGTAGCCGGGTGCCGATGCCACGTCGGTGCCTACCAGCCTGCCGCAGCTACCATCCAGCACGCCGGCGGGTACCTGTACAAACATGTCTACAGAGTCGGCCTGATCGTTGACCGACTGTTTGCAGGGCCACCAGTTGAGCGCTACCCAGGGATCGCTGACGGTATACACCATGTGTGTGCCACCGGCAGACACGGTGTGCGTAATGCCATTGAAAAAGCCACCACCTGTAGGCGGCATGCCATGGTAAAAGATCTGTGCGGTAAACGTAGTGCCGGCGGTGAGTGCTGCGGGCAGCGTTATCTTGCGCACCACGCCTGCTGTTGTAACGGGCAGCAGTGCGCCATTCACCTTGGCTGAGTCTATGATGAGTGTGGTGCCCAGCTCAAAGACATATTCGCTCATAGTGGGTGCCGTGACCCGTGCCGTGGTGACTACATTGCTGGGCTCGATATAGATAGACGTATCTGAAACATGCAGCTGGAACCGGAGGTGACTGATGTCGTAGTTGCCCTCGCCGGGATCGGCCATGGTGGTTTTGGCTTGTGGTGCGGGTTTGCCTTTTTTGCGGTCGGCACATGGGTTGCCATTGTGTGCCTGTGCAATGCCAGACAGCAGCAGCAGGGCTGCGGAAAAAAGCATGAACGTCTTCCTCATAACAAAAGATTTAGGGTTTGCAGGCATACACCTGCAATCAATAAGAAAGCAATTTAATGTAAAAAGGCGAAAGATTGTTGTCAGGCTTGCCGTATGGCCCCAGAGAGGTTGGGGGTGCGGGCATCGTACCACACGAATTCAGTATCTTTCTTAAACCACGTAAGCTGACGTTTGGCGTAGTTGCGGGTGTGTTGCTTTATTTTGTCTATTGCCTCGGGCAAGGTGCATTTGCCATCTATGTAGTCAAACAATTCGGCGTAACCCACTGTTTGCAGGTTCTTCAGGTGCCGGTGGGGCAGCAATTGCATCACTTCTTGCACAAGACCATCAGCTATCATGGTATCTACGCGGGTGTTGATACGATCGTAGAGCAGGGCTCTGGGCAGCTCCAGGCCCACCTTGACGATGCGGAACGGCCGCTGCTTGCGGGGCTGTGTGCGGAAGTGCATAATGCTGGTGCCTGTGCTGCGGATAAAGGTGAGCGCACGCAGCAGGCGGGCGGGATTGTGCACCTCGCCGCCGGCATAAAATTCAGGATCTTCCTGCGCCACTGCAGCCTGCAGCCATGGCAGCCCATGTAGTTTGTAGTCAGCTTCGGTACTGGTGGCAATGGCCGGGTCAGTTTCAGGCATGGCATCGAGCCCCTCGCACAGCGCGCGGATGTAGAGGCCTGTGCCGCCACACAGCACAGCCGTATGGTGGGTAGCGAATATGGTATCGAGGTATTGCAGCGCCAGTGTTTCGTAGTCGGCAGCGGTGATGTGAGTAGTGACGGCAAACTCGTCGACAAAGTAGTGTTTCACCGCAGCCAGCTCGGCGGGGGTGGGTTTTGCCGTGCCAATGGTCATCTCCCGGTAGCACTGCCTGCTGTCTGCCGACACAATGGCTGTACCCAGGTGCTGAGCCAGCGCAATGGCAGCCGCCGTTTTGCCACTGGCAGTGGGCCCGGCAATCACGTATAGTGTCTTGGTCTGGGGTGTTGGCACAATGTGGTATTAATACGTTAGTCTGGCACCTACGTAGGGCAGGAGCTAGAATTCGCCACCGGTATCCTCGGTAAAGGTTTCGGTAGCTTCTTCGGCACCACCTTCACCTTCGTTGCCAAAGCCTTCGGCCATTTCTTCTGCACCGAGGTCGTACTTTTCTTCAATCTCCATTATTTTGTCTACAGCCACGCCTTTTATGCCATACTGAGCGGGGGCAATGCCCTCTTTGCGCAGTACAAAGGGATATACCCGGCGGTAGGTTTCTTCCTTGCTTACACCGATGAGTTCTACGAGGAACGTCCATTTTTTGGCAGGGTCGTAGACATATACAAACTTCTGGTCGGGCAGGCTGATGAGGGCAGACACAGGTGTCTTGACCATAGACAATGCCGGAGCGTCTTTTTTATTCACAAGCACTTCAGAGTTCAGCTCGCGGCCACGGTGCCACCGTTCATTGCTTTCGTAAAACGATGCCGGGTGTTTGCCGTCGAACTCGAAAGCCTTTGTGATGCACTGGTGAAAATCGAGGAACGTCTGGCTGCCCTGAATCTCGATATCACGGTAGGTTTGGTCGTCGTCTTCCCAATATATTCTGAAGCGGAGTATGGTCATGTTGATAAGTCGAAGTTAAGTAGCCGGCAAACAAACGGGTAGCCGGTGTGAGCCGCCCTGACGGCATTCTGCCCGTAAATTTAGTAAATGATAAAGTACCTTGTTCATATTCCGGCACAAATGAGGCAAATTATATTTTATTGTACCTGTATCTGTAGCCGCCCCGGGGCGCTACCAGCCGGTGCGCCGTGTATTCCAGATACGCAGAATGATAAAAGCAAACAGCATACCCCCCAGATGTGCAAAGTGGGCAATATTGTCGCTGGCAGAGTTCTGGATACCCATGTAGAGCTCTATGGCTGCATAGCCGGTCACAAACCACTTGGCCTTGATAGGTATGGGAGGGAACAGCAGCATCAGCTCAGTATTGGGAAACAGGTAGCCGAACGCAAACAGCAGCCCGAAAACGGCACCGGAGGCACCCACAGTAGCCTCATTGATCTTGAGCATATACAGCTCGTTGATCTTTTCTATAGACTGTTGCGCGCAATTGCTGCAGTCGGGCGTATCGGCCCAGAATTTGAGAATATGGCTAAAAACGGGGCCTGTAGCATTGGCTTTTTTGAGGAAGTTGGCATACTCGGTGATGGTAGGGTGCTGCTGGTAGTACAGAAAAGCCGAGTTGAAGTTGTAGAACTGCAGCCCCAGTACCCCCAGGTGGCATGCTGCTGCGCCCAGGCCGCAGATCAGGTAGAACATGAGAAATTTGCGCGGACCAAAAACGTTTTCGAGAACGGAGCCAAACATCCACAACGCAAACATATTGAAGAAAATATGCGCTACGCCGCCATGCATGAACATATGGGTAAACAACTGCCACCATTTGAAGAGCGGTGACTGTATGTAGTGCAGGGCAAGGTAGTCGTCGACCTTAGGGCCCAGCGCATTTTGCAACAGAAAGACAAGAACATTGATGATGATAATGTTCTTTACAATAATGGGCATTTGGGAAAACCCGCCTTGCCTGAAATTTGCCATTATGCAAATGTAAAAAACAAACTAACGAAACATGCGTATTACTTGGATTTATGGCCAAAGGCAAACAGCGGAGCCGCATAATTAACGAAGCTGTAACTTTACCGCAGCGACCACATATTACTACCGGCGCTGCTATAAAAATGTCTGTATTGTATACGAATAACAACGGGAAAATGGTGGCGGCCGAAAGCGCGGTGGTGCCGGCAGGCAATGGCGCATTCAGGTATGGCATCAGCCTGTTTGAGACCATGCTGGTGCAGGATGGCAAAATACGGCTGGCGGCATACCACTGGGAGCGGTTGTTTGCGGGTATAGACCAGCTGCAGTTTCGCCTGCCACCCAGGTGCACAGCTGGCACACTGGAGGCCGAAGTGCTGAAAACAGTACAGAAAAACCAGATGACCGGGCTGTGCCGTGTGCGCCTGCAGGTATATGCCGACGGTGGCAGCATTTTTGGTATGGAGGATGGCACCATGCAATACCTGATACAGTGCTACCCGGTAGATGCTGCAGCCATAGTGCTCAATGAAAACGGACTGGTAGCCGGCATAGCCGTGGGGCTGCACAAAAGCGATGACAGCCTCAGCCACCTGAAAACGGGTAATGCACTGGTGTATGCCATGGCGGCACGCCAGGCACGGCAAAACAAGTGGAATGACGCGCTGGTGTGCAATACCGCCAACCGGATAGCAGAGAGCAGCATAGGCAATGTGTTTGTGGTGCGCGATGGGCAGATATATACACCCCCACTTGAAGAGGGCTGTGTGGCCGGTGTGATGCGGCGGCACCTGCTGGCCAGCCACAGTGGAATAGTAGAGCAACCCATAACCCGCGAGGCGCTGATGGCGGCCGATGAGGTGTTTATAACCAATGCTATAAAGGGCATAAAATGGGTGGGGCGAATAGGCGACCGGGTATATACCCACAAAGTGGCTGCCGCATTGTATGCAGGGGTGTTTGGGTAATGGCAGAATACCTATGTTTTACAATAGCCGGTACATTTCTTATCTTTAGGGTAATAATTAACCACATCTCAGACAGCTATGAAGCAACTACTCTTACTTGCCGGAATACTACTTGCCACCACCGCTACCGGATACAGCCAGATAGGCTATGGCGTAGAGGTGGGACTGAACGCAGGCGACTACCATGTGAAGCTTAACGGCGACACGAAGAAAACCGACTTCAAGCTGGGCGGCAGGGTAGGCGTGATCGCTGGTATACCGCTCAATGAGGATTTCGTTTTCCAGCCGGGACTGCTGTATGTAACCAATGGCTACCGTGCCGACCTGCCGGGAGCTGCCGGGAGCTATGAGCGCTACAGGGTGAATACCATAGAGCTGCCGCTGAATGTGCAGCACGCCTTTGGCGATGAGGATGAAGCGCATTTGTTTGCCGGTGCGGGTCCGTATGTGGCTTACAACCGCAACGGGCAGTATCACATACACTCTGGCACGGTAAACTCTGACAGGGCACTGAAAATGGGTACCTGGCCTACAGACGATATAAAGCAGATGGACATAGGCGTGGGCGTGAATGGCGGCTACCGCCTGGCTTCGGGGCTGTTTGTACGGCTGAAGGCGCAGCTGGGCTTACGCAATCTGTGGCCCGACGAAAAGGCCGATGTCAAGCTGCGCAATTTTGGGTTTTGTATATCCGGCGGTTATTGGTTCAGGTAAGTGGTATTAACATTGCATTGCGGATATTAAAGTGTAAATTTGATAAACACTAATACACTATACTATGCTAAGCAAAAGCGTGCAGGAAGCACTCAACAAACAACTGAAACATGAGGCGATGTCGTCTCAGATTTATCTGGCAATGGCTTCGTGGGCCGATATACAGCCCGGCCTGCAGGGGGTAACAGAATTTTTCTATGCCCAGTCTGAGGAGGAGCGCCAGCATATGCTCAAGCTTATTATGTACATCAATGAGCGCGGCGGGTTTGGTATTGTACCGGCGCTGGAGCAGCCCATTGTTACATTTACATCGCTCACCAAGGTGTTTGAGGAGTTTCTGAAAAACGAAGTGGGTGTGTCTGAAGGGATCAACGACATAGTGCACCTGGCACTGCAGGAGAAAGACTATGCCACGCACAACTTTCTGCAGTGGTATGTGGCAGAGCAGATAGAGGAAGAGCGGCTGGCACGTACGCTGAACGAGAAACTGGAGATGATAGGCGCCGACAAAAGCGGCCTTTACCTTTTTGACCGCGATATAGTAGCCTACCGCAATGTGATAAGCCGCGGAGGCAAAAAATAACCACCCGAACACGTGTGCGAAAGCACTTTTTGTAACGGTATTCCTAGCAGTAAAGTTCCTCTCCGGAACTTTACTGCTAAATAATTTGTTCACTTCAAACTTTTGGCATACCTTTGCACTCCCTTGAAAAAGGGCATAAAAACGAACTGTTATGAAACGTACATATCAACCGCACCGCCGTAGCCGTAAATCAGTACATGGGTTCCGCAAGCGTATGGAATCAGCAAATGGCCGTAAAGTGCTTGCTTCACGCCGCGCAAAAGGTCGTCATAAGCTGACCGTATCAGACGAACGCCGCCTGAAATAAGATCACGCCGTAAAAACTAACTTGCCATTCGTACTACTTTCAAGGTATATGAGCGGCTCAAGCGAGAGCAGCATATTGATACGCTTTTCCTTTCAGGGAAAGCGTTTTCTGTTTTTCCCATCCGTTTCGTATACCGGCTGCTGCCTCCAGACGCCGGCACCACTGTAGCCCCCATTCGTTGCGGCCTGCAGGTGGGCTTTTCCGTGCCCAAGAAGAAATTCCGGCAATCGGTAGACCGCCACCGGGTGCGCCGCCTTATGGCAGAGGCCTGGCGCCTCAATAAGCAGACACTCATAGAGGCACTGCCCCCCGGCACACAGATGCACGTATTCCTGGTATTCAACGGCAGAGAGCTGCCCACCTATGCGCAGGTACTGCCACTGGTGCAAACGGGTATCAGAAAGCTGTCTGCAGTAGCTACTCCTCCGGCCGACACTCCATCACCGCCCATCACCACCACCGACAATCCGCCTGCCTGATGCGCCGCCTGCTCACCATATTATTTGTGGCTATCATCCGCTTTTATCAGGGCGCTATATCGCCATTTCTGGGCGTGAAGTGCCGTTACACACCCTCTTGCAGCGCCTACGGACTGGAAGCCATAAAGAAGCACGGCCCGCTGCGCGGCGGCTGGCTGGCATTCCGGCGCTTCTGCTCCTGCCACCCCTGGGGCGGCCATGGGTATGATCCGGTGCCGTGAGGGTGGGGGGTTAACCATACCTGGGTAAAAATATTTATCTTGTAGGTATGAAAGCAGGACAAAAGCTATGGTCCCGAGAGGAACTTATTCTGGCTGTCAATCTTTATTGCAAATTGCCTTTCGGTAAGATGCACAGCAGTAATCCGGAGGTTATAAAACTCGCTACTCTGATTGGTCGTACACCTTCCTCAATCGCATTAAAACTGGGAAACTTTGCCAGTTTCGATCCTTCGTTGCAGGAAAGAGGAATAAAAGGCGCATCTAACGCAAGCAAACTTGACAGAGAGATTTGGAACGAGTTCTATAATAATTGGGAAGGAGCGCTGTTAGAAAGCGAACTATTGATGGCGAAAGCCCGAAAGACGACTATTGAAGAACAGAACGAAGTAAAGACCAGCGATATACCTGCCGAGGGCATAGTGAAACAACGGCTGGTTAATACCAGAGTGAATCAGAGCATCTTCAGAACCATCATTCTTGCCAATTATAATCAGAGATGCTGTATAACGGGCATCTCAAATCCACAACTGCTCATTGCTAGTCACATAGTGCCATGGAGCAAGGACGAAAAGAACAGGATGAATCCAATGAATGGGCTGGCACTCAATGCACTGCACGACAAGGCGTTTGATGCAGGACTGATCACCATTGATGCTGATACATATACCATCAGGGTATCGTCAAAATTGAAAATGAAATCAACACCCGAAAGTATCCTGCAAAACTTTTATGCATTTGAAGGGAAAGAAATGTTCCTACCAGACAAATTTTTGCCTAACCGTGATTTCTTAAGATTACACAATGAAACGTGTTTTCATCAATGATATAAAACAAGGTTACTGTTACCACTGATCCCCAACCAAATCCTACACCTGGTTCAAAAACAATTGCGGTGCAATACCCAGTAGCAGCACCAATGCGCAGGTGATGATGAGCATTAGCTTGTCGCCGGCGGTAACGGGTGAGCTCATCTCGGGGGTGCCGGTCTTGAAGTACATGGCGATGATGACCCTGAAGTAATAGTACACGCTGATGGCGGCCATAAGCAGGGCAAATATTACCAGCCACATCAGCTGGCCCTGCTGCACTACTGCCAGCAGCACATAGTACTTAGCCATAAATCCACCGGTGAGCGGAATACCTGCCAGTGAAAACAGAAAAATAGATGCGCAGAATGCCAGCAGCGGATGCGACTTGGCAAGGCCATTGAATCCATCGTAGGTGAAATCTTTCAGTTTTACCAGCACGGCAAACAAACCGATGGTGGCCACACTATATGCAACGGCATAGATAATGATGCCCTGCCACGCAAATTTGTTGACTGCCAGTACGGCAAACAGCATAAAGCCAGCCTGAGCAATAGAAGAGTAAGCCAGCATTCGCTTCACACTCTGCTGGAACACAGCGGTAACATTGCCCACCAGCAGCGTAGCTGCGGTGATGATGGCCAGTACGAGGGTCCAATGGGCACTGAGCGTATTGAATGATACCTGAAACAGGCGTAGGAATGCGAAGAATGCCGCGGCCTTCACCACGGTACTCATGTAGGCGGTGAATGGGGTTGGAGAGCCGTCGTACACGTCGGGTGTCCACATATGCATAGGTGCTGCCGATACTTTGAAGGCAAATGCGATCATGATGAACATGATACCTGCCAGTGCCAGCGGATTGAGCGCATCGGTATGCAGCACAGCGGCAATATCCATAATGTCAAAACTGCGGGCGGCACCAAAGAGCAGGGTGATACCCATAAGCAGTATACCTGTAGAGAAAGAGCCCATCAGGAAGTATTTGAGGGCCGCCTCGCTGCTTTTCAGGTTCTTCTTGTCGCTGCCGGCCAATATGTACTGGGGAATGGACAGTATCTCTATGCCTATGAACATCATAAGCAGATTGTTGTAAGACGATAACAGGTACAAACCACACAGGATGAAGAAGATAAGCGCAAAGTACTCTGCCACATGAATGCCTACCCGCTGTATCTCGCGGCCCATAAGCAACGCATAGATAAGTGTACAGCCGGTCATGAGGGTATTGAACCAAACGGAATAATGCTCTATCCGCAGCATCTTGCTGAAGTAGAGATTGTCGGCAGCGTTGGCCGATGTGGATGCGAGGTCCCAAAGGTTTACGCCCAGCAAAGCTGCGAAAAGCACCGCCGCAATAGTGGCAATACTCTTTTTGTTGTTTACCATAAGTCCGGCAAACATCATGATGACACCAAAAACTGTAGTAGCAATAATTGCTTTCATATACCCCAATCCGCCGCGGCGGAACGTTTAGCCCCTGACCACCAATTGTGATCGCGGGTGTTGTAAATAATATTTATACTTCAAAAAAATGAACTTTACGCTGTATGCAAAGGTGCCAGATGGCGGCGGAGCGAATATGACCCCGGGTACTTTGTTTCGCTTACGTATCGTTACATTTCTGTTCGATTGTTCTGCAAATACATACCGCTATTGCGGTATGGTAATTATGGTACTATCATTTTTGCTACACCTGCTGTGAGATCCAATAATGGTTTAGGATACACACCCAGGAATAGAATAATGCTGATGATAATGGCTACGCCTGCGTATTCGTTCACACTCAGGTCTTTGTTCACAGTCATTTCGGCTACGTTTCCATAAGCTGTTTTCTGGATCATATTGAGCGTATAGACTGCACCCAGTATGATACCCAGACCGGCAAATACCATGATGGTGATCTGTGCCGGGCTGTCGCCACGGAAAAGTCCGTTGAACAGCATGAACTCTCCTACAAAACCATTGGTAAGTGGCAAAGCGATGTTGGCTAGAGAGATGATAACCAGCGCAATAGCCATTTTGGGTGCGGCTGTTGCCATGCCACCCAGTCGGGTCATATCGCGGGTGCCCCAGCGGTTTTCTATCATGCTCACAATCAGCCACATACCGGTAATGTTGATACCGTGGTTGAACATCTGCACCATAATGCCATGCATACCTACATTGCTCTGCATGAAAGCAACAGCACACATAAGACCCATGTGCGCAATAGAAGAATAGGCAATAAGGCGTTTAATGTCTGTCTGTACAATAGCGATGCACGAAGCATACACGATGCCAATTACCGATAGTACAACAACAGTATTGGACCAATAAGCAACACCCTCTGGCAATACAGGCAGCAACCAGCGCAGCACAGCAAACAGGCCCATCTTGACCATGAGTGCACTCAGTATTATTGTAACCGGTGTCGGAGATTGCTCGTACGTATCGGGCTGCCAGGTATGGAATGGGAATACCGGCATCTTGATGGCAAATGCGATAAATATGAGCCAGAAAAGCCATTGTTGTTTCTCGGCTGGGAGCGAAGAACCTGCGCGAACGATATCTGCCCATGCGTAGCTGCTCAGGCCCTGTGTCTGCAGAGAGAGGTAAATAAGACCAGCCAGCAGCATAAGGCTACCTACAAAGGTGTATACAAAGAACTTGAAAGTAACTGCTATGCGTTTTTCGCCACCCCAGCGCGAGCACAGGAAGTAAACAGGAATCAATGCAAGCTCCCAGAACACATAAAACAGCAAGGCATCTGAAGCGAGGAAAACACCCATAAGACCAGCCTGCGAGAGCAGCATAAAGCCGTAGAAGGCGCCGGGGCTTTCGGTTTCTTTATTGGCATTAGAGATCATCACCACCATGGTAACGATACCCGTGAGCAGGCAGAGCATACTGCTCATACCGTCGGCCAGCAGGCTGAACTGTGTACCCAGCATGGGTATCCAGTCGTGTGCAAAGGATAATGGCTGTGTAAAGTTGGAAGCGCTAACATATGCAGACACTGCAAGAGTGACCATAGAGCTGATCAGTGCCAATGTTTTGGCTCCGTCGCCCCTGATCGCAAAAGACAGGATGCCGGAGAGCAGCGGAATAAGAATAAGTAATATTAAAATCATATTGTTAATTCAAAATTCAAAAGCAACGATACAGGTACGGCCGCTTTCGTGATTTCTAATCTGTTTATTTTACCCAAAAGAAACTAATCGTAAACAATACCACTATGCCCAGCACCATAATAAAGATGTAAAAGCCCACCTGTCCGGTCTGCAGCAGCCGCAGGCGATCGCCACCCCAGCGTACAGTCTTTCCTACACCATTCACTATACCATCTATGCCCTTGCGCTCAGCAAACTTATCGAGCAGACCAGAAAGGGCTGCAATAGGTTTTACTATGATCGCATCATAAAACTCGTCCACATACCATTTGTTCTCGAGCGCTTTGGCAAGGCCGGTATTTTCGGTGAAGTTGGGTTTGCGGTTTACAGAGTAGGCAATGATGATCATCAGTACCGATACCGCAACCGAAAGGCCCATGAGTCCCCACTCTGTGCCATGCGACAAATGATGCACACCAAAGTTGGTAACAACTGGGCTGAGGTAGGAAGCGATAGCATTGTGCTCGCTCATAACAGCGGGCAGGCCTACATAACCACCCACAATAGAAAGTATAGCGAGGATAACCAGTGGAATGGTCATTGCTGCAGGGCTTTCATGCAGGTGATGGTGCTGCTCTTCGGTACCACGGAAACTGCCACCAAAAGTGAGGAAGTACAGACGGAACATGTAGAATGCAGTCATCATAGCCGCGGCAATGCCAAATGCATACAGTACGGGGCTGTGAGCAAAAGTGCTGGCGAGGATCTCGTCTTTGGAGAAGAAACCCGAAAGACCGGGAATACCCGAAATAGCCAGACAACCAATAAGGAACGTGATCTGTGTGACACGCATATGCTTACCCAGACCACCCATTTTGCGGATGTCCTGCTCGCCGCCCATAGCGTGGATAACACTACCTGAACCAAGGAATAACAATGCCTTGAAAAACGCATGTGTCATAACATGGAAAACAGCTGTAGTATATGCCCCGACTCCCAGAGCCAGGAACATAAAGCCCAACTGGCTGACTGTAGAATAAGCAAGTACCTTTTTGATATCGTACTGGCGAATGGCAATTGTTGCGGCGAGTATGGCAGTGGTAAGGCCTACTACGGCTACCAGATGCAATATTTCGGGAGTGATGCTGTACAATGCACCACTGCGTGCAATCATGTAAATACCTGCGGTAACCATGGTAGCAGCATGGATAAGAGCTGATACCGGGGTAGGGCCGGCCATCGCGTCGGGCAGCCAGGTGTACAACGGTATCTGTGCACTCTTGCCGGTAGCACCGATAAAGAAACACAGAGCGATCCAGTTGTATACAGAAGAAGGGACAGCGGTAGAAGCATCGGATATTTTACCGAAGAAGTCCTGATAAGACAGTGTACCGAAGTTGAAAATAACCAGCAGCATACCCACAAGGAAGCCCAGATCACCGATACGGTTCATTACAAAAGCCTTCTTGGCGGCATTGGTATAGTCGCGGTTCTTAAACCAGAAGCCTATCAACAGGTAAGAGCAAAGGCCTACGCCCTCCCAGCCTATGAACATAATAAGGTAGTTGGCACCGAGTACCAGCAGCAGCATGGAGAACACAAACAGATTGAGGTAGGCGAAATACTTGACCATACCCTCGTCGTGATGCATATAAGAGGTAGAGTATACGTGTATCAGGAAACCTACACCGGTGATAATAAGCAGGAAGAGTGCCGAAAGTGCATCGACCTGAAACGCGAATGGGATGTGCAGATTGCCGGAAGTGATAAAATCGAACAGTGTTACAATAACAGGGCCATGGAATGCGGCGCTCCTGACCTCGAAGAATATACCGAGGGAAACAATGAATGAAGCAAGTATAGCAACGGTGCCAATAGCCCCGCCTAGCGACTTGGGCATTTTTTTCCAGAAGATACCATTGATAAGAAAGCCTATCAACGGAAATAACGGTATTAAATAAACAAGGTTAGCCATAACGCCTATCCCGCATCAGCGGGAATTTTAGTGTTTTAATCTGTTTAGAATATTAATATCTACTGAATGCACCTTACGATACATCATAACTATAATTGCAAGCCCTACAGCCACCTCGGCAGCAGCTACTACCATAATAAAGAAAACGAAAAGCTGCGCGTTGGCATCGGCATAAGCCTTGGAAAACGCAACGAGCAGCAGGTTTACAGAATTGAGCATCAGCTCAATGCACATAAATATGATGATGGCGTTGCGCCGCATGAGTGTGCCCATGATACCTATTGAAAATAACAACAGGCTGAGGAACAGATAATGTGTGGTGTTTACCGGCATTTTATTAAAATAATAGCAACAATAATAAATTATACTTTATGCGTCTCCCTTTACAACTCCCTGATCTTCCTTGCGGCCAATTACTACTGCACCTATCATGGCGCTGAGGAAAAGGACACTGCTGATCTCGAATGGCAGTACATAATCTTTAAACAATACACGACCTAGGTTTGTGATCAGGCCAATATCGATCGATGCTTTATCAATCGGTATTGGTGTAGCAGTTTTGATAGCGGCAAGTAATACAAGGAACAGAACGCCACCCGAAATAACCCCGGCAAGTTGCACAAGCTGCCCTTTCTGGGGCTCTACATCGGCATTAAGGTTCATAAGCATGATCACGAAAAGGAACAAAACCATGATAGCACCAGCGTAAACAATCACATTGACAATTGCGAGAAACTGAGCGTTCATAAGAATATAGTGCCCTGAAATAGAGAAAAAAGTCAGTATGAGATACATGACACTATTTACAGGATTGCGGCTGAGTATAACGCCCAACGCACAACCAACGGCAATAGCCGAAAGCGCCCAGAAAAGTATATCGTAAATACCCATTACTTATTTATTGTCCGTTTTTTTCGGGTGAGCAATCAACAGGTCTTCTTTTTTGTAAATGAAAGAAGCTCTGTTGTAGTTTGATGGCATTACTGTTTCTGAGAGGTATACAGCATCTTTAGGGCAAGCTTCTTCGCAATAGCCGCAGAATATGCAACGAAGCATATTGATTTCATACTTTGCTGCGTATTTCTCTTCACGGTACAATTTCTCTTCGCCTGGTTTACGTTCTGCCGCCTCCATTGTTATGGCTTCTGCGGGGCAAGCCAACGCACAAAGACCGCAGGCAGTACAGCGCTCTGCTCCCTGTTCGTCGCGGTTGAGCACATGCAGTCCACGAAATACCGGGCTGAATGGGCGTTTTTCCTCAGGATAACTGGTGGTTGCCTTTTTCTTGAAAATATGACTCAGCGTTGTACCGAGTCCTTTGGCAATGGCAGGCAGGTAGGCACGCTCCGAGAAGGTCATCGGGCTGCGGTCTATCTGTACGGCTCTATTTGTTAGTTTTTGCATTGCTTTCTTTTTCCTGCACTTCTAAAAAATGTTGTTCATTACCGGCATTATACTCAGAATCTGGTAACTATCATTTGTTTTTTCCCTTTTCAGGCTTTGCTATGGATACAAACCAACCGAACAAATATACTCTTTTCGCTGGCTTATTATTGTTTATGCCAGCATATGAGCTTATTCGTTAGTGACTTTTGAAAACCCAAAGAATCAGCACACCGGTTACGAGCATATTGGCCAACGCGAGCGGTATCAGCGAGCGCCAGCCAAGTTTCATGAGTTGATCGTATCTGAAGCGTGGTAAAGTCCAACGGATAAACATAAAGAACAGAATCATACCTATCACCTTAGTGATGAGTACCAGCATACAAATGATGCTGAACATCAGCGGACCTGCATGTGCCGCTACCTGATCCATAAAAGGAAAGTTGTACCCTCCGAAATAGAGCGTAATAATAATGGCTGAGCTGACAAACAGGTTGATGTACTCTGCAAAAAGGTAAAAGCCCAGTTTCATGGATGAGTATTCCTGATGGTAGCCCATATTGAGCTCACTTTCGCATTCGGGAAGATCGAAAGGTGCACGGTTGAGTTCTGCAAAAGCACAGGTAAGGAAAATGATGAAGCCAACAGGTTGCTTGAAGAAGTTCCAGGAGAAATAACCATCGGCCCAGAAACCATGCTGCTGCTGCACAATCTCGCGGAGGCTGAGAGAGCCGGTCATCATAAGCAATGCAATAAGGCTGATGCCCATAGCCAGCTCATAAGAAATAGCCTGCGACGCTGCGCGGATACTACTGAGCAGAGAGAATTTGTTGTTTGACGCCCATCCTCCTAGCATGACACCATATACACCAAGACTCACAACACCAAAAACAAAAAGGATACCAATATTGATATCAGCAACCTGAAAAGAAACGGTGTGTCCGGCTGCAGTGGTGAAATCGGGAGCCCATGGCACCACGGCACTGGTCATAAGTGCTGTAAGCATCGCCAGACACGGCCCGAGAATGAAAATGAACCTGGTGGAACGGTCTGGGATGATCTCTTCTTTGAAGAAAAGCTTCAAACCATCGGCAAGGGGCAGGAAGAGCCCCAGTGGACCGGCGCGGTTGGGGCCCACGCGGTCTTGCATTATAGCGGCAACTTTGCGCTCTCCCCATGTAGCATACATAGCAATTCCGAGCGATACGCCAAGGATAGCAGATATCAGTATCAGCTTTTCTATAATAAGCGCTGCGTCAATTTGTAGTAACAGCATAGTGGCGCAAAAGTAATTTTAGTTGGTTAAAAAAACTTGGTTTTATTCGGGTTTTATTGTTTTCAGGTTTGTTTTCAAATCTTTCAACAGGGTTGCTGCTTTCCGTAAGGCCGCTTGGCTTTTGGCGCCGCTTTCAATGTTTGTTTATTTGTGCTGCGTATTGCTGTTATTTAAAGTCATTGGAATGTGCCGGACCATCTATTTTTGACAAATCGATTTCGGGGCGGTTTACATCGCTGATCGAATGAATATCTAATGTGTATTTGGGCTGCTTACCAATAACTTTGTCAATGAGTACAGGGGTTGGCGCAGTACCTACATTGCCCTGATAATGACCCTGTGCTATAACACTGCTACGGGAAATTTTAGAAGGGCCTTCGATTACCCAATCCTTGGTTTCCTTTTTGTGGAAGCGGCAATCGTTGCAAATCCAGTCTTCCACTTCGCCCCACTGGTCTTTGCGTGCCGTTACGCGGAAAACCTCTTCGCCTCTCATCCACAGGCGAGCCTTGCCACTGCACGTAGGGCAGTCGCGATGGGCGTCTACAGGTTTTGTGAACCACACGCGATTTTTAAACCGGAATGTCTTGTCTGTAAGAGCGCCTACCGGGCACACATCTATCACATTGCCGATAAAGTCATTGTCGAGCGATTTGTTGAGCATGGTACTGATCTGGGCATGGTCGCCTCGCTCCAGTATGCCATGTTCGCGTTTTTCGGTAAGCTGGTCGGCAGTGAAAACACAGCGGAAGCACATGATACACCGGTTCATGTGCAACGAAATATAAGGGCCGATGTCTTCTTTTTCGAAAGTGCGGCGTTTAAACTCATAGCGGGTAGCTTCTGAGCCGTGCTCGTAGCTCAGGTTCTGCAGGTCGCACTCGCCAGCCTGATCGCACACCGGGCAATCGAGCGGATGATTGAGCAGCAGGAACTCTACAATGCCTTTGCGGGCATCTACTACTTTGGGTGAAGTGATGTTTTTTACCTCCATGCCATCCATTACCGTCGTACGGCAACTGGCTACCAGCTTTGGCATTGGGCGGGGGTCTTTTTCCGAACCCTTACTTACCTCTACAAGGCAGGTACGGCACTTGCCACCACTGTCTTTCAGCTTGCTGTAATAGCACATAGCGGGCGGTGTGACGTCGCCACCTATCATACGCGCAGCATTCAGTATAGTGGTACCGGCAGGCACATCTATACTGATGTTGTCTATGGTTACTTTGAATTTAGGTGTTTCAGACATTTTTATATCAATTCTTTTATATCTGCGTTACGGTTGTGTGTGTAAAGATAGTTGAGCCAATGGCTCAATTCTCCAATATAGCTTTTATGCACTTGCTGGTACATGTATCGGGTCGGCATAATGTGCCAGTCCGAAGTTGCGTGTCTGCGACTCCTCAGGATTATTCACATGCCATTCGAACTCGTCGCGGAAATGGCGGATAGCAGCTGCAACCGGCCATGCGGCAGCATCGCCCAGCGGACAAATGGTGTTGCCCTCTATGCGGCGCTGAATATCCCAAAGCAGGTCTATATCGCTCATTTTGCCCTTGCCATATTCCAGATTCTTAAGGATCTTGTACATCCAGCCGGTGCCTTCGCGGCATGGGCTGCACTGTCCGCAACTCTCGTGATTGTAAAAACGTGCCAGCGTCATGGTGTGCCGAACAACACACTGCGCATCGTCGAGCACAATAAAACCGCCTGAACCCATCATGGATCCGGTAGCGAAGCCACCGTCAGACAGGCTTTCGTAGTTCATATACCGCGCTTCGCCTTTCGCTGTTTTGAGCAGCAGGTTTGCGGGCAGTATCGGAACCGAGGAGCCACCGGGAATGCAGGCTTTCAGTTTGCGTCCCTTGGGTATGCCGCCGCAGTATTCATCGCTGTAGATAAACTCTTCTACAGTGCAGGTCATGTCTATTTCGTATACACCGGGCTTGTTCACGTTGCCGCATACAGAAAGCAGTTTGGTGCCGGTAGATTTTCCCACACCAATCTTTGCATATTCATCACCGCCCAGGTTGATAATCGGTACTACAGCCGCAAGGGTTTCCACATTATTGACCACTGTGGGCCTCATCCATACGCCCTGTATCGCAGGGAAAGGCGGTTTCATACGCGGGTTACCACGTTTACCTTCCAGCGACTCGATGAGTGCCGTTTCTTCGCCGCAGATGTATGCGCCGGCGCCACGGTGTACATAGATTTCGCAATCAAAGCCGGAACCGAGGATATTTTTACCCAGCCAGCCATTGTTTTTGGCCTCAGCAATAGCCTGCTCCAGAATATCGGGTATCCAGGCATATTCGCCACGGATGTATACATAGGTTGCATTGCTGCCCAACGCGAAACTGCTGATCAGCAGGCCCTCGATAAACAGATGAGGGTGAAACTCCATGAGGTAGCGGTCTTTGAAGGTGCCGGGCTCCGATTCGTCGGCATTGCAAACCAAGTGGCGCGGTACACCCTCTGGTTTTGCAAGGAAGCTCCACTTCATACCCGTAGGGAAGCCAGCGCCACCACGACCACGAAGGCCACTCTTCTTCACCTCCTCCACGATGTCGGCAGGAGACATTTTGAATGCCTTTTCTGCAGCACGGTAGCCACCGTTTTTACGATAAGTATCATAGTATCTGATACCCTCTATGTGGTCGTTCTCTAGTAGAATTTTTTTTGCCATACCTCATCCGCAAAATGCGGGACTTTAGTTATTTTAAAGCTATTTATTATCATTTGGCACCGATACACTTTGTCGTGCAAACAGGGTCCAATGTTCATTTTCCCAAATCCAAACCTGCAGTACCTTGAGCTTGAATGAAAGCAGCCGGCCTTCCATAAACGCATCTATATCTGCAATACTCCTTGCCGCTACTACATTGCCCGATACGGTCAATTCGGGTTTTGTTGCGGTAATCTTTTTATATACCAGCATGCCGTTGTACAAGTCAGCGATCAGCTCTTTTTTATTTTCAATCCACCCATTGGAGTGGCCATAGTTTACTTTATCATTGAGCAACCACTTCAATGCAACTGTATCTCTTGTTTCGAGTGCTTTGTCGAAATCTGCTACAGCATGCGGCAGCCCCGCATAGTCGGGCTGCTGCGCAAAACCGGTTGCGTAAAGGAAGCAAAGAGATAATGTTATTAAAAATTTCATTCAATTATATTTCTTAACTGAAATGCAAGTCTGATTCGTCAATGGGCAAACACTCAGTTTTGTTCAAATATCATAATATAATCTTCCATTGGGTCGAAGAAATAATCGGTCCAGCCGCTCCGGTGGCTTTTCATTTCTTCTTCGGTCACAAAGCCGGTGTGGGAAACAGAAACAAGAGTTCCGCCATCCTGCTTTTTCAGTAAGTAATGAACTTCGGTAGGTGGTGTCCCTTCGGCCCAGTCGGTGGTGCTCCAGGTATATGCGAGTTCATTTGTCCCTGTTTTCAGTACCCTTCCTGTTGCCCAGCCATCAAACATCGTTACCGCGCCACCTTCTTTGTTGTCTACAGATCCCTCGCTGCCGCTCCATTTCCTGATAAGTACTGCGTCGGTAAGCAGTTGCAGCACCTTTTCAGGGGGGGCGGATAGCTGAAATTCAAGTTTGAGATCGTAGTTCATACCAGTTTTATGCTATTTACCCCTTAACTCTGCTATCAGCTGATCTACTTTTTCTTTGGTCAGGTGCTCGCGGTATGTCTTACCCAACTGCATCATGGGAGCATAGCCGCATGCGCCCAGGCACTCTGCCGGTTTCAGTGTAAACAGACCATCAGGAGTGGTTTCGCCTTCGCTGATGCCCAGTTTTTCTTTGATGTATTCAATCATTTCGTCGCTGCCATTGAGCATACAAGGTCCGGTACGGCAAACCTCTAAGAGGTATTTGCCTACGGGTTTTGTATTGAACATCGAGTAGAATGTTGCCACTTCGTATACTTCTATTGGGAGTATATTCAGCAGTTCTGCCACATAGTCCATTACCGGCGCATCAAGCCAGCCACCAAATTCGTCCTGAGCCAGATGCAGCAATGGTATCAGGGCACTTTTCTCCTTCCCTTCGGGGTAGTGGGATATGAGCGCCTGAACTTCGAGTAATTTTTGTTCTGAAAATTTTATAGCCATGAAAATCAGCTTATTAATATATGTCTTGCTTGTGCAAATTATTATTCCCGCTATTACGCATCCAGCTCTCCGGCTATCACATTCAGGCTGCTGAGTGTCACCACCGCATCGCTGAGCAGTCCGTTTCTTACAATCTCCGGGTATGCCTGATAATATATGAAACATGGGCGGCGGAAGTGCAGGCGATAGGGTGTACGGCCACCATCGCTAATGAGGTAGTAACCCACCTCTCCGTTGCCACCTTCCACAGCATGATATACTTCGCCGGCTGGTGCATCTATCTCTCCCATGATCATCTTAAAATGCCAGATGAGCGCTTCCATCTTGGAATATACATCCGCTTTTGGCGGGATATGGTATTTGTCTGCTTCTTTGGCGTAGAAGATTTCTTTCTGTGAGGGGTCGGCTTTTTCCAGTTTTTCTATTTTGTCAATAGCCTGCTGAATGATGCTGACACTCTCCCACATTTCGCCATTGCGCACCATGAAACGGTCGTATACGTCGCCTGTAGTGCCAATAGGTATCTTGAAGTCGAAGTCTTCGTAAGAGGAGTAAGGCTGAGCAACACGCACATCATAATCTATACCCGATGCACGAAGATTGGGCCCCGTAAACCCGTAGTTGAGTGCACGCTCGGCACTGATGGGGCCGGCACCGATACAGCGGTCCATGAAAATACGGTTCCGGTTCAGCAGCGACTCGAATTCACGGAGAATAGCGGGGAACTGAGCAATGAAGTCGTGGAGCTTGGTAAAGAACACAGCAGAAAAGTTGCGTTCAAAACCACCTACACGGCCAATATTTGTAGTGAGGCGCGATCCGCAGACCTCTTCAAACATTTCATAAATTTTCTCGCGCCACTGGAAAACGTAGGTAAACGGAGTAAGCGCACCGGTATCTACCGCTATTACTGAATTGCACACCAGATGGTCTGCAATGCGGGACAGCTCCATAAGCACAACTCTGAGGTACTCTACTCTTTTGGGGAGTTTAAGGTTCAGCAGTTTTTCTATGGTCATATGCCAGCCCATATTGTTGATAGGGGCAGAGCAATAATTGAGGCGGTCTGTAAGGGTAGTGATCTGGTAATAAGGCCTGCGCTCTGCGATTTTCTCGAATGCGCGATGGATGTAGCCGATGGTAGGTACAGTTTCGAGTACACGCTCACCATCTATCTCCATTATGTTCTGAAACACGCCATGTGTAGCAGGGTGTGTGGGCCCGAGATTGAGCGTAGTGGTCTGTTTCTGAAGCGATTCTTCAGAAAGCTTTATGTGCTGCTGCGGTTGTGTTTGTAACTCCATAAACCTGAATCCCCGGAGGGACTTCCCTCAATTTATAAATTATTATACAATTATCCAATTCTGACGGCCCGTGTTTGAACGGCAATATTATCTGCCAAACATTTCGTCGTCCTTATCCTTTCGGGTAGGGTCTTCCATCTGGTATTCTTTACGCATAGGGAAGTAGTCCATTTCGTCGACATTAAGAATGCGCACCAGATTAGGATGGCCCACAAAGTTGACACCGAAGAAGTCGTATGATTCACGTTCCATCCAGTTGGCAGCAGAAAACAGTGCAGATGCAGTGTATACATCAGGTTTTTCAACGGGGACGTACACCTTCATACGCAGGCGAATATTGTCGATCAGATTGTGCAGGTGGTATACCACGCACAACTCTTCGCCTTTCCGGTCGGGATAGTGTACAGCGGTAAGGTCTGTAAGGAACCTGAAGCGCATGGTTTCATCGTCGTACAGGTATTGCATGACTTTCAGATTCATATCGGCAGGAGCAGTGAAGGTGAGCATGCCATATGGCTCGTCCCAATCGGTTAGCTGCGCTCCGAATTTTTCTGTTAACCTTGATTTGAGTATCTCGTTTGTCATAAGCCCAAAAACCGCCGCCGCGGGCATTTCTTATTAATTGATCTGATTTAAAAACCTGTTGCCTATCGGTGCATTATTGTATTCCGTAGCTTTCCATCAGCTCTTTGTACACACCGCTGGTTCTGCGACGCAGGCTTTCGTTCTGAACGATGTCCTGAAGTCTCAGAATGCCGTCAATGATACCCTCTGGCCTGGGCGGGCAACCGGGCACATAAACGTCCACGGGAATGACCTGATCTATACCCTGCAGCACAGAATAAGAATCGAATATACCGCCGCTGCTGGCACAGGCACCAATAGCAATAACCCAGCGTGGCTCAGCCATCTGCAGGTATACCTGGCGCAAAATAGGACCCATTTTTTTAGAAATGGTACCAGCCACAAGCAGCATGTCGCACTGGCGGGGGGTGAAGCCCATACGCTCTGACCCAAAGCGCGACAGGTCGTAGTTGGAGCCCATAGTAGCCATGAACTCAATACCACAGCAGGAAGTCGCAAATGGCAAAGGCCACAAAGAATTTTTGCGGGCAAGACCAACGACCTTGTCAAAAGACGTAGCATGGAAACCCTCGCCGGAGTACCCGGCAGGTATTTCGACCATTTTCACATTCGTATTATACTGAACCGGACGACCCATATCGAAATAAAATATTAAATATCAAAAAAATCAAAAACAATATCCCGGTCAATCTGTACTACCAATCATTATTCATAAAGGCTGCCGGAATTCAAAACTTATCGATCGATTTTCAACCACTGAACAACATTCCTCACCATTTGCCGGGCAAAACACCTCTTTGCAGTAAACCTGCGGGTGTGCCTGGCCATATTAGTCTTCCCAGTCGAGCGCACCCTTCTTCACTACGTAGATAAAGCCACACAGGAAAAAAGCCACAAAAAGTATCACCTCTATAAATCCTTCCTGACCCAGATACCGGAAATTGACCGCATAAGGATAGAAGAATATCACCTCCACATCAAACAGCACAAACAGGATCGCTACCAGAAAGTACTTGATACCCATGGGCTGGCGGGCGTTGCCTACAGAGGGAATACCACTTTCGAAGTTGATGAGTTTGTCCTGTGTTCTTCTTTTGGGGCCCAGCAGATGAGATGCCACCATCATGATGATCACAAAACCGATAGCAACAACGATCTGCAATGCTATGGGGAAGTAGTTAAGAGGTGTGTTTTGCGTTGCCGCCTGCAATAATAGATCCATACCGGTTACTTGCTAAATAGTAGTGTATTAATTGGAATATACAAAGTTACAGTTATGCAGCGAAAATACAAGCAGCAGCGGGATTAACAAAAACTGTTTGCGCGCTGTCCCAGTTATTGCCAGGCTATTGCAAAATGTTTCCATGTACGGGTGCTTTCGTAGAGCCGCTGCATGGGGTTGTCTTTTGCTGGGCTGTTCACCGATGCGCCCATTGGCGTACTGTTTGGCCGGCCACCTGCGCCCATGCCGCCCCCGCCCATGTTGTTTGCGCCCATTGGCGATGCGTTGTTGTCGGTGCCCTTCGACTGGCTTTTGAACCCCTTCACTGCAAAACACACACTTATCGCTTTGCCAGCATAGGGTGCGCCTATCTGATCCCGGTTGTAGAGCGCCTTGAAAGGCACAACGGCTTCCCATACCAGTTGTTTATATTCGTCAACGCTTATTTTTACTTTTATACCGCATGGCAATGTCTGTGCAACCATGTAGCCGCCACTGCAGGTGCCAAACCCATCAATAGCAAACTGGCTGGCGCTTTCGGCATTTTTGCGCAATTTTTGCTCAAACTGACGGCTCAGGTGTGTGCTGCCATCTTTTTTGACACCCTCACCTTGTGTGAACAGCTCTGAAAGGTCTGTTTCGTTTGGTAAGGGATAATTGATATTGTAAGACGGATCTTTACGGCCACCGGTATCGATAGAAACAGTCATGCCTTGTTTCAGAATTTTGACCTGAGTCAGCGGATCGCCGGTCTGCATGGTGATATACAGGTTGTCTGCATCATTAGAGGTGGCATAGGCCACCATAGCCTTGGCATCATAATTGGGGTAGGGAGATGGCCAATCTGTACAGTCGCCATCAATAACTATGGGCTGCGATTGCCAGGTTCCGGGCAAAACAGTGTATTTCCCGGTGCGTTTCGAGGTGCTGCAAGAAAAGACAAACAATACGACCAGCAAAAGAACGGCATTATTTTTCAAAAAACGGATATGCATAGCGGTGCAAATTAACGATGAATAGTGAAATTCATGTTTAGCAGTTAAAATAATATGTGAAAATTTCGTCTGATTTCCCAACGAAATTTTAAATTGAACCGTCTTTTTATTAACTGCCTGATTTTGGTAATTCGGCAGATAGCGGTACCTTTCGCGTTACATTTGAAATCAGAACATAAGTTTTCTGCATAAAAATTGAGTAGAGATGAAGAAGATACATTATATATTCGGTGTTGTGTTGGCGATGGCAGTAGCCTTCGCCGGCAGATCATCAGCGCAGTTGGTGGTGACCTCTAACACGGTTACTGCTTCTGTAATGATGAACAAGTTGCTGGGGCCTGGCGTAATAGGCATAAACCCTGTGCTTACCTGCCACGATTCGGCAAAAGGAGTATTCTCAACAACGGTAACCTCGCCACTCATTTTTGACAGCGGAGTGGTACTTACTTCGGGACGGGCAAGAAGCGGCCCTGCGGGTATAGGATCAAACGGCCCCGGTTTTGCATCGTGGGACAATGGTATGCCCGGGCACCCCATGCTGAGTGCAGTAGCCGGTGGTACCTCCCGTAACGCCTGTTTGCTCGATTTTGATTTTCGTCCGGCTGGTGATACTGTGAAATTCAAATACATTTTCGGTTCTGAAGAGTACAATGGATTTACATGTACCGGATTCAATGATCCGTTTGCGTTCTTTATCTCTGGTCCCGGTTATGCAACACCTACCAATATAGCGCTGGTGCCGGGTACCAACATACCTGTATGTATCAACAGTATTAACTGTGGTGGTGGTCTTGGCGGACCCATATCGACCTGCAATGCAATGGGGCCGGGTGCGCCTTTCTGTGCTTATTATATCAACAACATAGGCGGAACACTTATTTCTTACGACGGCATTACAACAAAACTGACGGCTATTGCCGCAGTAACGCCATGCGACACCTATCACCTGAAGTTGGGTGTTGCGGATATTACTGACGGCATTTACGATTCTGGTGTGTTTCTCGAGGCTGGTTCGCTGACATCTACCGCATTGAGCATCGCACCTACCGGTATGAATCCTGCAGATACAGTAGCCGGCTCACAGTATTGTGTACGCGGATGTCTGCCTGCCAAGTTCACCTTCAAGCGCCAGGGCAGTATGATAAACCCACTGACGATACACTACCTGATAGGCGGAACTGCGGTAAACGGATTTGACTACACATTTATTCCTGACAGTGTCACCATACCAGCATCAGACTCTGACGCGGTGGTATGGATTTATGGCCTTGTAGTTCCGCCAACAGGTCCAAAAACAGTGAAGATTTTCATACTCGCTCCTTACACCTGTGGCGGTGCACCTGTGGTGATAGACAGTGCAATGGTCACCATCATCGATTCTTTTGTTTTGAAGATCAATACCAGCGATACAGCAATCTGTCAGGGGCAGTATGTATCTATAAGCGCTACCGGAGATACACTGCTCAATTACACCTGGTCGCCTGCCGGCTCGCTGAGCAGCAGCACTATTCTGAATCCTACCGCATCACCTACGGTATCAACAACCTACACGGTTACGGGTACATTTTCGGGTGGCGGCTGCCTGCCGGTTCGAGATGTGATCAAAATAGATGTGTACGAAAAGCCGGTAGTAGATGCCGGGCCGGACATACAGATCACCTGCCAGAGCACACCTTTGCAGCTCAATGTAAATGCACTGCCGGGTGGGGTAACGTATACTTACTTGTGGAACCCAACAACCGATCTTAATAACCCGGCCATTTACAATCCTATCTTCACACCTGGCGACAGCATAGACAGGTGGCAGTATGTGACTGTGAGCGCACCGGTGCCGGGTTGCAGCACTATTGATACTATTTTCCTGCATGTACTCCCCAATGATTTCGCGATCATCAGTCCTGATACCGGGATATGCGCACCAACGGGAATCTTCCAGGTAAGAGTGCTGGGCGATACGGAGTTTTCGTACCGTTGGCAGCAGACGATTGGCGTATCCGATCCCAACATTATGGAGCCCACTATCAACCCTCCTTATCCACCATTCTCTACCACCTATACGCTCACAGCATCGTATCCGAAATGTCCGGACATAAAGCACACTATCAATTACCGTGTTTATGATCCACAGGTTAACATACTTACCAGTGATACTATCGTATGTATAGGGTTGCCTATGCCGGTAGGTGTGGCCGTGACGCCCCCTAATGATGGTTTCAGTTATGTATGGACACCTACAGTTCACTTCCTGGAAGGAGGCGACTCGCTGCAGCCGCACTTCTTTACACAGACACCGGGAACCTATAAATATGAGATCAGAATAAACAGTACTGATGTGACAACCTGCACAGACTTGGATTCTATCACCATCGTTGTGGCGCCACCTGTAAAGATTGCTATCAACCCGCCGTTTGCAACAATACCGTATGGGTCTTCGATACAGTTAAATGCTATCAGGCTGAGTCCCGACCATCTGTTCTATACCTGGATTCCAAACGACGGATCGCTCGACAATCCTAATATCAGCAATCCGATGGCAAAACCGCTGGACTCTACTACCTACAAAGTGTATGGAATAAATGAATGGGGTTGCCGCGACTCTGCAATAACAACAATTGACGTGGATATCGACATGACTGAATTTATACCCACTGCGTTTACACCTAACGGTGACGGACTGAATGATCTGTTCCGTATCAGAGGCTTGAAGCATCAGCGGATAGTAGACTTCAAAATCTACAACCGTTGGGGTGAAATGGTGTACGATTTCAAGACCGGCGATTCTCAGGGCTGGGATGGTACAATGAACGGTGTACCTGCCGATCTGGGTGTGTACAACTACTCTATAATACTTGCCAAACCGGGGCAGATAGACAAGATTTACAAAGGGAATGTGACCCTGGTGCGGTAACAAATGAAAATGAAATACAAAGCGGCTGTCGGTTTTCCGGCAGCCGTTTTTGTTATTTGCGGGCAGTGGAAAATGTAATCAACCTACACAATTTATCCCTGGGGAGGGTACCCGTGAAACTGTTTTTTTGCCACGGTTTGAGGTGTGTATCATCCCGGATTGGGGAAAAATTACGCCACATATCGGGGATAGCCAGGCTGAAAGGGAATCGTTTCAGGGCACCGGAAATAGTGTTTTATAAATATTTTATTATACAATTCGAATAAGAGTTTTAGGGAAAAGATGCTGATCCACAGACGTTATTGCAAAATGTGGCGTGCTTCGGCGCAAACCGTGAGCTAATAAAAGCACAAACCCCCTCAATTTTTAATGTGATGAATTTTTCAATATAAATTCTGGCGGGCGAACAGATTTGGCATAAGTAAAAAAAATTAAAAAAACAAACTTCTGGCACAATTTATGCGTCTTAATATATAGAGTTCATTGTTCACCCTCTAAAACAAGATGTTATGTTTTTCACCAGAACGCAAAAATTCGAATCCCCAATTGCCAAGGATGATTTCAAGAATCGCCTGATTGGTAATCATGTAAAGATCCATGACCTTGATTTTGAAGTGTACGAACAGGAGCAGAAGCTCACGATTGCCCCTCATGCAGAGCAGGTAACCGACATCAAAACCCTGCCCATAACCAATGTGGACATAAGGCAGGATGGAAACACTACCCATGTTGTTATTACCAGCAAGATCAGAATGCTGGACTATGGTGGGCCGCTGCTGGTGGTGCTGTTTTGCATATTCCTGTTTGCAGCATCTATTATCCTGTATTTTGTAGGCAGGGAGTTTACCATAGCCAGTACCATGCTTGCCATCAGCACACTGGTGTTCACCGTATTCTGGGTGCGTATGGAAATGGGCTATTTCGATTATGTACGCAAGATCAGACAATACGTAAAGACCCGTCTTGAGCTTGTTCCCTGATTATTACACTGCCCAGGCGATAAAATACCGGACAAAAAGTCAGATTCAAGGTATAAAAGCCTTCAGAATCAGAATACTCAGACATAGTTGCGATAAGTGAGGATCGCTGAAAAAAGTAAAGGATTCCGCTACCGGAATCCTTTACTTTTTTGGGCAGTTCAATACTGATTTTGGTGTTATTTTACGATGCTCAGTTTGGTTATGCCGTACTTGATGTTGTCATTGCCTAGTTGCACCAGCATTACCGATTGTGGAATACCCGATGGCAACTGAATATCAAATGTATTGAAGCCGGTAACAGCATGCACGGTCTGGCGGTATACCAGTTTGCCGGTAAGATCTGTAAGTGTCAGATCCAGATCGCGGTCTTCTTCGCTTGCAAATTTCAACTGGAATTTCGCATTGGCCGGATTGGGCGATATCGTTACTTTCTTAGACGATAGCGCCCTGATGCTGTTTACTACAGCAGGCGAAAACGACTGCTCATCTGCAAAGAAATTGAGCTCAGTAGCAACACCATTAAAATTGAAGTTGTACACTACAGCCTTTACATCACCGGGGTTGAAGGGGGCTGAAAGGCGGTCTGATACAAAATCATCAAAGCTGATCTGGTAGTTCTTTCCTGCCGGATCCAGATTTACAGTCATTTTGTATTGGTCGGCAAATTGCTCTACAGATTCCTTGATCAGGACAATTTCCATTTTGCCTTCACCCTTTGCAAAGAACTTGTAGGAATGGTAGGGCGTAAGATCTGCTTTTTCCTGACCCGACTTTACAAATTTGTAAACAGAAATGTAATCGTGCGAATTGACATTGAGTTGAACACTCCGGTACAACGGGAACTCATTGTCGGCATATATGCGTGCTATATTGTTGTTGGGCTTGAAGTTGACAATTGTTGTGTTGGTCTTGTCAAAATCTATGCTCCATCCGCCATCTGCCATATATACATCATCGGCAAGCGAGTCGTTGATATAAAAATGACCTTCATACTCGTAGCCATCGTAGATAGGTATACTGAAATGGTTGTCTGAACCTGCAGCAAGATTGAAAGGTATAATCAGCGAGTCTTCGCCGGCAACCTCATTGATCTTCTGAATGAACACCATTTTGGCATTATTGGTTGCGTTTCTTGTAAAGATGTTCACGTCCAGATATTGCTTGTTGCGGGTGCCATGTGCTATGTATGCGCCGGGAAGAGCAACGTTGTTATCTACCTGCAGCACAGGCATTTCAGCAGCCAGGTTGCTGAGTATTCCGCTCACCAGTTTTTGTGTGTTTTCGGGCGTGCTGGCCCATACCTGAAAATTGAATACAGAGTCATCGGGCGTGTATTCAGAGATCAGCCATTTGCTTTGCAGTTTATAATTGGTGCTGCCTGTTGATTTGCCGACTGCAAAAGCTATAGAGTGCTCTATGCGGCCGTCGTTTTGCTGCAATGCAAACTGGATGAATTGGTATCCGTTGATCTGTACAATACGCGTATCGAGTAAAGAGGCGCCGCGGAAACGGTCGCAGATAGACTTGGTATGATTGTATGGCCTGCCGGTAGTGGCAATAGCGAGCACCACTGCCTTGGAGACATCATTCTTTGTGTAGTCTACCGAAAACACATCTACAGCTGTGGTGATGGTGGTGAGGTCGGCAGGGGTTGTGATCTTGGGTGTAGTGGCCGCATCCAGTGTAGCGGGTATATACTTCTGCAATGTGCCGGTGCCGGCAGTAGACCTCGCCGCAGCATGCGGAGCTGCCTTGCTGAACAGTGGCAGGGTACTGTAGTCTGTTTTGGCGGGCACACTGTTTTTGATCCGTGCAAATTCGCGCTTGCTGATCAGGTCGCCCATGCTATGGCTCTCCAGGCCGCCACCACCACCGCCGCCTACGCCATCGGTCTCTACAACCACTGTATGGTAGGTCTCTACCACACAGCCACCGCTGCCGGTAACACGCTGCATTACGGTATAAACGCCGCAGGCTGTGTAGGTTAAAGACGGATTGATAGCAGGAGAGGTAGTGCCGTTGCCAAAGGTCCAGTAATAGACATTGCCAAAGGTGGGTGTGGTGCTGGTAAATACAAAGCTGTTTCCGGTAAGCTCCTGCGAGGAGTCGTTGATGGTGAAACCATGTGGCGGATTGCTTGTTACAGTCACTACCTGGGTCAATGAGTCATTACCACCGGGGCCGGTTGCTTTCAGCTTCACATTATAGGTGCCTGTTGCGGTGTATATTTTCACCGGATTAACGGCTGTCGACGTGGTCCCATCACCAAAAGTCCACAAATAGGTGAGCGGTGCGCTGCCGGTAGATGTATTGGTGAACACATAATTGTTGCAGACAAGGCACTGATTATTGGAGTTGATAGCGAATGTGGCGTCTGTGGCCAGTGTGCCGCCGCAACCCGAGATGTAAGGTTTGAAAACAGCATAGTGATTTTCACCCCCCGCATGATGATAGGATTTGCCAATCACCTGACCCTCTAGATTTGCAGAGTTCGTTGTTTTGGAGATACTGGCATTAGGTGCAAAAACTGTTCCCTCAATAGTTGCCGATCCACCGATGGTAAGTGTGGTAGTGTTGTAAAAGTTGTACAGTATGTAAGGGCATTGGGGGAAACCGATGCCTGCTGAGTTAAAAACATTCCATGTAAATGACCCTGCCGCAGAAACATTAACTACAAGAAACCTCGAAGAATCGGGAGTGTTGTTGAACGTCAGCGTAGACACTGCATTGAGATCTGTACCGGAAACGTTCAGCACATTCAGCCCGGGGTTAAGTGTTATCTTCACCTGCGATGGCAAACCGGTATGCGCTATCGGTGTACCCGAAGAGTTGGTGATGTAGGCATTATCTGCCATGCCACTCATGCATACTGCATTGGCGCGGAGCGCAGTAAAGGCTGATGCGAAATCGATCACATTGGCCTGACAGACAGGATTTACACCGGCACTTACACCAAGTGTATTGGCGCTGGCCTGAAGATTGATGCGGGGAGTAGCGTCGTAAGAAGATGTTGGGGTGATCCGGATAGGCGGGTAGGCGCCATTGGGATCCTGATACCACACTGTTGAGCCCAGGCAATTACCTATTTTGATATAACCATTCTGGTTGATCTGCATCAGCCCGGAGACATAGTTTACCCTGCCGCCTACTACCATTGTAACGCGAACACCGGATACGTAAAAATTGCCCGGATCATTGATAGACACCTGGTAGTTTCCTGCCACAGTGAGGTCGCCACCCAGTGCCATTGGTCCTTCTGTTTCGTTGGTCACCAGCCGCGCGCCCTGCTCAAGGAACACATTAAAACCCAGCGCAGGAGCCGTGGGGCTCTGGGACAAAGCCTGAAATGAAACAACTGATGAAAGAAGCAATATGGAGATACAGCGTATAACTTTATTCATATATCAATGTATTGGGGTAAAAACTAATCTACCGTCAGGCTAATACTTACAATACAAAAGTAGTAGAATTAGGAATAATTTGAAACAAGTACACAGCGCTAACAACTCAATAAATATCCGCTAACAAGCGGATAACGGATGCCCCGGATAGGCAGATCAGAATTTATTTGCGAAAAACGATGCAGAATAGAAACCATCTGTTAATTTTGGTACCTCGAAAGCGGGCTGTGGTGCCGGTATGCAAATGCCAGACTGGAAACAGACCCGAAAGCAACAAATAAAGTACCCAACGGATGCGAATGGAATTGGAAGGAAAAACCGCCCTTATAGGTGGCAGTACACAGGGTATAGGGCTGGCATCGGCACAGGCACTTGCCGGTATGGGGGCCAGATGCATACTGTTATCCCGAAATGCGGAAAAATTGCAGCAGGCGGTAGCAACATTGCCGGTAGTAGACGGAGTGGCACATGGGTTTATAGTTGCAGATTACAGCAACCCGGCTCAGGTACAAGAGGCGGTTTCGGCTTTTACAGCACAAAATACAGTTCATATTCTGATCAATAATACCGGCGGCCCTGCCGGCGGTCCTGTAACCCAGGCGAAACCGGAGGACTTCCTGCTGGCCTTTAATCAGCACCTCATCTGTAACCACATCATCAGCAACCTGGTGGTTGATGGTATGAAGAAGGCCGGCTATGGACGAATAATAAATATAATATCTACATCGGTAAAGGTGCCACTCAGCGGCCTGGGCGTATCAAATACTGTGCGCGGTGCGGTAGCATCGTGGGCAAAAACGATGGCTAATGAGCTGGGGCAGTTTGGGATAACGGTCAATAATGTGTTGCCGGGAGCTACATCTACAGGCCGGCTGGCGGCGATAGTGGGCAATAAGTCGGCAAAGACAGGAAAGAGTGAGGAAGAGGTATCAGCCGAAATGATCAGCGAAATACCGGCACGCCGGTTTGGAAAGCCGGAAGAAATAGCTGCTGTAGTAGCTTTTCTGGCGTCACCTGCCGCGGCCTATGTCAATGGTACCTCAATTCCCGTAGATGGCGGCAGAACAGGGAGCATTTAAAAAGTTGCATGTGAGGGAGACAAAAGGGGGAGAAATGTATAAAACGGCATAAAACCCGTGACCAAAATCAGTAAACGTTTTCACAATCAGGAAAAAAAGGTTGCAGCAAAGGGAATAAAAGAGCCCGTTTTTCCTGACAAAAAAATGACATTATAAATTGTTTTATAACAAAAAAACGGCTGAAACCCGCGCCAGTACTGAAAAACATTTTTTACAAAATGTGTATAAATTTCAAGGATTGTGTTGTAGTTTTGCCTCGCTTTTATATAAAGGAAAGTTAATTTTCAAATTTATTCCTGTGCCAGAATCATTAAAGCCAATGTTCAGAACGTGCCTCCGAAGCATATTCTCGTTTTTTGCCGTTTTGCTTTTATGCAATTTTACCGCAATAGCCGCGCCGGATGGGAAAGCGCTGTTTATGTCAAACTGCGCCTCATGCCATAATCCGCTGAAGGAATCAACAGGGCCTGCGCTGCAGAATATTGATAAAACCTTTCCGAGCAAGGAATGGGGCTACAAGTGGATTCGCAACTCTGCTGCGCTGATTGCTGCAGGCGACAAGACCGCTGTAGACATCTTCAACAAATACAACAAGACCGCCATGACGGCGTTTCCAAGTCTCACCGACGAGGAGATTGACGCTATCCTGAAGTATGTGGACGAGTACAAGGCTCCTGCCGCTCCGGGTGGTGGTGCAGCCGGTGCTGCTCAGGGTCAGCCAGGCGTTACAGACAGCAATGGCTGGCTGTATACTGTGATCACACTGTCGCTGCTTATGCTCGTTGTCATCCTGTGGCGCGCAAACCACGGTCTTCGCCGCTCTGCAAATGAAAAAGACGGTGTACCAAACGAAAAAGAAATTCCGCTGTACCGCAGCAAACTCGTTATAGCTGTTACTGCTATCCTGATCTTCATACTGTCTGGTTACTGGTTGGTGAACGGAGCAGTGAATGAAGGCCGCCAGCAAAACTACCAGCCACTGCAGCCACTCTACTACTCTCACAAAGTCCACGCAGGTATCAACCAGATCAACTGTCTTTACTGCCACGCAGGTGCCGAGAAGAGCCGTCAGGCAATGATACCTTCATCCAACGTATGTATGAACTGTCACAAACAGATCAAGGAGTACACAGGAGCAGCAGAGCATCCGCTCAAAACAGCTGAAGGCAAAGAAGTAAATGGTACAGAGCAAATACAGTTGCTGTACAAATACGCAGGATGGGATCCGGTTAAGAAAGACTACAACCGCGACGAAAAAGGAAACATCCTCGCTACTCCGATTCAGTGGGTTAAAATACACAACCTGCCAGACCACGTATATTTCAACCACGCACAGCACGTGAAAGTAGGTCAGGTTCAGTGCCAGCAGTGCCACGGCAACATCGAGGAGATGGACGAAGTGTACCAGTTCGCTCCATTGTCAATGGGCTGGTGTATCAACTGTCACAGGCAGACAGAAGTACAGTTTACCAACAACAACTACTACAGCATTTTCACAAGATATCACGAAGAGCTGAAGTCAGGTAAGCGTACCAAGGTTACAGAAGCAGAATTGGGTGGAATGGAGTGTCAGAAGTGTCACTACTAAGCAGCTGCCCGGTATAGGTTAGTACCGGGAATGATAAACGGAAAGAAAAAGGCGGGAGTGCTGGTAAACATCAGATACTAACTGCAAAAGACTTTCTACATTTTTAGAATTTGATCCGGTAAGCCGGAATTGAAATAAATTTTTTGAATTTCCTTTATGAGTCAAAAACAATATTGGTCGGACCTGCAAGATCTCAGCAACATCGCTACAAAGACCGAAGTAGCGGAGCATGAGTTTAAAGAAGAGTTGCCTTTCGACTTGAGCGACAGTGTGTTTGGTGCTAATACGCCCCGCCGTGACTTCCTGAAGTTCCTCGGTTTCAGCACGTTGGCAGCAACCATCGTATCGAGCTGTGAGATGCCCGTTCGTAAGGCTATACCTTATGCTATAAAGCCGGAAGATATCACACCGGGCGTTCCTAACTATTACGCTTCTACGTTTATAGACGGCGGTGATTTCTGCCCTATTGTTATTAAGACCAGGGAAGGCAGGCCTATCAAAGTAGAAGGTAATGAGATGTCTTCTATCACCAAGGGCGGAACATCGGCCAGGGTGCAGGCATCAGTACTGAACCTGTACGACAAAGCAAGGCTGCGTCATCCGATGGCAGATGGCAAAGAAGCAACTTTCGAGGCAATAGACCGCGTGGTAAAAGAAGGATTGGCTAGCAAGCAGGCATACCTGCTCACATGTTCTATCCTGAGCCCATCAACAACAGAAGTAGTAGCGCAGTTCATAGCCAAGTACCCCAACGTAAAGCATGTTGTGTATGATGCAATATCTTACTCAGGAATGCTGCAGGCCAACGAGGCCAGCTACGGCAAGCGTACATTACCTACTTACCATTTCGACAAAGCAGCAACTATTGTAAGTCTGGGTGCTGATTTTCTCGGAACATGGTTGTCTCCCGTTGAATTTTCAAAAGGCTATTCACACGGTCGCAAGATCAGTGCGAAAAACCCGGTATTGTCAAAACACTACCAGGTAGAGTCAATACATACTATTACTGGAGCCGCTGCTGATGACCGTGCTACATGCCGTCCATCTGAGATGGGTCTGGTAGCCGTTGCCCTGTACAATGCAGTGGTAAATGGTACAGCACCATCGCTTGCAAGCGCAAACCTCAATAAACTGATTACCGCAGCCGCCGCTGACCTGAAAAAAGGAAACGGCATGGTGGTTTGTGGCAGCAACGATGTGCACGTTCAGATCGTGATCAATGCGATCAACGACAAAATCGGTGCTAATGGTGTGACTGTAAACTGGGTTACTACCAGCAATTACAGGCAGGGCGTAGACAAAGACATGACCGATCTGGTAACTGCAATGGAAAGCGGCCAGGTAGGTACCATAATGATGCACGGCGTAAACCCTGCATACGATTACGTAGACAGCAAAAAGTTTGTTGCAGCACTGTCTAAAGTGCCTGTAACGGTATCTTTTGCTGAGCGTATGGACGAAACTGCTCAGAAGTGCAAATACATCATACCTGACCACCACTACCTGGAAAGCTGGGGTGATGCAGAACCTAAGCCGAATTATTTCACCCTCATGCAACCTGGTATTGCACCACTGTTCAAGACACGTGCCGTTCAGGATTCGCTGATGGCGTGGATGGATGCAGGCCAGACTTACGCAGAATACTGGAAACTATACTGGACTACCCGCCTCAGCGGACAGGCCAATTTCGATAAAGCACTTCAGGATGGCGTAATAGAGCCAGCCGGTGAAATGGCTAATGGAGCCCTCGCGTTTGCAGGCAACATTGGTGAGGCGATTGCAGCTGTGCAGGCTAAGAAAGCGGGTACCGGTGTTGAAATCGTAGTATACCAGAAAGTAGCGATCGGTCACGGTGGTGCATGGAGTAATAACCCATGGCTGCTGGAAATGCCCGATCCGATAACACGTGCTGTGTGGGACAACTACCTGTGTGTGTCACCAAAGCGTGCAAAAGAACTGGATGCGGAACTGACCGGATTTACTGAAATTGAAACAAAAAAACGCGTAGCATCTATCAAAGGAGCTAACGGTGTAACAATAGCAATGCCCGTGATCGTAGTGCCCGGTATGCACAACGATGTGGTAGCAATAGCTACAGGGTATGGCCGCGATAAAATGGTGGGCCGTGCCGCTGCAAGTGATGCCACAAAGGGCGGTAAGAATGCATATCCTTTCACAGCTTATAACGGACTTACTGTAGATTATTTCTCTCCCGTAACCGTTACCAAGACTGCAGAACAATACGAGGTAGCTATATTGCAGACCCACAGCAGCTATGAAGCACGTCCTGTGGTGCATGAGTTCACACTCGAAGAGTTCAAAAAAGATCCAAAAGCATTGCAGAAAGAGCGTGGCAGCGAAATAGGTCACTACGCTCAGGTGCCATGGATTGAAGAAGGTAAAGAAGCACACCACGAAGGGGGAGAGCATATCGCCAACCCTGAAATGGAAGATGGATACCGTGAGCATGGTACCCTTTACCCCAACCACCCTTATGAAGGGCTGAAATGGGGTATGTCAATAGACCTGAATACCTGTACCGGTTGTGGTGCATGCGTTATCGGGTGTATGGCCGAAAACAACATCTCTGTAGTAGGTAAATACCACGCGCTGAGAAGTCATGAAATGCACTGGTTGCGTATCGACCGTTATTTCAGCGGCAATCCGGACGATGGTGATACCATTCAGACTGTGTTCCAGCCTATGCTGTGCCAGCATTGCGACAACGCTCCTTGCGAAAACGTATGTCCGGTATCTGCTACCAACCACAGTACAGAAGGTCTTAACCAGATGGCTTACAACCGTTGTATCGGTACTAAGTACTGCGCTAACAACTGTCCATACAAAGTACGTCACTTCAACTGGATGGACTGGAACGGTGCAGATGCATTCGCTGACAACCTGTTCGAAGATGGCCGTCGTGATGATATCAATGATGATCTTACACGTATGGTACTGAACCCCGATGTTACTGTTCGTAGCCGTGGTGTAATGGAAAAATGCTCTTTCTGTGTTCAGCGTCTGCAGGAAGCTAAGCTGACCGCTAAGAAAGCAGGTCGCCCACTGATAGACGGAGAAGTAAAAACCGCCTGCCAGCAGAGCTGCCCATCAAACAGTATCACTTTCGGTAACGTGAATGATAAAGAAAGCGAGATCTATAAATTGCGTAAGGAAGAACAGCAGGAGCGTACGTTCTATGTACTCGAGCACATCCACACATTGCCTAATATCAACTACTTATCTAAGATCCGTAACACGAGCGAGATAATAGCTGGCAATGAGAAAAAGGATGTGATGTACACAGACCATATTTAAGAAAGGGAAATTAGAAGCAGGACAGCGTTAAAAGGTCAGCGGGTGAGCAAAAGGTGCAAAAGCCTTCATTAACTGGCTAAAATATTTAAAATACTAATTACGTGCTATGCATATTAAGTACGAATCGTTTGTAAGGGAACCATTAGTAGATGGCAACAAAAACTATCACCAGGTGTCGGAAGACATCATCAGCCCTATTGAGCGCAAGCCGGGGCGCATGTGGTACGTAGGGTTTATATTCTCTATTATACTGTTGTGTTTCGGGATTTTTTCCGTTACATGGTCTGTATATTGGGGTTTGGGTACCTGGGGTGTTAACCGTACCATCGGCTGGGGTTGGGATATCACCAACTTCGTATGGTGGATCGGTATCGGTCACGCCGGTACGCTGATTTCGGCAATCCTGCTGCTGTTCCGTCAGGGATGGCGTACGGGTGTAAACCGCGCGGCAGAAGCGATGACCATATTTGCGGTAATGTGTGCGGGCCAGTTCCCCATATGGCACATGGGTCGTGTATGGGACGGTTTCTGGGTACTGCCACTGCCTAACAGCCGTGGACCATTGTGGCCCAACTTCGATTCTCCACTTCTTTGGGACGTATTCGCGATCTCTACTTACTTCACTGTATCATTGCTGTTCTGGTATTCTGGTCTTGTTCCTGACTTTGCGCTCATCCGCGACAGAGCCAAAACAAAGTTGCGCAGAATGTTGTACGGTTTTGCGTCTTTCGGTTGGACCGGGACTGCAAAGAACTGGCAGCGTATGGAAGCACTCGCGCTGGTACTTGCAGGTCTTTCTACTCCACTGGTACTTTCTGTACACACGATCGTATCTTTTGACTTCGCCACTTCAGTAATTCCGGGCTGGCACACTACCATCTTCCCTCCTTACTTCGTTGCGGGTGCGGTATTCTCCGGCTTCGCGATGGTGAACACACTGTTGGTGATCACCCGTAAGATTCTGAAACTGGAAGAATATATCACTATTGGTCACCTTGAGGCGATGAACAAGATCATCGTACTTACAGGATCTATAGTAGGTGTTGCCTACCTGACAGAATTGTTTATGTCCTGGTACAGCCAGTCATGGGGCGAGATCGCTGCGTTCAAATGGCGTATCATGGGCCCATACTGGTGGAGCTACTGGGCGATGATGACCTGTAACGTGGTGTCTCCGCAGTTGTTCTGGGTTAAAAAACTCCGCAGAAGCATTCCATTTACATTCGTTATGTCTATCGTGGTAAACATTGGTATGTGGTTCGAGCGTTTTGTGATCATCGCTACATCTACTTACCGCGACTGGATACCAGGCAGCTGGGCATACTATAGCCCTGAGTGGCCGGAGATCGGTTTCTACCTCGGTACATTCGGATTGTTCTTTACCTGCTACTTCCTTTTCGCCAAGTACTTCCCTGTAATTGCGGTTGCGGAAATCAAGTTTGTACTCAAAACATCCGGTGATAACTACAAGCGTGATATGCAGCGTATAGAAGAGCAGAGCGCAGAAGAGTTTATACACGAGCAGGAAGCAGCGCATCACGAAGAGCATGCAGAAGCAGCTCACCACTAATCGGAAACAGAGCTGAGGCAAGTGTAAAGCAGTAATTGAAATTTTGATTTTTACTTTTTTGAATTTTTTGATAAAATGGCTATAAAGAAATTTGCAGTAGCAGCGTATGACGATGAGGCGGTATTATTTCCTGCGGTAAAGAAAGTGCGTAAAAGCGGCTACAAACTGCACGATGTATATACACCCTTTGCGGTACACGGCCTCGACACAGCGATGGGGCTCAAAGAAACCGATCTGCACATTGCCGGTTTTATATACGGTATTTGCGGTACGTCTACGGCAGTAGGATTTATCTCCTGGATATTTACATCAGACTGGCCGATAGTATACGGTGGCAAACCACACTTCGCATTACCAGCATGGGTTCCAATCACCTTCGAGCTTACGGTACTGTTTGCAGCGGTGGGTATGACACTCACTTTCTGCTACCTCAACCAGATTATGCCGGGTGTTAAGAAACACGTGTTTCACCCCCGTCAGAGCGATGACCTGTTTGTAATGGCTATTGAATTGAACGATCATACACCTGAAGCAGAAGTAGTAAAGTTCCTGAAGGGAACCGGTGCAAAAGAAACATCTGTGCAGATGGCTGAAGAGGGATGGTGGTATGGCCGTTGGGATAAGAAGGAAGAATATGAGGCGCTGAATGCCTGATAACGACCTGAAATTGTAAAAACGAGTATTTTAGTATTAAATCATAACAGCTTTCTATTTTCTGATTTAGATTTTAGGCAGCAATTGAATTCAGACTTTGAATATGAATAAGATAAGAAGCATAGTTGCAGCAAGTCTGGCGTTGACGGTAGGTCTAATGTCCTGCGACTCCGGCGATATGCGTCGAACCCCGGGGCATATATACGCGCCTGATATGACTTATTCACGGGCGTACGATGCTTATACATCTAATCCTAACTTTAAGGATGGCCAGACAAGCCGTAAGCCGGTAGCAGGTACAATCGCCCGCGGTCACGAAATGCCGGATCACCTTACAGAAGGTGATACCACAGCATACAAGAACCTGACAACAGCATTACGTTTTCAGGATGCTGATCTGGCAGAAGGCAAGCGTCTGTTCAATATTTATTGCGGTATCTGCCATGGTACAAATCTGGACGGACAGGGACCACTGTACAACAGCGGTAAGTTTGCATCCATGCCGGCTAACCTGAAAGATGCCAAATACCTGCACATGCCTGCCGGACAGATGTATGCTGCTATCAAGTTTGGTAAGAACATGATGGGCTCGTATGCTGCACAGCTCGATATCAAACAGCGCTGGATGGTGATTGCATACATTAAGAAGATACAGTCTGAAAATGGCGGCGACGCCTATACTTATGGTGCAACTGCAGAAGCAGCACCAGTAGCAGCAGCAGAAACTGCAGCACCGGCAACGCCCGAAGCAGCAGCACCGGCACACCACTAAGGATAAAGGATAGTTAAGAAACAGAAATAGTATAAAACGAATTTTAATAAAAGTTGCAACAATGAATGATCGTTTTGAGATACCCGCACGACTGAGAAATACCAGTATCGCACTGATAGCGGTAGGCATACTCACACTGATAGGGGGTATTGCCGCACTGCTTACCAGCCATGTTGATACAGACAGGGCAAGATTCTGGACTGTATTACTTCATGATAGTGTATTCTTTACCCTGATCACAGCGGTGAGTATATTTATTCAGGCGGCCGTGTCGCTGGCACAGGGTGCTTGGATCGTTGCATTCCGCCGTGTACCTGAGGCAATTGGCGCCAATGTATGGGTATTTGGCTCCATAGCTACTGTAGTGCTTTTCGCCATTGTATTCACTTTCAAAGATGCGCACGGTGTCAATACCATTTTCCCATGGGTAACACCGGGTAACGACGCGATATTGCTTGGTAAATCTGCGTTTTTGAACAAAGGCATGTTTGTTGCCTTTACCCTCATCACCATCGGGTTGTGGTCATTTTTCGGACAGAAGTTCAGGGCTATGTCACTCGCTCAGGAGAAAGCACCTAAAAATGATACTAAAATTTACTGGAAAGTTTTCCGTTTGTCTGGTTTGTTCCTGCTCGTATATGCACTTACACAGATGAGCACCATTCCATGGTTGTGGATCATGAGTATTCAGGCACACTGGTTCTCTACGCTGTTTAGCTGGTACACATTCGCTAGTGCGTTCGTAAGTGGTATGTCTCTTATCCTGTTGTGGGTGGTGTATCTGAAAAATCAGGGCAATCTCGGATTGGTTACTATTGAGCATATGCACGATCTGGGTAAGTTCATGTTCGCATTCAGTGTGTTCTGGACATACCTGTGGTTCTCACAGTACATGCTGATATGGTATGCTAACATACCCGAGGAAACAGTATACTTCAAGTTGCGTCAGCAGGGGCCTTACAGCATCATTTTCTATGCTAACTTTATTATCAACTTCATCATGCCGATACTGATTCTGATGGCACGCCCAAGTAAACGTAACTACTTTACGGTAACGTTTATGGCAATGGTTATCATCTTTGGTCACTGGCTCGACTACTTCCAGATGATCATGCCGGGTCCATTGGGCGCTGAGTGGCACATCAACTGGTATGAGATCGGAATATTTATGGGTTTTGCAGGTTTGCTGGTGTTCACTGTATCTCGTACCCTTGCCAAATCGTCGCTGGTACCGCACAACAACATCCTGCTGAAAGAAACAGCGATCCATATTGCATAGTACTGACCATAGAATAGAGAAGGATTTAAACATTAACTAGTAAATACAAGCTGAACGACCATGTCGGGATTTATATTGATATCATTGATCATCCTGGTTTTTGTAGTCATCTACCAGATTGCGAAAGCGAGTGAATACGCTGCTGTGCTGCGTGGAGAAAAGAAAATAAACGGCCAGGTAAACAGGGCTATAGCCCTATTGCTGCTGGCCATGTTCCCACTGGGATTGTGGGGATTGTGGGAATGCCACGTATATTTTAAGGATATGATGCTGCCTGTAGCTGCCTGTAAAACCGGCGTGGCTTACGATCAGATGTTTAATGTAACTACTATCGTTACTGGTATCGTGTTCCTGCTTACTCAGGCTGTGCTTTTCTGGTTCTGCTTCAAATATCAGTCGAATGAGAAGCGCTCATCATTCTTTTTTGCACACAGCAACAAACTGGAGTTGATCTGGACAACAATACCTGCAATAGCAATGGCTATCCTTGTAGCGATAGGTCTTAAAAACTGGTATACTGTAACATCAGACGCGCCACAGGAAGCAACCGTAATTGAGATTGTTGGAAAGCAATTCAACTGGCTTATCCGCTATCCCGGTAAAGACAACATCATGGGCAAGCGCGATTTCCGTAAGATAAACGATGCGAACAACGTATTGGGTCTTGATTGGGCCGATCCGCGCAATGCTGACGATATCATTGCACAGAACGGCGAAATGCACGTTGTTGTGGGCAAACCGGTAAAGTTGATCATTGGTTCACGCGATGTGATTCATGATGTGGGTTTGCCACACTTCCGTATGAAAATGGATGCTGTACCTGGTATCACCACAACACTTTGGTTCATACCTACAATTACTTCAGATTCAATGAAGCTGATCACCAAGAATCCGAACTTCGTTTATGAGATAGCCTGCGATCAGTTGTGTGGTAAAGGACACTACGCAATGCGCGGTACTATAATTGTAGAAACTCAGGCACAGTACGACAAGTGGATGGCGAGCCAACCTAGCTATTATGCAACGGCCAATCCGGCTCCGGCAGCTCCGGCAGAAGAAAAAAGCGCACCAGCCGCAGATACTACTAAAGCAATATCGATGAAATAATCGGCTATATAATTTTTAGCCATAAAAGTGCAACAATGAACAAAGAAGGAATCATAACAGAAGGGTCAGTAGCAGCACACGGACACGATAGCGCTGCAGGACACCATGGCCACGAGCATCACGAGCAACACTTCGTGTGGAAGTATATTTTCAGCCAGGATCATAAAATGATCTCCAAACAATTCCTGATAACAGGGATCATCTGGGCGATCATCGGTGCATTGTTCTCCGTATTTTTCCGTTTCCAGCTGGGTTTCCCTGATACATCATTTCCAATAATGGAGAAGATGCTGGGCGAGTGGGCGAAAGGCGGAAAATTGTCTCCTGAGTTTTATTATGCGCTGGTTACCATGCACGGTACGATACTCGTGTTCTTCGTACTTACAGCTGGTCTGAGCGGAACTTTTGCCAATTTGTTGATACCGTTTCAGGTAGGTGCCCGTGATATGGCGTCTCCGTTCATGAACATGCTGTCTTATTGGTTCTTTTTCCTGGCCAGTATCTGCATGGTGGTATCGCTGTTTGTAGAAACAGGCCCCGCATCTGGTGGCTGGACAACCTACCCGCCGTTGAGTGCTCTTAAAGAGGCATCACTTGGTTCTGGTATCGGTATGGATTTGTGGTTGATGGGTATGGCTTTGTTCGTTATATCTTCACTGCTTGGTGGTCTTAACTACATCTCTACCGTACTGAATATGCGTACAAAAGGTATGACCATGACTCGTCTGCCACTTACAGTATGGGCGCTGTTGTTTACCGCTGTGCTGGGTGTACTGTCTTTCCCTGTACTGTTCTCTGGTGTTGTGTTGCTGATATTTGACCGTAATTTCGGTACCAGCTTCTACCTTTCTGAAATATTCATTGGTGGCAAGGCGCTTCCGCACATCGGTGGTTCCGCTATCCTTTACCAGCACTTGTTCTGGTTCCTGGGTCACCCAGAGGTGTACATCATCATGCTTCCGGGTATGGGTATGGCATCAGAGGTATTGTCTACACACAGCCGCAAACCTATCTTCGGATACTTTGCGATGGTTATATCGATGATCGGTATCACTGTACTGGCGTTTGTGGTATGGGCGCATCACATGTTTGTTACGGGTATGAGTCCATTCCTCGGATCTATCTTTGTATTGTTGACGCTGCTCATCGCCGTTCCTTCTGCGGTTAAGGTGTTCAACTGGCTGACAACGATCTGGCGTGGTAATCTGCGCCTCAATCCACCTATGCTGTTTGCACTTGGTTTCGTATCCCTTTTCATCTCTGGTGGTCTTACCGGTATTTTCCTCGGTAACTCTGCTCTTGATATACATCTGCACGATACCTACTTTGTAATCGCGCACTTCCATATTGTAATGGGTGTATCAGCATTCTTTGGCATGTTTGCCGGTGTATATCATTGGTTCCCAAAGATGTATGGTAAGTTCATGAACAACACACTCGGCTATATCCACTTCTTTATCACATTCATAGGTGCTTACCTGATTTTCTGGCCTATGCACTACGAAGGTATCGCTGGTATGCCACGCCGTTACTACGATTATTCTGCTTGGGAGTCGTTCAAACAATTCCAGAGCATCAATGGTTTCATCAGTATCGTAGCGCTGGTAGTATTCCTTACTCAGATTTTGTTTGTGTTCAACTTCATCATCAGCATCTTCAAAGGTCGCAAGGTGACTACACAGAATCCATGGGGTTCTACTACACTCGAGTGGACTACACCAATCAATCCTGGTCATGGTAACTGGGACGGAGAGATTCCAGAGGTGCACCGTTGGCCATACGATTACAAAGATGATGGCAATGGCAATGACTTCATCCCACAGACAACGCCGCTGAGGCCGGGAGAAGAATCGCACTAAACCATTCTGATTGTTAAGATCATTTCAAACTGACCGTTTTTTACGGTCAGTTTTTTTATGTGCCGGTCTGAATACTCCGCCCACAGTTCAGTACAGCTATCCAGCGAAGCGTATTGTTACACTGTGATTGGTAGTTGGAAAGAGCCCGGGTAGGCTGGCACAATGGCTCATTACTGCCAGTTACCTGCGGATATATACCTCGCCCCAGGAACCGCCCTTTTGGTAACGGTATACCTGACGAAATGCAGAATCGGTTCTGATATGGAGGTATTGATCACCAAATTCTATATTGTCTACAATCAGAAACTCAGTTTGCTCATTAAGATCAAGAGATACATTGTTGAATGGCTTTTCATTGCGCAGGAACCCTGCCTTCTTGTCTTGCAGGTGCGACTGGTGCAGGTACGTGTATGTCCATATTTTTTTGGAATGCAGATTGTGTTCTTCGAAATAATCAACGATATGCTGCTGCACCTCCAGATGATCATACATTACAAATGCATCTGTGCCCAGTGAGTAATTGAGCAAAGAAAGAACAGGGATCAGTGCCGCAACTGGTACAAACATCCTGTTGTAGGTCTTATCGATAAGGTAGTCTGTCAGCAATGCAAGCAAAACAACAGACACCAGCAACAATGCTGGAAAAACATACCTCATTTCATAAAAATTAACGGCGCAGAAATACGTATGGGCTACCACAAAAGCTACCGCATATAGTATGAATCTCTTTTGTAGCGGATTGTAACGGCTAAGGCGCCTTAAAAATAACCACGCAAGGCCAATAAGAGAAAGCGGCACAAAAGCATAGTAAACGGCATCTTTGGAGTTGAAGAAGCGCAGCATCAGATACATTACAATTGCAAATGCAGGAATAGACAGATAACGCAGGTTCTTTTGTTTGATAGCAGCGACAAATGACAGCACCACCGGCACCAGCCAGAAATAGTAGATTCGCTCATTATAAAAGAAAACAGATAGAATGGTGCGCGAGAGCGAAAACGTATTTACAATATCAAGGTTTATTGCTGAGGTGTGGCCGGGATATAGATACCATCCCAGCATCTTTTTCTGAATCACAAAAAACAGACCGGTTAGCAAGAGTGGTACCGCCAGAGTGATGTACCGCTTTATGAGTGTCCCCCTTGGCTCCCTGCTGTAAATAGTTCGGTAGCATAGATCTATACCCACTAATGCACACACTACGAGTCCGCTTTCTTTGGTAAAAACTATGAGCGTAAGGAATATCGCAGTACGTACAAATTGACCCTTGGAATAGCTATATAGCGACAGAATGGTAAGAAGTGCCAGCAAAATATCGTTCAGCAAAAGCGAAGACGCCGTGAGAAAAGAAAGATTGCAAAGCAATAGCAGAAGACTGATAACAGCAACCCTGTAGCTGAATAAAGCGAGCATTATCTCGAAGACAGTAACCGCAAGAAGTACAAAAACAAAGAGCCCGAAGCAATGCAGCGCAAAAAGCGATGGACCAAAAAGTGTTGCCCACAAAGACGCCGCAAAATGGAAGAACAATGGATGCCCTCTGGACAGATCTACTGGTATCGCATCGGGTAGCAGGCTGGGCCCGTTTTCGTACATGGTACGCACACCGGGACCATACACCCAGCTTTCATCCCAGTAGAAAGGATCATCGAGGTGGGGCGTTTTTGCTATTATAAAAAGAATAAGTGCAAAAAACAGTATCAGTCTTTTGTTATCTGCAAGAAGGGTCATGTCTGTTAAAGCTAGACAAAACATTTGATATAAATTAAAAACGCTGCATAACATTTTGAGTTATGCAGCGTTCTTTGGTATCAGCTGTTGAATAAATGTATAATGTTGAGCCTTATTTCATCAGTATATAGGTTTCAAAATCTCGGTTGGTGATCGTCTTGTCCGACAATATGATCAGGCGTTCCACCACGTTGCGCAATTCACGTATGTTTCCGGTCCAGTTATGCTGTTGCAGCGCGGTAATAGCTGCCTTTTCTATTTCTTTCTGAGGTTGTTTATACTCCTCACTGATATCTTTCATAAAGTGCGCTACAAGCGCCGGTATATCTTCCCTGCGCGCATTGAGTGGCGGCACCTGAATCAGTATTACACTCAGCCTGTGGTAAAGGTCCAGCCTGAATTTCTTGGCTTCTACTTCCTCCAGCAGATTTTTGTTGGTAGCTGCCAGCACGCGCACATCCACCTTGATCTCTTTTTCGCCGCCCACCCGGGTTATTTTCCCTTCCTGCAGTGCGCGAAGCATTTTAGATTGTGCGTCAAGGTGCATGTCTCCTATTTCGTCCAGAAACAGTGTACCACCACTGGCCTGCTCAAACTTCCCGATTCGTTGTTTGATGGCAGAGGTAAAAGATCCCTTTTCATGTCCGAAAAGCTCACTCTCTATCAGTTCGCTTGGTATCGCTGCGCAATTGACCTCTATAATGGGCCCATTGCTGCGGTTGCTGAGCTCATGTATCCGGCGGGCTACCAACTCCTTGCCTACGCCGTTTTCGCCCGTTATCAGCACACGGGCGTCCGTAGGCGCTACTTTGGCAATGGTTTCCTGTATGCGTATCATGGGTTCACTGGCACCTATCATCTCAAACCCCCTCGATATCCGCTTGCGCAGCTGCTTTGTTTCCACCACCAGCGACTTCTTCTCCATCGCATTGCGTATCGTTATCAGCAACCGGTTCAGATCGGGCGGTTTGGAGATATAGTCGTAGGCGCCCTTTTTTACTGCATCAACGGCGGTCTCTATGGTGCCATGGCCCGATATAACCACAAACGGGGTATCCGGTTTCTCCTGCCTTGCGATCTGCAGCACCTCCATGCCATCCATTTTAGGCATTTTGATATCGCAGATGATACAATCGTAATTGCCTTCCTTTATTTTTTTCGCACCCTCTGCGCCATCGGCAGCCTCATCCACCGTGAAGCCTTCAAAGGTGAGTATCTCTATCAATACTTTGCGTATCGCTTTTTCGTCGTCTATTACGAGTATGGTCTGGGACATTGGTATCTGTTGTCTTTTTCTTTGAACGGAGTATGCTCAGTGCAATTTAATCAAAAACTGATAAGTATGCTTGCGGTATCCCCAGCCACACTGCTTGTTTTAATAAGTAAGCCGTTATGGCAAAATGCTTGCACCGGAAAGGAGCACATAATGACTGTTAATGTGCACATAAATCTGCAACTTTGTCAGGTATTTCAGAAAGGCACCTGTTTTGTATAGATGTATGTACATCTAAATTTTAAAAACTAAACAATCATGGCAAAAACAGTTTTTCATCCGGCAGGCAAAAGAGGTCACGCCAACCACGGCTGGCTCGATGCTCATCATTCCTTCAGCTTCGCAGGCTGGTACGATCCCTCCCGTATTCACTTCGGTGCGCTCCGTGTACTCAACGATGATATTGTAGCAGGTGGCAAGGGCTTCGGCAAACACCCGCACGACAACATGGAGATCATCACCATAATACTCGATGGTGTGCTCGAACATCAGGACAGCATGGGGCACGCGCAGACAATAATACCCGGAGAGGTGCAGGTTATGAGCGCCGGCACAGGCGTATACCACAGCGAGTACAACCACAATAAGGACAAGAATGTGAATGTGCTGCAGACATGGATCTTCCCCAACAAACGCGACGTAGCACCCCGCTACGACCAGAAAGCGTTTTCCGCAGAAGACCGCATCAACAAACTGCAGATGCTGGTTTCGCCGATAGTAAATGAAGACGATGGGCTGAAAATACACCAGGATGCATGGATATACCGCACCACGCTCGAAGCAGGCAAACAACTGGTACACAAGCTGCACAGCAGCGCGCACGGTGCCTACATATTTGTGATAGAAGGCAGTATTGATGTCGAAGGGCAGCACCTCGGCAAGCGCGACGCGATAGGCATCAGCGAGGCTGATGGTTTTGAGATGGTTGCAGCTGCCAAAAGCGATGTGATTGTGTTTGAGGTGCCCATGTAATGGTGCCTCCCATTTGCGGGAAAATAAAAAAGCAGGTATATTAGTACAGCAAAAACACAACGCTGCTTATGAGCCAGATAGTAAAACGATACACACGTGGAGATGTGACGGTGGTATGGAAGCCCGATCAGTGCATACATTCCACACTCTGCTGGCGTGGGCTTGTAGAGGTTTTCAATCCGCGCAACAAGCCGTGGGTAAATATGGATGGCGCTGATACAGACCGTATAATAGAGCAGGTGTCCAAATGCCCTTCAGGAGCCCTGAGCTGCGTGATCACCACCAACGAGACCGCTGCCGACAAAACACAAACCGAATCTACAACAGCGGTAGAGGTGCTGAAAAACGGCCCCCTCATGGTATATGGCAACCTCGCAGTAAAAGACAGCAAGGGCAATGAAGTAAGCAAAAGCAAGGTAACCGCGTTCTGCCGCTGTGGCGCTTCCGCCAACAAACCCTTCTGCGACGGATCGCACATCAGGATCGGTTTCAAAGACGAGTAAAGTCAGCACCGGCACAGCGTTTCTGCTTTCTGTTGGTTCGCTTCATGCTTTTGCGTAAGGCGGTATCTGCTCCGCGTGCCCGTAGCTGTTGCTTTCACCGGCCTGCAGCCATGTGGTAATAATTGTTTAACGCAACGGGAGCGATTTCGTAACACTGCCGTAACACAGCGTCAATATTGGGCAAGTACTTTCGCCCAAAAAATAATGTTCCGGATACTCCTCACGGCAATTGTCGTTCTATTTGCTCAATACACATTTGCAGCTACCATTAATGGATTAATCACAGACGCCAAAAACGAACCCCTGGTGGGTGTGGTAGTATCGCTTACCGGTACCGGAAAAGGAGGCGTTTCTGACATGGATGGCCGATACGAGATACTTGATGTTGCCAACGGCAGCTATGAGATCGAGTTCGCCTACCCTACCTACAAAACCTACAAACAGACAATAACAATTTCAGGCGGTCAGGATCTGATGATGGACATGAAGCTCATGCCCGAAGTCACAGAGCTAAAGGGGTCAGAGGTCAGGGCTGTGCGTATCACCCACACAGAGAATGCGGTGATCAACGAGATACGCACCAGCAATGCCGTAATGAGTGGAACTGGCTCCGCACAGATATCCAAAACGATGGACCGGAATGCTGCCGATGTGGTAAAACGCATCCCGGGTGTTACCATTCAGGACGACCGCTTTGTCATCATCCGTGGTTTGCCCGACAGGTACAATACCGTGTTTCTCAACGATGCCGCAACACCCAGCAGCGAGTCCGACAAAAGAGCATTCTCATTCGATATGATTCCAGCCGGCCTCATCGACAGGGTGCTGGTATTCAAGTCGCCTTCACCCGAATTGCCGGGCGATTTCGCAGGTGGTATGGTAAAGGTGTTCACTTCTACTTTGCCCGACAAGAATAAGATTACACTCAACCTCCAGACATCTAGCCGCGAATACACGACCGGTACTTCATTCAACTACAACGCACCTCGCAAGAATGACATAATAGCGTATGACGATGGCAAAAGAAACGTACCCGCAGGCATTCCTGACTTCATTTCCACAAAGAACCCCGAGTACAAAGACAAAATAGAAACATGGTCCAAATCCTTTGGCAACGACTGGATCGTGAGCAACACAAAAGCCAATCCCGACTTCAGAGGTTCACTCGCCATATCGAATGTGGTTAAAATCAAAAAAGTAAAGATCGGCAACACACTGGGCCTGTCTTACTCCAATACCTACACCAACTACCACATTCACCGCCAGGACTGGGATTCGGTAGCCAAGGTGTACAACTATGATGACCATCGCTCGGTGAATACCGTTGCTGCGGGTGCATTGGAGAACATAGGCGTGGCAATAGGAAACACCAAAATAGAATTTAAGAACCTCTACAATCAGGTAGGTGTTACATCGCTCACCTTGCGCCGTACTATACCAGACACTATAAATATTGATGACAAAGATGAGAAGGCATATGCCATGGGTTACGAAAACCGTAAGACCTACGCAGGCCAGTTGTCTGGAAGTCATAAGAACAATGCAGACACCCGCAGGTACAACTGGACTTTTGGCCATACCGACCTCACAAAAAACCAGCCCAACCGTCGGGTTATTAAGTACGTAAAAGACCAGACCCAGTCCGATTCTTTCTTCAAGGCGCAGATAGCCAACGCTGTTGATATCCTCAATGGTGGCCGGTTCTATGCACGCCTTACCGAGAAGACATACAGCTTCAACCATCAGTTTACACAAACAATAAAGGTCAACGACAAGTTTTCGTTTGATGTAAATGCAGGCAACTACGCAGAATTCAAAACAAGGAAATTCAAGATCAGGCAGTTTGGCTATTCCATCAAGTCCAATGCCATAGGAAACGGTATGAAGTACCTGCCCATCAATGAGATCTTCGCCGATTCCAATGTTGACGGAGCCAACAAATTTAAGATAGGCGAGATCACCAATCTGTACGACGAATACGATGGCGAAAACCAGCTGGTAGCCGGATTTTTGTCGGTAAAAGCACCCATAGGCAAAAGGATAGTAGTGGTAGGCGGCGCCCGCTACGAAAACAATGTTCAATCTATCAAGGCCGTGGTCAACACAGACACCATAACGCCAAAGGTCGAAACTAAATTCCTCCTGCCATCGGTCAATGCAACTTATAATATCTCAGAGAAAAGCCTGGTAAGAGGTGGCTATGGCAAGACGCTCAACAGGCCTGAGTTCAGAGAGTGGGCGCCTATTTACTTTTACGATTTCGACGACCTCGCCGGCAACAAAGGTTCTATGTTCCCCACAACAGCCAGCCGCAACAAGGACAACAACCAGGGCGATACACTCAAGGTGGCAGAGATACAGAACTTCGATGTACGGTATGAGCTATATCCCGCATCGGGCGAAATGGTGCAGGTGGGCGCTTTCTACAAGTCGTTCCGCAATCCCATTCAGCGTGTGCTGGTGCCTGCCAGCAGCTTTGGCGACAACCGTACCTTCACTTACATCAATGCCGATAAAGCATTTTGCTTTGGGCTCGAGCTCGACTTCCGCAAAAACCTGTCCTGGTTCGATAAACTCATGGGCACAGACCTCATGAAAGACTTTGCAGTTGTAGGTAACCTTACACTTGCCAAAAGTGAGTTTGAGGTAGATACGAGTGTGGTTAACGGTGCCGTTACAAAAGCACCCATACAGGGCCAGTCGCCTTATATAGTCAATGCCGGTTTGTACTATCAGAATGAGGACAACGGATTTCAGGGGTCGTTGTTGTACAATGTATCTGGTCCGCGCATGTATGCTATCGGTACCAATGAGTCAGGCGGAGAGAGTCTGGGAGAGATGCAGTTCCAATCGCTCGACTTCACAATGTCAAAAACTTTCTTCAGGCATTACTGTATCAACATAGGTGTGCAGAATGCACTGGGCTCACGCGTGTGGTTTATGAAAGACAGCAACCGCGACAACGAATTCAGCGGAAAAGACGACAAAGACTTCAGGAGTTATTATCCCGGCAGGTACTATACTGTAGGTGTTAAGATTAAGTTCTGATTAAAGTCACAATCTGCTAACATCGGCGTAACCCCCTCGTAACCTGCCGGTAATAATTTTGCCCAAAATCAAACAAACGATTATGAAACGAATGCTACTTTTATCCTGCCTGATCTTTGCTGCAATCAGCAACGCATCAGCCTATGTCACTGTCACAGTACAAGACAGTATTTCTGCAAACACACATTGGACGTGCGACAAGCAATACCTTCTCAAAGGGTATGTTTACGTTACTGCAGGCGCAACGCTTACCATCGATCCGGGTGTTATCATCAAGGGCGATAAAGACACAAAAGGTGCACTGATCATTGAGCGCGGTGCTAAGATCATGGCAATGGGTACAATCGGTAATCCTGTCGTATTTACTTCCAATCAGGATGCTGGCAGCCGCGACTACGGCGACTGGGGTGGAGTTATTATCTGCGGTAAAGCACCAACCAACTGGAACGCTGGTCAGGGCCAGGTAGAAGGTGGTCCACGTTCATTTTACGGTGGTACAGATCCTGCTGACAACAGCGGCGAAATGCACTACGTACGTATAGAGTACGGTGGTATCGCATTTTCTCCAAACAATGAAGTGAACAGCCTTACACTTTGCGGTGTTGGTAACGGCACACAGATAGATCACATACAGGTGTCTTACGGTGGCGATGATGGTTTCGAATTCTTCGGCGGTACTGTAAACGCAAAATACCTGGTATCTGTAGGTATGTGGGATGACGATTTCGATAATGACAACGCATACAGCGGCAAGCTGCAGTTCATCGCTGCGATCAGAGACCCGTTCTCTGCCGATAACAGCGGATCTAAAGCAATAGAAAGCGATAGCTACCTTGCTGGTACTTACTCTGGTATTCCGGTTGATAACGCAAAGATGACTACAGCAGTAGTTTCTAACGCTACACTGGTAGGTCCATTGGTTAGCCCTACCTCTACAGCGTTCAACGATCAGTACACTGCAGGTGCACACCTCCGTCGTGGTAGCAGCATGAGCATCCTGAATAGCGTATTCATTGGCTGGACATGTGGATTGCTCATAGACGAATCTTCTGCAAGCTACGGTTCTACTACTGCCAACATCGCATCAAACGAGTTGCAGTTCCGCAACAACATCATTGCTGGTTCTCCTAACTTCCCATCAGGTTCCACACCAAAGGTGGTAGTATATGTAAAAGATGGTGCACGTAGCCTTACACCTACCAATACCAATGCTGACTCTACTACAGGCACACCGTTCACTCCATTCGTTGGTCCGTTGTCTTTCTTCTACAACGCTGCTTTTGGCAATAAGTTCTACGCTACTTCTTCAAACGTGCGTCTTACCAATCCATTCAACCTTACCAACCCTAACATGATACCTACGAGCACATCTCCGGTATCTTACAACGCCAGTGCGCCACATTCTACCTCAAATCCGTTCGACCCCACAATGCCAATCAACTATGATACTACTGGCGGTGCTGTCAACTACAATGTGCCTACTGTGCCACCAAATTTCTCTACAAGCAAGGCCAGCGATGCATTCTTCACCAATGTGAATTTCATAGGCGCATTCGCAGGTACTACTACATCTGCTACAAACTGGACAAATGGCTGGTGCGAATTCGATCCTAACAACGCTGATTACGATACAATCTGTTATGTACCCGTAACGCCTCCTACTACTGTTACAGACCTCAACAACGTTATCCCTAGCGGTATCAATGTATACCCTAACCCGGTAAACGGAAATGCAACAGTAGCTGTTGATGTAAGAAACAATTGCACCATCAATGTAGCCATCATGGATATCACAGGCCGCGTTGTAAAGCAGGTTGCTAACACTCAGGTTACAAAAGGAACTCAGACTTTCGAATTCAATACTAACGACCTCGCTGCTGGTGTATACATGATGTCAGTACACATGAACAACAGAACAAGAGCCGTAAGATTCAACGTAGTGAAGTAATAAAGATTTTCATGTTTGACGGAGGGCTGGTCGGGGTTAACTCCTCGCCAGCCTTTTGTTTTCAGCGCACTCCTGCCCCCCTTCCTTGCCCGCAATGCGGAGGTGAGCAGTAGATACACCCCTGCGGCCAAAACGACCTCAGGCAGGGCATTCCGCCGCATCATGTATGAGGCCTGGGGGAACATCAGGTTACACCACTACATAATGTCATTACACAAAAACATCACGACAAGATCCGTGACGTTCAGTGCAGTAAAAATAAGAATTTGATGTTTTTCGGAGGGCTGGTCGGGTTAACTCCCGCCGGCCTTTTGTATTCAGCGCACCTACACCGCTACTTCCTTGCTCGCATTGCGGTAAGGGAAAGAGCTGTAGATATGCCTGCGTGCAAAACGGCCCAGGGCAGGCGCGTTCAGCAGCTTGATGTAGAGCGCCTTGGGTACACCGAAGAACTCATAGCTGCTGCCGTCAATAAAGTTGATCTGCAACGTTTCGTTTTTGTATTCAAAATCAATAACGCCCGATGTAGTAGTAGTCGTAGTATACGCTGCAAGTGTTTGCTGGCGCGTCTCTGGCGCAATACTCACCAGAAAGTGGTACGCCTCTATGATGTGCTTGCTCTTGGCTTCTGCCTCTGTTTTCAGCGTCTCATTATCATGAAACTTATCAGGGTGCCAGTTCTTCATCAGGTTGCGGTACACAGTCTTCAATTCAGCCAGATCAGCCTTTTCTGTAACACCCAATAATTTGCGGTAACCGATTATTTTTTTCATAATAGCCGGCAAAGGTACGGTAAAAAAAAGTAGCATACCCGCAGGGCAGATTTTAGGCAGTTCTACCTCACTCATTGCAGGGTCAAAACAATACTATTCGTGTTTTGTAATTCCACCATTGTTGGTGTTCATCGGTTTGCTAATGTTCCTTAGTATCAAAACCATCCCGAAGCCGCTGTTGGTGTCCCACTGGTCGAAGCGTCTCGCTTCGTCCTCAATTCTGCAAGCGTCTCGCTTGCTAATAATTATTTATCATTCTGGTTTGTTGGTGTTCATCAACCAACTGATATTCCTTAGCACTCGTTGTTCCGGATGTTAGCGCCGTCATCGTTGAGTCTATTCAACTTTTCTGCGACGAGACTCAACGAAATCAGGGCAATTGAGTGCTTTGCACCTTGAACTTCACAGTTAGATCCCAAATCACGCTACATCGAATTGCCTGGTCCAGACAATACGTGAATTTGCGTAGTGTTTTACGCATATCTACTTAATAAACACCGCAGGTTTGTTTTCATTTTTGTGCATACAAAACAAACGCACCATTATCGGGGATGCCTTTGTTGCAACAGATGTACTGTGTCTACACCTGTTAAATTGAAAATATCTGAAAAGACACTACGGCTAATTGTTTTTTGTATCATTAAAATAATAGAAATGAAGAGAATACTACTATTAAGCAGTTTGCTTATTGCAAACATGTGTATCACTTACGCACAAAAGAAATCAAACAACACTGTAGGCTATAGGGTGCTTATAGACAACCCGGACAAGGTACATCCAGTATTTGTTGCACTCGATCTGTTGACAGCAGATACTTGGAACACAAGTTCATTTATGGGATATGGACTGCGTGCAGACATAAACGCAAGACGCTTTGGCAGTATATCCTTCGATTACAGGAAAGGCTATCTTGGAGCCAAACAACGAGCTACAGAATTGGGTGGCTCACTAAACTTATTTAGCTCTCGCAAAAACACAATAGCAAGGGTAGTATTATCTTCATCTTCTATAGCTATAGGTAGCAAGATGCTTCATAGAAGCAGTGGCATAGAAGTGCCAGCCATCAAAAAAACGATGTTGCAGGCAAGAGGTGGAATAGCATCGTTCAGAGCACCTATAGAAGAAGCACCTGATGGTTTGGGAAAAACACCGGATGAAGACTCGCGTAGTTTTTACATGACTAGCGACACTAACAATGTACGGATTGGATTCGGCAAGGGCTACAAAGGTGTTTACGGTTTTAAAGCCATGATGAAAATGAACATTTACTATGTGGGGCTAAGTGTAAGAACCATAAAAAATGTAGTATTATCCCACGATAGGGGTATTTCTTCCAACTCTAACAACTATAATTTCTTTGTAGATATACTTACCGGCGGCGACCCCGGATTCTCAGATGTGGCATATACATATACCACGTCAGCACTAGGCACATACGAGTTCCCGGCAGGTACATTGCCAGAGCAATATAGCCTATCAGTTAATGACATAAAGACAATGGGCTGGCGTGCTGGCTGGGAGGCCAAAACAAATGCAGGAATGGCCATGTGCTATAAGGTAGAGTTTGGCTCTCGCCCCGGTTACAGAATGGGTAGTGGCATCTTGTCAGCCAATGCCTACATTTTGCTTACAGGCGGTATATCAATCAGTGCAGGAAATAACCACAAAAAAATAGCCAAAGAAAAGAAAGACACCGAGTAAGCTGCTACAGGTATTCTGCCATTGTTGGTGTTCATCGGTTTACCAATGTTCCTTAGTATCAAAACTATCCCGAAGCCGCTGTAGGTGTTTTTCACCAACAGCGGCGACCCGAGCAAAACAATCATTCGACCTCACCCTTTGCTGGTGCAAAACACTACTACTCGTGTTTTGTCATTGGCATCAAGCGCATAGCCCCGTGGGTTGCCGCGCAGAGAAACATCTTTACATACCACCAGGTACATTTTTCGTTGTAGAAAAAGGTACGAGCGGACGTGCAAAGTATTACTATTCGTGTTTTGTCATGTTGATCAAGCGCATAGCCCCGTGGGCGGCCGCACAGAGAAACATCTTTACATACCACCGGTGCTTTTTCCACTTTAAAAAAAAGTACGGGTAGATAGGCAGAAAACACATGCTCAACAAACATTAAAACAACCATCTTTCAACATCTCCAAAACATATCAGAGAACACTCTGTTCTTAAAAGAAAAGAAGCCCAGACCCTCATGGCCCCTTTTTGATGTTTTAGATATGGATTAGGTAGCACCAAAACCATACCATCGACCAACCCTGCAGAGCTGATCAATAGACCCGCTGCATAGCCAGCAGACCAGTGCTGGTTGCTACTTACTTTAAGTTGTGGTAGCTATTTGGTAATGTCAAACTATCGATTTGCGCTGCAAAATATAATGGCGGTAAGTAAACCGACGCTCTAATATCATCCAACTTATCGGGAAATAGCGGCTCGCCATACTGCGTTCGGTTTGCAAAATTTGGGTATTCGCAATACAACTGCTTTGTTTGTCGCAAATCGCGAATAAGGTGATCGTCAATCAGAAAAGCATAACTCCTGTTTGAAATCTTCCCTTCATTTATTGCTTTTCTGTATAATGGTGCCCAAAATGCTGTATCTCGGTGAAAATGATGATTCATCAAAACCATCGTAAATAGTCCCTGTAAACGGATGCCGGTCTCACTGAAAGAAGGTATATGGCCAATAGAAATAATAGCCGATTTTAAAGCGATATAATTCAATGAGTCACTTTTTTCTAATATCGTTTTGCAGGTATTTTGATCGAGATCCTGAATTTTAATTATCCTGCGTACACATTGATCATCATCAAGTAATTTAATGATCTGCCTGTAAACAGAAAAATTCAATGAAAACTTGCTGTTCAATGAATCCAGATTAATTTGAACTTTTCCTTTGTAATTATAGGCAAACCAATCATGTTCTACGGGACCGCATGTCAAAATAAATTTGCCAAGATAATCTGCAGATTGTTCGATTTTTTGTTGCTTAAAATAGATGCCCGACATTGCGCCATAAGCCGTTTTACTAATATCAAACTGATCATAGGTGAGCGACTGCTCATAAAAGACAATCGCCTGATCATAGTTTCTAATTCTTTCACAGTATTTTGCACTATCCATTAACCGATAGAAGGCAGCGAGTTCCTTATTGTCTTGACAATAAACGTGATTGGTAAAAATGAACGTAAAAATTGGAACGCAAAAAAATAATTTTACCATTGTATATCCTTGTATCTCAATAGTAATACATTTTTCGTCGTTATAACCTAAACTTTTGCTTACCAGATCACAGCGCTCATTCGAGAAGGAAAACTCCCCTCCTTTTTTCAAGGAGAGCCTGTCCCGCCCTTCAGCGGGAGGATGCTGTAAAAAAGCGAAGCCTTTTTTACGGCCGGGGTGGTAAACCCTCGACCCAATCAAAGCGCTCATTTGAGTATACCCCGTATTTATCTGCCTGTATGCCGACTAGAATGAGCAGAGCATTTTCCTGCCTCTGTGTTCATTCGTCACCCGATGCTTAGATATACAAGCCCTTTTAGTACTATTTCAATCAGAATAACAGAGATGATCAATTGCCCACACCCGTTATCTTCCTTACCGCATTGTTCCCAAAGTCAGCCAAAAGCAAATTCCCTGATTGGTCTATTGCAAGCCCTCCCGGGTTGGAAATTTCACTCTTAAGAGCAGGCCCGCCATCGCCCGTATACCCGGCTTTCCCGGGAGTGCCCGCCACAGTGGTCACAATATGCTTGTTATCTATTTTGCGAATTACCGCATTGCCGTTGTCAGAAAAGTAAATATTATCCTTGCTGTCTACGAATATCCCGTAAGGGTGGTTCAAACTGCAATTAGTAGCTGCGGTGCCATCTTTACCATACCCTTCAGATCCTGTGCCTGCAAATGTGGAAATTCGCCCCGATACACTGATTTTCCTGATACGGTTGTTTCTATCATCGGCAATATAGATGTTGCCTTTTGAGTCTACAGCAATATCCGTTGGAGAATTTATCAAAGCGTCGACAGCCGGCCCGCCATCGCCCGAAAAGCCTGCCGTGCCACCGGCAATGGTGGTTATTATGCCGGAAGGACTCAGTTTGCGTATGCAATGATTTGCCCGTTCCACGATAAGAAGGTTATTCCAATTGTCAAAAATAATAGCGATCGGGTTATGAAGTCTTGCTCTGACTGCTGGGTCGTCATCTCCTGAAAACCCAGCTTCTCCAATGCCTGCAACAGTAGATATTATCCCTAACGCACTCACCTTGCGAATGCAGTTGTTCCCCATATCCGCTATATACATGTTGCCGAATTTGTCGAATGCAATATCGCAAGGTCCATAGAGACTTGCTGTATGTGCCAAACCACCATCTCCGGTATGTCCTGCTTTGCCATTGCCTGCTACCAGGGCGATTATGCCGTCCTTGCTTATTTTTCTTATTACATTGTTACCGTACTCAGCAATATATATGTTCCCTGCTTTGTCAAGTGTAATTTGATTAGGCTGGTCAATAGCCGCTGTCGTTGCGGCACCAGCCACCCCACTGTAAGAGCCCTTCCTGCCGCCTGCAATAGTCGTAATCGTCCGCTTGGGGATAGCAATTGAAAATAGTAGAAAAAAAATGGCGATTCTCATTGTGTGGTTTTTATATTGCCAAACGGCATTAGTGCGACTTTCTATACTTGCCTCTGGGGTTGCTGCTGTTATGATGTATTGCTGATATGTAACCTGCTTCGTCTTCCCTTTATTTCGCAGTTTTCCTTGCTTGTTGTTTCACTTCCTCCCACTACAGTCCTTTGTCGGTGCCATCTTCAAGCGCCTTTGTTCGCCGGTCAATGGTTCCCAAAAAATCCGGATCATCCCACTTGTTATAGGGCGATGCAGCAACGCGCTCAAGAGTAGCCTCAACACATTCGAAAATGGATTTGATTTTTTTGCCGTCTGCCTTATCGATGTATTGTTGCAGTTGCCGTCTCCTTGCTGCTGCGGTCATAGCAAAATGATTTCTACAAATTTAAGGAATTTATGTACCGAATCATTTTGTCCTACCCCCTGATGTCCGCAACGGACCAATGTAACAAACCAGAAAGAACCAGTATCTCCCCGTTGCACGTAGTGTTCGGTAAAAAATTCATGTTGGGCGTTAGTCTCCGACTACGTCCACTGCGGCGCCCGGTCTCCTGACCGGCGGCAACAAACTAAAAAACAGCAACAACAAAAGACCCAGCCCACCCGCTGACAGTAGAAAAGAAGCCCAGCCCATGATGGCACCTTTTGATGTCGTAGATGTGGATCCGGACGTTCAAAAAACCAACAAATCACAAGCCATGCACTGCCGCTTAATAGCAGCACTGCATAGGCAGCAAACCAGTGCCATGCAGTCCCATAGCGCCGAAGGACAACAGCGTAGAGCTATTTTTTTGCCGGCGGAGCCTTTGGCAAAAAATCGCCTTTTTCTTTTGCTACTTTTCTTTTTTGCGAAAAAAAAGAAAAGTAGGATAATGAGGGCAGGTAATGAGTGGTTTCATTCCGCTGTTATAAACTCGCGTTGTTCCGGTTGTTCCCGCAAGGGTCAACCGGAACTGCTAATAAAACTCCGTCTCAGACGGCCTTTATCTTGATGCAGAGTCATCAAAGCACATTGCTTCGTTTTTACTAATGAGTCGTTGGTGCGCGTTTGAAACGACCTCACACTCCCGTTTACCAAAACGAAAATTTACCCCAGAACCCGCGCCCACAGCGAAAAGAACTTTTTATCATATCCCGTATACGTCTTATGATATACAGCTGGCTGCATATCATATACACCCCTTTTGCCCATCCCCCAAACCTACCCGACCTTCACACCCAAATACCTAAAATCAACGCCATGAATACCGAAAAAAAGCAGCAGGCCCGCAATCTCTACTTCCAGACCGGCCTCAACAAAACCCAGATCGCCGCCATACTCGAAATCAGCCGGCGCAGCCTCTCCTACTGGGTCAGAGAAGGCGACTGGGACCGCCTCAAAAAATCAGCCGAGCACCTGCCGGCTATACTGGTGGAGAACTGTTACCACATCTTCGGCAACCTCACCGAGCGGTACCTGTCAGAGCGCCGCGTCACAGACCCTGTCAAGCCCGTAGAGATCGATGCGCTCTACAAGCTCACCCGCACCATCAAGAACCTCAAAAGCCGTGCCGCCCTCAACGAATCCATCGAGCTGTGCGGTCACTTTATGGACATGCTCCATGCAAAGAACCCCGAGCTGGCACAAGCCGTCATGCCCTACCTCGATGAGTATATGACCTCCCGTGCCAATATCAACCGGGATACACTCCTTCCTGCCCATTTCACCGGCCTCTCTGGCACCATCCCATACCCCGACCCCGACAGAACCGAAACGCTGATCGACCATCGCGAGGCATTCTTCTCTGATCCCGAAACCGTAGAAACCTACGAGCGCTGGGGCATTCCGTTCCCAAGCGAAGAAGAGATCAGCACCCTCCCCGGCACCCCTAAACAACCCGCAGACGAAGACACTAGCGACCACCCAAACGAGACAGAAGAACAGCAAACCACCGAGCCGGAAATTCACGGCAGTGGGAAGCAAGTGCGCAAAAACTGCGCAAAAAGTAAAAATATCATGTTTCGTAAAAACAAGACTATCAACAAATTAAGCAGAAAAGCACGAAAACAGGAAATTGTACAGAAAAGTGCGCAAAAACACAAAACAGCAGCCTGAAATTAGCCCTCGGGAAAACCCGGCGTACCAATGTTGCGAACTATTGGCGCACCAGCAGGATCTCCTGTTCCAGCCCGGCCTTGTACTCATGCAGTAGCCCTGTCAGGCGTATAAGATCCGCTTCTGCTATAGGCATCTTTGTAAGATCCTGACGGTCGTAGAGTGCACGATTGCCGTGTGCTGCCAGCAGTGCTTCAATGTTTGTTGGAACAAAGAAAGTTGCCCGGTCACCCAGGTATTTTTTAAACTCGTGCAGATAGATATTGATCCCCGCAGCATCAAAATCGCCCAGATGCAGATACCGGTTCGGAATGTGCTGCAGCCATCGTATCAGATCCTTGCTTTGGTGCTGGGGGTATCGTGAAACAAACAGCACTTGCTGGCGTACAAACAGTGGCGCCAGCTGCGATGCCAGACCGAAAACTTCTGCGTTTTCTACACCCGCCACGATTACATCTGGCCCCGGTACAAAATCCGTGTAGTCGCTCACAAACAGGAAAGTGCCAGCCAGGGGATGTACACTCATCGGGTTGCCACGTAGCATACATGGCACAGGTGCAAAACTGTTCACAAGAAAACCCGTGAATGTGCGCCTGGCCTGCGTCTTTGAGTTACTGCTCACCGCCACCAGATCGCCCCTCGTGCTGCTCGTATCTTCCAGCGTTGCGATGTATGCCGTCAGACTCGATATCCCGAATTGGTTGGCCAGGTACAATTCAAACGCGGGTAGGTCAGCAATAAAGAGTGTGGCCTTCGTTCGGCCGGCTATGCGGGCTGCTATGATGCCCTCCTCTCTTAGTGCGTTGGCAACAGCGTGCCGCATACTACTGGCAGGCAACTGCCCGCCCGTCGAGAGCAGCAGCAGTTGTCTGGCTATAGAGAGCGGTAGCGTCATGCTTCAGCGCCTTTTCTGATCAGTTTCTTTACAGTAGTTACGTGTTTGCTGTCTTTCGAAAGCAGATAGGTATAGCGGTAGTCAGTCGCATTGTATGATGTCGGAGAGCTGTTGATCAGCAATATGTTCCGGTCGTTGGCAAACTTCAGTATACCCTTTACATTGTTGGGGTGCAGCTTGCCTATCTCATCCATCATGCAATGCAGCCTGAAGTCTTTGAATCGTTTCGATGCGCTGTCTTTGAACACATTCAGCAGCATGATGTTGATCATGGCTTTTACAAGAATGTCGGTACCCTCAGAGCCCACATTGGTCAGCTTCTCTACCCAGCCGCTGTCATTTTCGTTCTCCACGATTCTGAACTGTAGCTCAAAGGAGTCCGGCAGGCTGATCTCACGCTCCTTGCGAAGGCCGATCTCTCTCGCAAACTCTTTCAGCAATGCGATGGCTTTCTTGTTCTGCGCCTCATTATCGCCCGACGAGAACAGGTTCACCACACCCAGGCTCATGCTGTGCTGGTCATTGAATTTTTTGATCTCCTGCAACAGTGTCACGATCGCGTTCTTGCTGTCAGACAACTGTAGTCTGATACTCTTGATCACACCGGCAAAGTTGCGTTCCTCAAAGTCGCGGTTGATCTCGGTGATGACCTTTTGTATCTCTCCGCCTTTCGATGTAAGATCGTTGGTTTCCTTACCTATCTGGCGGATCAGCGTGGCAAAGCGTTCATTCACCCGGCGCTCATACTGTGTGATTTTATCTTCCTCCATAAATTCATACAGCATCTCCGCAAATTCTATGAACTCACTCCGCTCAGTCAGATTAGACTTGAATCCGAAGATATTCTTAGCGTCAAAATTGCCGGTGAATTTGTTGATGGCCGACTGCATATCGTTGTACCGCTCCTGTATGGTGTATATCTTGCCATTCAGCGTTTCTATCAGCGGTTTTAAACCAGATGTATATTCAGGCAACGACAGCTGCATATCCTCATACTCTGCTATCTGCTTGTAATGATCGGTTTGCTTAAAGCTGTCGAATGTGCTGATGCCCTCTCTGATCACTGCCAGGCGATTGTTCAGCTCCGTGATACCTGTTGTCAGCAGTTCTATTTCTTGTTGTATCTTTTGCTTCTGCAGATTGTATTTTTCCTGTTCGTTTTCCAGCAGATTTTCCTTTAGTCGCTTCTCCGTTTTGAACGCGTCTACATGGTCAAAAAGTTCACGTTTATCTTTGTTGTATTCCGCTACCTTATCACGATTATCATTTATGAAGTTCAGTTCACGCCCTATAGTTGCCAGCTCTTTGTCTACCGCAGATATGCGCAGTACATCTGCGCCTTCCTGTTGCAGGTTTATGGTTTGCTGGTGCTTTATCTCATCTATTCTGTGGGCGGTTTCGCCTATTCGCGTCAGCAATTCCTCATCCAGCCTGGCCGATAGTTCTTTGGTGCGCTGGTCCTCGGCTTTTATCCTTCGGTTGCGTTCCTTCTCCTTGTTCTCCAGTTGCTTTCGTACTGCTGCTTCAATACCAGCCAGGTTCTTCTCCTCCAGTATCAGCTCCTCCGACGCAGCATCTATTTCTGCTGCTACTTTCTGCAACAGTTGTTCTTTCTCTTCATTGCCTTTCCTCACCAGATCAGCCTGCTTTACTTCGCTCGCCTGCAGCTGCCCTTTGGCACGTTGCAACTCATATTCTTCTTGCCTGCGTGCGTTGTTCAGGTCCTTTATCTTGTTCTGGTACCTTGTCTTTAGTTTGTTGGCCTCCTCGTCGCGCTGCGCTATCAGTGCTCGCTGTGCCGCCCAGTTGGCATCGTTGCTTTGCTGCAACTGTAGTTTCTCCTGCTCATAGTCGGCTACCGTCTTTACATTCTTTGCCACCTCCGTCAGGTCTATCTTCAACCCGAAAATGCTATCGGCCGATGCATTGGTATCCAGTACCGGCGATAGCCCCGCCTGAAACAATACCCGGTCTTCATCTATCACCTTACCTATATTATGCTCCCAGCCCGGCACATGCTCCGTAAGCCACCCATACAGCGACTCCTTGTTCTTCTGCAGCTTGCCGTCAATAGTGGCAATAGCTGCAGTAAGTACCTTAGCCTCATCCCGCAGCTTGTCTACCTTGCGGTCATAGCCGGCATTGCTTTTCTCCAGCTCCAGTTCCCATTGTTTCTGAAAGGTCTCGGTCTGTTTCTTGAAGTCTGCGATGTCTACATTAGCGCTTTTTATCTTCTGCTGCAGCACTACAATCTCTGCTTTTACAGCTTCTATCTCCTGCTCGAAATAGCGTTGCAGCGTAGTTTTCTGCTTCTTGAGTTTCAGATCATGAATGGTATCTTTCTTCTGCGCTATACTGTTTTGCGCAAGCTCTATGGCTGCCTGTTGCTGCTTCCTGATCTCGGCAAATGCATGATCATACTGTTCTATGATATCATGCTTCTGCTGCAGAAACTCTTCGGTAAGTCTGTTCTTTCTTCCTTGCTGTGCATTCTCGAATGTGGTAAGCGCATGCTGCTGCTGCTGTATCAATGCCTGATAGCGGGCGTTGATCTCTGTGAATTTCGTGTTCAGCAACATCCTTTCACCCTGCAGTATTGCGCGTTCCTCTTCTTTCAGCTCTTTCTTCTCTACCCGTTGTATGATTGTTGTGATGTCAATCCCTTCGTAGTATTCTGCTTTGTTCTTGGCCTTTTTCAGTTCATTGTCCAGAATGTTGATTTGCTTCTGCACATCTTCACGCTTCGCCTGAAACTTACCCTTCAGATCATTTGCCTTGTCCTGTACCGATTGGCGTTGCAGTATCATCTGATCTGCTTTCTTTTCAGTCATTGGCTGTTCTTCCTGTGCCAGCTCATATGCCCTGAACAGTTGTATTGCCGTTTCCTGCTTTTCCCTGTTCAACGATTGTATTGCGGCATGTATGCGGGCAATGTTCTCAGCCATTTTCCGCACCGGTATCTCCCCCGATTTGTTTACCTCTGTCCACTTATTGATGTCAGACAGTTGCGTATCAAAGTCCTTAAGGTGCAGCGCGTACTTCTCCAGCTCTATCTTCACGTCTTCTTCATTCAGCGACATAATGATTGTCTGCTTGATGAATTCCGCATCCAGTTTAGAGTTGAGAAATACATTCTGTATCGTTCGGGGAATGTTCTGATATTGCTTGCTTTCTATCAGTGCATATTTCCTGAACTCTTTTTCAACACCCATATTGTTGCCATACAGGATATCGCGATACTCTTCGTACCGGTCTATTTTACGGGTATAGTTTATCTTCTTTCCCAGACTTTCTCTGATGCCGTCCCATGTTTTTACCTTGCCGTCATCGCCTATAAAGTGCTCCTGACTATAAGCGCTGTTGATAAAGCGGAAACATACACGCCCCTGCGCTTTGAAAGCCATCATGCAATACGGGCCTGTCTCCCGCACTACCTCGTATATAAGGTAGGAGTTGCCAAAAGGGAAATAGTATTCATCGAATGTTTTCTTGCCTTTTTCAATTCCGAGCTTCAGCTTGTCGGCATTGTAAAAGAAGAGGATAGCACGCAGCAGGGTACTCTTACCCACGCCCTGTGTACCAATGAAATGCACATTGCCATCTATGGCAATCTCGGCATATTTTACGTTGGCACTGTTTATAAAAAAGACTCTATTCAGGTATCTCATTCTTCGCAGATTCGGAAATATTGATTGATAAAATTAGTCGCTCCAGATAGTGAAACGATGCCAGGGTTTTATAGCTGTTGGATATCTCATTCTCCAGTTCTATAAAGTTGTCTTTGCGCAGCAGGTCCAGCACCTTGTCCAGTATTTCGGCATGTTTCTCTTTGCCGCCTGCGTACTTTTTCAGGCCCTCCAGCTTGTTTTTCAGGTTTACATCTACAGTTAGCTTTACCAGAATATCGGAAGGTGTAAAGCGATAGCCCGCACCAAATGAATGATCGACTGTTTTGAAGAAATCCAGTATGTCTATCCATCTGAACGCTGCTTCCAGCTTACGCTCCAGATCGGTTTTGTTTTCTTCGCGGGTGAACATGAAATATTCATCGCCACGCTCCAGTACCAGATTAATAGATCTGAAGTAGTCGTGCAGGTCATCGAAGTTTTCGTCTGTAATGTTGTACAGTTTACGTATCGATTCTTTGCCGCTGTTGGAGCAGATAAACTGCCCCTTGCTGAGTATTTCGAAAATATCTGAGGTATGTTTGGGAACGTTCATGAAAAATTATTTAGGATACACCATTGCAAATTCCACATCCTGTTTGTTATTATAGGCGTCGGTTATTCGGAAAAGGGTATCGAATTGTGAAATCATCTGGCAATAGATGGTCACCCTTTCATCAAAGCTTACATCTTTGCCAAAGTCGTAGCTGCACACAAAGTCGAACAGGTTATTGCTGCCTGCGAGGAAGCCGTTCTTAACCTCGTCCAGATTGATCTGTATCTCCTCTTGCACCTGTGTTTCAAGGTATTCGTCAGATAGGTTTGCCGCAAGCGGTTGTGTAGATTTTACGCTGGTGCGTACACGTTTTGCTACCTTACGAATTACTTCCATCGCCTCATTGTCGCTCTGCAACTGATCCAGCGATACATTTAGCGGGTAGGTGGGGTTGGGCTCAAAGATCACAGCAGTGTTCTCGGATAGTATTTCCCTGATATTGCTTTTGCTTCTCAGCTCAAACTGATCCTTCAGATACTTGATCTGGCGCAGTTTTTCAATGACACCGCTTTGGTGTTTTATTCTGTTCAGGTATTCAATGATCTGCTTCTGGATATCGATCAGATTATGACGGCATTCGTTTAATTGCAATTTCAGCAAGATGATGATGCGGGTCAGCTCTTCGTCTGATGCTACCTTGAAAAATGTCTGTTCTTCCTCACCCGAAACCATATGTTCCGTTTGGTTGAGCAGCGTATAAATAGTATTGCGCTTTTCGTCCAGGTGTTCCAGCTTGGTCTTCTTTATTTTGTAATTAGGCTCATTTTTGAACGTGTTATCTATATTGCGGTTCAGGTCTACCACATTCCGCAGTGCGATCACGCCAATTTTGCGCAAGGCATGTTTCACCTGGCGCAGGTAACCATATTTTCTTGTTTCATTGTTTTCCTGCAGGTAGTAGATGATGCTTTGCTTTATGTTCTGAATGTGCTCATTGATATAAGACGCATTGATCTCTTCATTTACTTCCATCACCTGCTCAAAGAACTGAAGGAAAAGATCATCGAGTTCCAGATTGTTCCCATTCTGCCGGATTACAGAATAGTCTGCCAGCGCAGTGATCTTGTCTGCATCAAAGTCTACCAATTCCAGCGCATAGTCGTAATTGAAGGAAAGGATTTTCCTTTTTTCAAACAGCTCACTCAGCAGCTTTTGTTCCCTGCTGAGTGTTGCCAGTAATTGCTGTATGGATGAGAATGTCTTCATAAAATCAGGCGGCAAATATACACCAATACCCATGCGAACAATGGTAAAAAATGATTACCAGTGTATGATGGAGATCACCCAATACATATAAATTAATGACTACCTTCGCGCCCATGAAAATAGACGATTTATTGTTGGAAAGGAGCGGAAATAAATGTGAATTATGCCAATCTGAAAACAATCTCAAAGCATATGAGGTTGGTCCTCAGGATAGATATACTGATGAAAATACCATCCTGATCTGCGGAAAATGCACGGCACAGATTGATAAGAAAGAAGAACTGGATGCCAGCCATTGGAATGTACTCACCACGACAATGTGGAGCGAAGTTCCGGGCATACAGGTGGTAACCTGGCGCATGCTGAACAGGCTGCGTGGCGAGAGCTGGGCTGCCGAAAGTCTGGATATGATGTATATGGATGAGGACAGGATGACCTGGGCAAAAGCAACCGGAGATCATGATAATGACGGATCTGTAGACCTGCACAAGGACAGCAATGGCAACGTACTACAAACCGGCGATACCATAGTGCTCACCCGGTCGCTGGATGTAAAAGGCACGACGCTCAATGCCAAAATGGGCACGGTAGTTAAAAACATCAGGCTGGTGGCAGACAATACCGAGCAGATTGAAGGTAAGATAGAAGGTCAAACCATCGTTATCCTTACTAAATATGTAAGGAAGCAGGGTGCCTGATGTTCATGCTATTCGCTCCAGTTTTCGTCCCATGCACTTCGGTAGGCATCGTGCTGCTCTGCATAGGCAATAAAACCTGAATAGAAAGGGTGCCGCGACAGTGTAGCACTATCTCCTATCACAACCAGTTTTTTGCGGGCGCGTGTCATGGCTACGTTCATACGGCGTGTATCGGCAAGAAAGCCGATTACGCCATCGCTGTTGCTTCGGGTCATACTGATATATACGATATCGCGTTCCTGCCCCTGAAAACTGTCTATCGTGTTCACGGATATCTTGTGTGTGTAGGGTTGCAGTGCCGGTATGTGCAGCAATTGCTCCTTCAGCACATGCAACTGGTCTTTGTATGGCGAAATGACAGCAACTGTTGGAAAATTGGCTACGGAATAGTGCGAGCCGAGCTCAGCAGCCAGCCGGGTAAGATGCTTAAAAAGCAATGCCGCCTCCTCGGGGTTAGAGATGCCTTTGTTCTCGATTTGCTCGTCAAAACCACAGCCGGCGGTGTCTATAAAGGTCAGCGGTGCGTCGGTATCAAAGAGCGCATGCGCCGCCACAGACCCATGAGCTGCAAGACGGCCCTGGTAAAAAACCTGCGACGAATAACCCATGATCATCGTATGCATCCTGTACTGTTCTTCCAGCAGTACCACAGCATCGGGGTACATCAGTGTACATTTTTCCAATAGGGTAGTACCGAGACCACCCCTGGCTGCTTCGTCCGATTTTATGGTGGGCGGCAGCTGACAATGGTCGCCGGCCAATATCAGCTTATTGCTTTTTAGTGCCGGTATCCAGCAGGCGGGTTCTAATGCCTGCCCAGCCTCGTCTATCACTACAGCATCGTACCGCAGGCCGCGTACCGTGTAGTGGTTGGCACCTACAAGCGTAGCGGTCACAACCTGTGCTTTGGCGGTTATGTCATCTATAATGTATTGTTCCATTCTGCCTACATCCTTCAGTATTTTGTATGCTTCATCAAACAGTGCTTTCCGTTGTTCGCGCTCCGCTTTTCCAAAACTCCGCTTGTATTTGTGGGCCATGTCTTTGAATTCGCCCGCCTGCTTTTTCAACCGTTTTATTTCTTTTACTGAGCTATGTGCCTGCACCTTACTATCCAGTGTCAGCGCCATTAGTCGCTCCGATACCCTGGCCGGGTTGCCTACCCGCAGTACATTCAATCCCTCGTCCGACAGTTTTTCGCTCAGCAGGTCTACAGCTGTATTGCTGGGTGCAGTGACCAATATCCGCTTAGCGCCACCCTTTAGCAACGTTTTAATGGCCTGTACCAGTGTTGTGGTCTTGCCGGTACCCGGTGGGCCGTGTACTATTGCCAGATCAGTGGCCTGCAATATTTTGCATACTGCTGTCTGCTGCGCTGCATTGAGGCTATTGTGGTCGGGTGTGTACACCTCTGTGTCGAAGGTAGGAGGGGTGCCACCGGTTAGCACCTGTACCAGCCTGCCTTCGGTTTTTTTGTCGGCCAATACTGTTGCAGCTTTCAGGGCAGTCTGCATTTCATCATAGCTGTTGTCGTCAAACTGGAGATCTATACCCAGTTTACCATCACTGGCCCAGTCGGGCAGTTCATCTACCCGCAGCGATATCTTCAGCCTGCTGCCACTCACAAAGGTGATGGTGCCTTCTATATTATTGTTTTTCGCATCATGGTTGGAAAACAATAATGCGGACACACCAAATCGCAGCTGGTGAGGGATATCGGTATGCGTGGTACGCTCCATTTCCACGGTCAGGTATTCTGCTTTATTGAGCTCTGTGCCCCTTATGGCAATAGGGTACCATGCCAGGCCGCTGGCACGGCGCTCGGCAATTGTAGTGGAGTGGGTGAGTTGCAGAAAAGCCTGTTTGTCTGTTTCTCTTTCATCCTTCAGCAGTTCAAGCAGCCGTTTGAAATAATCCATGCGCGAAGGTAGGGTATGGGCTGATATAGTGGCGAGCAGAGCCCTCCCAATGGAAATTCAGGCCATTTACTTAGATTTTTGATTGATGCAACGGCGAACCTGCAGGCAAATCAAGTAAGGGTTGCTCCCTGAGTTTACGACTATAGCTATTATTTATTGTTCCAGAGAGCCTATGCCATGCAGCAGGCGCTTCCAGCGGATGCCATTTGGTCCATAACTCAGCCATACAAACCATGCTTTGCCCACAATGTGGTCGGCAGGTACAAAGCCCCAGTAGCGGGAATCAAGGGAGTTATGCCGATTGTCGCCCATCATCCAGTAATAGTCCATTTTAAAGGTGTAGGATGTGGTTTCAGTGCCATTAATGAAGAATTTGCCATCTCGTTCTTCCAGCTTATTGCCCTCATAATTGCTGATGATACGCCGGTACAATGGTATAGTTTGTTGTGAAAGCGATACTGTAACGCCTTGTTTGGGAATGGTGATTGGTCCGTAATTGTCCGCATTCCATTTATAATTGACTGTATCAAAAGGAAAGCACCATTCTCCGGGGTCTGCGGCGGTTTGACCCCTCTGATATTGGAATAGGGGCGTTACACTTACTACATTCGATGCTTTCTGAACTTCAGCCACCTGGCAGTTTTCCAGAATGTACCTGTAATGACTCTGGTCAAAACGTTCTCCGAATTCGTAACTTTCATCTACACCGGGCGCACTGCCATTGGTGGTCACCATATGAGTAAGCTTGGAGTGGGGAAACAAAGGCGTGACTGTACCATTAATATATATACGCGCATCCCTTACCTCCAGTACATCGCCAGCTACGGCAACACATCTTTTAATATAGTTTTCCTTCTTGTCTACCGGACGGGTGATTACCGTGAACCGGGAATTGATATAGTCTCTGCCTGCAGACCTGCAAAATTTGTAGTAGTCCTGATCGGGGTATTCAGTTATGACAGTATCTCCTGCAGGAAAGTTGAAGACAACAACATCATTTCTTTTTACATGACCAAATCCGGGAATCCTGCGGTATTTCCATTGTACAGATTCGGTATATGACTTGCCTCCAATCAGCGGCATAGTATTGTGCACCAGCGGCAGCGCTACGGGTGTCATCGGAACCCGTGGACCATAAGCGAGCTTGCTGACAAAAAGGTAGTCATTGACCAGCATTGTGCCCTCCATAGAGCCGGTAGGTATAGTATATGCTTCGAAGAAGAATGTGCGGATGAGTGTAGCAGCAACAATAGCAAATACGGCAGCGTCTATCCACTCGCGAGCAACAGATTTCTTTTTTTTCTTGGTAGTGTCCCCGGTGCCTTCAGCAGGGTTGGTGTCTTTTTTCTTCCAGAATGCCATGTGGGCGTGTTATTGGATTCAAAAGTAACAACTTCCCTAACATTTTATTGTACTACATGGCACGCAAAATGATATTTAACATAATCTAATTCCTTTGGGTTGTCTGATTTTTTATGTGAAATAAAACAGAACTGAACAACAGATGAATCTGTTTAATATGGGAAATGTGTAACTTTTAGGTGGCCAGATGCAACTCCATTAGATGGCAGGTGATTATATTTGTAAAAATATGAAAGGAAATCAAAGATTAGATATCAGAATGAATTATTCGGTAATAATGTTGACTGTTATTATCTAAAGTAATGTTATTTTTTTGTTTAACACCCAAATCAGGCGATCGTATTTTCAATTATTCTGATAAAAATCAGATGTAAATGTCTTTAACTCGCTATATTTGCACCTGATTAATTGTGGACAATCACCAGTTTATTATTTTAAATTTATGAGACTACGAAACTTTTACCTTCAACCACTTACCGGCAAAAATCCTTTTTTGGCTTTCCTGTTTGTCGGCCTGTTCCTTTTTGGCATGGCATTAACCAGTAATGCCCAGGCGCCTGCATATACCGGTCCCAATCCGGCAACCTTGTCTGTTTGCCAGAATTCTACCGGAAACGATATTGACGGGCTACTAACGGTAACAGATCCGGACAATGGTCAAACACTTACCTGGAGTCAGCAGTTGGCTCCGGCGCATGGCGTACTGACGATTGCCGGTACACAAACATCCAACACAGGGTCTGTTACACCATCAGGCTTTGCCTATTCTCCAAACGGGGGATATTATGGTTCTGATATGTTTGAGATTAATGTGTCTGATGGCGGTGCTAATGTTGTGCTTACGGTAAATGTTACTGTGACACAGGTACCTGCTATAGCAGTAGCTTCCAATGTGTCTGTTTGTCATGGAGTACTGTCCACAGGTCTTAATTATTCAACTACTACTAATTTTACATATACCGGTACTTCGTCCAAATATAATGTACCCGTAGGTGTTACCAGCCTTAGTTTTGATATACGTGGCGGTTCTGGCGGAGCTGATTCAGGTTCGGCTCCTATGCAGGGTCTTGGCGGAAGGCTTCAGGGTTCTCTGGCTGTGGCACCAGGCGACGAGTTGACCATTCATGTTGGTGGTGCCGGAAACCCGGGATCGATAATGGGTGCTGCCGGCGGTTATAACGGCGGTGGTGCGTCATGGGGCTATGGCGGCTCTGGTGGCGGTGCAACAGATATTTATCTAAATGGTTCAGCTCTGAGTGATCTTGCTGCAATAGCTGGTGGCGGAGCCGGTAGCGGTCATAATGGTACTTCATCTTCGGTAGGCGGTGGTGCCGGTGGCGGTCTTACTGCAGGCGATGGTATGATAAACGGCGATGGCTCAATGGCAACTGGTGGCTCAGGTACTGCCGGTGGCAATGGTGCTACATTTGCTACATTCTTCCCCGGTATGAATGGCGCTCAGTTAATGGGTGGCCTGGGTAGCGAGAGTGGTGTTTCCGGCGGCGGTGGCGGCGGTTACTTTGGCGGCGGCGGCGGAGCATGGTCTGGCGGCGGTGGCGGTTCGTCATTCGTTTCAGGTGCAGTGTCAGCCGAAACACATACACAGGGTTTTAATATCGGTAATGGACAGGCAGTAATATCTTATGCTATTCCATCTGCCTACACATACAGCATCACGTGGGACGCTGCTGCAATAACAGCTGGTTTCACCAATGTTCCTGTTACTGCTTTCCCTTCTGCTTCTGCGCTTCCTGTTACAATACCATCTGCTGCGGCACCTGACACATACAATGGTACACTTACCATCAGCAATGGTAGCTGCACACAGACTCAGGCTGTAACCGTTACGGTGAAACCGATACCAGATGTAAATGCAACAGGCGATCAGGCGGTATGCGATAATACCCTTACTGCCGACGTGAACTTTACAGGCAGCCTTTCCGGTACCAACTTCGATTGGACCAATAATAATACCAGCATCAATCTGGCTTCCAGCGGCTCTTCAGACATACTGGCGTTCACTGCAACCAACAACACGGCAGACACAACAATGGGAATGGTTATCGTTACTCCCGAACTTAATAGCTGTTTTGGCACACCAGATACATTTGTTATCTCTGTTTACCCAACACCAAGACTCAGCGTGGCTACCGCCAATGTATGTGATAACTCATTGTTTGACTACACCGCTACCAGCGCTACAGACGGTACTACATTTGCATGGAGCCGCCCTGCATTGATAGGTGCTATTGTTGCTCCACCAGCAAACGGGGGTAACGGTGTCGCATCTATCAGCGAAACGCTGGACAATACTTCTACAGAGCCAGTTGCTGTACATTATACCTACACACTTTCAGCAAATGGTTGCGGAAATACACATGATCTTGTACTGACCGTAAATCCAACTCCGGTTATTGATCCATTGTTGCTGCTTACAGGCGGCATTTGCAGCGGTGCACCGTTCAACTTTACACAGGGCAGCACTACAGCGGCACCTGTCACTTACTCTTGGAGCAGAGCTGCCATCACTGGAATCAGCAATGCTGCAAATAGCGGAACTGGAAACATCAACGAAACACTGACCAATACTACTCCTAACACTGTTGTAGTAACCTATATTGATACCCTGCGTATCAACGGTTGTACCAATACACAGCCTATAACTGTATCGATCAATCCAATGCCAGTGCTAAGCTCTACGCTTACACCAACATCGGTATGCAACAATTCAGTATTTGATTACAATGCTACAAGTGCAACCACCGGAACATCCATCACCTGGGAGCGTTCACCAATTAGCGGCATCACCAGCCCGGGCGCATCAGGACTGGATACAATAAATGAAACACACACCAATACTACTGAGAATCCGATAGCAGTTGTATATATATTCAGGTTATCGAAAAGTGGCTGTACGAATTTCCAGAACGTAACGGTAAGTGTTAACCCTACTCCGGTACTGAACACAACACTGACTCCAGCAACAATCTGTGATAGCACATTCTTTAACTATACTCCCGGTAGCAACACAAACAATGCAAGTTTTGCATGGTCTCGTGCTGCTGTTGCTAACATCACCAACCCGGCTGCTACAGGTTCCAACAATCCTAACGAAAGATTGCGCAACTCAGCAAGCTTCCCGGTTTCTGTTACATACGTGTTCACGACTACCATCAATGGTTGCTCTAATGCGCAGAACGTAGTGGTAACTGTGAATCCTAAACCAAAGATCAGCAATGTACTGCCAACGCCAATCTGCGATAGCACTGTATTCACTTTCAATCCTACGAGCACAACACTTGGGTCTTCATTCGCCTGGAACCGTCCGTTCATTTCAGGTATAGGAGCACTTGCTGCCAGCGGCGCACCGAATGTAAATGAGCTGTTGAAGAACAATACCAACACGAACATTACAGTTAGCTACATTTACACAATCACTGCAAACGGTTGTGTAAACACACAGACAATACCAGTGGTAGTACATCCTAAGCCGAAACTGTCATCACACTTGTCTGACAGCGCTTGTTCGGGTTTGCCATTCAGGTATACACCTACAACCAACCTGACTCCTTCAGTTACTTACGCATGGACCAGGGCTGCAGTAACGGGAGTTGCTCCAAACACCGCAGCGGGTACAAACAGTGTAAATGAAACACTTGTAAACAGCACTTCTACAATCAAGGATGTAGTGTATATCTACACAATAACAGTGGGTGCGGGTTGCTCTAAGTCTGAGAATCTGAACGTGAAGCTTCGCCCATCAGCAGCTGCACCACTTATCGACGTCGTACCACCGGCGAGCCTTTGTGCAGGTACAATGTATCAGAACTTTGGTTCTACGGCAGCTCCGGCTACCGGCGTTACTTATACCTGGAGCGCAGTGAATGCTGAAGTATACGCAGTAGGTGCCGACGGCAGGTACAGTGTGGTGAATTTCGCAAACTCAGGCACAGCTTCTGTGATACTGACTGCAACGATCGGTACTACCGGTTGTGTGGGTGTATCTACATATACGGTTAATGTAAGCAACGCTACGTCACCTGCGCCATCAGTGATTTATACAAATGGTACATTCATTTGTTTGCAGAACGACGTGAAGAGTTTCCAGTGGGGTTATGACGATGCCGCAACACTTGATTCTGTTGTGCTCAAAGGCGAAATCAATCAGAGCTACTTTAATGTAACTCCATCATTTACTACCCGTCACTACTGGGTAATGACAGGTGCCGGCGACTGTATGAAGAAGACGTACTATAACAGGCCTGCAGACAACACACCTAAGGTTGTAACAAACATCAATGAAGGAGAAACCATCATGAGGTTGTTCCCTAACCCTGCTACCGAGAATGTGACAGTAGAATTGTCTACTTCCGGCACAGGCAGTGTTCGCTTTGAGGTGACCAACATGTTGGGTCAGGTGGTAGAAAATGTAAATGCAGACGGATACAAAGCAAACATTAACGTTGGCAATCTTCCCGCAGGTATCTATATAGTAGATTGTTTCCTGCAGGGTGCAAAAGTTGGTACAGCTAAGTTTGTTAAAAATTAATTCGCTCAATATATAAAATACAGTAGATGAAAAAGATATTTTCGTTGTTTATAGCATCCTCAGCGGCGCTATCAGCAGTAGCTCAGAATAGCGGTGTCACTCCGGCGGCACCCGTAGCCAAAGTAAAGAACTATACCACCGATGCCGATTTGCCACGTTGGGTATTAGACATCAACCTGTTGGGTGGTGTAATGACCCAGGACCTGACAACCGGTACATCCACAGCCGGCTACCTTAATGGGCTTAACCTGAATACAGGTGTACTGGATTTCAAAAAAGGCAGTACAATAGGTGGAGACATTCAGTTGGGCTATTTCTTCGGGCCAAAAGGTCATTGGGGATTGGGTACTGGTTTTATGTACCTGTCTCAGAAAGGAGACCTGTCGCTGGATAAATACCATGTTGAGTACCAGGCAACTGATGCCCAGAGCCGTATTTTCCGCCAGATCATCACAGGCAGCAACCTGAAAGAATCCGTTCAGATCACCAATATGAACATTCCGGTGATGCTGAAATTCAAAACCAGGTTCTCGAAGCACTTTGGCTTTACAGCTGATGCTGGTCCGATGATCAATGTGCAGATGAAGAATGTAACTACAACAAGTGGTGCGTTCGACTACGAAGCGATTTATAAGTTTACAACGCCAAATGGTACAATTACCGATGGTAGCCCTACCGTGTACGACAATTCGCCGGTACCATCAACCACGAATTCTTATCTGATCACCAAGAGCTATTTTTCTGCAATGAACCCGGAGGGAGATGTGAATACGTTTTTCCAGAACAACAAAAATGCTGGATTCAACGTAGGTCTTGGTAAGAAACCAAACAGCAATAAGAGCGAGGTATCATACACAACCGGATCAATAGGTTTCATGGTACAGCCATCACTGAGCTGGTATCTGTCGGATCATGTTGCATTGAATTTTGGGGTGTATTACATGTATCAGTCGTTCAAAAATGTAAACGATGATAACTACATGCTGATGAATACAAAGGGCGATTATAGCTCTAGCCTGAACAACGTATCGTCAAGCAATGTGCAGTCTTTTGGTGGCAATGTAGGCGTTCGGTTCCTGTTTGGCAAACCAAAAGATACTGACGAAGATGGCATACCAGACCGTAAGGATAAGTGTCCTGAAGTGTGGGGTATTGAACAGTTTCAGGGTTGCCCTGATACCGATAAAGATGGTATTCAGGATTCTGAAGACTCCTGCCGTACGATCCCGGGTCTGGCCAAATTCCACGGATGTCCTGATAGCGATAGCGATGGTTTGCCTGATAAAGATGATGAGTGCCCTTACCAGGCAGGTCCTATCAGTCTGAAAGGTTGTCCTGACAGAGATGGTGATGGTATTGCGGACAAATATGATCTTTGCCCTGACAAGCCAGGTCTTGCAATATACAAGGGCTGTCCTGATACAGATGGTGATGGTATTGCAGACAACGAAGATCAGTGCCCTGAGGTTGCAGGTCCGGCAAGCAACAATGGCTGCCCTCCTCCGCCACCACCGGTTAAAGAAATACCACTTTCTACACCGATACTTTTTGAAACAAACAGCACTAACGTAAGCGAAAGCTCTATTCCTGTTCTGGAAATAGGTGTTAAGACGCTGAATGATGATGCTAAATCACTGATCATCATCCATGGTCATGCCGACTCAAGAGGTACTGATGCATACAACAAGCAATTGTCAATGCGTCGTGCTCAGGCAGTAAAAGCAAAATTGGTGAAGATGGGTGCAAATCCTAAACGCATCAAGGTAATTGCTCACGGTGAGAAAGATCCGGTTGCAAGCAACGATACGCAGGATGGTATGGCTGAAAACAGGCGTGCTGTTATGCGGTTGAATGTTGAATAATTCTCAGTAGAGGAAATACTATGAAAATGCGGTTATCTGAAAAGGTAACCGCATTTTTGCATTTTTAAACTACAGAAAATGGTATCGTTGCAGGAAGTAGGTTGATGGCGGCGCAATAAAGGAAAGATCCAGAGTGCCAAGGATCGTTACAGTAATACCAAAGGAAAGTGGGGTTAATGCTTTATAGCGGCAATGCGTGTATTCACCATTTCCAGGACTTTACTGAGCTGTTCTTCTCGTGTAAGGCTGCTGTTGTCGAGCAATATCGCGTCTGAGGCCTGACGAAGTGGACTTTCTTCGCGCGTAGAGTCTATGTAGTCACGAAGTTCGAGATTGTGCTTCACCTCTTCAATTGTGATATTAGGGTTGGAGGTATACAATTCTTTAAAACGGCGCATAACCCTTACCGCAGGATCGGCGGTCATAAATAGCTTTAACTCTGCATCTGGAAACACGGCTGTGCCTATATCCCGCCCATCCATAATGATTCCCTTTTTCCGGCCCATTCTTTTCTGCTGACCCACAGCAAATGAACGAACTTCCCGAATTGCTGCAACTTCGCTTACCTTTTCCGCAACGATCATGTCCCGGATATAAGGTTCAGCGTTTTCGTCATTCAGGTAGATATCTGATGCCTGCCTGTGTTCGTTGAAAACAAAGGAGAGGTTGATGCTGGCAATCGCATCCAGTATCTGAATTGGATTGTCAAGCGCAACATTATTTCTAAGAAAGTAGAGTGTAATAGCCCTGTACATGGCGCCACTATCTATATAATTGTAGCCAAGCTGGGCAGCCAGTTCTTTAGCCAGAGTGCTCTTGCCACAAGACGAGTAACCGTCAATTGCTATAATGATACGTGGTGCCGCCATGTGGCAAAGGTAGTAGATATGCCGCTGAAGGGGAAACAAAAGCGTGTATAAAAAAAACACCTCTCCAGTGATGGAAAGGTGTTTTTTGAAAAAAAGGTAATCAAAATTTATTTATTCCACTGCGAAGGATCGCTGAAGTCGACTGCGGCATTGTAGCCAAAGTCGTTTACTTTTTGGGTTGCAGTGTCAATGATTTCATAACGCATCTCAATACCGCCATACTGACCGTAAGTGACATTGGAGTAGATATGACCCAAACCGAAGAGCACTTTGCCCTCGTACTGCTGATTGGGGATGTAAAGAGAATCGCCAACAACCGTACCTCTGATTGGAGTCTTGAAATAGTTGTAGAAGTTTTTAATGATCACATCAGAGATGTTTGTAGTAGGCTCAATGCTGATCGGGTATTGTGCGGCAAGTGTGATACTACCTTTTTCGAATACGGTCCAGTTGCCGAGGAATTTGTCACGGCTCACTTTTTCGCAATTGGTACCTTCATAACCTGAAGGGCAGTTGCAGGAACCACCATTACACACGCCACCATTTGCACAAACAATGGTCTTACACTTATCCCTGTTGCAAGAGGTATACACTATGGCACTGAACGCAGAGATAGTGGCAAGGGCAGAAACGAGGATTGTTTTGAAAGGAATTCTCATTGGTAAATGAATGTTTAGCAAAATCAAAAATAACAAAATAAGCAAAAATATCCAAATAATTTTGCTTGTTTAACTATGGGTTATAACCCGTTAAATGTATTGCAATTAAACCATGATACGAAGTACATCTCCAAATATTTTTCAGCGCTATTTTTCTACGTCAGCTTTATAGGCCTTTATCGCACGGTATATAGCCACCGCCACCTCATATTGTCCCTGCTCTGAGTTGAGGTATGCTTCTTCTTCGATATTAGTGATGAATCCGATTTCTACAAGAACACCCGGCATGGCACTTCCCGCCAGCACTTCCAGGCCCATTTGCTTTACACCCAGATCATTACGGCCGCCCATTTCAAACTGTTCCTGGATTTTTGATGCGAGAATCACACTTTTGCCAAGGAACGCCTGTGCATATTGCGCTACAATAATTGCTGTTTGCGGATCATTTTCATTCAACAGGCCAGGTTCATCACTTACATTTTCACCATATTCGCCGATGGCATCCTTTTGCTGACTAGCCCTGTGCAATCCCATAACGTAGGTTTCTACACCGCTGCGCTTGGTTACATGGTGCCGAACAGACTTATAAATGGGCTGCTTTACTGTTTTGCCTTTCTTTTTTACCGTTTTGTATCCCTGCAGCGTGCGGGTGTAGGTAAACGGAGTAGAATTGACGTGAATGGAAATAAACAGATCAGCATTGGATTTGTTGGCTATCTCATGCCTTTCTACCAATGATGGGTACGCATCCTCTGTACGTGTATACACAACCTGCATATTGCGCATACTGTCAGATAATAGTCTGCCCAGTTTCAGCGTTACTGCAAGGGTAATGTCTTTTTCGTTGGCAATGGCACCACGCGCACCGAAGTCTTTACCACCGTGGCCGGCATCTATTACTATCTTCGATACTTTTTTGCCTTTAGCAGAAAGGGTATACGGCACCAAAGTAAGCAGTAATAAGAGAGTGGCAATAGTGCGCATAATATGTTTCACAAAAGATTAGATGTACAATTTCACTAAACCTCGCATTCAAATAGTTATTTTTGCCCGTTCATGAGCCTTAGCGGTAAATTTATTTCAATTTTCTCATCATTGCATCGCTTTACCTGCTGCATGGCTACTATTTTTATAATCTTTATAACAAATACCGGATACAGCCAAACTGAAAAACCAAAACTGGGTTCGGCACCGGTGGCGACGGATACCACCTATACAAGTAAAGACAGTATAAAACTGAATGGTGGTATACTGGCAGACAGCCTTGCGGCAAAAGATACACTATCGGCAGAAGACAGTACAAAGCGTAAGAGCCTGGAAGAAACACTGGGTATCCGTATATCTAAAGATGCCCTGCCGTCAGTGGTTAAAGCCAATGCCCGCGACTCTGCTGTGCTGGATATGGATCATGATGTTTTTTACCTGTATGGCAAAGCACAGGTAAACTATGAGGACATGCAGCTCAATGCCGGCCAGGTAAACTACGCACAGGCTTCCAATGTAGTAACTGCTGCACCTAATGATGTTGTGAAAGATACAGGTACCGAACGGCCATCATTCAAACAGGGTACGGAGAAGTTTACCTATGACTCTATGCAATACAACTTCAAAAGTAAGCGCGCCATTGTACGCAATGTAAGCTCGCAATACGGTGAAGGATATGTGCACAGCGAACAAATAAAGCGGAATCCGGACCAGAGTATTTATGGATCACGAAGCGTGTACACCACCTGTGCACTCGACACGCCCCACTTCGGGATACGGGCAAAGAAGATAAAGGTGATACCCGGCAGGGTGATCGTTTCGGGCCCGGCCAATCTGAATATTGAGGGGGTGCCTACACCACTATACCTGCCTTTTGGGTTGTTTCCGGTATCGCAGAAGCAGAAGTCCGGGTTTATACTGCCCACCTATACATTGGAGCAGCAACGCGGTTTCGGGTTGCTGAATGGCGGTTACTACTTTTATGTGAACGACAACCTGGACGTATTCACACAGGCTAACTTTTATACAAAGGGTAGCTACGCAGTAAGCGGCATCAGCGACTATAATCGCATGTATCATTACCGTGGAGCACTGCGCATGTCGTATGCGTACAATAAGACCGGTGAGGATTTTGAGCCCAATGCCAGTGTGACCAAGGGTTTTATGATCAACTGGAATCATAACTCTGACGACAAGTCCGTGCCCGGACAGTCATTTCGGGCGTCGGTTGAAGCGGGTAGCTCAACCTTCTACTCGCAAAACAGCTACGACCCCAACCAGGTTTTGCAAAACCAATACCAGTCAAACATTACCTACTCGAAGAACTGGCAGAACCGCCCGTTTGGGCTTACACTGAGTGCGCTGCATAACCAGAATACCCAGACCAAGCAGATAAATGTAACACTGCCATCGGCCAACTTTTATGTCAATCAGTTTAACCCGTTTCAGAGCAAGAATGCTGTGGGCAGCCATTGGTACGACAAGATAACCACCAGCTATTCTGTGGACCTGCAGAACCGCACCACATTTTATGACAGTACGCTGAATCTGGCCCAGCTGTCCATGCGCGATTTTCAGAATGGGATCCGCCACTCGGTACCTGTAAGTGCATCATATACCATAATGCGGTACGTAAACATGTCGTTTAATGTGAGCTATAACGAGTACTGGCTGAGTAACCGGATATACCAGCAGTATAACGACGGTACAGGCAAGATTGATAGTGTAAATACGAATGGATTTTATGCCACCCGTGACTTTAATACCGGTGTAAATTTCTCAACGCGTATCTATGGAATGAAACTCTTCAAACATGGGTCGCTGCGTGGAATAAGGCACGTACTCACGCCCAATGTGGGGCTAAGTTACCGGCCCGATTTTGCCCAATCACCTTTCAACTATTATTACCGTTCGCGTATCGATTCCAATGACAATTACCTATCCCTTTCTCCCTACCCCACATCGCTGGTAGGTGTGCCGCCCCAGGGCAAGTCGGCGACGATGAGTTTTGCACTGAACAACAACCTGCAGATCAAGGTGCGCTCTGCAAAGGATACCGTGGCGGGCTATAAGAACGTAACCCTGATAGACGGATTCGGGATAGGTACTGCCTATAATGCTGCCGCAGATTCGTTTAACTGGAGCGACATCGGAGTGAACTTCCGTACCAATGTGATGGACAAGATCAACATATCGGGGGCGGCTGCTTATAGTGCCTATGCCTTCGACTACGGTACCGGGCGACAGCTGCAAACCCTGATGATAGATCAGGGAACGGGTGTGGGACGGTTCAGAAACGCATCGGCATCGGTAGGTACCAACTTTCACTCCAAACCCAAGGGCGGTGAAACCAATCCGGCAAACGCTCAGGAGTATGCGCGTGTGATGCGGAATGCAGGTTACAATGAGTACGTTGACTTCAATATACCATGGAGTATCAACATAAACTACTCACTCTCTGTAAACAGGCAGTATACTGCTTTCTCGTACCGTGACACTACTATACTGAACCATACACTGACCTTTAACGGAGAGTTGCAGATAACCGAACGGTGGAAGGCGGTATTCAATAGTGGATACAACTTTGATGTGAAACAATTGACGCTGACCAGCATAGATGTGTACCGCGATCTGCATTGCTGGCAAATGCACTTCCAGACCTATCCTTTCGGGCCCAGGAAGAGTTTCAACTTTACACTGAATGTAAAGTCGACAGTACTGCAGGACCTGAAACTTGTACGGCGCAGAGATTTCAGAGATGTGCCCAATTAGCAGATTGAATTATAAAATGAAGCTGCCCTCAAAAAGTGTCAGCACTACGAGTTCATGGAGCAGGTTGTTTTTCTTTTGACCTAGGTCTTGACTTCCTGATTCCTGACGTTTTTCTTTTTTTCATTATCGCCCTGAGTTGATTTAACTCGTCTTCATTCCATGGTTTTGATTCGATCACGAAATCTACATTTTTTGGTTCTCTTATCAGGCCCATAATAATTATTGTTTAAAATATTTAGAAACGAGCATTTTCGCTCCGGTGTCATTTATATACATTCTCTGACCAACCAGTTGCACAGCATTTAGCGACTTTTTATAGTGTTCAATCAATGCAGATTTCGAGTCGAAAGCTACAAAACCATTGTAACCTTTGCCAAATGAATATTTGCAGGCAAATGCAACTAAATTTCCCGGAACTCCGGCGTAAATTTTCGATCTGCCCTTATTGAACTTTGCACTTTCAACAAGATGAAGAAAAACATGATCACCTTTGTCTTCGATGCTTGCCAGTCCGTGTATGATGCTGTGGTTGTTTACTGTAGATAGTTTATAGACCTCTTTAGTGTTGTCTCTAATTTCCTTTCTCCAGTCGAACTTCCAGTCTGCCCTCACGATTAGCTTGATGCTTTCAAGATTCATTATGCTTATTTCGGTATCAAATACCTCGCCTGTTTCAATATTTTCTATTGAATTTGTTAGTTTGTCAATTTCGATGTCTAAGTAGTTAGCCGTAGCTTTTTTCACTCTGTAATTTACGATTTTTGAACAAAATCGGGCTCGGGAAACTTGAAATATTTCGGTGTAGCTGCTGAAAATATTTTGCCTTTCTTATCGTTTGAAGGTTTAAGAACCAGCACGGAGGCGATGACTCATTTTTGTTGCCTATCGTGTTTGTTTTCAGGCAACAGTAAAACAATTTCTCTGTAAAATATCCCTGCGAACGGATAACTCTGTTTCTTTGTACCAAAATATCAGGTCATGTCTTATATATTTCCGGTGAAGGGTGTTTCGCCCACTATTCCAGAGAGCTGCTTTGTGGCTCCCAATGCTACTATAGCCGGCGACGTAGTGATGGGCGACGACTGCAGTGTATGGTTTAACGCAGTAGTACGCGGCGATGTGAACAGCATACGGATGGGCAACAAAGTGAACATACAGGATGGAGCCTGTATACACTGTACCTACCAGAAAACGAAGACCAATATAGGCAACAACGTATCTGTAGGGCACCACGCCATAGTGCATGGCTGCACCGTAGAAGATAATGTGCTGATAGGCATGGGCGCTATAGTGATGGACAATGCGCACATAGGGGCGAACAGCATAATTGCCGCAGGCGCAGTGGTGCTGGAGGGTACGGTGGTGCCGCCGGGCAGCGTATTTGCGGGTGTGCCTGCCAAAAAGGTAAAAGATATCAGTCAGGAGTTGCTGAAGGGCGAGGTGGAGCGGATAGCTAACAACTACCTTATGTATAGTTCGTGGTTCAAGTAGACGGTACATACTAACGATTGGATAGGAGTTAAGAGGTTATAAAATACAGTTGGTTCAATAAGCTGTTACAGCAGTAAACAGTATCGCATATTATGCACCATCACAGCCACGACGATCACCACCATCACCATGCGGTGCCTGCGGGCGCTGGCATGAACCGCGCCTTTGTGGCCGGTATTGTACTCAACCTGCTGTTCGTGATTGTGCAGGTGGTGGCGGGGTTGGCTACTGGTTCGGTGGCACTGCTGTCGGATGCGGGTCATAACCTGAGCGATGTAGCGAGCCTGGCACTGTCGCTGGTGGCATTCAGGCTAGCAAAGGCGCGCCCCACACAATCGTTTACCTACGGGTACAAGAAAACAACGATACTGGCGGCCCTGACCAATGCGGCGGTGCTGCTGGTTGCCATAGGTGTGCTGGGCTATGAGGCCATACACCGGCTATGGCACCCGCAGGTGGTGGCGGGCGGTACTGTGGCGCTGGTGGCAGGTATAGGCATTCTCGTCAATTTCAGCACAGCCATGTTCTTTTTCCGCAGCAAGGATCATGACCTGAATACCCGTGGGGCTTACCTGCACCTCCTTACTGATGCTCTGGTGTCGCTGGGGGTAGTGGTGGCCGGACTGGTGATAGCCAGAACGGGCTGGTACTGGCTGGACGGCGCAGTAAGCCTGGCGATACTGCTGGTGATACTGATGGGCACCTGGTCGCTGCTGACTGGTAGCCTGCGGCTGGCACTGGACGCCGTACCGGCCGACTTAACCACACAAAAGATAGAACAATTGGTGCTGGGTATAGCCGGGGTGACCCAAGTGCACCATACTCATATCTGGGCGATGAGCACTACCGAAAATGCCCTGACCACGCATGTGGTACTGGATGATCGTCTGGCATTTGACGAAAAAATGAAGCTGATACACCACATAAAACATGAGTTGCTGCACAACAACATTCATCATGCCACTATAGAACTGGAATCGGCAGCACTGCCCTGTGCTGATGAGGATTGCTGAAGCGCGCTGGGGAATGTCATTTCGACTTCGGTTCCCTAATGTCGCCGGGTCCGCGAAAAGCGAGACCCGGCGAGGACGGAAGATTTCTTAAACAAGTAGAAGGGTATTTGGCATAATGCGTTAGGCGGCTCAGTTATTTTTTTTGCTGCTGTATTATTCTGACCGCCTGCCAAGCGAAGATTGTGGTGGCGTGGCCTGTGATCGCGTTTTTGCGCACTTTGGGAAATATTTCTTTCAGAACATTAAACAGTTGATTATCAATGAAATAGGTTTTTAAAATTGCGCACTTTTTGCGCACTTTTTTCATGTAGCAATGGAATGTGAGCAATGCCTCGTCCCGAAATAGGTTTACACGTTTTTAGATAATCCCTGTTTTAGTTTACACATTGGTATTTAGTCCCGAAAGAAGTTTACACCTTTGAAAAGTTATACCCAAAATTATCGTTTTCTGCCATAGGTGGTTTCTTTT
>CAIJXT010000014.1 GCA_903824665.1 uncultured Bacteroidota bacterium | reverse complement strand
TGCTGTACAACCGTTAGCATCGGTAACGACTACACTGTAAGTACCGGCGCTCAGTCCGCTCAGGTCCTGAGTAGTAGCGCTATTGCTCCAGTTATAAGTACATCCTGTTGTACCACCGGTTACGCTCAGGTCTATTGTACCATTGCTGCCACCGTTGCAGTTTACATTCGTTGATGTAGCAGTTGCTACAAGTGTTGCTGGCTGGGTAATTGTTTTTGTAACTGTTGCGATACAACCTTTTGCATCAGTGACAGTAACACTATATGTTCCGGCGCTTAAACCACTCAAATCCTGCGTTGTTGCTCCGTTACTCCATGAATAATTGTAAGCGGTCGTTCCTCCGCTCACACTCAGGTTAATAGAACCATTGCTGCCTCCATTACAATTAACGTTGGTCGATGTTGCTGATGCCGACAACACGGTTGGCTGCGTTATTGTTTTACTAACCGTAGCAGTACATCCGTTTGCATCTGTAACCTGTACACTATAGGTTCCGGCAGACAAACCAGAGACATCCTGCGTAGTGGCTCCCGTATTCCAGTTGTATGTATAAGTTGTTGTTCCACCAGATACCGTTACATCAATGCTTCCGTTACTACCGCCAAAACAGTTGACATTTCCAGTGGTAGCTGTAGCTGTGAGTGTTGTTGGCTGGGTTATCGTTACAACGGTTGTTGCAGGATAGTTATTTATATCCCTAACAGTTACACTATAAGTACCTGCAGTCAATCCTGTTACATTCTGTGTAGTAGCACCGTTTGTCCACAAATATGTGTACGGAGCATTTCCTCCGGTAACTGTAGCTGATGCGGTACCATTGTTTCCGCCATTACAATTTACATTGGTACTTGTAGCACTCACTACTATAGCATCAGGCTGGCTGATAACTACTGACCTGACAACATTGCAACCTTTCGCGTCAGTTATTGTGACACTGTAGGTTCCTGCTGACAATACATTTATATTCTGAGTAGTTGCACCATTGCTCCACAAATAAGTATATGGCGAAGTACCTCCACTAACCACCAGGCTTGCGGACCCATTGCTGCAACCGTTGCAAATCACATTATTGCCGGTTATTGTCACAGCAAGAATAGCGGGTTGTGTGATTGTCTTAGTAGTGGTAGCAGTACAGCCATTGGCATCCGTAACAGTCACACTGTAAGTTCCGGCACCCAGCCCGCTCAGGTCTTGAGTAGTAGAACCATTGCTCCAGCTATAAGTGTATGCTGTTGTCCCGCCAGTTACGCTCAGGTCTATTGTACCGTTACTACCACCGTTGCAATTTACATTCGTTGTAGTGGCTGATCCTGAAAGCGTTACTGGCTGCGTAATTGTCTTGCTAGTAGTACCAGTACAGCCTTTTGAATCTGTAACTGTCACATTGTAGGTTCCGGAAGACAGTGCACTCAAATCCTGCGTTGTAGCACCATTGCTCCAGGAATAACCGTAAGCTGGTGTTCCACCGCTAACTACCAAGTCAATTGTTCCATTATTTCCACCATTACAATTCACATTTGTTGCACTTGCACTAACCGCCAGTGAAGGATTAACTGTGAACACTTTTGTGGCAAAACAACCAGTAGGCAGTACATAAGATATAGTAGTAGTTCCAGCACTGATACCGGCAACATTTCCTGTTGCCGAAACTGTTGCCACAGATGTATTTGTGCTGCTCCAATTACCGCCGGCAGTATTATTAGTCAAATTAGCAACGAGACCTGCACAAACGCTTGCCGTTCCATTTATTGCACCCGGCATAACATTTACACTCACTGTAATGCTTGCTGTATTCACACAGCCCGCACCACTTATACCTGTCACTATATATGTTCTTGTTGTAGAAGGGTTTGCGGTAGGATTCGCACAATTAGTGCATGACAAACCTGTTGCAGGAGACCATGTATAAGATACACCACCCGTAGCCAGCAGATTAGTTGACGCTCCTGCACAAATAGCAAGACTTGTGCCGGCACTGATAGCTGGAAGTTGGTTTACTGATACGGTTACTGTTGATGCGTTTACACAACCATTAGAATTTGTGCCAGTGACTGTATAAGTGGTAGTTACACTTGGGTTAGCTGTTGGGCTGGTACATCCGGTACAGGTAAGACTGGCACCGGGTGTCCATACGTAACTTGTAGCTCCTGTAGGATTAAGTAAAGTTGCTGTACCAACACACAAAACGATATCTGATCCGCCATTTACAACCGGCAAAGGGTTAACAGTTATTGCCACTGTCGCTGTGTTCGCGCATCCGGCAGCATTCGTTCCTGTTACTGTATATATAGTTGTTGAAGCAGGACTTGCAACAGGGTTTGAACAAGTTGCACATGAAAGTCCTGAATTAGGCAACCAGGTGTAAGAAACCGCTCCTGATGCATTAAGACTTGTTGACTGTCCGGCACAAATCGCAACTCCCGAACCTGCACTTACAGAAGGTGTCGCATTTACAGATACAACCACTGTAGCTGTTTTTGCACAACCTTGCGCGTTGGTACCGGTGAGTGTGTAAGTAGTCGTAACTGTAGGCGATGCAACAGGGCTTGTGCAAGTTGCACAAGACAAGGCAGTTGCCGGGCTCCATGAGTAGGTCGCCGCTCCAGATCCGGAAAGTACTGTCGAAGATCCTCTGCAAATCGTTGAACCGGATCCCGCACTAACAGTTGGAACAGGGTTTACCGAAACTACTACTGACGCTGTTTTAGAACATCCATTTGCATTAGTTCCTGTTACCGTATATGTTGTTGTAACAGTTGGATCAGCTACAACACTTGCACAAGTCGTGCAAGACAGGTCTGTAGCCGGAGTCCATGAATAAGACGCAGCTCCACTTGCTGTAAGTGTCGTCGATGCACCAGAACAAATTGTTACATTTGAACTTACTGTAACCGATGGCAGTGAATTAACAGAAACGGTAACCGAAGCCGATCCGGAACATCCGCTTGCACTGATACCGGTCACTGCATACGTTTTTGTAGTCGTTGGATTTGCAACCGGACTTGCACAATTTGTGCAGGATAACCCTGAAGACGGAGACCAGCTATATGTTGCAGCTCCTGAGGCATTTAAAGTTGTTGATGAACCGTTGCAGATCGCCACACTCGAACCACCACTAACAACTGGTAACGGATTCACGGTGATTGTTACCGTAGCTGTGTTCACACAACCATTAGAGTTTGTACCCGTTACTGTATATGTAGTTGTAGCTGTAGGGTTAGCAGTCGGACTTGCACAATTCGTGCAGGTAAGACCACTACCCGGAGACCATGTGTAAGATGTTCCGTTTGTAGCGGAAAGCAAAGTGGCGGTACCAGCACACACCGCAACACTTGACCCACCGCTTATGGCAGGTAGCGGATTTATGGATACGGTAACTGTTGCTGTATTGGTACAGCCGTTAGCGCCTGTGCCAGTTACAGTGTAGGTAGTTGTAGCACCTGGTGTCGCAGATGTACTTGTACAGTTAGTACAGGACAAACCAGTTGCTGGACTCCATGTATAACTTACACCGCCACTTGCAGTCAAAGTACCCGCAGTGCCCAGGCATTTAATGATGTTAGATCCACCGCTGATTGTTGGTAATGCATTTACAGAAACTGTAACGGTTGATGTGTTTACACAGCCATTGCTATTTGTACCAGTTAAAGTATAAGTTGTCGTAGTCGTCGGACTCGCAACCGGACTTGCACAATTGGTGCATGAAAGCCCGTTTGAAGGCGCCCATGTATACGACACACCACCTGTAGCATTCAATGTTGTAGATGCAAACTTGCAAATTGAAACATTCGAACCTGCACTGATTACAGGAAGCGGATTCACAGATACAGTGATCGTTCCGGTGCTGGTACAGCTACCGGGATTTGTTCCAGTGATCGTATATGTTTTGATTGATGTTGGGTTGGCAGTAACTGTTGCACATGTTGTGCATGATAATCCCGAAGACGGCGACCATGTGTAGCTGGCGGCACCTGTTGCCGTTAGCACCTTAGATGAACCTATGCAAACACTGGTATTGGCACCTGCACTTACCACAGGCAAAATTGAGCATGGGATTGTCCCATATGCTGTGTTAGAAAGCAGTCCAAAGTTGTTTGTAGCAAGGTATTCAAACACTGCGTCTCCACTGAAACCATCTGCAGGATCGAATTTCAGACTCGTAGACTGTGATATGGTCAATACCAGACCAACACTGGCTGGTACATACGAAGAACCGTTATGGTAATACAGAACCCCTTGTGATGCAGAAGGCAATGACAAAATCTTGTAGCTCGAAATAGCGCCACCGCTATTCAGGTCTGTAGCACTTAGTGCTGGAACAGTAACCTGTCCGGTGCCATTCAAATTACACACTGGCGCTCTCGTTACGTCATTAGCCAATGGAGCCAATGCATTTGATAGTTGGAAAATACCAGACACAGCAAGCATGTCAAGACCTCCATTTGCGGGCTCAGTATTTGTCGGAAAATAAGTTGTGTTTGTCCAGTCAACAACTTTAGACCCACTCGATCCTGATGGAAAGTCACCACCCAATACTGAGTAGCCATAAATTACTGTTCCATTCGCAAGGCCAAGATCAGAGTACCGGATAAAAACGCCACCCACTCCCTGATCCGCTGCTGTGCTTGCAGATACCTCAAGTTTACTATCGCTTGGGTCCTTACGCAACACGAATGACGACATAACAGAGATGGGATTCACAGAACCATAGTTCGATGAATTCACCCAAATAACAGATGTATAAGATGATGGATTTTGTGAACCATCAAGGCTCTTCACAACAGCCACACAAAACGGGTCATGTGCATTCAGCACGCCCCTGTCCATAACAATAAAACCTTCCTGCGAATTAGCTACAATCGTGTATCCATCTGGTATGATATAGTCAAAACGTTCGATGTTATTGTTGTTGCCGTTACCATCAGATGAGTTGTTGAAAATGTTGTCTGTACCTGCATTCAGCCCTCTTGCACCGTTAAACATGATCTCCATGCTTTCCTGATAAGATTGCCTCAGGTTGAGTGGATTTGATATTGATTCAGAAGTTGCCTGATACCACAACAATTGACGAATACCTGATACAAGCGAGTTGTTATTTCTTCTGATTTTTACAAATGCATTCGGTATATTTCTGTAAGCATATGTGTTTGACCCAATACCGAATGAACTGAAGTTGAGGATGTTGTTGGATGATCCGCTATTTGTGCCGAAATTGTAAGTATAGCTGTTGCTTTCAAACGAAGAATTCTGCGCTCCATTTGCTGTATAGGTAGACCCGTTACTGGCAGCTGTGTACGTTGAATTGAACGTCTGTATTGCAACCTGAGCTGAGCCCACAAATTGCATCAACATCACAACCACGAACATCAGCAAAGTCGGCACTTTGCTGATGAACGCATTCGTTTGCGATCGCGTAAATTTTTTATTCATAACCTGATTTTTTGGCCCCTTTAAAAACCCATTTCACATTACTTTATATCGTAATATCAAAAACCACCACATACTACAGGGGGAACAAATGTACCACTCCTTTGGGTCAAATATTAAAATAAATAATTAATGAGTTGTTAATGACTTTGGCTTAACAATTAATAACAAGCCGGCAAAAATTCTGAATTTCGGTCACCTGTAGCACGCCCTTCACCCGCCTGCTTTCCATTAAAATAACAATATTTAAAATACATAATTGTGAGGGCGCACGGACAACATACTGCTGTTTTATATAAATAATTATCAATTGTTTTACGCATTATGTGATTTTGCAAATTCAATACAATAACAATTACATACTTCATAAATAACTCATTTACAACAAATATATTGGCACATTACCACTAAATTCGCTTTTACTTAGATGCACAATCGACAATAAAGAATACGCATTTACATGCATTACATAATAATGCGATAGAGATATCGTATTGAATAATACACATTTACATAATTTAAATTCACGTGTTTTTTTCAAGACCCAAAATTTATCCTTTCCTGCTCAGAACATTGTATTACAGCTGGAATGTCCACAAAAAAGGCAACTCCAAACGCTTTAAGGGTGTTAATAGAACCGGGAATTCTGCAGACCAATGACACTAGCCATAGCGAACATTGTAACCATCTGCCCCCTTTATAAAATGCAATAGATAATTCTTTTTGGCATCGCAAATAAGCATCACAGCAGCAGGGAGGAAATGATATTTTTTTGAGAGATGCCAGGTTCCGTCAACGCATTTTTTATCCACATGGTGTTATATGTTTTTGTTGTTTAATCCCTATGTTTCAATTAACTTTGTAACATTAGTAATCCGCATGTTCAGCGGGATTTATTTTATGCCTTAACGGAACAAGAACCACACCTCCGGTACGCAAAAAAAGGGATACACTATAGTCCCGCTTCAGCAATACCGACTCTGGTGTAGGAACAACAATTTTGTACAAATAATGGAAAAAGAAAATGAAGTTTTGAACGTCCCGGCCGAATATGATGCCGGGAGTATTCAGGTTTTAGAAGGTCTTGAAGCGGTTCGGAAGCGCCCGGCCATGTACATCGGCGATATTGGGGTAAAGGGACTGCACCATCTCGTATACGAAGTAGTAGATAACTCAATTGATGAAGCACTGGCAGGTCACTGCAAGAATATCATCACTACAATTCATCTCGACAACTCTATCAGCGTTCAGGACGACGGACGAGGAATTCCTACCGGCATACATGCCAAGGAAGGCCGCTCTGCTCTTGAAGTTGTTATGACTGTACTGCACGCAGGTGGCAAGTTCGATAAGGATAGCTACAAAGTATCAGGCGGCTTGCATGGTGTGGGTGTCAGCTGCGTTAATGCACTGAGCAGTCACATGCACGTAACGGTGAAACGTGAAGGCAAAACATTTGAACAGGAATACTCCAAAGGTGTGCCGCTATACTCCGTTCGCGAAACAGGTGTTGCCTCTTCTGAGACCGGAACCCTGGTTCACTTTCACCCCGATGGCACCATTTTTAAAGATCTGATCTATAATCGCGATATACTTGCCGGTCGCCTCAGAGAACTCAGCTACCTCAACAAAGGTATCCGGATAATACTCAATGATGAGCGCGAACTGACCGAGGTTGGACAATTGTTGTCAGAAACGTTCTATAGCGAGGGTGGTATCATTGAGTTTGTTCAAATGCTCGACAGAACCGCTAAACGCGATCCACTGTTACCCATCCCGATATTTGTAGAAGCGCACGACAAAGAGTCGAATGTAGCGGTAGATGTGGCACTGTCCTACAACACATCCTACAATGAGCATATCTTCTCTTACGTAAACAATATCAATACTATTGAAGGTGGCACCCACGTTGCTGGTTTCCGCAGGGCCATTACCCGCGTATTCAAGTCTTATGGCGACAAAAACAAACTGTTTGAGCGTGCCAAGGTTGAAATTACCGGCGATGACTTCCGCGAGGGGTTGAGTGCTATTATATCAGTAAAAGTACCCGAACCGCAGTTTGAAGGGCAAACCAAAACAAAACTCGGCAACAACGATGTTATGGGCGTTGTAGATGTTTGTGTGAGCCGTGTACTGGAAGCATACCTCGAAGAAAACCCCAAATCTGCCAAAATGATCATCGACAAGGTGATCATTGCAGCTCAGGCCCGCGCTGCAGCACGCAAAGCACGCGAAATGGTGCAGCGCAAGAGTGTGCTCACTGGCGGTGGTATGCCCGGCAAACTTGCCGACTGCTCTGAACGTGACCCTGAAAAATGCGAACTGTACCTTGTCGAAGGAGATTCGGCGGGTGGTACTGCCAAGCAGGGCCGCGACCGTAGCTATCAGGCCATTCTACCACTCAGGGGTAAAATCCTGAACGTAGAAAAAGCCATGGAGTATAAGATCTATGAGAACGAGGAAATCAAGAATATGTTCACCGCCCTTGGTGTGTCAATCGGTACGCCCGATGATCCCAAAGCGTTGAATCTTGTCAAACTCCGATACCACAAGATCATCATCATGACCGATGCCGATGTCGATGGATCCCATATCGCTACGCTCATACTTACCTTCTTCTACCGTTACATGAAGGAGTTGGTGCTGCAGGGGCACGTATATCTTGCCCAGCCACCACTTTATCTGGTCAAGAAAGGTAAGGAACAACAATATGCCTGGACCGAAGAAGACCGTCTGGCAGCAGTGCAGAAACTGGGTCAGGGCAAGGAAGACTCTGTAAATATTCAGCGCTACAAGGGTCTTGGAGAGATGAATGCAGAGCAGCTTTGGGATACAACTATGAATCCCGACACCCGTACCCTGAAACGTGTAACAATCGAAAGTATGAGCTATGCAGACGAGATATTCTCTATGCTGATGGGAGACGAGGTACCACCACGCCGTCACTTTATCGAAACTCATGCACGATACGCGAAAATTGATATCTAATGCAGTAATTACTAACTTATCGAACGGCTGGCTTTTGTCAGCCGTTTGCTTTTTAGGTCTTGCTCAGGCTGAAATGGATATTCCGGCAAATGCCACATAACATTTTGAAGTACAGTTGAAAAAGTAATCTTTCCTTTGCATATACATTCTCTTATTTTTTATGGGCCAGAACATTTCAATCGCTATACATGGCGGCGCAGGCACTATCCTTCGCAGCAATATGACACCGGAGCTGCAGGCACAGTATGAAGCCGGACTCGGGCAGGCACTCCAGGCCGGATATGCCATTCTTGAATCCGGAGGCAGCAGTGTTGATGCAGTGCAGGCCGCGGTGATGCATCTCGAAGACTTCCAGCTGTTCAATGCCGGAAAGGGGGCTGTATTCAACAACAGGGGCAAGCACGAAATGGATGCGAGCATTATGGACGGGCGAACACTTGCAGCGGGTGCAGTATGCGGGGTGGGCAATGTCAGAAACCCGGTACAACTGGCCCGCGCTGTAATGGACCAGAGCGAGCATGTGCTACTGGCTGGTGCAGGAGCCGAGGAGTTTGCCCGCCAGATGGAACTACCTTTCGAGGCAGACAGCTACTTCTTTACACAACAGCGCTATGACCAATGGCAGCAGGCATTGCTGGAAGACAAAGTACAGCTTGACCATTCAGACAAGAAATTCGGGACCGTTGGTGCTGCTGCGCTGGATATGGCAGGCAATCTTGCTGCGGCAACCAGTACAGGTGGTATGACCAATAAGAAATTCGGACGGGTGGGCGACAGCCCGATACCCGGAGCAGGCACTTACGCCAACAATGCAACCTGTGCTATCTCCTGCACCGGGCATGGCGAATTGTTTATCCGGTCTGTGGTGGCCTACGACATTTCGTGCCTTATGGAGTACAAAGGGCTTTCGCTGCAGGAAGCCTGCAACATAGTAGTGCACGACAAACTGGTACGTATAGGTGGCGAGGGTGGCCTTGTTGCGGTAGACTATTCGGGTAATATCTGCATGCCGTTCAACAGTGAGGGCATGTACCGTGCCAGTAAGCGTAATGCTGGTGAAGCGGTAATAAAGATCTATAAAGACTAAGGGGCTATTTCTGGTGTCAGAGCAGACACTGGTGGGCTCTTACAAAAATTAAGCAGATGCCCCGATCGGTGCATCTGCTTAAAAAGAGTCAATATACTATGAGTTAGATTTTGGAGCTTCTTTCTTTGCTTCTTTAGCTTCAGCATCTTTGTCGCAATGCTTCTTGCCATCTTTCTTGTCTTTGCAGCAAGATCCTGCTTCTTTATGGCATTTTTCGCCTTTCTTCTTGCAACATGCTTTTTCTTCTGCAAATGCACCACCAGCGAGCATAGCAACCGCAGCGAGCAACAATGTTATTTTCTTCATTTGTTTAGTTTTAGAGGTACAAAAATAGTGTAAATATTACAATTACCGTTGTTAAAAGTTGTTACCAGTTGTGTGCTACCACTGTTACCCCACCCTTCACTACGTCGCCTATCTTCACGTCCACACGCGTGCCCAGGGGCAGGAACAAATCTACACGGGAGCCGAACTTGATGAAACCAAATTCCCCGTTTTGGGCTACCACATCACCTTCCTTTACATAGTAGCAGATACGGCGCGCAAGGGCTCCTGCTATCTGGCGCATCAATATGTCGCCATTATCGTTGCCGATTACGATGGTAGTACGTTCGTTTTCAGTAGATGATTTGGGATGCCAGGCTACCAGATATTTGCCCGCATGGTATTTCATGTACTTGATCACACCACTTACAGGGTTGCGGTTTACGTGCACATTTATAGGCGACATAAAGATCGAAACCTGCAGGCGCTTTTCTTTGAAATACTCCGGCTCAAAGGTCTCCTCGATCACAACTACTTTGCCATCTGCCGGAGCGATGATCTTAGATTCGCCATGCACCATATTGCGCACAGGCATACGGAAGAATGCTACTACCCAGAACCACAAAAGGAACAGTACAAAGGTAATGGAGGCAGTGAGCCAGAACAGCGCATCCGGTATAAAATGGTTGGCTAGCCAGGCCAGACCGATCCATAATACTGTAGCAATAACTATGTAGAGATACCCTTCGCGGTGAATTTTCATAACCTGTTATGATTGACGGTGCAAAGGTAACAAGTAAAGAGATAACAGTTACTACTATTACAGGGTTGTGCCAGTGTTTGGGGTACTGCTATGCCTTTTTCCGGCCCGGTATCCTGCACGAAAACCCTGCACTGACCATGCTCACCCGGTCATACCCGGCTTCGGCACAGATGCTGACCTTGTCTGAGAAATAGTAGCGCACTCCGGCTTTGAGCAGCGGTGTGGCGGTATGGCTCTTCTTTTCCACTGTACTGTCGCCCTCGGGAAAAGCGGTATAGAACAGATTATTGAGTGCAATTCCGCCGCCAATATAGGGGTCGAGGCGGTCTACACGGAACAAGTGACCCAGATGATAATAGGCGGCAATGCCACCACTCAGCAGGCGCAACTTGTTGGTGGCTGACCTCCTGATTAGGCCATTGTATCCGCTATCAAGCCGGAAGGAGTTGAAGTAGATGGAACCCACAGCGGCGTTGAATGCCAGACTGACTTTATTGCTTACTGCATACTCTACACGGGCGAGTATAGGAGCGAAACCACTGGTTTTACCCTTCTCGAAGCCGGTGGGCACGGTATAGCTGCTGCGGTAGTCGTTGCCGAAACCTACGGCCAGTGTTGCAATGGTGACGCCCTTGCGGAAGGCAGCCCCATCGTAGTTGTATGGTGCCCTTGCGGTAGTGTCGCGGGCAGAGGCCGACAGCGACAGGATAACACAGAGCAGAAATAAGGATATGCGCATATGATAGCGGGTATGGAACTATTAACGTAAAATCAGCGGGAATATTATGTACCGGCAGGTGGTGAGTGAGATCATCGGCCGCGGGTGTAAATGTACAAAGTCCCGCAAGATGCGGGACTTTGTGATATCTGAACAGAAAATGATTGATTATTCATCTTCATCCCTGCTGCGTTGTTTTTTCTTTGGTTTTGGAGCGTCATCATCTTCGTCTTCCATTTTGTCCACTTTACGACGGTGTACTTCGTCGCCTGGCTCGTGATGAGCGTGCATTTTGTGACCGCAATTGAAGTTTTTGCTGATACCGAAGTTCATCATCTGACCGAAAGTAAGGTTCAGTGTGTTAGTGCTGTAAGTAGCGCCGTCTACTTTATCAGTAGCGTAGTTAACACCACCAACTGAGAAGTTCATTGCGATGCCACGACCTACATTCACACCCAGAGCCGGGAACAATGAAGTGTAGATACCGTTGTGCTTGCTTGTAGCAGGGTTGCCTTCGTTGGTTGTGTAACCGCCAGCGTAAGCGAACTCATACTGTGCAAACCAGAAGAATATTTCGCTTCTGCGGATGTACTGTGAGTAACGTGCGAAAGCACCTGCGCGGTACATGTTGTGTGTCATTTTGCTGCCAGTGCTGTCTTTAGTAGCGTCCTGACCCCATGCGATATTTGCACCTACAGTCCAGTTGTGGTTGAATTGGTAACCAACTCCAGGAGCTGCACTCCACATAGTGTTTTTTTCAAGCGATGATTGTCTTACCTGATGTAAGCTAACATCGCCATACAACAGAATACTTCTTGGTTCCTGAGCGTTTGCTGTGGCAAAACTTCCAGCAGCTAATAAAGCGAGGATCAGTTTTTTCATATCGGAGTGTGTTTTTGTTATTTAGTCTTGCAAATATAATCGCCATTTTTAAAAATCCATAACTTTTACAGATATTCTTTTTGAACATTCAATAAAACGTCATGCAGTTACCGGGCATCGAAATCGATGACTACGCGCTCTGTGCGGGGGTGTGCCTGGCAAGTAAGCACATACCCTTTCTCGATCTCATCGTGCTCCAGGGCATAGTTCACTTCCATCTCTACCTCGCCCTCTGTCACCATGGCGCGGCAGGTGCAGCATACCCCGCCCTTGCAGGCATAGGGCAGATCGGCGCCACTCTTGAGCGCGGCATCCAGAATGCTCTCGCCGTTGAAGGGCACCTCCATATCGAATGTAGCACCATCGAGGGTGATGCTCACCTTACTCCTGGGGCCATCGGCGGTCTTGTGTGCCGACACCCAGTTTTCGTTTGCCTTTTTGGGCTGGTCGGGCGAGGTGAAGAGCTCTATGTGCACCTTTTCAGCGGGCATGCCCATATCGGTGAGTTGCTGCCGCACAGACAGTATCATTTCTTCGGGGCCGCAGATAAATGCCTCGTCTATAGCGGTGACGTCTATGAGTTTTTCGCAAAACTCGGCACATTTGCCGGCATTGAGCCTGCCGCTGAACAGCGGGATATCCATATACTCGCGGCTGAGTACGTGGTAGAGGCGCAGGCGCAACATGTACTGGTTCTTCAGCGCCTCTATGGCCTCGCGGAAAATGATGGTATTGCGCGAGCGATTTCCATATACGAGTGTAAAGGTGCTCTCCGGATCCTGCGCGAGCACGGTGCGCATAATGCTCATGATGGGCGTAATGCCACTACCCGCGGCAAATGCCAGGTAGTTTTTGGCACCGGCGGTTTTGATGCGCGGTGTAAAGTTGCCCATTGGCGGCATCACCTCCAGCACATCGCCGGCCTTTAACACGTGGCAGGCATAGGTGGAAAATTTGCCGTTTTCTACCTTTTTGATGGCAACCCTCAGTTCGCCATCGGCAGGACTGCTGCATATAGAGTAAGACCGGCGCACCTCTGCCCCATCCAGGAATTTGCGGAAGGTGAGGTATTGCCCCGGAACAAAGGTGAAGGTAGCTGCCAATTCGGCGGGAACCTGTAATGATACAGAGACACAATCGGAAGTTTCGGAGCGGATGTCCTTAACTGCAAGCTGATAAAATCTGAGTGCTGACATATAGTGGCGCAAATGTACCTATTATATTAAAAGACAAAAAGTAAAAAATGGCTGTACCGGCTGAAACGGTGCTACCGGTGGCCCATGGGTCATTGCGATCACCGCACACGGCACAGTACATAGCTGCGGGGAGAAGCAATCTAGCACAAAACGGGAAAAGCCACTCGCGCACATTCTTCGCTTTCTAGGCCCCTCACACCAGCATTTGTTGTCTGCAGCCACTCCCGCTCACATTACACCCTCTTTTCCACCTCACACCACCCAAAAAATAAAAAAATCTTTATTTTTATTAAAAACATTTATTATCTTCATAGTACAAATCACCTGCTATGAAGTCCCTCCTCGCTTTTTTAGCGTTTATTTTCTCACTTACCGCCACCGCCCAGGTGCCGGAGCCGCATATGCTTTCATTGCAGGTGATTGGGGGTGATGGGGCTGATCAAATAAAGTCCTACGTAACCAAATCACCTGATGGTGGCTTTATTCTTGTTATTGGCACAACCTCTTTTACTGGTCCAATAGTGGACACCTTTTGCCCCCCTCCTCCGTCTCCAAGAGGAGTGTTTGTGAAATACAATTCGGATGGAGCAAAAGAGTGGTTTAAATGTCGTCAAAGCGCATGGAGTGATACGGCCTACACTTTCATGTTTCAGACCCTGGATGAAAAATTTGTATTAGGCGGCATGGCAAATAATGGGAGTAAATGGGTGGTACGTAAGGAAGATGGTGCTGGCAATGGTATTTGGACAAAGGCATATGGTGGCAGTGGCTCGCAAATGCTGTATAGCATGATACAGACTGACGACGGCGGATTCATAATGTTTGGTTCTGCTTATGGCGGCGATGGTGATATTGGTTTTCATTATGGTAGTGCAGGAACAAGAGATTTCTGGGTATTGAAGGTTGATACCAACGGCGATAAAGTTTGGAGCAGGGTATATGGCGGTACCGGCGAAGATTTAGGTGGTGCGGTTGCGATGGCGTCAGATGGCGGCTGTTATATTGTGGGGTCTACCAACTCAACCGATAACGAGTGTACTGGCAATCACGGTGCCACAGACGCCTTTGTAGCAAGGCTAAATGATTCTGGTATATTAGTTTGGAGCAAAATGTTGGGAGGTAGCGGCTTTGACGGTGGTGTGGAAAATGAAGGTTGCAATGCTGTGGCTGATGGCAAAGGTGGATTGCTAATTGCCTCAGCAAGTGGCTCATCTGATGGAGATGTGAGCCATCAAATAAACGATCCTGGTAGTAACATTTGGGTTATCCAACTAGATAGCACAGGTGGCATAATGTGGGACAACTGCTATGGCGGTGGTGGCACGGAGTATCCCAATGCTGTGTGCTATGCTACAGACAGGAGTATATGGATAATGGGCTGTTCGCAAGTTGCAGGCGGACAGGTAAATGTTGCATATGGCAGTAGGGATGCTTACGTGGTGCACATGGACAGTGTGGGTAATTTTTTGAATGCAAAGGTAATAGGTAGTACAGCACAGGATGTAGGCTATATTATACACCCATTGAGGAATGGTCTGGTTTTTGGGGGTGGGTACTACATGAATGGGAACGGTACATTTCCAAATATACACAATGGTTTTTCTGATGCATTTGTTGCGAAATTCACGAATTGGACCAATGAAATACAGGTTTTTTCTACAGAAGTTCAATTTAGTGTTTGGCCAAACCCTTCACGGGATGCAGTGATTATTGAAAAATATAATGATATCCCTTCCACAATAGTCGTTAGTAATACTCTTGGTCGAACAATCTATAATAGCACTATAAACAGTAAAATTTGGATACCAGTTCATGAATGGGCGGCTGGCATGTACTATGTCCATTTGATAAACGATCGAGGGTATCGAGAGGTGCAGAAATTAATTGTAAAATAATTCGATGTACACCATATAAATCGCAGTCTATGAGACGCACACTTATCTTTTGTTTTTTATTGCTGTGCAGTACTAAAGCTATATCCCAAGCGTATGACTCTGCTATACGTTTTCATCTTTCGTCGCCATCGTTTAATCAGGCAATGGATCATTTTATACAGCAAGCTATAGTTGACACGACGCTCACAGGAGAAGAAAGCAGACCCTCTATTCTCGAAAGAAAAAAGCTTTGGTCGGGTAAACGAATAAGCAATGATGTGCCAATAGGCGAAGACATGGTAGCTCCCATGAACTTAGCACTCGCAAGTTACATGACTCACTATAACGACTACTGTCCCGGAATTGGGTATTCGGGAAATTGGAAGTGCCTCGGACCATTTAACGACTATTACAATGTTACGGCGGACTATCCTGATAACTGCGAGAATCAAGGAAGGATAGATGCGATATGGGTTGCGCCCTTGCCCGATACGATGACGATGCTGGCAGGTGCTAATGGTGGCGGCCTTTGGAAAACAAATGACGGCGGTCGCTCATGGCGCAATATTACCGATGGCGCAATAGGTACTGCCAGCAGCGTAATTGGCATAGGTGGCGTTCACGGAATAGCTGTAAATCCATCTGACACTAACATGATTTACATAGCGGCGGGTGGCCCGGACAATGCAAAAAAAACATACCAATATGGACTTGGCTTGGCATACACCACTGATGGAGGTGTATCTTGGCATACAGACGATGTGTTTAATTCGATGGTGTCTTCAACACACATACCGAGGGTGACGAAGGTGGCTTTTATGCCAGGCACACAGCAGCTTTTCGCCATCAGCGAAGACAAGATACTGTACAAGGCCAGTCCATCACACTCATGGACAAATATTACACCTGATACAATAGCGGCCGGCGGTTATTGGTGTACCGACCTTGAGTTTTCGAAAGCAACTACCGGTACCGTGGTAGTGGGTACTTCTGCGCTGAATGGCACGAGCAACCTTTGGTGTTACCATAGCGGTACATGGACAAGGCTTATCCTCACACTTCCATCTCCATATGCACAGGAAAGCTGGCAGGATGGCCACGTTTTCAGCGATGGCGTAGCACTACTATCTATTTCGGGCGACGACAATGCCTATATGGGGATAACGGCTCATAATGGCGCAGCCCGCGTAACATTGTTGGTCAAAACGCCATTATCAGGTTACATCCCAACAATTCTTAATTATAATTTCCCCGGTGTGAGCCCAAGTGCTATCACCGATTTTGAGGTTTCGGGCAATCATAATATAATTTATGCCACAAATTATTTGTACTTTGGTACTGGGTCGGACAACTATCCCGCTTCACTGGTAAGGTCTGTCGATGAGGGTGCAAGTTTTCAGCCATTTCCCGCTTCAGGGCATCCAGATGGGCGGTGCATGTATATCCAGCATTCGCTATCTATTGATACTGGGCTTTATGATATTATATATTTCGGCAACGATGGCGGAATACGCAAGAAAAGTGCCGGGCACATGTATTGCCATAGCATTACCGGAAAGGGACTGGGTGTGACACAGTTTTTTGGCTTTGGAGGCACGGAGGCTGATGATGGCGTAATGATGGCTGGAGGACAGGACGTTGGAACACATGCCTATCGTAAAACAGCTCCTACACCTTGGCAAAATGTATTGCTCGGAGATGGCTATACCGCCAAATTCGCTGTGAATGGTGTAATGAAAGCGTTCGGGGAAAATAATGCCACTTCTCCCCACCCGATGTTTGGCAAGACATTTACTCCTATCGGCATCACTGACTTCGAGGTCCCTACCCCAATAGACTCACCAATCAGCAATATCAACCGTCCCCAATATTTTGACCCTAATAATTCTGCCCATGTCGGCTACAGCTATGTATGGAAAAAGCGTTTCGACCCAACAGCAAGTAACTGGGCGTCTGGCAGCTGGCAGAGAGCTTTTCAGAGCGATCCGGTTTTCTATGGATTAATTGTACCATATGATAAAATAGTCGTTGATTTGCATATTGGCGAAATTGACACGAATAATGTATATATAGCATACCGGGACATCACCAAAGACAGAGCTGGAGTCACTAGAAGTCCATTGAATGACACCTTTGGTAAATTGTATCATTCGATCAACGCTGGGGATGTGCCGCCTACTTGGGCAAATATCACCCCTCCAATATGTACCACCAATGGTATCAATTCGATTGCAGTTGACCCAAATAATCCAGCACGTATTTGGGTAGGCTTTGGCAATATTAATAACGAGTATATAGGCGCAAACCCCGACACCATGAAGCGCAGAGTATGGTACTCTTCTAATTCCGGCGCAACATGGACAGAGGTTTCGAAAGGGCTGTCGGCCCTGCCTGTGAATAAGCTGCTCTATCGCAAGGGCAGTAATGATGAACTATATGCTGGCACAGATGCGGGCGTGTTTAAATGGAACCGAATTGCTTGCGAGTGGGAGTGTTTCAATAACGGCCTCCCACCCTGCACAGTGATGGATATGGAATTTAACCATTGTGCGGGCAAGCTACGCATCGCTACGTTTGGCAGAGGTATTTGGGAAACGCCATTGCCTATAATACCACCTGGCGAAGATTCGCCGATAGAGATAAGCTCTGGTACCACCATCTGGGACAATAATATGTGGCTGCAAAGTCAGGTGATAGTCAAAGCCGGCGCTATCCTCTCCATCTCAGGGGCTACCATCCACATGCCTGCCAATGCATCCATCATGGTAGAGCAGGGCGCAAAGCTGCTTGTCACAAATGCGCGCCTTACAAATAGTTGCGAAGGCTGCCTTTGGGGTGGCATTCAGGCATGGGGCGACAATACCCATACCCAGTCTACTGCCTATCAGGGGTTTATACGTATAGAAAACAGCACCATAGAGCACGCCAAAGTCGGCGTAATAAACTGCAATCCCAATCCCGCGCTCGTCAATGGCAATGGCGGTATCATTCAGGCCAGCGGTTCGTTGTTTCTCAATAATGTTACAGCTGCTGTGTTTAAAGATTACCGCAATCTGCATCCGGTATCTTCGGTAGAGCTCCCTGATGTTTCCTATTTCACCAATTGTTCATTTTATATCGACAATGGTTATAAAGGCACTGGCGCATGGCTCACACCGGCTCGGCATATCAGTCTTGAGGGCATATATGGGCTCAACATCCGTGGGTGCTCGTTCAACAATCGGCATTCTATTTACCGTGGCACAGGTAGTGGTATATATGCGGTTAAGTCGGGTTTTAGTGTAGTACCCTACTGCTATGCAGCTACAACATCGGGCTGCCTGGGCACATCGCAGCGGTGCAGGTTCAATGGCCTCACCCACGGGGTGTACATTGCCGGTGCAGGCTTGCCCGCCGACCCAACTGCCAGCATAGATCAGGCCGATTTCGATTCTGTTTCCATAGGTGTTTACGTGTCTGCCCAGCGGCATGTTTCCGTTACCCGCTGCAACATGAATATTGGCAGGGGTGTCATAGCCCCGTTTGTAGGCGTGGGTGGTGCGCCCCTGGGCTGCGGCCGCAACATAGGTGTCTTTACCCAGAATTCACCTGTATTCCGTATTGAGGAGAACACTTTTACCGGTCTTACCAATTCATTTGCCATCACCCCCTGGTACAATGCTGGCGTGCTTGCGGCTAATGCCGGCAATGCGACCAACCGTGTTTACCGCAATACTTTTACCGGCCTTAGCTACGGCGTACTCGGGCTGGGCAATAACGCAACGGGTTACCCTTCATTGTCAGGATACGGTCTTCAGGTATCCTGCAATTCGTTTTCGTCCAATACCAACGACATTTACGCGGGCGGCACCGGTGGTATGAACGGTATCGGGCTCGATCAGCGTGGCCCTACCTACTATGGCGAAGCCGGCAACACATTTTCCGGCTCGGTAAAGAACATCGTCAATACCAATCCCTTATACACGATATACTATTCGCGCTATGGCACAGGCAGCATCTCTACCTCAGGGCTTGTAACTATCTATTCCGGCGCCGCAGAGGCATGTGCATCTACCATACCACCACCGGTCACCCGGCATCCCAGCTATATGTCGGCACCGCCTACCGCACTCGATGAAACAATGCTCGACGACTACAAGGCCGCATACTACACCGCCCGAAACAACCGTACGACCGCACTCGCAGCCTATAATGCTGCAATAGATCGGGGTGGTAAGACAGATTCACTCCTGACCTTTATTGATACGTGCGCCAATATGGATACTTTTTTCCGTGTGCTCAATGATATTTCCCCATTCTTGTCACAAACGGTACTCAACAGTGCAGCATCCACCGCAGCAGGTCACAATTATGCCGAAGTGCTTACACTGCTTGCACTCAATCCTGAGGTCATTCGCGATTATTCCTTTCTTTCCGCTCTTGCCACTCGGATATCCATGAGCAACGAAGACTTCGAAACGCTGGTTACAGAGTCAGAAACTAATACCGACAGGGGTACGCTGGAGCAAAACGTTGCAATGGCACAAGCAGCTATGGATGAGAACGTAAATATTATACTTATGGCATTGCGCTCACCCATAGACACCAATGTAAGTGTGCTCGATACAACCCATGCTGGCATCTGCATGGATACCAGTAGCGTATACTATCTTGTAGATACCAACAGTTATTACCGTAGCCTCGACACTGTAGAGCAATGGCTGAAATACGTAGGTACGCCAAATGCTACTTATGAGCGGGTGGGCATCATGTATTTGCGCGGCGAGTTGCAGGATGCGATTACTTTATTCAACTCCATAGACTCATCCCGAATGACACCTTCCGAAAAGGAAGAGTACATAGACTATTATAAAACCGGCGCGGCGTTATATTCTGCGGCTACAGACGGACGTGGGATATTTACTTTGAATGAAACTGAAATCAGCCTGCTCGACACCTCTGGCGATTTCGAATTCACGTCAAATGCTGCAAGAATCGCTGCTTGGAACCTGAAGGTAAATCCGATAGTACATTTTCCCTGTGCCAGCCTCCCACCCGTTGCCAGAGCCGGCAGTACACCGCAGCACCCGCCATTTTCAGCAGAAGCAAGCCGTTTTCAGAGGGTGAAAGTATACCCCAATCCTTCAGCTGGCACCGTAACTTTTGAGTACAACCTGCCGTCTGTACCCAACGAAAAAGTAACGATAACGGTACTGAATATGTTAGGAGAGAAAGTGATGGAACAAGAAGCTAACGGCAACACAGGAAAGATACTTTGGCAACCCGGTGCATTGGCGTCTGGCATGTATATTTATCAGGTCACAGGCAGCAGGGGCATTGCAGGCAAAGGCAAACTGGTACTTACCAGGTAATTGGCAGTGTATTAGTTTCTTTTAATTGTTTGCTGCTCCTCCAACGACCTATTAAATACTTGCGGCACTTGACAAAATATGATGTTAACAGTGAAAATTGGCATGATATTTGTGCAAATAATCAGCCAAAGTTAACCAGGTCTGGTCCGCTACTGTAAACCAAAACCAGGATTACTCTGAAAAAAGAAACACAACCCAAACAATCCCTGCCTTACAAGTAACTACGATACGCACCACTGCGCAAAGTGGGAAAGAAGTGCGCAATTTTTGCGCAAAAATCAGAAGTACATTTACTCACAAATCACTAGATATCAATGATTTATAAAAACAATACCCTTACACCAAAAAAATTGCGCACCACTGCGCAAAAACCAGAATTGCATTACCGGAGTGGCAGCCCCACCCCACCACCGCAGCAAGAGTAACTCTCCGGAAATTGCACACAACCGCTTTGCAAAGTGGGAAGAAAGTGCGCAATTTTTGCGCAAAAATCAAAAACAAATTTACATACTAAACACTAATTATCAATGACTTGTGAAAACAACACCCTTTCACCAAAAAAATTGCGCACCACTGCGCAAATACCAATATCTGGCGTGTTTGCATGGTGATGCCGGCAGTGCGGGGGTGAGCCGATTAATTTTTGTATTCGGCTCATTTTTTTCTCTTTTTTGAGCCGAATAAGTATTGTATTCGGCTCATGATGTATAATTGGCAACAATCAGACTGGCCTGTATTGAATAAAGACATGTTTTATTGGCAATTTTTGTTGAATTCGAAAAAAAGAATGTAAGTAGTGGGTTCCCCGACTTGTTCCGGATGCACGTCAGGACATAAAGGAACAACGGGTAAATGATCAGGGGAAGCAAACTGTGCTATGGGGTAGCACCGTACAGCAGGCAACAAATATTGAAGGCAGGCTATTTAGTTCGAACAATATTCATTATTTTGCGATGCAGTATGTGAATTTAAGGGAACGTTTTATTACTTTTACTCCGAAGAAAAATATTTTATGCTAAAAAACATGCTCAAAAACATTTTCCTGGTATGCCTTATGGCATTGCCTTTTGCTGCTATGGCGCAGAAGCCACCCTTCCCGCCAAGTAACACTGATCCGATCAACCGTTACGAGCTATTTGACAAGACCTGGTATTTTGTAGGCATGAAGTGCCCTGATAAAATAGGCTCTGAGGCACACTATATTCACTGGTTCTCTACGCTGCAGCTGACTGTGAGCAACAGCAACAACATCAACTACGGTACGTACGAAAAAACCTACCGCGATATGCGCGACAACCCGAAGGAAACAGGATCGTATACACTTACCGCTGACGAAGTGGGCAATGTAATACTGACCCTGAAGAAAAGCAAGAAGGGTACAATTGCCAAATACATCATCCCGATGGTAGAAACACACCACCTGACGCTGATACGCACAGACGATGTGGAAAAATGCAATATTACCTACGCGATAGCGCCATAAATAATTTGACTATTTCAACGAAAAAGCCCCGTATACCGGGGCTTTTTCGTGTGACGGACAGGTGTGTGACGACTGGAAATAAGCGCTGGTAACGGGACAGGCCGCAGGGCAGAAAATATCTTTACCTTTATGCACAGATAACCGGCAGGTGCCGGGGAAAAATAATACCCGGCAGACGGGTTACTTTTTGGATAAATAAGTATTAATAAGTGCAAAGCCCACTAAATACGGAACAGCAGCTATTGGCAGCGCTTGCAGACGGACAGCGGGTGGCTACAGAACAAATATACCGTCAGAACTACCACATAGTGAGTGGATGGCTGATCAAAAACGGTGGCTCATCGACCGATGCGGCCGATTTGTTTCAGGAGGCCATGGTTGTTTTGTTTGGCAAAGCTCAGGAGGAAGACTTCAGGCTTACGTGCAGCATAGGCACCTACCTGTTTGCGATAAGCAAGCACCTGTGGTATAAAAAACTGCAGCGGCAAAGCAGGGAACCGGTGGCACTGCATGATAATACGGGAGATGAGGACGAAGACGGCGGACTGGCATATGAGGATGATGTAAATGCGCATACCGAAAGGGAAACGCACTATGAACAACTGGATGCGGCGCTGGAACAGATAGGAGAGCCCTGCAGGTCGTTGCTAAAGGCATACTACCACAAGGACAAGAGCATGCAGGAAATAGCGGCAGAGTTTGGGTATACCAACCCTGACAATGCCAAAACACAAAAATATAAGTGCCTGGCACGGCTGCGAAAAATATTCTATGCCGGGCTGGAATAACAAGTGGGAGTGAACGGAGGGTTTGAAATTACTTAATAATATTATTTTTTTGAGAATGTCTGTCAACAACACCAATATCTGGGAACTGGCCGAAGCCTATCTGGCGGGTTCCATGTCGAAGGAAGAACAAGTTGCACTGCATCAAAGGCTGAATGCGGATGCCGCATTTGCCCGCGAATTTCAGGAGATATCTAATCTGATCAGGTCTGTATCGGACAGTGGCAAGCATAAGCGGTTCAGAAGCATGCTGCACAATGTGCACCAGAGCCAGACTGCGGCGGTACCGGCCAAAAAAGCCAGACACATCATACTAACGCCGGAATTCTGGCGTACGACATCGATAGCTGCCGGTGTAGCCATACTGACCTCTACGCTGACCTTCTGGAGCCTGAAACCATCGCTGAACAAAACTGAAAAAAGGTACAACACCATAAGCCGCGAAGTAACCGGACTGAAAATAGCACAGGCGAAACAACTGGAGAAGCAAAAGCAGCTGGAAATAGACCTGGATAAGTCGAAAAAACCAGCACCACCACCGTCGGACGTAAAAAAGACGGGAACGGGTTTTGCACTGACCAACAACGGATATTTTGTAACGGCCTACCACGTGATACATGACGAGAATGGCTATGGCGACTCGGTATACATCCAAAACAGGGAAGGTCAATACTTCAAAGCATCGCTTGTAACGTTTAATGCAGAAAGTGATGTTGCGATCATGAAGGTGGATAAAGCGGGTTTCCGTTTCGGGAAATCGGAACTGCCATTTACATTTACGGGTCTGAAAGCAGATCTGGGTACGCATATCTTCACCCTGGGCTACCCTGCAGACGAGATTGCCTACAGCGAAGGCTACATAAGCGGCCGTAACGGTTTTGAGGGCAACATCATGCAGTATACACTGGAGTTGCCAGTGGGCCATGGACAGAGCGGAAGTCCGCTGCTGGATGGCAAGGGCAATGTAGTGGGGCTACTGACCGCAAAGGGTGCTGAGAATGAGGTGAAAACCTATGCAGTAAGCGCCAAAGCAATTACCGACCTGCTGCACAAACTACCCGACGAGAAGAACATAAAACTACCCAAGGCATCGAAAATAGGCCGTATGCCACGTGAACAACAGATAGACAAGCTGGAGGCGTACACGTTTGCAGTGAAGGTGTACAAGAAGTAGGGGATTGGGAATTAGGAATTGATACAAATGCAGTGCCTTGGGGTGCTGCATTTTTTGGTTTTGGAGCGGTGGGGGTGGATGAGTAAGGCAGGGAAGGGGCCAAAACTACTTCAGAATAGGAATACGACAGGTTTGTATTTCGGGGTCGCGGGCAATGAGGTCTACATGCTCCAAAGCTTCATTGACATCGGGATAGCGTTCCATTACTTTGATGACCACACATTCGCAATATTGTTTTGCCTTGGCAGGATCTCCGGCCCAGGTATTGGCATCGTCCATACAGGCCTCGTAAAAGGCATCTTTGTCGTCTTGTGTCCACCCACCCTGACAAGATGAGCAGCCCACCACCAATAACAGCAAAACAATATATTTCATTACCGGCACCTTTTGGGTGTAAATATACCTTGTTCTTTCTGTAAAGTGTTGTGGGCGGGTGCGAAATTGGAGGGAAAGAATACTGAGCGGCGGCGTACCGGGTGTATACCGGAGGTGCAACCTATAGCTGAAGATGCAATAACCAGTTTACACAATGCGGAATATTTTGGGAAGTGGGAGCTGATGCCTACCAACCCAAAGCACAATGCCTATCTTTGCGCACATTCATGCACCGGCCATATACCATAGCATTGGTGGGAAACCCCAACAGCGGTAAAAGTTCACTTTTTAATGCGCTTACCGGCCTCAACCAGAAGGTGGGTAACTTTCCCGGTGTGACGGTAGACAAAAAAACCGGCACATCGCGCATAGGGGACAGCCTGGAAGCAAAAATCATAGATCTGCCGGGCACCTACAGCCTGTACCCCAAGAGCGCGGATGAGCAGGTAACGTATGAAGTGCTGCTGAATCAGGAAAATGCGGAGCGTCCCGACATGGTGGTGGTGATAGCAGACGCATCGAACCTGAAGCGCAACCTGCTGTTCTGCAGCCAGATCATGGATCTGAAGATACCCATAGTGATCGCACTCACTATGATGGACATAGCGCATGACAAGGGGATAACAATAGACACCGAAGGCCTGCAACGCCTGCTGGGCGTGGCGGTGATACCCATAAACCCCCGAAAAAACAAGGGACTGACGGCACTAAAGAAAGCGATAGTGGCTGTGCAGACAGGCGCTACCCTACCCCGTCCGGACTTTATAAGCATGGATGCGCTGAACAGCGACTGGCTAAAAGAAATAGGGGCTCTGTGTGCACAGGCAGGCACCTATGGCGCGCTGCATATAGCCTGCAACTACACCAACCTACAGTATATCAACGCAGCACAAAGAATTAGAATAGCGGCATTGCTGGGCGAGGCGGGTTTCCAGAAATCGCGGGTGCAGGCAGAGGAGATAGTGCTGCGGTACAAGCGGATAGATACGATAATGCAGCGGTGTGTGGTGACTGACAGCCCGATGAAAAAAATGGTTATCAGTGATAAGATCGACAAAACACTGCTGCACCCGGTGTATGGCAATGTGATATTGCTGGTGGTGCTTTTTCTGTTGTTTCAATCGATCTTCTGGCTGGCACAATACCCTATGGACTGGATAGAGCAGGGTTTCTCGCTGGCCGGACAATGGCTGAACACGGTGCTGCCACAGGGCTATCTGAGTGATTTTGTGGTAAATGGACTGGTAGCAGGGATAAGCGGTATAGCGATATTCGTACCACAGATCATGATCCTCTTTGGGCTGATAACGATACTGGAAGACAGTGGCTACATGGCGCGTATCAGTTTTCTTACAGACCGCATCATGCGGAGTGCAGGGCTGAATGGGCGGTCGGTGATGCCCCTTATCAGCGGCATGGCTTGCGCGGTGCCCGCTATCATGGCTGCCCGCACGATACAGAACAAAAAAGAACGCCTGATAACGATACTGGTGACACCACTGATGAGCTGCTCTGCCCGGCTGCCCGTATATACCATGCTGATAGGCCTGGTGATACCGAAAACAAGAATACTGGGCATCTTCAATATGCAGGGACTGGTGCTGATGGGATTGTATCTGCTGGGCTTCTTCATGGCACTGGTGGTGGCGCGGGTGATGGACTACATCATCAAAACGAAAGAGCGGACCTTCTTCCTGATGGAGCTGCCGGTGTACCGTGCGCCCAGGTGGAAAAACGTGGGCATCACGATGATAGAGAAGGGTAAAATCTTCATCAGGGATGTGGGTAAGGTGATCATAGTACTGTCGATGATACTGTGGGCGCTTGCAGCCTTTGGGCCACCGGGAAGGATGCAGGCTGTGGAAGATAAGTATGCAGCGCTGATAGCAGCCCAACCAGAACGGAAAGCAGAACTGGCGAATATTGCCGCCACCGAGAAGCTGGAAAACTCGTTTGCCGGCATCATGGGGCATGCCATAGAACCAGTGATACGGCCACTGGGGTATGACTGGAAAATAGGTATAGCGCTGATCACGTCTTTTGCAGCGCGTGAAGTGTTTGTAGGCACTATGGCTACCCTGTATAGCGTGGGCGATACCGGAGAAGGCAACACTACGCTGACCGATAAGATGCGTGCCGCCAAGCGCAGCGACGGCACGCCGGTGTACACACTGGCTACGGGGCTCTCGCTGCTGATATTCTACGCCTTCGCTATGCAGTGCATGAGCACCCTGGCAATAGTGAAGCGGGAGACAATGAGCTGGAAGTACCCGGCCATCCAGTTTGCCTACATGGCGGCGCTGGCCTATGGCGGCGCACTGCTCGTGTACCAGCTTTTCAATTAAGGGTATGTGGCACGGGAGGGACTTTATGCAGTGCATTTCGGTGTTTTTACCTATTTTGTAGGCAAACAACCATACCAATGCAATTCAGCGCACAACAAATAGCCGGACTCCTGAACGGGGTGATAGAAGGCAACCCTGACGTATCTGTGAGCACCCTGTCGAAGATAGAAGAGGGCGTGCCGGGGTCGATCTCTTTTCTGGCCAATCCGGTATACACCCAATACATCTATACGACCAAGGCTACGCTGGTGATCGTGAATAAGGATTTTGTGCCTACAGCTCCGGTACCTGCTACAATGATACGTGTGGAGAGCGCAGCGGCGGCATTTGCGAAGCTGCTGGAGATGTACAATCAGGTAAAGCTGAACAAGACCGGGGTGTCGAAACACGCTTACATATCCGAGAGTGCGAAGGTGGGCGAAAACATTTATGCTGGTGAGTTTGCCGTGGTGAGTGACAATGCGCGAATAGGCAACAATGTAAAAATATACCCTCAGGTATACATTGGTGACAATGTGGTGGTGGGAGATAACACGACCCTATTTGCGGGTGTAAAAATATACTCTGATACGAAGATAGGCAGCAACTGCATCATACACTCGGGTACTGTGATAGGCAGTGACGGATTCCGGTTTGAGCCACAGAATGAGGAGGGCCAGCGTAAGGTGCCGCAGATAGGCAATGTAGTGATAGAGGATGATGTGGAAATAGGTGCCAACTGCGCAATAGACAGAGCTACACTGGGGTCGACGATACTACGCAAGGGTGTGAAGTTTGACAATCTGGTACATATAGCACACAATGTAGAAGTGGGCGAGAACAGCTACCTGGCCGCGTGCAATGTGATAGCGGGGTCGACCAAAATAGGTAAGAACTGCATGTTCAGCGGACAGGTGGGTATAGTAGGGCATCTGCAGATAGCAGACAATACGATCATCACCGCGCAATCGGGCATATCGAAGAATATCACCAAAGCAGGAGAAGTATACATGGGCTCGCCAGCATTTGAAGCGGGCAAGTACCGCAAGGCGTACATTCACTTCAGGAATCTGGATGGCCTGGTGCAACGGGTAGACAAACTGGAGAAAGGCGGGACGAAGTAGGTGTAGAAAACCCGGCACCCAAAAAAATCCAATTTTCAGAACATTATTCGAGATTTAAGAATAATGTTCTAATTTTGCATCAACCCATATCAACGTCGGCATTATGGTTGTCATTTCTAAAACAATACTTAATGAATTTTCGCGAGCACATCCGTCGGCAGAAAAAGCATTGGTTAAGTGGTATGAGCTAACTAAATCCAGTGATTGGAAAAATTTCAGTGATTTAATAAAAACATTCAGCACAGCTGATGTTGTTGCAAACGACCGGTATGTTTTTAATGTTAAAGGAAATCAATATCGCATTGTAGCACTGATCATATTTAAGGTGAGAACGGTATTTGTTTTGTTTGTAGGCACGCATACCGAATACGACAATATTGATGTTGCCACAATAAACTATAAAAAATAGGAGCAATGAAATATTTGATCACGTCAAAAAAAATGTACCACGAAACAATGGTAGCGATCTACGACCTGATGAACAAGGGTGAAGCGAACCTGTCGGGTGGCGAACTGTCTGATCTCAGTAAAATGACTGCGGCGGCTGAGGAATATGAAGACAAAGTGCTACACATCAGGCCATCTACTCAACCTGACTCTATCATCACACTACTGGAACAAAAGATGTACGAAAACAAAATGACTCAGGCTGCACTCGCAGCTACGCTGGGGATTGGCAAATCGAAATTGTCGGAAATACTGAATGGCAAACGGAAACCAGATGTACCGTTTCTGAAAGCGCTGTATAAGAAAATAAATATAGACCCTGCCTTGTTGCTTGAGTATGCATAAAACCAGTATCCAATAAATGCACAAGCATTTTGTTGCTGGTACAATTTGCTACCGCTTATTTGTTTACACATAAATCCTTACGTTCTGGTACTCAATGTCGTTGTCGTCGGCAGGAAAGCCGAGGAATTCTCTTGCCGAGCCATGGTTGACCGCTATTTCCAGGTAGCCTGATCTGTTGAACCGGCAAAGCGGCTCTCCTGTTGCAACATCGGTGTAATGCCTGCTTACTGAGTTGATTGTTCTGCCCTTCATAGTCTTTATCCTGAAAGGCTTGCCGTTGGTAATCTCATAAAATTCCTCCTCTCTGATATTCACTACTACATTCTGATACCTGTCGGCATACAACACTCTGCAGACCGTGTTGATGGGTGTAACCTGTGGAGCGGGTAGTGCAGGATATGTGGCTATGCTGAAACCTGTAGAGGGCAACTCACCACCCTGCACAAGCGCATTGATAAGTGTACCGGCATCTGCCATCCAGTTTTGCAGCAGGTAGGGCTTTGTGTAGCGCTGATACAACCTTGCAGTACTGGCGGCAGCCGGCTGTAAAACCGCAGGCAGTAAGCCATTGTCGGCACTGATGAAGAAGTGACCGTTCTGCTCAGCCATGACCATGCGCGGGTGTGGATCGGCGAATGGCGCCACGGCAGCAATATGTACAGTGCCCAGAGGGAATGAACTGTATACACCACGGAGCATGTATGCAGCCTCATGCCAGTTTGCCCGGGCCACATGGTGCGACAGGTCTACTATAGTAGCACCGGCAACCAGTCGCAGCAGTGTAGCCTTGCTGATGGCTACTGTGGCGTCTTTGGTACCGAGGTCTGAAAGCAGTGTGATGATCATTGACTGCATAAAGGTACAATAATGGTATGGCGCAAAAACCGTTAACCGCCTTTCAACATCTGGTAATAAGCGGGATCAATCTGTTTGAAACCGAGCTGAATAGCCTTTTCGACATCACGGAGTGCCTGTGCTTTGTTGCCATTTTGTGTATGGCAGTAAGAACGGGAATAATAAATCTCGCCCATATCCGGATTAAGACTGCTAGCCGCTTCGAAATCCCTGATCGCTTCATCGCAACGCTTCATACGCTGGAATAGCCTGCCCCTGTTGAGGTAGGGCGCGTACATATCAGGGTTCTGGGCAATAGCCATGCCGTAATGCTTGAGTGCGGAGTCGGGCTGTTTGAGCATGTCGAAGTAGTTGCCATAGTTGCTGTGCACCTCCGGGAAGTAGGGTTTGTTTTCGAGTGCTTTTCTGAAGCAAAAACCACTTGAATCTATGTTCTGTGTGATAGCGTAGATAATAGCCAACCCCAGGTAGGCATTGGCGGCACCATCTTTGTCCTTCATGGTTAAGGCATGGTAATAATAAGGTTTGGCCAAAGCATAGTTGCCCGCGGCCCTGTGCAGCTCTCCGATAGAAACATGGGGATTGGTAAAATTAGCATCGAGCTGAATGGATCTGGAAAGCAAATTGTATGAAGAATCGAAAAAAATGCGCCGCTCGGCGTCGTTGACGCTTTCGTTGAACTTGTTGAAGTAATGAAAACCGAGGTTGTTGAATGCATTGGGCGCATCGGGGTGTTTTTCGATCTCGTCGCGCCAGAGGCTGGTGGTATCGTACCATGCTTTGCAACGGTCTGTTGTGAGCATGCCGAGGTACAGGCAGTATGCACCCAGAGCACCGAGCGCTATGTTGCCAGTTTGGCGGGCACCACCCGCCTCGAAAAATCCGGACAAGAACCAGCCGAGCATCAGGAACAAACCCATGTAGGGAATGTAAGAATAGCGATCGGCGACGATGGCACCACCTACCGGGAGAAACTGAAGGAGCAGGGCGATATTGGCGAGGAAAAACAAAGAACTGAAAACGACTACACGATTGCGACGAAAGAACCATATAGCTGCGAGCACCGCAATGGCGATAATGGGGTATACGAAGTAATAGAGTGGCAACGACCCACCTACCCTTGCCGGGTAAGGATAGAAGCAGCTGAGACCAACGGGGACGATTGCCTTCCAGAGATAGGTAACAAATGCGTACCCACCGAGGGCGATACGCTCAGCAAAATTGAATCCGATATTTTCAGAAGAAAGCGACCCGAAAGACCGCTGATCGATCATAGAGCGGATACCGAAAGCAACGGAAATGGCAAACAGCGGTAGCTTTTCGACCAACAGCGCCCAGGAAATCTTGCGTTGTTCGAAATAATCGATCAGGAGCAGTACAACCGGCAGTGTAACCGCGACGGGCTTTGAGAGCAGTGATGCGAGGAATAGCAGGACCACGCCGGCATACCACTTCCACCGGCCGTTTTCGGCACGGATGTACCTTATGTACAGGATACAAGACGCCATATAGAAGGTACCGTACAGCACATCTTTGCGGCCAGCAAGCCAGGCCACCGACTCGACGTGCATGGGATGCAACCCGAAGAGTATAGCCGTAACCGCGGCAGCTACTGTGCGTTTTGTAAGCATGAGCACAAAGACGTAGACCAACGTTGTAACAACGATATGCAGCAAAACACTATCGAGGTGAAATAGCCAGGGCTCGAGACGCACATAGCTGTACTCGATAGCATAACTGAGAATAGTGAGCGGATGGTAGTTGCCCATGATAGGCGTAGAGAAAATGAGCTTCAACGCCTCGGGGGTAGTAGACTTGATGAGTGCATTATCACGAATGTATCCGGGATCGTCCCAGTTGGTGAGCTGATTGTCGAGGCAAACCCTGAAAAACAGCCAGGTGATGAGCGCTATACAACCAGCCACTACCATGTGCAGTTTGGTGCCGGTGAGCCCAGCCTTGCCGCTTTCCTGTGAACCGGCAGCAACTGTGGGTGTCTGCCGGGGTTTCTGCCTGCCAGCAGGTTGGCCTGGTGTAACAGGCGGTTTGTTTGTACTCTTTGCCATGCAGCCTAAAAATACTTTAAGAAATTGAATGTAATAACAAGGCCCGTATTAAATATGTTGGTTGGGATAACAAAAGGCAGGGTGAAGTATTTGAAACTGCTGTATGCCGGCTAGCTGTTTAGCGTTTTTTCCATCATGACATGGGGTATGCTAACTTCGGTAAACTCGCCAGTGGTGATGCTGTAGCCCAGGCTCTGGTAAAAGCCTACTGCTGTTTTGCGGGCATGGAGTATTATCTTCTGATAGCCCCCTGCCCGTGCAATGCCCTCAGCGGCAATGACCAAATCGCGGCCATACCCCTTGCCCTGACAGGAAGCTGCCACCGCCATCTGACGGAGCTGCAGCTGCACATCGTCTACATGGTGCAACATGAGGCAAGCAATGACCATGCCATCGAGATTGCCAGTGAGTATGGTGTCTATGTGATCGAGGGTGAGGTCGTCGTTTTTGAGGGCCATGCCCAGCGGGCGGCGCAGTACTTCGTCGCGTAGGGCAAAAACCTGTGCGTAAGCGGCATCGGCGGATGTGATCGGTTGTATGGTAAGCGTATTCACGATAAATGCTTTTGGGAGAGAAATGTACGAAAAGGTTGGGATTATTTGCAGGGGCCGTAAACCAGGTGCTGTTACAGGCGAACCGGTTGATAAGATGGCAATGGCAAATTCAAGCGTAAATACCTAATACCACATTCAGCCTAAATACAGTTATCCTAAAAAACAAAAGAGGCTGTCCCCATAGCGAGGCAGCCTCTTTTGGGCAGTGTAATGCCTTATCTCTTCACTAATTTCTGCACTAGTACCTGCTGCCCATTTTTATTGTACAGTGTGATCAAGTACAATCCGTCGGCTAAACCTTGAAGGCTTATTTCTTTGGCGTTTTCTTTGTCAATCAGCGTCTTGCCATCCACGCTGCTGATAACAGCGCGCATTTGTCCCGCCGGTTCTATGTATACAATCTCGCCGGCGGGGTTCGGGAAGATTTTTATGTCAGTACTGTTCACGTTTGAGATGCCTGTTGGTGGTGTCGCCCAGCCAGTAAGCACATATACCGCCGATACAGACTGGCAACCGTTGGTGTCCGTTACAGCTACCTTGTAGTTGCCGTTGCCCGTGGCCGGTGTGGCCGATGCCGTAGCGCCGGGTATCAGTACGAGGTTCTTGTACCACTGGTAAGAAACGTAATAATTGCCTGTTTGGAACCCGGCACCATTGAATGTAATTGGCGGATCGGGAAGCGGAACCTCTATCACCGCTACACCAGCCGTGAATGCAGAACAACTAGCCGGAACCGCAACGCGGCAACTGTAGTCACCAGCTACAGTTGCTGAGTAAGTTGGCGAAATAGCACCCGGTATCAACACACCGTTGAAGTACCATTGGTAACCCAGCGAACTGCCCAAATAAGATGCATTCGTTGACAACAGCGAACTACCGCCCCAGCAAAACTTTGCAGGGGTGAGCGGGGTTATGAGCGGGGTGCCCACTGCCGTTACCATGGTGTCTGCCCCTGTCATTGCTGTGCAGCCTGTTGCCGGGTTTGTTACCCTTACCCTGTAGCCACCGCTCAGTGTTGCAGTATAACCCGAAGAGGTGGCTCCGCCTATTGCCGTACCATTCCTGTACCATTGGTAATCAAATCCCGTAACCGCATCCAACAATACACTGCCGCCTGCGCAGAAGATACGCGGGCCGGCAGGGGTGATGCCCACGTTCGGCAGTGGGTTTGCCACAACTCCAATCGCTGCTGTTGTCGTAGCACAGCCGCTTCCGCTTGTTATCACAACATGGTAACTTTCAGAGGTCGTTGCGGCATAAGAACCGGTGGTAGCGCCTGGAATTGCGCCCACAGAATTGTGCCATTGGTATGTATAACCGGTGCCAGGAGCTGCGGTAAATGTAACGCTGTTGCCATCGCAAATTGTCGAGGGACCCGAAACAGTAACTACACTAGATGGGGTGGAGTTCACAACGATTGCTGTCGGTGCCGATACTGCCCAGCACCCTGAAGCGTTGGTAACCCTCACTGTATAGCTGCCGCCTAAAAGCGCGTTGAAGGTGCTCGCTGTCGCACCTGTTATTGGTGAGCCACCGAGTTGCCACTGGTACGTGAGGCCAACTCCCGTATTAGCGTTTAGCGCAACCGGGGTGCCAGCGCATGCGGTGGTAGTGCCTCCCGGCACTGTGATAGTAGCTGTTGCCGGCACCACAGATACAGCCACAGGGCCAGACATAGTGGAGCAACCCACCGCCACAACCACCCTTACCCGGTAGCTGCCGGCGACGCTGGCAATATATGTAGGGCTGGCGGCCGCGGGGATAAGGACTCCCCCCAAATACCACTCATAGGTTACTCCGGGATATGTGCTGGATGTAAGTGTCACAAAATCACCAGGACATAATACAGTATCGCCCAGGGGCGTGATTATGGCCGGTGGCGCTGAAGATACAGTCACTATTGTTGTGCGCACACAGCCGGCCGTTGATGTATAGGAAATTGTTGCGGTGCCAGTAGCTACGCCTGTAAGTACACCGGTACCCGGTACAATAGTAGCTATGACAGTGTTGCCGCTGGCCCATGTACCGCCCGAGGGGGAACCCGTTAGCATAACATTGCTCGCAGGGCATAAAGTTGTGGAGCCTGCTATAGCACCCGGCAGTGGTTCTACGGTTATGGTTCGGGTACGGACGCAGCCTGTAGTGGTGAGTCTGTATGTGACCGTCGTGGTCCCTGTAGCTACTGTACCTACTATAGCGGATGCTGAACCTATCGTAGCAACGCCTGTATTGCTGCTACTCCATGTGCCGCCGGCAGTTGCATTGGTAAGCGTGATATTTGACCCGATACACACTGAGCCGGGGCCACCTATAAACAGAGGCAAATCATTGACCGTAACAACGGCCGTAATAATGCAACCCAGCCGTGTATAAGTTATGCTAGCCGTGCCGGCAGAAACACCTGTGACGGTGCCACCGCCGCTTATTGTAGCGATAGCCAAATTGCCGCTGGCCCATGTGCCGCCACCAGGTGTACTTCCAAGTGTGGTTTGGGCGCCATCGCATACAGCAAGTGTGCCTGTGATGGCAGTCGGTATTGGGTTCACTGTCGCAACGACTGTCTCAAAACAGCCGTTAGGGGCTGTATACGTTATGGTTGCGGTGCCTGCCAAAACCCCTGTAACCACGCCTGTTGCACCATCCACAGTCGCCACACCGGCATTGCTGCTTGTCCAGTTGCCGCCGGGCGTGGCATTTGCCAAGGCCGTTGTTGCGCCTACGCATAATGAGGCAGTGCCTGTAATAGCAGCCGGAGACGCAATGACAGTCACTACCCCTGGTGTAGAGCAGCCTGCACCCGAAGTATAAGAAATAGTTGCAGTACCTATTAATACGCCGGTGATTATTCCTGTTGACGAACCTACTGTTGCTATTGTTCCATCAATACTGCTCCATGTGCCGCCTGCAAGGGTATTATTCCATAAAGTGGTGCGCCCTGTGCACACTGTTGCTGACCCAGTTATTGCTGGCGGCAAAGGGTTAACGGTAACAGTAGTCGTAGAAAAACAGCCCGAAGGAATGGTGAAACTGATTATCGCACTGCCACCGGAAATACCTGTTACAACGCCTGTAGCAGGGTTCACCGTAGCTACAGAAGTTGTGCTGCTGCTCCAAGTGCCTGGAAGCGGTGGAGGTATCGTTGATAAGGCTGTTGTCTCACCGGGGCACATACTCAACGTGCCCGTAATGGCAGGGGCAACGGGCAGCGGGTTAACAGTAACGACAGCTACAACAGTACACGATCCGGCAACATAGGTAACAATGCTGGTGCCTACCGACATCCCAGTGACGATACCTGTTGTGGAGCCAATAGTTGCGACGGAAGGCGTACCACTCGTCCATGTGCCACCAGGGGTGGGGTTTGAGAGGGTGGTGGTCATGCCAATACATGTATTCAGGCCACCATCTTCTATTGCAGGGCAGTTCATGGTAACAGTAAAGTTGTCATAATAAGCAAAGTGTGCTTCCGGAGTAAAACTAGGCACACGATAATTTCCATAAAAACCAAATCTGGTCAATAGGGTTGACGTATAGGTCCCGTCAATTGCGCTTCCTGCTGATACTGTGACCCCTGTAGATGGGTCTGCGAACGCAGTAGGGCCATCGTCACGGACATACATTGTCCATTGGTCTATCGATTGCTGATAAACAACCTTAATACTTGCATAATTGGTAGGGGACGACAACACGGCAGATGATGTTATCACTGGTGTTATGGTGCCCATGAGCCCGGCAGTGAACCTGATAAGTTGGAAACCTTGCGGTATTGCAGGATTGAAAACAACAGCATAGCCAACCCCAAAAATACGGTAGAAGTCGGCATCCGTGGCCAACACAATTGCAGCCATATTCTGTGATGCACCATACCCTGTAATAGCTACACTCGTTCTCATATTGAACGTCCATGTCACCAACTCATCATTTAGCGAAAGTGTAGGGTTAAATGGAGCCAGATATGGCGACAATGGCGCACTTATTGACGCATAACGATTAATTGTGCTTGATGAGCCATTGGATACCCATACCGCCAACTGGTTTGCCGTAAGCGGTACAGTTGTCCCATTTGCAAACCCGCCACAATGAACACCCGACAGGAAACCAGCCGACCCACCAACATAGGTTCCTCCAGGGAGACAGGATGGGGTACCGAAAGGAATTGGTGAAGTACCATAAGCACCGGGAAAATCATTAGTATAAACAACAGTTTGCGCTCTCAGATATTGCGTGCCAAAAAATAGGCCCAGCATTGCAAACACACCTAGTTTGAATAGGCTCTTCATGATATATTTATTTTGGTATATTTTTCGAAAGACAAGGTAAGCACAAATCATTGTTTTGCAAAGCACTCCATGATTTATAGATGTAACACTACAGCTCTAAACCGCGAAATCAACTGTCAGATGTTGGTCAGGATATAAGCAGGTGCTACTGTACGCCGTGAGATGTATACCTGAATTGGCTTGCTACCTGGCCACAACCCACCTAACAGCTTATGCAGGTCAGCTTCGGCGGGCAGACATGCCGGTCAAACCTATTTGCAGACGCTATTTTCTTATCCTGAAATGAAAGACATATGTTGCATGTTTTGAAGGTGATTTTCTCCAGTATACCATTAACACCAATAACCCAGCCCAGATATTACTTCCCAAAATGAACTATGCCACCCCTAACAGAGTGGCATAGCATAAAAATATTGGGGATTGCTTATTTTATGTTGGGGTGTGGGGGTGGCACATTTGATTCGCCACCTTCGTCGACATTGGCAGGACGGCAGGATACAATGTTTTCGTCGCCAGCCTCGCCGTACTTGAAGATGAAGCGGTCACGCGGGATGCTGTGCTTATCGCTCATGTGCTCAATAACAGCATTGACATGCTCCCATGAGCGCTGTTCTTTTATCTTACTGCCGCTGCCACCACCCATTATGACAACTTTGCATAGCGGATTGGCCTGCATCTGCGCGGCGAGCGTGCCCAACTGTATCTCAATGCCCTTATTGATCTTCCTGGAAGTCTCGGGGAAGAGCAGGGTACATGCACCAATATTGCCGCATGGGTTTTTGCCGTTATTATTGTTGGTATTGGTATTGACCATCTCCTTACAGCCATCGGGGCAGGGGCAGTTGCCTACACCATCGGCATCGACCGGCTGGCACTCTGTAGGCGTGATAAGCTGCTTGTCTTTGTAATCTGGTACACCATCGCCATCGGTATCGAGCGGACAACCATGGGCATCAACAGGCAAGCCGGCGGGTGTTTTGGGACATTTGTCGAACTGGTCTGTGACACCGTCGTCGTCCTTGTCGGGGAGCACCGGATTGGGAAGTATCATGTGACGAGGATAGGAAAGCTCGTTGTACCCGTGATCGAGCGGATTGATCCAGTACAATGGTTCAACGCTTTTCTTGTATTTCACATTGTAGTTGATACCAACAGAGAAATAGTTAATAGCATCTGATGAGCGGCCTGTGCTAACGGTATTGCCGAGATTTGGCCCGAAGCGGGTACCATCGAGGTAGGGGTCAACGGGAAACGTATAACGGTCTTCGAGCTGTATATTGATCTGCTTGTTGAGCTTGAACTGAACCCCCGCACCTATGCTTGGTGCGAAATCGAGTGTTTTGTCGTCCATTATTTTTGACCGGCCAGTATTGGCGCCACGCGATTCGTGAGACTTGTCCATGCCTTTCTGAATTGCTTTTCTGATGTCTTTGTTGCTGGCTTTGGGGTCTGTAACGAAGCCACCAAAAGCATATTGCTCGTATTTGTCGTTCAGGGCATTGACACGGGTCTTATAACCCAGCGCACCAAGGCCTGCATATCCGAAGAATGCGAACTTATTGCGTGCCTTGTGGAAGCTGATATTGCCGGCATTGAAAACAAGATCGAGATTGAGCTGGGACGACTCCATGCGCGTAGACCTGTAAATAGGGTCGGCGGGTTTGGAGGGGGAGGATTGCTGCTGTGGAACGTAATTGAAAACCGTATAAGGGCCATCGTATCCGGTAGTGAGCTGACGATCGAGATTTCTGGCAACGCCATAGATGTACTGCAGACGCATAGAAAACAGGTAACCGAGGGATTTACGCACATTGACGTTGATACCTCCCCCACCTTTGTGCCAAAGCATCAGCGTAGGTACATTTCCAACCACATTGTACAGGCCGCCGCCTATGCCCACTTCCCACATGTTGCGAGGCTTAGGGGGGAAAGCTTCCTGATGCTCCATGTATCTGTGAAACTGTTTTGCCCGCTTGCCCTTGGGATAGTAGGCCGAATCCATGATATCGTAGTTCTGACCATGGTAAGTCATATCGCGGTTGGCCCATTGCAAGCCTGCGGGTTTGGCTGCAGGCTGCGCAGGTGCCTCTGTGCCGGCATTGTCTTTATCTGCAGTTTGATTACCGTTTTTTTGCTGGGCAGATAGAGGTGCCACCATCGACAGAGCAATTCCCGAAATCAATAAAATCTTCCTGGCGAGCATAATCACAAATTTACATTGCAAATTTTCATAAACTAAATACATAGCAAAGGTATAGCCCTGCTACACAAAAAACAAACCGGCCTATCCAAATAACGTATAATTTACCGTTTTATTGACCAGTAGTCGGCAGGCGATAAAAAATATGTTGTAATTAGGATTCTTATTTCGACTTTTACATTCAATTGCCGGAGGCGCATGGAACTTGTAAACAAAGTAATAGGTACGGAGCTTGCACTATTTGAAAAGAAATTTGCAGAGAGTGTAAAAAGCACCAACCCGCTGCTTGACCGAATAATGCGGTTTATCATCAGGCGAAAAGGAAAACAAATGCGCCCCATGTTTGTATTCCTGTCTGCTTCGATTGCCGGAGGCATCAACGAAAAATCTTACCGGGCAGCATCGCTGATAGAGTTGTTGCATACTGCGACACTTGTGCACGACGATGTGGTAGACAACTCTATCAAACGCAGAAATTTCTTCTCTATCAACGCTTTGTGGAAGAACAAAATAGCGGTGCTGGTGGGCGACTATCTGCTATCGAAAGGGTTGCTGCTGTCTATAGACAACGGAGACTACAAAATACTGCAGATCACATCGAGAGCGGTAAAGGAAATGAGCGAAGGCGAGCTGATGCAGATGGAGAAGGCGCGCAAACTGGATATTGACGAAGCGGTGTATTTCGATATCATAAGGGCAAAAACGGCCTCGCTGCTTGCATCGGCGTGTGCTTCGGGCGCGTACTCTGCCACCAATGATGAGGCTATGACAGAAAAGTTCAGGCTGTTTGGAGAGAAGGTAGGTATTGCCTTTCAGATAAAAGATGACCTTTTCGATTACGGACAGGACAATATAGGCAAGCCAACCGGCATAGACATAAAAGAGAAGAAAATGACGTTGCCTCTGATCTATGCACTGCAACATGCGGATAATGCGACGAAACGCCGCATAACCTATATCATTAAAAACAACAGCACCGACCGCAACAAAGTGAATGAAGTGATCGCATACGTACAGCAATCGGGCGGTATCGCTTACGCGCAAGAGAAAATGAAGCAGTATAAGCAGGAGGCGATGGACTTGCTGCACACCTTTCCTGAAAGTGCAGCAAGGAATGCTATGGTAGAACTGGTAGACTATGTGATAGACCGGAAATACTAGCACCGGGGGCAATAAACCAACCTAAAAAAGAATGGCAGCAGACCTACCACTCCATACCCGGATAGGTGCGCTGCATAAACTGCATCTCTGCCAGAATATAACCGAGGTTATCAGTGTGTTTTCCGTCTTTACCACCACTCTGCATCCAGGTGCCGGCAGGCATTGCCAATGTAGCCTCATCGAAAACCGCTTTTACACGTTCCATCCATAGTGTCTTAAGTGCATCTACGTCTACGCCATACCCATGCTGTACCGCATCCTGATCGGCAGCGTTCATCACAAACATCTCGCCGGTATACATCCAAAGATCGCTTACAGCCTGCTGCATGCGCTGGTGACTTTCTTCGGTACCATCGCCAAGGCGAATGACCCACTCGCTGCTCCAGCGCAGGTGGTAGGTGATCTCTTTGAGCGACTTGGCAGCTATGGCCGCAAGAGCAGTATCATTGCTCTGCTGTAAAGCACTGAAGAAATAAAAATTGAACGTATCGAAGTAAAAGGAACGGGCTACGGTATAAGCCCAATCGTTGTTGGGCTGCTCTACGAGCAGCAGATTGCGGAAATCCCAGCCATCGCGCAGGTAGGCAACATCGTCTTCGTCGATAGCGGTGCCGGCAGCTACCAGACCCTGAATGGCGACTGACGAAAAAACAGAGGGTTTCTCTGCCGCTGGTAGGGCATTAAACAAATCGGCGGCATACTGGTACAGACTACGTGCACGGCCCAGATGATCGAGCGAAGTATTGGTAAGTGCAATATCCTGCTCTAGGATAGGGCCATGACCACACCACTCACTCAATCTGTGTCCGATGATCAGCGCATCGTCGGCGAGGCGCAAAGTGTATGCTAATTTCATTTATCGCGAATTTAAAAACCCGTCCCTATCCAAAGGAGAGGGAGAGGTGGAATGAGCGCTTTACCGGCAAATTATGTAATGGATTCTGAGCTGGTTAACAAACATCCCGGGAAGCTGTTCTGATACTATTTGCAATTTGATTCTTCGTTCCCCCTACATGTACTTCACCTCGTCAGGCAATTCGTAGAAAGTTGGGTGCCGGTAAATCTTATCGTTGGCAGGGTCGTAGAGCGATGCTGACTCTCCGGGGTCTGAGGCATGGATGTACTTGCTTTCGACAACCCATATACTTACGCCTTCCATGCGCCGGGTATAGACGTCGCGGGCATTTTCTATTGCCATCTGCTCATCTGCAGCGTGCAGGCTACCGGCGTGCTTGTGATCGAGGCCGGCCTTGCTGCGGATGAATACTTCCCACAAAGGCCATTCGTTTTTAGTAATGTTCATTTTATCGTTGGTCATGATCTGATGGTGCTGTGATGAAATAAAAAGGGTGAGTGAAACAATACACAAACGGCAACCAATAACGCACCATTGTACTTATGGTACATCCAGGTCGGTGTATGGGAGCGGCAAGAGATTCAGGCGAAATCAGGCAGCCTTAACACCACCCTCGCGTGCTTTGCGCTTTGCGGCATGTGCCATAGCCGCATCGCGTACCCATTTACCGTTGTCCCATGCATTTTTGCGTGCGTCGAGCCGTTGTTTGTTGCAAGGGCCATTGCCTTTTACGACATTCCAGAATTCATCCCAGTTGATGGGGCCGAAATCGTAGTGGCCACGTTCTTCATTCCACTTTATATCTTTATCGGGCATTTCCAGACCCAGTACTTTTGTCTGCTCTACGGTCACATCCACAAATTTCTGGCGTAGCTCATCGTTCGTGAACCGCTTGATGCGCCAGCGCACACTTTGCTCTGTGTTGGGGCTTTCAGCATCCGTAGGCCCAAACATCATGATAGATGGCCACCACCAGCGGTTGAAAGCATCCTGCGCCATCTTTTTTTGTATTTCAGTTCCCTTTGCCAGTGTGAGCATGATCTCGAACCCCTGACGCTGGTGGAAGCTTTCCTCTTTGCATACCCTGACCATGGCACGTGCATAAGGACCATATGATGTGCGGCAGAGCGGCACCTGATTCATAATCGCAGCACCATCTACCAGCCAACCAATGGCACCCATATCGGCCCAGGTGAGTGTGGGGTAATTGAATATTGAAGAATATTTTGCCTTGCCGGTGTGCAACTGGTTGTACATCTCGTCGCGGGTGATGCCCAATGTTTCGGCGGCGCTGTAGAGGTACAAACCATGACCGGCCTCGTCCTGTACTTTGGCGAGCAAAACCGCCTTGCGACGGAGCGACGGAGCACGGGTGATCCAGTTGCCCTCTGGCAGCATGCCCACGATCTCGCTGTGCGCATGCTGTGATATCTGCCTGATGAGTGTTTTCCGGTAGTCGTCCGGCATCCAATCTTTAGGCTCTATCGTAATTTCCCTGTCTATCAGGCTATCGAAATGTTCCTGGAAAGAGTGTACTGGCATGTATATTGTAATTTTCAACTACAAATATACGGCAAAAGGCGAATTGCTCCCAGTAATTGATTAATCGGGCAATAGTCTTGATCTATAATTCAGTCAACAGGTATATTGGATTGCAGGCACTTAATCAGCACCTTTTTGAGCGCAAACCTGCGGCGGGCAAGCGGAGATTATTGTTAACTTTGAAAATGCAACATTCACATCGTTAATCAAGTGCATTTATGAATGCAGAACACATCATTTTTATTGCACTTTTTGCCATTGTTCCTGTTTCATCGCTCGTATTAGTATGGATGAAAGATCTGAACAGGAGGCGCAAAGTTTTCCTGAATGTTGTTCTGATCGCCAATTCCCTGTTTTACCTGAGTCCACTGATATACGCCTATGCCAATACGAAGGCTGGGGGAAATATGTGGAACGAAAACGGTGCAGGTGCGGCTATATGGTACTACATCTACGTACTGCCGTTGTCTGTACCGCTGCACCTGGTGGTGGGGAAGAAAAAGCTGGAAAGCCATCTGCTAAGCAGCAGGAAGTGATCATTGCTGAGCGTGTCCTTGGGGTGACATGGACCAACCGAATAGCGCCTTTGAAATATATTTATGGAATAATGACGAAATAAACTCTTTAATCAGGAACGCAGGAAACACAGCATAGCACTTGCCCAACTACAGCCAACATACCACCCTCACCGACGAAGCACTGCTGCTGGCCTACCGCAACAGTGGCGACAACACCTGGCTGGGATTGCTGCTGCAGCGGTATACGGGGCTGCTGCTGGGTGTGGCGCTCAAATACCTGCGCGACAGGACGATGGCAGAAGACGCGGTACAGCATGTATTTGAAACAACACTGACCCACCTGCCCACAGAACCCATACTGAACTTCAAGGGGTGGCTGTACATACTGATGCGCAACCACTGCCTGCAGCAGTTGCGCGACAAAACCCATAATCAGGACGATGGCGCGCTGGCGTATATACCGGCCGATGAAACCGATAAAGATGATATTAAATGGCAGGAGTATACACTGGCCCAACTAAATGATGCGATCAAAACACTGAATGACGAACAAAGGAGCACGATAACACTATTTTATCTGGAAAAACGCAGCTACGAACAAATAACAGCTGCTACGGGCTATACCTTTATGCAGGTAAAAAGCTATATCCAAAATGGTAAGCGCAACCTGAAAACAATACTCACCAAAAAACTGGCAACTAACAGGCTATGAACAGCCACAGGCACATACCACCAAAAGGGCCCGAACAGGGAAAGGCCAACAAGCTGAGCGAGGACCAGCTACTGGCCTACCTGGAAGGCAAGCTCCCCCCTGACGCACAGCACCAAATAGAAATGTGGCTGGCGGACGAGGGTATGGAAAATGATGCGCTGGAGGGACTGCAGGGCATGACCGCACCAGAGCGCAATGCATCGATAAACAAACTGAATTCGAGGCTGAAGCGAACGCTTGCCCAAAACAAGAAACGCCGGAAAAGCAGGCTGAAAGCCGACAATAATATTCTGATGGCGGTTTTCATTATCCTGATATTGACAGTGGCGGCATACTACGTGATCAGGCATTTGCAATAATTAATAACCCTAGCACCAGACCCCAACTCTCAACATGCCATAAAAGAATATGTGCATACTAAATATAAATTGAAATTATTGCTAACTTCACAGGACTAAACGTCGGTATTGTGAAGGAGTCAGGAATGGAAATGGAGCGAATACAGGCCGATGAGCAATACCTGCGTTTGCTGATTGATAATACCGAAGACCCGATATGGTTGGTAGATAAGACGCTTAACATCCTGGTCTGTAATGCTGCATTCGGGTTGTGGGTGAGCAATTTTACAGGCACCGCAATAAAAGAGGGAGAAAACGTACTTTTTGACGGAAAAAACGAACTTTACCAGAACAAATTTGAAATGTGTTACGCACTGGCGCTCAGTGGAAAATGTTTCCGTTCGGTTGAGGATGTGGTAATAGATGGTCGTACCTGTTTCACCAGTATTTGTTTTAATCCTGTTTGGAAAGGTGATACCGTAATTGGTGTGAGTTGTTCGGCAACGGACATCACGGAACAGCGGCAGCAGCTGCGGCAGATAGAGCACCAAAACACCGCCCTGAGGGAAATCGCGTTTATAGAGTCGCACAAGATCAGAGGACCAGTAGCCACCATCCTGGGCCTGGAGCAGTTTTACAATTATGAAGACCTCAGCGACCCGTTTAACGGAGAAATCATGGAAGGCATAAAGAAATTAAGCCTGGAATTGGACATGATTATCAGAGAAGTAGTACGGATGTCGAATGAAATAGATGTATAGTGCACTTCTCAGGCACCCAATCTTCGAGGCTATACGTCCCTTTCACAGTTTGATTATGATGCTACCGCACGACCTTGACATAAGCGGTGTTTCCGCCTGAAATGATACGTGCCAGATAATTGCCAGAAGGAAGCGCAGCCAGATTAAGCTGACGCTGATTGGACCAGGCACCTACCGACTTTCCCTGGGCATCGAACAGTTCTGTATGGAAATCGGTCCAGGAATCGGGCAGTTCAAAACGCACCCAACCATCGGCAGCAGGGTTGGGATACACCAATACATCCTGATTGTCGGCAGTAATATTGCGCACTTTTGTATTGAGCTCGGGACGGTAATAATCTCTGTAGCGGGTGCTGGTCACAATCTCCAGGCCACCTACAGAAATTGCTGATACCAACAGTGCTGGGTAGTGCTCACCATTTACGAGCCACTTATACTCTATGGTAACCCTGGGCAAGCCAAATGACATACCACTGAGGGACACTGAATCGATCTCATTGAGCTCGGAACGAACGCGGATACATGGTTTGGGTGTGGGAAAGTAGGGCGTTTGTATGGTTCCCCAACCATCGACACGTGTTTTGCGGTAGCCTTTCTGCTCAATAGACCCGAATGTAGCAGCACCAAATTTGAGATGAAAATCGGAACTATCATTGTCTCCGAATTCGAGAGGGAACATGTACACTGCATCGGGGACCTCGTAGACTGCCCCTACCGGAAAACCAGCCACCTTGGCACCAAAAGCCTCTGCGGCGAAACACCTGGGAGTCACCATCATGCTGTAGAAAGTATGGAGGTCGGCGATGGTAATACCGGAAGCGATAAGACCAATGCCGGGAATGCTGTCAGCTATCTTACAGCCATAACAGCTGGGATTGCTGATGGTAAAGCCAAAGAGTGGGTTGACCTCTGCCGGCCTTTTATAATGGTCTACACCCTGTGATGTGGGGTTGAGAACATAATCCCAGACGATGTTAGCGCCACTATCGGCGGCAAAACTTGTGCCGAGTGCGGTGTTAGCGTTGCTGTACCTCAAAGTGTCGCCGCGCACGGGCATATCGCTTTCGGCGATCGTGATCTGCGCATTGGTGATGCCACCGGCAAATAAGGAACAAAGTAGGATTGTAAACCAACGCATCATAGCTGATATGTTTTTTGCAAATGTACAATTGTTTATGAATATCAGTAGCGCTAAAAAGGGGACCAGGTATAACGAAAAAAAGCGGTTAGTTGCAGGTCAACGAGCAGCAGTAACCGCCTGAAGGATACCATCGGTAGTGTCTCGGCCCATGATCGAACCATTCATCGCCAACCTGACCAAATAGCCGTGCGTATTAGAAACCTTGCCCATAAGCATGTATTGATTGGCGCATCGATCGATGGCTGCACAAAACGAAGCAGGATCGGGCCGGAAAGGAAGTGTATCGATAACAGTAGTATTGCCCTGATTGTCAATTTTCACAAATCGTGTCTTAGTGCTGTCCTGCCTGATGGCATACAGCCTTTCGTCGGCAGGATTGAAGCAGAGGCCAAAAATGCGCGACTTCTTCTGGGAGAGCAGTTTTTTTGCCGCGCTGTCTCCAGGTTGGAAGCTGTATATCTCGAAAGTGGAATCTGTACCTAAGCGGAAATAAAGTTTGCCCGTATTGTTGTCTACAGCCGAAGAAATGACTGTATTTGCGGCTACTCCCCAAATGTCCTTCACCAATTCTTTCGCCTCGAACCGGTCTGGATAGGTAAGAATCTGACAAACCGCGACACCTGATGCTCCTGCATTTCTGCGGAACGCATAGAGCCTGCCATCAAACCTGCTGTACAGCAAACCATTGAAGAGCAAACGGTACTCTGAATTGGTAAGCGCTTCTACCCTCCCCTCAAGATTGATCCTATATAAAACCGTAGGGTCAGAACCATCGTTAGATCCAAAAGCATAATAACAGTGTGCCACCGTATCGAAAGCACCCTGAGCCGAACGTTCTGAATTGCGCAACTGGGCAAGTGGCAATTTAAGACCTGAGTTTTTGCTAATAATACCAAAGCGGCACAGCGGCAGAGAATCGGGCTTAGCTGTTACAACCCCTGTAAATCCATAAAAGACCGAACGGCATTCAGCTTCAACGGGTCTGAATGGCTTTGTGCAGGACACTATTGCAAAAGCTGCTGCGAGTACGAAATGGGCTAAAGTCTTTTTCATGATGTGTTATTCTTTTAGAAACTTTAGTGACTTGTTGCCACTGTCACCTGAAAAAGTGATCACGTAGTGACCATTCAACCATGTAGACGTGTTGATATTCGTAAAAGGTCCGATAATGGCCTGTTTGTGTACCAACCTGCCAGCATTGTCGGTGATTGTACAGAAATCATAGTGTACATCTCCATACATACGCACAACGAGTTCGTATCGTGCAGGAACCGGGAACAGTTCTACACCACTTCCACAGTCGTCGACTACCAACCGGGATCTGCCTGTACAGCCCCATGGCACTTTGCAATATACCATTGCTGTGCCCGCACCGACTCCTTTAAGCAGACCAGTTGTTTCGTTTATGGTAGCAATAGCCGGATTACTTGTAGACCAAACCCCGCCTGGTAGTGCGTCTGTCATTACCCGGGAACTGTTTAAGCATATGCCTGATAGACCCTGATTGGCAGGAGAAGAAAGGACACGAAAAATTGCAACATCGTAACCGATCGGCAAGTTAGAATTGGCCTGAAAATACCTGATCCTGATTGTGTCGTAGCCAGGCTTCATTCCCACTACGTAGGTAGATCCTGCATCCGCTTTGAAAATAGCATTGGCATTAAACAAGCCCCCCTGCCATGTGTAGCATTTTTTGAAGGGTGGTGCTTTTATTGTATCACCAACACAAATAGCGTTGCCGTGCAACATCATTAACAACGAATCGTACCTCATGATTATCGTATCCGAAGATGCATAAACAGTATCTCCTTTGCTATTCGTTAGTTGACAGAAAATGCGATCCTGCGGAACAAACGATTGCCCTACGTACCGAGAGGTATCAGATCCAGTAAAACGATTATGGTACCACCGGAAGTTAGGATTGCTGATACCGGAAGTAGTAGCTGTGAAAGTAGCAGTTGTATTCGGGCAGACAACATATGACGATGACTTGATCTGTACAGACTGCGCCTTCGTAATAAACGGCAATAGAAACAATAGCGGGCACAACAAAAATTTCATAATGGGCTGAGGTTTATGGCAGGTGTTCTACCCAAATTTACATTATTTTTTGATAATATAAACCGCCCAAATAGAACAAAAACTCATTTTAATCAGCTACCATGTACGAACATATGAGCTACCTCAGCCACCTCCCAATAACAGGCATGCCGGCAAGCTCACCGCGCTCTGTACGAACTACAAGCCCTACGAAAGTGAGCATAAGCAATGATGCTGTGGCCAGGCGAACGGGAACAGAACCTATATAGTGTGCTATTGCACGCTGCACCGCATAGAGCAAAAGCATAGCCAAGATGTACCCGGCCAGCTTGCGTACAGGATAGGGCACCGGAAAATAACGCTGCCCAAGGAAATAAGACAACAGCATCATAACGCCATAGGCTGCAAGGGTAGCCCAAGCACAGGCATACATGCCATAAACAGGAATAAACGCAAAATTGAGCCCAATGGTGAGGAGCGCTCCTGCCAGTGTGATGAGCATACCCATATACATGCGGTCGGTAAGTTTGTACCAGACCGACAGGTTGTAATAAATGCCGAGGGCAACATTGGCAGCCAACAATATAGGAACCACACCCAGCCCCTCGCGGTATTGTGAACCTACGAAGTATTGCCAGAGGTCGATGTACAACGCAGTAAACAGAAATGCCAGACACAAAGTAATGACGAACCACTTCATGACCCTGGCATAGGTGGCAGGTGCATTTTTATTGGCTGCCTGACCGAAAAAGAATGGCTCTGCCGACATCTTGAAAGCCTGAATAAAGAGCGTAATAAAAATGGCTATCTTGTAATTGGCAGCGTAAATGCCCAGAGCAATCTTCCCTTCGTCGACAGTACCGGGCAATAATTTGGGCAGCATCAGGCGGTCCATTGTTTCATTGACCATGCCACCCATACCTACCACCAGCATGGGCCAGCAATAGGTAAGTATCTGTTTCCACAATATGGTATCGAACCGGAACCGATAACCTATCCACTCGCGGTACAGCAGCAGAAAGGTGACCACACTCTGAGCAAGATTGGCCATAATAAGGAAGCCAACAGAGGTGTATCCGGCGTACCACGAAGCGAAAGCCGTGCCCGGGTGTGCTGCGACATAGCCGGGACAATAGGCGATAAAAAACACGGTCAGGACAATATTGACGATAATACCGGCAACCCTTGTGAATGCGTACTTACGTGGGCGCCCCTCTTGTCGCAGCCGGGCATAGGGGATAGCGGCAAGCGTATCGACCGCTATGATAAGCACGCACCAGATAATGTATTCAGAATGGGTGCCCAAACCGATAAAGTCGCTGATGGGCTGACGGAGATAAATGAGCAGTGCACTGAAAAAAACAGTACTGAGCACCAGGGATGTAAAAGTGGTCTGGAATAGTTTGTTTTTGTCGGTGCCTGTAGCTGCAAACCGGAAATAGGCGGTCTCCAGGCCATAGGTATAAATAATATTGGCAAAGGAGATACCGGAATACACCATGCTGAAATTACCGTAGTCAACCATCCCGGAGGGATTGTTGAGGAAGTAGGTGATGAGTGGTGTGAGCAACTGATTGAGCAGCCTGGCGGCTATGTTACTTAAGCCGTACCAGATGGTTTGCCCTGCAAGTTGTTTGAGCGATGCCAATATTTTTTTGAGTTAAATGTAGCAAGTTGGCGGTTAAAATAGGCACAAATCTGTAAAAGACCTACAGCACATCCGGCAATCAGGATTTCCCGTTTTCTGTTAGTTTATTCAACCACCTGAACAGCTTCAGTGCGATGTACCCTACAAGCAGCAGGGACAATAGAAATACAAGAAAAATGACTGTGAGCATTCCCCAACCCTGACCAGTGGTACCATCGGTGATACTCAGGAGTATGTTTGTCATAAGTGGTATGCTTTTGCGGTGCATGTTTGTTTGTTATGACTGAAATTAAAGCAACCACAAAATCTCAAAAACCACAATCGTCACACTACCCTATCGTCCAGGTTTCCTTGCCCGAGAGTAGCTTGTCGAGGTTTCCTTTGCCTTTTGTAGCAATGATCTCCTTGATCTGCAATTGCATATCGTCTTCGTATGTAGGGCGCTCCTTGGCATAAAACACGCCAAAAGGGCGCGGGAAATGGCCGGGCAGTGCAGGATTATCGAAAAAGCGGGTAAGTATCTGTGCCTTGAAATGATCTGTTTCGTCATGAATCCACAGGTCATCTGCACTGTATTGGTCGCCGATATCTACCAGTTGTGGCTTGTACCCGTCCAGACGTACTCCTTTGTCGCGTGCGGTGCCAAAAACAAGCGGCTTGCCCTGCTCCAGCACCAGTGTTTCTGCAGCTCTCGAACCTTTTTCAGTAAAAATCTCAAATGCGCCATCATTGAAGATGTTGCAGTTCTGGTATATCTCGAGAAATGATGAACCGTGGTGACCGTTGGCGCGGAGTAACATCTGCTGCAAGTGTTTGGGGTCGCGGTCCATGCTGCGGGCAATGAAGCTTGCCTCTGCACCCAGTGCCAGTGCCAGCGGATTGAACGGATGATCGAGACTGCCGGCAGGTGTAGACTTGGTGATTTTATGAACCTCTGATGTAGGGGAATACTGGCCCTTTGTGAGACCGTAGATCTGGTTGTTGAACAGGAGGATATTCACATCAAAATTGCGGCGCAACAGATGTATGGTGTGATTACCGCCTATACTCAGTCCATCACCATCGCCTGTCACGATCCATACGCTGAGTTCAGGGCGTGAAGCCTTGAGACCCGATGCAATGGCTGTGGCACGCCCATGAATAGAGTGCATGCCATAGGTATTCATATAGTAGGGGAAACGTGAGCTGCACCCGATACCCGAAACAATAACAATGCGCTCGCGTGGGATACCGATCTGCGGCAATATCGTCTGCACCTGTTTCAGGATAGAATAATCGCCACACCCCGGGCACCACCGCACTTCCTGGTCGGTGGTAAAGTCTTTGGCCGTAAGCGGTGCTGCCGCCTGCGGTATTGCTGAATCACTCATAGAAACCACAAAATTACTACTTTGGCAGCAGGCGATGAAACATGCATTAAGGATTTTATTGAATTTTTAGAATAATGCTTACTTTTAACAGCTAAATCGCGTAAATACTTATGAAACTGATAGTTGCTGTTACCGGTTGTTTGCTATTTGCCGGTGTTGCACTCGGCCAGACTACTACCAGGGCAACCGCATCTGGTGGTGCGAAAATTCGCAAAAATGCCATTGGCGGTACCATAAAAGACATTCGCAGACGCCCTGTGGCCAAAATACAGGCCTACATTTATCGTAATGACACCATTGCGGCATCGGGCTATACGAATGCGGAAGGCAATTATGAAACCAACTCAGTGATGCCCGGTGTGTACTCGCTGCGGCTGGTATACCCATCATCAAAAAGGATCACGGTTACCAATGTACCGGTGAAGCAGCTGAAGATAACTATGGTGAATATCACAACGGCAGAACCTGTGGAGGATAGCACAATAGCCTACACAGACCTGGTACCCCCTGCTCCCAAAAAACCATAGGACCGCTGACGGGTTATAAAATGTTGAGAATCTGTTCCTTGGCTTTTTCCAGTTCGTCTTTCATATTGATCACGATCTGCTGAATCTCGGCGTGGTTTGCTTTTGAACCCAGTGTATTGATCTCGCGACCAATTTCCTGCAATATAAAATTGAGCTTACGGCCTATTGCCATGTCGTTTTCATTGATTGTACTGTTGAAATACACACAATGCTGGCGCAGCCTTATCTTTTCCTCTGAAAAATCCATGCGCTCGAGGTAGTAGATCATTTCCTGCTCAAAACGGTTGCCGTCGATCTTTTCCTTGCCGACCATATCCTCGAGCCATTGGTTGATGCGGGTGCGTACTCGCTCTATACGCTCGGGCTCCAGCGGAACGATCATATCGTGCAGCTTGTCTATATTTCCTATTCTCAGCACTATATCTTTCAACAGTGCCTCCCCCTCATGCTGGCGGTGTAGCATCAGATCTTCGGCTGCTTTTACTATCACACCCTTCACATGCTCCCATTCTTCGTCGGGCAGCATATCCTGATCCGGTGCAACTACCTCTGGCATACGCATCAGTGTAGACAGCACATTATCTTCGGCAAGGCCCGTCTGCTTTGCAATCTGCTTCATGGCGTTGTAGTAAAAAACGGCAAGATCAGTGTTCACCACCATCGGCTTGGAGGCCCCTTCCTGTTTTACAGTAATGGTAAGGTCTATTGTACCGCGCATCAGCATATTGGCCAGCAGTGAGCGGATGTCTAATTCATACGAACGGAGAATGGGAGGCAACTTAGTATTTACATCAAACTGCTTGCCATTTAAGGCTTTCAGCTCTACTACTACCTGGCGGTGGTTGATGGTCTCTTCAGCCCTGCCAAACCCTGTCATCGAATATAACATAAATTATTTTTTTACTGCAAAAGAAAGCAAAGGTCGTTAATAACTCTAAGTAAGTCAAAACAAATCCTGTACAATACCAATATGTGAAATTGGGTGGAAAGTTTGTAAAATCATCATAAAACAGCAAAAAGGTCGAAAAGGGGGACTATAATTGGTTATTTTTGTCGGCATCTGTTTTTCCATGCGCATAGCTATTGGTATCATATTGTTATTGCTTTCTGTGTCTGCTTTTTCGCAGCCGCAGGTGCAGTACAGTATGTCGAAAGATACGCTGATAGCCCGCCGCAAAGCGATCATGGAGGCTATAAATGAAACAGAAAAGCAGTTGCTTGCAATCAAGAATGACAAACAGGCAACTATGGGCCAGTTGCGTGCGCTGCAAAACAAGCTTGCCGACCGCCAGCGACTGATAGGCAACATCAACCAGGAGCTGAACGGTATAGATAAAGACATAAGGGTATCGTCGAGAGAAGTACAGACACTGAAACAAAAGCTGGAACAACTGAAGATGCGTTATGCGCAGTCTATCAGGTATGCATACACCACCCGCAGTTCTTACGATATGCTGGCTTTCCTGTTCTCGTCAAGAGACTTCAACGATGCTATGCGGCGCATGAAATACCTGAAGAAATTCAGGGATTTCCGTAAGTATCAGGTGCTGCAGATACACCTGACACAAAACCAGCTGAAACAAAAAATAGGTACGCTGAATGCAGAAAAAACCCAGAAAGACCAATTGCTGAATACTCAGGTACAGCAAAAGCAGGTATTGCTGAAAGAAACAGACCAGACCAACCAGGTTATCAACGATCTGAAGAGCAAGGAAAGCAAGCTGCTGGCCGATATAGAAAAGAACAGAAAAGTAACAGCACGTATCAACAAAGCCATTAATGACCTGATTGAAAGGGAGATGGCCAAGGCAGCAAAGGCAGCCGAAGAAGAGGCGAAAAAAGCCGGGGCTGACCCATCGAAAACAGCCAAAACGGGATCTAAAACAGGAATCAGATCATCTGAAGACCCTGGTGTAGCTGTGAATAATGTACCCAGATCGACACCGAGACCACGGGCTGAAGTATCGCTGATGCTGACACCTGAAGACGTGGAACTGGCCGGCAACTTTGAAGGCAATAAGGGCAGAATGTACTGGCCGGTAGAAAAGGGGTATATAACAGACCATTTTGGTGTACACCCGCACCCACTGGCGCCTAAAGTAATGGTAGACCAGCCGGGGGTAGATATACAGACTGATGAGAACGCCAAAGTACGCTGTGTTTTCAATGGCGTGGTGACGAATATATTTTCGGTAACCGGTGGCAATAGCCAGATCGTAATGGTGAAGCATGGCAACTTTTTCACCATTTACAGTGGCTTATCGTCGGTGTCGGTGAGGAAGGACGACGAGGTGAATGTTAAGCAAACTATAGGTACCGTATCTATAAACGATGAAGGACTCCCCGTAATCAACTTCCAGATATGGAAATCCGGAGGAAGCAAGGGAGGTAATGTAAAACTCAATCCGGAGCAGTGGATCGGGAAGGCACATTAATTGGCATCAGCAATGCCCTTGAGCACGCCTGCCCATGCATCAATTCCATACTTTTTACCCAGACGCACAATAATTATGTTCTTTGCCGGCAACACATACACGTACTGACCGAGGTGACCCTGCGCAAAAAAATCTGACGGACGGGTGTGCCACCACTGGTAAGAATACATACCACCGTTTTTATCAACTGCTACACTCAGCGATTCTTTCACCCATTTTTCAGACACTATCTGCTTACCGTTCCAGTTGCCATTTTTCAGGTACAGCCTACCCATTTTGGCATAGTCTATGGCACATGCATTAAAGCAGCAGAATGCCTTCGCTGCTTCATGTTTTCGGCTGTCTATACTCCAGCCGGCATCGTACTCGGCGCCTATGTGCTGCCATACCTTTTCCTGCATGTAGTCGGGTAGCAGCTTGCCGGTGGCCCGCTCTACAATCAGGCCCAGCACCTGTGTATTCACGCTTTGATATTTGAACGCGCCACCGGGCTCATCTTCCAGCTTCAATCGCTTAATATATTTCTTCAGATTGCGACCATAATACAGCTTGGCTACTCCACCAAACGGATTGGAGTAGCTCTCTCCAGATCTGATACCGGAATGCATATTGAGCAGGTGCTCTATCGTTACTTTATCAAATCCCGCAGGCTTCAGTTCAGGAATGTATTTGGTGACCGGGTCGTAGACGCTACCGATAGCGCCCTCGTCGATAGCGATACCTACGAGAACGGATGTAAAAGACTTGGCAACAGAAAACGAAGGTACCGGAGTGGCGCGGCCGTACCCATTGAGGTATCGCTCATAGAGCAGTGAGTCGTTGCGAATGACCAGAAATGCAACCGTCCCCGTTTTTTCGAGCAATTCATCGAAAGTAAACACCTTTTTCTTCACCTTTATGGACTTTGGCAGCCGAAGGTGTGTACCGGTATCGCGGGCAGAAAAAATAAAAGGCGGCCCGGTTTTAGTAAGTATTTTTTGCCGGAACTTTTTATTGTCGCGGATGTCTGAAAAATTCCAGATAAAAAAGCGGCCCACATGGCACGAACCCAAGCTGAGCGCTGCGAGCAGCAGTACAGGAAGTGCAAATTTTAATGACCTCATAAGTAAGCGTTTTACAACGAGAAATGGGGGTTAAAAATGAGCCCAAGCGCATTTCCCCAGGGATCGAATACTGATGCCACTATTATACCACCACCTACTTCTGAAGGCTCCTCTATAGCTATAGCACCAGCAGCAACAAGATGGGCAAATGCAGCAGGCACATCATCTACACCCCAGTAAGCAGTAACACCTACCCCAACTGGTGCAGCAGCGCTGTCGCGCGGGTGCAGGCCCAGCTCATAACCGCCTATATTGAACCCAACATAAAAAGGCTCATCAAAGTAGGGCGCTACACCAAAAGCATTAGTATACCATTGTTTTGCAGCGTCGAGGTCATGGGTAAGGTATATAGCGGTGCGGAGACCATGAAGGTGTATGGGCATGTATATTGTGGTTTAGTTGTAAATATAATGATTTGTTACGTTTCCGGGGGTATTCCCCTCCGGCGTGAAAATCTCACGTAACTTTAGCACTAACCTACTAAAAGGAGCGCTATGAAGAGGTATTTGTTGTTTTTGATAACTATCGGAACGTTTCTAAAGGCGGGAGCCCAACAGATACCAGCGATGGGGATTGATGAGATCATCCGGAAGAATTCAGCCAAAGACACTGTATACATCATCAACTTCTGGGCTACCTGGTGTGCGCCATGTGTGCAGGAGCTGCCTGTATTCAACAATTTGTATGAGCGCTATAAAGACCAGCCTGTAAAGGTACTGCTGGTGAGTCTGGACTTTAAAGACGACTACCCCATGAAGCTGGGTGTGTTTCTGCAACGCAAACGTGTGCTGCCCGAGGTGGTATGGCTTTCAGACACCAACCCGAACGAATTTATACCCAAGATCGAAAATACATGGGAGGGCTCGATACCGGCAACACTGATCGTATGTACGGGTAAGGGACTGAAAAAGTTCATAGAAGGTCAGGTAACGGAACGGGAGATAACAAGTATTGTGAACAAGGTAATTCACTAAATTTGCTAAAACCATGGGAATGAAACTGGCCGATCTGGATCTAAATAAAGCGTATACCTACGCAGACTATCTGCAATGGAGTTTCAAGGAACGTGTGGAATTGATAAAAGGAAAGGTGTTAAAAATGAGTCCGGCTCCTAATCCACGCCATCAGGTCTTGTCAATGGAAATTTCGGGGCGGATGTGGGATTTCCTAAAGGGAAAAGAATGCAGGGTATACCCGGCACCTTTTGATGTGCGGCTTTCGCATAAAGCGGCAGAAGACAGTATGATAGCCACCGTGGTGCAGCCGGACATCAGCGTAGTGTGCGACCCGGGGAAAATAGATGGTAAAGGCTGTATCGGTGCACCAGATATTGTAGTAGAGATACTTTCCCCGTCGAATAATGAACAAGAGCTCAAACACAAGTATGAAGTGTACGAACAGTCAGGAGTGAAAGAGTACTGGGTAGTATTTCCGGCAGAACGAATGATTATTATCTATACGCTTATGGACGGACGCTTTGCCGGCTCACGACCATATACAGTCGGCAGCACAATATCTTCTTCCGTACTAAGTGGATTTTCACTTAATGTTTCGGAATTGTTTTCGCAGGCATAATGGGTCTACATTATTCATGGATTCCTCTTTTTTGAATTATCCGAATAACGGTTGTACCTTTGTTTGACCGCTTCAGCCACTCCCCCCATTTTATTTTAATATCTGAGCTGCGCACCGGTCTTTACAAAACAGGAGCGTTATGACAAAGTACATTTTTGTAACCGGTGGTGTTACTTCTTCATTGGGCAAGGGCATTATTGCCGCCTCTCTCGCCAAGCTATTGCAGGCCAGAGGATTTACCACTACCATTCAGAAATTTGATCCCTACATCAATGTAGACCCCGGTACTCTGAACCCTTACGAGCATGGAGAATGCTATGTAACTGAAGATGGTGCCGAAACGGATCTGGATCTTGGGCACTACGAGCGCTACCTGAATACCTATACATCGCAGGCGAATAATGTTACTACAGGGCGCATATACCAGCACGTGATCAACAGAGAACGCGAAGGTGCGTATCTGGGCAAAACCGTGCAGGTGATTCCGCACATCACAGATGAGATAAAAAGGAGAATGCAACTGCTGGGCGAGCACAATAAATTTGATATTGTGATCACTGAGCTGGGAGGTACTGTGGGCGATATAGAGTCGCTGCCCTACATAGAGGCGGTACGCCAGCTGAAGTGGGAGATGGGCAATGAAAACTGCCTGGTAGTGCACCTGACACTGATACCTTACCTGAAGGCTGCAAAAGAACTGAAGACAAAGCCTACACAGCACTCTGTAAAAATGATGAGTGAGCATGGCCTGCTGCCCGACGTGCTGGTATGCCGCACCGAAGAGCCGCTGTACAAAGATCTGAAACGCAAAATTGCCCTGTTCTGCAATGTGACGCAGGACGCGGTAATAGAGGCACTCGATGCCGACACAATATACAGTGTACCACTGGAGATGATGCGTGAGCGGCTGGACGTGATCTGTCTGGAAAAGCTGCAGATGCCACTGGGCAAAGATCCGGACCTATCCAAGTGGAAGGAATTCCTGAACAAGCTGCGCTACCCCAAAAGCAAAGTAATCATAGGGCTGATAGGCAAGTATGTGGAGCTGCAGGATGCGTACAAATCGATACTGGAAGCACTGATACATGCCGGTGCGATGAATGAATGTAAGGTAGAGGTACGCAACATACACTCAGAATACCTGACCAAGGAAAACGCAAGGGAGAAACTGCAAAATCTGGATGCGATACTGGTAGCACCGGGATTTGGCAGTCGTGGCATAGAAGGCAAGGTAGACGCGATCAGATATGCACGTGAAAACAAAATACCCTTCTTTGGTATATGCCTGGGTATGCAGATGGCGTGCGTGGAATTTGCCCGCAACGTACTGAAAATGCCGAAGGCACACTCTACGGAAATGGACCCTGATACAGATCAGGGCGTGATCTGTATGATGGAAGAGCAAAAGGCGATCACCCAGATGGGGGGCACTATGCGCCTGGGCAGCTACGAATGCGAGCTGCAGGCCGACTCTGCAACAGCAGCTATTTACGGCAGTCAGGCTATTACCGAGCGACACCGCCACCGTTATGAGTTCAACAATGAATATCTGTCACAGTTTGAAAATGCCGGGATGATACCCGTTGGCAAAAACCCAAAGACAAACCTTGTTGAGATCGTTGAAATAAAAGACCATCCATTCTATATAGGCGTTCAGTTTCACCCTGAATACAAAAGCACTGTAGAAAACCCGCACCCACTTTTCGTTGCTTTTGTAAAAGCTGCTAAAGAAGCACAGGAACACAGAAATGGCCCTGCCAAAAGACCATTTGAGAAAAACGCTGTACAGAGTTAGCAGCAAGGTGCAACAAGGAGAAAAACTTAAAAACAAAAAATATCCGGCATCGACACCAGCGATAATGAACCGGAACAAATCAGGCAATTACATGTATCTACGTTTAGCGTCCATTCTGTTATCAGTAATATTGCTCAGCTCCTGTGCAGAAACCCGCATCACCGACCATGAAGAATGGGGTGCCAAATATGCAAAGTATGGCATTAAGGATGCCTGCTTCATATTGCGCGATAATAATCACGAATCAATACACTACTACAACAAGGAGCGATGCATCAAACGTTTTCTGCCAGCGTCGACTTTCAAAATTTTCAATTCGCTGATAGCACTCGAAACAGCCGTAGCACCCGATGAACGCCTGATGATCAGGTGGGACAGTACAAACAAAAGCCGCCCATCCTGCGACAGCAATATGACAATGAATGATGCATTCAGAGAGAGCTGCCTGTGGTACTACCAGGAGATAGCACGGCGTATAGGCGCGGCCAGAATGCAACACTACCTGGATACTATTAAGTACGGCAACATGAATATGGCAGGTGGGCTGGATAAGTTCTGGCTGATAGATTCGCTGCAGATCTCGGCCGACGAGCAGGCCGGGTTTGTAAAACGACTCTACTTTGCCGAATTGCCCGTATCAGAACGTAGCCAGCGCATAGTAAAGAACATGATGCTGCGCGAGGAAACTCCCGGCTACCGCCTGTTCTACAAAACAGGTACTGGTCAAATAGGCGACAAATACATCTACTGGGTTACAGGGTTTATAGAGCGCATAGAACGCGTGAAGGAACACAAGAACTCGATGAACAAAGCCAACGAACGTGACTACCCGTACTTCTTCTCGCAGAACTTTGAGATGCCGGTAGCTGACACATCGAGAGACTGGTTTAAAACCCGCATAGAAGTACTGAAAGAAGTACTGAAGGACTATGGAGCAATGCCCAAGTAATAGTTCATAAGCAGTTTACAAATCGTGTTAGCAACAAATTGGTAGATGGCAACAGCATGGATTCTTCCTGGTTGTGCTCTGCAAACTTCTTTTCAAAATACAAATGCCTTTACGTTGTGCGCGCCGCAACTGATATCTAAAACGGGTACCCAATTGCGATATTAAATATCAGGTTCTTCTTCTTCCAGTCGGGATCAGATAATTTTATCCGGTCGAGTACCCACCGGTCGCCCTCAGGCAGCCAGGGCTTGCGAACGGGCATACCCATATCCAGACGCAGTATAAGAATCTTAAAATCAAAGCGAAGACCCGCACCCACATCGGCAGCCAGCTCTTTGTAAAAACCTGACGAGAATGTGCCGCCGGGAAACGCTGGATTGCTGTTATAAAGCCACACATTGCCGGCCTCAGCAAAGATGCCGGCATTGATGAACTTATAGATACTCTGCCTCAACTCTATATTGCCTTCCAGCTTTATATCGCCAAGCGTCTGAATGTACCTGCGCGTATTGGCAGAATCGTATTCATTGAACGTGCCAGGCCCCACAAGACGCGACGGGAATCCCCGGAGGTCGCTGTTGCCACCTGCCCAATACTGTTTTATGTTGGGCAGGGCAGATGAGTTGCCATTGGGTATGCCAAGTCCGACAAGGATGCGCGTGGCTACCACTGCTACACGGCTGAGCCGCAGATAATACCTGAAATCTGGCTGCACCTTGATGTACTGTGAATAGGTAGCGCCAAACAGCTCTTTGGGGTTTGTCTGAAAATCAGCCTTCTGCGACAGACCCAGGATATTGCCCGACAGGTCTATACGCCCGTTGAAGAAGAAAGCATGTTTTCTGGGCACACCGGTCTGGGAATTGTAGGTAAACTCGTAAGTAGGGCCAAGGATGATTCCATTAAAAACGAGGTTGCCATACAGTATACCCAGACTGGACGGGTTGCCTACGGTATCAGTTTTGACATACGTGAAATTGAGCGGATAAAGTTGATGTTCCTTGCGGGGTCCTTCGCGCCAGTTGTAGCCATACGATGCCATATAGGAGCTGATGTTGATGAGCTTGGCCGACGATTCAAAGTTATACTTCAGCTTCACAACCGATCTGGGTAAATATCGGCTGGGGTAGTAAATCTGCATAAAGGGGACTACGAACCGCGGAAAAGAGATATTTGTCTCAGCACCAAAATTATAAATAGTGGGCTGCTTCACCGGACCGCTGTATTGGGCTTCAAAACCACCATTGACCCGGAACAGCAATTCCTCTGCCCCTCTGAAAGCGTTGCGGTGCCGCCAGCTGATACTGCCCTTTGTACCTGCTCTGTTGTCGTTCTGCGTATTGGCACCTGCCTCAAACCTCAGTGACTTTTTAGGGTAGGGTGTAAGGTAATAGTACACATCGAGCAGCGAGTCGCCAATGGGCTCAAACCTGTTTTTCACAAACTTGAAATTGCCCATATTCACAAGCCTGCTCAGCGATGCATTCTGATCGTCGAGGCTATAAAGATCACCTTTTTCGAAAATCATGGCTTGGGAAAACACAGATGGCTTGTACGCCTTCTTGCTGTCGATAACATAATAGTTGTCTATCAATACTTTGTCTGCCTTGCCTGTATCCTGCCGTTTTCCCCCGAGTTTGTAATTGGCGTAGATGAATATGTCGTTGATATAAAAGGGCTGGCGGGCTTCGGCAGGCACATCGCGATGCTTTATCCTGACATACATATTCACCTTTCTGTCACCGATTGAACTGTCTGCGACAACAATAATATATTCAGGATTGAAGTAGAAGTATCCGTCTTCTTTTAGCATACGGTCTATGCGCTCCCTTTCGGCCTTGATTACACCCAGATTGAATGGCGATCCGGGCTTCAACAATGTCTCGTGAAAAGACCTTGCGATATCTTTTGAGACGGCAGTGGAATCGGCAGCAAAATGGACTTCGTTGATGAGGTATTGCCCACCCGTAGTGACGTTGAATACAGCAACAGATTTGCCTTTGCCTGCCGAGTCGAACCGTGCCGACACACTTGCATTAAAAAACCCACGGTTTTCAAGGAAATTGACCATGATGTCGCGGTTGGTGTGCAACACCACACTGCTGGTGAGCACCGGCGGTTCGCCGACTTTGTTTCTAAACCACTGCCGAAGCCCCTTCTTCTTTTTCGTATCGCCTGCCAGGTTGTACATGGTGAGCTTCAGACGCATACCCAGCGTTGTGGAGTTGGGCCTGGGGCGAACCAAACCTTCCAGATCCTTCACCAGTATTTTCCTTTCCTTCCTGCCTGCTTCATGATCCAGAATCTTCACCTTGCTTCCCCTGAACAGACGATCACTTCCCTCCAAATGCCTGCTATTGCTGCATGCAGACAGCACACAGGCAACAATAACAACGAACATAAATCTGACAACTGCCTGTAACATACTTATTTGTTTTCCTTTACCTTCTTTCCTTCTTTCGTAACACGTTCATCTGCCCTTTCTCCTGTATCCCGTTTCCGTTGCTTTCTGAACACACTACGGATTTTGTTGTAGTCGTAGCTGACAATAAAATTTAGCCCTGTTTCTGTAACAAATCCCTGCAACACACCCACATCATAGGCCCTTCTGTATCCGCGCAGCGTATACTTTCCATCGGCAGATAACAGGTAGTCGGCAGCGAGGTTTGATGGTACAAAGCTGGACGAATTGCCAGAACCCGACTGTGGCCCGTCGAGCTCAAAGTTATTGCCCAGTGTTAGCTTCAGCCGGTCATTCAGCAGTTGTTTGGATGCAGCAAGATTGAGATCGGTGCGCTGGCGCAGGCTGCCCGATGTGTAGTCTTCGGTAGTAGCAAGGTCTACCGAAAAATCAACTCCTTTTACCAGTTTGCCGGCAGCCCTGTTGAGTTGCTCTCCTATGAATGTGCTTACACTCTGCAACGCTGTAAACGAAGCACTGCTGCCTGCACCTGAGCTAAACGGATCGTCGGAAACAAACCTGTTGAGAATGAGAATGGCAAACACTTGTTTGTTCAGCTCTGATGTGTCTGTGCGTACCTGACTGAGTTTGCCCTGTACCAGATCTATCTGGTCGGCAGACAACTTGTTGGCCTTGCTTTCGGGAAGCACAATATCGAAAGTAAGCCGGGGCGTAAGTATGGGGCCGTTCATAAAAAGCTTCACATCGAACGGGAGCCGCTGCTTGTAGTAATTGAGCTGGGTAACATCGGCTACCTGCCGCTGTACAAGATCGTAAGGCGATACCTGTGCTTCGTATACAGCCGTCACATCCAGTATTGTGCCTTTTATCGGGTCGCCAGCAAAGGTGATCATGCTGCCCTGTGCTATCCTGAACCTTCGTTTCACCAAATTGTAATTAAGCTGATATGCCCCATCTGTAAGTGCGTAACTGCCCGTAAGCCCTATGGTACCACCTGGTGTTACAGACGCATTGATGTTGGCATCACCCTTCACGGTAAGAAAGTCACCTGAAGATTTGTCCAGTATCAGACTAAACTCAGCTTCTTTATCTACTGTAATGTTGACATTTATATCTGACCCCTTTTTCTGATTCACCTTTGCAGTTGCCGTCTTTTTGGGCACCAGTACATTTCGTCTGCCGGTATCCTTCATATTTACAAACCGCACTATCCCCTTTCTGCTTTCTATTTCGGGGTTGCTCTCCGGATTCACAACGGTCACCTTGGTACCCTTAAGAATATTGATCGTTCCATCAACTAAAGGTGCAGTGGGAGTACCTTTTACGTTCAGGTTGGTAGTGAGCAGCAAATCTCCATAAAACGTTTTATTGTCTTTTTCGGTAGAATGCAAAGCACGCCATTTGTTGGCTCGCACCTTCATATCCATTTGCAAATCGGACAGATTCCGGATATCAATGCTGCCGTTCAATGTAGCCTTATTGTCATTTTCATCCCTGATGATGAAGTTGTTGAAAGTGACCGCATCACCTGTAAACGTGATCTTTTCTGCCGGCATTTTGAAGGTTGCATTGAGCATGCTTACCGTGGTCTTGAAATTGTCGGTCTGCAATGTGCCGCGAACTACAGGAGCCTTAACAGTGCCCTGTAAACTCAGCTTACCCCGCAGGAAGCCTGAACTGTTTTTAATGTGGTGCATTGTAAGCGCTTCTATGCTGCGCATGGATACAGCGTTCACATCGGCATTGAAATTAAAATCATTGCCGTCTTTCGTCTTCAGGTACCAGGCGCCTTCCAGCGCTATGTCGTTGCCGTTGCCCGCAAGGTGCACCTTTGCATCGAGTGTGTTCTCCTGTTTGTTATTGACCTGCAGGCGCAGGTTACCCACAGTATCGCCCAGCAAAGACAGGTCTACAATCTGCAGGTCGCCAGACACTATAACGCCGGGTTTGAATTGCTCCACATTGACATAGCCACCAAGCAAACCGGAAGCAAGCAATGTATCGCTGCTGCTCAGCGCCTGTGTAATATTAGACAGCTTAAAATTGGTGATATCTACTTTGAGCGGCGCATTAATAACCGCCTGTGCGCTGTTGGCTCCTATGTGCTGGCCATTGTCGGTGATACCAAAGTTGTGTATATAAAACCCGTCGCCGGCAAGTACTATACGGTTGGGTTGTGCCACCTGCCAGTCTCGGTAGTCGAGCATAAGACCGGGCCTGAGGTGTATCACCTGCGAGTCGCCTGCCTTCTGTATATCTGCCGCCAGCACAAAGCGTGGCTGCCGTGCCGCATCAGATATACTGACATTGACAGTTATCGTGTCCTGATCAATTTTGCCATTAACATTGGTTGCCCACAGCGAAAACTTATCCTGACTGATGCGATCTACAGTAGCATCGTAAGTAAACGCTGAATCAGTTGCCCTCACCTTTACGCTGCCACCTTCTATGGCAGTGGTGCCGTACACAAGGTCCGGCACAAGCAGATCCAACGACAGTACACGGCTGGTTACTTGTGCACGCAGCCGAATGGAATCGAAGGAGGTAAGACCGGGCAATATGCTGCGCAGCATGGGCTTGTCTGCAACATCTACAGCTACGTTCAACGAATAGTCTGCCAGCACAGTCTGTGCCTTACCGGTATCATGTGCAGGCTTGCCCTTGGTATCAAAATTATAGTGCCTGCTGATATGCTCCTTGATAGCAGGTGCAATTCCCGTGAGGGGTATTCTGCCCGTAACACTTGCATGGAGCACCCCGAGATCGGCAACAATATTCTGTCCGGAATCGGCCGACGGATTGGACAGCACATAAAGACTATCGAGATAAAACCGCTTGCCGCCGGCACTGACCACAGGCTGCCACCACACAAAAGAACCCCGCGGATATTCGGGATTGAGCTCGGGAAAATCAGCATGGATGGTACCACTGGCCCGCAACTCTGTACTGTACAACTTCAGTGCCTGAAAGTCTATACTATCCATCCGTATGTCAGCCACGGCAGCTACGTACTTCCCACTGAAGTCTGCATGACCCTTTAGCTGCATGCGCAAATTAGGGTCGGCAGCGATCATATCAATATCACCTTTTTGCGCTGCCATTTTACCATACAGTGAAATGTCGTGATAACGATAACCCTTAATCATGGCAGAAAGAATATTGCCATCAACAACCGCATTCATGGACTTAGGGTCAAAGCCTGTACCTTTTGCTACAAAACGTGCACTTACCGCCCCCAGAACAGAGTCCTGTTTCAGTATACGGCCTACATTTAATTGTGCCGTACTTACCGCCATATCGTACTCCTCCCTGCCCTTGCCGGGAGACATAGCCAGCCGGCCGGTGATCTGGGCCAAACCATCAGTGCTGGCAATGTTCAAATTGGCTTTATAGTCGCGTATCGTTCCGGATACTGTACCCGCTATGCCAAACCCGTCCGGAATACGAATGAAGGACAATACCGAGTCTGGCACAAAGGTGGACAGATCTGCTGACGACGAAAGCAATTTTGCAATATTGATATCGTACGAAATCTTATCGGCGTCGGGCAGCCCCGCTATTCTGCCACTGAGCAATATCTCTGTATTGCGCAACCCAGCCAGATGAAACCGGCTGATATCCAGCTTGTCGAGGCGGCCATTGAATTTTGTTTCCAAACGGATGCTGGCATTCCTGTTCTCACCAAACATTTTCTGCGCTTCCAGCTCTGGCACAAAGAGCAGTATATCGCTTACAGCGATGGTGCTTTTTACAAGATCTACCCGCATATTCATTGCCTTCAGGCTGTCTTTCAACGAGGCCAGTGAATGGTAGTGTACTTCCAGATGGTCCTGCAATGTTGTATTGGGTGTTTCGAGATAAAGCTGATCGAGCACAGCACCCTGAAGGTTGTAACTGAAATGCGCCCGCATCTCGTTTACCTGCACACCGCTCTGCTCTTTGGCGGCAAGGTGTCTGAGTGTTCCAGACAAGCTGTCGCGGTCGTATTTTGCGTCGTGCAGTTTCACCGCTACCTCTCGCAGGTTGAGGTGGGCATAGTCTATTCCCTTTGGTATGCGTGCAGCACTTTCATCATCCATACGGAAGTGCACACCTGACAAATCGATATCACCTGCACGCAGATGCCATCCTTCATCAATCGTTGCCGATGGAGTACTGCCGGTGTCCTGAGTAGCGGCAGGGTGTTTTCCCATCACCAGCTCAAAATCCGTATTGCTGATTGCCAGTGTTTTTATGTCGATCAGCTGCTCTGAAAGCCCGAATGTATTGACCTGCAATTGCAGCGCACCGACCCGTGTGGCAAAAGACAGTTTACTTAGCTTGTCGCTGTAACTGAATGCGACCTTTTGCAGATCTATATCGTCAGCTATCAGTTGCAGATCAGCCTTACCACCGATGTGCGGTGTTGCAGGCAGCCAGGATGTATCCTGAATGAATGAACCGCTAAGCCCGTCGACGGTGAGTTTGCCGACATGAAACAGCATTTTCTCCAGATCCAGCTTCTTCATACTGAGCTCCAACTGATTGAGATCAACAGCCATCCTAGTACCTCCAGTATAGTCGTCGAACCGGGCATGGATATCAGTGAGTTGCACCTTGCCTACCGTTATTGCCAGCGGTTTCGATGTTGTGTCGCGGGGTATGGTCGTATCCCTGGGTTTGCCGGCAAACGCATTGATGATGTAGGTAAAATTAAAGTCGGTATCATGCAGATTGCGGTAAATGTGGGCGTGAACACCACTGAGCAAAACCCGCTGCACATCAATCTTGCTGCTGAGGAGCGCCAGCATGCTGATATTCATCCTCAACTCCCCAAGTGCCAGCAATGTATCCTGTGTTTTGTCCAGTAGCAGTACGTCGCGTATTACGATAGACTTAGGAAAACCGACACCCAGGAAACCGATTCGCACTTCTGTTTTCAGCTTGTCGCGCAGAAAAACTTCGGCTCTGCCTCTTACTATGTTCTGCCCCCAATAGGAATTCAGGAACACCCCTGCCAGTAACACCAGCAAGATGAGCGATCCTAGAATCCAAAGTGTGATTTTTAAAGCGCGACGCATCTGGTGGTGGCAATTTTACATAACTGTTGTACCGGGTGCTTCGTTTGCCAACTGCATCCAATCGGGAATGAAGTTACTACAGTGACGACAGGAAAAGTTACATCTTTCACTGTTATTGCCTGCAGTGCGCATTTCTGCAAAACAAATACCCACTTTTATTGGGAACTGACATGCGGATATTTACCTGACAGGTCTACACTAACGGCACCGGAGCTGCCGTATAAGTACCCTAAAACGACTGTGCAATAGAAAATTGCGCACTTGCACTGAAAAAATTGAAAAATCACAAATAGCTGATAATCAACACTATGGGATTGCATTTTTGCGCACTTTTTGCGCACTTGCTGCCATGGAGAAAAATTGCATGTTTGCTGCCAGGGGCTACAAGTAATATGCCACAAAAACCGAGCCAAAATGCATCTATTATTTTTGCATGCTGTTTCTAGTCAAGACCTTGAAACCACTCCAAATCCTGTTCGAAAAACTTCGAATCCGGTATGCTCCACAAATCAGGAGCTGAGTGCACATGTGTTTCACTCTCTGCTTTTCCGCTGGTGCCAACTACTCCAGGTGACACGAGACTGATTTGTAAGCCGGCTTATAGGCATTGCCTCCTTCATCGCACGACTTTTGTGCTTTGTTTTTTGTTTTGTTCATAGCGCCGATAGTATGTTGTGTAGTGTTACCGGCACTATCAACAAATGTGCAGGCACAGGTGTAGGTCTTTGTGCAGGAGGTCATCAGTATTGCGGCAGATAGCCCAATAGCTATTAAATATTTCATTATTGTCTTTGATTTATTGATGTACTAAAGAAACAGTGGGAAAGTACAGCATTGTTTGAAATAATAAAAGGTGCTTATATATTACTTTAACCCAACCCTAAAAAGAGCTAACTACTGCTCCAAACCATGATTCTTGAGTATGGGCAAAATATTCATGTAGTTTAACTGAACTTCCTGTAATATTTTTATCACAGTCTCTTTGTCTTTAGTTTTTATAGCTTCGTAAAACTTGTCTAAGTTTCCACTAACATAAAGTCGTTCATTTACTGTCATTCCTCCGTAATCCATATACCAATATAGTAATAACGGGGTTAAAGCGGTATATAATTACCTAATAAAATTTTAAATCCAGCAACAAGTCCTTTGTGTTTCTCTGCACTGTTCCTGTTTTGACGGCAGAGTATTTGAAACTCCTCCAAAAAAGTTCGATTCGGCATTCTTCCACAAAAAACAGGGACATCATTCTAAAGAGTAATGTCCCCGCATCTATTCTATTGTGTACTCCCTGCTAGTGCAGTGAGGTGCATATCTGTCTTATCCTACTTACATATTCCGCCTATATTGACCGCCTACCTCAAACAAAGCCTTAGTGATCTGGCCGAGGGAGCAGTATTTAACTACTTCCATCAGTTCGGCGAAAATATTCTCATTGCGGATAGCTGTTTGCTGCAAGCGTACCAGCATCTCACCGCTTTTATCTTCGCTGCGCTTCCACAAATTCTGCACGGTAGCGATCTGAAACTCTTTCTCGTCGGTAGTAGAGCGTATCACCTCTGACGGGATAATGGTTGGTGAACCTTTTGAGCTGAGGAAGGTATTCACTCCTATAATCGGGAATTCGCCTGTATGCTTCAGTGTTTCGTAGTACAGGCTTTCTTCCTGAATCTTGCCCCGCTGATACATAGTCTCCATGGCACCCAGCACACCACCACGCTCCGTGATCCGGTCGAACTCGGCCAGTACTGCTTCTTCTACAAGATTGGTGAGCTCGTCTATGATAAACGAACCCTGCAGCGGGTTTTCGTTTTTGGCGAGCCCCAGCTCTTTGTTGATAATGAGCTGAATGGCCATAGCGCGGCGCACACTCTCTTCGGTAGGAGTTGTTATTGCCTCGTCGTAGGCATTGGTATGCAGCGAATTGCAGTTGTCGTATATGGCATACAATGCCTGCAGTGTAGTGCGAATATCATTAAAGTCAATCTCCTGCGCATGCAGCGATCTGCCCGATGTCTGTATATGGTATTTGAGCATCTGCGAGCGCTCATTGCCTCCGTATTTCAGCTTCATAGCCTTGGCCCATATACGGCGTGCCACGCGACCTATAACACTGTACTCAGGGTCTATGCCGTTGCTGAAAAAGAAAGAAAGGTTGGGTGCAAAATCATCGATATGCATACCCCGGCTCAGGTAGTACTCTACAAATGTAAACCCGTTGGAGAGCGTGAACGCCAACTGCGAAATGGGGTTGGCACCAGCCTCAGCTATATGGTACCCACTGATGGATACAGAGTAGAAGTTGCGGACTTTCTCGTCAATAAAATACTGCTGCACATCGCCCATCACCCTCAGGGAGAACTCAGTAGAGAAGATACAGGTGTTTTGTGCCTGGTCTTCTTTCAGAATGTCGGCCTGGACAGTGCCACGCACAGAGGACAAAGTTCTTTCCTTGATCTCGCTGTATACATCTGCGGGCAGCACCTGGTCGCCGGTTACACCCAGCAGCATAAGGCCAAGGCCATCGTTGCCATCGGGGAGGTTGTTGGTTCCGCCGGTGTTGTAATAGGGGCGCTGCAACCCTTTGGCAGCATATATTTCGTCAATCTTGCGGTTTACTTCCTCTTCCAGCCCATTGGCTTTTATGTACAGCTCGCATTGCTGATCTATAGCCGCATTCATGAAGAATGCGGTGATGGTAGGCGCAGGCCCGTTGATGGTCATAGATACAGAGGTCATCGGGTCGGCCAGATTGAAACCGCTGTACAATTTCTTGGCATCATCGAGGCAACAGACACTTACGCCGGAGTTGCCCACCTTGCCGTAAATATCGGGGCGGTGATCGGGGTCCTGACCATAGAGTGTAACACTGTCGAAGGCTGTGCTCAAACGCTTTGCAGGCAGGCCGTGCGATACATAGTGAAAGCGCTTGTTGGTGCGCTCTGGACCACCCTCTCCGGCAAACATACGAGCAGGATCCTCACCCACACGCTTGAATGGGTATATACCTGCGGCGTAGGGAAACTCACCCGGAAAATTCTCTGCCAGCGCCCACTTCAGTATCTCGCCCCACGCCTCGAAACGCGGAACAGCCACCTTGGGTATCTGCAGATGCGACAGCGACTCTGAGTGAGTTTTTATCTTCACCTCTTTGTTGCGCACCTTGTAGGTATAGTACTCGTCGGTATAGTTCTTTATTTTATCGCCCCAGGTTTCCAGCAGCACTTTGTTTTTAGGATCCAGTTCCAGCTCGGTTTTGGCGTATACCTGTTGCAGTGATTTTAAAAGCCTGTCCTTGTCTTCCACTTCCATCGCCTCCAGCGTCTCCATGGTCTTTCTGATACCAAAAAGCTTCTGGGCTACGGCTGCCTGATTCACTGCCCAGTTGTCGTAGCCACGGTTGTTCTCCGAAATTTCGCTCAGGTATCGTGTACGGTTTGGTGGAATAATGTAAATCTTCTCGCTCATTTCGCCGCTCACCGCAAACTCTGATACCAATGGTGCACCTGTTTTGCGCGCTACAATATCTATCAGCGTTTTGTACATGGTATTCGTACCGGGATCGTTGAACTGTGATGCGATAGTACCAAACACCGGCATGTCTTCAGACTTCTGGTCGAACAGCTTGTGATTGCGCTGGTATTGCTTCTTCACATCGCGCAGCGCATCCAGTGCACCACGCTTATCGAACTTGTTTATCACAACAATATCCGCAAAGTCGAGCATGTCAATTTTCTCCAGCTGTGTGGCTGCTCCGTATTCCGGTGTCATTACATACAGACTCGTATCGCAGTAATCGGTGATCTGCGTATCGCTTTGTCCTATGCCGGACGTTTCGAGTATGATAAGGTCATAATTCGCAGCCTTCAAAATATTTACAGCATCGTGTATGTGCTTTGATACGGCCAGATTGCTCTGGCGTGTGGCCATAGAGCGCATGTATACCCTGTCATTTCGGATAGCGTTCATACGGATGCGGTCGCCCAGCAGTGCACCACCCGTTTTGCGTTTAGACGGGTCTACGGATATGATGCCTATGTGCTTGTCTTTGAAATCGAGCAGGAAGCGCCTCACCAGCTCATCTACCAGCGAGCTTTTGCCTGCACCGCCGGTACCGGTAATACCCAGCACAGGTGCTTTGGATGCGGTTGCCAGCTCCTGTATTTTTTTCAGTGCAGCCTGTGTTTCGGGCAGATCGTAATAATTTTCGGCTGCGGATATAAGGCGCGCAATAGACTTTACATCTTTGTTGGCCAAGTGTCCCGCCTCACCATTCAACTGGTTACCAGTCGGAAAATCGCAGGTCTGCAGCAAATCATCTATCATGCCTTGCAGCCCCATAGCACGGCCGTCGTCGGGGGAGTAAATACGTGTAATGCCGTATGCTTCCAGTTCTTTAATCTCGTCGGGCAGAATTACACCACCACCGCCACCAAACAGCTTGATGTGGCCACAGCCTGCATCCTTCAGCAGGTCATGCATATACTTGAAGTACTCCACATGACCACCCTGATAAGAAGTTATGGCGATACCATTGGCGTCCTCCTGTATGGCACAATCTACCACATCCTGCACACTGCGATCGTGGCCCAGATGTATTACCTCGGCACCACTGGCCTGCATGATGCGGCGCATAATATTGATAGACGCATCATGACCATCGAACAGCGATGCTGCGGTTACGAGACGAATCTTATTCTGTGGAGTGTAAGCCATATTATTATATATATTTGTAACGGGTGGCAAAGTTACGAAAAGAGGGTGTTATATAGGTATGTCCAGCCCGACGGGAATAAGGGATATTATTTGCCATCGGATCTGAAAGTATTGTGCCGGTGTACTGGCAAGAACAACCCACTCGAGTGATTTTACAAAAAAGTGTCCTTCTTTACCTAAAAGCTAACCATTTCCATATCTTCAACAAAAAATTATCTTTACTATATGCAACTACTCGATGGTGTACTCGTATCTGGCCATATTAAAGAGCAGATAAAACAAGAAGTTGGAAACTGGCAGGCCGGTGGTGGCAAGAAACCACATCTTGCCGCTATACTGGTAGGTAATAACCCTGCAAGCGAAGCCTATGTAGGCTCTAAAGTAAAACACTGCGAAGAACTGGGTTTTGACTCTACCCTGCTACGCCTGCCTGCTGATATTACAGAAACAGCACTGATAGCTGAAGTAGACCGCCTGAATAATGACAACAATATAGATGGGATACTGGTGCAATTACCGCTGCCCGCCCATATTTCACCCGATTCGGTGATCAACGCCATACATCCCGGCAAAGATGTAGATGGGTTCCACCCCATTTCTCAGGGCCGTATGCTGCTGGGACAGCCCACCTTTCTGCCGGCTACACCATACGGCATAATGCTGATGCTGGAATACTATAAAATAGACACAGCAGGCATGCATTGCGTGGTAATAGGCCGCAGTAATATAGTAGGCACACCTATGACTATTCTGATGAGCCGCAACGGCAACCCCGGCAATGCCACGGTAACCATGTGCCACTCCCGCACCAAAAACCTGAAAGACTTTACGTTGAGCGCAGACATTATAGTGGCGGCGATAGGCAGGCCAAAGTATGTGACAGCTGATATGGTGAAGCCGGGTGCAATAATCATAGATGTGGGCATCAACCGTATAGATGACGCCACCAAAAAGAGCGGTAGCCGTCTGGTAGGCGATGTGGACTTTGACAATGTGGCGCCACTGTGCAGCTACATCACTCCGGTACCAAAGGGTGTAGGCCTGATGACTATTTGCGGTCTGATGAAAAACACCCTTCTGGCAGCACAACTGAAGGGAAAGTAAATAGCAACCGGGATTGAATAGCGCTTTTGCGCAATCAGGCTGCACGTTCTACGGCAGGATGGTGTAATTTTGCGCCTGCTGTAATAATACCAGTATCATTTACCCGGCAACAATATACTTTGACAAACGATCTGAATATCGCCTCTTACCCGGTCATGGAGCATTTCTATACGCTGCAGGGCGAGGGTGTGCATACCGGCAGAGCAGCCTATTTTATAAGGCTGGGCGGCTGCGATGTAGGCTGTGTATGGTGCGATGTAAAGGATAGCTGGGACGCCACAGCGCACCCGCTCATGACCAATGTGGAGCTGGCACAGATCGCCTCGGCACATGAAGGCCGACTGGCGGTAATAACCGGTGGCGAGCCTGCTATGCACAATCTGACCGCACTATGCGATGCATTGCGGGCGGCAGGATTCAGTATACATATCGAAACGTCGGGAGCGCACCCGCTGTCCGGTCATCTGGATTGGGTAACACTCTCACCAAAAAAATTCAAAGCGCCGCTGGACGCCTGCGCTGTGGTTGCTGATGAATTGAAGGTGGTGGTTTTCAACCGTTCGGACTTTGAATGGGCAGAACAGCATGCTGCGAAGGTAAACCCATCGTGCAGACTCTTTCTGCAGCCTGAATGGAGTAAAAGAGAAACGGTAACACCACTGATAATAGACTACATCAAACAACACCCCAGGTGGCAGTTGTCTTTGCAAACACATAAGTATATCAACATACCATAACACATGACCTGGCTCGATACCATCATTCTCAGCATTGTGGAAGGAATCACTGAATTCCTGCCCATTTCCTCAACAGGTCACATGATCATTGTTGATGCCATAATGAATCATGGCAAAACTTTTACCGAAGCCGAGCGAGAGTTTACACGGCTGTTCGAAATCTGTATTCAACTGGGCGCTATTATGTCTGTGGTAGTGCTGTACTGGAAAAAATTTCTGGACATAAAACGCATCGATTTCTACCTTAAACTGATAGTAGCTGTTTTCCCGGCATTGGCTTTTGGCTTCCTTTTCTCCAAAAAAATAGATGAATTTCTGGAAAGCCCCACAACGGTAGCCATTGCATTGCTGGTGGGCGGCATAGTGCTGTTGTTTGTAGACAAACTGTTTGGTAAAAGTGATACCGAAACAGAGCAGCAGATGAGCTATAAAAAGAGTTTTATGGTGGGTTTGTGGCAGGTAATAGCAATGATACCCGGTACCAGCCGCAGTGCTGCAACCATTATTGGTGGCATGCAGCAGGGGCTGACCCGCAAGTTTGCGGCTGAGTTCTCGTTCTTCCTTGCCGTACCTACCATGATGGCTGCTACAGGCTACAAACTATTGAAAGCAGTGAAAGAACACCCCGAAATGCTGCAGGACAAAAACAACCTCGCTATGCTGGGTGTGGGCAATGTAATTGCTTTTGTAGTGGCGCTTATTGCGATAAAGACCTTCATAGTATTTCTGCAAAAAAACAGCCTGCGTGCATTTGGCATCTACCGTATCGCAGCGGCAATAGCCATCTTTGTGCTGATGTATGCTGGTGCCATCAAAGCCTGATCATCTGCAATTCGGTCAATCAAATATTTTCCTTTGCACACAAAAAAGCCCGCTTTCATGCGGGCTTTTGCTATCACTCTCTGGTGTTTTTATTATTGTCCGGCAAATCGTTGCCGCATCAGTATTCGTCTTCGTTAAAGAAGAAGTCTTCCTGTGTAGGGTAATCCGGCCATATGTCTTCTATGCCTTCATATATTTCTCCCTCATCATCGAGCTCCTGCAGATTTTCAACAACCTCCAGCGGTGCTCCTGAGCGTATCGCGTAATCTATCAGTTCGTCCTTTGTGGCAGGCCACGGAGCGTCTTCAAGGTGTGATGCTAATTCTAGTGTCCAAAACATATTATGAATAGATTTATTTTTATCGACTTTCCGCAAATGTAAGGGAAAAAACAAAAAAGAAATGACAAATTTTCAATGATATTAATGTTAACATAAAAATGCCGTATTCATTGTTGCGAATACCCTTCGGAACAGCTTTCCGAAAATTAATGAATATCTTGCGTTGACAATCAGGTACAACAGATAACCACACCAACAGAATATGCTTACTGCCAGAAACGTCACCAAAAAATATGCTGCTTTTACAGTAGTCAATGATGTTTCGCTGAGTGTAGCCAAGGGAGAGATCGTATCTATAGTGGGGCCTTCCGGCGCAGGCAAAAGCACCCTGCTGCACCTGCTTGGCGGTCTGGACAAGCCCGATAGCGGCAGTGTACTTATAGACAACACAGACATACTGCTACTGCCACCCAAAAAGCAGGCACGTTTTCGCAATGCACATATAGGGTTTGTATTCCAGTTTCACCACCTGCTGCCAGAGTTTAGTGCAATAGAAAATGTGTGTGTGCCCCTCTGGATAAAGGGAGAGGGTAAAAAAGAAGCGATTGAAAAAGCTAAAGAAATGCTGGGTGTGGTGGGACTTGCCGGCCGTACAGAACACAAGCCGTCAGAACTCTCGGGGGGCGAACAGCAGCGCGTAGCGATTGCCCGGGCTTTAGTCACCCGGCCGTCGGTGATCATGGCCGACGAGCCCACCGGCAATCTGGACAGTGAAAATGCGCACCTGGTGCACAAACTGTTTCTGCAACTGCGCGACCAGTTTGGGCAAACATTTATCATGATCACCCACAACGATGCCCTTGCCCAGATGACCGACCGCATACTCACCATGCAGGATGGTAAGATTGTAAGCAGCAAAGACAAAGTAAAAGCAGCCCATATCTGAGCGATAGTGGAGGCTCAATAGTCCGGCACTAACCACTACCTTTACAGCCGTTTTTATTTACAGCATATGAAGTATTTCAGGTTGTACCCATGGGGTATGCAATTATTGTTATTCCTGCTGATGGCCTTCACCTTTATGTCCAGCGTGGGGGCGATCATCTTTGGTGTGTTCACCAAGCTGACAGGTTTTCTTCCTGCGCAGCTTGCCGGTATCCATCCGGGTAGCCCTGCGGCACTGATCAAGGCCACAATAGTCGTTCAGGGTGTACAAAACATGTTCGTATATATGCTCCCGGCGCTCACGTTTGCCTATCTGGCCCACCCCGAACCGGCAGCTTATCTGGGTCTGCGCAAACCCGGCAAAAGTATACAGATACTGCTTGCGGTGCTGCTTATGACAGGTGCCATGCCCATGCTCATCATGATAGAAAACTGGATGGGACTCATAAATTTTGGCAAGGATATAAAGGCAGCACAGGCTGCGAATGACAATGTATTCAAGGCATTCCTGCAGATGAACAGCTTTGTCGATTTCCTGCGGGTGTTTGTTGTAGTAGCCATTATACCAGCCATTGGCGAGGAGCTGTTCTTCAGAGGAGTGCTGATGCGCTTTGCCCGAAAAAGGAGCCGCACCATGGTATTCCCCATAATGTTTACAGCAGTAGTGTTCTCCTATTCGCATGCAAACATCTATGGTTACCTGTCCATTTTTCTGGCGGGTGTACTGCTGGCGGTTATCTACAACCTCACCGGGTCTATCTGGTGCAGCATTGCAGGCCACCTGTTCTTCAATGGCACCCAGATCACACTGCATTATCTGGGCGGCACCGACGGCGCAGTAAAAACATTTCTGGACAACAATACCGTACCGTATTCCATAGTTGCTGCCGGTGCATTATTATTTGGTGCATCGCTGTACCTGCTGATCAGGTATCGCACACCATTGCCACCCAACTGGTCAGATGATTTTACGCCAGATGAGCTGAGCCGACTTCCCGGCTCCAATACCGGAAACCTGTTCTGAACAACGGGCCTGATTGCATTTTCACCATTGCAACAAACCACCTATATTTACAAGCAGTATGGACCTGGAAAAATTCAGAATTACCGCAGCACGAAAAAAGAAATCCCTTTCGGCTTTTCTCGACAAACTTGACAACCTTGTTCCGCCCGACATGCAGGAAATTGTAGACAAGGCAGACGCAGAAATGTGGCAGGAGACAGATTGCACCACATGTGCCAACTGCTGCAAAACAATGACACCTACCTACAGCACAAAGGACATCTCGCGCATAGCCAAACACCTGGGTATGAAGCCTGCCGCATTCAAAGAAAAATGGCTTTATAAAGAAGACTCCACCGGCGACTGGATGAACAAGCAGCAGCCATGCCAGTTTCTTGCCGATAATAAGTGCTCGATATATGAGGTTCGTCCGGTAGACTGTGCGCAGTTTCCACACCACAATCTTAAGCCGTTCGACTTGTATGGCGATACGTTCAAGATGAATCTGATCCATTGTCCGGCAACGCTAAGCCTGGTAGACAAGGTGAAAAAAGTTGTGGAGCGTGAATACGATATGGGCTGAGTGTTAATTAACACTACTTCGCGGAAATAAAGGGTTAATTTTGGAATAGTCACGGCTGCGGTAGCGGAGTATGTGGCAAATGTATCCAATCACTTTTTCAACACGCAGGTTATGACAGACCCAAACAGAGGACAGGAAGTACCCGTGACGCACCCCATACCTGAAATTCAACCGGCCAAACCCGAAAATCCGGTGATTGCGCCACCACCTGAAACAACACCTGATCGCGATCCGGCACCCGAAAAAGCGCCGCCTGAGCTGCCACGCAGCTGAATACCGGAAACTGATTTCAAGTACCACTGTATCGCACAACTATGCCTCTAACGCAGCTATTTGCCGAAAAAACACTGCAGCCAAAAGAAAGGACCGAAAAGCTGTCGGTATGGCTACTGGAGCGTACCGTTCCTCCCGACACACTGGTTGCGTTTGCTGCCGGCAGTAAGGATCCTGTGAAAGCCACGTGTATTGAAAGCCTCGAATACGTGTCGAAAACGGACCCGGAAATCATTACTGCCAATGCATTGCATTTTGTGCTGGATTGCCTGTGTGCCAAAACACCGAGAGTAAAGTGGGAATCGGCACGGGTAATCGGCAATTGTATTCACCTTTTCCCTGATGATACTAAAACTGCGGCTCAGCTGTTGCTCGCCAACACGCAGCATCCGGGTACAGTAGTTCGCTGGAGTGCGGCATATGCACTGGGACAGATACTGAAGCTAAACACACCTCATAACAAATGGCTGGTCCCGGAAGCGCAGGCCATTGCCAGTCACGAAGAGAAAAACAGCATTCGGAAAATCTACCTGGATGCCCTTAAAAAAATAAAGGCTTCCTGACCAGCACCTGCTGCAGCTATTTTGTGAATTTGTACCCTATGCCCCTTATAGAGTGAAAGTGCCGAGGGTTACGGCTGTCCTTCTCAAAAAACTTTCTGAAATTGAGTATAAAATTATCAATGGTACGGGTAGTAGGATATACGTTGTAACCCCATACGATCTGCAAAATCTGCTCGCGCGACACCACCTCGCCCTCGTGCTCTGTGAGCAGCCTCAGCAATGCAGCTTCCTTCTTACTCAGCTCGGTTTTCTGCTTGTTCTTGTCTATGCATTCATGTGCGCTGAAGTCAATAATGCACCCGTCAAATTCGTAGGTATCGTTTACGGTCTGCGGCTCTTTTATCTTCTTATTCTTGGTCACCAGTTTATCAACCCGCAACAACAATTCTTCCAAGTTAAATGGTTTGGTCAGGTAGTCGTCGCCGCCTTTCTTGAGCCCCTCTACCCTGTCGGCACTGCTGTTGCGAGCAGAGAGAAATAGTATCGGCACATCGTTGTGCTGCATACGTATAGTTTCACAAACGGTGATACCATCCATGTCGGGCAGCATAATGTCGAGTATGATGAGGTCAAAATATTCATTCTTCACTGCCTTTATCACTCCCGGGCCATTGTCTACCGTGGTTACTTCGTAGCCCTCCAGCTCCATATTCAGCTTCAGCGCCTCCCGCAGACTTTCTTCATCCTCTGCTATCAGCAACGATGCCTTGTATTGTTTTGCAGCCATACCTTATTGTTTTGCAGGGTGAAATTACTGATTATTGACGATAACACCCCTGATAGCGCCATAGACAATGCCTGCCTGCAAACGAATAGCAAAGTAAAAGGCCGCCGTTAGGGCAGCCTTCTACAGTATAGCGATTAATGTCACAATTATTTACACTTATTGGCGCTTTACCAACTTCTGCACTTTCAGCTGCTGACCATTTTCGTCGTACAACGATACGATGTAAACACCGTCAGCAAGACCCTTCAGGCTTATCTCTTTAGCATTTTCCGCTGTAATCAGCACCTTTCCGTCTATGCTGCTCACAACAGCACGCACCTTCATCTCGCAGGCTATATATATTGTCTCTGCAGCCGGGTTGGGGAAGATACTGATGTCAGTAGTGTTCACGTTCGTCACACCTGTACCCGGTGAGCCTCCCTTCCAGCCAGTAAGTACATATACCGACGATACAGACTGGCAGCCATTGGTATCCGTTACCGCTACTTTATAATTACCGTCGCTGGTTGCCGGAGTGGTATTTGCCACTGCGCCCGGAATGGCAACGAGATTCTTATACCACTGATAACTTACATAGTAGCTGCCGGTCTGGAATATTGTTCCGTTAAAGGTTATTGGCGGATCGGGCAGTGGCATCTCTGTTACCGGTACCGTATTGGTCAAAATAGTGCAGCTGCCCGGTACAGCTATTCGGCAATGATAATTGCCACTAACACCTGCAGTGTAATTTGCTGCAACTGCTCCCGGTATTGCTACACCATTGAAGAACCACTGATAAGTGAGCGCGCTGCCCAGACCAGACACACTGGTAGACAATAGCGAACTGCCACCCCAGCAAAACGTAGATGGCGTGAGTGGCAATGAAGTTGGCGAAGAGATTACCGTTACAACAGTATCGGCATGGGTCATATCTGTGCAGCCTGTAGCAAGGTCTGTAACCTCTACCCGATAACCACCAGATGCGAAGGCAAAATATGTAGCATTGGTAGCGCCTGCAAGTGCGGTACCATTGCGATACCACTGATAGCCATATCCGGCAGCAGCATCGAGCTGCACATTGCCACCTGCACAAAACACGCGCGTACCGCCGGGAGTAATAGATACATCGGGCAACGGATTAACTATTACCGTGCTGATAGCAGATGTACCAATACATGCGCCAGCTCCGGTAACTTCCACATAATAATCTTCAGGAGTGGACGTAGTGAAGGATGCAGCAGTAGCACCAGCTATGGCACCAACGCTGTTGTACCACTGATATGTAAAGCCGGCAACTGCCGACAACGTGACGCTGCCGCCATTACAGAATGTCAGCGGACCAGAGGCGGTCACCACATTGGATGGTGTAGGATTTACTGTTATCGAAACCGGTGCGGACACGGCCCAGCATCCCTGCGCATTCGTTACCCTTACCGTGTAGTTGCCACTTATTGCAGCATTGTACGTAGCCGCTGTTGCACCGGTTATTGGCGCACCACCCAGTTGCCACTGGTAAGTAAGCCCCACGCCGGTATTGGCATCAAGCGCCACCGGCGACCCTGCACAGGTAGTAGTAACACCACCGGGCACGGTGATCGAAGCAGTAGCGGGGAACACAGATACGGTTTTGGGGACCGACAATGTGGTACAACCAGCAGATATGCTCACGCGCACCTGATAGCTGCCTGCAGCGCTGGTGATATAGGTAGGCGTAGTAGCTGTGGGTATAAGCACGCCACCATCATACCACTCGTATGTAGCACCTATGGCCGCGCTGGAGGTAAGCGTCACAAAGTCGCCAGGGCAAAGATTTGTATCACCAATTGCTGTTATTGCTGCGATGGGCGCCGAAATAACGCTCATTACCGCTGTGCTGATACAGCCAGTACCCACCGTATACGTTATTGTACTGGTGCCTCCCGCTACACCCGTCACCGCACCAGACCCGGTTACGATAGTTGCAACGGCAGTATTGCTGCTGCTCCATGTGCCGCCGGGAGATGTATTGGTCAAAGTGACAGTTGAACCGGGGCATATGCTTGTTGCCCCACCTATTGCAGCCGGCAACGGATTCACTGTAATAGTACGTGTACGCAGGCAACCGCTAGGCAATGTATAGGTGATAACCGCAGTGCCTGTCGCATTGCCTGTTACAACTCCGGTTGTGGAACCAATATCGGCTACCGGTATGTTGCTGCTGCTCCATGTGCCACCCGGTGTGCTATTGAGTGTTGTGGTAAGACCCAGACAAACTGTTGTTGGTGCTGCCGGAGTGAAGATGGCAGGCAATGGCTGCACAGTCACAATTCTGGTACTGGAGCACCCCAGTAGTGTATAAGATATTGTGGCAGTGCCGTTATTGATGCCGGCTACGATACCGCCACCATTCACAGTTGCTACCGGCAGATTACTGCTGCTCCATGCACCACCTGCAGGCGCTGCTGCCAATGTTGTGGTGCTCTGCGCACAGAAAATAGCAGTACCTGTGATAGCGCCGGGATTGGCATTAACGGTAACCACTGCCGACCTTGTGCATGTGTTGGCACCTGTAGCAATTATGGTTGCTGTGCCTGCGCTGATGCCACCTACAGTTCCTGTTCCTGCCCCCACTGTAGCTACCGCGGTGTTGCTGCTGCTCCATGCCGCCCCTGCAGATGTGAGCGCTGTAGTAGCACCTACGCATACGGTAAGCGCCCCGCCAATTGCGGCAGGCGCAGGCAGCACTGTTGCTACCCTTGTAGCCACACAGCCCGAGGTGGGTAATGTATAAGAAATGGTAGCTGTGCCACCTGCCAGTGCAACACCCGTTAATACGCCCGTTGCGCTTATAGAAGCTACTGCTGCGTTGCTGCTGGCCCATGTGCCGCCCGATACCGGATGCCCAAGGGCAGATGTATTGCCAGGGCAAACCGACATACCGCCGGTGATTGCGGCCGGAGCCGGATCTACAGTCACAGCTGCACGCACCATACAGGTGGTTGCAGGGTTGGTATAAGTCACTTCTGAAACCCCTACAGATACCCCTGTCACTATACCCGTAACACCGTCTATTGATACTGCACCCAACGGTGTGTGTGACCACACACCGCCTGCAGGCCCACTGCTAAGTGTAGATGTGGTACCCACACAGATAAGCAGATCTCCGGCAATTGCCGTCGGTAACGGATTGACCGTTATAGGTGTAGCTATGCTACAACCAAAGGGATTGGTATAAGAAATATTTACTGTTCCGGCACTTATGCCTGTAACTACACCACCGGCATTTACAGTAAAGACTGCGGTATTGGCACTGGCCCAGGTTCCACCGGCTACGGCATTGGTCATAGTGATCGTGCTGCCGGGGCACACAGTCGCAATGCCGCCTATCAACTCAACCGGATCAACGGTTACTATAGCTGTAGTAAAACACCCTGACCCCAGTGTATAACTTATAGTTGTGGTACCGGCACTCAACGCTTGAAATAAGCCCGTTGCTGCACCAATTGTGCCAATAGCCGGCGCGCTGCTACTCCAGGTACCACCCGGGGTTGTGCAACCGAGCAGGCTGTTATCAAACCTACATACTTGTATGTCGCCGGTAATGGGTGCCACAACAGATGTTACACTAACAACCAACGTTGTAAAACAACCTGATGCCAGTGTATAAGATACCGTAGTGGTACCACTGCCTATTCCCGTCAGTACACCGGTAGACGCATTAATAGTGGCTGTGGCAGGCGTGGTGCTGCTCCATGTACCGCCGAATGTGGTGCTCGATAACGCCAGTGTGCCTGCGAGGCAGGTAGATGTGCCGCCAGTTATGACTCCCGGAGTGGGGTTAACCGTGGCTATTGCCAGGCTGTAACAGCCGCTGGGCATAGTATAAGATATGGTTGTTGTACCACCGGCTATGCCTGTAATATTGCCCAGACCGGCATCTATTGTCGCTACTCCTGTAAGACTGCTGCTCCACGCACCACCCAGCGTTGTTGATGCCAAAGTGTTGGTATTGCCCTGACAGAGCAACAACGTACCAGTTATGGCGGCAGGCGTTGCATAGACTGTCACCACGGCATTGGCCACACAACCACCCGGCAATGTATAGGCCATGGTAGCGGTACCCGGTGTCAGACCGGCCACCTCTCCAGTTGTTGCATTAATTGTTGCTATGGCCGGTGCGCTGCTACTCCATGTGCCTCCGGCGGTAACGTGCCCCAGTGTAGTTGTGGAACCTGTACAAACCGTATACGTTCCGGTAACGGGGGTAATAGCAGACACTGTAACCACAGCCGTAGCAAAACAGCCGGGAGATGCCGTGTAAGTAATGGTAGTAGTACCGGCAGAGAGCCCTGAAACTACACCGCTGGTGCTGCCCACGGTGCCTACGGCTGGTGTACTGCTGCTCCATGTGCCGCCTGCGGTAGCATTGGTAAGTGTAGTGGTAGCGCCGGGGCATGTGGTAAGCGTACCTGCAATAGTGCTCACTACGCAACTGCTGGGAGTCCAGCGGTATATCTGACCATCGGCTGGCGTACCAACTATAGTATTGATAAACAACGGAGCCAGCAATGCCGTAGGCGCTGCACTCTCATCAGATAAGGTTTGCCAGTCCGAAATATTGTCGTTTGAAATACCCATCGTAGCATCTGAACCAAAAAGCGTAGACAACCCGTAATGGAAATCAATGATGTTGGTAGTTTCATATAGTTTCACCTGAAAAGTCACGCTGCCAAACCCAACAAGTGATTCGTAATTATTCCACTCAATGGTAAACACCCTGTTGGGTGCTATACCGGTGGTAGCGCAAAACACCGCACCGGTAAAAAAACCATCCAGATCGTCCCAATATGGCATTATCCAACCAGGCCCGTCTATTAACAATTCAATATTATCAAAATCCAGACTGGGCGAATTATTCAACGATAACCAGCCATTGCTGCATGCCGACAAAGAAGTGTAGGTTGTGCCGCAATAATCGAAGTTGAAACCGATTGGTATCGCAAGTTCGGTGACATCATCATCGCTAAGTGTTGGTATAAGTGTGCCTGTAAGTGCAATACTGGAAAAAGGCGCACTCAATGCCGTGAACCCATAAGTTGCTGCAGTCTGTGCGTTACTGCTCAGGTAAAGGAAACAAAATGACAGGATAAAGTAGATTCTTTTCATATCGATCTCTGATTAAAGACAAAAACATAACAAAAATAACAGGCATGCAGATACTAATCTGCACACAGTCAGGTTCAAAATGAATTTAAAGTTACCGCAAAATTATGTGTTATATCCAAGAACGGAAAAATAACAACCAAGATGGGAATTTTGACCTTGTTTTCTTTAGGCTGTAGTTAATATGAGACCCTACGGTGCTACTTGAGCACCATCTGCTTCAGCTTCCAGATCAGCGACTTATTCTTCATCAACACAATATAGAGCGCACGATCTCCGCCAAAATTCCTGAAGAAACGTTCCACACCTTCATCCATACTGCCTTCGAGGTCATAAATACTGTTTCCGCGCGCCTTGGCAAGCTTCATGGTATGCCATAGCAGCAGCGACATGGCACGATAGCTGTTTGCTTCCGGGTTTTGCCCGCCCATAAAGTAGTAGCTGGTCTCTCCATCCCACATCGCCCAAACGATTGCCAGTATTTTTTTGTCAGCCGTTTTGGCCACCCACAGGGCCGTGGATTTGTTGGCCAGTGCGGCATCCATTATTTTCTTGAGGTCTTTCAGCGAATATTTGAAAGATTTGCCCTTTTTGGCAAGCGTATTTTTCTGAAACTTGTACAGGTCTTTCAGATGTTCGGGCGAGTTGGTCACCGTTACCTCGCTCTCGGCTATCCTAATGTTCCGGCGTACCGCGTCCTTCATGTTGGTGAGCAATGTTTCCTCATCTTCCTTCAGCTCCAGCAAAAAAGTCTGTTGTACCTGCGAGTACAGCTTGTGCTGCTTGAAAATGCCTGCCTGTTTTACGCCAGGCTGTATCGCCAGATGCCATACCGGTGCGTCAGGCAGCTGCTTTATCAGCCCGGTTATGGTTTCGTGCTCGTAACTGTCGTTGTTGCTCTCCTTAAGATCATGCGGATAAAATACCAATGGCCCCATGTAAGGTGTGAGCATGGGTGTACGTACCAATGTGACACCTATTTTCTTCTCCACCGGGTATGGCCAAGCACCGGCTATATGTTCGCCACGCTTTACAATAGCTACATCCCACTGTGCACAAACCGTATCCAGCCACCATGGCTGTGAAAACACAGGAATATCTTTCCGCTGGCTGCACAATCTGGCATATATGTCTTTATTACTCATTGCTGCGATTTCCTTTTATTTATTTCTAAGTAGCATATTATACAGAACAGCGCCGGATAAGGAGTCGGGACACCTGCTCAAAATCTATCTCTACACGGCTACGACACTGCACATATGATTTTATTTAAACTGCAGCACCTTTGCCGGTTGTACACGGCGAATATACAACGTTGGCAGCCACATGCAAAATATACAAAGGCATAATGTTGTTATATCTACAACAACAACTTTCCACCACACGATCCGTATGGGTACGTACCGCATATAGTAAGAGTTTTCGGGCAGCTTCAGAAATCCATAGCGCAGTTGCAGATAACAGATACCAAATGCCAGCAGATTGCCAAGCAATATACCAGCCCCCCCTACAATGGCAGCAATACTGAGAAAAATATTACGCGTTGTTTCAAACGACATTCCCAATGCCTTGAGCAGCCCTATCATTACTGCACGGTCTACAATAATGATCAGCAAGGCCGCACCCATATTGATCACCGCTACAATGGCCATGATCACGATCAGCAACAGGCTGTTCACATCCTGCAGCTTCAGCCAGTCGAATATAAATGTATAAGTACCCGCAGTAGTATACACCGCCAGTGGAGCCGAGATCAGGTTGAAATGGATTAGCGCAGCCACAGAATCAGCATCGTTCGCATCGGCAAGATCCAGCTGGTATCCGTTTATGCTGTCTGCAGTCCAGTTGTTGAGCCGCTGCAGTAATCTGAGGTCGCATACCGCATAAAACTTGTCCATATCCTCCATACCACTGTGGTAAAAACCCGCCACCCGCACCCGCCGTATGCGGGGTATGCTTTCGTCGATGAAGTTGATCTGCACAGTATCTCCCACAGCTACATTCAGCCTGTCGGCAGTAGTTTTCGAGAGCAGTATGTCTTTTGAATAGCTCGTGTCTGTATAATCTATAGCATTGCCCAACATGGTGATACCGCGCTGAAACCGGTAGTTTTTGTCCACGCCTTTCAGCATCAGCCCTTCCAGCAGATTGTTTGCCTGAACTATCACCGGCCGGTTGGCAAACGGAGATACTGCGGCGACCTGCGGAATGCTCCTGAGTTGCTGCATCAATGCAGGATCGGCATAGACCGGATCGGCAAATGCGCCGCCCGATGACCCTGTTTCATTGTAATTCCGGACCTGCACGTGCCCCATGAACCCAAACATCTTTTCAGACACGGCGTACTGAAACCCGGTCACAATAGCCATTGCAGCTATCATCACCGCCACGCTGAGCGCAGTTGCAACAATAGCCAGCCTGATGATAAACGAAGAGAATGTACCCTTCTGTTTCACCAGATACCTGCGCGCTATGAAAAAAGAAAGATTCATAATAGACTACCCGCATATAGCCGGGCTGATTCCAGCCGGAGATACTATGCTTCGTTCACAAAAGTATACCTTTTCCCTGTGTGCCATGCGGCCCATTTCGCAATTCAACCTGTTACTTCCAGCTTGCTCCGGTGACCAGATGGCAGATCAACTGCTCACATTTTACCCGCACTATTATTTGTTGTTTGCCTGTTTTACTGCTATTTTCGCACCCGGTTTCATAACATAAACATAACAATCACCATAGCTTCGGCTACTTACCCTCATAGGTTCACCAGGGTTAAATCATCCGCAAATGAAACACGTATATATGTTCCCCGGACAGGGTGCGCAATTCCCGGGCATGGGAAAAAATCTTTATGAAGAAAATCAGGCTGCAAGAGACCTGTTTGAGCAAGCGAATGAAATTCTCGGTTTCCGCATTACCGATGTAATGTTCAGCGGCACAGATACCGAACTCAAACAAACCAATGTCACCCAGCCTGCAATCTTTCTGCACTCGGTTGTTCGTTTTATGACCACGCCAGGCCTGAACCCTGATATGGTTGCAGGCCATTCGCTGGGCGAATTCTCTGCGCTTATCGCCAACAGGAGCCTTTCATTTGCCGATGGGCTTCGCCTTGTGGCCAAGCGTGCTGCTGCCATGCAGCGAGCCTGCGAGATCAATCCGTCTACAATGGCAGCCGTGCTGGGTCTCGACGATGCACGTATAGAAGAGGTTTGCGCTGCCGTAACCGGAGAGATCGTGGTAGCTGCCAACTACAACTGCCCCGGTCAGCTCGTGATCAGTGGCAGCATAGAGGGTATACGCATAGCATGCGAAAAACTGAAGGAAGCAGGAGCAAAACGGGCATTGGTGCTTCCGGTTGGTGGCGCATTCCACTCGCCACTCATGGAGCCTGCACGCCAGGAACTGCAGGAAGCAATAGCCAGCACACACTTTGCTGTTCCTACCTGCCCGGTTTACCAGAATGTAGACGCAAAACCCTACTCTGACCCGGCCCTTATTCAGCAGAATCTCATAAATCAGCTCACTGCACCGGTACGCTGGACACAAACCGTACAAAACATGGTCGCTGATGGTGCCACTGAATTTACAGAAGTTGGTCCCGGAAGTGTTTTACAGGGACTGGTCAAAAAAATCAGCAGGGACGCAGTAACCGCAGGTATCAGCTAAGTCGATACCTGACGTCAAATATTTCGCGCTATGACGTGTGTACCAACACACATCATAGCGCATTTTTATTTGCTATTTGCCTTGCTTGTTGCATGCACATACTTTCAATATGTATGCCCGGGGCATGTTTTGTGCTGCTGTAATAGCGCATAGATACCCTTTCGGGGCATATTAGCCCATTTTTCCGGTCCGGAACCCGGAATTTGTGGGCATTTCAACTTTTATGGCACAATTATTGATGGCTATTAATTATCTTGTGTCTCTTTAAAACAACACATTGAATAAATACTAATTGATTGCCACCCAAAGCAGGGTTATGCTATTAATTTTGTATTCGTGCAAATGATAAATACAATGAAACAAACCCTGGTTGTAGTTTTTTGCTGCTTGCTGTTATTTTTTGCGCCGAGAACTGTTGCACAAAATTGGGAATGGGCAAGAAGCGCTGATTTCACCAAAGCGTATTCGGTTCCTTCCGCCAATCAGGGATGGCCTGTTGCCACCGATAAATGGGGCAGTGCCTACATTGCACTCTGGAACAGTGCAGATACACTCACACTGGGCGCTTACAACTTTCACAGCCAGCTCTACAAAAAACAAGTTGTCGTTGCAAAATATGATCATGAGGGCAATCTGGTATGGGCTCTCGCCAGTAGTAACGGCAATGCGGCACCTATAGATATCACCACCGACAAAGACGACAATCTATTCCTGTTCGGGTACTTCACAGGCGACAGTATCCGTTTTGGCAGTCAGGTGATCGCCCGTACCAGCACTACAGTCAACAACACCTGCTTCATTGTCAAATTCAGCAAGGATGGCGAGATAATCTGGACCGCAAAAGCCGGCGGCATTGCCAACGGAACCGGCAGGCAATCTTTTGGCAGTATCGCCGCCGACAATACAGGCAATGTTTATGTTACCGCCAATTTCAACAATACATCACTCACATTTGGCAGTTACAGTATATCCAATAGCGGCTATGACGACATCTCAATTGCCAAATTCAGCCCATCGGGGGCTGTGCTTTGGGCAAAACGTTTTGGCAGCACCGGCTACGATCGCCCGTTTGGTATCGAGGTCAGCCGCGATAACAAAATATACATCACCGGCGAATTCAACTCACCCACCATTGTTTTTGGAAATACCACGCTCACTTACAACGCCTCTTATACACCAGCGGGCCCTGAACACAACAATGTGTTTGTTGCACAGCTGGCTACCGATGGCACTGCGGTTTGGGCTAAACAGTCTACAGGCGATACAAAAGCAATGAGTATAGCTGCTGACACAACCGGCGACATATATGTAGGTGGCATGATTGCAGATACAGTTGCATCAATCGGCTCGGGTTCGTTCACAAAAATCCCCAATACGCCCTTCATGGTGAAATTCAATGCATTGGGAGATGTGATCCGCACACAGGTTTTTTCGCAGACTATCGGATCACAGATCACAGACCATGCCATATGGGGCATAGCCATAGACCCCTGCAACAATGTATGGGTAACAGGCGGTATGGATACATCCTTTGGTAACGGGGTATATCTCGACACGTCTATCGTCATGCCATCGCCGCAAGGCAGTCAGGACCCGCTTTTCATTGCATGCTACGATCCCAGTGGCGCGCTCATGGATTACTCAGCACTGGTTTCGGGTGGCAAAGACAACGCAGGTATCGCAACAGACATTTACGGCAATCTGTTCGTATGTGGCGACTACATCGCTATGGACCCTTTTGTGATAGGGTATGACACACTATACACCAATGCTAATGTGACCAGTACCTACTTCATCACCAAGTACAAGCCTGCGGCCTACTGCAATCCGTCATCAGTGCGATCAACTGCCACCGCTGCACGACTGCAGGTATTTCCTAATCCGGCAAACACTACGATCAGCATCACTGCACCGGAGAAAATAGAACACATCACTTTGCATAATGTTATGGGCAGGGAAGTATTCAGCAGCAATAACAATGCTGTAAAAGCCGAGGTTAATATCAGTGCACTTCCGCCGGGTATGTATATCATCCGGGTCAACGACAAGTATATCAGCAAGTTCATCAGGGAATAATTCTCCCGGCGCTGCTGCCTCATTTCAAGTAGTAATCCTTACAATTTTCATTAAGCATCAACAGCGCTGCTGATCAGGCATCCGTCACCAAAACTGAGAAAACGGTAATCGTGCTTTAGGGCATGGTCATATATCTTACGCCAGTCTGGACCCGCCAGAGCCGCAACCAGCAACAACAATGTGGATTGTGGCTGATGAAAATTGGTAACCAAAGCAGTCACCATACGGAACCGGTAACCAGGTGCAATCAATATCTGAGTCCGGGTAATCAGGCGATCCTTTCCCAGTTTGTCCATATATGCCAGTAATGCAGTCAGTGCTGCTGTGGCGGTATGTTGTACACTGTCTTCATAAGGCTCCCATTGGGCAATTGCTACCCCATGCAGGTCGGGCGTTATGCCATTCAGCACCTTATTACCGATCCAGTACAGTGTTTCCAGGGTGCGCAGCGAGGTTGTGCCTACGGCCACTATTGGCATCCCCTGCCGGTCCAGCAGGCAGCACACCATTTCTCTTGTTACTTCTATCCATTCGGCATGCATATTGTGACCATGCATGGTGTCACTTTTCACCGGAATAAAAGTGCCTGCGCCTACGTGCAGCGTCACAAAGGCTATATCTATTCCCCGGGCAGCTAGTTTTTCCATTACCGCCTCTGTAAAGTGCAATCCGGCTGTGGGTGCAGCCACGCTGCCCTCATCTTTAGCATATACCGTCTGGTACCCTGCCTCATCGGCAGCAGCAGCTTCGCGCCGCAGATAGGGCGGCAGCGGCATCTTACCCGCATAGTGCAGCACCTCGGCAAAAGTAAGATTTGCATCATCCCAGGTCAGTTGCAGCAGGTAGCTACCATTTCGCCGGTCAGCTATTGTTGCAGACAACACAAACCCCGGAATATCGTTGACCAATTGCAACTCCATTCCGTCCTTCCATTTAGACGCACCACCTACCAGACATTCCCACAACACACTGCCCCGTTGCTGCATAGCTGTTGGTATATCGGCATACTGCACATCAGGCGCCAGACAGAACACCTCTATCATACCACCTGTTGGCTTTTTGAAAAGTATCCGTGCATGTACCACTTTTGCCTGGTTGAACACCATCAGCGCTCCCTGAGGCAGCCGGGTTGCGATATTGCTGTAGTGATCGTCTGTTATCACGTCCTGATCAAAAACGAGCAGTTTCGAACTGTCGCGCTCACTCAGCGGATACCGGGCTATACGGTCGTCGGGGAGGTCGTAGGTATATTCTTCTATTCGGAGATCAGCGGGATGCATTGTTTGCGGTCATTATTGCAGTGACCAAAATTAACTATAATAGTGCAGGTATGGCTTAATTCTGCAGATAGGCTTTGCTGCTTCAACGTTTCCCCAGATCAAAAACCAACACCCAAACCTACCTCGCCCATCTCAGCAACACTCAGGTGCGCCTTCAGCGAGGTAAATACATACAATTCCTTTACGGGGCCATGCTCCCGCTGCACACAATAGTAGTTGAAGCTAACCTTCTGGTATACATCCTCTTTCTGCAAATAGCCCTTTTTCAGGTACACACCAGCCTGCACCATGATGCCGGCCCTGCCTATCAGAAACTCATTACCCGCAAGCAGCGCACTCTTGTAAGACTGGCTGGCTTCTGTACCTACCGACAACCTGTTGTCGCGTAGCAGCGTATACAAGTTGCGGTGATAGGAGTAATCTGCTCCGGCAAAAACTTTGTTGTGGCTGCGCCAGCGCCTGCTTACATATCCGGTACCAGTGTACACAAAATACAATGGTCCGCCATGCGTATTGGCAGATACCAGCGACATGCCATACCGCAGCTGAAACAGGTACCTTGATCTGAGTGGCGGCAGATCCCTGACCAGTATTGCCGGACGCGATGTGACCGGAAAATAACTAACCCCAGCATGTACACCCGCTACATTTATACCCAGATTGGGCTTGCGTACAGATCCGTTCGAAATGTGTGTCAGATACCCACCTGCGTGTACCGCCCAGTGTTTGTTTACCCGGTATGCAGCCCCTGTCATCACCATAATGAAATCATTGACATGGCTGCCTATCGCCACATTCACAGTATTTACCGGGTCAACCCTGCTGTACCGCCTGGTTACATATCCTACGCCATTACCTATTCTCAGTGTCCATTCCAAATTGCCCCGGCTCACCAGCGGCAACTCCAGATTGGGGTAAATGCCAAATGTAGATCCGTATACAGAATCTATGCCATAGTTGATAGCAGCAAAAGCGAGGCCGAGGCGCGGGTAATGCCGCCGCTGTTCCCAGTCCTTTTTGCCATGTGTGTGCAATAGAAAATTGACATCGACACCCAGCGTAACCCTGGGTATCGGCAGCGTGAATTTAGCTTCGTGTTTGAACACTTTCCCCGCCAGCATATTTGTTTCGATACCAAAACCCGCCCACGGCTGCTCGTGCATCTGCGCCGGCACTACTGCAGGCAACAACCACACAAATAACGTCAGCAGACGCCTCAACAGAATGTCATTTCGCATAAACTGGATGTACATATAGCCGGGTGCCGGGTCCGGAAACCCGCTTGCAGTGCAAGATAATCAATTGATCGCTGCCGTTTCTGTGCCATCCGGCAGCAGGATGGCGAGCGGATCAGTGTTGCAAAAAAAATCCCCCGGTTGTGACCGGAGGACTGATATATCATTTTTTGAGGCCAGTTAAAACCGCCACCTTACACCCACAGTCTGCGGAAAATGCATCAGGTGAAACTTGGAAATTGGCTCAGCGTAATTCTGGTCTATTGTTTTTACATTCACATACCGCAGCGACAACTCGGCAGTGACACCCAGACGTGGTACTATGTAGTAAATGAAACCGGTCTGCAGGCCCAGCGAATAACCCATACCTGAGTTGTAGTGGTATCCGGAAACATACTTATAACCCGAATCTGAAGCTGATTTATAAGTATCGTATGCCCTGGATCCGTCATTGATCGTTTCTACAAGGCCGGCATGCACGCCAAAGTAAAGATTTGCCCGGTTAAAATTACGGAACTGCGTATAAAACGGAATCACATGATTCATTTGTATAGACTGCGTTAGCGCATGGTCTGCAACCAGAATCGGAACATTTACGGGATTCAGCTTTTTGCCGAACTTATCTACCAACTGCCATTGCCCGAATGTTTCCCACCTGCGGTTGCCGAGATCCAGAGATATCATCCAACGCCAGTTGAAATAATAGCTGGCGCGCAATGAAAAATCTTTTACCGTTTTGGTACTTGTACCGCTATATACTGCCGGAGGACCCTCTGGCCGCGTAATTACACTATAGCCGCCATTTACGCCCACCTCCCAGCTGTATTCGGGGGGCAGATTCTGCGCAAACATCCCGCCCGCAAAGCCTATAACCATAGCTGCGGTGAGTAAAAATGACTTCATACTATGAGCAATTTTTAGAAATAAGAATCAAATCTAAGCAAATTTTTTGCCGGAAAAGAACAAAATGCCCGAAAATCATAAGTATTTTCAGGTACTATCGCCTATTCTGCAACCCTGCCTGCCCTGCTGCCGCTGCCCTTGCAGCTCATTGGGGGCAACTGCCCTCACTTTTTGCCTTTCACATCCGGCACGTCATCAGTCCTTCTTTCGTTCGTTTCTCCTTCTTTTCTTCCGCTCTTCTTTCTTATCCTCTGGCTTTGGGTCTCCTTCCTTTGGGGGTGCTGTGGTAGCCTTATCAGACTTTGTATCCTTGTCCCCGTCGGGTGTTTTTTCATTCTTTTGCTCTTCCTTGTCCTTTTTACTGTCGCTCTTTTCCGGTTTTTCAGTCTCAAACTGGCTTTCATCTACCCTGCCCGATGCTCCACGGTCCAGAATTCTATCCAGCAGCTCCATTTTCCCTTTAGGCAGCCCTGTTTGTGTCAGCACCACATCAAAGCCGTTTTCATCCGCATTGATCCAAGCTCCGGTATAGGTCCGGCCTTTCAGCACCAGCTCCATAATTCCGGTCGACGACTCATCTTCAATGGTCCACTTGCCCTCAGGTGTTCTGGCTATTTCCAGTTTCAGATACCTTTTGTTTTCACCCAGCTTGTACAGGCCGTCAAACTGTTGCTGCTTGCCAGGCATTGCTTTCATATAACGCACGTACAACTTTATCGGTATTTCGTTGTCCAGCGTACCCTCGTAGTAGCGCCTGTCTATCACCTCCCGCCGTGTAGGGTCGTCGTCGTCTGCTTCTTCGCGCATCAGCAGCAGCGGATTCACCGCCTGAGTAGTATCGCCGGTTCGCGTGGAGTCTGAGATGGCGGTATCGGTAATTGCTGAGTCTATCGCTATCGTATCCGGCTGTGCGGCCAGCCAGGCGAAGTAGGCCCGCTCGCGCTCTTCTTTCAGATGAAACTCATCTACCGTTTTTGCCTCCAGCACATTGTGCAGCTGCCCACCAAAGAACTGGCCCTTTATCTTCTGTACTTCAGACAAACTGATACAGAAAACAACACGATTGGAGGGGTCACTTACAAAAAGATAACCCTGAAACCGTTCTGGAGCAATATGGTCATAGCCTATGAGATTCCGTGTTGGGTCCTGCCGCCGCAGCTCATACCTGGCCATTACCATATTTTGCCACTGTACACCCGAATCCTCGCCCTTTCCCAGCACGTTGCAAAAACCACCAATAATATCATGGTTGTACAACGGATCAAACTCAACCAAAATCTGCGGACGCTCTTTCAGATTGCTCAGCTCTTTTTGCACCTCCGGGCTCTGATCCCTGTTCCGGGTCACCATGCTCCACAGCGTATCGAAGGGTGGAAACAGCTCGTAATACCCCGCTGTATCGCGTGCCTGCAGGCAGCCCATCAGCTTACCCATCAGGGCACCTTCCGTGGCAGGCCACTTACGTTGTTTCCTCTGTCTGAACTGTGCCGACGCATCAGCACAAATCAGAAAAAACAAAAGAAACAATGCTGTATATAGCCTCATCGGTTGGTATTGGGAAAGGATAAAATTAGCGTATTAACGGCATTAATGACCTCGCCAACTCGTTTCAGGCACTATTTGCTGCCGGTCAGGCAGCGATTTTCACCAATACTCTGCAAACAAAAAAGTGCGATCAGACCGTTTGATAGTCTTCAATCGCACTTTCAATTTCATAACAGTATTACCTTCTAAACGAAATCGCCTTGATGCATCAGCAATCACTAATAGGTCTCATACTGAATATCAAATACGCTGGTATAGTTATTGAGCAGACTATCTACCAGCACGACCTTGGTCTGGGTGATCTTGCTCGATGCGTCTATTGCATAGGTGATATACGCATTTTTATTCCTTGAGCTTATCGACTCTACAAGGTGCTTGTTGCGGTAGATGTTATTTCCAAACATGGTAAATGACAACAGCTGCAGGTAGTCGCCGGTGCGGTTGGCATCTTCTGTCCAGAAATGGTACGACTCATTTACCCACTCACTACCCGGATAGACGAGACTGTCCTCTCTGCGAGGGCTGCTGTCATAAGTTGTATCTATTACGTACAAAAATATTGGGCTGTAGTTGTACCCATTCATTGTATGCGTCATGGAGTTGTAGTTGTTCAGAACCGTGGTGTTCACCTTTGTAGGCGATACAACCTGCTCGTAAATGCCATCGAGTGGTGTACGCAGATTGTTAAAATCAGTTGTCAGTACGCCATCATAATAATTTTTGAGGAAGTCGCCGTTTACAGAGGTGTAGGTAGTCTGCGCAGTCATGTTGATATGCCTGTAGCTGGTAGCCGTTCTGATGGTACGTGCCAGCAACTGACCATAATATTCATATCTGTCTATCAGGTTGGGTGTGAAAGAGCTTACGATCAAACCCTCTGAGTTGGTAACAAACGTATCTTTTTCTACAAAACTATTATTGAGCACATTCAAGATCGTTTTGTAGATCGTATCACCGCTGTACTTAAAAGTGATGGTCTTATGTATTTCAAAAGAATCATTGCCGGTATAAATTACACGCGAAACACGGTTCTGCTCATCGTAATAAAACCTGTAGTTTTCATTTATTGTGCTGGGCACACCGGCTACAGGCACCGTCATTTTGATCGTTGTAATCTTGGTATACCCTACCATGCGCACGTTATTGGGAGTGGGCGCATTGGAATGTATCTTTTTCTTACACGAAGTGCCGGTGATAGCAAACAGCAGGATAAGGGCAGCAACAGATAATGAAAAATTATTTTTCATGCAGGCGTTTTTTATATTAGAAACTCAAAAATAGTAAATACACATCAATAGTCAACCATTGACGCCAAAAAATCAGTAACAGCGATTTGTCATACATAAAGACGCACAGTTCATCTTTTTCGTTGGTATCAGTGCAAGGTTTCGTGCTGCAGCGCAGTTACAAAATCGGTAAGCAATAGTGCAACACCCGGAATATTGCGGAAAGTGATCTCCTCTGCCCTATCGTAAATGTCGTGGTAAAAACCCTTCCCCCCGTTGGAGTACAAAAATATAGCAGGCACGCCCGCCTCTGCAAAATGGTAGTGATCGCTATTGGCTGCCTTGCCCCTGCTTTTTATCACGGGCAGGTATTGGTGCTGGTCGTTTATCCGGTTCAGCAGCGCAAATTCCTCCTTATATTCTGTTGCATTTACCACCGTTACCCCATCGGTGGCATCGCCCATTATGTCGGTATTGATCAGGAATCTGATCTGCCCAAGCGGTATCAACGGATGTTTCACAAAATGTGCCGATCCCAAAAGGCCGGCTTCCTCGCCACTAAAGGCAATAAAAACCATCGTATACCGCTGCGGATGAGTAGCGTAGTAAGATGCGAGATACAGGAGCATAGCCATACCGCTGGCATTGTCGCTGGCCCCGGGAAAGCAGGTTTCACTCCCCATCATGCCCAGGTGGTCGTAGTGTGCCGAGAACACAATAAAACTATCGGCTATGGCACCCGGTACGATTCCTATTACATTCTCACTTTTGTAATCCTCCCTGAATGCTGCTTCAACCACAACACTGGCCGATGCCGGATTGGCCGGGAACACCGAATCCTGGACGTATAATACAGTCGATTTATTGGTTTCCCGCAGCACGGTCCACATTTGTTTGCCCTTTTCGGGAATAATAAAACACCCCGCAGGCAGCATCGGCGCTATACCATGCAGCCTGATACCCATTTTTTTACAAAACGAGTCGGCATTGTCCAGCAACCACACATAATCGCCGGTCAGCATGGCTGCCATACGCTTCCAGTCGGTCTTGTCGGTTACCGTTCCCAGATCGGCGCGGCGAATAGTATTGCCCTTACCGGTATACGACGCGCTTGCCGCATCTACCAGATAGTCGCGCCCGGGCACCAGTGTCTTGCCATCCAGTTGCAGCAGCATTTTTCCGGGAAACGTATTGACCGGGAAATTATAGGGCTGCCTGTAGTTCTTCGCATCCGCCGGTTGCCTCAAGCCAATTTTCCCATATAGGCTGGCGATATAATTGGCGGCTCGTTCACTGCCGCCCGCCACATACCCCCTGCCCACCATCTTTGCCGATGCCAGCATCCTGACATGTGCCGACAGCTGCGCCCTGATCTCCGAGGTATCGGTTGTAGCCTGCAAAGGCACTACTGCCACCAGCAAACAAACGAGAAACAACAAGTTGCGACCCCTCATACAGGAATTTTTTATGGATACAAATGTACTTCATCGGGACTGCTCTTGCCGCCTGCAATTCAGCTTCACTTCAGCTCGTCAAACCCCAGATCTACCACATCATAGCTTTTGTCGCGCCAGTGGTAGTGCCACCATTCCGTAGGCACAAAGTTGAACCCATGCTTCCACATGATGTGCTTCAGCAGCCGCCTGTTGGCAATCACCTGTGGGGCCAGGCCTGCGAAATCGTGATGTGCTGTATCAGTAAAATTATCAAATCCCGTACCCATATCCAGTTCACGACCGGTTCGCAGATCTACCAGTGTCAGATCCGCAGCCGTACCCCTGTTATGATGGCTGCCCCGGCGCGGATTGGCCACATAGCGCTTATCGGCCGTGTGGTGCCACAGCGAGCAGGTGATACTGTATGGGCGGTAGGCGTCAAATACTTTTAGCGCCAGATGTTTCTTTTGCAGTTCCTGCTGCACCCTTGCCAGTGCTGCCGCAGGCTCTTGCCGCATATAGGCGGCACCCCGGGCATACAATACACTATGGGTAAAATTATTGGTTGTAGCATAGCGCAGGTCGGTGATCAGCCCCGGTATCACATCTTCAAGCCGTACAAATTTGGCTTCGGGCCGGCTCGCTACCGAGGCCGCCAGCGCTTGCCTGGTGGCAATGACCGGCACTATGGGTTTGCAGGGTTGTGCCCGGCATACAGTACCGGTGGCAAGTATTATCCAGATGAGATGGTTACCTGAGTTCCTCGTAATCAATGTAGTCACCATCCTTTTTTACCTTTTTGGCAGCTGGTGGCGGCTCATTCATTTTCCGCTCCATCTCCTTCATCTGCTCCTGCATACGGCGCAACTGACTGCTCGTTGCAGATGTGATTCTGAATATGGGCAGCAGATAATAAAACACCACACGAAAGACGATCCCGATTATGATCATCCAGAAAATTAACCTAAGCATAAGACGCAAAGGTATATGCTTTATTGTATTTGCGACGCTGTTTCGGGCGTCGACTCATACCGCATATTGTTAATTTTCGCCTGACCCGGCCGCACTTGTGCCCATAGCTTGCGTTTTCTTTCGCTAAATTGCCGCCACAATCACCCCACTTTACCCAATGCCGTTACGCACAGAATGGTTCAGGCTCATACGCTGGCAAAACCTGCTGATCATTTTCCTCACCCAGCTGGTGGTATGGTATTGCCTTATTGTGCCCTGTAACCCTACAGTGCTTTTACCGGTTCGTTTTCTGCTGCTATCCCTTTCCACTGTCCTTATTGCCGCCGCGGGGTATATCATCAACGACTATTTCGATATCCGTATTGATCAGGTAAATCACCCCGAAAAGGTGGTTCTGGGCAAATCCATCCCGCGCAAAAATGCAATTGTGGCCCACACGGTCATCAACATAGTGGCCCTGGTGCTGGCCGGCTATGTGGCTGCTTCTGCCCGGCACTACGAGTGGCTGCTGATACAGCTGGGGTGCACAGGCCTGCTTTGGTTTTACTCCACCACCTACAAACGGCAATACCTCACCGGCAATATCACCGTTGCACTGCTCACCTCGCTTACCATCATATCGCTATACATCTACGAGCCGGCTATGCGGCTGCCCGCCGCCTCGCTGCCGGTATGGGTACTGGCAGTGTATGCTTTCTTTGCCTTCATGCTCACCTGGATACGCGAGCTGATCAAGGATATGGAAGACCTGGAAGGCGACGCAGCCGGCGGATGTGTTACAATTCCTATCAGGCGAGGTCTACTCTATGCCACACGGTATGCCTCCGTACTTGCTATGCTGGTGATACTTCCCCTGCTGTTTTCGGCAGCAGCATTGTACCACTTTGGTTATTACATACTCACCATTTATGTTTTAGCTTTGCTGGTGCTGCCACTTGCCGGCTGGATCTTCTTTCTCTGGAAAGGCCCTCCGGGCAGTGCACACTACCACAAGTGCAGCCGATGGCTCAAAATCATCATGATACTCGGCATTTGTTCATTGCTTATCTACAAAATTCACTGATCGTGCAGAAAATAATCCTCGCCTCCCAGTCGCCACGCCGGCAGCAGTTGCTGCAGATGGCCGAACTGAAATTCGATGTCATTATTGCTGATGTTGATGAGACAAACCCTCCCGGCATGCCCGGCGATGATGTGCCCGCACACCTGGCAGTAAAGAAGGCGGACGCAGTGTCGCATCTGGCTCCCGATGCCGTTGTCATCGCCGCTGATACCGTGGTGCTGCTCGATGGCGACATTCTGGGCAAGCCCACCGATGCAGCCGACGCCATCGCGATGCTCAGTCGCCTCTCGGGCCGCACTCACCGGGTGGTTACAGGCGTTTGCATTCGCAGCAGCAACAAAGAAACCGTGTTCTCAGTTGTCACCGAGGTGCACTTCCGTCCCCTATCCCTGGCGCAGATCACACACTATGTCGACAACTACCGTCCATTCGACAAAGCAGGTGCTTATGCCATACAGGAATGGATAGGTGTGACCGGTATAGAAAAAATAAACGGCGACTACTACAACGTTATGGGACTCCCCATTGGCGATGTGATACATGTGTTGCGCACCGAATATGGCATCCAAACCGCCTGATCCGGTAGGCCGAATGTAGCAATCAGAGCCACCTGTAGGCGACATTATTCAGTTCACCTGACAATCTGATGGGACAACAATGAAGATAAATATACTGATAGTCATTGCGTGCTTGCTGCTTTGCGGCAAACCCGCTGCAGCTCAAGAACTGACAAAAGATCAGCAGGCGAAGATTGACACCATTGCAGAACGCCTGTTGACTGCCAACAATATTCCGGGAGTAGCAATCGGCATTGTACGTGGTGGCAGCATACTGTACACCAAAGGCTATGGCACCAAAAGAATCAATGCACACGAACCAATAGACAGCTTCACCAACTTCCTTACCTGTTCGATATCCAAATTGTTTACAGCTACTGCAATTATGCAACTGGCAGAGCAGGGGAAAATTGACCTCAACGAAAAACTCACCACCTACCTTCCCGATTTCAGTATGAAGGATAAACGTTACCGCGACATCACCATCCGGCAGATACTCACCCATACATCCGGGTTACCGAACGTCTACCGGAAACACTACATCAGGCCAAAAAATGACAGTACAGCCCTTACTGAGTTTGCCCACAAACTGCGGCATAAAAAATTGAGCTACCCACCGGGAGTACCGCTTAGCGAAAAAACATACAGCAACACCGGATACGATATACTGGGACTCGTTATAGAAAGGGTAACCAACATGCCCTATAGCAGCTACATCGACGCGCATGTGCTGAGGCCTGCCGGGCTGGATAGCAGCAGCTTTTTTTACACGCACATTCCCGAAAACAGACGAAGTACACCTCATAAAAAACAGTGGCTTACGGGATTTGTACGGCCATCCCGGTACTACCCTGACATACCACAAGACAAGCCCTGTGGCAATCTGAATTCTTGCACAGCAGATATGTGTCAATGGATGTTGCATAACCTGGCCATCTACAATGGCACATTACCAGACAAGCAGGTAGTCAGCAGAACAACGCTGCAGGATATGTGGACCACAAAAGAGAAAATCGCCGGGTACACAACCTCCATCGGCATTGGCTGGTGGATAGCAGAGTCGAAAAAGTATGGCAAATATGTTTTTCACGACGGTAATGACCCTGGTTTCTGCGCCGCTTTGATCATTTCTCCGGCCAACGATTTTGGAATCGTTATACTCTGTAATGCACTCTTCCCCAAAGGCCTCATCTGGAACAAGTTGCCTTTCGAAATAATGGATGTTTTTGCAGAACACCGTTAGTATTTAAGTCAGATTTTTTCGGTCATTCTACTTCATAATAAGCAAAGATCACTACCGGGATTACCAACGGCCGCATTGGCTCATGATTTGCGGAAATCGCACGCAAAATACATCTTCATTTCACCCTCACCTCTATTTTCAAAGTGCATTTTGTGTTTCTCCTGTTGGTGATGCACCGGCAAATTTGACACTTTATTTATACGGCAGCGTTTGCCGCTTATGTACCTTTGCCATCAATTGCCGCATTTGCCATTACGCACACCATACAAGAGCCTTAACAGGCTACTTCGCAACGAAAGCTACGAGCCTATGCTCAGCTGGGGCTTCCGCATGGCACTGGCGGGCACTGTTCCTGTTTTGTGGGGTCTTGCAACGGGTCGTATCACCGAGGCGGTATGGATCACACTTACCGCCGAATCGGTTTCGTGGGTGGAGCTGAAGGGGTCCTTCACCTGGCGCCTGCGTGCGCTCTTTGCAGCTGCCATGCTGGCCATCGTGGCAGCTATACTGGGCTCCGTCACTGGCAACAATCTGCTGCTGGGCTGCATTTGCATGTTTGGTGTGGCATTTATTTCTACCCTGCTCAAGAACATAGGCGACCGCGCCAGCGGGCTCGCCATTTGTTTCTATATGTTGTTCATTGTCTGCAATGCGTTCCCGGCTGCGTCACCGGCAGAGATGCAGCACCGTGCCGTACTTATCGTCATCGGTGCTGTCTGGCCGCTCCTTGTAGGTCTCGTCGCTTCAGCCTTTCTGCCAGAGCAGGAACCCTTCCGCCGGCACATAGCCATCATCTGGCGGTCCATAGCCAGCCTTGCCGATGCGGTATCAAAAAGCGATACCCGGGCAGGCTACACCGGCAGGCTGGCCGACGTGTATAAAAAAGAAGGCGAGGTGCGTGCCGCCCTCGACAGCTCATTCGAGTTCTACAGCCAGACAGCACACCACGCCAGCCGGCGCGATAACAAAAAATACCAGCTCATCATGCTGCGCAAAACCGCAGGACTGGTAGCCGTTAATGTCATTGCTATGGGCGATGAGATGGAGCATATCGCCGTTCACAAACTCGATCAGGCCCTCCGCATCAAGGCTGCTGCATTGTTTGGTGCGCTGCGCGAGGCCGCCGGCCGCATGTCGGCTTACGTTATCACCATGAATCCGGAGGAAAAGCTGCTTACTGTATCTCAGATCAGCCGCCTGCGCAGACTCACAGCCCTTATCCGTACCTGGCAGTTGCCCAATGATACCCGGGAAGCACAGGCCATCACGCGAATACTGCAACTCACCGGGCGTACCATCAACCTGCTCGAGAACGCCATTCTGCGTGTAGAGCAGCTGGACGGCGACAAACCCGTTTTCAGATCCTATTCTCTTATCAAGACCTCGTTTATCTACACACCCAGATACCTCTGGCGAAACCTGCAGGTATTGTTCAATATCAACACGTTCACATTCCGCTATGCCCTGCGCTCGGCCATAGCAGCTACTGCCGCACTGTTTATCTACAAATGGTACAATATCGACCACGGCTACTGGATGCCTTTCAGCCTCATGATCGTTATACAGCCCTACTTTGGCGCTACGTTCAAGAAAGCCCGCGACCGCATGGCCGGTACACTCCTCGGTGTTATCGCGGGTAGTGCCCTGCTACACCTGCCGCAGGGCATGCACCTGCAGGAGGTGATCCTGTTCTTCACGTTTGTGCTCATGGTATACTATGTCAAACGCAACTACGCCATCTCCGCATTCTTCATCACGCTCAACCTGGTGCTGCTGTTCAATATAGAGGCCACTTACAGCAATATGCTGATGGTGATGCGGGTGATCTCTACCGTAGGCGGCTCGCTGCTGGCTGTAGCCGCCGGCTGGCTGCTGCTGCCTACCTGGGACAAAAACCTGCTTCCGGGCTACATGGCCAAAGCTGTCCAGGCCAATTTCGACTACTTTATCAAAACCTTCTTTGCGCCCGATGGCCATACCAACTGGACACGCATGAAACGCCTCGCAGAGTCGGGCAACTCCAATGCTTTCGACTCCTTCAACCGGTATATGCAGGAGCCCGGCACACATAAGTCTGAAGCATGGTACGATCTCATTACCTGCAACGTTCGGGTGACCCGCAACCTGAACAATATGCACATGGAGCACGACGAGAAAAAGGCAAACGACACCATTGCACCGCTGCCTGCACAGCAGCAGAAGATTGCCGAATGTCACGCCCTATTCGGAATTGTGCTCAACCGCATACATAGCCTTTATCCGGGCATCGCCCCTTCGCAGCCCATAGCTGCAACCCATACCTCCAACACCTTGTTTGTACTCAACGACACACAAATGATGTCGCTCGAAAAAATGATCGTCGAGCTCAAAGCCATGCAGGCCGATCTGGAACTGCAGCCCGACAAAACAGCAAAGCAGTAAGCCGGTATCCCAGCTCACTATTCCACAAAAAAAGATAACGGGTGGCATCGCTATTGCGCTGCACACCCGTTATCTTTTCCATCGCTCCCGCTCACTTTCCCGTTCTCAATTTCGCTCTCTTTCCCGCTCCCAATTTCGCTCCCTTTCCCGCTCTCAATTTCCGCTAAATTTTCACGCTATCGCCCTGCACTATGGGTATGCGTTTTTCATTCTTTATTTTCCCAAATCCGCCTACCACATTTCTAAGGTTATGGTAGCCATGGCGCTTCAGCAGCGATGCCGCTATCACAGACCGGTAGCCGCCTGCGCAGTGCACATACAAATTGTGGTCGTCTTCTATTATGGCCACATTCAGCGGATCCGTCAATGTGTCCAGCGGAAAGTTGCGTGCGCCTTTTACATGCGCCGCATCAAATTCTGCAGGCTTGCGCACATCTATCACATCCAGCAGCGGGTCATGTGGCAGATCCATTGCAAACTCATCTGCTTCAATATCTATGATCAGGTCTATAGGCTCGCCCGCTGCCTGCCATGCGGCAAAGCTGCCTTCCAGGTACCCCTGCACATTGTCTATACCCACACGTGCAAGCCTGGTTACACTTTCCTTTTCCTTACCCGGCTCCGTCACCAGCACCAGTGGCTGGTCGTAGGGCAGCATGGTCCCTGCCCACTCGGCAAACCTGCCGTCAAGCCCTATGCTGATCGCTTCAGGTACAAAACCTTCTGTAAACACTGTCGATGCCCGGGTATCCAGTATCCATGCACCTTCCTTCACCTTATCTTTAAAGTCACTTACAGAGAGTGGTTGCATGCCTTTTTCCATCACCGCATCCATGCTCTCATACCCCTGCTGGTTTATGCGGGCATTGATCGGGAAATACACCGGAGGTGTAGACAGTCCTGTTGTCAGCGCCTTTATAAACTCTGGCTTGGTCATGTCCTGCATGGCATAGTTGCTCGCGCGCTGTGCGCCTATGGTGCTGTAGGTCTCTGGTCCCAGGCTTTTCCCGCACGACGATCCCGGTCCATGTGCCGGATATACGATAATGTTGTCGTCCAGTGTCTTTATTTTCGTCTGCAGTGTGTCATACATCATCGCCGCCAGGTCTTCCTTGCTCAGGTTGCCGCTAAACAGGTCGGGGCGGCCCACGTCACCTACAAACAGTGTATCACCTGTAAATATGCAGTGTGGCGCTCCTGCCTCGTTGTGCAGCAGGTAGCAGGTACTCTCCAGCGTGTGGCCGGGTGTGTGTATGGCCTTTATCTTCAGCTTGCCCACCATAAAGTCCTCACCATCTTTTGCAATGTGCACTTTAAATTTCGCATTCGTATCCGGGCCGTATACGATTGGCGCACCCGTCTTCTTCGACAGCTCTATGTGACCGCTTACAAAGTCGGCATGAAAGTGCGTTTCAAAAATGTACTTGATTTTTACATTCTTCTCAGCCGCCATTTGAATATAGGTGTCCACATCGCGAAGTGGGTCTATCACTGCTGCCTCACCATCGCTGGCTATAAAGTAGGCTGCCTCGCTCAGGCAGTTGGTATACAATTGTTGAATATCCATATTGTTAGTTTTTTACAAAAAAAAGAAAGCCACCTGACTGGGTGGGTACTGCTGCAAATGTAGTATAAAGGCATATGAATACTATTATCGCGGTATAAGATTAGTTGATGTGCATAGTGCACTTCGGATATTCACTCGCACAAACTGCCTACGAGCTGCCGTCCTGGTTAATGACCACAAAAAAATTTCCACTTATCCTGCTTTCTGGCTCAATTTTTGTGGCCTATCTGGTACCCTAGCGCAATACCGGCCATTGCTCACATGCCATTTTTCTGCATGAAAAAAGTGCGCAAAAAGTGCGCAATTTTAAGAACCTATTTCATTGATAATCAATTATTTAACATTCTTTAAAATATTTTTCCAAAGTGCGCAAAAAACGCAACCCCTGCCACATTTCTCCTAATTTGAGTATGTGCGCAGCCAACGGAGCGACGCAGCATCCAAAAAAATATCCCCGATCCACCTAACGCATTGCCGTAAAAAACCGTCTACTTGTTTAAGAAATAATTAATAATAACAACTTATGAAACGTACCCTCCATATCACTTTAATATTTTGCATAGCAATAGCGGTTATTGCAGGCTGCCGCAAACCCAACAATAGCCGTACTACGGATATCAATACCGGTCCTATCAGCACCGGCGGCCAGCCACCCACCTTTCCCGGTGGCACCCAACCTTCCCTCAATCAGTTGTTCAAAGAACTGCGCTATACACCCGAGGTTAAGTGCGTGACCGCAGGTATACTGCAGGTGGTAACCTTCAGCAAGGGCACCAGCCTCACTTTCTATCCCAATTCATTCAAAAACGCAGCCGGCACTACCATCACCAGCGGTACTGTCTGCATAGAGATGATAGAAATGTACAAGCCGGGGGATATGATAGCTAATGGAGCTACTACCACCGCAACCAATGGTGGTCTGCTGCGCAGTGGAGGGCAGGTGCATATTAATGCTACCATGGATGGGCAGAAAGTGTATGTGAATAAATATGGTATTACCTTCAAGCAACCGACGGCTTCCACCGAGTCAATGTATTTGTATTATGGCAATACAGACAATAAGGATTCCGTGGTTACCTGGACCCTCGGCGACACAACAGGGTCAGGCGTTACAGCGACAGGAACAATGGTCGACACATCAACAGCCTATCACCAATATGTGTTTGACTCTTGTACTGATTTTAGCTGGATCAATTGTGATCGATTTTATTACGACCCAGCTCCAAAAACAACCATTAAAATAATTATGCCAAATGCACACCACAACGGAACTACATCACGGGTATATTTTGTTTTCCCATCTATAAATTCTGCAACTCAAGCTGGGATGTACTACAGTTCAACAAATACCTTCGAATTAGGAGGTAGTTATGCTGTACCAACTGGCATAATGTTCCATTTAATTGTTATGACAAAAATAGCGGATGACTACTATTATTATGAGCTTAAAGACCAAACTGTCACGATGGATATGACCATAAATGCAGACATGAGCCTCCATTCGCTTTCGTATGTCCAAGGTAAGTTGACGGAATTATAAATCAACGCAATCAGAACTAACAAAGAAAAAATCGATGAAGTCCACCCACGCAATTCTCATGGTTGCCTGCATGGCCCTGTTGTTGATAGCAGGCTGCCGCAAACCCAACAATAATCGTACTACAGATATCAATACCGGTCCTATCAGCACCGGCGGCCAGCCAGCCACCTTCCCAGGTGGCTCACAAACCTCGCTCAATCAATTGTTCAAAGACCTGCGCTATACCCCCGAGGTAAAGTGTGTAACCGCAGGCATTCTGCAAGTGGTTACCTTCAGCAAGGGCACACGGCTCACTTTCTATCCCAATTCTTTTAAAAACGCAGCCGGCGCAACCATCACCAGCGGCACAGTGTGCATTGAAATGATAGAAATGTACAAGCCGGGAGATATGATCTCGAACATGGCGACAACAACCACCAGCACAGACCTGCTTCGCAGTGGGGGGCAGGTGCATATCAACGCTACCAAAGATGGACAGAAAGTATATGCCAATAAGTATGGCATAGCCTTTAAACAACCTGCTCCCTCGACACTCCCTATGGAATTATTCTATGGAAATACAAATAACAAGGATTCTGTTGTAACCTGGGGGTTCACTGGTGGTGGTTTGCCAGGAACCACAGCTGCAGGTACAACTTTAGATACTGTTACTTTTATATCCTACAATATTTTCGACTCTTGTACCAATTTTAATTTTATTAATTGCGACGTGCTTGCTGATAGAGGCCCCAGAGCTCAGATAAACATCGTCCTTGCTGATACAATTTACAAAAACCTCAGGACGAGGGTTTTCATCGTTTTGCCTTCTGTTAATGCCGTCGCTACTCCCTGTAGATACGTCCCAGCTACAAATACTTTTGAATTAGGTGGGGCAGATGTATGGCACGGGGTTCCGGTAGGTATGCCAATAAGCATTATTGTAATGTCAAAAATAGAAGACAAATTTTATTATTTCGAGCAAACTGGGTTGCCAGCTGTTGATGGCATGACGGTAACAGCCAATTTGACCAATCAATCGCTGGATTACATAAAAGCGAAGCTTGCAGGGCTGTAAAAGCACTTCGTCCGGCTTCCCTGCAACAGCGCAATTTTGTGTCTAGTCCCGAAAAAAGTTTACACATAAAACGTGTAAACAATGGAAAACAATCAACTTAAAAAGCGAGGCAAGGGGAACCGTCCCCAAAAGAATGGCCACAAATACGACAGTGTATTTAAGCGCAGAATTGCGGTAAT
>CAIJXT010000013.1 GCA_903824665.1 uncultured Bacteroidota bacterium | reverse complement strand
ATTACCGCAATTCTGCGCTTAAATACACTGTCGTATTTGTGGCCATTCTTTTGGGGACGGTTCCCCTTGCCTCGCTTTTTAAGTTGATTGTTTTCCATTGTTTACACGTTTTATGTGTAAACTTTTTTCGGGACTAGACACCTCCGGATCGCTAATTGGACTCTTCTGGTTTAAAGATGATGCAGGGATGGTTTTGTTTGCGAGGTGGAGGCTGATGTTGGTATTCATGGAGGTAGGTTTGTGGCTGTGGGCATAAAGTTCGGATGGGTTTTGGGGATGGGCAAAACAGGCATTTATGACAGTACGTTTTCGGTAGTATCATAAACAGCATGCTGTTTGTGATAAAATGTTCTTTCCGCTGTAGGCAAGGGTTTTGGGGTAAAAAGCAGATTTTTTAGTGGTGGTAAACTTTCGTTTGGCAAACAAGGGTGTTACCGGGCGTTTCAAACGCGGACCGGCGACTCATTAGTAGAAACGAAGCGATGTGCTTTGATGAAGTTGGGTCGAAATGAAGGCCGTCGCAGGCTAATTAGCTGTTTCGGTTGACCCCTGCGGGGACAACCGGAACAACGTGGGGAAATAATTTCGTCAATCTGGAGATTGACTACCGCCGTGACGTAGTCGAGAGACTACGCCACGGCGGACAACTTGGGTTTACAACAGCGGCATCATTCCACTTATTATCAGCCCTCATTATCCTACTTTTCTTTTTTTTCGCAAAAAAGAAAAGAGTAGCAAAAGAAAAAGGCGATTTTTTGCCAAAGGCTCCGCCGGCAAAAAAATAGCTCTACGCTGTTGTCCTTCGGCGCTATGGGACTGTATGGCACTGGTTTGCTGCCTATGCAGTGCTGCTTATGGACAGCTGTTCGGGGTTGTTCGCCGGTATGGTATTGGGACTACCGGATCCACATCTACGACATCAAAAGGTGCCATTATGGGCTGGGCTTCTATTCTACTGTCAGCAGTTGGGCTGGGTCTTTTGTTGTTACTGTTTTTTTAGTTTGTTGCCGCCGGTCGGGAGACCGGGTTCCGCAGTGGACTTAGTCGGAGACTAGCGCCCAACATATATTTATGGAAAACTACTGGCAACGGGGGGGCATAAGAGCAGTTATTAATATGCCTTTGTTTTTCGTCTTATTGCTGACGGTACTGCCTGTAAGCGGATAATATGGTGTCGATGGTTTGCTGCGGGGGTAGTGTGAGGTAGCTTACAATGATTATGAAATCGGCATTGCCATGGGATATCCTGCGGTTGTTTTTTATATGGAAGCGGATCCACCAATTGTATTGGTTGCAAGAGTCTGATGCCATTTTAATATAGAGTTTCCAGGTCTTATCGTTGGTTTGCAGAGGGGACAGAACTTCGATAGCGGTAATGAGGTGCCAGGGGATGAGCCCGGGTGATCTGAAGTAGGTAATACCCTGATCGGAGATTGTATACATGGGTTTGCCACTGAGGGTATTGATGGCAGTATGCGCCGCTGGTGCCAGCAACACCAGGACAAAAATGCCCAGCACTACGGGCAGTGTGCGGGATGTGGTGGTTGCCGGAACGGTAAGGCACAAAACCAATAATGCCAGAAACAGGCTGTAAAAAACCAATATGAATATAGCCCGCGGCCTGGGGTAATAGAGGGGTATGGGTTGCATTTTATTTTCGGAAAGTGGGGGCGAAATTACAATAAATTTTCGCCTGTTATTTTCGCTCCAGAACTTTGCTGTATGCTATGAGGCAAAGGCTACAAAGTAGCTTAGAGCAGCAATGTAATGTGCATTGGCCAGGTTAATCCCGGCGGCATGTCGGGCGTCTGAATGGGGATACACCACAACATTGCAATAGCGCGATATGCAGAAGGTTTCACTGGTGAAGTTTTCTGTCCCAGAGGAGGGCTTTTTCAGGTATTGGCCGGCAATCAGTTTTGTTTCGACGTTTTTTTTGTTAAGGCACAAAATGAGCACGGAGCATGCAACGCAAAGGGCGATTTAGTTTCCGTTTTTGATACTATCAGGTTATGGTACTCTTCAAATGCGGTCAGGCACTATATAATATTTATTGTACATTGTTGCATTATTTTTCAAGTATGAAAAGGTTACTGATTGGCACATTACTGCTTTTGATTTTGAGCACAGGCAACCTCTGCGCCAAACTACAGGGCCAGGCACTGATAGACTCCCTGCTCAAAGAACTGCCCAAGGTAAAAGAGGACACTAATAAGGTAGTAATGCTGTGTGACCTGACGATGGCGGTTTACGCGGCAAAGCCTGATGAGGGTTTAAGATATGGTGAACAGGCATTGGAATTGGCTACGAAGCAGGGATGGCAATCGGGGGTGGCTACGGCACACAACGCTATGGGGATTGTTTGCGAACATCAGGGCGATTTTTCTAAAGCAATGGAACATTATAAGATGAGCCTGAAGGTATACGAACATCAAAACAAAAAAGAGGGCATTGCTGCTGTATTGTGCAATATAGGGCTGGTGTATATGCATCAATCGGATAACCTGAATGCACTGGAATATTTTTCGAAAGCTCTTAAAATTGATGAAGAAAAAGGTTTCAAGGAGTTTGCTGCAAATGTTACCAATAATATCGGCAACATTTACTACGATCAGGGCGACTACAACAAGGCACTGGAGTATTACCTGAAAGGGTATGAAACAAAAGTGAGTCTGGGCGGGAAAAACGGCATAGCGAATGCCTGCAACAACCTTGGAAACCTTTACCAGGCCATCAAAGACTATGATAAATCGATTGAGTACTTTATTAAATCCTTAACGCTGTATCAAGAAATAGGAAACAGGGGAGGAGTAGGGTATTCCTGGTCCAATTTAGGCGATGTGTATACCGACAAAGGGGAATATGCTACGGCACTGCCCTGTTTGGAAATGGGTCAAAAGATATCTGATGAAACAGGTCAGAAACCCGCGTTGGCATTTGCGATAATGTCCATCGGCCAGCTATACCTTGCTGTAGCGAGGGATACATCATCAAAGCCGGCATCACACGCAGGGAAGATAAATATAAACAGGGAGCTGGCTCCTGGACTTTTGCTGCCCATTGCACACCTGCCGGTGGGCAGGACAGCGCTGCTAAACGCAGCGGTAGGCCATCTGGAGCGGGCACTTACATTATCGAAGGAGATAAATATCCCAACAAATATACGGGATTGTTATGCCGACCTTGCCATCGCCTACGCGCTAAAGGGTGAATATAAAAAGGCTTTGGACGCATCAGACGAAATGTTTGCAATTAAGGATTCTGTGTTCTCTCAAGAGAATAAAGAAAGCATCATAAAGATGAGCATGAAGAATGACTATGACCGGCAACGCCTCACCGACAGCCTGAAGGTGGAAGAGAAAGAAAAGATATCGGCTATCAACTTACGGAAGCAAAAAAATTATACTTACCTCGGAATTGCAGGAATAGTCTTGCTGGCGGGCTTTTCGTTTTTCATAGTAAAGGAGCGTAGCAAATCAGAGACGGCAAGGAAGCAGTCGGATGAGTTGCTGCTGAACATACTACCGGAAGAAGTAGCAGAAGAATTGAAAACGACGGGCACTACAACAGCAAAGCACTTTGATAATGTAACAGTACTTTTCACCGATTTTGTCAACTTCACGCAAGCGAGTGAAAATATGGGCGCACAAAATCTGATAGATGAGCTACATGCCTGCTTCAAAGCATTTGACGAAATAATGGCGAAGTACAACATTGAAAAAATTAAAACTATAGGCGACGCTTATCTGGCAGTATGTGGCTTGCCCACCGCCGACCCATTGCATGCAGAGAACATAGTAAGAGCAGCGACAGAAATAAACGCCTTTATGCAAGACCGTCTATCAAAGATGGGCAGCGAGCGCACCTTTGCCGTACGCATAGGGATACACAGTGGTAGCGTGGTGGCGGGCATAGTGGGCGTGAAGAAATTTGCCTATGACATTTGGGGAGATACGGTGAACACGGCAGCACGCATGGAGCAGCATGGGGAAGCAGGGAAAATCAACATCTCGGAAACAACGTATGAACTGGTGAAGGATAAATTCTCTTGCGAGTATAGGGGAGAGGTGGATGTGAAGGGGAAGGGGGAGATGACGATGTACTATGTGGAGTAACTTCCTCATAGAATTGAGCACCAAGAGTATATCTCGCTAAAGACGTCTCTCATTTGGTTCGAAATTTTGTTTGTTAGGGGTACAAAAGGTTGCGTAATCGAAACTATACGCTCGCTTTTATTTGCGCTTATAGGTGATAGTGTCGTATCCCTTTACGCCAGTCATCACTATTGTCAGAGAATTTGAGTTTAACCCGAGTATTTTCCAAATATCGTTCTGATAATTTCCCTTGAGCACGATTTCTGTATCGCGGATAGTAAAGCGGGAGTATACCCCCATACCATTAACGGTCCATAACATTGTACTATCTTTTCGAAAGTTCAGAGTAGTATTTTTAGTAGCTTGTTCATATACCGTTTTCATGCTGTCAGCCTTGTGTTTAAGGGCGGCTTTAAAGCTGTCGATGTCGGAAACTCCATCCATTTTACACCTAAAAGTAGCTGTATCAATAAATGTCTGAATGCGTGTAAAGTACCCAGTCATTTCTGAATTCGTCCATCTGATTGCCTGCCAATCGCCAGTAATCATTTTCTGTACGTTTTGCCTGCAGCCATAAAGGGAGATGGTTAATACTAAAAAAGGTACAATAAGGCGCCGCATGTTTAAGTTCTTTCGAGCAACAAGATAATAGATAATAAAGTAACTGTATTATAGCCTGGCATTAACTTCCGGCAACCCTCTTCGATTATCCATTTTGCGGGTCTATTTCATTCCCGGCTGAACGGCAGGAAGTTCCGTTTGCCGGCATCGGTGCGCATGGCCGCAGGCATCAAACAAGACTCTGACTGCAATGAGGCCTTGGCTTAGCCCTCAAACAAAACAACCGGCAGAATGTGCCGGTTGTTTTGTTTAGAATAGACTTTGATTATTACTGCTGCAATACGAAGTGGAATGCCTTTTTCTCGTTCTCAGAACGGAGATTAAGGATATACATTCCGTTTGCAAGGGTATTGCTGATGCGGATGTGCGCATCCAGATTGCCCGCTTTCGTGGTAACCTTACCGGTATAGACAATCTGTCCCAGCATGTCGGTGATATCGATGGTCAGTTCCTTGTCATCGGCCAGACCAGTTGTGCCTTTCACCACAAAGTCACCTTTGTTTGGGTTGGGCAGCAGGCGGATATCATCGTACAGTGTTGTTACATCGTTCACACCTACAGCGCTAACACTTACTATCACAGATTTGCTACCAGCTGTTGGCAGGCAAGGGCCGCTTGTGTTCACCACAGTGCAGCTCACCTCGTCCATATTCATCAGATTGCTGGTAGTGAATGTCTGCTCATTAGCACCACTTACCATGCTTCCATTGATCATCCACTGGTAGGTAGGGTTGGTGCCAGCATTGGTTGCGGTGGCGGTAAACCTTACATTCTGACCTGCAGTAAGATTGAGGCCAGGGTTTGCGGTAATGCTTACGAGTGGTGCTGTTGGCGACTCAACGGTCATCTTCACTTCTGAAGTTGCAACATCTGCCAGACGGCAAGGGAAGTTGCTTGTCATTTCGCAGGTGATGATGTCGTTGTTAGCAGGTACATAGCTGAATGTGGTTCCGCTACCTACCGGTACGCCGTTTTTCTTCCACACAAATGCAGGTGCTGTACCGCCAAACTGTGCTGCAGCATTATAAGTAACAACTGTACCAGTGCAAACGGTATTGCCGGGAGTGGCAGCTACCTCTACCGATGGTATCTGACCACCGCTTACAAACATGGTAAGAGAGGCTGTTGCGGTAGCAGGAGTGGCACATGCATTATTGCTGGTCATTGCCACACTTACGACATCGTTGTTGGCAGGTACGTACTTGTACGTGTTTTGTCCCAGACCTACATTAACACCATTCACCTTCCACTGGTAGGCAGGAGTAGTGCCGCCGTTGGTTGGTGCTGCGGTGAACGTTGTGAGTACACCGATACAAACTGTAGAACCATTGGATGAAGATATGGTTACACCCGCAGCTACAGCCGGACTGAGTGCTATTGTAGCGCTGCCAGCCATAGTGTTGGTACAAGAGCTTGTTGTATTGATCGCCTTAACCGTGTATTCGCCGGTTGCTGACTGCATACCAAATGTGATAGCGCCACCACCATTAACAGGTACACCAGTAATATTGCCGTTTCTGTACAGTTGGTAACGAACACCAGCGTCTGAATTGCTGAGACCAACAGGAAGACCGGTAGAGGTTGCAGACTCGCAGTAGTGGCCACCGCCAGTAACTGCGTAAGCAACAGGCAGCGCATTGGCAATTACCGATGTGCCACCGGTCATAAACGTTGCACAACCATTTACAGTACTGTTTGCTTTAACTGTATAAGACCCGGTTGCAGTTTGTATACCAAAATCAAGTGCGTTGCCATCACCGGCCAGGATAGCACCACTTACGGGTACGCCACCTTTGTAAAGCTGGTAGTTGACACCTGCAGCTGAGCCACCAAGGCCAACACTAACACCAGCAGTGCCGGCGCAGAACTGACCACCGCCAGTAACAGCGAAGTTTGCAGGAAGAGCATTTACGACTACAACAGCCTCGCCAGTCATTGTATTGGTACAAGTGGTTGAGGGGTTTTTGGCAGTTACAAAATAAGTGCCCGCATTGGTAACAGAGCCGAAGCTGAGAGACGATCCGGTGCCATTGACAGCAGCGCCTACCATGCCTGCGGCGTTGTGCAGCTGATAGCTGACACCAACTGCAGAGCCGGAAATGCCTACTGCAACACCTGCACCGCCTGCACAGTATGTGCCGCCGCCAGTGATACTGAAGCTTTCAGGAAGTTGATTTTCTGTTACAACAATTGAGCCAAGCATTGTGTTGGAGCATGTAGTAGCAATGTTGGTAGCTACTACGACATAGGTGCCTGCAACCTGCTGACCAAATGAAAGCGGAGTGCCTGTACCAGTAACCGGAGTGCCAACTGGGCTGCCGTTTCTGAAAAGCTGGTAACGGGTGCCTGTAGCTGAACCATTGAGGTTGATAGCTGCACCTGCATTGCCTGTGCAGTATCCGCCACCACCTGTAAGTGTGTAGGCAGTAGGTAACGCATTCACGACAACCGGTGCATTGCCGCTCATAGCAGCGGTACAGCCTGTAGCATTGTTTCTTGCTACTACTGTGTAGTTGCCTGGAGTGGTTTGCGCGCCAAAATCGATCACGGAGCCCATACCTGCGATTGCACTGCCAGCAGTTGCGGAGCCATTCATTAACTGGTAAGAAATGCCCGGCTCAGAACCATTGAGCATAATGGTAACACCTGCATCGCCTGCGCAATAGCTGCTGCTACCAGCAATAACTGCGAATGATGATGGGGTAGGGTTGACCACTATTGAAGCCGCACCTGCCATATCGCTTGTGCAGCCCGTAGTAACATTTGTAGCTACTACCTCGTATGTACCTGCGGCAGTTTGTGTGCCGAAAGATACTGGCGAACCGGTGCCGTTTGTCTGAAGACCAGTCCAGCTGCCGTCCAACATCAGAGTATAGTTGATGCCTGTAGCTGAGCCGGCCAAGCCAATTGCCATGCCGTTGCCACCTGCGCAGTAACTGCCACCGCCTGTTACATTCTGTATAGCAGGGAGGGCATTCACGATCACAACTGCATTGCCGTTCATATTGGCTGTACAAGTGGTTGCATTGTTAATCGCTACCACTTTATAGTTGCCAGCGACAATTTGCAGCCCAAAGTCCAGAGGACCATCAACACCTGTTACCGGCATGCCAACTGTAGCTGTGCCGTTGTATAACTGGTATTCTATATTACTTGCTGAGTTTGACAGTGATACCGATACGCCGGTTGCACCAGCGCAAAGGCTTCCACCGCCATTTACATTATACACTACAGGTAGTTCGTTGATTGAAATGCCTGCAACACCCGACATGCTGTTGGTACAGCCGGTGGCGTTGTTGGTAGCCATAACATTGTATGAACCAGCTGCCAATTGGTTGCCGAAGCTGATAGCGCCGCCGTTGCCAGCAACAGGGCTGCCTACCGCCATTCCGCCGAGGAAGAGCTGATAAGAAATACCTGTATGAGATGGGAACAAACCCACTGGCAAACCTGTGCCACCATTACAATAAGCACCGCCACCATTTACTGCATGTTGTACAGGAAGTGGGTTGACGATTATTGCTGCACCGCCATTCATCATGCGATCGCAACCTGTGATAGTATTTGTTGCAGTAACCACGTAATTGCCGGCAGCTGTCTGCAAACCAAAGCTCATTGGGGTTCCTGTACCGATCTTTGGTGAACCAACAGCATCTACGCCATTGAACAGCTGGTAGGAGATACCAGTGGTAGTTGAAGCAAGCGACACACTAACACCATCACCACCCGCGCAGTAAGCACCGCCGCCAGTGACATTGTGAACAAGAGGCAGGGTATTCATGGATACGAATGCGCTACCGTTCATGTTGTTGGTACAAGTAGTAGCACCGTTTGTAGCTACAACTACGTAGTTGCCGGGTGCTGACTGTGTACCAAAGTTGAGCGTACCACCATTTCCGGCAACGCTAGACCCTACCGGAGTAGTGCCATTGTACAGTCTGTAACTGATACCTGTATTAGAACCGGAAAGACCGATTGCAACGCCAGCATCGCCCGAGCAATAGCTACCACCACCTGTTACATTGTACGCAATTGGTTTTGGATTTACGCTAACGTTGACAGCGCCATTCATGTTTCTGCTGCATGTTGTTATGGCATTGGCTGCAGATACGGTGTAGGTGCCTGCTATGGTTTGCGGACCAAAGCTGATAGCGCTACCCGTGCCTGCTACAGGTGCACCTACCGGTACAGATCCTGCATAAAGCTGGTAGTTGATACCTGAATTTGAATTGTTAAGGTATACATTAGTACCTGTGCTACCCTGACAGATAATACCGCCGCCAGCGACAGTGTGCACAACAGGGAGTGCATTTATTGAAACTGAGGCATTGCCTGACATTGCTTTTGTGCAACCGCTGCTGAGACTTGTAGCGCGTACTGTGTAAGTGCCAGCCGCTGTGAAGCTACCGAACTCAACTGCGCTGCCCGTACCCAATGCAGGGGTGCCTACCAGTGCAGTACCGTTGTACAACTGGTATGCAGCACCTGGAGTAGAATTGCTGAGGCCGATGGTAACACCGCTGCCACCATTGCAATAAGCACCACCACCGGTAACACTATGTACTACAGGAAGGGTATTGATACCAATCACAGCCGTGCCAAGCATTTCGACACTGCATGATGTGCCGGGATTGAACGCTACAACACTATATGTACCTGCAGCGGTTTTGATACCGAAATCGATAGAGAGTCCTGTGCCTGATACCAATGAGCCAACCGGAGCTGAACCATTATACAACTGGTATACTATGCCGTTTGATGAACCGGAGATACCTACGTTAAGGCCGGTGCCACCAGCACAGTAGTTGCCACCGCCTGTGACAGCATGTACAACTGGCAATGGATTGATAGCAACTGTTGCACTGCCAGCCATAGTAGCTTCACAACCTGTAACGCCGTTTGTGGCGCGTACAAAGTAGGTGCCGGCAGTAGTATGCGTACCGAAGTGGAGTGGTCCGCCGGTACCTGTTACCGGGGTGCCAACAGGCATAGCGCCATTGAGCAGCTGGTAGCTGATACCGCTTGTGGATGCGCTAAGTGTGATTGGCATACCTGCACCACCCGCACAGTAGTTGCCACCGCCTGAAACAGCAAATGATGTTGGTGCAGCATTTGAAGAAACTGTAGCAAAACCGTTCATGTTGCTGGTACATCCAGTAACGGGATTAGTAGCGACAACCATGTATGTGCCAACGGTAGTATGTGTGCCCATGCTCAGTGCGAAGCCAGTACCCGCCACTGGTATACCAACAGCTGTAGTGCCGTTGTAAAGCTGGTAGTTGATACCGGTGTTAGAGTTGTTGAGGCCAACCAATACACCACCTGTGCCTGAGCAGAAGATGCCTCCACCGGTTACGTTCTGTGCATTGGGCAGCGCGTGTTTCACAATGGTTGCAGCACCCGCCATATTGCTTGTGCAGCCTGCTTCGTTAGTAGCAACAACTGTATAAGTTGAAGCATTTGTGATTTCACCAAAAGATATTGCGGTACCTGTACCTGTTATGGCAGCGCCAATAGGCAATGTGCCATCGTATAGCTGGTAAGTAGCTGTTGTTTCAGAGCCTGAGAGGCCGATGCTGATTCCGATATCGCCGTCACAATATCCGCCGCCGCCGGTAACAGAATACACGACTGGCAGTGCGTCAACTACGACATCAGCGGTTCCGAGCATGGTCTTTGTACATCCGGTTGCCGGGTTAGTTGCGATCACTGAGTAAGTGCCTGATTCGGTCATCATTCCAAAGCTGATAGGTGAGCCTGTACCTGAAAGTGGGATACCAACTGCAGTGGTGCCTCTGTACAACTGGTAGTCGATACCAGTGGTAGACATATCGCAGCCTAAAGAGATGCCTGAACCGCCCAGGCAGTAGCTGCTGCCAGTTGATGTAACTGTGTGTTGTGTAGGCAAAGTGTTTATTGATACGACAGCGCTGCCAGCCATGTTCCTTACACAGCTTGTGGTAGCGTTGGTAGCCCGCACTGTGTAGGTGCCTGCAGCCAATTGCATACCGAAGCTGAGCTCGCTGCCTGTGCCAGGGATATTGCTCACCATAGCTGCACCATTGTACAGGGCGTAGTTAATACCTGTTTCTGAAGTGCTCAGTCCAACAGCAACACCTTCGCCACCCTCGCAGTAGCTGCCGGTACCTGTAACAGGATAAACAGTAGGCAGCGGGTTGATGCCGATATAGGCACTACCGCTCATGTTGTTGGTACAGTTGGTTGCGACGTTCAGTGCAAAAACTGTATAGGTGCCTGTTAGTGTATGTATGCCGAAAGTTATAGGCAGTATTGCACCTGGAACCGGAGACCCGATTAGCGTTGCACCATTGTACAAGTAGTAGTTCACACCTGGCTCTGATCCGCCTACTCCGATCTCGATACCTGTTGTACCTGCGCAGTAGTTGCCACCACCTGTTACCGGATATACTACCGGCAGCGAGTTTACAGATACAATGGCGGTACCTGATTGTGCAGCAGTACAACCTGTTGAAAGGTTAGATGCCATTACTGTATAGGTGCCTGGTTCTGTCTGATACCCGAAATTCAGGATACTGCCCGTACCTGCCACCGGACCACCAACAGGGAGTCCCGAACGATAGAGCTGGTAGTTGATACCCACCTCTGTGCCTGACAATGTAACGGTAACGCCGAGTGCGCCGGTGCAGAATCCGCCGCCACCACCAACGCTGAATACAGTTGGTGTGGCATTAATATTTATCACGGCTGACCCTGACATGTTTGCAGCGCAGCTTGTAGTTGTATTTGTTGCTGATACTGTATAAGTACCTGCCGTTGTGTATGTTCCGAAACTGAGTGCCTCTCCGGTGCCTGCAACAGCAGAACCGATAGCGGTGCCATCCTGATACAACTGGTAGTCAACACCAGGTGTTGATCCGTTCAGTGTCAGTGTTCCACCTGTACCGCCGGAGCAATACGTAGTGCTGCCACCTGTCGTAAATACCGGTGGAGTTGCATTGACCACTACAGTAGCACTGCCTGTCATGTTTTCAGTACATCCGCTTGCAGAAGCTGTAACTGTGTAAACACCTGCTGCAGTGAAGCTGCCAAAGCTGAATGAACCGCCTGTAGCAACAACCGGTGCACCAACAATACCATCTGAATTATACAACTGGTATGAAACACCATTGTCGGCATTGGCCATACCTACTGTAACACCTGAACCACCAGAGCAGAAGCTACCACCGCCCGATACTGCATAAACAGCGGGGAGCGGAGTGATACCAATTGTAGCAGTTCCGGCCATATTGTTTGTACATCCGGTAGCTGTAACTGTAGCAACAACTGAATAGGTGCCAGTTCCGGTAAGGCTACCGAAGGTAAGTGCAGCATTGGTGCCGGCAACAGTGCTTACCGGAGAAGCCCCATTGAACAAAGCATATTCTACACCTGAGCTACCGAATGTCAATCCTACCGGTGTGCCGGTACCCCCTGCACAGTAGTTGCCGCCGCCTGTCATTGCAAATGAAGTAGGAAGTGGATTTATAACAACATTGGCAGTACCAGATTGTGTTGTGGCACATGCTGTGCCCGGGCTAGCTACTACGGCATAGTTACCAGCCACTGTCTGCAGCCCGAAACTGAAAGGACCACCGGCGCTGAGCATTGATGTTCCGATTGGTGTGCCGTCGATATACATTTGGTAGAAGATGCCGTTATCTGAATTGGCCAATGTTACTGCTGAGCCACTACCGCCTGCGCAATAGCCGCCGCCGCCCGTAACACTATACACACCCGGTGAGAATGGAGGCAACACACTAGCTGTAGTGAGCATGCCACGCTGGCAGGTGCTGGAAGTGTTGGTGGCGCGAACAGAGTAAGAGCCAATGGCTGAATGCAGGCCGAAGCTGATAGCCGCACCTGTACCTGCTACCGGTGCACCAACTGTAGATGAACCCAAGTACAACTGATAGGTGTTTCCCGTGTTGCTGCCAGCAAGACCAACTGCTGCACCGCCATCGGCGGCACAGAATGAGCCGCCACCGGTCATTTCAAACTGGTCAGAGCTTTCGCCAATTGTGAAACCTGTATTGTTATTCACTGTAGTGTTGATCGAGCATCCGGCTCCGTTTGTGATGGAAACGATTGTGTAGCTTGTAGCACCGGAAGCAAGGATCAATGAATCAGGTATTGCGTGAGTGCCGTTTGCCGCACCCATTGACAGCAGCCCTATGTTACCTGAAGATGCATTTGCACCGGTAAGGTTGTAGGTGACGGTGAACGCACCTGAACCGAGAGAGGTACTATTGATTTGAGCGATTGTTGAAAGTCCACGGCATACTGATGTCACTGCTGGTGTGGTAAAGTTCGAAATGTTCGGATTGGTGTTCACAATGAACTCATCCGTGTTGTCTGTAACTACATTCGATAAACATCCGGTAGCACCTGTGATCTTTGTTACTGTCACCGATGAAACACCTGTAGACGCCAGCAATCCGGCAGGGACCACGAAGGTGCCATTTGTAGCGCCCATAGTGAGTGTTGCAGTCTGGTTTGTAGCGGTGTTAGCACCAGCCAAACTATAGGTTGCTGTGAAGACACCGGCACCAAGTGAGTTGCTGTTCACCGTTACTGTGCCGCTACCGCCTATACATACGTTGCTCATAGACGGCGACGTGAAGTTGCTGATATCGGGTAGTGCACTCACTTCAAACGTTGCAACATTATCTGCTGTCAGATTTTTGTTACAGGTTGCAGTAGCTATGTTGGTTATTGTAACCGAGGTGCTGCCTACAGTAGCAAGTAAAGATGATGGGATGCTGAACGTACCAGACGATGCCCCCATTGTAAGCACCGCTGTGTTGTTTGACGAGATGTTAGCGCCAGACAGATCGTAGGTAACTGTGAATGTTGCTGTGCCCAGCGAAGTAGAATTTACAGTCACCACTGATGAAGAACCAGGACATGGGTTGGTTGCAGTTGGTGAGGTGAAGTTTGTAATATCTACAATCTGATTCATTGTTACGGGCAATGCTGGTGTAGTGCTGCTGTTAGCGCCACATGTTACCATAGCACGGTAATACGTTGTACCCGGAGCAGTGATGTTGTTTGTCTGGTAGGTTGCGTTAGTTGCACCTGCAATATTCGTGAAGCCAGATGAAGGGCTCAGTGAAGACTGCCAGTTCCAGGTGATACCCGGGTTGGTTGTTTCGCCTACGTTGAACAGGTTGGCTTTAAACACCTCGCACGATGTTTGTGGTGTGCCATTAACGATACCCGCAACTGGTGTACCTGAACAAGCAGGCGCTCCGGCGTTGATATATATAGAGTAGTCGCGGGTCATACCATACGAATAGGTTGTTCCGCATGGTGTAAGTGTGGGGTATACCGGAGAATTGTATACGGACATAAGCCTCATACGGTATCTGCCGCTCGCTACATTGGCTGGAATGGTAACTGTAACCAGACCCGTTGATTGCGCGCTGCTGGTAAATACTGTATTCGGTGCGAAGCCACCTACCATTTCAGTTGTTTCGAAGGTGCCGTTGTTATTCATGTCGATCCATATCTGAGCAGACAATGAATTGCAATAGTTGCCCGACGGACCATTTGGTGCAAACAGTGTAGGAGTGTATGTAGTGGCTGCATTTACCGTTACAATGTGGGTAGCGGTAAGATCCTGATATCCAGAACCGGTGCATGCAACAACATCATTGATAGAACCTGCTGAACCCGTGAATGGCTGGAATTGAAACCGCATGCCAAATGTAGAACATGAAGCTGACGCCTGACTGTAGAAGGGGATGCAGGACGATGCTGCCATTGCCGGAGCAGCGAAGGTGATAGTGGTTGGCGATGATGCTACCGGAGCACCCGATCCGCACCATACCAGGCATCTGTACTGGGCAGTGTTACCCAGACCTGAAAACGAATAATTGCTGTAGATGCCATTTGCGATATTTGTCCATGTGCTGCCATCTGGTGAAGACTGCCACTGGAAGAACAGACCTGCATCGGCAGTTGCGCCTGAGAGGCTAAGGTTGAAAGTGGTAAGGCTGCTGCCAACTGTTGGTGTTGCATTTGCATCACCTGCTACTATAGTACCACTGCAGGGCGTAGCATTGCCTGTACCTGTAACTGCAACCGTAACAGGTGCAGCTGCGCCGCCACCTGTAATGACGATGTTGCCACTATATGTTGTAGCCGCAGTTGGGACAAGCCTCACATAGAGGTTGGTACCTGAAATTGTTGCGGCTGTATAAGGTATACTGATACTGGATGCCCAAGTGTTGCCGTTGATAGATATTTCGAAACCAGCAGGAGCGGTCGCTGTTATCAAACCAGTAGACGTCTTCAGATTGCTGCCAGTGATAACTGTGTAGCTTACCGGAACTGTATTGCCGTCGACCAAGGTAGTATTGCCCAGGTTTAATGTTGTAGGAGCAGCGGCCAGCAATGGTGTAGGTTCTTTAATAATGGCTGTATAGTCTCTTGTGTCAGCATAATAAGTGTGAGACGTAGGGCATGCATTCATGAATGGATAGGTTGGTATCCAAGTGGTTGTGCCAGGAAATTGCTGCGCACCGCCATAGCCTCCCATTACACGCATACGGTGTGCACCGGGAGTGGCATTGGCTGGTATTCTTAAAACAGGATTGGGCCGGCCTGTAGGGCAGGTAACATAACCCAGCGAAGCATGAGCAGAAACGTGGGTATAACCACCAACGAGCTCAGTGCCGTTGTCGAATCTGCCGTCATCATTAAAATCGATCCAGACAGAGCCTGTGGTATAGCAGGTGCCACTGTTAGACATTACTGCTGAGTAGTTTTTTCCCTGGAAGAAGTCAACCTTCAATGCGATATTGTTGTAATACCAGGATGAACCACCGGTACCGGATCCATAAAAACTCGGATCATTAATGGTTGAAGTCTCACCATTTACTATAACTGGAGACCCAGTGCCGTTGCCAACAGCATAGGTGGAGTTGGAAAGTGTACTGCTGGGAATGCAGCCTGATACAGGTACTGTAAAGGTGACACTGCCTGCACCGGATGTTGCTGAGGTAAATGAAGGGCATGTAGAGGTACAACGGAATTGGGTATTCCCTTCTATCCCTGAGTGTGTGTACACACTAGTTGTGGCACCCGCGATATCAGTCCATGTGATACCATTGGGCGACGACTGCCATTGGAAGGCTACGCCACCACCGGTGGATGCTCCCGAAAGCGTGAGTGTAAATGGGGTAGTGGCGTTGCCGCTGCCTGGTGATACCAGTGCGGTACCTGCTGCCGGTGTGCCACCGCAGGCAGTGCCTCCGTTTCCGGACACAGCTACGTTAACTGCCGCAGAAAGACCGCCACCTGAAATGGTGATATTGCCTGAATAGGGTATAGCCGCTACTGGTTTGAAACGTACAAAAACACCAACGCCGGACATGCCAGTGCCGCTGTAAGTGTAGGTCTGAGCAGTGCTGAACCAGGTGTTATTGTCGAAAGAAAATTCGAATGCTGTTGAGCTTGTATTAATTGTAAGTGATCCGCCGGAGGTAAGCAAGCTTCCGGTCATCGCAAATACCTGGGAAGGCGATGTGGCACCTGTACCGATATTACCAAATGACAAAGATGTAGAAGATGTGGTTACAGATGCAGTCAAAGGATAGATAATAACCCGACCGTGGCCGGAAAAGTTGTAGCCCTGTGTGTGTGTCACGGATGAAGCTGTGCCAATGGTGTAGCTAGAGCCACCGCCACCGCCAGAGCTGTATGTAGTAGAACCATAACCGCCGGAGCCACCACCATAGTAGCCACCGCCACCGCCACCACTTGGGTTGGCTGTGCCGGTACTCAGCGAGCCACCTTGCCCCAGTGAACCTGCTACACCACCCAATCCTGCAACACCGCCTGCAGACTGTGTGCCGCCGCCAATAGTTCCGGTAGACGTGCTGCCAGCTGTACCGGCCTGACCTACGAGGCCACCTCCACCACCGCCCTGCGCAGAGCCGAAAGCAGTAGTAAGGTACTGACCTGCACCACCACCGCCGCCGGCAACCGCAACTCGGTTTGCCAATGCAGTTCCCCCGATACGGATGTCTGAGGCACCGCCACCACCACCTGCTGCGTAGACGCTATACCTGGTTCCATTGCCGCCACCATTGAAGCCACCATTGCCGGCAACCTGCAACGAACCAGACATGGTGCCATTACCGCCAGCGCCACCTACGTAAATATTCAACGTCTGACCGGGTGTGACGGGAATAATACACTGTGTACGCCCTCCATTACCAGGAAGGCTTTTGTACATGTAACTAGGCCAGTGAAGCGGTGCGCCACCATTAGCTCCTTCCATATCTACCTGTACAAAGTTTACTCCGGCAGGTACTGTGTATGTCTGGATACCGCCTGTATAAGCGTATGCATTTGCATTGGTGGGGATCGTTGTGATTCGCACCATACCATTGCCATCTTTAAGCCCATTTGCACCCGGTGTATGTACTACATTTGTACAGTAGATACCGTTGGTATATGACGATCCGCCACCACCACCACCGGTAGATCCGCCACCGCCGCCATAATAGCCGCCGCCGCCGCCACCTGAACTGCCGCTGGTAGATCCGTTGCCGCCAAGAGCGAGACTACCAGCAGTACCAGTAGTGTAGTAAGTTCCCTTTGCACCACCGGTTATCTGATTACCGCCTACACCCCGCTTAGTGCTGGATGTGTTGCCATCTCCATAACCGTTTTCAGCAGTCAGGCCACCACCGTCACCGCCGCGCTCATAGAATGCGGTACTACTGAAATATCCGGCACCACCACCACCGCCGGCCACCAAAACGCGGTTGCCAACGGCTGTGCCACCAATACGGATGTCGGTAGCACCGCCACCACTGCCACCATATCCATAGCCAGCACCACCGCCATTAAAGCCGCCGGGAAACACCAGTGAAGAATAGGTAGAATTATAAGCTGAGCCTTTACCAACTTCTCCTACCACAATGGTAAGCACCTGACCTGGTGTTACGTTCATCATACATTGAACGCGGCCGCCAAAGCCGGGGCGGGAATAATAGAAGTTCACACCACCACGTGCACCCAATGCATCAACAAAAATTTTGGTAACACCGGCAGGTACGGTATACGTCTGGTTGCCACCGGTGAAATAGAATTCTGACGTTTGCTGGGCGTGGGCTCCCAAACCTAAGCCCATGATCACAACCAGAATCTTGAAAACCGTAATGTTTAGTAAAGATTTGAACATATTTGCAGATTTATTTGTATTATTTTCTGAGTTTAAAAGTTTGTCAACAGTTTGCTGAATGGTGTATCGTGTTTGTGCTATATGTGGACTTTACAGCCATTTTTGATACTTCTTTAAGTACTTTGGACCTTGCAACATAATGGAGGCAGTGAGTAGATCCATGTTTATACACCCAATAGTTTCGGCAATGCCTTAACTGGTGATTATTTTGGGAGGACCCCGTAGTGTTAGTATCGGTGAAACAGCATCGTGGAAATGTTGTTGCGCAGTAAGTTGTTGTACTTCATTTTCGCAAATTGTTGGTTCTTCAACCAAAGTAGTCTGAGCAAGTTGAAACTGGCAGTACATTGCCCTACAACGTACCTTTCCTTTTTTCTTTATACTGAACTTTCGATTAGCAAAGTTCTTGCTATCGTATTTTTTTGCAACGTGTTTGGGATCGGATGATTTATTGTGGGATAACTGTGTAAAGTTTATTCTGGTTGGGGCAGGAAATGTACTTTCCATTCCAATATTTTTACTAAATATCAGAACAAAAAATAATAAAAAAATAATATAATTCAAATATTTCATCAAAAATCACAAATTTCCAGCAACATCACGTTAACATTGTACTTTAACCAAGTGTTATATATCTACCCAATAATGTTAAGGTATTCGTAAAACTAAGGATTTGTATGTCATTTTGGGAAGTAAATTTGTTAATGAAATGTTGTTGAATAGTAAATTCGTTTTTATTCTGATACATTCTGATTGTTATGTATTTGTGTCATTTTATTTGGATTTTGTATATAGTATTGATTTTGAGCTAAATATGCGTATTATGAGTATTTATGTTGGTTACGGAAACAAGGTGAACGGTGAGTGTATTTTGTTACGTAGAGAAAAAATATTTAATTTTCAAATCAAATTTATTTGTGTTCTCATAGCCATTTTTTTCAATTATCAGGCCAATTGTGGATAAATTGTCTGTTTTTCGACCAGTTTATAAAGGCAGGAATACTTAAAAAATCGCCAATGTGATAGGCTTTTTTTGGTATTGTTGCGGATGGATTTGATTGGGTAAACATGCGTTAAATCGCGTCATTTTTTGGCGAAAATTAACGGTGCCTGACCCATTACTGCAGCGTGAATGGTGTGGGATTTTGGTTAGTTCTTTACATTGAAATGTTGCGAACAGGAGTCTGTATACTTGTTTCGACATTGAGATGCGGACAGCAAACTATTGTTGTAATGCCGGTATGCAATAGGGTGGTCGGTGCAAGATTGTACCCAACAAAAAAGCCATCCCGGTAAGGGATGGCTTTTCTGATTTAGCTATGAAATTGTTGCTTATTCAGCAGCGTCGTCTTCAGCTTTTTTCATTTTGTCTTTGATTGCAGCCAGTGCGCCGAGGTCGCCCAGAGTGGGTTTCTCTACTTTGCTCTGAATGTTCTTCACTGCATTCTTTGTTTTTTCTGATTCTACAACAGCGTCTTTGCGTGCAGCTTCTTTCTCTTCGTTCTTCACTTGTTCCCACACCTTGGCATGAGAAACCATGATACGTTTGTCGTTACGATCGAATTCGATGATCATGAACTGAAGCGTATCTTCTGCTTCTACGTTGCTGCCGTCTTCCTTGCGCAGGTGGCGGATAGGTGAGTACGCTTCGAGGCCATACTGTAACTGTACAGTAGCACCTTTTTCGTCCTTACGTGTCACGCTGCCTTCGTGGATAGAACCAATCGGGAAGATGGTTTCAAACGTGTTCCATGGATCTTCCTCCAGCTGTTTGTGTCCCAGAGCCAGTTTGCGGTTTTCCTTATCTATAGAAAGGATAGCGATTTCGATCTTGTCGCCGGTTTTTACAAACTCACTTGGGTGATTGTAACGCTTGATCCAGCTGAGGTCGCTGATGTGGATCATACCACCGATACCTGTTTCCAGCTCAACAAACACACCGTAAGGAGTGATGTTCTTAACCACACCTGAATGACGACTGTCGATCGGGAAGCGGTCTTCGATAGTATCCCATGGGTCAGCAGTAAGCTGCTTGATAGACAGGCTCATTTTGCGCTCGTCTTTATCGAGTGTTACTACAACTGCCTCATGCTCTTCGCCTATCTTGAAGAATTCTTTTGCATTGATTGGCTGAGAAGACCATGTGATTTCCGAAACGTGCACAAGACCTTCTACGCCTGGCATGATTTCGAGGAATGCACCATAATCTTCTATGTTCACTACTTTGCCCTTGATCTTCGCGCCTTCAACTATTTCTTCAGGCAGGTTGTCCCATGGGTGAGCAGTAAGTTGTTTCAGACCAAGGCTTATACGTTTTTTCTCGTCGTCGAAATCAAGTACTACGACATTGAGTTTCTGGCCATTGTGCAGTACTTCGCTTGGGTGCGTTACGCGGCCCCAGCTAATGTCTGTGATGTACAGCAGACCGTCAACACCACCGAGGTCGATGAATGCGCCGAAGTCGGTAACATTCTTAACGGTACCTTCAAGTACCTGACCTTTTTCGAGCTGGCCGATGATCACACTACGCTGCTGTTCGATATCGCTTTCGATAAGTGCTTTGTGTGATACTACCGCGTTGCGGATTGTTTCGTTGATTTTCACAACTTTGAAGTCCATGGTCTTGCCTACGTACTGGTCGTAATCTGTTACAGGCTTCACATCGATCTGTGAGCCAGGCAGGAACGTTTCCAGACCGTGTACATCCACAATAAGACCACCCTTGGTTTTAGAGGTAATAGTACCTGTAACCACTTCGCCTGTTTTGTAGAAGTCGACAATTTGCTGCCATGAGCGGGCAGCACGTGCCAGCTTGCGGCTGAGGTGCAGGTGACCGTTGCGGTCTTCTTTCTGCACTACCATTACTTCAATTGCATCACCGGTCTTTACGTCCGGCATATCGCGGAATTCATTCAGCGAAACGAGGCCGTCTGATTTGAAACCGATATTGATAATAACGTCTGTCTTAGTAAGACCAACGACAGTACCATGTAACAATTCTGATTCAGCAATAGACTTGAAAGTGCTGCCATAAAGTGAATCGAATTTTACGCGCTCGTCTTCTTTGTAAGAAGCTACGTTGCGTTTGTCTACACTCCAATCGAAATCGTCGTGTGAGGTGTCTTCCATCTGCTGGTAATAATGGCGTGGAGCACGTACCGGAGCAGGTGCAGGTGCCTCTTCTGTTGTCTCTGTTGCATCTGCAACAGCAGGTGCTTCAGTTGCCTCAGTTGCTGAGTTTTCTACAGTTTCTGTAGTTGTTTCAGCGGTTGCTTGTACGGTTTCTTCCTGCGGTGCAGTAGCTTCCGGATTGATTGTCTGGTCTTCCAATTTTCACTCGTAATTTGTACGGGCTTGCCGAAAGTTTCGGATCCCGGTGGTTAGAAAAAAATATTTACCCCTTTTTTTTGGGAGTGCAAAGATACGGAAAAAATGTATCTGGATCGTAATGTGGCCTCTTTTTTTATCCGATCTGATTTGTGTTGTGGCTGTTTTTGCGGGTGGGTTGCTGCCTGACGCTACTAATCTGTTTTTAATGTTGTTATCAGCACATTCTAATAACGCTCTAAGAGTTGCCTAATACCGTGGCGGCACCTTTGCAACATGAAAAACGTATTAATTCCAACTGATTTTTCCCCGGGTTCGCTGGACATGATTGCGGCAGTTGCTGCAGGAGCCGATGAAAAAGTCAATATTATCCTTTTTCACGCCTTTGATATGCCGGTAAGCCTTGTAGATGCGATGATGAGAACAGGCGCCAATGGACATTACAGTATGGTTACCGAAAACCTGAGAGTTAAATGCAGAAAGATCAAAACATCTAACCAAATGGTTGGCAATATCAGTTTCAAGTTTATGTATGGAACATCGGTAGCGCTGTTCAGAAATTTTGCAGCAGCCTATCGGCTGGATATGATAGCACTTCCGGAAAACTATTTTTTCGTGCAGGTGGTTCGTGAAAGTGTCAATCCGCTACATATGTTTAAAAAATCAGGAATTCCAGTTCAGGTATTTTCTTCGGTGGTGGCTTCGGTGCCTATAAGGTATGCGAGCACCAATGAGGCCCATGACAGAAGAGTGTCGATGGCGGGAGAATAACAGGCGAAACAAGAAAAGAATACCACCAAAAGAAACACTATGCTATTGAAAGAAAAGATTCCGTTCAGTTACACATTTGGGAAGATCAGGTATGAAATGCTCATTATTCTCGGGTACTCGGTACTTGTGTGGGTGTTGTACCACAATTTTCATTTTGTACGTATTGCCATTCCGTTGTCAGTGCCTGCTATATTGGGTACTGTTATATCGTTGCTGCTGGGGTTCAGATCCAATCAGGCATATGACCGTTGGTGGGAAGCCCGCCATATATGGGGGGCAATAGTTAATGATTCCCGCACGCTGGCCCGGCAGGTACAAAGCTTTGCAGGGAAAGGGTATGCTGATGCGGGCAGGCAACAGTTCAGAAGCCGCCTTACCAACCGGCAGATAGCATGGGCATATAGTCTGGGGCAACATTTGCGGAGCAAGGATCCGATGGAAGGGCTAGAGCCTTACCTTGACGAAGAAGACATTGATTACCTGAAAGGATTTACCAATATACCTGCTGCGCTGCTTGCATTGCATGGCCGCGATATTGACTATGCGCTGGAGATGGACTACATCAACAGGTATCAGAAGGTAGAACTGGATCGCACCATAACAAGGCTATGTGACGCACAGGGTAAGTGTGAACGCATCAAGAATACCATTTTCCCATCGACCTATAGCATGTATATTCACTTTTCGCTGCTGTTGTTCATTGGTCTGCTGCCGTTTGGCCTGATAGATTATTTTGGTGTAGCTGAGATATTGGCTGTTACGGCGATCTCGTCCTGTTTTCTGCTGATTGAAAAAATGGCTATTCATTTGCAGGATCCCTTTGATAATAAACCTACCGATACACCGGTTACTACCATTGCCGGAAACATAGACCGCGACCTGAAGCAGCTGCTCAGCGAGCGGGTATCGGTACCCAGAGTTGCTGAAAAGGCAGATGCGGAGAAAGAAGTGTTTTACGTGATGTGACGCCAGTGAGCCTGTATTAAAGCACTCATCCGGCTGGTGATGAAACGGCTTATGAGGAGTTTATGGGGCCGGATGACCCTAAAAAAGAAAAGCGGCTATACCAGGTGGTACAGCCGCTTTTCGTATGATTTAAAAGTACTAAGCTACGGTTATTGAGCTGTCGAGGTATACATCCTGTATGGTGTTCAGCAACTGCACACCATCCACTATTGGTTTCTGGAATGCTTTACGGCCGCTGATCAGGCCCATGCCGCCGGCACGTTTGTTCACCACAGCGGTGGTTACTGCTTCAGCAAGGTCAGTAGCACCTTTAGACTCGCCACCAGAGTTGATGAGACCAACACGGCCCATATAACAATTGGCTACCTGATAACGGCAGAGATCGATAGGGTGATCGGTAGTCAGCTTATCATATACCAGTTTGCTGGTTTTGCCAAAGTTGATCGCATTGTAACCACCGTTATTTGTTGGCAGTTTCTGCTTGATAATATCTGCCTGTATGGTTACTCCCAGATGGTTTGCCTGGCCGGTAAGGTCAGCTGCAGTATGGTAGTCGATACCGTCTTTCTTAAAACCGCTATTGCGCAGGTAGCACCACAGTACTGTTGCCATGCCCAGCTCGTGTGCATATTCGAATGCTTTTGCTACTTCTACGATCTGGCGCGCGCTTTCATCGCTGCCAAAGTAGATTGTAGCACCCACAGCCACAGCGCCCATGTTCCATGCATCCTTTATTGTACCAAACATGATCTGGTCGAACTTGTTGGGGTAAGAGATAAACTCATTGTGGTTTACCTTAACAATAAATGGAATCTTATGTGCGTACTTACGAGCAACGGCACCAAGCACTCCATAGGTTGAAGCGACAGCATTGCAGCCACCCTCGACAGCCAGCTTCACGATATTTTCCGGGTCGAAATAAATTGGGTTTGGTGCAAAGGATGCGCCACCGCTATGCTCGATACCCTGATCGACGGGGAGGATAGATACATACCCTGTGCCACCAAGGCGACCATTGCCCAATATTGTATTAATACTGCGCAGTGTTTGAACGTTGCGGTTCGACTGTGTCCAAACATCATCGAGATGGTTTGGTGATGGCACATGAATCGAAGATTTGTCAATGGTAGTGCAGGAATGCTCTAAGTAATACCCGGCTTTGTCACCAAGCAGTTCGTGAATTTTGTTTGCAGACATATAAAGGTTATTTTTAAATTCGGCTGCAAAGGTATTTTAAAATGTCAAAAGTAAAAAGTGAATTGAAAAAATCCGTAAGCCCGTTATCGGCAAACCGGCACTTTGAAGGAATAAATATAGGCGCAACAATAGTCAAAGAATACACTGCCCGATGTTATAAACTTTTCAGCTAATTTTGAGATTCATTGCGTCCCGTCCGTAAAAATATACATTGGATAATCACCTTGCTGATGCTCATCGTGTTGGTGATGCATGTATTTATTATTCATTCCGTATTTGATTTTACCTGGGATATTGTAATTGCAGATGCACTTATAAGCACAATTCTGTTGTCGGGGGCGGCATGGGGTATAATTCTGCTGGTGCGCGCGTATCCTACTACTGCAGCTATTACGCTCTACGCATTATTTGTAGCTATGTTCATTTCCGGGGTTACTGTGCTTGCCGAATATGAGGCGCTGAAATGGTGGTCTGATACACCGACACAAAGTCACTATATAAAATGGCTGTCGCGTACGCTGCCGGTACGTTTTCTGGTTATCTGGATATTTAATACCTGGATGGCAACCATCACTGCCTTTCGCAAGAATCTGGCGGCGATGGACAGCAGGTTTCAACTACAGGCTGATGCGTCGATTCTGCTCAAGGAGGCTGAGCTCTTCAAGTTGAGGCAGCAGCTGCAGCCGCATTTTCTGTACAACAGTCTTAATTCCATAAGCGCCCTGATCATGATTTCGCCGGAGCGGGCGCAGGATATGGTGGGTAAGTTGTCTGATTTTCTGCGCAGCTCTGTGAAACGGGAAAGTGACGACAATGTGCCTATTGATGAGGAGTTGAGGTACATTCAGTCTTATCTGGCGATAGAGTCGGTGCGGTTTGGCGATCGCCTTTGCATTGATTTCAGGCACGACTATACCGATGATGCAACGATACCTCCATTTCTGTTGCAGCCCATACTTGAAAATGCGATAAAGTTTGGGCTTTATGGCAATACCGGCATTGTGCATATCGGCATCCATATATCGCTGCAGGCAGATATGCTCACTTTGTCTATTACCAATCCGTACGATCCGGATATGCAGCCTCCGCGTGGTACAGGTTTTGGACTTGCCGGCATACAGCGCAGATTGTACCTTTTGTTTGCACGCACCGATCTGCTGGAGACACAGAAGGACGGAAAACAATACACTACCACACTCAAAATACCACAACTACATGTACAAAGTAATACTAATTGACGACGAGCCACTGGCCCGCCAACTGGTGCGATCTTACCTGCAGCCACATACGAATATGACGATAGTTGCAGAGTGTGGCGATGGGTTTGAGGGATTTAAGGCCATTCAGGAATACCAACCTGATCTTATATTTCTGGATATTCAGATGCCACGTCTCAATGGTTTTGAAATGCTGGAGCTACTGGATGAGCCGCCGGCAGTGATTTTTACAACAGCTTTTGATGAGTATGCGCTGAAGGCATTTGAGACCCATGCAATAGACTACTTGCTGAAGCCCGTAGTGCGCGAACGGCTTGAGAAGGCTGTGGAAAAGTGGTTGCTCACCGCAGCTGCAAAGAACAGCAATACTGTAGCACCCCTGCTGGAGAACAATGTATATGAAGGTTATCAGCATAGGGTAGTAGTGAAAGACAATGGTCTGATACGTATTATTCCTGCTGCAGACATACACTACATAGAAGCCGATGACGATTACGTTCGTATTGTGACCAAGGCAGGCAGCTATCTGAAGAAGAGTACACTTGCCCATATAGAGCAAACGCTGGACCCACAACAGTTTGTACGTGTACACCGCTCCTACCTGGTGCCGGTAAACCAGCTTTTGCGTATAGAGCCATATGAAAAGGAAAGTCACATAGCGCTTTTACAGTGTGGTGCAAAAGTAACTGTGAGCAAGACCGGTATGGCAAAATTGAAGACGCTGCTGGGCTGGTAGATGATATTGTCGTTGATGTAAGGCCAGTACTTTAATACCCACTAATGAATGCCTCTTGCATCGAGAGCGCGGCGGTAGGCGTTGGCGTTCCTGATCTGCTCATCAAAAGTGCTGGCGAAAGCCGAGTAACCACTGAAATCAGCCTTTGCACAGAAGTAGAGATATGATGTTTTAGGAGCGTCCAGAACGGCATTTATCGAGGCCATAGATGGTGTGCAGATAGGCCCTGGTGGCAGACCAGGATACATATAAGTATTGTAGGGTGAATTGTACTGCAGCATGGCACTTGTAACCCGTTTTATAGCAAAGTCACCTATCGCGAATTTGACGGTAGGGTCGGCCTGCAATGGCATGCCGATCCGCACCCGGTTGAGGTAGACACTCGCTATCTTAGGTTTGTCAGTGAGCATGTTGGTTTCCTCATCTACTATAGAGGCTATGATCACAGCCTGCACTGGCGTCAAGCCATGACTTTTAGCTTTTTGTACCCGCTTGCTGTTCCAGAAGCGTGTGTGGTTTTTGTTTATTTTTTCCAGTGCCTTTTCTGCTGTTGTGTTCCAGTAAAACTCGTAGGTGTCGGGTATCACCATTGCCATTGCCGTGCCTGTGTCCAGGCCTAATTCTGCAAGGTACGTAGGGCTGCTGAGCAGTGTGCGCAGTGTAAAAGAATCGGCCTCCAGATTGGTGGCTATAAGCCGAACGAGATCTGTTTTGGTGCGCAGGCGATTGATCACCAGTTTTACCGGTGCCTGCATTCCGGATCGCAGCATGCGTACGATCTTGAAGCTGCTCATATTCTTTTTAATCCTGTAGCGTCCGGCATGTATGTTTTCGGGTAGCTTCATGGCGGTGGCTACCAGTTTGAAGGCAGCCATATCGCCAACCAACCCGCTTTTTTCAAGTGAAGTTGTCACCTCGTCGTAGGTGGCTCCTGTGCGTACATACAGGTATTCGTCCTGTGTAAAAGCGCCTGTATTGGGGCCGAATATTAAGTATAAACCAAAAACACCAATAGCGGTTATTATTAATAACAGAAACAGCGTCCAGGAAGACTTTTTTCGCTTTTTTGCCTGAGCCATGCGGCTAAATTAGGCGATTTGTTTGAATGGCGAAATGCCTGCACACCACGACTGATGAAAATCAGCACGGAATTGGGTGGTTAGCCGTACCTTTGCGCCGCTTAATTTTACAGAATTAATGAATACAAGAAAGATCGCCGGGCGGCTTTTTAGCGTGTTGCTTTTATCGCTTTTCAGTGTCGCTACTGCCGATGCGCAGGATGCACCCAAAAAGAAGGTAAAACATGGGTCCTTTTACCTGAGCTGGGGCTACAATACGGAGTGGTATACCCGCAGTAACCTGCATATCAGGCAGAAGGGTATGGGCAACGACTACAAACTTATGAAGGTAATAGCCCGCGATCACCGTGGGTGGGACAAAGATCTGTTGCATCAGGACTTTACCATTCCCCAGTACAACTATCGTCTGGGGTACTATTTCAACGAAAAGCAGGACCTTGCTTTCGAGATCAATTTTGACCATACAAAATACATTATTCAAGACAATCAGTGGGTACGCATGAAGGGTACCCGCAACAATGCTCCCGTGGATGAAGAAGTATTTCTGTCACAGGCAAACGGGTTTTACTACTTCCTCAATAATGGTGCTAACTTTTTGTTGTTCAATATCGTGAAGCGGGTAGGGTTGTATACCACGCCCGACCGCAAGTTTTATGTAGACCTCACAGGTAAGGCTGGCATCGGCCCGGTGATACCCCATGTAGAGAACAATATATTTGGTATGAAGAATGATAAAGGTTTTCAGATAGGTGGCTGGAATACCGGTTTGGAGACCGCACTTCGTGTAACAGTAATGCGCTATGGCTACCTCGAGTTTGCTCAGAAAGTGGACTATGCACGATACAGTAACCTGAAGGTTTACAACGGACGTGCTAGGCAAAACTTTGGTACATATGAGCTCATACTGAGTGTTGGTGCAATGATACCGTATAGTAAAAACAACCCCCTGTTTGGCAGGGCGCTACAGCCTGACAGTACGGCGATTGCTCCGGCACAATAATATTGCCAGGCAGCCTGCATAGGCAGGTACTGTCGTTTTTAATTCATTAATCGCTTTCCTTTTATTTCTCGCAATTTGTCTGTAAATTGCACTGCAAAATTCACATACATGAACCAATTGATGCTCAGTTCTTTTTACGATACCGTTAATACAAGCGTAGGTCCTACACTTACTTATGTATTCTTTTTTCTGATGGTTATCGAGTTTCTTTACGTAAGCTTCAAATACACCGGTAACTCCGAAGATAAGTAACTGCTTTGGCCGAATTTCCAACCAATATTGCTGATATCCGCATGGATTATATGCTGGCTGCGCTCGATGAAGCCACAGCAGGAGCCGATCCTCTAGCATTTTTCAGCACTTGGTTTGGAGAGGCCGAAAAGGCGCAGATTACCGAGATCAATGCAATGACCCTGGCTACCGCCGATGCTCAAGGCAGGCCACACGCCCGTATCGTACTGCTGAAAGGCCTGGACGACAGGGGCTTCGTTTTTTTTACTAATTACGATAGTGCCAAAGGTGCCGATATTGCTGCTAATCCGCAGGTGGCGCTGCTCTTTTTCTGGAAGGAGCTGGAGCGGCAGGTACGTATAGAGGGTACTATAGAGCAGGTGCCTGCATCAGAGAGCGATAGTTATTTTTTGTCGCGGCCGCGTGGCAGCATGCTGGGTGCATGGGCATCGCCACAGAGCCGGGAGATACCGCACCGGAATATACTCGATACCAACTACTCGCGTTATGAGCAGGAATTCTCGGGGATAGATATCGTGCGTCCGCCACATTGGGGTGGTTATATTGTGGTTCCCAACCGCATAGAGTTCTGGCAGGGTCGCAGCAGCCGTATGCACGACCGTATTCTGTTTACCGGAAACGGCGACGGCACCTGGCGCAAGTCGAGGCTTGCACCCTGATGCCGCCACTCTGGTCATTAATCTTTTAATATTGTCGTTGCGTATTGCACTGTGCCGTTGGTGTACCGTATATGGTACAGGCCTTTTGCAAACCGTGCTATATCTATTCTATAATTGTTACCAGTTTTTACGTGATCTACCAGCATAGTTTGTCCCAGTGCATTATATACAGCAATTGTTGCTGTTTCGCTATTGTTGGATAGGTCATCTGCTATATACAGCTCGCTCTGAGCCGGGTTGGGGTATATGCGTATGGCGCCTGCTTGTGACACAGCGTCTATAGCAACAGGCAGGGGTGGCGGCGGGTTGTGGTAGATACTCCATGCGGTATCTGCCAGCCGTTTTATACCATTGAAGTTTATTGTACCACAGGCACCTGCATATTCGCGGGCCATGAGCGCATATACAATATGAGCCGAGCCTCCTGCAGGTAATGTAAAGTCGTTGCTGCTTAGCACAAATCTCCGGTCACCCCGCAGGCTGTCGCATTGGCATTCGCTCCATTGCGCCGCATTCGAGGGGTCGCCCGGAAATAGGTAATTGCAGTCCGGCCCTGTTCCCAATGGTGTACATGGCATTCCTGCTCCGCCAAAACGGTTGGTGATGTGGGCTCCGGTACGTATGCGGGCACGCATGTAGTTGTTGTATTCGTCTGGCAGATAGGGGTTGCCTATCACGGTATTATCGTTCTGATAGGCGTTAAAACTGCCTGCAGGTACCAGGGTAGTCCCGGCGTCTCCCGGCGCTGCTACTATCGATAGTCCTGTTATAGGAATGTTCACACCATATGCCTCTTCAGGTACCCCGGCATAGGCACCGTCGGTTGGGTCGGCATTGTAGGTAATACCCATTCTATGCACCGAGTCAAAGCCTATATAGTCATCCATGTAGGCGCCCAGCTCCACATCGTCCCATATAGCCACACGGCTGTTGGTATAGGTGTTGGGCGATTTGTTGTAGATGTCGAAGTCGTAATAGAGTACATTGTCTATATCACTGTTTCGCTTATAACCATAAACTGTCGCGTGTACCTCTACACCCATCGGCAAACCATTTGTTTCGGCATGAGCGGCACCATTGTCGCTGAATACCCACCAGGCTGCGGCATCGCCCTTTATGTCTGGATATTCGCCGGACAAGGGCTCGTATAGTCCGTTGCCATTGAGGTCGGCAAATGGAGCCATCTCGCTGGTGATTGTGAGTGTATATCCGGCGTTGCCGCGGGCATAAGCATTGCCCTTGCCGGGCCAGGTAAGTATAGATTGTGGCGTATTGTAAATAGTATGCACCATCATCATTCTGAATGCCTGTATTTCGTTTGTATTTACTTTCCATATTTTTGCCCACTTGTAAGACGTGGCATAGGCTACAGCGCCGCTGCCGTCGAGAGGCCCGGGCCAGTAGTCGCTACCGTTTTGCCGGTAGGTCTGTGCCGCTATGTGGAGCTGATTGCCAGCATCGTATCCCGACATCCACATTGAACCAATAAAATTGATATGCTTGCCCGAGTTGGCCGGAAATTCACAGTGTCTGGTGATGTATCCGTTAGCACCCGGATCGCTCCAGAGTTCTCCATGCACCGATATGCCGGCGTGGATATTATTGACGGTAATGGAGTCGTTGGTTACAAAACTAGTTTGTGCTGCTACCCGGGCTGTACTGCTGCACAGTGCCAATGCTGTTATTAGGAATAGTGTTCGCATACGAGTTTGTTTTAGGTGTTATGGTGCTATTGCAGAATCTGTAATTGCTGTGCCCACTGCGGTATATTGAGCCTTTCCTGATACGGGATCTTCGTGCATCGACACATCGTTGACTACGTAGCTACAGGCAGCATAGTATGCGACCTCGCCAAAGAATATGCCGGCATTGTTGAGCTCGTAGGCGGGTATACGAAATGCCGAAACAGAAGTGTTGGCGGGTATGGTTCTGACGTAAGCCAGCAAATGATTGGTAGGGCTTACCGAGGGCTGGTTGCTTACAAATACAATCCATGCGCGCGAACGGGAGTCGGTATTGAACGTTGCAAATACCGAGTCGTATGCCGATCCGGTATTGTAGGTAGCCTTGAAGCTGTTCAGGTCGAACAACGGTTTGGCAGACATCTTCATGTTTTTATACAGCGTATCCTTCACAAAACCTGTGTACCCTGTCTGCGTGCTGCCATACCCGGTTTTTGATATCTGTATGTTGTAATTGCCCGTTATCACACTATCGAAAATATAGTAACCATTGGCATCGGTAGTAGTAGTTATTGAGTCATTCAACTTCACCAGGATACCATCCAGGTCCTGGTATCGCCTGCTGCCATAGGGGTCATTGATCCATATATGTCCTGCAATAGTGCCATAAAAAGCTGGTCCTGCCGGTCCGCCCGGCCCCTGTGGTCCGACAGGACCTTCTTTCTTCTTGCAGCCAGCAGTAAAAATGAAGAGTGCCGCAGTTGCTAATTTCAGGTATTTGAAATGCATAAGGAGTGTTAGTTTAGGTTGAAAAATAGTGAGTGCTATTAACAAAGACGTAATATAGGGTGAGAAACTTGGGTAAATTCAAAAAATTTTAGAATTTGTTTGCCGCAGATGGGCATAAAACCTCCATTCAGTTGATAGTCAACTGCAGATTGGCAGGTGTTATTGTCCTTACCTGCCGTGAAAAAGGTCGTATTTTTTGAAGCAGCACAAAATATGCCGGCTGAAAGCCCGGGCAGGCGCGCAGAAATGCGCCAACGATTATGTGCGCATACTTGCTTTTACTTTCCTCCGTAAGGTCGGTTTTCGAAGAATTTTCGGCTACAATCAAAGCACTTATTGGCTGGCCATTTGCAATGCAGTACCATTACCAATGCGCTAAAACGATTGCTTGCTATCGGAGCTCATTATAAAGGGCTACCGTTTCGGTGGCTTCCTTTACATCATGCACACGCAGAATATTGGCACCGTGCATGAGCGCGGCCATATGTAGCGCGGTAGTGCCATTTAGTGCGTTTTCGGGGTTCACTTTCAATGGTTTGCAGATCATAGATTTGCGTGAGAGTCCTACCAGCACCGGCCTGCCCATGGTGGTAAATGTACCCAGCATGCGCAGCAGGTCGTAATTATGTGCAACCGTTTTGCCAAAGCCAAATCCCGGGTCGACAACGATATCCTTTATACCCGCTTCAGTTGCCTTACTTATAGCCTGCCACAGGTGGCGGCGTACCTCTGGTACCACATGGGTATATTGAGGGTTGAGCTGCATTGTAGCTGGTGTGCCTTGTATATGCATGGCAATGTAGGGTACACCCAGCCCACCCACCGTCGTCAGCATAGCGGGGTCAAAAGCGGCGGCACTGATATCATTCACCATATCAGCTCCGGCGACTACAGCTTCTGCTGCTACCCGTGCATGATAGGTGTCTACAGATATCCATACATCGGGATGAGCACGACGAATGGCTGTAATGGCAGGCACGACACGCTTCAACTCTTCTTCGGTATCTATTAATGGTTGGCCGGGTTTAGTGCTGGCACCACCTACGTCCAGAATGGCGGCGCCGTGTTTTAACATTATTTCAGCATTGCGCAGCAAACTATCTGTGTCGGTATGCTGTCCTTTATTGTAGAAACTGTCAGGGGTTACATTGAGTATGCCCATTACTGCTGGTGAGGCGAGGTGCAGGCTTTTCTGTCTGCTGTTTAATGTGTACAATTTTCTGGTAGTTTAGCGCAAATAAAATTATCGGTACTTCTTGGCAATTTATCTGTGTTGCTGTATGTTTGACAAGGTTAAAAAAAATGCTTTAAAAAACATGTACAAACATCCATAAAGATAGTTTTTTGCAGGTTGTTTTCATAATTAGCTTTTTTTTAAAACACTTTTATTCGAGATAAACCGCATCACAACAATAGAATCATTAATTTCACGTGATCAATAATTTTAAGCGAGCATGAAAATTATCTTATGGATTGTCAGGGTAGCCGTTGGCCTCCTGTTTATCTTTTCGGGTGTGGTTAAAGCAAACGACCCGCTGGGACTTACCTACAAAATGAATGAATTTTTTGAGGTATGGAACATGAGTTTCATGATCAAATACTCGCTTGGTTTGTCGATAGCGATGATCGCGTTCGAGATTACCTCTGGTATGGCCATGATTGTGGGCAACTGGTTCAGGTTTTACGCAGCACTGCTGCTCGCACTCAATATTTTCTTTACTTTTCTAACCGGGTATGTACTGTATTCGGGTAAGATTAAGGAGTGTGGCTGTTTTGGTGACTGTATTAAGATTTCTAATACCGCCACCTTCAACAAGGATCTTATACTCACAGCAGCGGTATTGTTCCTTAACATCTTCCGTTACCGGGTGTTTCCTATCTTCAACAAGTTGTGGATCAATGCTGCGATAGTAGGTGCTGCTGCGTTATTTGCTTTCGGTTTTCAGTATCATGTACTGCACCATTTGCCTTATCACGACTGCCTGCCTTACAAAGTTGGAAACAATATATGGCAGAAAATGCAGCCAGAGCCCGGTGCTACCCCTGCCGAATATGCTACCACTTTTGTATATGAAAAGAACGGAGTTAAACAGAACTTTACTGCGGAAAATTACCCATGGAAAGACCCGACGTGGAAGTTCGTTTCGAGTGAGTCTGTAGAGGTGAAACCTGCTACCGGCCAGTCTGAGATCCATGACTTTACCCTCACCGACTCTAACAACAACGACCAGACCGAAGCGATACTCACAGCCAAAGGCTACACATTTATCTGGTTTTTGCGTGAGCCTGCCAAAGCCCACCTGGACAATATGGATGTATTACGCGGCCTGATGGAAAAAACTGCTGCGATGAATATTCCTTTCTATGTAGCATGCTCTGCCGGCAGGGATATCTGTATTACCTACCAGGAAGCCTGGAATATGAAACACATACCGTTTATGACGATAGACGGTACGGTAAGTAAGACCGTAATGCGGACCAATCCCGGATTGATGTTGCTGAAGGATGGGGTAGTAGTAGGTAAGTGGAGTTATCTCGACTATCCTACCACTTTGAACCTCAATTAGTAGCTGTTCGCTTTAAATATTTACTGGCTAACCAAGGTGCTTTAAGCTCACTGGTTAGCCAGTTTTGTTTCCTGCTTGTGCAAACAGGTGATTTTTAAACCTTGTTCCGGGTTTTGTTTGGGTCGCAGTCTTATTATGGTATTTGCATTGCTGGTACTGTGGTTAAAGGAAGTCTGTAGCTTTCAGTTGCGATTTGTTGGTGGTGCCACAACTTACGATGGCCAATATGGGTGCGAATTGGGCTGAATGGATACTGTGGGGAACAAAAAAAGCCGCCCTGCGGTAGGCAGAGCGGCTCTAGTATGGTAAATTTCCCTGAGGGAGGATTATTTAATACCCATTTTTGCTTTTACAAGCGGTGTAATATCATATTCATCCTTGCTGAACACGATGCCACCCTGACTGTTCACGTCAAATATGTAATCGTAGTTTTTCTCCTTGGCTACATCTTTGATCGCTTTGTCGGCTTTTTCTAGTATTGGTGTGTACAGATCCTGCTTTTTGGTCTGTATTTTTTCCTGAGCGCTCTGCTGTGTGCTTTCTATACGGGTTTGCAGATCCTGTAGTTCTTTGGTCTTCACCTCTTTCATAGCTTCTGTCATGGTCTTTTCGCCACCCTGAAACTGTTGCAGCTTGGTCTGGAATTCTTTGGTCATCAGTTCTATCTGCTCCTGAAAGGTGCGGGTATACTTTGCCAGTGCTGAGTCGGCATTGATTCTTTCCGGCATTGCCTGAAGCAATACTGCAGAATTGATATAAGCAATTTTGAGGCCGGTGTTTTGTGCCATCACTTTATTGCCCAACATAAGTCCGCAGGCAAACAACAAGATTAATTTTTTCATTTGGTTTTTTATATTGTTAACTATATTATGTTTCTGCAATTTATTAACTCGTGCAAAGTAAATGCCATTATTTGTTTATTCCAAGAATTTTTAACACCTCATCACTCTTGTCCAGCTTTGGGTCGGCATAGAAAAGGGTAACTCCGCCGGCCTTATCAAATACCACATCGAAGCCTTTGGAAGATGCCATTTTCTGTACCGCATTGAATACGCGGTCCTGTATGGGTTTTACAAATTCCTGGCGTTTTTTGAACAGGTCTCCTTCGTATCCAAAACGTTGTTTCTGCAGGTCTTTGGCTTCTTTCTCTTTTGCCACGATCTCGTCCTGACGGCGATTGCGCATATCGTCAGACAACATGGGCTTCTCAGCCTGATAGCCTTTGTACATTTTCTCTACATCGGCCATTTTAGCGTCTATCTCGTCCTGCCAGGTTTTAGACAAGTTGTCGAGCTTGGTTTGTGCGTCTTTGTAGTCGCTTACTTTTTCCAGTATATATTTCGAATCGATAAAGCAGTATTTCTGCTGGGCGCCGGCATAAGTAGCAGCGGCAAACACAAACAGCAGACTAAAGATCAGTTTTTTCATATCGTTTGGTTTTAAGCGTTCAGTACATTAGGACAAAAATAATTGATTATCATGTAATGTGATCAACTGTTAATCAGGTTCGAAACCAAGCATGAAGGTGAATTTACCCATTCCCTTGATTCCATTGGCCCCTTTGTCGAATCCAAGACCATAGTCGAGACCCAGCAGACCAAACATAGGGAGAAACACCCTGATGCCCACACCCGCATCCCTGTTCAGCTTCGTCGGATTGAACTCCTTAAAGCTGTTCCAGGCATTGGCAGCGTCTACAAAGCCGAGTCCATAGATTGTTGCTGTCGGGCTCAGAGAGAACGGATATCTGATCTCTGCTACATACTTGTTGAAGATGGTAGCAGCACTGTTGTACACGTCATAACCACGCTGACTGATGATTTCCCTTCCGATGAAGAACGCTCCCATGGTCATACCGTCGCCACCCAACTGATACCTGCCAAACGGTGCATATCCGATATCTTTGTTGTAGTAGCCCATAAAGCCATATTTCACGCCAAGGCGCAGTACGAGGTTGCCATACAGCTTCTGATACCAGTCTGTAACAAAACGGTATTTGTGGTACTCAATCCATTTGTATTTGGTCTCGTTTGTTTCACCAGCATAGTCTTTGCCTGTAAAACCGCTGAATGGAGGTGTAAACTGGAATGTAAACGACACATTGGTACCACCACGAGGATACAGGGGACCATCGACCGAGTTACGTGACAATATGAATTTGAGGTTCAGGTCATTGCTGTAGCCATTGCTGAAGCCAGGGATAAGCTCGTACTCCTTCAGGCGGTAGTTATTGTAATACACACCATAGTTGAATACAAAGAAGTTATCGGGCCAGGTGAGGCGCTTGCCCATAGAAAGCCCACCGCCTGTTACCCTCAGAAACGATGCACCTGCATTGTTGCTGGTTCCCTGAGAGCCGGAAACCCTGGTATAAACAATATTTGCAGTAAGAGCGTTTGGCTTGCGACCACCCAGCCATGGTTCTGTAAACGATGTGTTGAGCGAGTTGAAGTAACGGCCGTTTGATGCATAGGTTACAGAGAATTTCTGACCATCGCCCACTGGTAGCGGATCCCATTGCTTTGGCTTCAGGATGTTGCGGGCAGAGAAGTTGTTGAAAGTAATGCCGACGTTGCCATAAAAATTAACGCCACCACCAAATCCGGCAGACAGCTGCAGCTGATCGCTCGATTTTTCCACAACAGAATAGTCTATATCAACAGTTCCGTCTTCGGGGTGTGGTTTAGGTTGAATGCCGATTTTTTCCTGATCGAAGAAGCCCAGATTGGCTATCTCGCGCTGCGAGCGGATCAGATCGGTACGGCTGAATTTATTGCCTGGCCAGGTGTACAACTGCCGGCGAATGACATGTTCATTGGTACGATCGTTTCCGGAAATAGCGATGTCACGGATAGTTGCCTGCGCACCTTCTGTAATACGCATCTCAAAATTGATCGTATCGCCAGTGATAGATGTTTCAACCGGTTCGATATTAAAGAACAGGTAGCCATCATCCATATACAGGCTGCTCACGTCTTCGCCACCTTCAGGGTTTAGCTGGCGGCCCATACGGGTTTCCAGCAACTGCAGGTTGTACACATCGCCTTTTTTGATACCCAGAATCCTGGACAGTACATCGGAAGTGTACTTGGTATTGCCCTTCCAGGCGATATCTCCAAAATAGTATTTGTTGCCCTCTTTTACTTTGATATCAATATTGATATTGCCGTTTCTGACCGGGTAAATGGTATCTGATTCGATTGATGCATCTCTGAATCCCAGCGTATTGTAATAAGCGACAAGCGATTGTTTGTCTTCGTCATACTTTGCCTGATTGTACTTGGACGAAGCGAAAAACTTGAATCTGAAATAAGGTTCCAACGCATCAAGTGTTTTGGATACGGACAGAAAACCGAATTGCTTCATATACTTGCCAAAGGAGCGCGGTGTGGATCCGTAAACGCTTACTGTAGTGTCGGGATGCAAGGTGGCACGGCTCATTTCCTTGGTCGACTTCAGTGTACGTTTCAGGCGGGTCTCGCTGGCGTTTTCCGCGCCTGCAATATTCACCTGATTGATATGGGTTTTTGTGCCCTTGTTTATGAAGAAAGTGAGAATGACTTTGTTAATAGCGTTGGTGTCTTTTTTTTCAGTTGCCTCTACTGTGACACGGCCATATCCTTTTTCGGTATAGTATTTCTTTATTCGTTCAGAGGCTTCTTTTTTGGTAGCTGCTGTTACCACCTTATTGGCCACAAGTGGCACTTTGTTCTTAAGTTCTTTGGCTTCATTCTGCTTGATGTTCTTGAAGTTATACCGGCTCAACCTGGGCCTTTCTTCAACAGAAATATTCAAAAAAACTTTGTCATCAATAATCTTGGAGACGGTTATATCTACGTTAGAGAACAGTTCCTGCTTCCACAGAGCCCTGATCGCTTTGGCTATTCCCTCGTCATTTGGCAAGTGTATTTTCTGGCCTACAATAAGGTTGGTTACCGATATGAGCAGATCATTGTCCAGATACTGTGCGCCACTAACGGTGACACCAGCCAGATCGTATTCTTTGGGTTTGCTGAAGTCAGCGCCCTGCTGGCGGTAGCTGCTAAGGCCACCACCCTTGGCGGCACCACCTATCTGCCCGCTTACGCCGGCCGAAAAGAAAATGCTTGCCAGAAAAAAAGTAAGAAAGGGTAGGTGTGCATTTTGAAGGGGGATGCTCACAATCCTTCTGCGTGCAGTACGCCGGTTGGTAAAACCGATTGCACATTCAGAAAATGGCACCACAGCAGTAAGTTCAATTCTATCCGACAATATATTATTCCTCATTTCCCTGTACATGCTGGGGTTGATTCGTTTGTATTTGTTCACTTGTTTTGCCAAAACGGCGCTCGCGCTGCTGATAGTTCAGCAGGGCTTCATGTAAATGTGGCTTCCGGAAATCGGGCCAATGCACATTTGTAAAGTAAAGCTCAGAATAGGCCAGCTGGTAGAGCAGGAAGTTGCTGATCCGGCATTCGCCGCTGGTACGTATCATCAGTTCCGGGTCAGGAAATCCGCTGGTATACAGATGCCTTCCGATCAATTCATCGTTTATTTCTTCGCATTTCAGTTTTCCAGCCTGTACCTGCTCTGCAATTAACCGTGCAGCACGGGCTATTTCGTCGCGCGAGCTGTAGCTGAGTGCCAGTACCAGATTCAGACCGGTATTTGAAGCTGTGATTTCAATAGCTTCATTGAGCTCCACACGGCATATTTCGGGCAGGCTTTCAAAGTCGCCGATCACATGCATGCGCACATTGTTCTTTTTCAGCTCATCCACTTCTTTGCGTATGGTATTGACGAGCAGCTCCATCAGTGCGTCTACCTCTTCCTTTGGGCGGTTCCAGTTTTCAGCTGAGAACGCATACAAGGTTAGGTAGCCGATACCGATTTCACCACAGGCATCCACAATTTCGCGCACACTCACAACCCCTTCATAATGCCCATGTACCCTGTCTTCTCCCCGCTCCTTTGCCCACCGGCCGTTACCATCCATTATGATGGCAATGTGTCTGGGCAGTTTATTACGGTCTAATAATTCAGGAATATTCATTTGATGTATTATGCGAAAAGTGCGCAAAGGTACAAAAATAGCTTACAGCTATTCGTAACAAAATATGTAAATACAGTTTAACTCGATTTTAACTGCATTACGCGCCTCCGCAATCCAAGCCGGGTTGGTTGGGTTCGGGTTATTTTCGCACAGTGCTGACTTATTGTTTCTGCAAGTAGTCGTACTAAAAGCAATGATAACATGTTTATACTTGTATCTTTATCCCGCATTTCCAGAAGTACCGGAGCATTGCGGCGGTGTGCGTATGAAAGCGTTATTCTTAAAACTGATTTTCCTGATTTGGGTGTTGGGTGTTGCGACTGATGCTGCCGCGCAGGTTCGTGTACGCAGGGGTAGGGGCATACCGGATCCAAAACCGCCAAGGAAGGAGAAAGTAAGAAAAAAGGTACAAAAGCGGGTAGGTAGCAAACCAGTATCTGTAGGAATAAAGCCTACCAGACGACAGGCTGCAGCTACCGACCTCGATCCATTGTTTTATGTAAAGTGGAAAAACGGGCAGGATCTGCAATATGCTGATTTTCTGTACAATAGGAACCTATATAATAAATTTTTGCCAACACGCGATACGGACCTCGTCAAAGTGATTTACCCCGACTATCGCGATTTTTACACCCGCCTTAGTGAGCGGATGAGGGCCGGCAATGGCGTATATGATGAGTACTGGCTGGAGAAGTTGGAACAGGTGACCAGAGAGCGACCGGATACAGGTATCTACGCCGCGGTAAAACTGGACTCTGCTATGTCTTTTACCATTACAATAGACTCTCCGGCGGCGTCGGTAATCAATATTACTCCGATTATTTATCCGCTTAATGAAACAGCTTTTTACTTTAATATAACTGCTCTTTTCAGCAAAAATGATTCGTGGATGATCATAAAGTCGAAGGACATACTGTTTCACGAACAAATACATTTTGACATTTTTGAATTGTTTGCCCGAAAAATGCGAAAACATCTGGTAGAGACGATAATGAGTGGTTTTACGGGAGATTCTCCGGCCGACATTGCCAGAGAGATAACCCCAGTGTACGAACAGTTGTACCAGCAACTCAATGATATGCAATATGAATTTGACCGGCAGACTGGTGCATTGACATCGGCTAATGCGTCGCTGTCGGCACTCAATCTGAAATGGAAGAAAACACTGCTCGATCAGATTGATGCATTGAAAGACTATGCGATACCGGAGGGTACAATTGTATTGCACTGACAATCTTAAACAATATTTACAATAATATCATCCGCGAGTTCACCACTCTTTATACTTTTGCAGCCTCAGAAAACAAGCGCATGAACTTATTCGAAAAAATAGAGGAGACATCAGCCTACATCAGGGGGCAGATCAAGGAAACGCCAACCGTAGGCATTATTTTGGGAAGTGGTCTTTCCGGACTGGCTAACCTGATTGAGAAAGAAGCAACACTACACTATAGTGATATACCACACTTCCCGGTGTCAACTGTCAAGGGGCATGGTGGGGAGTTGATCTTTGGCCGAATAGGTAATTGCCGGGTAGCGCTGATGTCTGGCCGCTTTCACTATTACGAAGGATACAGCATGGAGGCGGTGACGTTTCCTGTAAGGGTAATGAAGGCACTTGGCGTAGAAACGCTGGTTCTATCAAATGCAGCCGGGGGAATGAACCGTGGTTTTGGTATAGGTGACCTGATGCTTATTACAGATCATATCAATCTTTTCCCAGAGCACCCGCTTCGTGGACCCAACGACGAGCGACTGGGAACAAGGTTTCCCGATATGAGTCAGCCCTACGATCTTGAACTGATAGCTATGGCAAAGGATATAGCCGGAAACCTTAGTATTCCTGTGCAATCAGGGGTGTATATCGGTCTGCAGGGACCAACCTTTGAAACACCTGCCGAATACCGCTGGCTGCATGTAATAGGTGGAGATGCAGTAGGCATGAGCACCGTGCCGGAGGTGATAGTGGCAAGGCATGGCGGCATGCGCGTATTTGCTATGAGCGTTATTACAGATATTGGTATCAGCGACACGCCTGTAACAATAACACACGAAGAAGTATTGGAAGCCGCAAATGCAGCTGCACCCAAAATGGCAGCAATAGTAGCAGAACTGGTACAAAAAATAAGCGCTTAACTTAAAGAACAAGTGAAATGATCCTGGTAGCCGGGAACAGTGCGCCTACCATCCAGCGACAGCGGGATGGTAGGCGCATCGGTATTGTGTGTATATGTGTCATCTTTTTACCGAGACTTGCAACGGTAAAATCTGAATGACAAGAACCGTTGGTTTTAATGAAAGATTGAATTGTTTTTGAAAGTGGAAATAAAATTTTGTGGCATTTCAACTCTGAACGATCATTTTTTTGAAAATGATAGAAAAGTAAAGATTATCTTGTAATAAAAATTGCGCGCCACATGAAAAAATCACTTCTGTTTTATGCAACGCTGTTTCTTTTTTCTGTTGCCGGTGCTGTTCCCCATACACAACCAACAATACCCAGCACAGAAAGCCGGTTTTTCTTCGCTGAAAACAAAGGCCAGATCACAGATCAGGATCATGTGTTACGAAAGGATATTCAGTTTTGTGTGCGTGGTGCTGGCGGTATGAGTATTTTTATCGGCAATGGTGAGTTGCATTATCAGTTTTGTAAAGTGAAAACAAAAGCTGAAGATTTTTTAAGGGGTGATATTACTCAATTTGGAAAAGAGTTTGATGACCAACCGGGCAAACAGGAATTTGAGATGTACCGCATGGATGTGCAACTCATAGGAGCAAATAAGAACGCACACGTAGCCGCTACCGGCAAGCAGCCCTATTATGAGCGATATTATACCTCGGCTGCACAAGGAGCGGGAAATATTGTTTCAACTTACAGCAGGTTGACCTATTCTGATGTTTATCCGGGTATCGATTGGATACTCTATATAGCAGGCGATCAGGTGAAATATGAATTTGTAGTAAAGCAGGGGGGCAATGTCGCCGACATTCAACTGCGATACATGGGTGCCGTTGATTTGCGTATTGCCCGGGATGGCAGTCTTGCGGCCTATACACCGTATGGCATAATATCAGAACATGCACCTTATTCCTATCAGGCCAATGGAAAGGTTGTAGCAAGTGGTTATAGGTTGAAGGGAAACATTGTAAGTTATGATGTCGCTGCTTTTGAAGGTGGGCTAATGATAGACCCTGCTATTACATGGGCTACATATTATGGTGGTGCTGATCACGACAACTCCTGCGCAGTGTCTATCGATCCGTCGGGAAATGTATACACTTCGGGTAATACATACAGTACTTCGGCTATTGCTACAACAGGTGCCTATCTTGCCACCTACGCTGGAACAATAGATGCCTATCTTGTCAAGTTTACAAGCGGCGGCACCCGTCTATGGGCAACTTATTACGGTGGGTCGTCGGCTGAAAGCGGCGACGGGGTAGCTGCAGATGCGTTCGGCAATGTTTTTATGGGTGGTCTTACGCACAGTAGTTCAGGGATTTCGACGCCTGGTGCCTGGCAAACGGTGCTGAATGGAGGTAAGGATGGCTTTGTTGTGAAATTTGACGGCACAGGTGCCCGCCAATGGGCAAGTTACTATGGTGGAGATAGCCTGGATGCGGTTTCGACCAATGGTGTAGCTGTGGACATGACTGGGAATGTGATGATAACCGGTGATACGAAGAGTATAGATAGCATATCGTCGGCAGGTGCCTGGCAACCTGCGATAGGAGGCGGGTATGATGCCTATGTGGCAAAGTTCAGCAGCAATGGTGTATTTAAGTGGGGTACTTATTATGGAGGCACTGCGACTGATATCGGTTATTGTGTAGCAGCAGACGCCGGCGGAAACGTTTGTATTTCCGGAAATACCGAGTCTGCAACCGGTATAGCTTCAGCCGGTGCTTTTCTCGCCACACCGGGGGGTGGGACAGACGCATTTGCGGCAAAATTTGACAGTACAGGTATACGGATATGGGGTACTTATTACGGCAACACAGGAATTGACATGTGTGATGCTGTCAGAGCTGATATTTCTGGAAATACTTATATCGCAGGCCGCACGAATAGTACATCCGGAATTGCAACTACTGGTTGCCATCAGCCCGCTATAGCCGGCGGCATGGATGCTTACCTGGTTAAGTTTGATAATGCCGGCAACCGTTTATGGGGTACATATTATGGCGGCACATCTGGCGATTATGGTAATTGTTTGGCTACCGACCTGACCGGGAATGTGTATATGGGTGGTTTTACGGGGTCGGCTACAGGTCTGGCAACTGCAGGTGCCTACCAAACCGCTAATGGTGGCCTTTTTGATGCATTTCTGGTTCAGTTTACCGGTGCGGGCAGCAGGTTATGGGCCACCTATTTTGGCGATACGGCTACAGATCAGGCTTTTGGTGTTGCGGCGGGCAGTGCAGGTAATGTTTATATTGCCGGTCTAACGCGTAGCCTTGCAAACATAGCGACAACCGGCGCCCACCAGATTGTGTTTGGAGGCGTAGCCGACGCATTTCTTGCTAAGTTTGATCTTACTCCGTCAGCGGCTATTGAGCCAAACAGTTTAGCCGGCGTAATATCAGTGTATCCGAATCCAGCATCAAGCAACATAACAATACGGCGTGACCGATCGCTACAACATGAAATGGTAGTAAGTATTTCAGACGTTGTTGGCCGAACCAGGTGTACCTCGGTATTTGCACCAGGAGATTCCGAGCACACATTTGATCTCGGAAATATCCCGGCAGGCGTTTATTTGTTGAATGCCTCTTGGGCCGAGGGCAACTATACTACAAAAATTGTGGTGAACCGATAGACTTCGGCATATTGTAGAACCACATGATGGTTTGCATCTGTTGTTACAGTATTTGATTCTTCAGTAAGTCTTCAAACGCATCTGCTCGGCGGATCAGCCGGGCTACGCCATCCTGTATCATTACTTCAGCTGGTTTAAGGCGCGAGTTGAAGTTACTGCTCATCTCAAATCCATAAGCGCCTGCATTGTGAAATGCAAGGTAGTCGCCCTCCCTCACTTCGCTGAGTACTCTGTCCCAGGCAAAGGTGTCTGTTTCGCAAATATTGCCCACTACGGTATAGATACGTTTTGCACCTTCGGGATTCGAGATATTGGTGATTTTGTGGTAAGAGTCGTAAAACATTGGGCGGATCAAATGATTGAAGCCCGAATTGACCCCTACAAAAACTGTCGCGGTGGTTTGTTTGATCACATTTGCCTTCACTACAAAATAGCCGGACTCGCTCACCAGATATTTTCCCGGTTCGAACCAGATTTCCAGTCTGCGATTGTATTCCCTTTCAAACTCCGTTGCGGCTTCTGCCACTTTTGCGCCCAGCAGGTATACATCGGTTTCCTGGTCATCCTCCTTGTACGGAACTTTGAATCCGCTGCCGAGATCTATAAAATCGAGGTCTTTGAAGTGAGCTGCAATCCCAAACATCACATCCAACCCCTGCAGGAAAACGTCAATATCTTTTATTTCGCTGCCGGTATGCATGTGCAGACCCTGAACGTGCAGGCCGGTGGTTTTTACAATACGTTCTATGTGTCGCAACTGGTGGATAGATATGCCAAACTTGCTGTCTATATGTCCGGTTGATATTTTGTAGTTGCCACCAGCAACAATATGTGGATTGATGCGGATACATACAGGGTAGGCACCACCGTACACATTACCAAAACGCTCCAGGATGGATATGTTGTCGAGATTGATGCGAACGCCCAGCGCCACGCAATCAGTAATTTCTGTAAAATCAACGCAGTTGGGGGTGTACAGTATTTCCTGCGGGGTGAAACCAGCCAGCAGGCCCATCCTCACCTCGTTGATGCTGACACAGTCCAGTAGTCCGCCTAGGCTTTTTATGTACTTCAGTATATTTATGTTGGTGAGTGCCTTGCATGCGTAAAAGAACTTTGTAGGGTGAGCCTTGAATGCATCAGTAAGCTTGTGGTACCGGCTGGCTATCTGCTCTGCATGGTACACATACACGGGACTGCCATATTCGGTGGCTGCTGCTATCAGTTGTTCGTTTGAAAGTGATTGAAACATGTTGCAAAAATAGTCGATTAGCCTTCAGTAAGGTCAACTGTGGTTTGCATATGTATTTCCCCAACTTGTGGGCAACAGTGTAAATGCGTTAACTTTGCCCGGTTTTTATATGGCGAAGATTGGAAATATAGAGTTGGGCGAATTCCCATTGCTTCTGGCACCTATGGAGGATGTAAGTGATCCGCCTTTCCGTGCAGTGTGCAAGCAGTACGGAGCAGACCTGATGTATACGGAGTTTATTTCGTCGGAGGGGCTGATCAGGGACGCTATAAAAAGCAGGCAGAAGCTGGATATTTTTGACTACGAAAAACCGGTGGGCATTCAGATTTTTGGAGGTGATGAGGATGCTATGGCTATGTCTGCCAAAATAGTAGATGCTACCAATCCTGATCTGTTGGATATCAATTTCGGTTGCCCGGTGAAAAAAGTGGTGTGTAAGGGTGCCGGTGCGGCAGTGCTGAAGGACATAGACCTGATGGTTCGCCTCACGAGTGCATGTATCCGTGAGACAAAGCTGCCTGTTACTATAAAGACCCGCCTGGGTTGGGACAATGATACCCGCAACATAGAAGAAGTAGTAGAGCGCATGCAGGATATAGGCGTGCAGGCCATATCGATACATGGCCGTACCCGCATGCAACTGTACAAAGGTGATGCTGACTGGACCCTTATAGGTAAGATCAAGAATAATCCGCGAATACATATCCCCATCTTTGGCAATGGGGATATAGATACCCCGCAGAAAGCACTGGAATATCGCAACAGATATGGTGTAGACGGTATTATGATTGGCAGGGCCGCTATTGGTTACCCATGGATATTCCGCGAGGTAAAACACTATATGGCTACAGGCGAACTGCTGGCTCCACCTACCATTGCCGAAAGGTTGGATGCCTGCCGGAAACACCTGCATGGATCTGTGAACTGGAAGGGAACCAAGGTAGGTATCCTGGAGATGCGCAGGCACTACGCCAGCTACCTGAAGGGGCTATCGCATGTAAAGGAATACCGCACCCGCCTGGTATCGACAGAGGATATAGCTGAGATTGAGCGTATTCTCGACGAAGTGGAAGAACACTTCTCGGGCGTGATGCAAATGGGCTGAGCAATTAGCATTTTCCTCTAAACGCCGCCGTTCCGTTTTACATCACCTGCACGATCAGAAACTTAAGGTATTGAGTAGATGGTATGTGCCACATAATGGGGTGGTCGGCAGACTGCGTTTGCCATACTACCTGACGGAGGCTGCGTTTCGCGTCTTTGGCTGCAAGCTCGATCGTTTTCAGAAACAACTCGGGGGACACAAGGTTAGTACAGGATGCTGTTACCAAAAAACCACCGGGTTTTACCAGTTTCATTCCCCGCAGATTGATCTCTTTGTAGCCGGTTACGGCTTTGTCTATATGCTCCCGACTTTTGGTAAATGCCGGTGGGTCCAGAATCACCGTGTCGTATCGCCTTCCTTCTTTCACCCAAAGCTTCAGCACATCAAATGCATTGACAGCCTGGAATTTGCAGGTTTCCTCAAATCCGTTCAACTCGGCATTGCGCCTGGCCGTTGCCACTGCGTTTTCTGAAATGTCCAGTCCCAATGTGCTTTTGGCTCCGTATTGCGCAGCGTGGAGCGAAAAGGTACCGGTATAACAAAAAGCCTCCAGCACATCGCCGCCGTTCACAATATGCTGAATAGCCCGACGGTTGTCTTGCTGATCCAGGAAGTAGCCGGTCTTTTGCCCGTTTTCGATATCTACGTGGAATTTTAGTCCGTTTTCCTTTAGTATAATGTTCGTGTCAAAAGGATCGGAAAGGAAGCCCTTTACCTGCTCCATGCCCTCCAGCGTTCGCACCGGCACGTCGTTTCGCTGATAGATGCCTTTGGGCTTGAAGATGCTGTTGATGGCAGCAACTATTGCCGGTTTCCATTTCTCTATACCGAGAGCCAGTGTCTGAATGACAAAGTAGTCGTTGAACTTGTCGATTATAAGGGCTGGCAGCAGGTCTGCCTCGCCAAATATGAGCCGGCAGTTTTCGGTATAGCCTATTTGTTTCCGATATTCCCAGGCTTGCAGAATGCGTTTGTAGAAAAAGTTGTCGTCGATCACATCATCCTTATCGCGGGTGAGCAGGCGTATGCGTATTTGTGAAGCCGGATTGATATAACCTTTGCCTACAAAAGACCCGTTGTATGAATATACCTCTACAATATCGCCCGGTTCGGCAGTGCCTTCGCTATCGCCCAGCTCATTGCCAAAAATCCAGGGGTGGCCATTCACAACACGATCGCCGATTTTCTTCCTCAAAAAACACTTCATCTTGCAAAAATAGTGTTCGTTATCCACTGTTCTCAGTAATTTTGGCGCATGCTACAGAAGTTAGTCATTAAGAACTACGCCATTATTGACCATCTTACTATCGAACCCGATGCAGCACTCAATACAGTGACCGGAGAGACCGGTGCAGGAAAGAGTATCATACTTGGTGCATTGTCGCTGATACTAGGTGAGCGAGCAGACACCTCGGTGCTTATAAACAAGCAGGAAAAGTCGGTAGTGGAAGGGTATTTTGATGTGACCGGCAATGAGGCATTTAAGGCTGCCCTCGCTGCAGCCGAGCTGGATTACGAACCGCTCTGCATCATAAGGCGTGAAATAGCAGTATCGGGTAAGTCGAGGGCTTTTGTAAATGACACGCCGGTAACACTGCAGGCTTTGAACAGGCTTACTTCCTTACTCGTGGATCTGCAGCAGCAGTTTGGGCATCTGGCACTTGACGAAGATGATTTTCAGGTGAATGCGGTGGACGCTGTCGCCGGAACCATAGCCACTGCCGATAACTACCGCAAATTGTATACAGCCTGCCGCAGCATACAAAAGCAACTGGCTGAGAAAAGGGCACTGCAGGCACGGTCGAGGCAAGAGGCAGATTACAAGCAATACCTGCTGGATGAGTTGCTGCAGGCCGACTTTAAGGTTGATGAAATAGAGCAGGCAGAACAGCAACTGAAGCAGATGGGGCATGCAGAGCGAATCGTGGGTGTGCTGCAGGCTGCCCAGACTGTGCTGACTGAAGGGGAGCAACCGTTGGTGAACGAGCTAAAGCGGATGACACAGCAGTTGCAGGGAATAACAGATGTGCTGCCTGAGATAGCGACCCTGCAGAACAGGTTGTCGTCGGTATGGGCGGAACTGAAGGACATAGCCGGCGAACTGGAAACGGAGCAGGGCAGGGTATTGCTGGACCCCGCTGTGATGGAAGAACTGATGCTGCGCACGGACCTGGGCAATAAGCTGCTCAAGAAGCACGCGCTGAAGACGACTGCCGAATTGCTGGCTCTGCAACATACGCTGGAGGAAGAACTGACCGCTACACTGAACCTGGAAGAGTCTATAGCCGGGCTTGCTGCAGAGGCTGACAGACTATATAACGAACTGGTTGCCGCTGCAAAACAGCTCTCTGGTATGCGCAGGCTGGCTATTCCGGGCTTTGTGGCCAGAATGAACGAGTTGCTGACACTTGTAGGTATGCCTAATGCCCGGTTTGATGTGGCAGCAAAGGAAACCGAGCCGCTGGAGCATGGCATGGATCAGATCCAGTTTCTGCTGGATGCCAACAAGAGCGGGCAGTTTCAGCTGCTTGCCAAAGCTGCGTCGGGTGGAGAGATGAGCCGCATCATGCTGTGTATCAAGTCGCTGGTGGCACAGGCGCTGCACTTGCCCACGCTTATCTTTGATGAGGTAGATACCGGCATATCGGGCGAGGCGGCCAGGCAGGTAGGCGTGTTGCTGCGCAGCCTGTCGGGTTATCATCAGGTGATCTGTATCACACACCAGCCGCAGGTTGCTGCTCGTGGGTCCAGACATTTCTACGTATTCAAGGTTGCCGACGATACCGGACGACTTTCGACACAGGTCAGGGTGCTGGCGCGTGAGGAAAGTGTGCTTGCCATTGCCAAAATGATAGGCGGCGAGCAGCCAACTGAGGCTGCAATATCGAGCGCACGGGAACTGGTTGGCAGTTAGTTAGTGTGCGCTATATAGATAATATGGCTTGCCGTTTCTGCAGATGTGCCTAAAGTAAATACAGACAGCTATTATTTCTTACTGATCTTGCTCACCGGGAAGGCGATCCAGGCACTACCACCTGCTTTATAGAACAGGGTGTTTTTGGCTTTTTCGGGTATCTCTGCCGGTATGGGGAACCTGCCACCGGTGACTGGCGTCAGCAGCAGTACATCTCCTTTGCGGATCTTGCTGATATCTGTTTCCTTTCCTGCATACACTGTTTTGCCATTTTGAGTGCTCTTTACGGCTTTTTCGATATTGCACGTCAGCCAACCGCCGTCGCCACGCCAGAACATGGTTTCGGGATACGATGAAGACTCCCATTTTACCACAAAAAAGTAACCCGCCATTGGAGGACTGGTCTGTTTGTCTTCAGCAATTTGTTGGGTATAGGCAGTAACCAGTTTGAAGTGCTGCTTCGGCTTTTTAGATTTCGCGGTAGCCTGAGCCACTACAGCTATTGAAAAACAAACGAATAGCAGGGAAAAAAAGTATTTCAGTTTCATAAAGTGCTGCATGTTGTAAGTGCTTATAAAAATAGCAGATATACCACCTCCAACTAACGAAAAAGGCTGGTTAGTATCGGTAAGTATTAATCAACTCTGCAAAAAACCTGAACATGGGTAATTCCATCGGGGTCCAGGTATTTGGCATTCCGGGAGGAGCAGGTATAGGCAGCTGTCCTTTTTTTGAATTCGCTGAGCTGGTAGGTTACCTGAGTTCTGCGATGATGGTTGCGCACCGACTTAGTAGTAGTACAAACACATTCATAGTCTTTTCTGCAGGATGTAAACATCAATGCAAAAAGAACGAAAGCCAAAAAGGGGAATGCTTTTTTCATTTCAATTAAGAGGTTTTTGGCCCTGTTTCAGGTTGACTATGTAGGTAACTACATGGCAACCCGTAGAATCCCGGAGCCACAGGCTGTAAAAATAGTAATTGTAAGGCAGATATTCAATTTTTTTTGTGTTTGCAATTCGACTTGATTTCACCAGGCTGTCGGATACATTCCGTCGCACTGGAAGGTTACTTTGTTCCGAATTGTGCTCAGGCCACCGGGAAGAAGTGGGAAACATGCAATTTTCTTCATTGGAATTATAATACTGCCATCATTGTAATCAATCAATTTTGCGAAGGTGTGCTACTGCACTACTAAACCAAGCGTATATGCTAATAGATATCAGTAAACTGGGTAACAACGAAAAAGCAAAGCAACAACCCAATTCAAAGACCTTCCAGGATTTTAATGCGCAGCAACCACTGCCCAATGGTGCCTTTTTTAAGGAAACAGACGCCGGTGCCGAAATTCCGGACGCTGGAGATGCTGCCAAAAATGAAGAGATCTCCAGACATACCCACGAAGACACTGCTGATAAGTGAGTGCGGTTGTTTTGGTCGGAAAGCTGCTCATTATGCTAAGTGCGCATTACTAGCTGTTATTACCGCAAAACAGGTAAGGTAATGTGTGAAGGATAACGCCCTCCTGAATAGATTCTGACCGTTGACCGGACAAAGTCGTCCGTACCGGCCTCGTATATATTCACAAATTGTTGCGGGTTGCGATCGGCGAGCGGGAACCAGGAACTTTGTATCTGCACCATCATGCGGTGACCTTTTTTGAACACGTGCGCTACATCGGGCAATTTGCATGCTACCTCTGTGACCATACCCGGCACAAACGCCTCGGGAAAACGGAAGCTGTTGCGGTAACGGCCGCGCATGATCTCGCCCCGTACCAGCATCTGGTAACCACCCATCGGGTAGCTTTTGCCATTCCCGGTGCCATCTGTCTTATTGTTGTAGGCGAAATCATCCGGAAAAACATCAATCAGTTTAACTACAAAATCGGCATCGGTGGTGGTTATGGCAGCAAAAAGATTGGCAACTACAGGGCCGGCAAGTGTGAGGTCTTCGGTCAATAAGTTGGTCTCGTACGTGAGTACATCAGGGCGGCGGGAGGCAAAGCGCTGATCGTCGGTCATGTACTCGGAGGTGCGACTGAAAAGTACATCTTCGGTATAAGGTACCGGTTTGGCAGGGTCGCTTGTGTACTCATCGTAACTGCTGGTGGAGGGTGCTATTATTGCAAGGCGGCCATTTGGATTCAAATACATATTGGTTTTCGTTTTGCCGGATGGCGGCCACTGCCCGAAGGTGCGCCACTCGTTGGTGCCGGTGAAAAATATATTGGCTTCGGCGATTTTGCTAAGGTCGCCCTTACCTCTGAGGTGGTATTCAAAGTAGGGGATCTCTATGTTTTCCTGGTACCACATTGCAGTAGCACTGCCAAAGCGTACATTGCCCAGATGATCGCCCGATGTTTTGGCCCATCCGCCATGGCTCCAGGGGCCCATTACCAGTTTATTATCGTTGGCGGCTTTCTTTTCTATCGACTTATACAACTCCCATGCGCCAAAGCAGTCTTCGGCATCGAACAGGCCTCCCACCACCAAAGTGGCTGTTGATGAAGGTATGTGCTGTGTGAAGGTGCGGGTGTTGCGTACCTCCCACCAATCATCGTAGTTGGGGTGAGCATACAGATCGTTCCAGAAGCGGATGCTGTCGCCCATGAGTTCTGCCAGTTTTTTGAGTGTGCCTGCCTCGAGGTAAAACTTGTAGTTGTCTTTGACTGGGAACTGAAAACCGGGCGCAAAGGATGTGGTAGGTGCAGGCCGCGGCTTGCCAAAACTGCTGTAGAAGCCGAATGCGTCCATCTGCATGAAAGCGCCATTGTGGTGAAAGTCGTCGCCGATGAACCACTCTGTAACGGGTGCCTGCGGGCTTGCTGCCTTCATGGCAGGGTGGCCGCTGAGCGCGCCCATGGTGGCATAGAAGCCGGGGTAGGAGATGCCATAAATACCGACCCTGCCATTGTTGCCGCTGGCGTTGGCGAGCAGCCAGTCGATGGTGTCCCATGTATCGCTGGCCTCGTCGGTTTGGGTGCCGGTATTGACCGGATTGAATGGCCGTACGTCCTCAAATTCACCCTCACTCATCATTCGGCCGCGAACATCCTGCAGTACCATAATATAATTGCGGCGCAGGTAGGCCATGTAGTGTGTTTTCCAATATGCTTTGAAGTTACCGGCTCCGTAGGGGGCGACGGAGTAGGGCGTCCGGTTCATAAGTATCGGGTGTTTTTCCTTGTTGTTTTTTGGCTCATATATAGCGGTAAACAGTCTTTTGCCGTCGCGCATTGGAATGTATACCTCGCGCTTGGTGTAGTTGCGGATCAGCCAAGCCGAATCGGCATTGGCTGACGATTGCCGCGCAAAGCAGGGGAGGGCGGCGCAAAGTAGCAGTAATAAATGCAAATAATATTTCATGTAAAAACAGTTAGAAGAAGTCGGGCTCAAAATAGGTAAAACATTTCATTTTGTGGAATGTGGGCAAAATTGCGCACTTTGCTGTAAAAAATACAAAAAGTGATAAGTAATTGAATTTCAGTGTTTTAGTTTTTAAAAATTGCGCACTTTTTGCGCACTTTTGCCCACTCACCCGGTACGCCGACCTGTAAAAATGCATTCTCAAGAGTAAGAAAATTCCGTTTTACAAAGGTCAAGATGCAGCGAACGAGGGAAATGAAGCGCGGAATGTGTGCTAACCAGATTGCCAACTATGGGAAACGCACAAACACTATGCCAGAATGGGGGCCGGCGGATTCTTTTTTGTGATGCAGGTATTCGCCGTGTGGTTGGTGTTTTTTAATGGTGGATGAGCAGTATATTGAAATTGCGTTCAGACCCAAAAAAGAGGTGAGCCTTTTTGGGGCTCACCTGCTTTCTGGTATTGTTATATCTGTTTGGTTTGCGCTTATTTCCGCTGCTCGAGCTCGGCGAGGCGTTTGAGTACCTGTTCCAGCATTTTTTGCTGCTGCTCTATGATTTTCTGTTGCTCCTGCATTGCTTTTACGAGCGGTACCGTAAACTCTGAGTAAGCGAGGGTGTAGTTGTCTTTGTCGGTAGCTGGCTTGTGGAGGCCACTGAAGTCGTAGCCTGCCTGGCGGGCTGCCTGCTCAACCTCCTGGGCTATGAAGCCGGTGCGTACCATGTTTTCTGATTCCTTCCAGTATTCCTGCCCGCGGGTTTTGTTGAGGCTGTCGGGTATGCCCAGAAACTGCTCGTATTTGCGTGCCTCGAAGTGGTAGGTAACGGGGCGCAGCTTCATAACAAAGTCGAGTCCGGGTACATTTTCCTGAATGTGAGATTTGAAGCGGGCATCGGACAGATTGGACCATGCCACTGAGCCACCGATGACGGTAACGGCAGTGTTGCCAATAACTATTTTATTGCTGGCATTGGAGACAGCGTTGTAACCGAAAGCACCTGCATTATCAAGGCTAGAACTCACATTAGAACTATTTCCGATCGCGGTGTTGTATGAGCCTGTCATTACCATCAATCCTGCGCCCTGACCGACCGCTGTATTATAGGAGCCTGAGCTGCAATGGAAAAGTGTGAATGCGCCCAAGGCTGAATTGTAGCTCCCTGAGGTACTAAAATACAATGCATTTTCGCCAATTGCTACATTGTTGTAGCCAGTTATGTTGGCGGGTAATGCTGAATTTCCGAATGCTGAATTTCCCCCTCCTGTGGTGATTTCGGATAACGCCAAGGACCCGAATGCACAGTTTCCGCTCCCGGATGTATTATTTTTCAAGACATTGAACCCAACGGCTACGTTATCTGCCCCGGTACTTTTTATGAGCGCTTTTGAGCCTATTGCAATGGAGCCCGAACCAGTAAATGAATTAAGTGTAGAGTCGCCTATGGCAATGTTTTTTGATCCCGAGTTTGAAGGGTGGCCGCTGTTTTCGCCCCAATAGATATTGCCACCCGGGGCAAGATTTCCCCACCTTGTATTATTGACTCTGAATCGTAGGGCTATGTTGTCAGTGTTTCCGATAAAGTTGGTAGTGGCACTGGTGCCGGTATTGCCGGTGAGCCCCCATCCGGCAGATGAGCCGCCGCCGGATACGGCCGTCCATGCGGAACCGTTGTAGAAATAGAAGCCTGGCGTGCCATCAGTCTGATAAATAAGTAGTCCAGTTGCAGGGGCTACAATAGCGTCGCGCTGTGTCTGCGTCATTCGGGTAACCAATACGCCCTTATCGGTTGCGGAAACGTCGAGCATAGCGGAAGTATGAGGCGTAGCACCTGTGCTGTTGATAGCCATTCCCTGACCGTAAGCGAAATGACCGGCAGTGCAAAATGTACATATTAATGTGAAAATCCTGAAGTGTTTCATTCTTTTTGCGTTTAGAAATTCAAAAAACAGTCGTGACGCTGCAATCGATGGGGTGATTGCAGACACGAGATCAAATATAAAGACTAGTAAAAAAAATAGATAATCTTTAACAAAATAAATATTATTAAATTCAAATGATGTATAATGCCTAAAGAGATCCAGGAGGTTGTGGCAACGATTTAGTTGCTACAACCTTCTTTGCAAAACAATGTATGAAAAACCAGAGGGAAGCCGGTTATTTCCTTTGTTCGAGATCAGCGAGTTTCTTCAGCGCCACATCGAGTGTTTTTTGTTGGCGCTCCTGCGATTTTTGCAGATCCTGAATCATTCTCTGCTGCTGCTCAATGATTTTTTGCTGCTCCTGCATGGCTTTTACAAGCGGTACTGTGAACTCTGAGTAGGCGAGGGTATAGTTGTCTTTGTCGGTAGCGGGCTTGTGGAGGCCGCTGAAGTCGTAGCCTGCCTGGCGGGCTGCCTGCTCAACCTCCTGGGCTATGAAGCCAGTGCGTACCATGTTTTCGGACTCTTTCCAATATTCCTGTCCGCGATCTTTGTTGAGGCTGTCGGAAATACCCAGAAACTGCTCGTATTTGCGTGCTTCGAAGTGGTAGGTAACGGGGCGCAGCTTCATTACAAAGTCGAGTCCGGGTACATTTTCCTGAACATGTGATTTGAAGCGAGCATCGGACAGATTGGACCATGCTACCGAGCCGCCGATGACGGTGACACTGGTGCTGCCTATCACTATCTTGTTGCTGGCATTGGAGGTGGCAAGATAGCCGAATGCACCTGCATTGCTGGCTGCGGCACCTACATTTGCGTTTCGGCCTACCATAGTATTATTGTTCCCGCTAGTAACAGAGGACCCAGAGAAAATACCAATTGCAACGTTATATGAGCCAGATACGCTAAACTTCAATGCGCTTAGTCCGACTGCAGTATTTGAACTTCCAGAGTCGTTCTTATTTAATGCATCAGTTCCCACTGCGGTGTTTCCATCCCCTTTTGTATTCGATGCGAGCGAAATTGCACCGATTGCGGTATTAGAGCTTCCTACAGTGTTTTTTTCCAATGTGCCAGTTCCGAAAGCAGCCAAATATTGTCCAGTTAGGGTGTTTTGAAGTGCCATGTACCCCACACACGTATTTTCGCTACCTGTTGTGTTTTTCCGCATGGAAAAATAGCCAATGCTTATGTTCCCAGTGGCCCAATTTTGTTGAAGTGCTCTTGTACCAATCGCAATAGTGCCAGTGTTGAAGGTGGCACCAGAAAGTGCAGAATCGCCAATAGCAACATTATTGCTACCGCTAAACGCCGAACTGAGTGCACCTCTTCCAATCCCAACATCGAAGCTACCTGTAGTACCTGGGTTTCCTGCGTTTAGACCGATTAAGACGGAGTTAGTTGTTGGAGAAAACGATCCCCATCTGGTATTGTTAACCCTAAAACGCAGGGCTACACTGTCAGTTGTGCCAATAAAATTGGTACTGGCATTGGTACCCGAATTGCCGGTAAGCCCCCAGCCGGCAGATGAGCCTCCGCCGGATATGGCTGTCCAGGCTGTGCCGCTGTACACATAAAAGCCTGCAGTGCCATCGGTCTGATAAATGAGCAGCCCGGTGGCGGGTGTGGTAATTGCATCGCGTAGAGTCTGGGTCATGCGGGGAACCAATACACCCTGATTGGTAGAGCTGACGTCGAGCATGGCCGATGCGTCGGCGGCAGAGCCGGTGCTGTTTACTGCCATACCCTGGCCATACGATAAATGGGCGCAGGCGCTGAGTGCGAAAGCGACGATGATTTTTTTGGTATTTAGCATAAATGGCCTCTTTTTTATGTAGTTAGAAAAGTCGAAAATGGATTTAGGGATAATGTTTGGTAATATATGTGGTTGAATAAATAATGGTATTTTATTATTTGTGATTGTGTATTGAAACACCATAACCTTCTATACAATAGCGGGTAGTGGTGAAAACGTGGTCAGTAGCCAGGGGTTATTTCTGATGTTCGAGATCAGCGAGTTTCTTCAGCACTAAATCGAGCGTTTTTTGCTGGCGCTCCTGCGTTTTATGTTGCTCCTGAATTGTTTTTTGCTGGTCCTGAATCATTTTCTGTTGCTGCTCTATAATCTTCTGCTGCTCCTGCATGGCTTTTACGAGCGGTACTGTAAACTCTGAGTAGGCGAGGGTATAGTTGTCTTTGTCGGTGGCGGGCTTGTGGAGGCCGCTGAAATCGTAACCTGCCTGGCGGGCTGCCTGCTCAACCTCCTGGGCTATGAAGCCGGTGCGCACCGTGTTTTCAGATTCCTTCCAATATTCCTGCCCGCGATCTTTGTTGAGGCTGTCTGGAATGCCCAGAAACTGCTCGTATTTGCGGGCCTCGAATTGGTAGGTAACAGGGCGCAACTTCATAACAAAGTCGAGACCGGGAACATTTTCCTGAATGTGAGATTTGAAGCGGGCATCGGACAGATTGGACCATGCTACTGAGCCACCGATGACGGTGACGCTGGTGCTGCCTATCACTATCTTGTTGCTGGCATTGGAGGTGGCTGCCGCACCAAATGCCCCAGCATTCGTCAGGTTGGTACCGACATTACTTGAACGTCCGACAGCTGTGTTTAGCGAGCCGGTTGTCAGGGTTGTGGCTGCTGCGCTGCCAATAGCTGTGTTAAACGCTCCGTAAGTACTGCCAGAAAGTGCTGATTGTCCAATCGCCGTATTATTAGTTGCTGAATCGTGATTCTGTAATGTTCCAGAGCCAATCGCCACATTTGCACTTGCCTTAGTATTATTAAGCATTGCCAAAGCTCCAATTGCTACATTGTTTCCTCCTGTTTTGTTGTTAAAAAGGACAGCATATCCTATTGCACAATTGTTACTACCGGTAGTGTTTGCTGGTAATGTCGTTTCTCCGATTGCTACATTATGTCCTCCATCAGTAGTTTTCATGAGTGTTTTTGACCCAATGGCGACATTACCCTGGCTGGTACCTGAAGTAAGTGCAGAGTCGCCAATGGCTATGTTATCGGTGTTGGTATTAGCATTTAGTGTATTCCTGCCAATAGCAATATTGTTTTTGCCAGCGTTGGCTGGGTGCCCACTTTTATCGCCCCAATATATGTTGCCATTAGGAGCGAGGTTACCCCACCGGGTATTATTGACTCGGAATTGAAGGCGAGTACTATCTGTAGTACCTAAAAAATGGGCGTTGCTGTCGGTACCCGAATTGCCGGTAAGCCCCCAGCCGGCAGAAGAGCCTCCGCCGGATATGGCTGTCCAGGCTGTGCCGTTGTAAACATAAAAGCCCGCGGTGCCATCAATCTGATAGATAAGCAGCCCGGTAGCGGGAGAAGCAATCGCATTGCGCTCCGTTAGTGTCATACGGGGAACCAGTACGCCCTGATTGGTGGAGCTGACGTCGAGCATGGCCGATGCGTCGGCGGCAGAGCCGGTGCTGTTTACTGCCATACCCTGGCCAAAAGCAAAAAGAGAAGTGGCATTCAGTGCCAAAGCGAGGACGATCTTTTTAGTATGTTGCATTGTATAAATCAATATAGTTTCAACAAAAAGGTTTTATAACAGGACTGGCATATGGGTGGTAATACAAAAATATATTTACGAATTGATAAAAAAAAGTGTGTAATGTAAGTGGCGGAATTGAGAGTGCGAAACAGGTGAAACAGAGTCTGAAGCAGTTTGTTGCAATGATTTTTTGCGGTGAAGGCACGTGGTGGGTTAAGAATCTATAACTTTGCAGCCGTATGAAAATACTGGTGTCGTTGTTGCTGATCGTATGTCTGGGCTGTCAGAGTATGGCCCGGTTCAGCATCATGGCATTGTATCAGGTAAACAAGGACTACATTTCGAAAAATCTGTGTGAGAACAGAGCAAAACCACAGATGAAGTGTAATGGAAAATGCTATCTGCGCAAACAGCTGAAAAAGGCAGAAGGTGCTGAGCATAACGGGCAGCAACCCACGAAATCCGATAAGTATGAGTCGCTGGTGTATTGTTTGCCAGTGGCGACGTATACTGTAGCGCAACATTTTACTCCAGTGCTTTCTGTCCACAATCCTTTGGGGCAGCACATGTATAACGGCGGTCTTTCTCCGTCTGTTTTTCACCCGCCATCTGAAGTTTGCTGATTGCTACTGAAATGCAGGAAACTTATTTCCTGCCATTACTATTACAGCAAACTTTTTTACAATGAAGCATATTTTATGTTCGGTGCTCCTTTTGGGGGGTATCGTACAATACGCACATGCATGCGATGCGTGCGGGTGTTCGGCAGCCAGTCAGAATCTGGGCATACTGCCGCAGTTTCACCGGCATTTTGTGGGTGTACAGTATCAGTTCAAACAACTGGACAGCGACTTTCCGTCGCCCTTTGCCGGGCGGCCGGCGAGCCATACTACCCAGTACTACAACACGATGCAGGTATGGGGCAGGTATAATGTGGGCAAGCGGCTGCAGTTGTTTGGTTTTTTGCCCTATGCGGTAAATACACACCGCGAAGACGCGGCTACCAGCCGCAACAGCGGTCCTGGAGATGCGTCGGTAATGGCCAATGCAATAGTAGTACATGCTGACAGCACTGAGGCACCATGGAAGCAGACCCTGCTGCTGGGTGGTGGTGTGAAGATGCCAACCGGCAGCAATACTGGCACCGTGGAGATGGACCGTAAGGGGCAGCCGAATATACAGACGGGCACCGGTTCGTGGGACTTTCTCTTAAATGCCAACTACACGGTACGCAAAGGCGCACTGGGGCTGAATGCTGATGCAACCTACACCCTGACGACTGCCAATAGCTATCAATACAAGTATGGCAATAGACTGTCAACCGGTATTACCGGGTTTTACTGGTGGCAGGCAGGTGTATTCACGTTGCTGCCTCAGGTGGGGGTAAGGTATGAGCAAACACTGCATGATTACGATAATTATGGCAAGAAGTGGCTCAATGAGTTGTCTGGAGGTTATATGTGTTTTGCGGCGGCGGGGGTACAAGTTTATTATGGTCGTCTTGGGTTTCAATCAATGCTGCATCTGCCGGTAACGCAACAGTATAATGCCGGTTATACACGTTCGAAAATGCGTATGGAGACGGGTTTGTTTTTTCTGTTTTAAATAAAAATTTCAATGAAGTATTTAATAGTGTTGGTGGCTTGCCTGATGGTAGGTGGCTGCCAAAAAACAAATAGTGTCGTTGCCGATCCGGCAAGGGTAAAAATTGCAATAACGACGCCTGCAGATGGGCAAACGTTTACAAGCAAAGACACTGTCTATATAAGCGGTAGTGTACAATATGATGGGGAGATGCACGGGTATGAGGTAACCATAACAGATACGGCAACCGGGTTTATTGTTTACGATGAAGCCCAGCATGTGCATACGGATCATTTTGAGATCAACGGAAAGTGGACAACTACTGTTACAAAGCCCGTAGTATTCAGAATGGTGGTTGCGTCCAGCATTGACCACGGAGGTGATACTGCAAGCCGTGAATTGTACTTTACGATTAAACCCTGACACTGAGAATTCTTGAAAAAGGTTGTTACCATATTCGTTTTTTGGTCACTGCTGGTGCAGTGTTTTGCGCATTACAGCGTAGTGGCGTTGTTTGCATTGCGCAGAGATTATATCGCCAAAAACCTTTGTGAGAACAAAACACGTCCGGCACTAAAGTGCGGTGGGAAATGTTACCTGCGTAAACAACTAAATAAAGTAGATGAGCCCACGGGTAACACCAACACTTTGGGCGAAAGAGAAGAAGTGGAATTTCCTGTGGGCATTGTACCAGATTTTTACCAGATGCCTCGGATACCAAGGTCGGGGAGTAGTGTACGAAATCCTGTTTTGCAGCATTTGTATGGCACACTCGTAGCCAGAACGCTGCTGCGGCCACCGGCAGCTTTAGCCTGATTTTTTTGTTTTATTATAAATCAACGGAAGCAACTATTGCTGTCTGGTGGTTATCTATTATTTAATCAATTCAAAAAGGAAATGAAAAAGAAATCAATATTGTTCACCGCTGTTGCGGGTATGATTTATTTAGGAACAACGAGTTATCATGGCGGTGCGGCAGCGGATGGATCGCTGAACCGTACCGGTGCGGACGGAACCACGGCCAATTGTGCGGGATCGAGCTGCCATACCGGTACAGCCCCAGCACCTACAGCCAAAATACATGTCGATTCAGCAGGTGGTGTGCCGGTAACGAAGTATACGCCCGGAAAAACGTATACCATAAGGGTAGTAGGAAAACACGCTGTAAATGATGAGTTTGGTTTTCAGTTTGCGGCAGTTTCAGGAACGGGATCCGGTCAGGTGCAGGCAGGGACGTATGGCACGTCGCTGCCAGCCAATGTAGCAAAGCATACCCTTACTGGTCTGGATTTAATAGAGCATACAGACCACATAGCAGCAATAAGCCCTGCTGACTCGTTTGTTCGGTCATTCAGTTGGACGGCGCCTTTGACCGATTTGGGCAATGTGTCGCTGTACCTTACGGTGAACGCAGTAAATGGAAACCACATGGCTGATATGGGCGATGTTTCAGCGAACATTTCGATGGTATTGGCGCCATATGCCGCTACAAGCAGTGTGGCTGATGTGACGACGTATGTTGGGGTAACTGCTTATCCCAATCCTGCAAATGACGCAATAAATGTGTCATTGTCAGGTGTCTTTGGCGATGCTACAATAATAGTATATGATATGCTGGGACGTAGCGTAGCGAAGTGCGCAGCAGAAGCATGGCAGGTGTCTGGTTCTATTCGTATTGACATGAGTGAACTCACGCCCGGGATGTACCATGTGGTATTGACCACCGGCAGTAAACAATACCATGCACAAGTATTGAAGCAATAGACAGCGTAGAGGCGGCAACCGGGGCAGCCCAAGGGTGGACTGCCCCAGAGTTGTCCGCAAAACGGGCATATTTGTGATGTTGCCGGTTGAATGGTATTGAAGACGACAATGGCGCCAGAAAAAGAAAAGTGTTTTTAACGCAAAAAAAGAGATATGAATCAAAATATAAGACGAAAGATAAAGCTGCTGCAGGTTGCGGCAATGTTGCCGTTGCTGGTAGGTGCGCAGGATACAATCTGGGTAAGGAAAAATGCACCAACGGAAAAAGAGACCTATTCGGTTGCGTTTTCGGCCGATGGTGCACGGGTATTCAGTGGGTCGGAGTGCAGCCCGGCCTACCTGCGGGTGTTTGCAACTGTAGCCGGTTCTGTATCGTGGGAATATGAGCTCGGCGGTACGCTGATGTGTGTGTCTGGAGTAAAAATGAGTACAGACGGTACTCATGTTGCCGCCATGGAAGAATTGGGAAACCTGCTGATTTTCGACTATTCTGGTAGTACACCTGTGCTGGAAAATACCGTTTCCACCGGAACATCAGGAGCATTTGCACTGGATTTCTCGCCGGATGGAACAAAAATTGTGACCGGGTGCACGAATAACAAAATGAACATCTATCGTGTTTCAGATGGAGATTTGCTACACACGATTACAGCGCACAATACCTGGGTGATGAGTGTAGACTGGTCGCCGAATGGCAATTTTGTTGTTTCCGGTGGGTCGGACAATCTCGTGAGACTCTGGGATACTTCGGGTATGCTTATCCGCACCATGACCGGACACACCGGAGCGGTACAATCAGTGCGGTTTTCGGCAGATGGGAATTACATCATATCCGGATCGAAGGATGACAGAATAAAGGTTTGGGAGTCGGCTACGGGCAACCTTGTCAGGACTATTTCTGGTCATGGTGGCGATGTGATGCAGGTGGATATTTCGGATAATGGTGAAAGGATTGTTTCGGGGAGTGCCGATTCTACGATCAGGGTGTGGAATTTTGCAACAGGCGGACAACTCATGCAGTTTGGGATTCCGTCGTCTGGCAAGGTGTACACAGTAGATTTTGCACCGGACAATCACCATGTGGCCGTGGGAACAGCAAAGGGCGATGTGCAGTTGTGGGACATAGAACTACCCACAGCGGTGGCTGATGAAATGCAACCGGGGTCTGCGTTGCAGGTATGTCCCAATCCGTGTACAGAAAGCATATTTATCGCCGGTCCCGAAGCTGTCGTAGCGTTTACCGTAACTGACATGGCGGGCAAGGATGTGCGTGGCAATTATGTATCCGGGAAGTACTTCAGTATAAGTCTGGCGGGTTTGCCGCAGGGCGTTTATGTACTCAGCGTGTTAACAGCAAATGGTAATACTTACCGTAGGAGTATTGTGAAAAATGGTTTTAACTAACAACTAAAAATGTCAACTAATGAAGCATCCTTTGTATTACATCATCATAGCTACAATAGCAGATCTACTGGGAATTGGCCTTGTGAACGATATCAACACGTTGGGCATACGCCCTATTACTTGGGTCCTTCTGCTTACTGCGGCAATAACGGGCATGATGGTGTTGTCCGTTAATATTTACATCAATTCACGCCGGCTGGTAATGCCGGATCATAAACAACATTAATCATCAAAAAACAAAGAAAAAATGAAAATGATAAAGTGTATTATTTCAGGAGTAATGATAACAATTGCTTCAGCAGTGCTGCTGGTTGCGTGTTCCAAAAAAGACAACCCAACGCCAACAACCAATACCGCCACGGACACAGGTAGTGTGTACATGGAGGTGTTTAATATGGCCGGGAGTAGCAATCTGAAGCTGAACAATGAATGGTATATCAATCAGAACAGCGATTCGTTTACTGTAAGTAAATTCAACTATTATATCAGCAATATCAAGCTGAACGGGTCGGGGACAACGGCTACTTATACAGAAGCGGAAAGCTATCACCTTATTGAGCACTCCTCTGTTGCAGCGCAGATGGCATTTAGCCTTAAGAACGTGCCGGCGGGTAAGTATACGTCCATCACATTTATGATTGGGGTAGATAGCCTGCGGAATGTGTCGGGGGCGCAGACCGGTGCATTGGACCCGGTAAACGGTAATTTCTGGTCTTGGAATACCGGGTATATCATGTTGAAGTTTGAGGGCAATTCACCGAAAGCACCGACAGCCGATGGCAAGCTCATGATGCACTGCGGTGGCTTTGCAGGAGCTAATAATGTACTCAAGACCGTAAAGGTGGTGTTTCCCAATGAGATCACAGTTGCGAAGAACAGTGTTCCACATGTGCATTTGAAAGCAGACGTGTTGCAAATATTTAAGTCGCCGAACGTGATTGACTTCGCAACTACCACCACCATACATATGCCCGGCGCTGCGGCGTTGAAGCTGGCAGAAAACTATGCGAGTATGTTCACTGTGACGTACGCAGGATTATGATTTGAGCTGCCGGCGGCCAGCAGTGTTGGCGGCCGGTAGTTTTTTTTGCCAGCATTTGTGGTATTTCCGGTAGTGATAGCCCCAGATGGCCACAAGTCCAGTTGACTATTTGAAACAATAATGCAGAATTGTCGTTTGGCGGACAATCCGGTTAAAGACAAACAAATAACTTCGTGCTAAAACAGCTATGAAAATCAGATTTGTGTTGTTAGCTTATTGCCTGATGAGTGTGGGGGCAGCAGCCCAGCAGGTGCCGAAGGCTGTATTAGCAGAGCATTTTACCAATACGTATTGTAGTATCTGTGCCTCGCGGAATCCGGGCTTGTTCAGCAATATGGGCAATTTCCCGCAGGTGATACATGTGGCCTACTATCCCAGTGCACCCTATGCAGCATGCCCGCTGAGTATGCACAACAAACCTGAGGCTGATGCCCGCACCAATTACTATGGCGCCTACGGCGGAACACCGAGGTTATTTGTGGGTGGTAGTCAGGTTACAGGGGTGTTTACAGATCCTGCAGTGTTTTCATCGCAGCTTGTTCTAACGAGTTCGTTTGCGATGAATACCACGATTTCTAAAAAGGGAACTGACTCGGTGATGGTGAGTGTTACCATCAGGAAGGAAGATACCAGTAGTTTGTCGGCAATGCAACTGTTCGCGGCAATTGTAGAAGATACACTGTTATTTGCCGCTGCCAATGGCGAGGGTACACATTATGATGTATTTCGTAAGGCCCCATGGGGTACCACCGCATTAAGCATTCCAGCCCCGCCGGCAGTAGGCGATTCTGCCGTGTATACTAAAACAGTGGCGTTGCACTCGGCCTGGGCCCAAGGCAGGCTGCGCGCTGTAGCTGTGCTGAACCGCCTGGATAAGATCGTTGTACAGGCATCAAAATCTGAACGGCTGGATGTACCCGCAAAAAGCGGGTCGGTGCACATGCCGGCTCCGTTGGTGGTTTACCCCAATCCGGTTTCAGGCGAGCTGTTTATTGGTGAGCAAACGGCAGCTACTAGTGTGCAGATAAGGAACATTGATGGAGTTCGGGTAATGTACATTGGCGGGCATTGTGGCAGCTCGCTGGATGTTTCGAACCTCGCCCCGGGAAACTATGTGTTGATCCTGAACGATGGACTGCAGCAACGGTCGGCGACTTTTGTAAGGAAGTAAGTGTCTGTTGTTGGTACGATAGGGTGCGATGATCCCGTGCATTGCAAGACAACATGGCGACGCGTGTCTGGTAGGTCTGTTTTGTTGTTATTTGCTGTTTTGTTGCAATTTTTGATTTTTGCAATCAGTACAGGGTTGGGTATCTTTAACAAGCAGGAAGATATTATCAATGCGAAGTATGGAGAACAATTTTCCCGGAATGATCGTAGATAGTATTGGTATGTAATCGGGTTGAAGCGGCCTGATGTTACTCACAACAACCAAACATGGGTGCAGACGAACAGATGCTGATCATCAGGAGGACGGACTTCCTGGATAAACTGACACCGGACGAATACGAAAGTCTGAATATTCTGCACAACTACGTTGTGGCCGATAAGGACACGTACATCTATTTTGATGCACAATACCACAACAAGCTGTATTTTGTAAAGGAGGGCTATGTGCGGATAGGTAATGTGGACGATAATGGCGAGGAGCTGGTAAAGGAAATACTGCAGCCGGGAGACGTGTTTGGCCAGTTTATGCTGGAACGAAGCAGTATGAATGGCGAGTTTGCACAGGCTCATAAATGTGACACGGTACTGTGTGCGTTTAGCGTGCCGGATTTTGAGCGGTTGCTGACCATTCGGCCTGATTTATCTATTGCTTTTTCGAGAAAGATAGGGGCTAAGCTGAGAAAGATAGAAAACCAATTATTGAGTTTGTTACAGAAAGATGTGCGAACGCGACTGCTGCATTTTTTCTGGACCATGTTGCAGCAGGGCAGCGCCAATGGCGATAATACGGCGCAACTGCCCAATTTCCTGACGCATGAGGACATAGCACGGCTGACCGGTACTAGCAGGCAGACGGTGACTACACTCATCAATAAATTTGCTGCTGAGGGATTGATTTCTGTAGATCGTAAATCAATAGTCTTCCTTGATATCAGATCGTTACAGAAACAGGTAAGTGCAGTCGGGTAGGGTAGATGCTTCTTTTATGGCGTTACCAGCATCGAAGTGGATTGGAGTTGAAACTATGCCAAGGCTTCGGGACATTGCTTTTTCTCCATCCGTTTATGCGTTAATTGCTTCCTCTACAAAGTACATGTTCATTTCTCCTTTGTTCTTTGCCGGTATAGCTCCTCTGTGGCTGCAAATAAATTTATCTTTCACTAGTTCGTATGTAGTCTCGGATATATTGATGCGGCCAGCAATGCTGTTTTGCTCCATCCGGGCAGCTGTATTTACTGTATCTCCCCAAATATCGTAGGCGAATTTAGTGACCCCCACTATGCCAGCCACCACACTGCCACTGTGTATGCCCGCCCGCATTTCAAAAGTCTTATCGCCCAGCCTGGCCCGTCGATCGGTCATAAACCTACTGATCTCTATTGCTGCCTTTACGATACATTCGGCATGTTGTGCATTTGCAGCAGGCAGACCAGCAACAGCCAGATAAGCATCCCCAATCGTCTTTATTTTTTCGATCTTATACTTACCCATTATTTCATCAAATGCCTTGAAGCATGCATGTAGTTCATCTATAAGCAGTTGAGGTTCCATATGCTCGCTGGAGCTTGTGAAGTTCACAAAATCAGTGAACAGTACAGTTACATCATTGTAATACCTTGCTTTCGTTACCCCCTTTGTTTTTAACTCTTCCGCTATGTCTGATGGCAGAATATTCAGTAACAGCTTTTCAGACTTTCGGCGTTCTTTCACTATGAAAAATGAAAAACCCGCAAGCAGCACTATGCACACAAAACCACTGTAGGTATATATCTGCTGGCGGTTCAGTTTGAGCTTGTCTGATATCCGGGTTTTTTCAAACTCAAATTTCAAGCCCTGCTTGACGATCTGTTCATTATTCTCCAAAGAGTACACAGAATCTTTTATAGTGTGGTAACTGTCCGTATAGTGTAATGCACTCTTGTAATCGCCGCCGATCCGGTAGGCGGTTGAAAGGTTTTCATAGCTTTTCTGCAAGTTGTCCAGGTAGCCTATTTCTGTGCCCGTGGCTACAGCGCTATCCAGATAGGTGATGGCGTTGTGTAGGTTGTTAGTCTGCCCTGCATCAGCTTTTGCCATGTTCAGGTATACATTGCCTATGGTATTGTACACTTTCGCCAGTCCGTTCTTGTCGCCGGTTTCGTTTTTTATCCGCAGGGCCTTAAAAAGGATATCTAGAGCTTTTGGATAGTCGCCCTGCTCATTATACACAAAGCCAATATTCATCAGGTCAGAGGATATATTGCCTTTGTTGTTCGTTGATTCGTCTATTGCCAGAGCGTCAAAGTGGTATTCAAGGGCTTTGGAGTAATTCTTTAGCTGCGTGTACACATTGCCGATAGCCGAGTACGAATGGGTGACCAGGTTTTTATCTGCAGCATCTTTACTCGTTTTTAGTCCATTTTCGTAATATTCCAGTGCTTCTTTATACTTCTTTTGGCTGAGGTATATATTCCCGATATTATGCAGGTGGTTGGCTATTCCTTTCTTATTGCCAAGTTTCTCATGTATAGACAGTGCCTTTAACCAGTAGTTATATGCATTAGGGTAGTCTGACAATGAATAGTAATTGGCTCCCAGACAACTATTGGCCCGGGCGATGCCAAATTTCCAGTTCATGTCTGTGGCAAGCGCCAGCGACCGAGTCGCATACCGTATCCCTTCGTAAGGGTTTATTTTATTGTAAGTAAAGGAGATCTCGTTCAGCAGATTTACCTCTTCCGAATCGCTGACGTGGCCCGCCAGTTGCTGCTGCATTTCGGCGATACGTGTGGCACCTGCATGGGGCTGCGCCTTTGCAGATATCCATATGCCTGTGGCTAATGCTACAACAAAGAGGTATCTGCCAATTATTTTCATTGTTTTCAAGTAGTCATTTTGCGCTACGGTGCTTACTTCCCGTAAACATAATAAAGTGATAGTCTGAATACCAGATCATAGGCATTGTAGCTGCTGAGTGGTCCTGCGTTATTGTAAGCATTATACCACACATTTGGCATTATGTGTATCTTACTGATGGGCGAATAGTCTATGCCGGCGGTGATAAACTGTTCTCTGGTGTTCGGGTCGTAATTTTTTGTAACCGGTGCGTAACGCAAATACCCGCCGTTGTTATTGTTCATAGCAGGGTCAAAATTGTCATATCGTGCGAAAAATCCGAGTTGGTCTTTATAGATTCTGCCTCTTGCGAATACAGATAACGCTATAGCGCGCGTAGTAACAGTATCTGTACCACCGGAGATATCGGTTGCAATGTTATCACTGTTAATTGTGTTTAGAAAACACTCTGTGCCAATGGTAAACTTTTGTGAGGTATAGGCCACAATTCCCTTTATCATGTTGCGGTCATGGTGCCATGCTGTGGTCCAGTTCAGTTTGGCATAGTCGGCATACAAGTCCAGCACCAGCCTTTTATTAAATAGCTTGGCATAAACATCTCCGTAAAAGGTTTTAAAACCATCGCTTTCAGGCCTCGATACTGTGCCGTTTCCCACCATTATGTGATATCCTGCTTCTGTCCGCTCTTTATTTACAATTTTTCCATTTACTGCTATACCCATATCCCAGGCAGGTGTGCGGCGCAATTCAGATACGGTTCGTTCTATACACCGGTAGTCCCACAGCTCCTCAGCTACAAGTACACTGGCGGGTGTATACATCTCTCCCATGCTCAGGTCGGTGTTCGGAAGTATATTCTTCCACTTAACGTTGGCCAGTTTTATGAACATGGATAGCTTGTTGTTTGTCAGCAGGTCACCCGAGATCACTGGCATTGAGTTGGTTGTAGTTTGCAGATTATCCTCCGCTGCCAGCAAAAACTCTGACGAGAACTTTTTGCTTATCTCATAATCGTAACCAAGATAGATACGGCGGAACTGGAACAGGCTCTGGTTTTCACTGATCCCTGTATATTGGTTGGTAAATCCGCGGTTCAGTGAATCGCCTTTAGCTTTGTAGGAAAAGTCGCCATATGCCAGACCCCAAAGTTTTCCCGATGGTTTAAAAGTACTGTCCGCCTGCTGGCCTATAGCCAGATTGTGGCTCATCACTATCCCAAATGATACGATCACAGCACATTTGTTAATGAACCTCTGAAAAAAGGCAGCATATTTCATGGGCAAAGAATTTGAAGAGAAAGGTAAAGAAACAAAATTTTTTTTGTAAATTAAATGATTGGAGTATGTATAAAATAAAATCCATTCTTGCCTGTTGGTACAACCCGTGTGCAGTGTTCTGATATTTGCAACATACGCTTTTGAATGCCTTTTGTCATATGGGGCGAAATGTGCGATGACGTCTTGAAGCAGGTAAAATCGGGGCATTGTTATTGCAGAGTGGGGAGTTTTTGTGGGCTTCCTGTTGGCGACAACGTTCTGCTTATTGCGTACAATAGCTATCCCGACAAACTATTTGACGTGTATGGTATGGTCTGCTCTCTGCTCTGTTTTTTGGGTGTTGTTGCGTAGAGGGCATATCCTGCGTTTGTGCAAGATGTATGTAAAACGGGCAAAACGTTATTACATAAAAACTGTGGCAAAAAAGCGTTGTCTAGTTTAATAATATTATTTTTATTTTTTGTAAAAAATAGTGCTATCGGCCATGACCATACTTTACCTGAGTAAGCGTAATTTTTACGTATCGGCTCTGCTGTTGCTCCTTTGTTGCCGGCAAACAGCAAGCGCAGAGGAACTGGACAGTCTGCGAAACGCATTAAGCAGACATACAAAGGAAGATACGACAAAAGTGAACTTATACGCCACGGTAGCAAGCGCATACAGGAATGCTAGTACCGACTCAATGGTTGCTGTGGCACAACGAGGGTTGTTGCTGGCAGATAAAACCCATTTTACGAAAGGCAGAGCGCGGTGTTTGGCATCGCTTGGTGTTGCGTATATGTTCAAAAACGACCTTGAGCGGGCAGACAGCATTTGCAATGTAGCAATATCGTTACTGGAACAAACTAAGGATAGTGCCGGAATGAGACCTGTTTTCTATTACATAGGCAACATACGCTACCGGCAAACGAAGTATAAAGAGGCCATATGATACTTTGAAAAATCCGCGAGTATTGCCGAAAAAAATCGCGATGACAGGGCTTTAGGCAATTCGCTGGACAACATAGGCATCAGCAACCTGGTGTTGGGCAACAATACTCAAGCGCTTAACAACTTTCTGAAAGCCCTGACGATTTGGGAGAAACTGAATGACCGGCCAGGCATTAGTAACTCCCTAAGCGATATAGCAAAAATATACGTTAACCTTGGCAATAACTCAAAAGCTCTGGATTACCTCAACCAAAGTATTGCCATTCAGGAAGCAGACAACGATGTTCAATCTATTGTTCACTGCTACTCAAATGCTGCTAGCATTTACGGAGCGTTGAAGAACGACAGTGCAGCTATAGCCCTTTGCACCCGGGCTATACGCATTCTGGATTCTACGGGCCAACAGTCGGAATTGACTTCGCTACTTATAGACAGGGGCATGTCTTACTTTGAGGCAGGCGCATATGATAAAGCATTTGATGATTTTACAAGATGCCTGGAGCCGTCAAAGGACAAAATCGCACCAGCCATTATTGCACAGGCACACATTGGCCTGGGGGAGGTTTGGATGGCAAAAGGAAATGTGCGAAAAAGCATCCCCCATCTTGAGATTGCATATGCCATCTTCCATGAAAACGAAATGACTGACCAAACCGGGCCAGCAGCAGCCGAACTTGGTGCTGCGTACGAAAAAATTGGGGACTACCGGAAGGCACTGAAATACATGCGAATTGGCACTGCCATAAAAGACAGCCTGTTTAACGAAAAGAACACCAAAGAGCAGCAACAAATACAATTTGACTACGAACTTGAGAAGAAACAAAACCAAATAGAACTGCTGAAAAGAGATAAACTGATAGTGCAAACCAGTAGCGAGAAACAACGCGCGATATTGTGGGGGCTTTTGGGTGGGCTCGGATCAGTGGCAGTGATAGCTATACAGCTTTATAGGGGAAGAAGGAAGGAGAAGCGAAGCAAAGAGACAATAACCAAGCAGGCAGAAAGCCTGAAGGAAATGAACAAATTCAAGGACAAAATATTTTCTGTGCTGTCGCACGATTTACGTGGCCCAATCAGTTCTATTTCCACCTCAATTGATCTACTGGATGAAGACTTTTTGTCGCCAAAGGAGTTTGCCGAGCTTAGACCCGAAATGAAGAAGCAACTGGGCTCACTTACTTTTTTGCTGGACAACCTGCTCAAATGGTCTGGAAACTACTTGAAAGGGGTGACGACAGTCAAACCCGAAAGCATAGACCTCTATAGAATAGCCCAGCAAAATATAACCTTGCTGGAAGCACCTGCCAAAGGCAAAATAATCACCGTTTATAACAATATACCCGAACCCTTTTTTGCATTGGGTGACCCGGGGCACATCGACATCATCGTAAGGAACCTGATTTCCAATGCGATTAAGTTTACTGACACTAATGGCACCATAACCTTGTCGGCTAGCACTGACGGTGATACTGCACAAATACATATTACGGACAGCGGCATTGGAATGAAGCCGGAGCATATCGGAAAGCTATTTCTTACTTCAGAGCATTTAAGCACCTTTGGTACGAAAGGCGAAGCTGGCACAGGCCTTGGGCTGTTGTTGTGTTATGAGTTCATAAAAGCGAACAATGGCGATATAACAATTATAAGCGAGGAGAATAAAGGTAGTACGTTTACGATCGTGCTGCCACGACAGCAGACTTTAAAACAGTAGCGGCGACTGTATATAGCCATGTAGACGGGGCAAAAGATACTTACCTGGATCAGTCCATAAAATATATTTCTTATTTCGAGTCAAAGGGTGATTATAATATGCACGCCATGGCGTGAAAATGGAAACACCATTTCGAGGCATTTCATTTTTTTGCGTTCTAGCGAGTTGAGGGGTCACAACTACGGATGCAAAGGCGATGTGAGCCTTCAGGGCATAAAAAAAGCAGTCATTTCTGACTGCTTCTGTAGGCTCGACAGGGGAAATGTCGAACCAAATATGGGATGATTTGGTTGAAATTTATAAGGTGGCAAAGAGACTGGGTATCTAGAAAAACCTGCATTTAGTAGAATCTAATTTATGTGACGCAGGGTTAATAAGTGAAGCCTATGTCCAAAATATATTTACTTTTTATGCAAATCAACAGAGTGCCTTGTATATGACATTTTTACGCTTTTTTTTACTCTCTGAGGTTGTTTTATGAATATTCAGAACATCAATGCTTTGGTTGCCTTATCGAGTTTCATGACGGTATTTTCAATCCCTTGACAGAGCCTCTTCCATTTTCAATGCCCCGGGAAAAAGGATGTTGTTTTCAAGATGAATGTGCTGAAATAGGTCATTTTGAAACTCCTTGAGTTTTTGAAATGCAACCAAGTAAGTAGCGCATCCATCCTCTGGAGCAGTAAAACCACTGGATAATTCTGCAATTTTGAAAAAGCGTTCGCCTTCCTTAGTATGCTCATTTTCCATCATGCCTATAGGGTTTGATAATGACCCAAAGAAAAAGGGTTTGATATTTTTCGTGCCATTCTTTGTTGCCGAAACTATTTTCCTGATAGCTGGAAAAAGTATCGTTTCTTCTTTTATCATGTGTTGCAATAGCTCATGCCCACAATCCTCGAAAAGCTGATAAATCTCATTCAACTCTGGATGCTTCGGGCCATGGACACTGTTGATTTTATGAAGATAGCCCATCAAAACAGTAATATTGTCTCTCACATATTTGTGATGCACATTTTCGATATGGGTAGTAAGTTCATCTAGTTGCATAGACTGATATACATCTTCAATGACAGGAGTTACAACGGCCATTTTCTCAATAAGTTCATTTTCAATGGTGGCCAAGTTCAAATTTTTCTCTTTGCAAACCTCCTCCAAAAGCCTGCCACCTTTACAACAAAAATCAATACCATACTTCTTAAATACATCTGCCGTTCTGTAATTTCTTGCAACTATGTGTCCTATTGTTGTTACGTCGTCCGTAAGTGCTTCAATGTTCATATTCGTTCAATTTTTTTGTTAGAAAGCAAAGTAACGACAGCGAATAATGGCACAATATGTGCAAAGTCATAACAGGAAATGATTGTCAGATTAGCTGTAAAATAAAATTCCACAATATGATTCCAGTCATAAATAAGAGAACCCTACTAAGGTACTTTTATGTTGTACACTATTATTAACACTTCAATTCCTTTTATGAAAAAAATTACAGTTCCGCTCATGTTTGCTTTTTGTGTCTTGCTAGCAGCTTGTGGTAGTGAAACCACAACTAGTGAAGGAACAACCAGCACTGAGGCAACGCAAGAAACTGCAACAGGCCAATCGGGCGTACAGGATGATGCCTCGCAAAAGAATGTTGTTCAGATTGCTATCGGAAGCAAAGATCACACTACTTTGGTAGCCGCAGTTAAGGCTGCAGAGTTGGTCGATGTTCTAAGCAACACTGGGCCATTTACTGTTTTTGCACCTACAAATGCTGCATTTGGCTTGCTTCCATCCGGAACAGTTGATGGACTGTTGAAGCCCGAAAAGAAAGAGGATCTGGCTGATATACTTCAGTATCATGTGTCAGTAGGCGTATATAAGGAAGAACAGCTACAGGACGGACAGTCTTTGGGTCAGGTAAATGGTAGCAACATTACTATCTCGAAAAAGGACGGGAAGACAATCATAAATGGAAATGCTACAATAATAGCATCAATACCTGCTTCAAACGGTATTATTCATGTTATTGACGGCGTATTGATTCAGACAAAAAAATAAACTCCATTTTGTGGTTAATATTGGTAGAAAGGGGCTGCACGTATCGCAGCCCTATTTTTATTTTACTTATTGGATTTTTTCGTCTTTATTCTATTCATCGTCATGCAT
>CAIJXT010000012.1 GCA_903824665.1 uncultured Bacteroidota bacterium | reverse complement strand
TCCTTCTGGAACGTGGAGCAGCAGCAATCTTGCAAAAGCTACTGTCAATTCAGCTTCAGGTATCGTAGCTGGTATCGCAGCAGGTACAGCTACTATTACTTACAAAGTTTCTGATGGTTGCTACAAAACAACCACTCAGACAGTACTTACTTCTCCTGGTGCTGTTACAGGCACAGCGAGTGTTTGTGTAGGCCGTACAACTACACTGGCAGGTAGCCCAGCTGGTGGCACATGGGCCAGCAGCGTTCCTACAACTGCATCAGTGAATGCTACAACCGGTGTTGTAACTGGCCTAGTAGATGGCAATGCAATAATCACTTATGAGATCAGTTCTGGTTGTACTTCAACACGCGAAGTGACAGTAAATGCACTTCCTGCAGCAATCACAGGTACTGCTTCTGTATGTATCGGCAGCACCACTACCCTCAGCGCTTCAGGTGGCGACACATGGAGCAGCAGCAACGCCGCAAGAGCTACAGTTGATGCAGCCGGTGAGGTTACTGGCATAGGTGCCGGTACCGTTACCATCACTTATACAATTGACGCAACAGGTTGCTATACAACACGGACGGTAACTGTAAATGCATTACCAACAGCAATAGGTGGCGCTCCATCTGCATGCGAAGGCCTTACTACTGCGCTGTCAAGCACTCCATCTGGCGGTGTTTGGTCTAGTGGTACTCCTGCTACAGCAACAATCAATTCGGCAACAGGCTTGCTCACCGGCATACTTGCAGGTAGTACAGTAGTAGAATACCAACTGGCTACAGGCTGCGTACAGACAGTGAATGTCACTGTTTATGCAAATCCTGCCAACATTACAGGAACACTCAATGTATGTGTAGGCAGCAACACTACCCTATCTTCTTCAGGTGGCGGCGTGTGGTCTAGCAGCAACACAGTTAAGGCGACTGTCAATTCAGCTACAGGTGTGGTTGCTGGTCTTCAGTCAGGCACATCGGTAATCACCTATGCAGAGAGTGCAGGTTGCTACAAAACAGCAATCGTAACAGTACACGCACTTCCCGCTGCCATCACCGGACCAGACGAAGTTTGTGAAGGTTCTTCTATTGCACAGGCTACCCTTACAACAGGTGGCACATGGAGCAGCAGTGATCTTACAAACGCTACTATCGGATCCACTAATGGTGTTGTAGCCGGTGTTGATGACGGCACTTCCACAATCACTTACACCACAGCAGCTGGTTGTATCGGCACACGTGAAATAACAGTTAATGTAGCCCCAACTGCGATTACAGGTACTGCATCAGTTTGTATCGGTAGTACGACAACGCTCAATTCTACACCAGGTGGTGGTGTTTGGTCTAGCAGCGTACCTGCCAGAGCAACAGTAAATGCAAGCACAGGAGAAGTAACAGGTATTGCAGCTGGTACATCAGTAGTATCCTATACCAGCGGTGGATGCTTCAAGACAAAAATTGTTACTGTTAACGCACTACCTGCGGCGATCACAGGAACAGCTTCGGTTTGCGACGGAGCAAATACAACCTTGGTAAGCAGCCCGGGTGGTGGCACATGGAGTTCATCAAACGCTTCATTGGCATCAGTAACTGCTACCGGTGTAGTAACTGGAGTGAATCCGGGCAACGCGACAATTACTTACGAGATCAGCACAGGGTGTGTCAGAACTCGGGAAGTGACCGTTAACATTGCACCGACAGCAGTGATAGGCGCAGCGTTTGTTTGTATCGGTAGCACTACTACACTTAACTCTACCCCCGGTGGCGGTGTATGGACAAGCAGCCTACCAGCAAAGGGCACCATTGATGCATCAACAGGTGCATTAACAGGTGTTGCAGCTGGTACAACACTTATTTCTTATACCGTAGCTGGTTGCAGGGCCACAAAACAAGTTACAATCAACAGCCTGCCTTCAGTGATTACAGGTACGTTGCTGGCTTGTGTCGGTAATAATATGACGCTAAACGCAACACCAACCGGTGGAGCATGGAGCAGCAACAACCTGACAGAAGCAACAGTGAACGCCTCAACAGGAGCCGTTACCGCTTTACAAACAGGCAATGCTACTATCGTATACACTGCACCAAATACCTGTACAAGGTCAGCTATCGTTACAGTTAATGCAGCAGTGACAGCAAACACCGGATTGGCACTGTTGTGTACCGGCCAGCCAAGTGCTGTAGTACTGCTCACTAACCCAACCGGTGGAGGCACATGGAGCACCAGCAATGCAGCGAGAATTACCATAAGCTCTACTACTGGCTCTATGAGAGCGCTCAGCACGGGTGTTGCGAATATCACTTACAAGGTTAGCGCTGGTTGCTATGCAGTAACAGAAGTAACTGTCAATGGACCAGTAGCTGCCATAACAGGTACTGCTAACATTTGTGTGGGTGCAACTACAACACTGGCCAACATTACCCCTTCAGGTACATGGAGCAGCAGCAATCTTACAAAGGCTACTGTGAATTCAGCTAGTGGTGTGGTTGAAGGTATTGCTTCAGGCACAGCCACAATCACTTACAATGTGAGTGCAGGTTGTTTCAAAACCATAACACAGACTGTACTTACATCTCCGGGTACAATTACAGGTGCATCTACAGTAATAGATGGTGCAACTACAAGCTTGTCTTGCAGCCCGGCCGGTGGTACATGGTCCAGCCTTACGCCTTCGCTTGCTACTGTTGTACCGAGCACTGGCCTCGTAACAGGTGTGGATCCGGGTGCGGCTACAATCAAGTATCAGTTGAGCAACGGTTGTAATTCTACACATGCGATTACGGTTACCGCATCTAAAAATGGTATTCAGGTTAGCCCTATAGCTGAAGATGTTGTTATCTCGATCTTCCCGAACCCAACATCAGGTAATCTGACTATTGAATCACCGGTAACAGGTACATTCACAGTTTACACGATCGACGGAAAGGTTGCAGAACAGTTCAACATTAACGGCACATCGAACAATATCACACTACCAAAGAACCTTGTCGCCGGCATCTATATGTGTCGTTTCATGGGAGTTGATGGTAGCTCGGTAATCGTTCGCCTGGTTTATCAACCATAGTCTAAAACACACGGGATCATTTCCCTTTAGTATTGAGAGGCTGTCTTTTAAAAGGCAGCCTCTCTTATTTTACAAAGCGTTTTTGAGCAATGGACAATAGGCGATTTTGCAGCAATACCCTTTTGCGAATACAACACATGCATCTGAATGCCAGCTGAACACGACATCAAATTCCGGCTGTGACACAGTGGTCTATAGCTGCCAGGTGGGTAGAGACCAGGCTAAAGCATACCCCCCCTATATTAGAGTGGTATAGGAACACATTGGCTACAGCATGAAAATAAATTCAGGACATTGGTACCAGATGCAGGCACAGTATGAGTTGCTGCAATTTGGCTATAATTTTTCCGGATGACGTTGCTTCATGTTAGCTACCGACTCCTGAATAAGCGATTCTAAAACCGCAACATCGATATCGGACAGTTTGCTGATGTACAGACAGCTGCCACCTGTTTTACATTTACCTAGCTTGCCAACCAGGTCTCCGTATTGGTCAAAACCTGACATAATGTACAATGTGATATTTTGCTTTCGTGGTGCAAACCCCACCAGAAACCATGTTGCCTCTTTCTTTGTAGTATTAGTGTAACTGTAAGATCCAAAACCAACCATACTACCACCCCAGATGATTGGCTCATCGCCTGTGACGCGCTTCATTATGCCTGCAATGGCTGTACAATCTGCCTTTTTCTGTTCGCCTTCAACAGTTGAAAGAAAATCTGCAAGGCTGATTGCTGTCGGTTGGGTCTTTAGTGCTGACATAGTATATTAATGTTAAATATATTGAAGGAGAAAAAAACCATTGGAATGAACAAACGTTCTAACCAATGGTCTGAAGTGAGGTAAACAGATCCTAGTTAATAATAGCGTTGTAGGATTGGTTTTTAGTAAGTGCTGTTGAAAATGGGGGACTAAATTTCCATACCAGCGGTGTTTTTTCCAACGCAACTTTAGTATCGTTAAATGCCTCGTAATAGCCTATGTGATAACTACGGCCATCATTGTACACACTTGTCACATCTAAAACAGTATCGCTTTGCGGATTGTATACATGTACTTGTGTAATATAAGGTACAGTGCTGTTATTATTTGTTGCCATCAGGAAGAAGAAATTGGCATTTACATTCAGGTCATGCATTGTTGTACCACGAACCGGGAATACAATTTTGAAAGGATCAATATCCACATTGAGGCCGTAAGTGCCGTGGGTAAACGCGGTTCCTTTAATAGTATCGCCATATGAGCCTGTGAATGTTATGAATTTGCCTGTATCAACGCTGTAATTGGCACCGTTTATGGTTAGTGTTACAGGAGTAAAGGTCTCATTACGAAATGCAATGGATGACACATTGGGTGTCTGGCAATAGGTGCCGGTATAGCCTGTGGCACAAATACAGAATCCATCACTGCAGGTGCCTCCATTCTGGCAATTGAGTGTTTTGCACCTGTCTTTTCTGCAGGAGGTATACACTATAGCACCAAATGCAAGAAGTGTGAGCATTGTTGTAAAAACGATCGCTTTTGTTTGTTTCATGTATTTAATTTATTTATTATCACCTGTTTCTTTATCCGGCAACCCAAAATGTAGGCTTAGTCAATGCGCAATACAAATAGTGCCGTCAGCCAAGCTCAAGGTCGCACCAAAAAGGTTCAGCCATAAAATTAACGGTTTCTTTGGAAGTAACGTAATTTTTGCCATCGTTCCTGTACATTTTATAGGGCATTATCTTTGTTTATTGAAAAAATATCGTGTTTTATCAAATTGCAAAATGAAACAACCCTAAAATCAAAACCTGGAAACAACTTTGTAAAACGCAAATAGCGTAGCGTTACTGCAAATTCGTTGGTCTGTTGTGAAATTCTGAAACAATTTTAGACCACGCACTTTTGTCTTTTCCCATAACTTTGCCTCCATGTCCATCTGTAAGCCGCTTACCATAGTCATGCTGATATTTGCTACTCTTTTGCCCAAAGGTGGTAAAGCACAGGATACGCACAAGGCTAATTTCCCATCCTTCGTACTGGTGCATCTTTCGTCAGAGCAAAACAGAACCAATGCACTAATAAAAGCGAAAAGGTATGCAGACCTCGAGGTTTTCAGGCGCGAAACCTTTGAAGTAGCGATGGCTATGGTCAACGATTTTAAGGACCATTTTTCATTTTGTCCCGTTTATTTTTATTTCGATACCAATTTCGCAGCCATTATGGATCGTAAGTTCGACGGGGTGCTGATGAATGCAGATTTTTCACCGGCTACCAACGTACCGCTGAACGACAGCAGCAAAGATTACCTGATTGTACATCACGGATTTCCTGAATGGCAAACCAAGAAACGCAAATGGGATACCACAAAATCGTCGGGTATGGGTGGCAAGCCCAATGGGCGTGGTCTCATTATCAACGACTATAAAATGAGGCAGTTATCTTACATCTATTGGCTCGACTACGATTTTTTCAATTATAAGAAAAACGGGAAAGTAAATAAATACAAATACCAGTCAAAAATTTTTGATCTTGAGTACTTTCCATGTGCATCAGAATTCAACCGTCGGCTTAAGGAAAGGAGAAAAAAACAAATCAACCGGGAGAATAGTGATTCCTAATCAATGTCTAAAGCAGTGACTAATCCACAGGTTAATAACACTGGTAACATATATTTCATGTTTGGTGTTTGTATAAAATTGAATTTTCATATCTTTATGTTTTAAGGCCTATTGACACATCTTTAAAGTTCCGGCTATGATCAAAGCAGGGTTCATTCTACTGACCATACTTATGGCTACCCTGCTGTATATTGGCATTGCCGCTGTTGCCAATAGAGCCATTACCGATGCTTCGAAACAAAAACAGTTTAAAACACGATCGTTGTTGATACTTGGAGGATGGCTTACTTATGTAAGCCTTCTTTCTTTGACAGGTATCTTCACCACTGCCGAATTACCTCCCCGGGTACCACTACTGCTGATACTACCCTGCCTGCTGTTCATCTTCTGGTTTTTCAAGAGCAACCGCTTCAGCAATCTCATCAGTGCTACGCCTGCAGGGTGGCTGGTGTATATGCAGGGTTTCAGGATAGTAGTGGAACTACTATTGCTGGGCATGTACACCGAAGGCATGATACCCCGTGCCAGTACATTTGAGGGTTACAATTATGAGATCCTGATCGGTGTATCGGCGTTTGGAATTGGCTACTTTGGCTACACCAAAAAAGTACTTCCGCCAAACCTGATCATTTTCTGGAATTTTGCCGGAAATCTCACCCTGGCAATAATTGGTTTTATCATGATCAGTCATGCTTACTTTCCGCACATATACACTAATCCCGGCTACCTGTCTATAAAAGAATTCGGCTCATTTCCTTACACACTCTTTGCGGGTTTTATAGCACCGGTGGCTATTTTCATGCATATCTTCTCTATCATAAAGACCAAACGAGAAGTGTATGCGGACAGAGATACTGCATGACATAAAGCTTGATATTGTGTACGTTATATTTGCCAAAGCGTACATACTTTCTAATAACAAACCTTTACTGCTTACCGAAAGAGAGGCTATTGTGCTTTTTACGCACTTTGGTGTTTTAAAAGCCCCCAAAATGAATGCAATTCTATTTGGTTTTGTCTTTGGCAATCATCGGCGGTAGGTTTGGCATCCTCGGCACACGTTCATACATGAACATTATGGTTTTGTCCGGACGCAAAAAGGCAAAGCTCTCAAACCTGTTTCAAGCTGTCGCATCTGCTTTGACCCGATTGAAATTTTCGGCACCTTTCTTGCTTAGGTTTGCCGCAATGCCGATCATGCCCATCACCTTTCTTTCCTCTTCGGCCGCTATTCTTTAACCTGCGCTGGTATCGTCAGGTCGCTATAAGATATCCACAAATTCCCCCGCTCTGCTACTCTGCTTTCATTACCTCACTAATTTTGTTCCACTAAAAAATCCCAACATATGAAAGCAGAACAGCAGAAACAGGCCGAGAGTCTGTACTTCCAGACAAGTCTTACCAAGACAGAGATTGCCCGGATCATTGGTATCAGTCGGCGCACCGTACATTACTGGGTACGTCACAATCATTGGGACCGCATCCGCGAAAGCGCGCAGGTAATGCCCGTAGCCTTGGCCGGCAATTGTTATTGTATTTTGGCAAAGCTTCAGGAAAGTATCCTATCTCCCGACAGGGCCGGTAAGCCCGTCACACTGCAGGAAGTAAACGCCATGCATCGTCTTACCATGACCATAAGCAAACTTAAAGACCGTGCCACGCTCAATGAGAACGTCGAAATGATGACCTATTTTATGGATTTTGTTCATAAAGCCGATCCAGCTATGGCAGAGGAGTTGAAGCCGGTTATCAACAACTATATCAAGTCTCGGGCCGGCGCACAAGCTCTGCCCGATATGACCGCAATGGCGCATGCTCCAATAAACGAAGATCCTTCCGAAGCCCGGCTCGACCTCGAAGACCTTGCCTCTTGGGAAAAGGATAACAATAAAGCCATAGATGCAGTCGACCCTGCTCCTGCTCAAACTGCGACTAAACCAGCCGCTCCACAGGCCAGAAAACAGGACACCAATGTAGCTATCCATGGCAAACCCGAAGTGGCCGGGACGGTTTCAAAGGTCCCGCCTGCCCACAGCCGCGATGTCAAGCACACCAATAGGGCAGCACGTCGTTTAGCGGCCCGCATGGCAGCATAGGTCAGGTATGCGTTTGTGCGCAAAAAATGGGTAGTAAAACCTTGATAATCAACCAATATATGCGCAAAAAGAGTCGCGGGGCCTGGGTGTAGTAGCAAAAAACAAAGGAAGGTTGAAAATGTACTTGGTAGGGCAAGACACTGGCTGACACCAGCGAGATTGCCACGCTGCGCGGCTACAGCACACAGCCCGGCGCGCAGCTCGCAATGACCCTCATTTTTTGGTTTATGTGGTGTAAAAGGGGTGCTGGAAACTCAGACCGTGGGAATGTGGCTTGTAGCAATTAAAAAACGAATTTCTATTTTTTTGAAACAATTTTGTTTTAACTTTATACAATGCAATTGCACTATAACCCGGGTATTGACCACCCTATTGACGGGCAAACGGCACCAGTTGCTGTCGCCAGTGAAAAACACTGGCAGGAATGCAGACACCAGTGGAAAACACTGGCGCCAGGCTGGTCTATGAAATCGTGTTTGATGATTGCCTTGTTTTTTATACATTTTGCCCTAAGAGCTCAAATAATTGCTACAATAGCAGGTACAGGGATTTCTACGTTTAGCGGAGAGGGCGTATATGCATTGGCTGCAAATACACCGAATCCCGCAGGTGGTATATTTGATAAATTCGGTAATTATTACTTTGCTGATGGCCAAAATTCAAACAGAATTCGCAGAATTACGTCTTCAGGTATTATTACAACAATCGCTGGGAATGGAATGGGAGGATATATGGGTGATAGTGGTCCAGCTACAAATGCAAGACTCAATGGTCCATCGGCAGTTACTCTAGATACCTTTGGTAATATTTTGATTGTTGATTTGCAAAACAATAGAATAAGAAAAATTAATGCTACTACTGGAGTCATAACAACAATTGCCGGGACAGGCGTTGGTACTTATATATCCGATGGAGTGCCTGCGACTGATGCCCCTCTGTGGGCTCCCCAAGACATTTGTATTGATAATTCGGGCAATATTTATATTGCAGATGCCTATAATGCAAGGATTCGAAAAATAGACACATCTGGCATTATTTCCACCTACGTAGGTACAGGGGTTGCAGGCTTTAGTGGTGATGGAGGGCTTGCTATCTTAGCACAATTGGCTTTACCTACCGGACTAGCTATTGATGATACTGGAAATCTGTTTATTGCGGATATTAGTAGTGTAAGCAATAGAGTGAGGAAAGTGAGTACGACGGGAATTATCAGTACCGTTGCCGGTAATGGTATTGCAGACTATATCGGCGATGGTATACCAGCTACTAGTGCGCAAATTAACCCAGCTAAGATCACTTTAGATACAATTAATAATTTGTTTATTGCAGATAGGTATAATAACAGAATTTATAAAGTTGACGGGGCTGGGATATTATATAGTGTTGCTGGTAATGGTAGTGTTGGAGATGGTGGTGATGGTGCTGCGGCCTCCGCTGCATCCCTAAATTATCCATCAGGGATTGCACTTGATGCGTGCGGCAACTTATATATCCCAACAGTAGGTAGTGTGTCGGTACCCGGCTCCGGCCGCCGTATCCGCAAAGTAACCTTCAATCCCCCAACCACTCCAACAGCAACCATATCGGGCATCACCACAGCCAGCGTAGGTGCTACCGTTACCGTGAATGCCACAGTAGCCGGCGCAGGCAGCACCTACACGATAAAATGGATGAATAAAGGCATACAGTTTGCCACTACCACGGTACCTACGGTTACATACACCAAGGCAGCCGGCACAGATACGATAACCGCACGGATAGTGCCGGCAATAACCTACTGCTACGATAGCACCACATCGGCACCACACCTGGTATCGGTAGGCAGTGTAGGTATAAATGATGTGGGTGGCGTGGGTGGCTACAGCATCTACCCCAACCCTGCGCTGCATACGCTAAATGTAGCGGGTACCGAGGCTGTAAATATGGTGGCGATTACCAACCTGTTAGGGCAGGCACTACTAACCGAAGAATTTGGCAAGAATAATGTACAGGTCAATATTGCTCATCTGCCACCGGGTATGTACCTGATACGGGTAAACGATGTGTGGGTGAGGCGGTTTGTGAAAGAGTAAATACTTAATTCGCTTGGGGACTGGATTATTTTCACCGTCATTTGGCGAGATTGCTGCGCGGCTACAGCACACAGCCCGGCGCGCAGCTTGCAATGCCCCTCATTTTTGTGTATATGTATTGTTTTTTGGTGAGGTAGTCGTTTCAAAAATAAGAGGAGTGAGACACTCGCCCGATGAATAGGAATACGCGTTGGGTGCAAATATAGCTATACCCTCTTCAGCCAGCCGGTAATACTCATCCGGGGGCGGTTGGCGATGGCTACTTCGTGCTCTATTACATCGCTCTGGAAGAAAATAGTCTTGCGGTTTTCCGGCATTATCTGCCAGCTTGTTTCGTCTTCGTTGTGTATCACCAGTTGGCCACCATCTGCTTCTACCCAGTCTTCGTTGAGGTAACTGATCATAGAAAATTTGCGGTTGTAGTCGTTTCGGAGCTGGTCTTTGTGGCGGGAGTAGCAGGTACCCTGCTCGTATAATGCATAATGAAACTCGCAGGCATTGATACCGGTATAACATGTGCGGTTGAGGTGCACCATGAACTGGCTAACGAGATCAAGAAATTCTACTTCTGCCAGGTTCTTGCTTTTACCATCCAGCCAGCAGGTTTTGTCGCCGCGCACTTTCTGCGTTTTGTCTTTCAGCACCGCATTGCCTATGCCGGCAGCGATCATTCTGCTGTCGCGCTTGAGACGCAATAAATTCTGCTGTAGTGCCGCTGCCAGTGGAGCGGTCAGAAATGATTCAGAAATACCCACATTCCCTTTAACAAAACTCTCGATCAACTCCTCGAACTTAGCCTCCATGTTGGCTAAAGTTAGTCAATATTTGGCAGCTGACACATTACAGCTTTCTGAAAGCCAAACATATAAACATTATGACTTTCAATAATTATTAGCTATCGGGCAAAATATGACCTGCAAAAAACACATAGGCTGCGTAACCATTTGATGGCAATCTGTACATGAAACCATAGGGCTGGTATGCATATGCAGTAACAAAAAGCAAATGAATGGTAATACTATGAACGAATGACAAGTTTGAACAGGTGTTTCGCCAGGCTCCACAATATCAGAAAAGGAACTGCCAACCCGAATAACACATTCAACTTTACAAGGTGTGTATAGGCCTTCATCTCCCCTACTCTCATGAGCCAGGTATTGCTGCTGATGCCACCGGGTGAGGTGATGCCGCGAAATAGCCTGGTGAGGTTCTGGTCAATGCCATATGCAGGTTGGCTGTACACGATCCTCAACCACAGATCATAGTCCTCGGTGTAGCGCATATCGGAATCAAACCGATAGCCATGTCCGTTTCGTATGACGGCACAGGAAGTAGATATGAAATTGCCGGGTAACAGTTGGCTGAAGCGAACTGAAAAAGGGGGCAGTATGTTGCGCCCGATGTGTGCATCGAAATCGTGAAGTGTATAGTTATGAAAAATGAGGTGTGCATCGGGCTGCGCAGCTATAGCATTTGCAACAATAGTGAGCTTGTCGGTGTGCCAAATATCATCATCGTCCAGAAAAGCGACGTAATCTCCGGTTGCCGCTTCTATCCCTTTGTTTCTGGCCGCAGCCGGCCCACCATTGGTTTTCATTTCCACTACGAGTATTCTGTCTCCGTATTTTCGTTTCAGAATGCCTACTGTGTCATCTGTACTGGCGTCATCGGCAACTATAACCTGAGCAGGGCTAAGGCGCTGCTGTAATACAGAATCGACCGCCCGGCATATTGTGTCTGCTCCGTTATACACCGGAATAACGACGCTAAAACTGACGGTATGCCTGGCTGGGTCCATGGAGCGATCAGTTTGACTTTGACAATGAATCATAAACGGAAACCAGCGTTTTGGCCTGCTCCTGCCAGCAATATATTTCCCGTGCTTTCAGGCAGTTCTGTTGCAACACCTTGTACCGGGTATCATTTTCGAGCATACTGTTGAGCGCAGCAGCTATGGCATCCGGTGTTGTATCATCTATCAAAGTACCTACCTCAAACTGACTGTTGACCCGCTCGTATTCGGGGTACCGGTTGCAAAGCTGCGGAACACCTGAATGCATGTAGTCGAAAAACCGGTTAGCCATAGACAATCGGTTAGAGAGGGAGGTATCTTCAAACAATGTAATTCCGATATAAGCCTGCATGGTATATTCTACAAGTTGGGCAGGAGGCACATACCCTTTAAAAATCACCTTATCTTCCAAACCGTGCTTTTTTGCAAGCGCCATAGCCTCGGCATAAAAATTCCCTTCGCCACATATGATCAACCGCGCATTTACCTGCTTCATGGCAGGAATCAGCTGCTCGAAACACCTGCCTACATTTACGGCTCCCTGGTACAATACATAACGTTCTTTCTTGGGGGGTATTGTGACCGGCCGCAGAATGGTAGCATTACGCACTACCTGGTACCGCACACCATACCTTTTTTCAAAGTCCCCGGCATAAGACTCACCAATGGTATAGCCCACGGGGAACCGGGGCACTGTATGCTGTGCTATCCATAACCACATTTTATGGACAGACGGGCGGGAAATGACTTCTTTAAGATCGGTAAAAATCTCATGTGCATCGTATACCCGCTTCAACCCTCTGATACGTGATACATAAAATACCGGCAGAATGGTATCCAGGTCGATAGCGCACAATATATCTGCCTTCCTGAACAACAGCCAGAAAAAGAGCTTTATCCAATAATGAGCGTACATGAGCTTGCCCTGCTCGGCAACAACGGATAATCGTACCTGTTTGAAAGGACGTTCTGTGAGTGGTTTGCTCTTCTTACGCAAAATACCAACTAGTGTGACATCATAACCCGCCTCGGCCAGTGTGGTACATATACGTATCATACGCTGATCGTAGTTCAGGTCGTTGGTAACCGTACATACAATTCGTTTGGCACCCATCACAAAGCGTTAAAAGACAACACCACAAAACTAAATATCCCGGCGGGAAGAATGTGCAATCCTGATTGAAGACGAGTATCCACAGCACTAATAAGATGTGATGTGGAGCAATCGTTACCATCTGCAGCGGGCTTAACGCTCATCGTTGAACTTCATAGTGGCAGAAGTCTTGCGACGGCGCAGTTTGAGATCATTAGCCTTGGCATACTGAATTATTGTTTTATCCAGTCCGAAGCTATCATCGCCGTATATGTATATAGTCTTGCCCGTGAGCCTGTTGAATGTCCTTTTTACGACGCTATCCCGGTCGCGGTCGTACTGGATATCCAGTGCATCCAGCTTGCCAGACAGTTTGCCATTCACCACATTGAAGTAGGCGATAAACCTTGTGCCACTATTTCCCTTCACAAACGTAATGAAGGAGTTTTTGGTGAGCACCGGATCATCTACATAACTGAACTTACCGATAAAACCATTGAAAAAATCTACGATGTTTTTATAATCATCCTGGTCAATAGCACCACATTTGGCTACGATATGGCTCTTGAGCAAATAATCGTAATCGCGCATATTGAAGGTATCAAGGTATTCGACCAAAGTCAGCTTTTTTGACCCCAATCCGCTCATTACCTTTTCGTAACGCTGTTGCTCCATTTCTACTTTACCTTCATCCTTCGCCTTTACCTGCACCAGGGGGCCGTTGTCGAGATTGCACTCCCGCGCCCACCATGTGGCGGTTGCGCCTGCCTTCGTCTTGTTCATGGCAAGCGTGGTGCGGATGTATGCCGAATAATCGAGCACTCCCTTTGTTTCCCACTTGCTGCTTACAGATGGCACCTGCACTGTGCGCACCAATAAGTACCCCCACTGATCATCGGCATGCTCTACAACCTTTGAGCCTGAATTGAGTAACTGTTTTTTGTAATTCCTGGTAAAACCGGCCAGGTCATTACCATTGTTATCCTGCATAGCGCAACTCCCACATGGGTATTGGTTTTTGCAGACCTTCTGCGCCAGCAAAGGGTTTGCAGCGAGCCCGGCCATAACAAATGCGGTAATTTTTATGACTTTGAATTTCCTCAGTAATGACATAATGTGGCGATATTACAGATAGTAAGTTGTTTATTTTGAAACAATCAGCAGCCAAGTTAGGAAAAAACTGTCTGAAAATGAAAGAGGTGGTTCATAAATGCCCAAATACAGAAAAAAAGGGGCTCAGGGGGTGTTATCCCAAACTTACAAAACCAATTTCTGAATCTGATCCGAATGCGGCTCTGATGCGCTCTGCGTGCGTATCTGTAAGGATAACCTGGCCAAACCCGGGGCCGGTGATGATGCGTAATAATGCCTCCATACGGGTCTGATCCAGTTTTTCGAAAATATCATCGAGCAGGAGAATGGGTAAGTGGCCCTGAACACGGGTGAGCCATGCATACTGGGCCAGCTTCAGCGCAAACAAAAAACTCTTCTTCTGCCCCTGCGATCCGAAGTGCTTTAACGACAGGCCATTGAGCATAAACTCCCAATCATCTTTGTGTATTCCTTTGAGCGTACGCTGGTAGCGCAGATCGTACTGGAGTTGCTGCTGTAGCCAGGTGAGCAACGGTTTTTGAGATAAATCGCTGATGTAGGTAACCTGTATGGGCTCGCTGCCACCGGATAAACGGTGGTAATAATCGCTGAGCAAGGGCAGAAATTCTGTAAGGAAATGAGCTCGCCGCTCATAGATGTACTGTGCATCTTCTGCAAGGCAACTATCGTAATACTCCAGTTCATTCGTATTTTCAGACACCCTGAATGCCTGCATCTTGAGCCATGCATTGCGTTGTTGCAGTATTTTCTGGTATCGTATCAGCTTTTCCAGATATTGTCTGTCGGCCTGTCCCAGTATCCCATCTACCCATTTCCTGCGCAGTTCGCTGTGCTCATTAATAAGTTCTGTATCGTCAGGGGCGATCATTACCGCCGAAAAAGCACCAATATGGTCGGTCACTTTCTCGTATTCCACCTCATTTCTGAAAACTTCTTTTTTTCCACCCACCCATTTGCAACTGATTGTTGCCTGCTCTTCGTTATTCCGGAATACACCCGTGACCCTGAAGCCTTCAGCCCCATTTTGCACGCTGTTTTGCTGGTAAGCACTGAAATAGCTTTTTGTATAGCATAAATAATATATTGCATCAAGCAAATTGGTTTTGCCACTGCCATTAGGCCCGGTGATGCAGGTAACCAATTGTGGAAAGGCAAAAGATGCAGATGAATAATTGCGGTACTGGTAGAGCGTTATTTTGGCTATATTTTTCAAACCTGCTCAAATTTACATTTTGTAGTGCTACTATCTGAAAAATAAATTCGACCGGATGTGTTTTCACAATAGATAGCGTATTACAACTCAAAACAGAATAAATAATTTCATATATAACAGCAGTATTGTAAATGGTTTTTTCTGTTAATTTGGTTATTATATCAGGAAAGGCACGTCAGGAACAAAAAATTTTATAAATTCGCACAAATTTAAAAAATAGTGCAGACTACTTTTGATAGAGAGACCTATTTGAATTGGTATGAATCCATGCTACTGTTGCGCCGGTTTGAAGAAAAAGCCGGTCAACTTTATGGCATGCAGAAAATACGTGGGTTCTGCCATTTATATATCGGGCAGGAAGCGGTAGCTGCCGGCATAATGTCTGCAACACGCCCCGATGACAATATGATCACTGCCTATCGTGACCATGGCCTTGCCATAGCAAAGGGAATGACAGCGAGAGAGTGTATGGCTGAGCTATACGGAAAAGCAACAGGCTGCACCAAGGGCAAGGGCGGAAGTATGCACTTCTTCTCTAAAGAAAAGCGCTTCTTTGGCGGGCATGGTATAGTAGGTGGCCAGATTGGTCTGGGAGCTGGTATTGCCTTTGCTGAGCAATATCATGGCACGGACCGTGCTACCATTTGTATGTTTGGTGATGGTGCTGCCCGTCAGGGTCTGCTTCACGAAACATTCAATATGGCAGTGCTGTGGCAACTGCCAGTCATTTTTATTTGCGAGAACAACTATTATGCAATGGGTACTTCGATAGAACGTACCGCTAAAATGACTGATATCTACCCACTGGCAGACGCCTACGGCATGCCCGGCGACAGTGTAGATGGTATGAGCTGCGAAGAGGTGCACAAGGCGATAGAGCGCGCTGTACGCCGCGCCCGCGAAAATGGCGGTCCGACGTTTCTGGAGATCAAAACATACCGATACAGAGGACACTCTATGAGCGATCCAGCCAAGTACCGTACGAAGGAAGAACTGGAAGAGTATAAAGAAAAAGACCCGATCAATCAGGTTTTGAAAACTATTCTGGAGAACAATTTCGCTACAGAAGAACAAATAGAACAGATCAACGAAAAGGTAAAAATGGAAGTTGATGATGCTGTACAGTTTGCGGAAGAAAGCCCATGGCCCGATGATAACGAACTGTATAAAGACATCTATACCGATGCCAATTATCCATACATAACAGACTAATCAGAACTTCACACACCCATTTACAACTAACAAAAATCAACATAACCATTTACAACTATTATGGCAAATTCAGCAAGGAATAATCCTGGAGCACCACAGCAAGAAACAATCTATCCGGAAACCAACGCGCTCGAGAATGTTCAGGTATTCTACGAAAAGAACAAAAAAATGCTCAGCACCGTCACTACCGTTATACTGGTAGCAGTGGTTGGTTACTTCGCCTATATGAAGATGTTTAAAGGACCTAATGACGAAAAAGCTGCAGCTGCTATGTACTGGCCACAGTTGTACTTCGGTGCAGACTCGCTGAATATGGCACTGAACGGCGATGGCAAAAATCTTGGTTTTACAAAACTGGCTACAAAGTACAGCGGTACACCTGCAGGCAATCTTGCACACTATTATGAAGGTGTTTGCTATCTGAGAATGGGAGATCCGGCTAAAGCTATAACAGCTTTGCAGGCGTTTAACGGTAAGGGCACCATTCTGGGCCGTCAGGCTGCTGGTCTTATAGGCCTTGCCTACATGGAAAGCGGTAACAACGCGAAAGCGATAGAAAGCCTGAAACAAGCCGTTACCGATAAGGAAGATGCGTTGGTAACACCTACTTACCTGTATCACCTTGGCATGGCCTACCAGGCGGCAGGACAGGGCAACGAAGCTAAGGAAACTTTCAAACGTCTCCGCGACGAATTCCCTCGCAGCCAGCAGGCTCGCGATATAGACAAAGAACTTGCAAAGCTGGGTGAACTGAACTAAACAACACCAACTTAAAATAGATTAAACAAACATCCCACGGTAAAATACCGTGGGATGTTTGTTTTTGGGGTGGCAGGACAACCTGACTTAAACGAACATACCAGCGGCAAGGCAACCAGCTATGCATAAATGATTCAAACAGGTAAAAAGCTGGAAATCAAGACATCAGACAGACGAGTGAATGGGGAGTGAAGAGCGTCAACCAATTGATTAACACCCGATTAATACTGCCGTAACATTGCCGCTATATTTTTGTCACATTCCTTATGCGGTATCTGGCTTTCTTTCTGATTGTGTGTCTTTGGTCTTGCAGCTACAACGACAAGACCATAAAAGTTAAAGGATCCGATACAGAAGTAAACCTTGCAGTAAATCTTGCCGAGCAGTTTTATAAAATCAACAGATCTTTTAGTGTATCGATCTCCGGCGGTGGTTCGGGCCTGGGTATTGCATCATTGCTTAACGGGCAGGCAGATATTGCCAACTCGTCGCGACCGCTTAATGACGAGGAAGATAGCCTGTTCAGGGCAAAAGGAATTGTGCTTCGTACAATAGTCTTTGCAGAAGATGCAACTGCCTTTGTTGTCAGAAACGATTTCCCGCTTGACTCTATAGATGTTGAAACACTGGGCAATGTACTGAGTGGCAAGTACACCAACTGGAAACCGGTAACTGGAATAGACATGCCAATAAATATCTATGGGCGACAAAGCAACTCGGGCACCCATTCATTTGTGAGTAAGAAGCTGAAAATCGAGTTCAGCCCGGCGGCAAAGGAAATGAATGGAAACGCCCAGATACTGCAGGGTGTACGTATGGACGTATCCGGTATTGGATATGTAGGCGCCGGCTACCTGCTGCATACAGGATCACAAGCAGGGCAGGTTAAGGTATTGAAAATAAAGGAAAAGGCGAACATGCCCGGTGTATCGCCGTTGGATGAAACCGCGATCAAAGCCGGCAGGTACTACTTCCAGAGGCCGCTATATCAGTTCATTCCCGCCAGATCATGGAATAAGGTATCTGCATTTATCGCGTTCGAACAGAGTACACTGGGACAGCAGCTGATCACAGCATCGGGTTATTATATCGTCAAACAGAATTAAAACGGGAATTATGAATCTGGCGGCAAGAGAGTATGTTGACAAGACTGTAAAACAGTTGATCCGGATCACGGGTCTGATCGTCATACTTATACTCACAGGCATTTTTCTAATGCTGCTTTATAACACTTTTGCATTTTTCAGGCATATAAAGCCGTTGGATTTCATTACTGGTACGCAATGGAACCCTTCAGGGAAAATAGCCCGATATGGTATTCTGCCATTGCTGGTGAGTACTTGTCTTGTTACACTCGGCGCAATGGCAATAGCCATACCGCTTGGCATAGGCACAGCTGCCTACATTTCTGAATATGCGGGCAAGCGGCAGAAGAACATCCTGAAACCCGCCATAGAGATGCTGGCAGCGATTCCTTCGGTGGCGATAGGCTTTCTAGGGATAGTATTTGTAGGGCCATTTATTGCGGGAGCAACCGGGCTTCCCAACGGACTGAATGCACTGAACGGTGCTATTCTGCTGTCTGTGATGGCATTGCCTACCATCATAACCGTTGCCGAGGATGCATTGCGCGGGGTGCCGCACACCTACAAAGAAGCCAGCTATGGTGTAGGGGCCACCAAATGGGAAACGTTGTTAAAAGTAACAATACCTGCAGCCGCACCCGGCATCATAGCCGCTGTAATGCTGGGTGTGGGGCGTGCGATAGGCGAAACGATGACTGTGCTGATGGCTACCGGAAATGCTCAGGCTTTTCCGCAGGGTTTTCTGCAATCCGTGCGTACAATCACTGCGACAATAGCTATTGAAACCGGAGAGGTGCCCTACCAAACCACACACTATTTTGCGCTGTTTGCAATCGCTTCGGTTCTTTTTCTTATCACGTTGCTTGTAAATGTTATAGGCGAGCATTTTGTAAACAAGTTCAGAAAATATCATTCAGCATGAAGAGACTGTCGCCTTTTATCGAATGGGGCACTTTGCTATTCTGTACCGGAATAGTGTGTTTCTTTCTGTTTGTTATTCTATATGATATCATCAGCCGTGGTGCACCTTCTCTATCGTGGGAATTCGTAAGTAGCCAGCCTACCAACGGAATGACGAAAGGCGGCATACTACCTGCAATACTGGGGACGGTACTTGTAACACTTACCACGGCGGCAGTAGCAACCCCGTTCGGTATCAGTTGTGCCATTTACCTCAACGAATATGCGGTAGACAGCTGGCTGACGAGATTGACGCGGGCATGTATTCGCAACCTTTCGGGGGTGCCCTCCATAATCTATGGCTTGTTTGGGCTGGCACTTTTTGTTCAGGGCCTGAAAATGGGCACATCACTGCTGTCAGCTGGCTTCACTTTAGGATTGCTATCGCTCCCCTATATTATCACTACTACCGAGGAAGCATTGCGTCGAATACCAGCGAGCACACGCGAGGCTGCACTGGCGGTGGGTGCAACGCAATTTGAATCTATCAGGGACGTTGTATTGCCTACCGCCCTGCCCGGTATACTTACGGGTGTGGTACTCACACTGTCCCGGGCAGCGGGCGAAACTGCACCCATTATGTTTACCGGTGTTGCATTTTATATCAATAGTCCGGCAGGATACCTCAATCAGGAATTCATGTCGCTACCCTACCATCTATACATGCTTTCTACCCAACATCAGTCTATAGAGGTAGTACGGCCATTGGCATATGGCACGGCACTGGTGTTGATTTTAGTGGTTTTTTTATTGAACATTACCGCATTCTACATACGGTACAAACACAGCAAGAATGGTGGATGAACAGATCATATTATCAGCACAACAAGTGAATCTTTGGTTTGGCAGCAAGCAAATTCTGAAGAACATCGATATCTCCTTCGCAAAGAACAGTGTCACAGCACTAATAGGACCATCCGGTTGCGGCAAAAGCACACTGCTACGGTCCTTCAACCGTATGCATGATCTTTCACCTGATGCACGAGTTGAAGGGCAGTTCCTTTTGGACAAACAGAACCTCTATGCAAAAGATATGTCTGTGACACAACTGAGACGGCGTGTAGGCATGGTGTTTCAAAAAGCAAATCCTTTTCCAAAGAGCATTTATGAGAATATCAATTATGGCCTGAAGATAAACGGTGTACCAAAATCAGAGCGTGACGCTATAATCGAAGGCGCACTTAAAGAGAGCTATATCTGGGACGAAGTGAAAGATGAGCTAAACAAACCTGCCACAAGGCTTTCCGGTGGTCAGCAGCAGCGCCTGTGCATTGCCCGCACTGTTGCGTTGCGCCCCGAAGTGATATTAATGGATGAGCCTTGTTCTGCCCTGGACCCGCTGAGTACTTTGAAGATAGAGGAACTGATCATTAAACTAAAAAAGGACTATACAATAATTATCGTAACACACAATATGCAGCAGGCACAGCGGGTAGCTGACAAAACTGTTTTTATGTACATGGGCGAAATTATCGAGTCGGGTAATACACATGACATTTTTAATAACCCGAATAAAGAACTTACAAACAATTATGTAAAAGGCAAGTTTGGATAAGCTATTTTTCAGTTTACTGTGTCAATGACCTTCAGTGCAGCCAGATTACATTCGTTAGCGATGCTATGGATACGGTGTTCACAGCAACCTCCAAACAGCAAGACGCACCACCATTACAACAGCAAAGCCCCGGTGAACTGGGTTGCTTCTGATTGCTGACACCGGAGCCGGCTTTTCTGTAACATTCAAAACAAATTGTGAAAAATGTTCCTGTTGAGGCAAATATATTTTGCAGCCCATTGCCTTTGCCCTAAAATTGCTCAATAAACCTGAAACATGAGCAGAAAAGTAGTACTCTACATTGCAATGAGCGCCGACGGTTATATTGCAAAACATGATGGCAATATCGATTGGTTGTCGGTGGTAGATAAGCCCGGCGAAGATTATGGATACAATGATTTTGTAAGCACTGTTGACACAGTTATCATGGGTCGAAAAACCTACGACAAAGTACTTTCATTTGGCGTTGATTTTCCGCACAAAGGAAGAAAGTGTTATGTATGGTCGCATAGCAAAACAGGCGGCGACGAAAATGTCACCTACTACAACGGCAGTCTCACCGATTTGATTGCAAAACTGAAGGACGAACCAGGGAAGAATATCTTTATTGATGGCGGCGCCGAAACCGTTGCCGCGCTGATGAAAGAAGACCTGATAGACAACTACATCATTTCCATTATTCCATGGTTTACAGGCAGTGGCATCCGTCTGTTTTCAAGCGATATGTCTGAAGGTCGTATCTCCCTAACACGGAGCCTTACATTTCCTACAGGGCTTGTGCAACTTTGGTACGGTAGGACAAGCAGTATTGTGCAAACAAGCGATATAGTATAAGTTTAGTGTTACATTTGCAACGCAAATGAGATTTTTCACTGCTTTATTGGCAATCTATGTATTGGTGCTCACTGCAGTTCCCTGCTGTGCGTTCGATGGTTGCGATATTGTAAAAAAAGAACTCACCGAAAAGCATACTCCCTCCAACGATACTGATGACGATTGTGGCTCGTGCTCTCCTTTTTTCTGCCATTCCTGTTCGGGCTTTGTTGTTTCCACTTTTCAGTTTGTACCCAATCATACTCCCACTTCATACCAAAAGCAGTTTAGCCTGTTCATCATAGGCTTCACGCCACAATACATTCCTCTACTCTGGCAGCCGCCCGACCTTGCCTGATGTAACAATACAATTTGGTCATCCCAGCCGTATGGCGGGTATTATTCAGGCAATTCAAACTAACTAATGAAAAACACTATTATGGCGTTGTGCTGTATGGCATTCAGCTTTTCCGGCTATGCACAGCACTCATTGCATATCTTAATAAAAGATGAGAAGACAAAAGATCCACTACCGGGAGTGGTGGCCTTTGTGCCGGGTACGGCTACCGGCAATTCGAGCGACAACAACGGGTTTGTCACGATCACCGGCATCCCCTCAGGCAAACAGGCCGTGAGTTTCCGGTTTCCGGGATACGAAACCCGAACAGACAGCATTGTATTTCCGCTTTCCGGCACAGATACGTTTTTTGTGTACATGCAGGAAAATGAGGAAGAGCTCGAAGAAACCATTGTGAGTACCACCCGCAGTAGCCGCACCATTCAGGATATACCAACCCGTGTAGAGCTGGTAGCAGGTGAGGAACTGGAGGAAAAGGCCAACATGAAACCGGGCGACATCCGCATGGTACTTGCAGAAAGCACCGGTATACAAATGCTGCAAACATCTGCTACGTCCGGCAACAGCAGTATCCGGATACAGGGTATGGATGGCCGCTATACCCAAATACTGAAGGATGGATTACCATTGTATGCTGGTTTTTCAGGTGGCCTTGGTTTGCTGCAAACCCCACCGCTCAATCTGAAACGTGTAGAGATCGTGAAAGGGGCATCGTCTACATTGTACGGAGGCGGAGCTATAGCCGGTCTGGTCAATCTGGTGTCGAAAACACCCGGAAGCGAACCCGAAGCAAGATTCCTTGCAAATGGCACCAGCGCAGGCGGGCTCGACCTCAACGGGTTCTACAGCCGCAAATTCGGCAAGGCTGGCATAACCCTATACGGTGCCTATGATATGAATAAACCCTATGCTCCACGAAATGTTGACTTCACCGCAATACCAGAGTTCAGCCGATTTACCTTTAGCCCGAAATTGTTCCTGTACCTTACTCCGGAAACGGAAATAAGCCTGGGGCTAAACAGTTCATTCGAGAAAAGGACAGGAGGTGATATAAAATACCTTACCGGTATAGGTGATTCAACTAACCGGTACTACGAAACGAACAATACTGAACGCTTCAGTACCGAATTTGAATTGCTGCACAGGTTGTCAAAAAACGCCAACCTGAAGATCAAAAACAGCATCAGTCAATTTTACCGAACGATCAACGTACCCGGCTATGTATTCGATGGCAGACAAACGAGCTCCTTTTCTGAAATTTCGTATGCTACAGAAAATGAAAAAACTGAATGGATAGGGGGATTGAACTTCTTTACCGATGCCTTCACAGAACAGCAGGTTTCACCTACCCCCCTCAGGAATTACAAACTACTGACCCCTGGCGTGTTTCTTCAGAACACATGGACGATGCGCGAAAAACTAATACTGGAAACCGGCATCAGGTACGACTATGTAGTTAACTACAGCCCCGTATTGCTGCCTCGCTTCTCCCTACTGTACAAACCATCCGCCCAGCTTACATCACGCATTGGAGGCGGGCTGGGATACAAAGCCCCCACTATTTTCACAGAAGAGAGTGAACGAATCCTGTACCAGAACGTATTGCCGGTAAATACAGACAGCAACAGGCTCGAAAAAAGTTATGGTGGCAACTGGGACGTTAACTACAAAACAAGTATTGCCGATGGAGCAATACATTTGAGCTTCAACCAGCTCATTTTCTATACTCGTATCAACAACCCGCTGCTGCTTTCGGCTTCAGGATCTGTTTTCAACCGCTTTCGCAACACCGCAGCCCACATAGACGCACAGGGAGGTGAAACAAATATTAAAGTGACCTATCGCGACTTCAAGCTTTTCCTTGGTTATACCTACACAGATTCGCGCATGCACAGCGGCACTATCGATGTGGCTACCCCGCTCACGCCCTTGCATCGTACCAATACCGTACTGATGTACGAAGTTGAAGACAAATGGAAAATAGGTCTTGAAGCCTATTACTTCGGTCCGCAAAAACTGAACAACGGTGGAACAGGCCGTGACTACTGGTTGTGCGGCGCCATGGCAGAGCGTTTATGGAAGCGAATGTCGGTTTTCATCAATTTTGAGAACATACTGGACAGCCGGCAATCAAAATTCGGCAACTATTTTACGGGTTCGGTCTCCAATCCGGTTTTTAGCGATTTGTATGCACCTATGGAGGGATTTATTGCAAATGGAGGCATTAAGCTCAACCTTTAGCCGCTATTTTCTTGATATGATTACGCCAAACACCGATTCCACAAATAATTGCAGTACACTTGCAGTTGATTACACTTTCCGTAGCGACATTTTTAATATTAACATCCGAAGTGTTGGGTAAAAATTTAATACACAACTTTACGGCTTTATGTATTACTTTTGTCGCCGAAAAAATTCTTAATAAAAAATTAATCTATGCAGGAATTTGGCAGAAAAAATCCGTCAGTGAATTTAGCTGATCTAGGGATAAATGTTGGGATCGCACATTGGAATCTTTCTCCGGAAGAATTGGCAAAAAAAACGCTCGAGCTTGGCCAGGGAGTGCTCAATGATACGGGTGCTTTGTGCGTGAGCACAGGCAAGTTTACCGGTCGCTCTCCGAAAGACAAGTTCACCGTGAAAGATGCGATAACAGAAGACAGTGTAGATTGGGGTGATGTAAATATCCCCTTCGCACCAGAAGCCTTCGATAAACTGTACGACAAGGTTTGTGCCTACATGGCCGGCAAAGAAGTGTGGGTGCGCGATGCATATGCTTGTGCCGATCCTGCTTATCGCCTGAACATTCGTGTTATTAACGAAACGCCCTGGGCAAATCTGTTTTGCAACGACCTGTTCCTCCGTCCTACTGATGCAGAAATAAACACTGCAAACCATGACTGGCTGATTCTGCAGGCTCCCGGTTTTCAGGCCGACCCCGCAACAGACGGAACACGTCAGGGAAATTTCACGATTGTTAACTTCACCCGCAAAGTGATCCTTATAGGCGGCTCGGGCTATACCGGCGAAATGAAGAAGGGCATATTTGGTGTGCTCAACTTTGTACTGCCGCACAACCACAAAGTGCTAAGTATGCACTGCTCTGCCAACGAAGGCAAGGATGGCGATGTAGCGCTTTTCTTTGGGCTTAGCGGCACGGGTAAGACAACATTGAGTGCTGATCCTGATCGTGCGCTTATAGGCGATGATGAGCATGGCTGGTCTGATACAACTGTTTTCAATTTCGAGGGTGGATGCTATGCAAAATGTATTGATCTGAGCGAAGAAAAAGAACCTCAGATTTTCCGCGCCATCAAACCAGGCTCTTTGCTGGAAAACATCAAGTTTGTAGCCGGCACCAACACTGTTGATTATGCCGATGCAAGCATAACAGAAAACACACGGGCTGCTTACCCAATTGATTTCATCGAAAATTCGAAAGAGCCATCATATGGCGGACAGCCTAAAAACATTTTCTTTCTTACCTGCGATGCATTTGGTATTCTGCCTCCAATTTCAAAACTTACCAAGGCCCAGGCTATGTATCACTTCATAAGTGGTTATACTGCCAAGGTTGCCGGTACAGAAGTTGGTGTAACAGAACCTCAAACTACTTTCTCAGCTTGCTTTGGTCGTGTATTTTTGCCACTGCATCCAGCGAAATATGCTGAGCTGCTGGGCAAGAAACTAGAGGAACATACTGACGTAAACGTATGGCTGATCAACACAGGCTGGAGTGGTGGTGCCTACGGTACCGGTAGCCGTATGAAGCTCCGTTATACACGTTCTATGATCACTGCGGCAATGAAGGGCGAACTCAATAACGTTGGCTACGAAGCGCATCCGGTATTCGGCGTGCTTATGCCTGCCAGTGTTCCAGATGTTCCATCAGAAATTCTGATGCCTCGCAACACCTGGGCCGATAAAGAAGCGTACGATAAAAAAGCAAATGAGTTGGCAAAATTATTTGTGAACAACTTCGCGAAGTATGCAGCACAGGCAAATGAAGAGATACGATCTGCAGCTCCAAAAGTTCTGGAGAACGCAGGATAAGTAATCTATTGATAAAATTGAATGAAAGGGGCGGTAATTACCGCCCCTTTCGTTATTGTCTTATTTACGATTTTCCAACATTCGATGCTGCGGTATCAGATAAAAAGGTACTGTTACATATTAGCCCACCAAAACTTAAGTGACCTCAATGTTATCAAATTATTAAGTATTTTTTTGACCTGCGAAAGTACCTGCCAAGCGAATAACTTTGCACTACGAAAACCAGAACAATTTATTAAAAAAATACATACATGGCGCTTGGTTCGATATTGAAGATTTTCCTGCCAAAAGACAGAGTTTTCTACAGTCTTTTTGAGGAAGTTGCTACAACACTGGTATTGATGGGCGATACGTTCAAAAATGCTTTAGCCGAAAAAGATCTGAACAAACGTGACGCCATGCTGAGAACTCTGGAAGAGCTCGAACATAAGAATGACGAAACCACGCACAGGCTATTTATAGAACTCGGCAGTAACTTTATTACTCCACTTGACCGCGAAGACATTCACTATCTGGCCACATCGCTCGACGATATTGCCGACTATATCTGGGGTGCAGCCAAAAGGATAGTAAACTACCAGATTGACGATCAATACAATACCCTACCCCAATTCGCAGAAATCATCTCAAAATCTATAGCCGCTATCAATACAGCAGTTTATGGCCTTCGCGGATTGAAGAACCTGCGTGATATAACTGCTTCATGCGTTATAGTCAACAGCCTTGAAAATGCTGCTGATGATTTATTGGATTCAACCATGCTAAAACTTTTTTCCTCCAACATCAGTGCGGTTGAGCTGATTAAGCAAAAAGATATTTTCCAGATGCTCGAGGTGGTTACAGACAAATGCGAAGACGCTGCGAACGTTGTAGAATCTATTATTATTAAATACGCTTAATCAAAGCTTTCCGGTATGTCGGTACTGCTCATCGTTGTTTTGTTTCTGGCTTTGTTATTTGACTACATTAATGGGTTCCATGATGCGGCAAACTCTATTGCCACTGTTGTCTCTACAAAGGTGCTTACACCTTTTCAGGCCGTAGCCTGGGCAGCGTTTTTTAATTTTGTCGCGTTTTTCATTTTTAAAGACCATGGAGTAGCAAAAACGGTAGCAAAAACGGTACACGAAGAGTTTATCACTTTGCCCGTAATTCTCTCCGGTCTTATTGCTGCCATTTCCTGGAATCTGCTTACCTGGTGGTTTGGAATACCTTCCAGTTCCTCCCATACACTCATTGGTGGTTTTGCAGGAGCAGCAATAGCACATGGTGGCTGGGGAGCTATCAGTTCTGAGCCCATTCTGAAAACTGTCAGTTTCATTGTTCTGGCACCTTTGGTGGGGATGATAATGGCGTTTATAATATCATTATGGTTTATTTACTCTTTTCGAAAAGGCTGGATACCCAAACTCATACCAACCGCTATAATATGTATAGTTAGCTACTTCCTATACCAAAATATTGAAACTAACCCTGAAAAACTGAAGAACTTCTACGAAAGTCATCTGGCAAACGTAATCTTTGAGAGCAAAAACCTGAAGTGGTTATTGCTTGGTACTATTCTGATAGCCATGAGTTTGTTTACAATGGTGCTTGGCTCACTCAATACCGCCAGGGCTACATTGTACCTGAAAAGGTTTCAATTGGTTTCGTCTGCGATTTTCAGCATAGGTCATGGCGGCAATGATGCCCAGAAAGTAATGGGTATTATATCTGCAGCATTGGTATGCGAACACCAGATTGTTTCTCACGACCAAATGCCCTACTGGGTGCCTCTGGCTTGCTACTCAGCAATAGCTTTGGGTACAATGAGTGGTGGCTGGAAGATCATAAAAACCATGGGCACACGTATCACGAAGGTTACTCCTTTCGAAGGTGTGGCAGCAGAAACGGCCGGTGCAATCACGCTCTTCCTTACAGAAAACCTTAAAATACCCGTAAGTACCACGCATACCATTACCGGTTCTATCATTGGTGTGGGTGCCACCAAACGACTTTCAGCAGTACGTTGGGGTGTTACGATCAACCTTTTATGGGCGTGGATCCTGACCATACCAGTAAGCGGATTACTTGCGGCTGGCTGCTATTGGGTGGTGAGCCTCTTCTAGACATTTCTCTTCTTCCCTGTACCCCTGGTTATTCGAGCCATTTACTCGAAGGCTTTGTTTAGTCCTTTATTGGTTTCCCTGCAAATGCTGCAGGTAGAGAACCTATACGGTCATCTGTACATTGACAGATATCAGGGCAGATTTATTCCCAGCAAGATCGCAGTACCTGGAGGGGCAAATAACAATTTTTTGTAAATATCCATTAGTAATTCTATGCAAATACAGCCATTTGCAACCATTAGTTTATTTGTCAGATACATTCTTTTATAGAAAGCAAATAACTACGCATTCCAGCTTTTTTGTAAATAATATAACGTTATATTTTATTTAATTGCTCCACAAACAAATAGGTTTTACACTACGCCTATTAATAAAATATCGCTCATTTCAGCTGACGACAATTAACTCAGATTTGAAAGAAATTTAGTAAAAAAATAACTGAATTGAACAAAATGGGTTATATTTGAAATGCTGATTATCCCCTTGCGAAACCATTAAACTTATTGTTATTAACTGATTTATATTGTTATGTATAAATTTATTAATCGACAGTATAAAAAAGAAAAACACCTGTTATTATTTTTGTATTGGCGTAATACCATTCAATAAACAACTTGTATGAACAAAACATTACGTGTAATTTTCTCGAGACAATTTATTGCCGCGGCTATATTTACATCCGTATCAGGTACCCATGCATTGGTTAATGCTCAGAGCAATGCCATTGCACTTCCTATCAGCAGTAGCGCGCAAAACACCTCTTTATGGTCCGGCACACCGGGACAGGCAGTCTTGAATGATGATCAAAATAAGATTGAAAAACCTGAAGTTGAAAAAACACCTAAGACCAGCGCTCAGGCATTTAGAAAAAACAACTACACAACCTTTTCGCAGACAACGAAAAACAAAAGCCCGGAAACGTCACGTTTTAATCAGGGTTATGAACAACACCCGGAATTGGGGGTATTGTATGATAATGTGCCTTGCGACAATTGCTACGAGTTGTTGGGGAAACGCACATCAACCCAAAAATACTTCGTGAAAGAAGGTACAGAGGCGACACAATTCATTCTCCAGTCTCATCAGTATCCTGTTCATTACAAAGACGAAAACGGCCAATGGCTCACCATCACAGGTCATCTTGAAAAGGACAACGCCCATTCGGGAGTATATGGCACAAAAGGCCGCCCTGTTAATGTATCCATCAATACAGACAAGGGTTTCAGCGAGTTGAAAGGCGTAACAGGTACTATTACCTACAATCGGAATCTGGAACTGGTATACATCAAGCCAGATGGTTCTGAAAACAACCTTGGCAAGGCAAACTGGAGCAATTATACGGCCGGCGACGATGGTATAAGAGTTGTTGATGCCTGGCCGGGCATAGATATAGAAATGTCGGTGATGGTCAATGCGCTCAAAACAAACTTTGTTGTAAAAGCAGCGATGCCCGCCTACGCTGCCGGAAAATTGGTGTTGAGAGATCACATATCTACAAGCGATGGACTATCTCTCAGTATCACAAAAGGAAAAAGCCAGAAAGGTGCGATCCAGGTAAAGAACAGATTTGGACAGGATGCGTTTACCATAAATAACGCTATTGCTTATGAAGCGTCGGGTGATCCAAATTCAGTAACGGAGCTCAACTACAGAAACAGCGGCAATAATACGCTCGACATCGAAGTTCCGGGCACTATGCTCAACAAAGCAGCGTCGGCCTATCCGCTTATCGTAGACCCGCTCGTTTCAGGGACATTGTCATCTGGTTTCACTTATACAGCCGGACTGTTCCCTCCTGCAATAGCTGCCACCACTGAATACTGTGCAAATACCAACAATGTTACTATACCTGCTGCGGCAACGTTCACAGACATCCGCATGACATTTAACTATTATGGTCCTGCCGGTGCACCATGGAATAATGCTGCTTTTCTGTTCAGGATAAACGGCGCATGCAACTATGGCTGGCTGGCATGTGCCGGAACTGTTTCGAGCAGCGGTATACCGGGTGGTACATGTGGCATTGCTACCAATTCGAGTTTCTGGGCTGCAGCTGCTGCCTGGGGTATAACACCGGGATGTATTCCTGCATACAATTGCAATTCCTATACGCTACCATTTGAGGTTTACTGCACGCAACGATGGACACCTTCTGCACCATGTGTTCAAACTGTTTATGCTACCGCCAATGGATTTACGGTAACAATCTTTGGTAGCACAGCAATGCTGCCTGTTATCACACCTGCCGGCGCTACTACACTGTGTATGCCTTCAACACTGGCACTTACAGGATCTACGGCTGGCGTATGGTCATCGTCTGCACCTGGTATAGCTACTGTGTCTGCCACTGGTGTTGTGACTGGTATCTCCAACGGCACCACCAATATTGTGCTTACATCCAGCGGATGTACGTCTACACTTAACCTAACAGTAGGGACACAGCCTACCATATCGGGTACTCCAAGTATCTGCTTTCCAGGCTCCACTACACTTACCGGCACTCCCGGTGGCGGTGCATGGACATCTTCGGCTCCCGGCATTGCAACAGTAGTAGGTGGCTTCGTAAATGGCGTTTCCTTTGGTACAACATTTATAAGTTATAACACGGGCGTGTGCACAGCTGTGCAACCAGTGGATGTAAACAATCCGGCGGCTGTGGCACCAGTGACACAACCTACAGGTATTACTTTCTCAGGCGTTACGCCAACAGGAGCTACGGTAAACTTCACACCCAATGGCTCTACAGGGTACCTCGTTGTTGCCAGCACCAATCCCACACTTTATGCAGCACCCGCACTTTATACTACCTATGCGGTAGGTAGTTCTTTCGGTGGAGGTATAGTTATCGGTGGATCCGTGTCGGGCGGTGCCCCTCCTTACACTACAACGCTCCTTAACTCCAATACATTGTACCATGTGTTTGTTTTTGCGTTCAACAATAACTGCCTCGGTCCGCAATACAATCTTGTTTCCCCACTCACCGGCACTTTCAACACCTGTGTTGCACCTACCAGCGTTCCGGTGATAGGTACGGTCGGCATCAACTATATTGACCTGAGTTGGACAGCGTCTCCGGCCGGAGGTGGTTTTGTAGTACCGATCAACTACAATGTTTATGCTTACCTCGATGCAGCGTTGACCATTCTCGCTCCCGGATTCCCGGTTATGGCCGGTGTAGGTACAACCTATACTGCGTCGGGACTATCAACATCGACACAGTATTGGTTCAGAGTTGCACCTGCAGACGCCTGTGCGATCATGAGTCCTGTAGCCACTGGCCTGACAACTTGTGCTGCCGTAGGTACAATACCCTATCTGCAGACATTTGACGTGGGAACCATGATAGGTGAGGCAACACCCAACTGCATGACTTCTGTGATGCAAAACTGTGTGATCTCCTCTGTGCAAACCAATGTTACCTTCGGTGGCACGATAAACACCAACCATACCGCGGGAGGCACAAAATTTTTCAATTTCGTTCGTGCAGGCGCATGTTCGGTAGGCCCTTGGACCAACCAATGGCTGCTGCTTCCGCGTCTGCCGATGGTAGCGGGAACAACCTATACGTTGAGTTTCTGGTACCGCACAAATGGCGCCGCATGGAATTCGATCAGTGCTCAGTTTAGTACTGTAGGCACTGTGCCGCCCACTACGTCTGCGACAATGGGTGGTACGCCTGGCACCATCGGACCAGGTTTGGCCGGTGTCAACTCCACCACTTATCTCCAATATATTCAAACTTTCACCGTACCTACCAGCGGTAACTACTACATCGGTATTGATGCACAAAGCAGTGGTGCTGCGGCCGCATTGCTGGCAATAGATGATATTGAAGTTTGTGCGGTACCCACTGTTACTGCTACCAATAGCACAGCTCCTTATTGCGCACCAGATACAGTATTCCTTGCATCAACCGGCACAACAGGAGTAATTTCCTATGGTTGGACTGGCCCTGCAGGCTATACCTCAACACTCGCAAACCCAACAGGAATTCCATACGCAACTCCGGGTACCTATACCTACACACTTACAGCCACCAACGATCCTATCGCACTGGGATATGGAGGGTATTGCACTGCCAGTGGTACAACTACATTTACTGTAAACGCACCACCAGCCGCCATCACCGGAACAACGGCTTTGTGTGCCACTCAGACTACCACACTGTCTAACACCACTCCCGGCGGAACCTGGAGCAGCAGCACCCCTGCAGTTGCTACCGTAAACACAACAGGAGTTGTTATGGGGATAAGCGGCGGCACATCTACTATTACCTACAACATCGGCGGGTGCTACTCCACTATTACAGTAACTGTAACCCCATTCCCAACAACTATTACCGGAACATTGATCGCATGCCTTGGCAGCACAACAACGCTCAATAGCACACCATCTGGTGGCACATGGAGCAGCAGCGCACCTGCTATAGCAAGCGTCAATGCTACAACAGGGGTTGTGTACGGTGCCACACTGGGCACTGCCACTATAACTTATTCTTTCGGAGGTGCTTGCTACTCTACCGCCACTGTTTCTGTGAATCCGCTGCCGGCACCAATAACCGGTTCGATGAGTATATGCATAGGCGCATTCACTACATTATCCAGCGCTACACCGGGAGGATTCTGGACAAGCAGCGCACCCGCTGTCGCCTCTGTCGGTATTGTATCCGGCCTCGTTAATGGATTGGCCGTTGGTACCGCAATCATCACATATCTCGTATCCGGATGCTCCGATACTGCTCTGATGAATATTGTTGCTGCAACTGCGCCCATCGTTGGCCCAACCAATGTTTGTGTCGGTTCCAATATCACGCTAACCAACCTTACATCCGGAGGCTCATGGTCAAGCAGTGCGCCGCTTATTGGCAGTGTTGGGTCTACTACAGGTATTGTAACCGGACTTTCAGCCGGCACAACAACTATTGTTTATGCGCTTAGCTCCGGCTGCAGTGCGAACACAGTGATCACGGTTAACCCAGCGCCTGCCCCGATAGTGGGTGCAAGTTCGGTTTGCCAGGGTTTCACTACAACACTTACACATCCGTCACCATTCGGCACATGGTCGAGCAGTAATACGGCCATCGCAACAGTAACAGTGGGCGGTGGTGTTGTCAACGGTATTTCTGCAACACCGGCACCAGGTACTACTACCATTTCATATACCACAGCAAGCAGTTGTGTTACGACGATGGTGTTTACAGTACAGCCTAACCCGGCGCCAATTACGGGAATACTATCCATGTGTCAGGGAAATAATACTACATTGTCTTCAGCAACACCTGGTGGTACATGGAGCAGCAGTAATGCTGCCATAGCGTCTGTCGGATCTACCACCGGCATTGTAAACGGCGTTTCGTCGACACCTGCACCCGGTACAGCAACTATTTCTTATACTATAGGAGGTGGATGTGTAACTACTGCTACAGTCACTGTTAATGATATTCCGGCACCAATCACCGGCCTTACTTCAGTTTGTGTGGGTAGTACTATCACACTCAGTACAACAACACCATTTGTTGCCTGGGCAATAACACCTCCCGCTGTTGCATCGATTTCAGGATCTGGCGTTGTAACGGGTGGATCAGCCGGTGTTGCAACAGTAACAGCAACAAATGCGGGCGGTTGTTCAGTGTCGAGAACAGTGACTGTTACCGCTACGCCATCTGCTATCACTGGCACACTAACGATGTGCATCGGATCGTGTACAACATTAAACAGTACACCTGCTGGCGGTGTATGGAGCTATAGTCCGGCAGGCGTAGTAACCGTAACCGGCCCTGGCACAATGTGTGGCAATATTGCAGGTACGGTCAATGTCAGCTATACAGTAGCTGGTTGTTCGGCAACTGCGATTGCAACCGTTAACTCACTTCCCGGAACAATCGGCGGTTCTTTGCAAGCATGTGTTTCTGGCACAACCACACTCACCGCAACTCCGGCAGGTGGCTTGTGGACATTGTCTGCAGGTACCGGCACAGCAACAATCACTTCGGGAGGAGTATTGACTGGCGGCACAGCGGGAACTGTTAATGTCACCTATTCACTCGGCACCGGTTGCATCACAACCGGCATCGTAACGGTCAATCCGCTGCCGGGTGCGATAGCAGGTACTCTTGTATTGTGCGAAGGCGTATCAGCTACACTTAGCGGCACACCAGCCGGTGGCACATGGGCGAGCAGTGCAACAGGTACTGCATCGATCACATCTCCGGGTGGTACCTGGACCGCAGGAACAACTGCCGGTACTGCAACAATAACCTACACAGCGACTACTGGCTGCCAGCGTACTACAACAGTTACTGCGAATGCCCTGCCGGGCATCATAACCGGCGGCACAACAATATGTGTAAATGCGACTACAACATTGAGCAGCACCCCTGCCGGCGGCACGTGGACGAGCAGCAACGGCAACGCTACAGTAGTACCAGCAACGGGTGTGGTGACCGGTGCAGTTGCAGGAACAGCAACAATATCCTACGGACTGTCTACCGGCTGTTACCGTACGATTGTAGTACTGGTAAATGGCCTTCCAACAGGCGTAACAGGCTCATTGCAGGTATGCGAAGGGTCATCGTCTACGCTTTCAGGCATCCCTGCGGGTGGTACCTGGCTGAGTAGTACTCCTGCCAATGGCACAATAGGTTCTACATCAGGCATACTGGGCGGCGTACTGGCAGGCACCACAACTCTTACCTACACACTGCCTACAACATGCTCTCTGACAACTGTAGCAACAATAAACCCGCTACCTGCAGCGATCACAGGTACTTTGACTGTATGTGTTGGTCAAACAACAACGGTCAACAGTCTTACCGCCAGCGGTACATGGTCAAGCCTTTCGCCAACTGTAACTGTCAATGCAACTACCGGAGAAATTTACGGTAATTCGGCAGGTACAGCCACCATATCATATACTGTTGCAACAGGTTGTCGTGTTACGGCTGTGGTCACCGTATATGCACTGCCAGGGACTCTTACGGGTACAGCATCGGTTTGTGTAAATAGTACCACAACATTGAACAGTTCACCCGCTGGTGGATCCTGGACCAGCAGCGCCACCGGAATAGCGACAATTGGTTCAAGCAATGGCGTTATTACAGGTATTTCTTCACCAGCGGCTCCGGCTAATACAGCTACAATAACTTATACACTAGGTACTGGCTGTTATAACACCCGAACAATAACAGTAAACCCGTTGCCAACGGCAATCACTGGTTCACTGGCCACGTGTGTGGGATCAACGACAACACTCAATAGTACTCCTGCCGGCGGTGTTTGGGCAATCAATCCGACACTGGTAGCAAATGTCACAACAGGTGGTGTTGTTTCTGGCGGTAATGCTGGCACAGCAGTGGTAAGCTATACGACACCTGTAACATTATGCCGGGTGACAGATATTGTAACAGTTTATGCACTGCCAGCAAACATCACCGGAGTGATGGAAGTATGTCAGGGCCAAACAACGAACCTGAGCACGCTCACAGCTGGCGGCACCTGGACAAGCAGCAATACCGCAATAGCGACAGTGAGTTCTTCCGGAGCAGTATATGGTCAAATGACCGGAGCAACGGCAGCAGCAACTGTAACTATATCCTACTCACTGGGTACGGGTTGTTTCAAATCGGCAATTGTTACTGTTAACCCTCTGCCGGATGTGATTGCCGGAACGCTGCAGGTATGCGAGAACGGCACAACCGCTCTAAGCAGTGCTCCTGGCGGCGGCAACTGGACCAGTGGCGCAACGGGTACGGCAACAGTAGTAGCAACAACGGGTGTGGTAACAGGTATCAACTCAGGTATCGCCAACATCAGCTACACACTGCCTGTAACCGGTTGTTACCGCACCGCACCAGTAACTGTGAACGCACTGCCATCAGTGATCACCGGCCCATCGGAAGTGTGTGTGAACAATGTGATTAGTCTAAGCAGTACGCCACTGGGTGGCACGTGGAGCAGCACAGATGCAACGGTATCGATACCGGCACCTGGTACCGGCGATGTAACAGGTATCAGTGCAGGCACAGCAATCATCAGTTATACTGTGGGCACAGGTTGTGTTCGCACAAAGATCATAACAGTGAATGCACTGCCGGCACCAACAACGGGCAACCTCGGCGTATGTATCGGCAACACGACACTTCTATCGACGCTGAGCACAGGTGGCGTTTGGAGCAGCACCAATCCCGGAGTAGCGAGCATCAGCGCCGGCGGTCTGGTAACGAGCGTATCGGTTGGTACAACAACCATATCTTACACCTTTATCGCTACTGGCTGCGCAAACCCGGTAATAGTGACAGTATATGCATTACCTGCACCGATCACGGGCAGCAATGCGTTCTGCAACTTTGACTCCACAACTTATGTTAGCTCGCCTGGTGTTAACTGGACCAGTTCTGATCCGACGATACTGACAATCGGCTACACAAGTGGTGTAGCGGTGGGTGTAACAGCAGGTCCTACAGTGAACATCACAGCTACTGACCCTTTCACGGGATGCCAGGTTTCGAAGAATGTATATCTTATTCTTGCGCCCTATCCGATTACGGGTCCGGGAGATGTCTGCCGTCTCTCTACTATTACATTGGGCAATGTAATTGGTGGCGGAGCGTGGAGCAGCGTATTCCCGGCGATAGCGAGTGTGGCTCCTGCTACACCTACAACAGCTACGGTAACAGGTAACAGCGCAGGCACAACAACAATAACATACATCCTGTCCACAAGCTGCTATTCAACCGCAGTAATTACAGTTAATCCAATACCGGCTGGAATCACTGGTTCTCTGCAGGTGTGCGAAGGTCTTACGACAACCCTGGGAAATACGACACCCGGTGGTGTATGGTCGAGCGGAGATGCGGCAGTTGCCACTATAGGGTCAACCAGCGGCATAGCTACCGGTATAGATGGTGGTATTGCCGATAGTTTAGTAACCATTACCTACCAGTTGGGTACTGGCTGTAATGCACAGGTAGTGCTTACAGTACATCCACTTCCGGATGTGATCACGGGTACGCCTCAAATTTGCGAGGGCCTTACAACAGTATTGGCCAGCGGCCCTGCCGGTGGTGCATGGAGCAGCGCAGACCCCTCTGTGGCCAGTGTAAACTCAGGTACCGGTATTGTGACCGGTGTTTCGTCGCTGACGACGGGCGTGAATGGCCTGGGTATGACGGTGATCACCTACACCCTGCCTACCAGCTGTATACAAACAAAAGACATCACAGTTAATCCGCTGCCGACATCGATCACGGGTGCGATGAACGTATGTGTTGGCGACATCACGATACTG
>CAIJXT010000011.1 GCA_903824665.1 uncultured Bacteroidota bacterium | reverse complement strand
GCTATGGGTACTTATGTAAGAGCAGCACATACTGGTTCTTTTATAATAGGCGACGATGATACTTACATGGGCTGGGGAGCAGGCCCAACTATGAACACCGATACCACCAACCAGATGAAAATGCGATTTCGTGGTGGGTACAAGTTTTATGCAGACAGGGATGGAACAACAGGTGTAAAAATAGAGCCAAACGGCGTAGTGAAGTACACAAACAATTTAGCCAGCAACTATGACAACCGCTCACTGGTTGACAAACGGTATGTGGATAGTCTTACGGGTAGTATAAGCGGTGGCTCATCACAATGGACAACATCAGGAACCAATATCTACAACAACAACACAGGTAACGTGGGAATCGGCACAGGTACGGTTGTACCTACAGCCAAACTCCAGGTAAATACTACAAGTATTGCTTACGGTATAGTGGTGAATAACGGAAGTATAGGAGGTGTAGGCATTCAGAGTGATGCAAACACTGGATCTGGCGCCATCGGAGTTCTGGGCAGATCGCAGGACGGCGTTGGCGTGAACGGCATATCCCTAAACAATGAAGGTATTCTTGGTGCCTCATCCACAGGCCCGGGAGGACGGTTCTACTCTTCCTCTGGACCAGCGTTGGTGACAGGTACCGGTAATGTAGGGATCGGCACCGCTACACCAGCGGGCAAGCTGCATGTAGCGGATGGCAATACGGTATTCAGCGCCAGTGGCGATGTGCCAGGGTCTGCAGGCGACCCTGCTATCAGCGGTGCAGGCAGGCGCATGATGTGGTACCCTGACAAGGCAGCCTTCAGAGCCGGTTATGTAAACGGAGTACAATGGGACAAAGACAGCATTGGTGACTATTCTGTAGCTATGGGCTATAGTGCCAAAGCAAAGGGCGATAACTCCGTGGCACTCGGAAACTCTGCGGCAACCGGCTCAGTAGCAACCGCTTTGGGAAACTCAACGCTGGCAAGCGGTAGCAGTGCTACTGCAATGGGTTTCTTCACTACTGCAAGCGGTAGCAACGCTACAGCTATGGGTAACTTTACCTCTGCCAGCGGGAACAACTCTACTGCTATTGGTAGCAAAGTAAGCACCAATAGTAAAACTGGTTCTGTGGCAATTGGTGACGCAAGCCTGGGTATACTAGACGCATCAACTACAAATGACACCAGCAACCAAATGATGATGCGCTTCACAGGCGGTTACAAAATGTATACTAACAGCGCTGCCACACGAGGTCTGAAGATCGAGCCGAATGGCGTCGCAAAATATACACACAACATAGCTGGTAGCTACGATACGCGCAGCCTTGTAGACAAAAACTATGTTGACAGTCTCGATGGCAGCACAGCCCATTGGACCGCATCTGGCACCAGCATATACAACAACAATACCGGCAAGGTATTGGTAGGAGCTATCACATCTTCACCCGACATAGAAAAAGGAAGGCTCCTGGTAAGGGAAGACGTCGCCAATAGTATAGGAATCAAAACCTGGACAAAAGCATCCTACGGCTATGCGATTTACGCTGCAGATAGTGCCGTGAGCGGCAACCCGGGTGGCTGCGTCAATTGCACTGGCAGCGCCGGCATGCGCGCATATAGCATGGTTGGCGACGCCATCTTTGCACACTCTCAGAGCAGAGGAATGTACCTGAAGGGTGGCTCTGGCTTCTATCCCGCCATGGTCATTGATACAAATGGCGGTGCCCAGGCTTTGCAAATAAATGGCGCCGTGGCAATTGCCGACGGTTCACAAGGAGCAGGCAAAGTGCTCACCTCCGACGCAAGTGGCAACGCAAGCTGGCAAACGGCACCAGGTGCACTGGCCGCAGGAAGTGGTATAAGTATAGTAGGTGGCGTGATACGGGCAATAGATACATCTGTTACAAACGAACTCCAAACACTGTCTTTGGTAGGTGACACACTAAAACTTTCAAATGGTGGTGGAAGTGTTACTTTACCAACAGGCGGTTCATCACCCTGGACCACAACAGGTACCCACATTTACAACAGCAATACCGGCAATGTGGGCTTCGGCACTACGGCACCTGTAGCTAAGCTCCATGTTGCAGATAGCAATGTGGTGTTTGCTGCGGTCGGTGATGTTTTGGCTTCCCCAGGCAATCCGGCAATTAGTGGCGCTGGCAGGCGTATGATGTGGTATGCCGACAAAGCTGCATTTAGAGCAGGAAATGCATTAGGTACAGAGTGGGACAGAGACAGTACTGGTAACTATTCTATTGCCATGGGCAATGCGCCAAAGGCCAAGGGTGACTATTCCATCGCACTAGGAAGTGCTGCATCGGCAAGTGGTAGTTTCGCTACTGCCATGGGTGCAAATACCACCGCGAACGCAAGTCATGCTACAGCAATTGGGTATAATACAATTGCATCAGGCGCTTACGCTACAGCTATGGGAGCCGGGTCAGTAGCCAGTGGTACCACTTCTACTGCGATGGGCTACAATACAATAGCCAGCGGCAATGGTTCTACGGCAATTGGCGGCCTGGTCTCTACCAATGGTAAAATGGGCGCAGTAGCTATAGGCGACAGAAGCACCGTAACAAATACAAACAATGACGCAGACAATCAGATGATGATGCGCTTTGCCGGCGGGTATAAACTATTTACAAATAGCGCTGCAACTGAAGGCCTTAAAATAGAACCTGACGGTGTAGCAAAATACACCAATAACATCGCCGCACTCTACGATGACCGTAGCCTTGTAGATAAGCGATATGTTGATAGCCTTGCCGGCTCGGGATCATCAAAGTGGACTTTATCGGGCGCGAATATCTACAACAGCAATGCTGCAGGCAAAGTAGGAATTGGAACAGCAACACCAACTGCCCGTCTACATGTAGCTGATAGTAACGTTGTTTTTGCAGCAAGCGGAGATGTACCATTTACCGCTGGGAACCCTGCTATAAGTGGTGAAGGGCGCCGTATGACATGGTATCCCGACAAAGCCGCATTCCGGGCAGGTTACGTAAACAGTACAGCGTGGGATATAGATAATGTGGGTAAATATTCCGTAGCTATGGGAAGAAATACAACTGCCAGCGGTCAGTATGCTTTGGCCATGGGTACAAGTTCAATAGCAAGTGGCAATGGTGCTGCTGCAATTGGCGTTAATGCCACAGCCAGCGGCAGCAATTCTGTAGCTATGGGTGGTGGAAATACCGCCAGCGGAAATGCTTCCTTCGCAGTGGGCGCAGGAACAATAGCGAACAACAGTGGTACAACAGCAATGGGTTATAATACTGTTGCCAGCGGAATAAACGCAACCGCAATGGGATCCGGAACTACAGCCGGTGGCGATGTAGCTACCGCAATGGGAACCGGAACAATTGCCAGCGGCATAAGCAGCATGGCAACTGGATACACGACAACCGCTAGCGGTCACTATTCAACTGCTATGGGCAGCTATGTAAGCACCAATGCAAAATCAGGATCATTTAACATTGGGGATAATAGCACTACAACCGCTACAGAAAACGATGAAACCGATCAAATGATGATGCGCTTTGCGGGTGGATACAAAATATTCACAAACAGTGCTGCAAACGAAGGTTTACAGATTGCACCGAATGGTGTAATAAAATACATCAACAATGTTGCCGGCCTTTACGACAACCGCAGCCTTACCGACAAAGGATATGTGGATAGCCTTATCGCAACAGGTGCATCAAAATGGACCACATCAGGCACACACATTTATAACAACAATACCGGTAATGTTGGCTTTGGTACCACCACCCCAGCAGCACGCCTTCATGTAGCAGACAGTAATGTTGTGTTTGCTGCAAGCGGAGATGTGCCCGCAACAGCTGGCCAGCCAGCTCTGAGTGGCGAGGGACGTCGTATGATGTGGTATGCCGATAAAGCCGCGTTCAGAGCCGGATATGCGTCAGGAACAGAGTGGGACAACGACAGTGTTGGTAATTATTCGGTGGCGATGGGACATTGGACTACGGCTAAAGGACTTAGTTCGTTTGCAATGGGTGACGCGGCATATGCCGACGGAAATGCTTCGGTAGCGATGGGAACCTTTGCTCGCGCAACCGGTAGCAATTCGAGAGCTATGGGTTACAATACAACAGCCAGTGGCAGCAGCGCTACCGCAATAGGCTTAGGCGCGACTGCTGGCGGGGATAACTCCCTCGCTATGGGGTACAATACAACAGCAAGTGGCGACATTTCTACAGCAATGGGCTCAGGAACAACTGCAAGTGGCGATGTGTCTACAGCTACAGGTACCGTTACAACGGCAAGCGGTTTAAGCAGCACTTCTATGGGTAGCTATACAACCGCCAGCGGCAATTATTCTACAGCTTTGGGAAACTATGTAAGCACAGATGGCAGAGTAGGATCTTTTGCTATCGGTGACAGGAGTTCTTTTGGCACCACTCACAGCAACGATACGACCCATCAGATGATGATGCGCTTTAGTAACGGTTATAAGTTGTACTCCGATGCTGATGCAACCATTGGTGCACAGATAGCACCCGGCGGCAATAGCTGGGCAACCATATCAGACGTTCGCAAAAAGGAGAATTTCACAGCAGTTGACGGGGAAGCCTTCCTGAATAAAATTGCCAAGTTCAACCTGACAAGTTGGAACTACAAAGGACAGGACCCTAAATCGTTCCGCCACTACGGCCCAATGGCACAGGATTTCTATGCAGCCTTTGGCAAGGATAGTTATGGCACCGTGGGCAATGATACCACCATCAATCAGGCAGATATGGAAGGTGTGAGCTTTGTAGCAATTCAGGCACTTATCAAACGTACAGAGGAATTGCAGAAAGAAAACCAATTGTTGAAGGCGCAACTTGCTGACCAGAAAACGGAAAACAACATCCTGAAATCAGACATAGTAGCTGAAACAGCAAAAATGAAAAGCGACATTGAGGAACTGAAAGCCGAAATGATGCGTGGCAAAACATCATCAAAATAGTTCAATATTCTGCAACATTTTTAATGACGCCTCATGAAGAAGCTATTATTCACAACTTTGCTCCTGGCCGGTTTTCAGCTACTGCTTGCGCAGTCGAATATGAAGATCACATCCAGTACCCACTTCATTGTCTCTGGTAATACCAATGTGGTAATGGACACAGGCGACTTTGTCAATGATGGGCAATACCTCGACAGCACGGGTACCTTTGTTGGCAAGGGTGGAATAAACTTCAACGGCACAGGCACAACACGTTTTCGCAAGTTGCGGGTGAACAACACACAACATACTACGTTCAACAGCACAGTATCAGTTTACGATACAGCTGATCTTGAATCCGGCAGCCTGGATGCCAACAACAATCTCTATCTCAGGTCTGATGTCAACCTGTCTGCACACATGATAGTATCAGGTATCCTCACTGATCATGTAAAAGGTCTGGTAACATTTGCCACGCCAACTATTGGTAGTTGCCCGTCCTACGTGTCAGCGCTACGGCTCAACATTTCCGGTCCGCACATGACATACCAGTGGCAATCAGCGCCAGACAGTACTACCTGGACAGATGTACCCGCCGCAACGAGTGCATTATACTCGGCTACTGTTACGGCTACTATATACTACCGTTGCCACCTCCACACAGACAACAGCAGTTACGATCAGTTCACTCCGGGCCGCAAACTCGTTCTACCCGCTGCGCCATCTGCAGGTGTCATTTCTGGCCCATCGGCTGTCAACGAAGCCTCAAATATCTCGCTTACCAATAGCGTACCCGGTGGCACCTGGACAGCTGACAACAGCAATGCTACTGTCTCGTCAACGGGCCTGGTTACTGGTGTTACAGCAGGTACCGTGACCATTTCATATACCGTGACCAATGCATGTGGTAGCAACTCAACCACTAAGATCATTACTGTAAATACCGCAACATCCGGCCCCATAACCGGAACACTTTCTGTTTGCACAGGAGCTACCACTACGCTCGGAAACGCGACTCCTGGTGGCACTTGGAGCAGCACTAACGTTGTAGTGGCCACTGTCAACGCTACTACCGGTATTGTTTTTGGTTTGTCACCCGGCACAACAACTATTGCATATACAATTGGCAGTGCTGCAGAATCAGTAATTGTCACCGTCAATGCCGCACCTTTTGCAGGCAGTATCACGGGAGCGTCATCAGTATGTACCGGTGCTGCCACACTGCTGTCAGCCTCAGGTACAGGTGGTGTGTGGAGTTCTTCCAATCCGCTTCGTGCCACTGTTGATGCCAGTGGTATAGTTTCAGGTTTGTCAACCGGATCATTGGTCATTAACTATACTGTCACAAATAGTTGCGGTAGCTCTGTGGCTGCTGCCGCATTTATGGTCAACCCAGTGCCATCAGCTATCAGCGGTCAGCTAACAGTTTGTCCCGGGTCATTGACCACACTGACCAATAGTCCTTCAGGCGGTGCATGGAGTAGCCCTGATGCAACTGTTTCCGTTAATCCCACAAACGGCAAAGTCACTGGTGTTACACCAGGCACAGCGCTCATTCAGTATGTTTTGCCTACTGGTTGTAGTGTTACGGCCGTGGTAACCGTCAATCCCCATCCGGGACCTATCGGTGGCACGCTGTCTGTTTGCCCCGGCAGCACTACCAATCTTACCAATGCGGTTTCCGGTGGTACATGGGTAAGCAACAACACCTCAAGGGCCATTATCGATATAAATACCGGTGCAGCCACCGGAATCAGCCCCGGAAACGCTGTGATCACCTATTATGCCGGTGCTGGTTGTTTCACCCATTCTTCAATCACTGTCAATGCAGCTCCAGGTGCTATCACTGGTTCGCTGGCCATTTGTACAGGCACTTCTTCAGATCTCAACTCTACCACCTCAGGGGGCGTATGGTCAAGTTCAGACCTTGCAATAGCAACAGTCAATGCAACAAACGGTATTGTTACAAGTGTAGCAGGCACAGGAACTGCGATGATCACATATACTGTAGCGGGTATTTGTCCTCGTTCTGCAATGGTTACTGTCAGTACGGCAAGTCCAAACACCGGCGACGCCACTATCTGTCTTGGCCAGCCTGTTGCTGTAGCTGTGCTCAGCAATGCAACACCAGGTGGTGTTTGGAGCAGTAGCAATACCGGCAGGGCTGTCATTAGTGGCAGCACAGGTGTGATGAATGGTGTGAGCACAGGTACCGTAACCATTTATTACACCCTCAATCCGGGTTGCTTTAGCGCCACCATCGTAACGGTAAGCCCTGCGGTCGCTGTAATACTGGGTTCGACAAATGTTTGCCCGGGTGCATCAACCACACTTAACTGTTCTACCCCGGGTGGTACATGGATCACCAGCGACCCCTCTATCGCGAACGCTGCGGGTTCCACAGGCATTATCTCCGGTGTTGCACAGGGTGTAGCCACTGTAACCTATCAGGTTTCCTCGGGTTGTTACAGGTCCGCTGGCATCACAGTTCCGGCATCTCCCACCCCTATCGCAGGCACAACCACAATTTGTCAAGGCTCCTCCACCACATTTACAAGTGCACCGGCAGGTGGCACGTGGTCTGTCAGCAATATCGCTATTGCCACGATCACTGGTGGCTCCGGGCAGTTAACTGGTATTACTACCGGCTCAGGCATAGTATCCTATCGAATCAGCTCAGGGTGCAGCGCAATAAGAGATATCACGGTCAATCCGGCTGTTGCCGCCATCACCGGCACCGCCAATATATGTCCTACTGCTACAACCGACCTTAACAATAGCGATGCCGGTGGAACCTGGAGCAGCAGCAATACCGCCCGGGCCACAGTCGATGTTCTGACCGGTGTAGTTACAGGTATCAGTGCCGGCACATCTGTCATCACTTACGCTACCACACCCGCATGCTATCGCACCACTATACAGACTATACTTACAGCACCATCGCCCATCGCCGGCCCTGCAGCTGTTTGTGAAGATGCCAATGTTATTCTGTCATCAGGTCCGTCGGGTGGCACGTGGTCCAGTTCAAATACAGCTGCTGCTTCGGTTGGCACATCCGGCACAGTGCGGGGTATTGCTGCCGGTAATTCGACTATCATTTACCAGTTAGCCAATGGCTGTAGTGCCAGTCGGGCCATTACCGTCAACAGTCTACCCTCCCCTGTTACGGGTATGGCCGCTGTTTGCGTAGGTGCAGCCACCTCACTCAGCGTGTCGCCCACCGGTGGCACATGGTCCAGCAGCAATATCGTGAAAGCAACTGTTGACCCTTCACTTGGTACTGTCACTGGCTTGACTCCGGGCACTACAAATATTTCATATACCTTGCCCAACGGTTGTTCTTCCAATGTCGTTACTACTGTTAATGCAACCCCAATGGCTATTACTGGTGCCGCCACTGTGCTGCAGGGTGCCTATACTCCTTTGTCTTGTGCCACTCCAAGTGGTGTATGGAGCAGTGAAAACCTTGCTGTTGCAACCGTCAATTCCAGTTCAGGTGTTGTATATGGGGTAGCTGCTGGAAACGTATCCATAAGTTACACCCTTATTAGCGGCTGTGCTGCCATTCACAATATTGATGTGATCTCGGCGAGACCGGAAGAAGGAATTTCCGGAGCCGCCGGGCCTGTTTCCATATCTATCTACCCCAACCCAGCCAGTGGTTCCATTACTATCGAGTCTCCGGGTGCAGGCACATTTACAGTTCATACCATCGATGGAAAGCTCGTCGCACGATTCCCGATTATCGATTCAAAATCAGAGATATCATTACCATCAGAACTTGCAGCAGGTTCCTACCTATGCTATTTTGTAGGAATCGATGGCAGCAAACAACTCGTCAAACTCATATTTCAGCCCTGATCTATCTCAGGAATGTATGTAAAACGCGTCATTCAAGCCAACGAATTGCAACATTCTCTAACCTGTCTGGGTGTTTTTCCCGAAATAGTTTCCGCTATTTCCGGACGCATATAAAGTCATAAATATTCGAATGCATTCAATAATATTTAGACAATATACATATCTTCATGCATTCCAATTATCTATTTCCAAAATGTATTAACTGAACAAATTTAACATTATCTATTTACATTATTTGTCATCCGTTTTTAATATCAGTTAACATGATTTTTAAATGAATTTTTAGGAAACTCTTATGATTATCCGATTTCTCATTGTATGTTTACACCTTACATGTATATTTTTAAAAAATCCGTTATGAATCATCATTCATTTCCAACATCCAACACGTGGAAATCGGGACTAAAAGTCCTTGCACAAAAGTACCTGCGTTTGGTACCGATGGCGCTGGCAGCCATGCTGCTTTTTAACAACTCTGCTCAGGCGCAGTGTACAGCCTGGTCTACATTGGGCGGTGCAGCAGCGTCATCTACCCAGGCATTGTTTACATCTATGGCTATAGATGGAGCAGGTACTAAATACGTTGCCTATAACGATGCGTCGTTGAGCCTCAAAGTGTCTGTGAAAAAATACAATGGCACCAGTTGGGTAGCCGTTGGTACAGAAGGCTTCTCTGATGGCGAGGGGCAGTATGTCAATATTGCCATTGGCAAGAATGACACCCCGTTTGTTGCTTATCAGGACCGTAGTGTTGCTGGTAACAAAGCAACCGTTAAAAAATTCAACGGTACTGCTTGGGTTGATGTTGGTACCGAACGTTTCACACCAGCACAGGTGAATGACCTGTCATTGGCTATTAATAGCGCGGGAGAAGCATATGTTGGCTACAAGGACAATAGTGCTCCTGCAAACCGTGCTTCCGTTATGAAGTTTAATTACGCTACAGATTCGTGGGAACAAGTTGGCTCAAAGAGCTTCTCAGCTGGTGTTGCGAACTTCACTTTTCTTGCTTTCAGCGCAAGTGATGTTCCATACATCGTCTATCAGGATGGAGCAAATTCAAGCAAAATGACCGTAAAAAAATTCACTTCAGGCAGTTGGGGAGATGAAGGTACGAGCACGGGTATTTCTGTTGGTACAGCAAGTAACTTTTCAATGGCATTTGATGGAGATATACCTTATATTGCATATGCTGATGCAGGTACTGGGATTTTAGGCAAAATTGTCGTTCGCAAATTTGAAAGTTCTTCTTGGTCTTATGTAGGCAGCTCTAGCGGCAACTCTTCAGGTACTGCTACTTACACATCTATCGCATTCGACGGTTCCACTCCATACATTGCCTGCAACGACGGTGGTGCGGGTGTCAATAAAGCAATCGTAAAAAAACTAAGTGCAGGTAGCTTTGTTTCTGTGGGTTCTGCTTCTGGCATCACTACTGCCGCCAGTCAGTACAACACAATAAAAATTCATAGCGGTACACCTTACCTCGCTACCATGGACGTAGGCAACAGCAGTAAAGCATTTGTAATAGAATACGCTACAACTCCCGTTGCTACAACCGGTACGCCCACTTTGTTCATTGGTGGTACTACTACATTATCTAATGCTACTGCATCAGGTACTTGGAGCAGCACCAATGCAGCTGTCGCTACTGTTGGTTCATTAACGGGCATTGTTACAGGTATCTCTGCAGGTAACGCAACGATCGATTATACCATTGCTGGTCCATGTGTTGCAACTATGGCTGTAACAGTAAATACACCAACTCCTGGTCTTAACTTCGATGGTTCTGATGACCGTGTGGTACTTGGCTCCGTGATATCATCTGGAAGTTCTTACACAAAAGAAGCATGGATCAAACCAACAACTCTCAGCGCATCTACAAATAACATCCTCAGTTCTACAGATCATGCGTTCCGTTTGTCTAACGGCTTCCTTTCTGCGTCAAACGGACTGACTGGATCTCCTACAACAATAACCGACGCTTCAGCCCTTACTGCAAACCAGTGGGTACACGTTGCGGTTGTTTATAATTCTTCTACCAATGCGCTTACCTTGTACAAAAATGGTGTTCAGGTGGCTACCAATGGTACTGCCAGTTCACACACGGCGGGTGCTATGATGATAGGCACACAAAATGCCGTTTTGAATACGTTCTTCCATGGCACGATGGATGAAGTACGCATCTGGAATACTGCACGTACACAATCAGAAATTCAGACAAACATGAGTTGTGATGTGCCTGCACAGGCTGGTCTGATTGGATACTACCGTTTCGATCAGGGCACTGTTGCATCCAGCAACACGCTCCTTACCAACGCCTACGACTATAGTGGCACCGGAAATTGTGGTGCGCTTACCAACTTCGCACTTACCGGTGCTACATCAAACTATGCACATGGTGGCACAGCTACATGCAATACTATTACAGTGCCTACTCTCACTGTGAGTCCTACAGTGACAATCTGTGATGGCACTTCTACTTCGCTCACGGTTTCTGGCGGCACTACTTATACCTGGACTCCCGCAGAAAGTCTTTCTGCCTCTACAGGGTCCAGCGTCACTGCTTCTCCATCTGTAACCACTACTTATACGGTATCTGGTTCATCAGGGTCTTGTAATATCATTGCTACTGTTCTGGTATCAGTTAATCCGATTCCAACAGTTGGCGCCGGATCAAATGTTACTATCTGTAATGGTTCATCTACCACACTCACAGGCACAGGAGCAACTACTTATAGCTGGACACCGGCAACCGGGTTGTCAGCTACAACTGGTACCAGTGTAACTGCAAATCCTTCAAGCACTACAGTCTATACTGTACTGGGAACGCAGAACAGTTGTACAGCTACGGCTACTGTTCAGGTTTCTGTAAATCCGATTCCGAGTATTGGAGCTGGTTCCAATGTTACTATCTGTAACGGCGTGACCACAACCCTTACCGGTACAGGCGGTACTACTTATTCCTGGTCTCCTTCTACTGGCTTATCTGCCACAACGGGTACAAGTGTTGATGCCAATCCATCTTCAACGACAGTATACACCGTGATCGGCACACTCAACAGCTGTACCAATACTGCTACCGTTCAGGTTTCTGTTAATGCCAACCCAACCGTTGGGGCAGGATCTAATGTGACCATTTGTAATGGCACATCCACAACGCTCACAGGTACAGGTGCTACTACCTACACATGGGCGCCTGGTGCTAGTCTGTCTGCTACCACTGGAGCTAGTGTTTCTGCCAATCCGTCATCTACTACTGTATATACGGTGATCGGCACACTCAATAGCTGTACCAATACTGCTACTGTTCAGGTTTCGGTTAACCCAATACCTACAATCGGTGCTGGTTCTAATGTAACAATTTGTGAAAGCCTTTCGACTACACTTACCGCAACGGGTGGCACCACCTACAGTTGGTCACCTTCTACGGGTCTTTCTGCTACCACAGGTGCAAGTGTAACTGCAAGTCCAACCACAACCACTACTTATACCGTAATAGGTACGCTGAATAGCTGTACTGCTACTGCTACGGTTCAGGTATCGGTTAACCCTGCACCAATAATCGGAGCAGGATCAAATGTTACAATCTGTAATGGCAACTCTACTACACTTACCGGAACAGGCGGTACTACTTATACATGGGCTCCTGGAACCGGCTTGTCGGCAACAACGGGTACAAGTGTAACTGCAAATCCTTCTTCAACTACTATATATACTGTTACAGGTACACTGGCTGGTTGTCCTGGCACTGCTACCGTACAAGTATCGGTAAATCCTATCCCGACTATCGGTGCTGGTTCAGATGTTACTACATGTGCGGGCACAGGTGTAACGCTTACCGGTACAGGTGGTACTACTTATTCATGGTCACCATCTACAGGCTTATCTGCAACCACAGGTACAAGCGTTACAGCCAATCCTTCTTCTACAACTGTTTACACCGTAATAGGTACACTCAACAGCTGTACGGCTACTGCTACAGTGCAGGTATCTGTTAACCCACTACCAACAGTTGGTGCTGGCTCTAACGTTACAATCTGTAATGGCAGCACTACTACACTTACAGGTACTGGCGCAACAACTTATACTTGGAGCCCGTCAGGTTCATTGTCTGCATCAACTGGTGCAAGTGTAGATGCTAACCCATCCAGCACTACTACCTATACAGTTATCGGTACACAAAACAGCTGTACTAACACAGCAACAGTACAGGTATCAGTAAATCCGATACCTCCGGTTAGCGGCGGTTCTGGCGCAACAATATGTAACGGATCTTCAACAGGTCTTACTGCAACTGGAGCTTCAACTTATACATGGTCTCCTTCTACCGGTCTTTCTGCTACAACAGGTGCAAGTGTAACAGCTAATCCGTCATCTACTACTGTTTACACAGTTCTGGGTACGCTCAACAGTTGTACTGCAACAGCTACCGTTCAGGTTTCGGTTAATCCTTTACCTACAATTGGTGGCGGTTCTAACGTTACAATCTGTAACGGATCATCTACAACACTTACGGGTACGGGTGGCACCACATACACCTGGGCACCAGGTACAGGTCTTTCAGCGACTACCGGTACTAGTGTAACGGCAAGTCCTTCTTCTACAACTACATACACTGTTACCGGCACACTCAATGGCTGTCCGTCAACCGGCACTGTTCAGGTATCTGTCAATCCTTTGCCATCAATCGGTGCAGGATCCAACGTTACAATCTGTAATGGTGGTTCTACTACGCTCACAGGCACTGGTGGTACTACGTATACCTGGTCACCGTCAACCGGCCTTTCAGCCACAACCGGCGCTTCAGTTTCAGCATCACCATCTTCAACCACCGTATACACAGTTACCGGCACACTGAATGGTTGCAATAACACTGCTTCTGTTCAGGTTTCAGTTAATCCACTTCCTCCGGTTAGTGGTGGCTCAGGAGTTACAATTTGTAATGGCTCATCTACAGGTCTTGTTGCTACTGGTGCAACAACATATACATGGAGCCCTGCCACAGCTTTGTCTGCAACAACTGGTTCAAACGTAACTGCAAATCCATCTTCTACTACAGTATACACAGTTACAGGTACACTCAATGGTTGTCCTAACACTGCTACAGTACAGGTATCTGTAAACCCTATTCCAACAATCAATGCTGGTTCAGGCGTTACTACTTGTATAGGTGTTCCAACAACAATTACGGCTACCGGTGGTACCACTTACACATGGTCTCCAGCTACTGGGTTGTCAGCTACCACGGGTGCAAGCGTTGACGCAAGCCCTGCTGCAACAACAACCTATACTGTAACTGGTACCCTCAACGGTTGCAGCAGCACTGCTACTAAAACTGTTACCATCAGCAATCCTCCAATAGCTGCAACAGGCGCTGCTACAATCTGCAACGGCAACTCAACAGTTATCAATGGTACTGGTGGCACTACATACACATGGGCTCCTTCCACTGGTCTGTCAGCTACTACAGGCAGCAGCGTTACAGCTTCTCCGTCTTCTACTACCACTTATACAGTTACCGGTACCTTGGCCGGATGTAACAATAACGCTACAGTAACTGTATCAGTAAATCCGCTGCCAACAGTAAGCGCAGGTGCAGATATTGAAGTGTGCTTCAACACACCTTCTCCACTTTCTGCAACCGGTGCAACAACTTACACATGGTCTCCTGCTACTGGCTTATCGGCTACTACTGGTGCTAACGTTACCGCTACTGTAACATCTAACGTTACTTATACGGTTACTGGTACATTGAATGGTTGCAGCAGCACTGCTACAAAATCACTTACTGTGAATGCACTGCCTACCGCTTCATTCTCTGCTTCACCGGATCCGGTTTGCCCTGGTACTCCCGTTACGTTTACCGATGCTTCTATCGGAACAATCGTAAGCTATTCATGGAACTTTGGTGATTCTTTCTCTGACACAGGCGTAACCACAACACACGTTTACTCTGTAGTTGCTGATTACCCTGCTACACTCACGATAACAGATGACAACGGCTGTCAGGCTACATCTACAATTACAATCGACGTAGAAAACGTTATGCCTGGTGGCAACATTGGTACAACAGAAATCTGCGTTAATCAGCCATTGTCTGTGGCTATTCTTACCAACCCTACTCCTGGTGGTACCTGGAGCAGCAGCGATATCTCTAAAGCACTGGTAAGTCCTACTACCGGTCTTGTAAAGGGTGTTAGCCCTGGTACTGTGAACATAACCTACCATCTCGGCTTCTCTTGCGGTAGTGTTACCCAGATTACGATCAACCCTGCTGTTGCAGTCATCACAGGTCCAAACTACGTTTGTCCTGGTCAGACTACAACACTCTTTAACGTAACACCTTCAGGTGCATGGAGCAGCAGCAATGCATCTCTTGCTTCAGTAAATACAGCAACAGGTGTTGTATCTGGTATTTCTGAGGGAGTAGTTACTATTACTTATCAGGTTACAGATGCATGTTACAAAACAAAAAGCATCAACGTACAGGCTCAATTGCTAGCGATTACCGGACAGGATGAAGTTTGTCAGGGTTCAATGAGTACTTATGCCAGCGGCCCGGTACTTGGATCATGGACAAGTAGCAATCTTGCTGCTGCAACTATCAATGCCAGCACTGGTGTACTTACAGGTATAGGTGCTGGTGTAACCAACATTACTTACACAGCCAGCAACAGTTGCTATGTTGTGAAAGCGGTTACAATCAATGGTATACCTGCAACAATCTCAGGCACAGCTAATATATGTCCCGGAACGACCACAGACCTCGACCCAAGCTTGGGTGGTGGTGCATGGAGTATCGCTAACACATCAATTGCCACCATCGACGCTTCTGGTGTTGTAACTGGTATCTCAGGTGGTACTACTACAGTTACTTATACCGTCGCTTCAGGTTGTTATGTTACACTCGTTCAGACAGTTAATCCTTCCCCATCTCCCGTGGTTGGTGCCAACGTGGTTTGTACTGGTACATCATCAACATTCTCCAGCGGTCTTGACGGAGGGAACTGGGTAAGCAGCATGCCTACAAACGCAAGCGTATCTGCTTCGGGTGTTGTTACCGGTCTTAATGCTGGTAATACCACAATTTCTTATCAGTCAGTTTTGGGTTGTGTTTCTACTAAAGACATTACAATCAATGCTACTCCTGCCAACATCACCGGCACACTGAACGTGTGTGTAAATGGCTCAACAACGCTTGCTTCAACAACGGCTAGCGGGGTATGGAGCAGCAGCAACACTGTAAAAGCAACAGTTAATGCATCATCTGGTGTCGTAGCTGGTAAAACTCAGGGTACTGCAGTTATTACTTATGCTGTTGCAGGTTGCTATAAAACAGCAATTGTGACAGTTAACCTGGTACCTACTGCAATCACTGGTGGCAGCAGTACAGTTTGTGAAGGCGCAACTTTACCTTTATCGAGCACCACTACCGGCGCTGTGTGGAGCAGCAGTATTCCAACGGTTGCAACTGTTAATCCTGTTTCTGGTGTTGTGACTGGTTTACTTGCTGGTGCAACTACAATTTCTTACACCAATGGCGGTGTTTGTTCTTCAACAAGAGCAATAACTGTCAATGCTTCTCCGGCAGCAATTACAGGAACGCTGACCGTATGTATCGGCAATACTACCACGCTCGAATCGGCAACTGGCGGCGGCGTTTGGTCTAGCAGCGTTCCTACGAGAGCAACTGTAAATGCAGGTGGAGTTGTCACTGGTCTTACTGCTGGTGCTACAAACATTACCTACAGTAACGGAGGCTGTTTCAGAACTGCTACTGTTACTGTTGGCGCATTGCCATCAGCAATTACTGGACCAACTACGGTTTGTGTTGGTTCTACGATAGCGCTTGCTACCACTCCAGGTGGCGGTGTGTGGTCTGGCAGCAACACGTTTGCGCTTGTTTCTGCTACTGGTGTTGTATCAGGCAACACACCCGGTGTTACAACAATATCTTACCAACTGAGTTCAGGATGTGCAAGAACACGCGACGTGACAGTTAATCCGGTACCGGAACCAATAGAAGGCGACAATTCAATATGTATAGGTTTCAATACCATCCTCACTTCTGCCACAACCGGAGGTACATGGAGCAGCAGCGTCCCAGCAAAAGCTACTATTGGTCTGACATCTGGAACGCTTAATGGTATTGCCGCAGGTACATCAAATGTCAGCTATACACTTAGCACGGGTTGCAGGGCTACTTACCCTGTTACCGTCAATGCAATCCCCACAGCGATCACTGGTACCACTATTGTTTGTGTAGGCTTCACTTCAGCACTTGCTTCAACACCTACAGGTGGTACGTGGAGCAGCACTAATGAGGAAGTTGCAACAGTAGGTCTTACTTCTGGCGTTGTTACCGGTATCAACACTGGTAGTGCAGTAATAAGTTACACTACAGCATCTGGATGTTCCCGCGCAGCTACAGTTAATGTGAATACACCACCTGCCGAAAATGTGGGAACTCCTGTAGCTTGTCTTGGTCAGCCAGCAGCCGTTGTGGTACTCACTAATTCAACTACTGGCGGTACATGGAGCAGCAGTCTTACCACAAGGCTTTCTATAAGCCCAACAACAGGCGCAATGAAAGGTCTTACAGCTGGAACAGTTAATGTAACCTATAAGATTACAAACGGATGTTACCGTATTTCTGTAGTTACTGTCAACCCAGCGGTTGGTGCAATCACCGGATTGAATAAAGTTTGTACCGGTGCCGAGATCACACTTGCTGATACTACAGCAGGCGGTACATGGAGCAGCAGTACAACAAAAGCAACTGCAGATGGCAGCACAGGTGTTATCACTGGTGTTACCTCTGGTTCAACAGTTATCAGCTATGTTGTTAGCCCAGCTTGTTTCAAAACAATGGTTGTCAACGTCAATCAAACACCAGCAGCAATTGCAGGTCTGACTTCGGTGAATATCGGTTCAACGACCAATCTGACTTGTACTCCATCTGGCGGTACTTGGATGAGTGTAACACCTTCAATTGGAACCATTACTACAACGTCAGGCATCTTCGGTGGTGTTGCCGAAGGTATTACAGTTGTGAAGTACACATTGCCAACTACTGGATGTTACTCAATGCGCGAAATGACTGTAACACCTGTGCTTGAAGGCAAAGGAACAGATATCAATACTGGCACATCTGAAATGACTGCTAAGTTCACAGTGTACCCTAACCCTACAAGCGGTACCATGAAGATCGAGTCTTCTGTTACAGGTACATTTGTAGTATTCACTCTTGATGGTAAAACCGTTGATCAATACGACATCAATGGTAGTACAACAACAATTACACTTCCTAACGATCTCGCTGCAGGCGTATACATGTGCAGGTTCAGCGGAGTTGACGGAACAACATCGGTTGTAAGATTGGTTTACAAACCATAACCTTAAAGCTGAAATTATATGAAGCAAAAGTCCGGATATTCCGGACTTTTGCTTTTCTAATACCTGGCAGACTTAAAGGCTGATTTCACTAGAATTTCACCCGGTAAGACAATAATACCGGGCTAGCCGAAATGCAAAGGTAATTCGGGCAAAAAAGATTTTTCTGAAAGTACCCTGCGAGAAAAGTTGTACAGCAATTTTCAAAATCGTAGTGGCCAAAATGTATATTGGTTCACCCTACTCTTCAACAAAAAACATTTCGATAAGCCCCTTATTCTTTGCCTCCATCATCCCTCTTGATTTACAGATAAAGTGGTTTTTGACCTGAACAAAAGTCTGGTGGGAAATATTGATTTTACCCGCTTCTCCGGCGGTTTGCATTCGGGCAGCCGTATTCACGGTATCACCCCAGATATCGTATGCGAACTTGCTCTTTCCTACTACCCCAGCTATTACCGGACCGGAATGAATACCAATTCTCAATCTGAATGGCTCCTTCCCTGCCTTCACTTTGCGCGCATTCAACTTGTCCAGATAGGCTAGTATTTCGCGTGCGGCAACCACTGCCTTTATAGCCGACAACTCATCATCCGATTCATCCAGACCGGAAGCACATAAGTATGCATCACCGATGGTCTTGATTTTTTCAATACGATGCTTATATACTATATCGTCAAATCCCGAAAACAGCTCATGGATCTCATCCACCAGTTCTTCTGCCTGCATTTTTTCTACACGCTTTGTGAATCCCTCAATATCACAGAACATTACAGTTGTATTGGGATAGCTGATCGCTTTAGAAAATCCTTTTGCTTTCAAATCCATTGCTGTTTTTTCCGGCAGAATGTTCAATAGCAGCGAGTCTGATTTGCGCATTTCCTCCTCAATCACACCCTGTTGTTTTGTTATTTCCAGCGTCCGCTCACGTACTTTTTCCTCGAGGTTTTCATAAAGCATCGCATTCTGTATAGAAATACCGATCTGTCCCGAAAGCATCATTAGCAACTCCAATCTGTCTCTTGTAAATACCCCTTCCAGCAGTGTATTCTCCAGGTATAGCAGACCAGTTTTTCTGCCTTTTTCAGATATCGGCAGACAAAGCATTGATAGTACTTTGTTCTTTGTTACGTATGGCTCTGCATAATATTTTTCGTCTGTCATCGCATTGGCAATCACCACAGGTTCCTCTACGCGCCAGCAATACTGAATGAGGGACTCAGGCAGCAGTCCACTTCCTAAAAAAGGCACTGAAGGCAGTATTGTATTCCCTTTCGGTCCTGAATTACCCTCGGCCTCCACACACAACACACCGTTACGCTCCAGCAACAGATAGCCCTTCTGTGCTCCTGCATTCTCTATTACGATATACATTAGACTTTGCAGCAACTCCTCCAGCTTAACCTGGCTTGCCAAATTCTGAGATGCCTTCATGATCGAGCCAAGATCCAGCACCACACGGGTGGTACCTGTCGTACTGCCGCCATCTGTAGTTCCAACCTGCTGATCGAACCCACCACCAGCATGGCGCAAATAATTGGGATAGCTCTGCACCAGATGTTTACAAACAGCATGTGCACCCCAGGTATGAAACAGGTCCCATGCCGATTTTAGATAAGGTCTGCCGATTTTTTCATGGCCTTGTGCCTGAAGAAAAATGGCAGCCCTTTCATTCGCAATTGCCTCAATATGGGTAAAGCCATTTTCTGAAGCTGATTTAATCGACTCGTCAAAAAGCCGCAGTGCTGCCTCAAACTGCCCGGCTATAGCCATTTCCTCTGCCCTCAACAATTTGTACTGGCAGTCAAAATTCTCAGGGCAATCATGTGCCCAGGTCTTCATCCAGCGCATGCTTTCCTTGAAGACCTTCATCATTACTTTTCGTTCCTCATTCGTGAATTTCGGGTAATAGGCAACAATTGCCATACTACTATAGAACTCCCATTCTGCAACAAGATATAGCCCCACAATATTCGGCTTATACTTGCTCCCCTCCATCGACCAATCTATTAATTCACGGTATTTGCCAAAGAAGAATAATAATGGCAGCCTGGCGCAATAGTAATAGGCTAGAATCGTATTGTTCCCGGTTACACGTATACGTTCCAGAGACTGTTGCCCCGAAAAACCGGGCTCATCCCAGTCGCCAAATACCGGTGTCATACCTGCAAGTGCCTTCAATGCCTGTATCCGCGGTACATTGAAGTCGAGCCCAGAGATATTCTTATTTCTCTTCAGGTATTCTATCTGTTCTTTTGTAAGGTCAAGAACACCCTGAATAGGATGGCCGGATGCAGACTTTTTCCAAACATAAAGTGCAATACAATACCCCGAAAAAATAGGATCACCATTCATCAGGCAACCTTTAATGTTATCCAGCACTCCGTCCAGATTCTCTCCTATGGGGCTCCGCCAATGTGTACTGAATGCAGACACAGTATAGCGCAGCTTCCATTTGATCAGTTGTGATTGGGTACGGTCATGAAGTCTGGTTGTAATATCCCACAAGCCAAATCCGCGCCGGGACAAACGTAAAGCCGACAAAGCCACTACGGAAAATCCCGAAAATCCCCAACCGGATGCATCTGTGAACCCATACTTCAGATACTGTTGTATGATTCTGAAACAAACCAACATCATTAACTCCTGGTTCTCCTGATAGGCACTTGTCGCAATATCAATAAGGAACTGATTTATCGCTATGGTCGTTGGATCATCACATTCCTTAAGATTATATAACGATTCCGGCTTCTTATACTTGGTCGAAAACAAAAACAGGTATTTTGCAAGCTGTACCATTGTCGCCAGCTTAATGGCTGTGGGATGTTCAGGAAAATTGATGTTGTACAACTTCATTGCCGTCCTTCCAATTTTCAGCGCCTCTGCCGTTTTGGATAGCTTTATATACAGAGAAGATTGTACATAGTATATTTTGAGTTTTTCGAAATCTGTTCGTGCATATTGCAGCAACTCATCAAAATAGTGCGATGCCTTTTCATGATTGCTGTTCAGATATTCGCAAGCACCTAGTTCTATGTAAATATTGAATGTAAGTTCATAATCATCTGCCCAGCAGGAGGCGGTCTTAAGTTTCAGCGCATTGGACAGATACATTACCGCCAGATCATAAGATGTTGAATCTTTGGCCTTTAGACCAGCCAAAAGAAACAAGCCACCTAACCTTCGTTTTTCGCTTTCTTCCGTTATGAGGTATATACAGTCGGTAAAATGTCCAATGATCTCAAAAACTGTTTCTGAGATTTTGTCTTCAGCCGTATTGGCAAGCAGTATTCTTCCTGTATGCAAATGCACTGTATCTCGCTCAGCAGCTGCTATCAGTGTGTAGGCCGACTGCTGAACCCTATCGTGCAGAAACCTGAAGTTACTGGATACTTTCTCCGACTCTTCAGCCCATTCGCGACCTACGCCCTCTTGCGACAATGAAAACGTGCGGTAGTTGCGGTCGAGTGGTAAAATGTACCCGGCCTTGAATGCAGGCCCCAATACTGCAAACACTTCGTGTTGGGGCTTTGCCGTGATCAGCGATAAATGACCAATGTTGAATGTATTGCCCAACACAGCCGCCATCTTCATTGTATCGCGGGTAACGTGCGGAAGGCTTGCCATTTCGCGTGTCATCAGATCTATGACATTATCCGTATACTCCAGTCCATCTATTATGCCGGCATCCCACTCCCAGCGTCTCGATGTGTTGTATCGGATGTAGCCATCGAGGTACAGCGATTTTAGAAATCTATTGATGAAAAACGGATTACCATCCGTCTTGCGGTACACCAGCCTGCCCAGTTCCAATGCATCTTCGCTACTCATACCAAATGAATCTGCCGTTATCCTTGTGGTTGTAGCTTCATTCAGTGGATACAGCTTTATGTCACGCATTGGTACGCTGCTTGCCGCCAATTGCCTGATCGTGACCCTTAAAGGGTGCATATCTGTAACCTCATTGTCGCGGTAAGTACCCAGTATCAACACATTCCCGTTTCCCGGTGTGATTAGTATGCGCTCCAGCAGATTCAGTGACGGCAGATCAGACCATTGCAGATCATCCAGAAAAATCACCATCGGTCTGCCCGGACTGGTAAAGGCATAGATAAAATCCAGCATCACCATCCTGAATCTAAATTCCTGTTCCGCCGCCTGCAATTTAGCTACCTGCGGCTGCTTTCCAATGATCATCTCGAGATAAGGTATCACCTCTGTTATCAGCCCGCCATTGTCGCCCAGCACTTGGGTAAGGTGCTGCCGCCAGTAGTTAATACTGTCCTCACTTTCAGACAAGAGTGTTTTGATCAGTTCTCTGAATGCTTCAATGAATGAGAAGTACGGAATATTCTGCTTGAACTGATCAAATTTTCCCGTAATGAACAATCCACGCTTTTCTACGATCGGTTGTTGAATTTGTTTGACAAGTGCCGACTTCCCTACGCCCGAGTACCCCGATATCAGCACCAGTGCCGATTTCGTTTGCTCCAGCTCGTCATAGTATCTATTCAGTTCTGCTGTTTCTTTTTCCCGGCCATATAGCTTCTGTACCTGCTTGAAACGCTCATTGCCAAACGTCTGTCCGGCTATGAAACCGTCAGTTTTAAGGTGTTTGTGATACGCATCAGCGAGCACATGAAGATCAGCCAGCACACCACCCGCACTCTGGTACCTGTCGTCCGGGCTTTTCTCCAGTAACTTTTGTACTACTGCGCATATACCGTAGGGCAGCAGCTTATTGATTTTCTGCAACCAAAGCGGTTTTCTGGACAGGTGAAAATGAATGATCTCCAGTGGGTCGGCCGAATCAAAAGGCAGCTTGCCCGCAAGCATTTCGTACAATACAATGCCCAGCGAATATAAGTCGCAACTGTTCGTTACAGTATAGCTGGTACGTCCGGTTTGCTCCGGTGCCATATAGCCCAAAGTACCTTCTATCAGATCGGGTGTGACGGCATCATTTTGCTCAGCCTGCAGCACTGTAGATATCCCGAAATCTATAACTTTTATCTTGTCGTCTGCAGATATCAGAATGTTGGCCGGATTGATATCACGATGGATAATGTTAGACTGGTGCAGGTACTGTAGCACTCCACAAAGCTGTACTGCCACATCAAAAAACAACTCCATAGACAATGGAGCCCTGATCATTCTTTCTTTCAGCGTTTCGCCTTCAAACCACTCCAGCACCAAAGTCATCATCTTTCCTGATGTGATGAGCTCATTTGCTTTGATGATGCCCTGGTGATCGAGCGTTTTCAACACATTATATTCGTGGCTCAGTTTCGACACCTCATGAATTCCTATTCCATCGGGTCGCGCTTTTTTCAGTGTTACAGGGGTATTCGTTTTCTTGTCTACTCCCCTGAATAGCTGATTCCGCTTATTCTGAAACAAACCCTGCTCAGAAAAAAAACCATCCGGTACCTGATATCCATCAAAGGGATTCATATTATCCTGGTTTTTGAGCTGAAATAATACCATAAAACCACAAGCCCTGTTCGAGCGCCAGATAATGGTTTATAGACCCTACATGATTGCCATGATTTACCTTATTGCGCAATCCTACCATCTGCAGCACCTTACCTAGGGTCAGCAGCTTCTCAGAAATCTTGTACAAACGCCTCAGCGATGGTACAACATTGGGGGTGATATCCCTTACCGAAGTATTGATGAACCCGGATAATTTCATATGCTCCAGATGCTCTTCGCGAGTATCAATATCCTGTATCGACCATTTGTTGAGCCACTGTGCCAGCAGATGCTCTCCATCTGGCTGCAACGGTCGGCGATCACGTATATACTCTGCAATTATCAACCTGCCTCCGGGTTTCAGTACACGCAATGCTTCGTTATAAAACTCAATTTTCTTGCGGGTATGGCACAGGCTCTCACAGGCCCATACCACCGAAAAGCTATTGTCGGGAAACGAGGTACGGCAATAGTCGCCTACAGTAAAAGCCACTTGCTTATCCAGCCCACGTTTTGTGGCTTCTCTGCTTGCTATTACAACCTGGTGGGGCACAAGTGTGATACCATCTACTTTGCACCCTCTGTTTTCGGAAAGCCAAACCGAACTGCCGCCTTGTCCGCACCCGGCGTCGAGCACATGGTCTCTGCCATCAATACCAACAGTATCTGCCAAAACACGATTCAGATTTTCGAGTGCCTGAGCATGAGACACGATACCATCTTCGTAATACCCAAAGTGCACTGCACGGTTCTTCCTGTTCAGCCAAAGCACACGGTAATCCAGACGGGTTTCGTCGTAGTATTTAATTATGCTTTGTTGATATGCATCCAAAACGTGCGACATAAGGGGTTAATATTGTTTGCTCCTATTTTGTTTCAAAAAAATTTAAATCCCTGACGCTGTCAAAAGGTATTTGCCGGCGTTTTGCTCTGGTACCTTGGCAATTACAAAAGTGTTTGCCGACAATAATACTAGTACTGCGCCAAATACAGCTGCATCGTCTATAACGCCCAATGGGCACGCAGATTATCGTCGATACGGAAAGCGGCCCTTTTACCGGGTCTGAACATTTTGGAAAGTACATCTATCATCACCGCTCCTGTAGCACACAATGCTTTGCGTATCAGCGCCTCCCTGATCTTAGTATGCTCCTCCATAATAAATTCGCCAACCCGTGTTTCCTCCAGCTTCCTGAGTATTTCTTCAAACTCTTCTATTTGAAAATCGACCAGTTTCTTTTCTGCATGACCCAGTTCCTTAAGCTTTTCAATGCCTGCCCTAATGTCGTCACCAAGGCGGCTCAGCAACCCCTCGTGTTCGTGCTTCGTTGTATTTGGGACTGCATCGCCAATGCCCTCACTTTGCATCTGAGCCATAGCTCTGTCGCTGAATCTTTTGTCCTTTACCGCCGCAGAAAATGATCTGAGTTCTTCAAAAAAATCAGCATTGTTTTGCTCATGCATCGCAGCATCGTCTTCGTCATTCGCCGGAATGGCAAACAAAGAAGGAAACTCAGCCGCATAAGACGGCCCGAGCAGCCTGCTAAAAGTATCCGGGTAGTCTTTGTCGGTTAGCATACGTTTCATAATGAGCAATACCAGTTTCCTGCTCATCATAAAAGTGGCCATCGTTTCTACAAGCGATTTGGCGAGGCCTATACCGGCAACGGGTTCATCATGAAACAAATGGGCATACACAGCCCGCTGCAATTCCCATGCCTCATCTACGTTTGGCATCAGTAGTTCCTCCTTCACACCCATTATACGACCTATATACTTCCAGGTATAAAACCAGGCTTCCTGATCGTCTGGGGGCAACGGATCACCTATCAACTGCAGACCCTGAAAAAACTCCAGAGAAAACACCTGATTTGTAGCGATCATATCTTCCTGACTGATAGGCATACCCCATTTTTCAATCTGCCACGGCTCATCGCCCTCGTGATGTAATAACATATACCGCATTGCGGCATGCATCAGGCGTATTTTTACAGATGTCAATATGCCTCGCTGCTGCGGTTCCCACCACTTCCGCTCCATTACATCAAAAACAAACTGTCCGGTCTCTATGATTCGGCGTGTGGGGTGATCTTCGAGCAATCGGGTCATGCGCAAAACATTGCCCGGCTTTTCAGCAGCATAGGTAAATACCAGTGAACGAAAAAACAGGATCAACACAAACTGGATACCATATTTCTTCCATACTTCATAGGTACGCTCAAACATTGCTATATCCTCAGCCGTATAAGCCCGGGTTAGTTCTGTGTTCAGCAAGTTGTACAACAGATGCGACTGATCGTCCGGAAACAATTCGCTGAGTTCCGCGGCATCGTTGCTGGCAAGCGATGCCAACACATTGCGCAGATCGCTGCCAGTGCGCGAGCTGTATATAAAAGCTATCGCCGCATCTGCTTCGGCATCCATTTCGTGCCGGTATTTTTCGAGCGTAGATATATCCCAGTTTGTACCCATTTCTTCTACATGTTTTTAATGAAAAATCTCAACAAATTCTTCCCGGGTTTTTAAAGCCTTTCGTGCGATAAGACCAATACCTGCCGGCATGCATATTTGTAAAAACGAAAGATAAAAAAATTAAAACTGAAAATACTATGCGCACAAATATAAAAATTGAACTGATTAATGACAGCCTCCTGAAAGCCATTCGCACCCTTACCTGCCACAGCACCTTAGTACGTTTGGGCTAAGCGTTAGCAGCTATACAGTCTACCACACTGGCCATTCCCACATGATACAAACCTTCATTCAGCATCGTCTCACGTTCTTCTATAAACCTGAACTGAAACTCCTGCAGTTCTTCTTGCAGAGCTGCGGCAGTCAAAAGCCTATCCAGTTCGCCCGGTCCTCCCGATGTGTGCTGAAGCTGACCTGGTGTAAAAGCCTCAATGACTAGTACTCCGCCGGGTTTCAGCCACTTTTTTACGTTTGCATAAAATGCAGGGCGCATCGCCGACGGTAAGTGAAAGAAAACACACGCAACCATATCAAACGAACCTGCATCGTATTGCACCGTTGTGGCATCGGCAACTTGATACGCTATTTGTACATTCTTTTCGGCCGCAAGCGCATTTGCCTTTTCTAACCCAGCATCGCTCAGATCAAAAGCACTTACATCCCAGCCAATGGTGGCAGCATAAACCGCATCTCTCCCCTCGCCTGCTGCCGGCACCAGAATGCGCCCGGGCGTCATACTATCGATTACCGATTTGAAGAAGGCATTGGGCTCTTTGCCGAATGCAAATGCAGGTGCCGAGTACCGTGTTTCCCAAAGTTCTTTGCCTGCCTGTTGCGGAATGCTGTTGTTTGTCATTGATTTTATGGTATTAGTCGATCAATAGCCGCAAACTTCGGCAATTTGCGCTGCATTTTTCCGAACAATTATTGCACCGATTATACAACAACTTTGGGTTGCACTGTCAGTGCACCAGATAGCATTCGGGACTAAGGTTCTTGTCTTTTAGCAACGAAAAACCATTCTGCTTGTGGTCTTTGAAAGTGACAAACTATTTTCCTGCAACTTTCAGATTAACTCAGATTACTGCGCGGTAAGTGCCGGAAAAATTTGAATGGCTACTCAGTTTTAAAACCGGCAAATCTGAATTTTGCGCACTTTTATTTACACTTTCTGATTGCGCACAAATTTTGTCTTAATAACTGATTGTCAATATATTACACACTAAATAATTTCATCTTTTTGCGCACTTTTTGCGCAGTTACTGCCATGAAGAAAAATGAAATATCTTAACTTTCAGCCCGAAAATAAATGCAACAAAAACCGAGCCAAAAAATAAGGGGAACACCTGGCCTAGAGCATTGTTGGATTGTGCGAATGAAGGTGAGATCTAATTATTAAGTTTGGAAGCTTTTACCTGCATGCCAGGAAATTGGCACCCGGCGGGGCTAGGGCATGCTGCCTCGAGCGGTTCAACTCGCTATGTCTTCCATTTTCTTTTTATTGTTTTTGGGGGTGTTGTATGCTACTATTAGATGGCTATATATCACAGAATATCCAAGACATTTGCCCTTTGTTGCAACAAAGCATTTCTTTATTACTTTTGGTGAAACTGAACGGAATATGAAGTTGCTGGCGGGAATAGTATTGGTATGGCTGGCAAGTAGCTACACAGCTAATGCGCAGAACTACGCGCGCTATAGCGACATAAAAGCCGGTATGAAAAATCTGCATCTGGAACATGATGCTGTAAGGGCAGCCAACAAACGAGCTGCGGCGATGCGTTGCCGGGAGTCGTTTTCGGATGCGGTAATCGTGTCTGAAGCCTGGGAGAAAGAAGGCCGCTGCGACGGGCAGCTCATGGGCAGGTACATACACATGGAGCTATATGGCGAAACGCCTGACGGCAGGTGCGGCGTGGCCCACTGTGTGTTTGGACAGAAGGTACTTGCCGACGACACGTACTCCCCCAAACTACATGTGGTAGAGATAGGGACATTTTACCACCTGGAATGTGAATAATGTTCCCTACACGTTTTCTGCTTCGGCTACTTCTCCTTTTTTGATTTCGCTGAGGACCAAATTTGCGGTAAAAAACAGCGGTGTCCATGGCGAAGTTTCTTCCTGAATGGACGACAACAACTCTTGTGCGGCATATAGACCTTGGTTGGTAAGCAGGTAGAACCGTACCGTACCCGGAACCAGCACACCGCCAGCCACTGCAGGTACAGCCCTTGGCACAAAGTCCTGAGCCAGCTGCACCAGCACAGATGCCTGCTCAGCCACCGCAGGATTTTTGCCACCACCGGTAATTGATGCACCATTGCTTAGTGCCGCGTTGGCGGCACCATTGATATAGGTACTGAGTGTGAGCACGGTGCCATTGAGATCCCAGTCTGTAACCACACCATATACCTTGAGGACAGATGGCGACATGGTGAGCTGCAACTGCACGGGCGTAACGCCCAACGAAGCCTGCCTGAATAGCTCGTAGGGGCCGAGCGATGGTGGCAGCGCCTTGTTTTTGGCACGCCATGCCTTGATGGCGCGCGACACAAAGAAAACGAGTATGCCTGCCTGCAGCAGTATAAGTATAATGTAAATGGCGTTCATGAATAGTTAGTAAAAGCTTTGAAACAGTGAGTTTACATTTTCTCTGGCAGGCGTATGCCCAGCAAGCCCATGCCATGACGCAGCACAGAAGCGGTCATAACGATGATCATGAGCCGGAGGTTTTTCTTCTCTTCGCTTTCGGCCTTAGAGATGCTATGTGCGTCGTAAAAGGTGTTGAACAACTGCGCGAGGGCGAATGAATAGTTGCAAAGCGTGGAAGGGTTGAACTCGTCGGCGGCCTCGGCAAGTACCCCCGGATACTGCTCAATGTGCAAAATCATATCCTTCTCTAGAGGCAGCAGATCTCCTGTGGGCTGTAGTGACTGGAAACGGGTAGCACCGGGTACGATGGGCACATTTTCGCGACGAAGGATAGAACAAATACGGGCATGGGCGTACTGTATAAAGGTAGCAGTGAAGCCATGCAAATCAATTGACTCTTTTGGGTTGAAGATCATGCGCTTTTTGGGATCTACACGCAGCAGGTAGAACTTGAGGGCGCCCAGGCCTATCATCTCGTAAAGTCTGGTCAGCTCGTCGGCGGTAAAGCCATCGGTCTTGCCCGATTGTTCGGTTTGCTCGCGCGACAGGCTTATCATTTCAGCCACCATATCATCAGCATCTACCACTGTGCCCTCGCGGCTCTTCATCTTCCCGGTGGGCAATTCTACCATGCCATAAGACAAGTGAAAAATACCATCGGCACAGGGCTCGCCTATTTTCTTCAATATCAACTTCAATACCTGAATATGGTAATTCTGCTCATCGCCGATGACATATACCGACTGATTGAGCTTGTAATCATCATACTTGAGCTTGGCAGTACCCAGATCCTGAGTGATGTATACGGAGGTGCCATCTCCGCGCAACAGCAGCTTTTCGTCCAGGCCATCGTCTTTAAGGTCTATCCAAACAGAACCATCATCTTTACGGAACAAAACGCCCTTACGCAGTCCATCTTCCACTATCTTCTTGCCCAGCAGGTATGTATCGCTTTCATAGTAGGTCTTGTCGAAAGATACACCCTGCTTTTTGTAAGATTCTTCGAACCCTTTATAGACCCAGCCATTCATGCGCGCCCATAGTTCTTTCACTTCTTTGTCGCCTGCCTCCCATTTGCGGAGCATATCCTGCGCAGCCTGCATTATCGGGGCTTCTTTTTCGGCTGTTTTTTCGTCTTTACCAGCCGCTATGAGGCCTGCTACCTCCTGTTTGTACACTTCGTTGAACTTGACATAGTAGTCACCAACCAGGTGATCGCCCTTGATACCTGTGCTCTCTGGAGTTGCACCATCGGCATACCACATCCAGGCGATCATAGATTTGCAAATGTGAATGCCACGATCATTGATCAGATTCGCTTTCACCACCTGTTTGCCATTGGCTTTGAGTATCTCTGCCACAGCAGCACCCAGGAAGATGTTGCGCATATGCCCGAAGTGCAATGGCTTGTTGGTGTTGGGCGATGAGTATTCGACCATGACCCGGCAGTCGGCCTTGCACTGGCGGCCAAAAGTAGTGTCGGTGAAGTGATTGAGTAGAAAAGAAATGCAGTAGCTGTCTTTTACGGTCATGTTCAGGAACCCACTGACAATATCATAGCGGGTAAAAAGGGGTGTTTTTTCGAGGAGGTAGTCGCCTATCTGTGTACCGATTACGTCTGGTTTCTGACGCAACAGCTTAACGAATGGAAACAGAACGATGGTATAATTGCCGGTAAACTCAGGCTTGGTCTGGTTTACGGATATGAGGTTGTAGTCTATCTGAACGTCAGTGAAAAGGTGCTTTAACGCGTCGAAGGCGGCGTGTTTTACCTGTGCTGCAAGAGTCATCTGGTATGTGTTTGGTACAAAAATAGTTCATAATAGCGGGTAATACCAGTCAGGGAGGGAATTAGCTTGCTCTTCTGGAAGGTCGGGTGCAGTGATTTTGGCTACAAATACGGGATCGGCCGAGCAGAAAACCATGCCAAAAACGAAAATTGTGAAATTTTTTTCTGTACATCCAAACATTTTACTGTTCATACTCGTCAAAAGACACATACACCAAAACTAAAATTCAACGTTATGAAAAAACTATTCCATTTTTTTGCCGGGCTTCTATTTGTGCTCCTGATCAGTAACAATATCCGTGCCCAATCGATTGGCACTTATACTGCCTCTTATGATTCTGTTTGTGGCGAAACCTCTATTACGACGAACGTGACTGGTTGCATCGCGGGGCTGAGTTTAAAAACATTTTTCGGGGACGGTACTTTTAGCACTAACGCAATAACTTGTTTCGGCACTTCAGGTTATTTAAGCCAGGCACATGTATACCCAGTATCGGGAACGTATACCATAAAGATGGTACTGTTTTCGGGTACATCGCCAATAGACTCTATTACCTGGTCGCATACCTATCATTTTTGCCGGAACATGCCAATTAACGCATTTGTAGACATGAACGGTAATTGTTTACATGACGCGGGTGACTATTGGCCGTATGCTGCAAGCATTGTAGAGATCGACTCCGCGGGCGTGCATATAGATACTGTATCGATGTACAGCGGGCTTTGGTACGAAGCCACGGGAATGCCGGGTACTATATACCGGTTCAGAATGCTTACCCCACCATCGGGATTAGTCCTTTCGTGCCCATCGTCAGGCGTCATTTATGATACTATACCGTGGTCTCCCACGGTAGTAATACCGGCCAAAAGCTTTGCCTTTACCTGTGCTGCATCGACCGCATTTGACCTGCAAATACACGCAAACTTCAGACCAGCCCTGACCGGTGGCGGTGCCAACAAAGCCAATATTACGGTTCACAATACCAGTTGCTCTGGTACGGCAGCATTGGTTCGATTCGATTTCAGTCCCAAGTATACATTCGGATCCCTGATCGGGTCTACTGCTGCTTATACTGTTTCGGGTACCAGCGTAACGTTTGATATAGGCACAGTTTCTGCATTTGCTTCCAAAAGCCTGTATGTTGCATTGACCCCTGTGGTAGCACTTACCATGGGCGATACAGTAAACACAAAATTCACTGTTACGCCAACGACCGGTGACGGTAATACAACTAACAATGTGGTGATCAGGTGTGATACCATAAGGGCGTCTTTTGACCCCAACCATAAATCTGTAACTCCAACCGGCAATATATCTGCCGGTACCCAACTGGAATATGTACTGGACTTTGAGAATCTGGGCAACGATACAGCATACAATGTTCATATACAAGATACACTGTCTAATAGCCTGGATATCAACACATTCAGAGCCGGAGTATCAACTCATTCTGTGAACATCAGCAAGAGTGCGTATATGGGTAGTACAGTACTGAAATTCGACTTCCCCAATATCAAGCTCTGGGACAGCTCGCACCACGATAAAAACAAAGGAATGGTGACCTTCTACATCAATGCGAAAACGACACTTGCGCTGGGTACCGTGATCCCCAACAGGGTAGGTATCTATTTCGACACGAATCCGGTAGTGATGACCAATACTGTTTTCAGCAAAATACCGTTGCCAACCGGCATCAATAACACCCTGATCAGGGCTGTGGAAGTGTATCCGAATCCCGTAATGAATTTGCTGACGATAAGCACTGATGAAAAAGCATACGAATCGGCTACTATATACAATATGCTGGGGCAAACCATAATGACTCATAAGATTAACGAGCCCACCTCGACCATGGATGTGAGCAACCTGACTCCGGGTATCTACTATGTAAACCTGAAAGGCAGCAACGAAACAAGAACCATAAAAATACAGAAGCTTTAATTACCGAATTGAGTAGCCCCCATGCAACTGTGTGTTGCATGGGGGCTTTTTATTAACCGTATATAGCAATACCAACAGAATAACAACAGCCGAAATTTGTAGTGTGATGAATCAAATGCGCTATTGGCCTTTGGAAGACCGGGGCTTGAAGCCAAAATTCGCCAGGTATACACCAGTAAAAATGAGAATTGTCGCAACCATTTTGACAAACGTAAGGTGCTCGCCCGCAAAAGCAATAGATATAGCCGCGGCAAAAATGGGCTGTAGGTAGATGTAGGCACCCGCCACTGTAGGCGACAAGATGTGCAGCGCGTAAATATTCCACAGGTACGTAAAAAAAGTAACACAAACGACAATAAAGGCAACGCTCAAATAGTCTGCAAATGCAAACACATGCCAGTTGATAGTGGCGAACTGTCCAGCACCGAACGGCAAGACCATCAAGAAGCCAAAAAAGAACACCCACCTGATAACGATAATGGGCCGGTACTGCTGCATGAGCGGCTTGATCATCACAAGGTATATGGCATAGGAAGCGGCATTGGCCAGTACCAGCAGATCGCCAGCCGTGGAACTACCTGTAATCGTGATCTCCTTACCTGCACTCATAAGCAGTATGGCACCACCTATACCCAAAATGAGACCAGAGGCTTTGACGGGAGACACCCGCTCGCGCAGCATAAACAGCGAAATAATGGTAATGAGCAATGGTGTACTCATCATGATGAGTGCTGCATGAATAGGAAAAGTGAGGTTGAGCCCGGAGAAAAACAACATCTGATTGAGGGCTACACCGAAAAGGCCGCCCAAAATAAGTTTGGGCCAGTCTTTGCGGGCAATTGATGTACGGAAACGAGCACCTCCCAGGTAGCTGAGCCAGAACAACACTGTGACCACCCCTACCCTGATGAGGATAAACCCCAGTGGCTCTATAAGGCGTGGCATAACAGATTTGGCAACAGTAAATCCTGCCCCGTAGAACAGATTGGCTCCCAGCAGTGCCAGATGGGCTTTGAGTATTTTGCTCACTATGGCGCGAAGGTACGGCTGCTGTCTGTTTTTACATAACGGATTGTAGCAGGCACGTCTGCGACGGGCACTGGTAATAAATACAAAAAAAAGAATATCCTTTATTTGCTGAAATGAACGATATTAGCTGATAAATAACACGAAAATGGGCAAGCTGATCATATCGGAACACATAACACTGGACGGATACATGGCTGGAATAAACGGCGAAATGGACTGGATCGGTTTTGATGAAGTGTTGTTTGATTTTGTAGGGCGGATAACCGACAGTGCCGGTGGAGCGCTTTACGGCAGGAAGACCTATGAAATCATGGATGGATACTGGCCAACAGCCGGTGACAGGCAGGGTGCTACGAAGCATGATCTGGAACACTCATCTTGGTACAATCGGGTAGACAAACTGGTGCTATCGCGGACGATGCAGGGAAACGACACCAGACAGACACGATTTATCACCAGCGACGACCTGACACCGGTGACTGAAATGGTGAGCCGTACAAATGTTGTTGTATTTGGAAGCCCATCGGCAGTGCGCCTGCTGCTGGATGCCGGACTGGTAGACGAAATGCTTCTGTTTGTAAATCCGGTAACGCTGGGCAGCGGTATAAGTATGTGGGGGGCGATGGAGCAGCGCCAACAATGGTTGCTCACCGGTAGCAACACTTATGTGAATGGAAAGATCATGGGCCTGCACTACACCAGAACAAGGTAGAGACCAGCGTTGCTGCCACAATCACAGGTAGCGCACTTTCATAAGTACCTTTTTCTGCTGTGTGGCAGCCAATGAAAATTTGAAGTCGTCGAACTTTGGCTTTTTGAAACCCGACAAATAAAAATCAGAAAAGCCGAAACCCTCTTTGGGCATGCCTACAATGTTGTAATCCATAATGCCATTATCATTCTGATCGTCGAGCAGGGCAAATCCGTAGACACCACCATTGAGTGCTACCCTGCTGCTGATGGTGCCGTCTTTCATAGTGCTTTTGGCGAAACGGAATACGCTATGCGCTTTATTGTCATCGAACGACTTTTGATCAGTAAAAACCTTGACGATAACCTGACCACGGGAAGATTTAATGCCGGTAATGGTTACGTCTATTGTTTGGGCCTGCAGGCACGCATTAGGTGTCAGAGCTATAAACAGTATCGGTAACAGGCGCTGTTTCACATTCAATACGGTCATAAATCATTCAGGTTTATGTTAGCGATCAACACATAAAAGTACACATCGAACAGAGAACGGAAATGCTAAAATTTCATGAATTCTGGATAGAATCATGCCCATAAGACTTCTGTTAAGGTCGTCAACGGGCAAATTCCTAACACAACGTAAATTGGGTACCCTGACCACTGGTCACCACTTTGTTAAATCATACAAATACGGTACAAGGATTAAAATTCTTATTCGTACCTTTGCAGCCCCAAAATCAGGGTATACGCCAGTTGGCAGGATGGAATAGTATTGGCAAATATATTTGGCACCTTTAACTTTATTCCTTCACTTGAAATCTGGATGTCGCTGATCAACTACTTAATTGCAGATACTTTCTAGTAACGAATATATGATTTCAGTAAATAATTTATCGCTGCGCTATGGTAAGCGCGTATTGTTTGAGGATGTAAACATCAGGTTTACGGAGGGCAATTGCTATGGTATCATTGGTGCCAATGGAGCCGGGAAGTCTACCTTTCTCAAAATCATATCGGGCGAGATAGATCCTACAACGGGCCGCGTGGATATTACCAAAGGCATGCGCATGAGTGTGCTGAAGCAAAATCACTACGAATTTGATGAAGTGCCTGTGCTGGAAACCGTAATACGTGGTAACACTACCCTTTATGACGTGATGAAGCAGAAAGATGCCATTTATGCAAAAGAAGACTTCAGCGAAGAAGATGGCATAAAAGCAGGAGAGCTGGAAGGTCTGTTTGCGGAAATGGATGGCTGGAATGCCGAAAGTGATGCTGCAACCATGCTGAGCAACCTTGGTATTAAAGAAGAATTTCATCATAAACTGGTGAAAGAACTGGATGGTAACCAGAAAGTGCGTGTGCTGCTGGCGCAGGCATTGTTTGGTCATCCGGACATTCTACTGCTGGATGAGCCTACCAATGATCTGGATCTGGAAACGATCAACTGGTTGGAAGATTTCCTTGCAGACTACGACAAGATAGTACTAGTTGTATCGCACGATCGTCACTTTCTGGACACGGTGTGCACGCACGTGGCAGACATCGATTTCGGAAAGATTAATGTATTTACAGGTAACTACACCTTCTGGTATGAGAGCAGCCAGCTTTTGCTGAAGCAGCGTGGCGACCAGAATAAGAAAGCCGAGGATAAGATTGCCGAGTTGAAAGAGTTCATTGCGCGTTTCTCGGCCAATGCATCAAAATCGAAACAAGCGACCAGCCGTAAGAAAGCGCTGGACAAGATAAAGCTGGATGAAATGAAACCATCCAATCGTAAATACCCTGCAATCCTGTTTAACAATCAGGTGCGTGAGGCGGGCGATCAGATTCTGGAGGTGAAAGGTCTGGGCAAGGTGTTTCATGGTGAGACGCTTTTTAAAGACATCAGCTTTGATCTGAAACGTGGTCAGAAAGTTGCGATACTCTCGGCTAACTCGCTGGCAACCAGGGCTTTTTATGAAATACTGGGTGGTGCCGACAAAGAATTCGACGGCATGTTTAAATGGGGGGTTACTGTAACACCAACTTATCTGCCATCAGACAATACCACTTATTTTAAAGACAATGACGACAACCTGATAGACTGGCTTCGCCAGTATTCAGAGGAAAAAGATGAAACGTTCATTCGTGGTTTCCTGGGCAGAATGCTGTTCAGCGGCGAAGAGACATTGAAGAAGTCGAGTGTACTGAGCGGTGGCGAAAAGATGCGCTGTATGCTAAGCCGCATGATGATGATGAAGGGCAATGTGCTGCTGCTGGATGAGCCTACCAACCACCTGGATCTGGAAAGTATTACCGCGCTGAACAATGGTATGAAAGACTTCAAGGGCACTATTTTGTTTACCACACGTGACCATGAGCTTGCCAATACCGTTGCAGACAGGATTCTGGAAATCACTCCGGGTGGTTTGATAGACAGGGAAATGACCTTTGACGAATACTTTACCAACGACCGTGTGAAGGCTGTAAAAGCAGAACTTTATGGTGGCGTGCCTGCGTAGAAACTTATAATTTGTAGTGAAATGCCGGGCTTTTGTCCGGCATTTTCGTTTTATACCGGCAAGCTTCTACCCAAAATTATATAATGCAGCCTTATCAGCATAGCATGTAACTGAGTTTTGGCATGTCCGTTGCGCTCGATATAGTAAATTGTATCAGATATTGCGGCAATAAAGCTGCTAAGTGCTTCAAAAGGCATGTTTTTTGCGGCCAGCTTACGCACAAATTCAGCTTCAGTGTCGGTCAAAGGAATAGGTGCAGCAGGACTGTAACTCGCTTTCAGCGTATGCTCCATCAGTTGAATTACATAGTGCAGGAAATTTTTTTGCTGCTCCCTGCCTGCTTTAGCCCATTCATCTGCAAACTTCGAAATTCCGGGACCATTGTTGGTAAATAACACATTAAACAACTGCCTGACATCAGGAAAAAGGTCATTCTCGGTATGGCGAAGCAATCTTAATGCCTCTGTGTAGCTACCCATAGCAATATGAGCAACCTGAGATGCCAACCTGGGGTCGGCCAAAGCGCGGGTAGACAGCGCCTGAGCTATATCTGCAGCAGCTATCGGAGCCAGCCGCACCTCTTGTGTGCGCGACTGAATTGTAGCCAATATATTTTCTCTACCCTCTGCTACAAATATCATAATTGTATCGCGTGGTGGCTCTTCTATCAGTTTCAGAAGTATGTTGCCCTCCTTTCCCAGATACTCGGGCCGCCACATGATCAGTACCTTTTTACCCCCTTCATACGATTTCAGGTACAGAATCTCTATGATCTCTCTGCACTCCTCAGCGGTAATATTGCCCTGCTTATTTTCAGCATTAATGTACTGCAACCAGTCGTACGTAGTGCCATAAGGCGACTGCTTAACGAACTCGCGAAAATCCTGCATAAACAGGCGACTGTTTGCTTTTACACCTGATTTGGGTGATATTGACGGAAAGCTAAAATGCAGGTCGGCATGTTCCATGCGTGCTACTTTGCTGCATCCGGCGCACTTACCACAGGAATCTGTTGCACTTTTGTTTTCGCAGAAGATGAATTGTGCCAATGCCATTGCCATGGGCAGCCCGCCGGTGCCTTCTGCTCCGGTGAGCAGCAGCGCATGCGGAAACACATTATTGGCCCACATTTTCATCAACCCGTCTTTGGCTGCCTGCTGGCCTACTACATTGCTGAAATTCAAAATATTACTGCTGATGTTGAATAAATGCTGGCTGCAAATCTACTTAAGGCACCCCGATTGAACAAAGAAAGAAAAATGATAAAAATTACCATAAGTGCCGACCGGGCATAAAAAAACTGGCAAGTTACTCACATCGCACCGCTACAACCAAACACCCTTGCTACATTCCTGTCCTGGGGGATTCATTAGGAGCTGGCCGTATAAGACTTACCAGTGGTGCAAAGGTAATGACTATTATTCAATTTCCATCTCCTTGCGTACATATTTACAAGGCTGATACATAGATGTAATCCGACTAACCGCCCTTGGCTTGCGCTTCAACAACCGAAAGTGCTATCATATTCACTATCTGGCGTACGGTGCTGCCCAATTGAAGTACATATACCGGCTTGGTAAGCCCGAGCAAAATGGGCCCTACCGCCTCTGCCCCACCTACTTCCTGCAGCAGGTGATAGGCTATGTTGCCGGCGGCAAGGTTTGGAAAAATCAGCACATTTGGTGACTCATTCACCAGATCAGAGAATGGGTAGTTTTCTTTCAGCAAGTCCTTATTGAATGCAACACCTGCCTGAACCTCGCCATCAATGATCATATCAGGATGCGCATCTTTGATACGGGCTACCGCATTGCGTACAATAGTAGCCTCTGGCGAAGGGCTGCTTCCAAAGTTGGAATAGGACAGCATGGCAATACGCGGCTTTATATTGAAGCTATTGACCATGTCCGCCGTAAGCATAGTAATATCTATCAGTTCATCTTCGGTGGGGTTGAAATTGAGCGTAGTATCAGCAAAGAACAGCGGTCCTTTTTTAGTAAGCATGATGTACATGCCAGCTACTTTTTTTACGCCATCCTCCATACCAATGATCTCGAGTGCCGGACGTATAGTATCCGGATACTTGCGGGTAAGCCCGGAGATCATGGCATCTGCATCACCATTCTGTACCATCATACAACCAAAGTAGGTGCGCTCCCGCATCGCCTTTTTCGCCTCGTACAGGTTTACACCACGCCGCTGACGCATAGAAAAGAAGGTTTCTCCATAGACACAGCGCATGGGTTCCATGTCCTCGCTCTTGGGATCCATTATCTCCACACCATCCAGATGCAGCCCATACTCCTCTATCATAGAAGCTATCTTGGCTCTATTGCCCAGCAATATTGGTATGGCTATGCCTTCGTCCTTTGCAATCTGTGCAGCCTTCAGAATTTTTATGTTCTCGGCCTCTGTAAACACAACTCTTTTGGGGTTCTGACGGGCTTTGTTGTTAATGAATTTGAGAAGATTATCATCTGACCCCGAACGCCGGTGCAATTCGGATTCGTATGCATTCCAATCAGTAATTGGCTTGCGCGCTACCCCACTCTCCATAGCTGCCCGTGCCACTGCTGTAGATACTGTGACCAGCAATCGTGGATCCATCGGCTTAGGTATTATATAGGTAGGCCCAAAATGGAGGTGGTCATTATTGTATGCTACATTTACAATGTCAGGCACTGGTTCCTTTGCCAGCGCAGCCAGTGCGTATACTGCAGCTAGCTTCATTTCTTCATTTATACCACTCGCCCGCACATCCAGTGCACCACGGAAAATGTAAGGGAAACCCAACACATTGTTAACCTGATTGGGGTAGTCACTTCTGCCGGTTGCCATAATTACATCAGGACGGGCAGCGAGTGCATCGTCGTAGGTAATCTCAGGATTTGGGTTAGCCAGTGCAAATACTATAGGCTTATCACCCATTGACCTCACCATGCTTTGAGACACAACATTGCCTTTCGACAAACCGATAAAAACATCTGCACCAACCATGGCAGTTTCAAGGTCTATCTGATCAATCGACTGGGCAAAAATGCTTTTGTTTTCGTCCAGATCTGTACGGCTTTTAACGATCAATCCCTTGGTGTCGAACATATACATGTTCTCTACCTGCGCACCCAGCTTCATGTAAATCTTACAGCATGAAATTGCAGAGGCACCTGCACCACTGATCACAATCTTCACATCGCCAATGTTTTTGCCCACCAATTCCAATGCATTCAGCAATGCTGCACCAGATATGATGGCAGTGCCGTGCTGGTCGTCGTGCATAATAGGTATGCTCAGTTCTGCCTTCAGTCTGCGTTCGATTTCGAAACATTCCGGGGCTTTAATATCTTCCAGGTTTATTCCGCCGAATGTCGGTTCAAGCGCTTTAACAACTTTTACAAAATCGTCTACATCGGTTACATTCAGCTCTATATCAAACACATCTATATCGGCATATATCTTGAAGAGCAGTCCCTTCCCTTCCATGACAGGCTTGGACGCCTCCGGGCCAATGTTACCCAGCCCCAGCACAGCCGTACCATTGCTTATCACCGCCACCAGATTTCCTTTTGCGGTATACTTGTATACATCCTCAGGGTTTGCGTGGATCTCGAGACAGGGCTCTGCTACACCCGGGGAATAGGCTAATGCGAGGTCACGTTGTGTTTTGGTCTCTTTGGTGGGTATTACTTCTATTTTTCCGGGTTTGCCTTTTGAGTGGTATTCGAGTGCGTCTTCTTTGCGTATGAGCTGTGCCATTCTATGGTGGTTTGAGTGGACTAAGATACAAAAAAAAGAGACCACCGATGTCCGGCCCGGAAACATGACCAATCTGACAAACGAGCTTCGACGCCTTGCATCATTTGCAGTTTCGCCTTGCACCAAACCGTTTGCGGAAAACCGTGCATAGTTTGTCATTGGCCTTTTTATTTGCGCTATATTTACACTTTCAATCTGAGTTTGGTTATGAAGTCTAAAAAAGCCTTGTGGATAATTATTGGTTTCCTGGTATTGATAGCAGCACTTATTGTGTTTGTAAAGACCCGTGGCGATGATGGCACCAAGGTTGCAATCGAAAAGGTGTCTCGTCATACCATCACAGAAACCGTATCGGCCAGCGGCAAAATATACCCCGAAACAGAGGTGAAAATAGCACCGGAAGTGAGCGGCGAAATTACAATGCTTAACATTGAGGAGGGCGACAGTGTCAATAAGGGCGATATTCTGGTAAAAATCAATGCCGCGATATATAGCTCGCTCGTAAATCAGGCGTCCGCGTCTGTAGAGCAGTCTAAAGCGAGTGCCAACAACACCCGTGAGATGATGGCACAGGCAGAGTCACAGTATCAGTTGGCACTAGCCACATATAACCGTAACAGAAAACTGCACGACCAAAAGGTGATATCCCAACTGGAATTTGAGCAGGGCGAAGCCAGTTATAAATCTGCCAAAGCAACTTTTGAAGCGGCGAAGGCATCGACTTCCGGTGGCGGATTTGTGGTTCAGGGCGCTATGGCTGGTCTGTCGCAGGCAAAGGAAAATCTGCAGCGTACAACTATTATCGCGCCAACTTCCGGAATCATATCGCAGCTCAATGTAAAAAAAGGTGAGCGCGTAGTAGGCACTGCCCAAATGGCGGGTACAGAGATGCTGACCATAGCCGATATGAGCCGTATAGAAGTGCGGGTAGATGTGAGCGAAACAGACATATCGAAAGTAAAAATCGGTGACACTACAGTGATTGATGCAGATGCATACCGGAACAGAAAGTTTAAAGGATTGGTTTCTAAAATTGCAGTGAGCAGTGCAAAAAGCATGTTGTCGTCAGGCGGTGCCAGCACAGATCAGGTAACGAATTACACCGTGCACATCCTCATCCTTCCATCGAGCTACGAAGACCTCTCTGCAAAAATGGGGAAGGGGAAATTCCCTTTCAAGCCCGGCATGTCTGCGTCTGTTGAGATCATGACCAACCGTCAGGAGCGTATTCTCTCTGTACCGGTAAATGCGGTAACCACACGCGACTGGCCCGACAGTATGAAAAAGAAAGATGAACTTTCGGCAATAACGAATGAAATACGGCAGGTTGTATTTGTATACGACGAGAAGGTGAAAAAGGTAATGTTGCGTGACGTAAAAACCGGGCTGCAAGACAATAAGTACCTTGAAATAACAGAAGGACTACAGGAAAATGACGAGGTAGTGATAGCACCCTACGGCGCCATAGCCCGCACCCTGAGTGATAAAGGCAAAGTAAAAGTGGTGGAGAAAGACAAGTTGTTTGAGAAGGGTAAGGAGTAGTATTTAGGGTTTAACAATACCAACCACCGAAAATCGCGAAATAATGGTGACTTCCAATGGCTGCAACGTCCTTTCAAACAGCACAAGTATTTTACAGGCTGTGCAAAATCTGTTGGGATAAAATGGTATCGTTTCCGGAGTCTTTTGAACATTTTGGATATTTTTGTATAAACTTTGTTTTATGAGTGGCGCGGAATTGAAAGAAATGAGAAAAGAGGTGAAAACATATATCGATCATGCTGATGAAAGGGTCATCAAGATGGTTTATGCTATGCTGGAAGCCGACTCCGGATTTGAGAGCGAAATGGACCGTCGGGTGAAAGAGCTTGAAAATGGCTCGGTAAAGGGCTATACACTAGATGTGTCTGAAACACGTGCAAGAACGGCTTACAATGCATCGAAAAAATAAATGAGTTTTTCGTACACTTTACACCCCGAAGCTGACAAAGAATACGCTGGTGCGTATGCATGGTATGAAGACCAGAGTCAGGGTCTGGGGGAAAAATTCATTGATGCTGTAAAACAAAAACTTGCTGCAATTGCCGCCAAACCCGAGTTGTTTGGTAGCAAGTCAAAAGGATTTAGAGAAACAATTGTTAGTCGGGCATTTCCGTATTCTATTGTTTACAAGATCGCTATAGAGCAAAAAGCAATTTACATTGTGTCTATCTACCATTCTAAAAGAAATCCGAAGAAAAAATACCGGAAATAAGTTTGTTCTGCAGCCTGCCAATGTGCATTTGAACCATTGCATTTTTTTGAATAATTTTTGAGCATATTTGCAGTATGAGCATAAAACCCCTACTCAGCAGATTTGATCTTACCATGATCGTTGTAAGCCTGGTGATTGGGATGGGGATATTCCGCACTCCCGGCGATGTGGCGCAAAAAGCAGGAAGCGAATGGATCTTCTATGCTGCATGGATCTTCGGAGGCATCGTGAGTTTGTGTGGTGCACTTACTTTTGCCGAGATTGGCGCACGATATCCGCATGCGGGTGGCTTTTACAAAACACTCTCCTATTGCTTTCATCCGGCCCTGGCATTTATGGCTGAGTGGGTGCTCGCGCTGTCCAATATAGCATCTGTTGCGGCCGTAGCAATTGTAGGTGCCGAGTATATCAACCCGGTGCTGCTTCCTGATAGTCTGCAAAACGACACTGGTATAAAAATCACTACCATTACGTCTGTGCTACTGCTTTATGGTATCAACTTCATTGGGATCAAGATGAGCGCAAGGGTTCAGAATTTCCTAACCATCTTTAAGATTGCAATGATCATACTGCTATGCATGGCGGTATTTGTTCACAATGCTCCTGCGCCCACTACCAGCTTCACCCCATATAGCGGCTCTATGGTCGCGGCTTTCGGATTAGCATTGATCCCTGTTTTTTTCACCTACACCGGCTATGCGCTCACCATTAATCTGGGTGGCGACATTGCAGACCCGCAGCGCAACATCCCCAAATCGATATTTGCAGGTATCGGTATTGTTCTGGCATTGTATCTCGCTGCAAATTATGCCTATGTTCACGTTTTAGGCTTTGGTGGTGTACAGCAATCCGGTGTGCTGGCCGCACGCATGGCTGGTGTACTGTTCGGGGCTGCAGGCTATAAAGTGACCTCTATTCTTATGTTTCTGTCTGTACTGGCCTATGTCAATGTATATATTCTATCCAATCCCAGGGTATATTACGCGATGGCAGAGGATAAAGTACTACCGCCAATTTTCAAACGTGTTAACGCCAGAACCCAGGTACAGGAATTCGGGATGAGCTTTTTTGTAGCAGCAATATTGGTTATTCTGTTTTTTGTAGGGTCTTTCAGTGCGTTGCTCAACTACACCATGTTTTTCAATACCATTGGACTGATTCTGGGAGCTAGCTCAATTTTCGTTCTGCGCCGCAGAAACAAAAACACCACAGCATTTACCATCAGGTGGTATCCTTTGGTTCCGGTAATTTTTATTCTGGCATATGCCTATGTTACAGTGTGCATATTTGCCGCAGACCCAACAGCTTCTATCATTTGTATCGGTGCCTTTGCTTTAGGCCTGGCGATATACTATTTAAGTACAATGTTGCTGGCGAAGGAAAAGAGTATTAAAAGCTAGCTTTTAACGGCTACAAAATTCAAACCAAAGAACAAATACTCTCTTCTGAGCCCTGCTTCTGACTGTATTTTCTGTTCCTGTTTCAGCAGTTGCTCAGGGTCTGAAAAACGGTAGCTAACCGGAAGGTAATACCGCACATATTGAACGCTTTCGTCACTGATCCCAAATCCGTTATTATGGAACAACTCCTGCCAGCTCGCCAGACTCCTGATATTTTCATTACCTATCAGAATATCCTTTTGCAGCTTTTCGTCCCATATCGTGATGATCCTGTTATTTCCCCTGTATTTGTACAATTTCAGTCGCTGTATCACATTACTGCCGTTCTCCTCGATAGACAATACTCTGCCACCGGCTTTGAGGCTGTCTTTGAAAATCTGTAGCGCATCGTTTATCGGTTCAAGGTGATGCAGCGTATCCTGGACAATAATCCAATCGTAACTGGCCGGCGCTGGTTTGCTGTCAAAAAGGTTTTCGTAGGTGCAGGAGAATAGCGATGTGTCGCCATATTTGCTCCAGTATTCTTTCCGCTTTTGTATTGTTTCGTAATAAAATTCCAGCGTTGTTCCATGCGTTGCGATACCGTTCATAGCCAGATACAAGCACGTAGTACCATAGCCGCAGCCACAGTCCCATATCGAAATGGCATCGCCGGTTTTACGCCCTTCAACCAGATATTTGTGAATGTACCGAAGCCGCTGCAAAAAGTAATTCCTTCTGAAATGCCAGGACGACTTTTTGCCCAGGAACTTATAGTAGGGTTGCATTTCGGTGTGTACTTCCAGTTCTTTCAGCATCAGTTCGAAGAACTGTTCGGGAGACATCATTTATCTTCTTTATATATAGTTAGTCAACAACGAACCAAAAGTAACAGTTATCCGGAACATTCTGAAACACGACGGTCGGCTCCTCGAATCCGGCACCTGGTTATCCTACTTTATGGCAGGCATTTGGTGCGTGTATTACCGTTTTGTCGTCTCGCTGTTTTTGTTCGGCCCTTGTGGATTTCCCATTGAAACTACGCACGGCTGAAAATGTGCAAATTTTCAAAACTGACAACCAAAAACGAACTTCATTGTCATCAAATTAAATACCTTTGCTACATACCTAATTATTAAAAATACTCCTTATGAAAAATTTTATTTTGATTATTATCGCATTCCTATGTGCATTCCGCACTATAGCCGTTGAATCCTGGACTATCAAAGCCTCAATGCCAGCAGCCCGTACCGCCTGCGCGGCAGTTGCGATAGATAGTTTTATTTATGTAATGGGGGGCGTAGACACTATGAGTACCGGATTAAACACCATGATAGCTTACAATGTTTACACCGATGCGTGGACAATAAAAGCACCGATGGCAACTATCAGAAATGATTTTTTCGCAACAGTCGTTAATGGTAAAATTTACGCAATTGGGGGGTACAATGGGGCTACCGGCGCATTAAATATCGTGGAGGAATATAATCCGGCTACCGATACCTGGACGACAAAATCACCGATGCCTACAGCCAGATCTTTATTTTCCGGAGCCGCAGTAGGCACCAAGATATATGTTGCCGGTGGTTGGCCGGGATCATTTGCAACCACTGAATGTTATGATGTGGTTACTAACACATGGTCTACAAAAACACCATTGCCAATGGGCAAACTTCAACTGAACAGCGGTGCTGCTATGGGAAGTAAATTTTACCTGATCAGCGGTAAGAACTATGCAAATACGGAGTTTTATGATAGCTGTCTGGTCTATCATCCATCTACCGACGCCTGGTCTTATGCGCCCAATCCACCTTTTGGCAGGTTTGCAGGTAGTGCCACCTATATACAAAGCCGAATCTATTACATGGGTGGTGGACAGGGATATTTCGCAATCCCTAACTTTGATAACAACAATTATCTCGATTCTGCAACCAATACCTGGATGACCGCTCTGGCATGCCCTGGCAAACGTAGCTATGCACTTGCTGTGGCTGCAAAAAACAATAAAATATATTTGATAGGTGGTGCCGATAGTGCCGGGCTCCCCGTACGCTGGAATCATGAATATACGCCTGACTTACCTACCCCAAGTACCCGCCTGAATGAAGATCAAACTGCCGAAGTATCAGGTTTCACGTTATTTCCAAACCCGTGCACCAACCATTTCAATATAATTCTTGCTGGCAAGTCATCAGAAAAAATCTTAGTAGACATATACAATACAAATGGACAATTGATCTCGCGCCAGCAGGCAAGAAACACCAACGGCATCTCAATTGATGTATCCGGACTTACTGTGGGATATTATAGTGCAATTGTCACAAACGACTTGGGTAGCCATTACAGATCCTTCATTGTAAACCGATAGCGCAAATCGGTAAAGTCAGTCCTGCCTTTAGGCATTTTTGTGAAAATGTCCTACAAAAGCCGCTGTGAAAGCGGTTTTTGTATTCCTTGACTTTAATATTGTAATTTGCGTGTTGCGAAAAAGGAGTCTTGGAATTATTCGAAGAAATTTATAACAATCACCGGAACATGGTCTTCAACCTGTCACTAAACTATGTGCAGAACGTTGAGGACGCGGAAGAAATTACCCAAGATGTGTTTGTTGCTGTTCACCAGGCTCTGGGTACTTTTGGCAACCGGTCCAGTTTGTCTACATGGATATACAGGATAACCATTAATAAGTCGCTAGATCACATAAAAGCTAAGAAAAGGAAGAAGCGGTTTGGATTTATTTTATCGATTTTTGGAGATGATACAACCCCGCCAAACGATGTCCAGCATTTTAACCATCCGGGGGTACAACTGGAACAAAAGGAGGCAATGGCAAATATCTTTGCTTGCATCAACGCACTCCCTGCTAACCAGAAAACAGCCCTGTTACTGAGCAAGACGGAGCAAAAATCTCAGGCTGAAATTGCTGAAATTATGGACATATCTGTAAAAGCGGTAGAATCGCTCATTCAGCGCGCGAAAACAAACCTGGCTGTGAAACTAAAAATGAGCGAAGGAATGCGGTGATTTCGTCGTCAAAAAGGGAGGGGTAATAGAATGTGACCAATAAAAAATGGGTGATTTTGACTAAAAAGTAAAGAAGTGTAGAAATGAGCAATACAAACGAAACAGATCCCTTAATGATGCTGAACAACCTGAAAAGAGTGGAAGCACCACCTTTTTTGCTAACACGCATCCGGCAACGAATCGCCAACCGGCAGGAACAAACTTTGAATCCTGCAATAGTTTGGACTGCGGGCCTGGCTATGTTGTTTGTCATTTCGATAAATGTATACCTGATAACAGACAATCCCGGAATAAACAAGCGCGGCCACGAGGTAAATCTCGCTGAATCGATGAATCTATATCCACATAACGCACTATACGAATAGGAATGGTAAAATCCAGATTTTTATTGTTAATCACAGTTGGCCTGCTTATTTCCAATCTGCTGCTGGTAGGCTATGTATTGTCTGGCAGAAAAGCCGACAGGCTGGAAAACAAAGGTCGCCCGGCTCATCCGGGGCCAAGAAATCTGATTATTGATAAATTACACTTTACTGACGAGCAAGTTGTTGCCTATGACAAACTGATTAGTTGGCACCGCAAAGAAGTGGAAGAAGCAGATGAGCAGATTATACAGCTGAAAAACAAGCTTTATGAGGGGCTCAACCAACCAGAAAAAACAATTGAGGCAGACTCTATTGCCGTCCGGATAGCCGACATTCATAAACACCTGGAACAAGTGCATTACAAACATTTTCAGGATATTGGCAATCTGTGCATTGGAACTCAAAAAGCTGATTTCGAATCACTTACAAAAGAAATTGCCTCTTTATTCGCACATCCTCCACACAAACCAAGATAATGGTGCGTGTTATTTTCTGTCTGGGTTTTGTATCGTTTTGGGTCAGCACAATAGCTCAACCCAAAAATAATCTGCTGTTGCAATTTGTACCTGTGTACGCCAGGGAGGTAGTTCGCCTGGATTCAGGAATATTCATTTGTCCTGATAGCTCCGGAATTCAAATTGAAACTTTTCGATTTTACATCTCCCGTGTTTCGGTATACAAAAACGAAAAATTGCTTTGGACGGAGCCTATGAGTTTTCATTTGCTGGATGCCGCAATTCCAGCCAGCCTCAAACTATCGTTGGTTATGCCCGCAGGTACTTCGTTTGACCAAATTTCGTTTAACCTCGGTGTTGACAGTTTCACCAATGTTTCAGGGGCATTGGGCGGCGACCTCGATCCTTCCAGAGGTATGTACTGGACATGGCAAAGTGGCTATATCAATTGGAAATTGGAAGGCACAGCCGCTGCCGCACCTACCCGCAATCATGAATTTCATTTCCATATCGGCGGCTATTCGGCACCGTTCGCAACACTCACTCCGGTCATACTAAAGGTTGATAATCAACAAAATGTAAATGTCTTCGTTGATTTGCACCGTTTTTTGAACGGAATAGATCTGAAAACCGAAAATAATATAATGATACCGGGCCATAATGCAGTGCGTTTGGCGAAAAAAGCAGGAACAATTTTCTATACCAACCCATGAAGAAATATGTCATTGTCTTAATAGGGTTGCTTTGGTATATGGCTGCTTCGCTTAAAGGTGATACAACAGTGCGATTTCATGTGCCTGCAGGATGGCCTGCTCCGGTTTATGATTTCACAAAAAATCCGCCATCAGCGGCGAAAATATTGCTTGGCAGGGCTCTCTTTTACGACCCGGTACTATCTGCCGACAGTACTATTTCCTGCACAAGCTGCCACCTGCAGTATACCGCATTTACCCATGTAGACCACACCCTGAGTCATGGTATTAAAGGGAGCATTGGCACCAGAAATGCACCGGCAACTATGAATCTTGCCTGGTCTAAGCTGTTTATGTGGGATGGTGCTGTAAATCACCTTGATGTGCAGCCACTGGCTCCTATTGCACATCCCGCAGAGATGGGCAGCAGCCTGGATTCTGTGATTTTTCGCCTGCAGCGGTCAACTACCTACAAAAAACTGTTCATTAGTGCTTTTGGCGACAGCATCGTAACAGGTGAGCGGTTACTGAAATCGATTTCCCAATTTATGCTGACGTTGGTTAGCGCCAATTCAAAATATGATCAGGTAAAAAACAAAGTACCGGGCGTTGCTTTTTCGTTAGTGGAAGAAAAGGGATATTCACTGTTCCGGGAGCATTGTGCATCCTGCCACACAGAACCTTTGTTTACCACAAACAGTTTCGCCAATAATGGACTGGCTGTAGATACCACGCTGAACGACTATGGACGGATCAGAATTACACATGCTGCAAAAGACTCGCTTTTATTTAAAATTCCAACGCTGCGAAACGTGGAATACTCCTATCCGTATATGCACGACGGACGATTCAAACGACTACAGGATGTGATCAACCACTACACCTCCGGAATCGTTCAGCACAAAACGTTATCACCCGAGCTGATGCGTCCCATTGTTCTTTCGGCAGATGACAAAGTAGATTTACTTGCTTTTTTACTCACGCTCACCGACAAAAAATTCCTCTTTAATCCTGATTATTCGTTCCCAAAAGAAATTTTTCTCAATCCTGCGAAGGAATAGGCTCATTTAGTCGTCAAAAAAAACTGAACAATCCTGTTTGCACAGACATCGGGCACTCCCAATGAAAAGGCTAACTCAGGAGATTGAGCAACTCACAAATCAGCACAAATGAAAAAAGCACTATTAATTCCCGCGTTGCTGTTCGGCAGCATTACCCTGCAAGCACAGACCAATCCGGCAATCCTGTCCTGGATACGAAATACAACCGGACTTACCGGCAGGCACTATGTTAGCGGCAACTCTACACCCATAGTCGATGCAGACTCTGCCAATGTGCAGACGGTTTTGTATTCGACCAATTGGGTTTATGTACGTACAAAAGGCATACCTGGTTATGTTACAGGTCCGTTCCTCGATGGCAATCCATCGTTGGCTACCAGTCAGAATGCCATTTTCAAGCTACCGCTAAGTCCGGTTGCCAATACCGGAGCCCCTGTTGCAACGACGGGTGGTAACATTGGCATATTCATCAACGGTGTTGCACTTTTCGACTATCGAGATGGTGTATCGTGGAAGAACAGCACCAATGCAATAGCCGGCGGACCTATCCCCGGCGGGCCTGGGGATGGTGTGTGGAACAGAGATGCCGTGCTGGCAGAGAAAGGTGGCTTCGACTGCTCCAAGGGCCACCCGGCTATGGGCAACTACCACCATCACCAGAACCCAAGCGCATTCAAACTGGATCTTTCTGTTATCTCAACCGTATGTAATTTGTATGATGCTGACGGACTTTATGTAATCAACAGCAGCGCCCATTCGCCGCTCATAGGTTTTGCATATGACGGTTTCCCGATTTATGGCGCCTATGGTTTCAAGAATACTGACGGCACAGGAGGTATTGTACGAATGAAATCGAGCTATGCACTCAGATCTATTACTACACGTACTACCTACGCGGATGGGTCACCTGTAACAGCCGGTCCTGCGGTGAGCACCACCTACCCGCTTGGCTATTTCAGAGAAGATTATGAATACATCGCCCCTACCGCCGCACAGCCCGACTACCTCGATAGCCACAATGGACGTTTTTGTGTTACACCCGAGTATCCCGCTGGCACGTACGCGTATTTTTGCACGGTAGATGCTCAGCACAATTCTGCCTATCCTTATGCAGTAGGTCCTACTTTCTATGGGGTTAAGACGGGCGTAAAAGTAACATCTATCACAGAACCGGTTACAACATACAATCCGTCTTCATCTTACACGACAATCACTACCGGCAACTTGGATGTAATTATTTTCCCTAACCCCTCCAATGATTTTATTGCTGTACAAACAGATAATGCTATGTATCAGGACATGCATGTTGCCATTTTCGACATGACAGGAAGGTTACTGCAATCGTCCATCATCAATGCAGGCAGTACCATTTCTTATCTCGACACCCGCACCTTTTATAGCGGTGAATATCTGGTGAGAGTATATAATGAAAATGGTGCTGTAACTAAAAAAATTACGATTACGAAGTAAACTGACTATCATAATCGTACGAACGTTCCCCTTGTTGTTTCTATAGCAAAACGGTCTGTCCTAAATTCAGGACAGACCGTTTCTTTTTGAAGACCACTCGAATCTCTACTTTTTTATAGTCATTTTGGCCCTTCTGTTTTGTTCTTTGCCGTCATAGGTGTCGTTGGTAGCTGCAGGGTCGTTGCTGCCATGCCCTATTGTATTCACCCTATTGCTTTTTATACCACGTTGTGTCACCTCAGCTTTTACAGCCTTTGCACGCTCCAGAGATAGTATTTTGTTCCAGGCGTCGGGGCCACTTGCATCTGCATGACCATCTATCTGAAGGGTTGCGTTTTTGTCAGCGTTCAGCTCGTTCACTGCATCTTCTATTCCGGGCATTGACGATTGTTTTACTGTTGACATATTCACTTCAAACAGTATTGGTGTATTCAGATCGCCACCACCGTTCATTGGGTCGGTAGCAGGTTTAGTGTCAGGGCATCCGCCGTTGGCAGCAGTACCGGCTACCATAGGGCATTTGTCTTCGCTGTCTGCAATACCATCGCCATCTGTATCAGGACAACCGCGGAACAACAGAACACCGTAAACATCTGGACAGAGGTCGTTTTTGTCTGCTATACCATCTTTGTCTTTGTCCGGGCAGCCATTCAATGCTATTGGTCCGGCCACAAAAGGGCATTCATCTACCCTGTCGGCAAGTCCGTCGCCGTCTGTGTCAGGACAGCCATTGAATTTAGCAAGACCGAAAACGGTGACACATGAATCTTTCGAATCCTGAATACCATCTTTATCGGTATCAGGACAACCGTTAAATTCAGCGAGTCCAAACACATCCGGGCAATCATCCTTTCTGTCGGTGATACCATCGTTGTCGTGGTCTTTGTCTTTTCTGCCCATATATACACTTACTCCAAGGTTCACGCCATAAGATGTATTGACACTTGCGGTAACGTTATCAAGTACAGAACTGTATGAACTATACCCGTCTGTCAGGCGATAGTTGCTCAGAGCCTTGTTTTTGAAAGGTTGCAGCATGTAATAACCGCCCAACTTTATAGAGACATTGTCAGACAAATAGTAATTGAAAGATGGCTGGATCATAAAACCAACCGACGGGGTCTGATAAGTAGTTTTGCCTGTTCGGCTGGCAGTAATCATTTGGTCACCAACATTTATACCCATCGAACGTTTGATTCTGGCATACTCTGCCCAATCTCCACCTGGATTGTTGCGCAGAAATTCTGCTCTGGTTACAAGCCAGGATCCGGCAGACGGCGTAGTAGAATTGTCGTAAACAGAAGTTGTACCGCCGTCACTGTTTTGTACAAATTTGTAAATTGCTTCCCTGTTGAATTTCGCATTAGTACTGTATGCGTTCTTCATTTGCAGATTGATTACAGCGCCAGCATCCGTACTGAATCCCCAACGCTTTGAAAAGCGAGTCTTGAATTTCAGCATCACCGGAATATTCACCATCGACGAAACAACGTCTTCACGGATATCATACCCGCTCAGCACCTGCCTGAAGGTATTTCCTGCAACGTCTGTCGATCTAAAATCGATGTGGAACGCGTCGAGATTAGCTTCACCTCGCTGCTCCATGAACATGATGCCTGTACCGATGCCAAAATGCTCACTGTGTCCGAAAAAATACCCCAATTGCAGGTTCGCACCGTAAGAGTAGCCTCTGTCATATTTCAAAACTCCGGTATTACCATTCATCGCTCCCGGATAATTGTTTATGGAATTTGCAGTCGTAAAAGTCTGGTCGGCTTTTCCGCCCAGTAAATTTACATCCAGTGCCCAGCGCTTCGACTGATTGGTGGCATATGGATGTGTACTTGCAACCTGCGCTATTGCTGATGCAGAACAACCTGCTGCAATCAACAAGAGATATATGTTTTTCATTTTAAAATTGTTTTATGTGGTGAAATAGATTAGTTCTTGATGAAACGAGTGCTGCTGATTCTGATGCCGTCGCTGTAACAGGTAACTATGTAAGGGCCTGCAGCCAGGTCTGTCACATCAACCAAAGCTTTACTGTTACTTGCGGTAACGCTGGTCATTTTCTGGCCCATTATGTTAGCTATTTCAACAACGATAGTTCCAGCTGCGTTTGCACTTATCTCAACAGTTATCTGGCTTGTTGCAGGGTTAGGATACACCTTTACGTTTGGTCCATCTTCACTCACGCTTTCTACTACCAGCGGTGCTGTATAATAAGTCTTCTGTATACAGCCACCTGTATTAGTCATCACCCAAAACAGCCTGTTATTAAAATCAGGACTTGCGTGTACATAATCCTGGTTGATCTCTCCAACAAGTATTGTTGAATCAAGAGTGGTTTTGTCGTCATAGCCCCACTGGTAAGATCCTCTACCATTTGGCGTACTTACAAAATGGCCTTTGAAATAGGAAACATAATCAACCTGGGCAGGTGACGCGTTTACAGTAACCATTTGTGTATTTGTGCTTGTGCAGCCTGTTGATGATATTGTTGTATTTAATGTCACATATGCTGTGCCTGTCAGATTGAAGTTAACAAGCGCATAATTGTGCGAAGACCCTTGTGCCCACACTGTTGCATTAACCGCCGACCAGTTGTACACTCTATCTGCTGCAACAGGTGTTGATGTACCGAAATTCTGATACATTGTACCATTACAAACGATCGCTGGCGAACTCGTTGTTATAATTGTAATGCCTGGCAGTGGATTAACAGTGATGATCTTGATAGCAGTTGCCGATCCACAACTATTAGTTACGGTGTAAACAATGGTATCAATACCAGCAAAGATACCTGTCACCAAACCACTGGATACTGATGTATTAGCATTATTAGTGCTCCATATTCCGCCTGTGGCCATGTTAGTCAGCGAAATCGAAGAGCCTGTACACACTCTGGAAAGACCAATGATTGTACCTGCATTTGGCATCGGACTGACAGTTACTACACGGGTGGCAACATTCGTTCCGCAGCTATTGGTGAAAGAGTATGAAATTAATGCTGTGCCTGAATTAGCACCTGTAACGATACCTGATAACGAGCCAATAGCAGCAACTAAGGTAGACGCCGACGTCCAGATACCGCCGCCAACGGTACTGTTTAGTGTAATTGTGTTACCCTGACAAACTGTTGCCGTTCCTGTTATTATACCTGCAAAAGGCAATGGATTAACGGTTACAATCCTGAATGAAGAAGCTGATCCGCAGCTATTGGTTACCGTATACGATACAATTGTTGTACCTGCAGCCATACCTGTCACGATACCGCTTGCAGAACCAATGGTTGCAATTGCTGGTGTAACAGACACCCATACTCCACCACCGGCGGTATTGGTTAGTGTTGTAGTACTGCCAGCACAAACTATCGCAGTGCCCGTTATGGTTCCTGCATCAGGAGTAGCCGATATAGTCACAATCACTGTAGTCACAGCTGTTCCGCAGCTATTCGTTACAGTGTAGGATATTGTGGTTGTTCCTGTTGCAATACCTGTAACGATACCAGTCAGCGAACCTATTGTAGCAACCGCAGGCGTTACAGACGACCATACACCGCCACTGGCAGTATTGCTCAGCGTCGTGGTACCGGTTGGGCAGGTAGACGCTGTACCGGTGATTGTACCAGCTACTGGTAATGGATTTACGGTTACAACAGTAGAGGTTGCATTTGTTCCGCAGCTATTGGTAACAGTATAAGAAATCGTAGAAGTACCGGCTGCAATACCAGTTACGGTACCGCTTGCAGAACCTATTGTTGCTGTTGCCGGTGTAACAGACGACCAAACACCGCCACCGGCGGTATTGGTTAGTGTTGTAGTACTACCAGCACAAAGTATTGTTGTGCCCGTTATAGTTCCGGCATCAGGTGTGGCTGAAACCGTCACTACCCTTGTAGCCGCAGCTGTTCCGCAGCTATTCGTAACAGTATAGGATATTGTGGTTGTTCCAGTGGCAATACCCGTAACGATACCTGTGAGCGAACCTATGGTAGCAATAGCAGGTGTTACAGATGACCATACACCACCAATGGCGGTATTGCTTAGCGTCGTCGTAACTGTTGGGCAGGTTGACGCTATACCGGTGATTGTACCAGCTTCTGGCAACGGATTAACGGTTACAACTGTAGACGTTGCATTTGTTCCGCAGCTATTGGTAACAGTATAAGATATCGCTGTTGTTCCTGCAGCAATGCCGGTAACAATACCACTTGCAGAACCTATCGTTGCAATTGCTGGTGTCACGGACGACCATACACCACCACCGGCGGTATTGGTTAATGTCGTAGTACTACCGGCACAAACAATCGTAGTGCCCGCTATGGTTCCTGCATCAGGAGTAGCCGAAACGGTTACTATAACTGTAGCCGCCGCTGTTCCGCAGCTATTAGTTACGGTGTAGGATATTGTGGTTGTTCCGGTTGCAATACCGCTGACAATTCCAGTCAGTGAACCTATGGTAGCAATAGCAGGTGTTACAGATGACCATACACCACCAATGGCGGTATTGCTCAGCGTAGTAGTACCTGTTGGGCAGGTAGACGCTATACCCGTTATTGTACCAGCGTCAGGCGCTGGGTTAACAGTTACAATGGTAGTAGCTGCCGATGCGCCACAAGTATTTGTCACGGTGTAAGAAATTGTAGTTGTACCTGCAACCACTCCGGTTAGCAGGCCTGTCAAAGAACCGATGGTAGCAATAGCGGGCGTTACAGACGACCATATACCACCTAATGTAGTGTTGCTAAGCAGCGTGTTTGCCGCCGGACAAACAGTAAATGTACCGGTAATAGTGCCGGCAGCAGGGATACTGTTGACCACAATATTTTTCATGGCGCTGCAACCGCCGGCAATGGTATAGGATATGTCGGCGGTTCCGGCTGCAATTCCGGAAACTAAACCGGAAAGCGAACCAACCGTTGCTGCCGTCAAATTACTACTGCTCCATGATCCACCCGGAGTCAGGCTGCTATACAAAGTTGCAGAACCTGCACACACAGTATCAGCGCCAGTAACCGGCAATGGCGCAGCATTTACTGTCACTGTATCTACATTCTGGCAAGCCAGACCAGTTGTTAGTGTTATAATGGTGGTTCCTGCAGCTACTCCGGTTACCAAACCCGATACCGAATCAATTGTCGCCACCGCAGTATCACTGCTATGCCATATCCTTCCGGTATCTGAGCTTGTCAGCAAAGTGGTCATACCAACGCATACCGAATCGATACCGGTAATTGATGAAGCAACACATGGTGCTGGGTTAACATTGATGTAGCTGCCATTGATCGCTACAGCACCGTTAATAGTCATCGCACGGCCGTTGAGTGTATCGCCCGTATCCAGGTCTATAGCACCTGCTGCTATGATCGTGCCGTTAAAAACAGAGTTATCATAAATATGCACAGCACCATCTATCTTCCAATACACGTTTTTTGCCTGTGTACCATTTATTAGAATGATTTTGGAAAGTAAACTAGTGATAAACGCACCATTCATATTGATTACAAATACGGCATTCGGGTTGCCTTGAGCATTGAGATAAACACTTCCGGTAAGACTTATCGGCGCTGCAGCCATATGATAAGTATGCGGGGTAAGCACCAGATCGTGTCCAAACAGTGCCGGGTAAAGCAATTCAATATCAGTAGGCAGCGCATTCATATAATTGTAAACATTGAGCAGATCCGCGGCACAGGTCGCAGTCACTGCTCCCGGAGTGTATATGTCACCTGTAACATTCAATGGATCAAACCCTGTAGGGCCAGCTGTGTTGGACCCTACATCTCCTAATACATAAGTCACAGGTGTTGATGTCACCGGCCCAATACTGGAGAACACGCCGAATGATGCAGTAGACACAAGCGATGGGGCGGCGGGGCCGGTAAGCACCGGACTGCCACATCCCAATGGTGTATAAGCCATCAGCGAATTGGTAAGTATTTCACCATTTATCGAAAGCGCGCGCCCTTCAAGCGTATCAAGCGCACCTAACAATATCTGGCCATTATGTGCCAGCATCGTGCCACGCATTGTAGCACCGGCTCCCATACCAATCATGCCTTCAACTAACCAAAAAACATTACAGGCAAGCGCACCATTCAATAGCACCACTTTTGCACCTGTATTTACCGAGAATGCACCGTCGATTTTTATAATAAACAATGCATTGGGGTCACCAGCTCCGTCCAGAAACAGGTTCAGATTCAGCGATGCCGCTGTGAGCAGCGGGTACTGATACACGCCGGCCGAAAGCGTTTCCCCTCCACCCAACAATGGTGACGGTGGAGAAAATGTAGGAGTTCTGCCGTTCAGGTCTCCATACAGTGCAATGACATCTGCCGCACATGCTATACTTGTCGGCCCGCCATCATGCATTTGCCCGTCCACATTGCCGAAGCCTGTACTGGAACCTGTATTGGTACCAACGTTTCCAGTAAGGTGGGTAAGATAAGGTATACCTGAATTAGTCACTGGTCCGATGGTTGTAAACAGCACAAAGCCGGCAGCGACTCCCAACGTAGGTGCCTGCCCGAAACTTTGATTGGGCAGCATGTGCAGCATTACTGCAGCCATCACAATTAATAATTTTGTTCTCATTATAAATAGTTACTCGTGAAAGAATTTTCACTTCACAAAGGTGACCCAATACGAATTGTTAATCATTACACATCCCTCAACAAGCATTACATAAATCACACTCATCAATTACCTAAAACGCAAAGGGCCGGTCTGAAAATGAATTTTCAAACCAGCCCTTTGCGCGGCTACACTCTTTCAATATTGTGACCAGGCCTATTGCTCCAGCGTGGCTATTGTACCTTTTATTCTTTGTTTCTGATCATCTGGTGCTTTTGACAATGCAATTCTGTAGTTCGCGAGTGCCTGTTTCCTATCACCCGATACATTGAGTGCTTCTGCAAGGCTGTCATATGCATTCCAGCTATCAGGATGTTTCTTAACATTCAGTCTGAACACATCCAATGCGGTGGGAACATCGTGTTCATTCATCAATTCATACCCAAATGCATTCACCTGTGTTTCACTTGCCGTCTCCATCCTGGAAAGAACCTTTCTATTGATCTCTGCGGCTTCTTTCGTTTTACCCATCAGTGTCAGCAACTGGGCTTTGGCCGCAAGATTCACATGATTCTCCTCCACCAATATAGATCGGTCTACCCACTTCAGCGCCTCTTCATAGTTGATCTTGTTCACTATGCAATAGTGGGCTGCTTCCTCCCAGGCATGCCAACCAAATGCCGCTATGCCTCTGAGTTGTAGTCTTATTTTATCCAGTGCTATGGAATGAACATCGACACCAACAGAAAAAGACACCCGTATTTTTTCCCATGACATGGCAACATTCGCCGACGCAGCCTCGCGGTCGGTAAAGGTATACTCCAGCCATTCTGTATGCTCATGGGTTTCGGGCTTTACCTCCACCCGTAGTGCATCTTCTTCTTTGTTGTAGAAGTAACTCCCCCAGGATGTATGGTTCTTCGAAAAGACCACTATCCAGGAACTTATGCCAGGTATCATGTGCAGGCCATAGGTACCTGCCGGAAGCGGGCTGCCATTGATCGTCACATTGTCTGTAAAGGTTATTGTGGTGTTCTCATTGGCTCCGGCACGCCATATCTTTTCATAGGGTACCAATGCGCCCCAAACTTTTCTGCCATTAACTGCCGGACTATGATAAACGACGGTGACATCAGTATACCCTATCCGCTGCTTCACCTCAGCTAGCTGGCTCGACTGTGGCAACAATAGCGTAGGTTGAGCAATACACTGAACAGCAATTAGTAAAGTCAGCCATGTCAGCAAACAGACGCAGTATTTTTTCATCATTTGTAGCTTTAGTTACAAATGAAGTTAACGCAATGAAACAAACGGTAACGGGTGAAATTGGGGGGATTTCTGTACAGTATCAAATGGCAACAAAGAGTACTACCTGTAAACATCATCCTCAACTGGAGCAACCTTTTCTTCCACATCCACATCCGGTGCTGGCTCTGTTACCGCATCTATGAATGTAGGCTCTGCTTCACAATCATCAAATCCCTCCGGTTGGTCAAAAGTCTTATTGGGCAGTATTCCGGTTTTCGGATCAGCATATACCCGTTTCATGAAGTAGGCCCAGATAGGCAGGGCAGCCGCAGCACCCTGTCCAAGTCGCTCACTCCGGAATCTGAACTCTCTGTCGTCGCACCCCACCCATACACCCGCCAGCAATTGTGGTGTATAACCTATAAACCATGCATCTGCCTGATTGTTGGTAGTACCAGTTTTACCGGCTACATCGTTGTGTATTCCGTACCGGTAACGGAGCCTGCCGCCTGTTCCCGCATTCACAACACCACGCATCATCTTCACCATCTTAAAGGCTGTATTCTTGTTGATCAGTTCTTTTTGCTTGGCTGCAAAATTCTTGATCGGCATTCCATTTTTGTCCTCAATTTTAACCAGAAAGAACGGATCCGTATGCATGCCACCATTTGGAAACATGCTATAAGCACCCAGCATTTCGTACAACGAAACATCTGACACACCAAGTGCTACAGAAGGCACAGGATCCATACGGCTGCTCACTCCACATTTATGGGCAAAGTCTACAAATGGCTCTATACCTACCTGCTTCAGAATATACAACGCAGCATTGTTGATAGATTTTGCAAGTGCGGTTTTCATAGGAATATCTCCTTCATCAGACCCACCGGCATCGTATGGCTCCGGCAGTGTAGGGAATTCCTGCGGTGCTGTAGAGAGTATCCCGCATGGCGAAAAACCGTTATCGATAGCAAAAGAATAGAGTAATGGCTTGATCGTAGAACCTACCTGCCGCTTGGTGTTAATGTTCACGTGATCATACATGAAGAAGTTATGGTCAATACCGCCAACCCACGCACGCACCTCTCCGGTAAATGGATCCATAGCCATAAAGCCTGCCTGAAGAAATAGCTTCATGTACTTGATCGAATCAATAGGACTCATCACTGTATCCTTGGTACGTCCCTTATTCCACGCAAAAATCTTCATTTTGATTGGCTTTCGCATTGCTGCAATCGCCTTCTCTTCCGTCATGTCCTGATTGCGCAGCATCTGATAACGGTCTGATGATTTTATGGCATTCATCAGAATATTCTGCACATTTCCTTTTCTTTTCCAGATACTGCCATCCACATAACCCGGTTGCGCCAGAAACTGCTTTTGCAGGTCTGTAAGATGTTCCTGCACCGCTTCCTCGGCATAGCGCTGCATGCGCATATCAATGGTAGTATATATCTTCAGACCGTCCTTATAGATATCGTAGGGCGTTCCGTCAGGCTTGGTCAGATCTTTAATCGCATTCTTTACATACTGCTCTACCACTTGCCTGAAATAGGGTGCTATCCCATCATGATAATCAATTTTATGATAGTCTAGCGGTGTTTCCTGTGCTTTCAACGTTGCCAGCTGGGCTTCGGTTATATAGTTACTCTTGTACATTTGCTCCAGCACCACATTTCTGCGTTCGCGTGCACGCTTGGGTCTGGTCCTCGGGTTGTAAATAGTATTGCCTTTCAGCATTCCAACCAGTACTGCTGCTTCATCTATTGCTATACTATCGGGCATCTTGTTGTAAAACGTCATCGATGCATTCTTTATACCATACACATTGTCTCCAAATGGCACAGTGTTGAGGTACAAAGTAATAATTTCATTTTTTGTCAGATTGCGTTCCAGTTTTACTGCCAGCACCCACTCTTTTAGCTTCATGAACGGCAATGACAAAGTTGACCCGCTTTTTCTGGGAAACAGGTTTTTGGCAAGCTGTTGGGTGATTGTGGAAGAACCTCTTTTCTTGTGCAGGAGCACATAAAATGGAATCGCGATCGTGGCTACAGGGTCAATACCTGCGTGGTCATAAAACCGCACATCTTCCGTTGCCAGCAAAGCCTTAACGATGTTGGGCGAAATTTCATGGTATTTGCTGTTCGACCTGTCCAGTACATAATACCTGCCCAGAATCGTGCCATCCGCGGCAAATACCTCAGACGAAACGGCGCTTTGAGGATTCTCCAGCTCAGCCAGTGAGGGCATGTAACCTACCAGTCCGTTCTCTATGCTGACAATAAGCAGCACAAAAAACACAAGCATAAATATGAAAGTCAGCCACAGCCGGCGGATGTTGCGCTTTGTGTTGCCGGATTTGGAGGCAGTATGTTTGGGGGGTGTTTTCAAGCTATGCAAATGTAATGCAATTACCGTTTTTTTTGCCCTTTCCTGTCGCTTTGTATTTTTTTAACGATTCTCTGATTTACAGAAAAAGAGCTGTGATTCAAATAATATTGAAATCTCTGATCCACTGAAATGAAAATGGGTTTCAATGCATACGATTGAAACCCATTTTTACAATTTTATCGTTTGGTTTATTGCAATTACCTGTTTTCGCCAAGGCGATCCGTCCAATGCACTTCAGGCTGCTTTTTTTCTGGTTTTCTATCCAGTATGTACCGGATAAGCAAGTACCCGCCAATACCAAATAATTCAATGGTAAAGCTGTGCAGTGGATTCGAATTCAGCGCATCTGCAAGCTGTTTGGTCACCATCGCCCGGGTTTCCGGATCGGTTGAAGCTAGCAAATCCAGATTTACTTTATCTGCACAAAAGTTGAACACAACAATCATGCACCCTATGAAAAGTGTAGTGAAGAACGACAGTACTGTTATGCCCGCCCACAAAATTCCATTCAGACCCTTCGCTTTGGCCCTTGCACTATTTCTGAACGCGAGATAAACAAGTAATATAATTACAAACATTCACTATATATTTTTCATAAAGACGGTAACACTCTCCATGATATGAGCAATTTGTTCTTCGCTCAGACCATGGTGGCAAGCCAGCAGCATACCACCGCGCATTACCTTGTCTGCTTCTGGGTATCCACCCTGCGCAGCTTTATGGGCTACGTTCTTGAATCCAGGCTGACGAAGGATATTTCCGGTAAATACCGTACGGGTCTGAATATTGCGTTTTTCCAGGAATATCTGCAAATCACGGCGGATGAATGGAGCGGTTTCGCGAATGGTGGACGAATAGGCCAACCAACCGGTACGCGAATCGGGCAACTGCTTTGGCAGAATGAAAAACTCTTCATACTGAGTGAAGAATTCACGCATGCGATTGTAGTTGGCTGTACGTGTATCAATATTGTGTGCGAGTTTATTCAACTGAACAATACCAAATGCAGCACCCATTTCTGATGGCTCAATGTTATAGCCCGGCTCTTCAAATACGAATTTAGCATCGTAAGGTATACCGTCTACTTCTACATTGAAGCGGTTTTCAATCTTCTCAGACTCAACAAACAATGACGAACTACGACCCCAGCTGCGCAACAAACGACCACGGTCATAAAATTCCGGAGTATTCACACACAGCATTCCACCATTGCCCGCACAGTTGATAATGTGCGATCCGTAAAAGCTTGTCGTACTCATGTCAGTAAAACGGCCAGATGATGCGCCGCCTATTTCTGCACCCAGTGTATCGGCAGAATCTTCCAGTACAAACAAATTATGTTTATCAGCAATAGCTCTCAGTTGTGCCCAATCGGGAAGGTTGCCCATAAGGTTGGGTATGATCATTGCCTTTGTCTTTGGCGTGATCATTTCCTCCACTTTATTAGCATCCAGATTGTAGGTGCCTTCTTCCACATCAATGAAAGCCGGAACCCATCCCTTTTTTACGATTGGCGCTACGGTTGTAGAGAACGTCAGGGCAGGAGTAATAATCTCACTACCCTCTTCATAGTTCATCAGATCAGCAGCAAGGTACAACGCTGATGATCCGCTGTTGACCATAATACCGTATTTCTTGTCATATAATGAAGATATGCGTTCTTCCATCTCACGCACATTCTTACCCATCTGGGTAGAGGTCCGCAGTACTTTTACAACTGCTTCTACTTCATCCTCCCCATGTACTGTTCTGCCATAAGGCACATGTATATAATCTGTCTGTAACATTTAGTGTATAAAAATTAGAATGCGAAAATAACAATTCGCAGGGAATTTATAAAATTAATGGCTGTTATGCTGCGTATTTAACATCAATATATGAGTAGGATACCTGTTTACTTAGCTGTTTACTTGCCTGCTTCTGTTTTCTTAGGCTCGGTAGGTTTAAAAGCCTCGTCACTTACAGGCTTATTGATCTCTACAGATTTGTAAACAATATCTCCACCAAATGCCGGATTTGTTTCAGTCATAGGTATGGTTATTCCCTCAGCCTGTTTCTGAAAATTACTGAAACTCATCGCTACCTCCTGCTCTTCGTCCTTTACTTTAACCTTGTTTTCAGAACGGATCATGTTGTAGTTGGCAGCATCAAAATAGGCTGTTTGTTCTGCGCCGTCTTTCCCGGTCACATTTACTTTCAGGCATGGGATGTTATCTATTGTGTCTTTGCCTGCGAAAACAGCTTTTGCAATTATTGATTTGTCAGCCAGCAGTGCTCTTTTGATGTTCAACTGGTCGGCGGCAGTTTTCAACTGGTCTTCAGGCATAGGTGTCACCTTGTCCATTCCGGGTTGCATTGGCATATACATCCAGCCTGCTTTGGGTGTAAGTATCACATAGCCATCCATACCCATCACCGAAATATCCATCCGCAGACCCTTGTTGTGCACTATCGTATTGGTCATAGATATTTCCATACCCTGTATAGTTACTGACCCTACCTTTTTCATAGAGACAATTTTGTCCCAGTTCTTTTCGCCACCTATAGCATCTATATGTTTGGCTATTATTTCATCGCCGGTCTGGGCGGTAACTTTACTCGCTGGTACCGACAGTATTGCACATGCCAGCAGCGATAAGGAAATTGATCTCATTTTCAGTTGTTTGAAAAGTTAGCAGACAAAGGTATAGAAATAAACTATTGCACATGTTGGTACACCATTGTTAAATTAAACGCCTGTTTTTCAGCAGAATAAACAACAGTGCCCGTCGAGGCAACAACCATTACTGGATGTTGGTGCACGACACAAAACTGCTTTGGGGTAAGCAAAAAAAAAACTCCCGGGTTTACCGGGAGCTCTTTTTATAAGACATTCAGAACTACTTGTTATTTCGCACGTACCTCGAAATTAGACAGCATGATGAATTCATTCACACGGGCTTCAATTTCTTCAGGAGTTATTTCCATCAACCGTTGTGGTCCGAATTTTTCAACGCAAAACGAAGCAAGAGCAGACCCCATTATGATAGCGGCCTTCATGCTCTCGAACGAGATGTCGTTAATGCGATCCAGATAACCTATAAAACCACCTGCAAACGTATCTCCAGCGCCCGTTGGGTCAAAAACATCTTCCAGCGGCAGTGCAGGTGCCGAGAATATCCTGTCTTCATAAAACAGCAGCGCACCATGCTCTCCCTTTTTGATGATCAGGTATTTCGGACCCATTTTCTGAATCTTTTTAGCAGCTTTCACAAGCGAATATTCGCCGCTGAGTTGCCGTGCTTCACTATCATTCACCATCAGCAGGTCTACCATTTGCAGTGCTTCCTGTAGTTCAGGCATAGCCACATCCATCCAGAAATTCATAGTATCCATGATCACCAGTTTCGGGCGCTTGTGCAACTGCTTCAATGCACTTATCTGTACCGCCGGCGAAAGGTTGCCAAGCATCATAAAATCTGCTCCCTGGTAGCTTTCCGGTACTATAGGATTGAATCGTGCCAGTACATTCAGGTCAGTAACCAAAGTATCGCGGGTATTCATGTCCAGATGGTACTTACCGCTCCAGAAAAAGCTCTTCTCATCGGCTACAATTTCAAGACCATCAAACGACACGCCTCTTGACTCCAGTGCAGCAATATCTTCTTTGGGGAAATCACCACCAACAATTGACACCATGTTGATCGGCTTAGTAAAATTTGACGCCGCCAGAGCAGCATAAGTACCAGACCCGCCTATAATACGGTCTACTTTCCCAAACGGGGTTTCCAGCGCGTCGAACGCCATTGTGCCTACTATCAGTAATGACATAGATTTTTAAAATTTGACGCAAATGTAACAGAATAAGCCTGATTTTCACCGTCAATCTCCATACACATCGTGAATATGGTGTTACGTGACATTTGCTATCCGCCTCCGCTTACCCTGCGTTTTTCTTCTTCCGCTCCGCTGCTATGCCGTTTTACTGGGCTGTTTTGTTTACCGAAACGGTATACAAAAGTAAAAAAGCAGGCCCGTGAATCTCTCCTGTAAGACCACACTTCCCTGAAATTCCTAAAGGCAATCGTGGCACCAGGCTGATTAGAATAAAACAGGTCTGTAAAGGCTACTTTTAATGTTGCCTTACCATCGAATAGCTTTTTTTGTGCACCGAAATTAGCAAACCAAACAGGTATCATATCGTAATATCCAAGTACCGCAGCCGATTGTCCTACGGCACTAAACTCTACAGACAGACTCCTGGAAAGGACGATACTTGTGGTTGCATTAACATCGTATGCCGTCATACCTTTATGAAGCTGCGTATTCGCAATATCCCCAATAAAGCGATTATAGTAAATATTTGCATTCACAATTTGTTGCCACCATTTTGTTAACTGTATAGGATACGCAACACTGACTCCGAAATAGTGCATGCTCGCCAGATTTTTATCTGTTTGCCTGCTGATGTTGGGGTATACTTCGTCAGCCTCAAGGGTTTCTGTAATCACGTTTGTGGCGCTGCTGGCGGTAAATGTTGTCAGAAATTTTTGCCTGAAAGTATGCGCCACCTCCACCGCATAAGTAAGCGTTGGGTTAAGGTACGGATTACCCATCCGATAGTTTGTGGGGTCCAGATAATATTTGAACGAGTTCAACTGATTATAACCAGGCCGGTCAATTCTTCTGCTGAGCGTCGCTCCAATTTCGTGTCTGTCGTTTGCATGCCATTGTAGTGCAAGACTTGGGAAAATCTGCAGATAATCTCTGTTAAACCGCTTTCCGGTTATTTTCTGATCTCCCGTTGCATGAGTATGCTCTGCACGCACGCCTATTTGTACACTCCACTTTTGCCAGTCTCGCGATGTATTGATATAGCCTGCATTAATATTTTCTCCATATACAAAGTGATTGCTTTTCCCGGTATCCTGCATATCTGCGCCATTGCTTCTATCGTAAAACAAAGGCATATTATCAGATGTCACAAAACTGGTCTTGGCACCTGCTTCAATTTTTCCTTTACTCGCTATTACTTTCGTATAGTCTGCTTTTACAGCCCTGATTTGTGTAATGCCACTTAAATCGCCAAACAGCAGGTAATCTGGCATAAACCGCAGATAGCTTGCATCATAATATCCGGTTGTGTACAATTGGTTCGTTTTGGTCGAATACCGCGCATAGTCCACGTCTATTGACAATGCACTTCCGTTGCTATCTATGTCATACTTTAGATACCCATTCATTGTCTGGTTGAACCATACATCTTTGGATGTAATTGCGGTAGTAAAAAAAGTCGTTGTGTTTCCGCTATCTACTCTTGAGGTGTTGCTGCCCGCCGGACGGAAACGGGTACTATTACCTGAACCAGACACACCAACGGTGACTTTCTTCGATATATTATAATCGATGCCAAGCCCTCCGGTGTGGTTGAAAACCGGAAAGTAGGTGTTATTACTTTGGTCATAACTCGTCTTCAGTTCGTTATTGACATAAAATTGCCTTTGTATATTCAGATGACTGAACCCTCTTCTTTCACCCGAATTAAAATTCAAATTCAGCGCCAGTTTGCCGGCCCGGTAGTTCATACTACCGCCGGCGTTTGCCTTAAGGTATACACCCTGCCCATAGCTCGCATTCAGCGAACCATTTAGTCCGGCTTTTTTACCTTTTTTAGTCACGATATTTATGATACCCGCACTTCCGGCGGCATCATACCTTGCACCGGGATTTGAAATGAGCTCAATCCGTTCGATACTGGCCGATTGCATTCCTTTCAGCATGTTTGCCAGATCCCCTCCAGCTATCGGTATTATTTTACCATCGATCATTATCGTTACACCCGGTCGTCCTTTCAGGGTTATCCTGTCATTCTGGTCAACCATCACTCCCGGCGACCTGCTAATAACTTCGAATACCGACGAGCCCGTGTTAACAATACTATTCTCTACGTTTACGATCAGTTTGTCAGCCTTAACCTCTATCAGTGGCTTTTGGGCTGTTACGTTAACGTCACCGAGCGAATGGGATTGCTTCACCATTACTATGTCTGGGTACCGAATATCATCATCACCAGCAACCACGATACCGGGCGACTGCTGCGCATAACCGATAAGTGAGCACCGCAACAGGTATCGCCCTGGCGCCAGCCCCAAAATATCGAAATGCCCTGTTGAAGAAGATACAGCAGCATGCACAAAAGCGCTGTCTTGTTCCCGCAACAACATCACGTTTACGCCATCGAGCGGCTGCCCGGTGGCAGAAACCACTTTCCCACTCAGATTTGCCGCATTTGTACGGGTTGCCAATAATACCGGAAAGCAAAGGAAACACACATAATAGACCAACTGTCGCATTTACTAAAGTTTGAACACCAAATGTATCGACGACAAATAGCTGCGTCATGACCCACGTCGGGTGATTTGTCCAAATGGAGCAAAAATCACCCTTTTTGGCAAAAATGGAGTTTCGTCAAAATGAATTTTATTAACCAGAAACAAAAAATTATCGCTTAAAAATTTGAATCCGAAATTTAATTCCAACACCGGCAAACCTTCGTTCTATTCGTACGGTCTTACCTGTTTTTCAATTGTTTCTCAAGATGAATTATATGAAGAATTTCTTGCTCTCATTGGCCGCTTTTTGCATATCTGGTTTTGTCGCGCAGGCCCAGACTATTTTTTACAGCCAGAATTTTGAAACCACTGCTGTACCCGCTATTCCGTCGGGGTGGGCCGAAGCCCATGCAGGTGGCGGCCTGGGCTGGCAGACAGCCGAAGGAAAAGTATTTTGGGGAAGCCTCGAAGTGCCTCCACATACCAGATACCTGATGGTAAATGATGCCAAACAACCCTGGAACGATATTGCCACAATCACAACCGGCACATTCAGTATGCTAGGGGCTACTAACGCCCGCCTTTCTTTCGCATGTATCTATGGCGAATTCTGGGCTATGGAGAAAGCATGGGTTGAAATATCAACTAATGGAGGATCTACCTATTCGGTCGTTGACACAGTGCGCACCAGTGGCGTGTGGATTCCTACTTTCATGAACCTTTCAGGTATCACGCCAACGGCCAACTGTAAGTTGCGTTTTTGCTACCGTAGTCCCACGGGTTCGTCTGCAATGACCTACCAAAGCGGTTTGTGGGGAATAGCAATTGACGATATTCTTGTGTATGACGGTACTGGTACAGATATTGGTATCACTGGTATCATACCAGAACAGGGATTAGTTGAAAGCTATGCAAAAATAGGCGACAGCGTCACCTTTTCAGGCTACCTTGCCAACTACGGCCCAACAACAATATCCGGTTTCGATGTGTTCTGGCAGGTAGGTAGTTCTGCGCCACTGTCCCAATATTTTTCTACATCCTGTGCACCTTTCACGTGGAATGCGTTCACAGCGTTCTCCATACCCTACATCCCCGCCGTTACCGGCCCCGCGACGATAAAACTGTGGATCGTTGCTGCCGGTGACGTCAATAACGCAAATGACACAATACGAACTACAATAGTTGGCAGAACTGCAGCCGCAACACCAGTAAAACGGATGTTCACAGAGGAAGTAACAGGCACCTGGTGCGGATGGTGTCCACGGGGCATTGTTTATCTTGATTCGCTTTGGAATACAGACTCAGCTCACCTCAGCATTATTTGTATACACTCCAAGTTTCACTATGATGCTATGGCCGATGAAAATCTGTCTACACGGCTTTACGATACTTTAACCAACAAACTTGCCGGCCTGGGTTACCCGTCTACCGTTCAGGATCGCCGCCGCAAATCAGCAATAGATGAATGGATATTTTACGACCTCGCCGACAACAAAAAGAAATTCGGTTTCGCCCATATTGGCGTTACACATAACGTGGCCGACGGGAAAATTACCGCAAGGGCTACAATCAAACCTTCTTTGGAGATGACCGGCGACTACCGCCTGGAGCTGATCGTAACCGAAGAAGGCGTATCCGGAACCACAGTGAAGTACCAGCAGGCAAATGCATACAGTGGCTCGTCAACCCCAATGCAAGGTAGTGGGTACAACTTCAACGACTCGGCAAATATTATTGCCCCGGGCAGTATCAAATTCCGGTATGTTGCCCGGTTCACCATCCCGCAAGACTTGCTCCGAAATCCGAACGGTGTGCCGGGTAGCCTGCCTTCGGTGCTGCATACCGATTCGTTTTACTCTTACACTTTCGATCCGGTAACTATCCCTTCCAACTGGAAATCTGACCGTTTGCGTTGTGTAGTTGCCCTCATAGACAATAATCCACTGAGCCCAAACTATAGTTATGTGCTTAATAGCGCCACCACCTCTCACCCACCTATACCGGGCACTCCACCCCCATCACGGACTGTCTCGCTCAACACCCACAATTTTGATCTGCAATTATTTCCCAATCCGGCACAGGGCAAGATCACGATCAGCTTCGTTTTACCGGAAGATAATGTTACAGACATCTGCATCTACGATATGTCAGGTCGTTTGCTTTCGGTAATCGCAACCCCTTCCACCACAGGCAGACACAATGTTCTGATACCAACCAACGAGCTACCTTCGGGCACCTATACTGCCATGCTCCGCACTGGAGCCAACAGAGTGCAAAGACAATTTACTGTAATCGGTACCAGATAATGCAGAGTTTATAAAAGCGCTCTTACAAATTCATTCAGCGACTTGCCTTAGGGCAAGTCGCTTTTCTATTGCGCAGGCGCCTGCTTGTTGTATTTATTGCGGTACTCTATTGGTGTTAGTCCGGTTATCTTTTTAAATACAGAACGAAATGCTTTTGTATCTGTATACCCGACATCAAACATTACTTCATTAATATTTTTGCGGCTGTTTTCGAAACTACGTTTTGCCGACTCAATTTTGATTCGCTGAATGTACTCCAATACAGAATTATTAGTTGCCTGCTTGAAACGGCGCTCGAAGCTACGCCTGCCCACAGCTATCATACCCGCCAGATCATCCACCGACATGCGATCCTGTATATTCTGCTCTATGTACTCCTGCACTTTCCTGACTTCAGAATCTGCATGACTTTTTTGACCCTTAAACATCGCAAAAGCCGCCTGGCTTTCCCTGTCAATATCTATCGCGAAGTACTTTGACGCCAGAATCGCTGTTTCTCTGTCGGTATACTTTTCCACCAGATGCAACAGCAGATTCCAGTACGAGTTGGCTCCGCCGCTCGAATAGATCCTGTTTTCTTCTGTGATCACGCTGCCATCTACAACCTCAACATCCGGAAACAGTGCTCTGAACTCATTCTGAAATCCCCAATGGGTCGAGCACTTTTTCCCACACAACAAGCCAGTAGATGCCAGTAAGAATGCTCCCACACACAGCGACGCTACCTCTGCGCCATTCTGGTATTGTTTTTGAATCCAGGGTACCATTGCCCTATTGTCCGCTATGGCTCGCTGCATATCTCCAAACAATGCCGGTATTACTACCAGGTCCGTCCTTTGGCTATCGCCCAGTTGCCTGTCTGTATGCACCGAGTACATACCACCATTCAGTTTCACTTCTTTCCCGGCTCCTACCAGTTGCACCTCAAACAAGGCCGTCTTTCCCTTCATCACCAGAAATTGATTGACTGCCGAAAACAGGTACTGCGGATCGGCTATCGCCTGCATCACCGACGACTCAGGCACAAGTATGCTTACCTTTTTCATGTTGATAGTCTTGTTTGTTGATATAAAAATATTTTGCCAATCTTGTCGCAAAATACCTTTTTTATGTCACTTCTGCACAGCCCTCCGTGTTATTTTCTGTCGCATCTTTGCATGACACATCCAATCAACGCTAACTAATAAAAACAAATACAAAATGGAAAACAATACGCAAGCTATAACCGTTACCTGTACGGTAAACGAACCGGTAAGCAAAGTATGGGATTGCTGGACGCTGCCACAGCATATTACCGGTTGGTGCAATGCATCTCCCGACTGGCATACACCACGCGCAGAGAATGATTTGCAAGTTGGGGGAAAGTTCCTTACCCGGATGGAAGCAAAAGATGGCAGCTTCGGATTTGACTTTAGTGGAACATACACTCAGGTTATCAGTAACTCACTGATAGCGTACACCCTGGATGATGACCGCAAAGTCTCTATTACATTCACAGAAAACGGCACAACAACGCACGTTTCTGAAACATTTGACCCCGAAAACCAAAACCCGGCCGAAATGCAAAGATTTGGGTGGCAGGCAATACTCGATAACTTCAAAGCTTATACCGAAGCGCTCCAAGCATAACACTAAACCTGCAGCACCCAATATGCAAATAAATGCATATCTTACATTTAATGGAAATTGCAGAGCAGCAATGGTATTCTATCAGCAGTGCCTTGGTGGTGAGTTGCTCCTGCAAACAATAGGTTCAGCGCCACTTTCAGAAAAAATGCCGGAAGCAATGAAAAACCTGATACTACAAGCAACCCTCAGAAACAACAATCTGGTACTGATGGGAACCGATATGCCGCCCAGGGCCGGTCTGATAAAGGGTAATGCTGTGTCCATGACGCTGCAATGCAATTCAGAAAAAGAGCTGGTAGACTGTTACAAAAAACTCGCAAAAGGTGGCGTTGCAGAACACCCGGTCCAAACCACCTACTGGGGAGCACATTTTGGTGCCCTCACAGACAAATTCGGCAACCACTGGTTGCTGAATTACGACACACCAACCCAAAACCACAACTCAATTCCAAACGAATAACAATGAAGAAAACGAAAATTCTCTATTGGACAATTACAGGCATTTTTGCCGCTTTTATGATATCTACTTCTGTTCCGGACATTGTCAAGCAGAAAGAAGCAGTAGAATTTATCAGCAACCTCGGTTACCCCGATTACTTCATTCCTTTTATCGGAGTAGCGAAAATATTGGGATGCATTGCCATTCTGGTACCCGGCTTTCCACGCCTCAAAGAATGGGCTTATGCAGGTTTATTCTTTGACCTTATTGGAGCGTCATTTTCACTGGTATCAAAGTTCGGTTTTAAGGTCGATATGCTGTTCATGGCGGTTTGTATCGCGGTGCTGTTTGCATCCTATTTCTTCTATCACAAACTGCAAAAAGAGCTTGCTGCTGCAGGCAAATAAATAATACTCCTATGCAAAAAGACACACCGGCTTTTGCCAATATTGACGCATATATAGCCTTGCAGCCCGACGCTGTTCGCCCACTCCTGCAGCAGTTTCGCGAGGCGATTCGCAAAGGAGCACCAGAAGCGCAGGAAACCATCAGTTACCAGATGCCCGCCTTCAAATTTCATGGCATGTTGGTCTACTTTGCCGCCTGGAAAAACCATATTGGATTTTACCCCGTATCCTCCGGTGTCAGTGCATTCAAAGAGCAGCTTGAACCTTATAAAATCGCAAAAGGTACTATTCAATTTCCGCTCGATAAGCCGCTGCCGCTTGCGCTGATTACCAAGATCGTTCAGTTCAGGGTTAAGGAAAACCTCGATAAAGAAGCACAAAAAAATGCAGCCAAACCTAAATCAGTAAAAACCGCCAGGTCCAAAAATGGTTGAGGTATTCAAAACAAATATCAACTGTGCTGATACAGCAAACATGCTGGTATCCGAGCTGCAACATGTATTTCCAGGTGCGCATATCAGTTTTGATCTCGATGACTGCGACCGGATATTACGGATACACGGCAATGAAGTAGCCTCGGCAAGGGTCATTCAGCACCTTGCACGTAGGGGCCATTCCTGCGAAGTTCTCGATTAGACTGATTAGTCAATCTAGTACGTTTTTTTCGCTTTACAGCATTATTTCCTGCGCAAACAGACTATTGGGCTATTCCGCCCACCTGTTTTATTTATACACTACCTTTGCGCACTCTTTATGGCTGTTCACTACGATATAGGGCATCTGCCGCAATTCCAAAATGCCGTTATTACAATCGGTACATTCGATGGTGTGCATGCCGGCCACAGAACAATACTCAGCGAGGTAGTAACCCATGCCGCCACCGTAGGCGGCGAGAGCGTATTGCTCACCTTCGAGCCTCATCCCCGCAAGGTGCTTTTCCCGGGACAACCTGTGGGCATCATCACTCCGCTGCACCAAAAGCTGCAACTCATCACTGCCACTGGCATACAGCACATTGTCGTTGTGCCCTTTACCGCTGAGTTTGCAGCTATGACCGCTACAGAGTATATCGAAAAATTTTTGGTCAGGGTGTTTCACCCCCGCTGCATTATCATTGGCTATGATCATCATTTCGGACACGACCGCACGGGAAATATCGCTTTGCTGCAGCAGTTTGCACCGCAATATGGATTTGATGTGGTAGAAATACCGGCACGCCTCATAGAGCAAGCTGCTATAAGCTCTACAAAAATCCGTAATGCCATTATAGCCGGGCATATACCGGATGCAAATCTGATGCTCGGTCACCAATACGCGCTCTCAGGTACTGTCGTGCATGGCAACAAGCTGGGAAGAACCCTTGGCTACCCTACTGCCAACATTATACCTGTCGAGACAGAACAGGTGTTACCCGGAAATGGCATTTACGCCGTTTATGTCATACATGCAGCCACCACAAACCCGGGCATGATGAGTATTGGGTACAACCCTACGGTTACAAGCAGTCGCGAACTGAAAATGGAAGTAAATATCTTTGATTTTGATAAAGATATATATGGAGAAGAAATTGAAATTAGGTTTGTGCAAAAACTGAGAGACGAGCAGAAGTTTACCTCACTGCAGGAGCTCACATACCAGCTCCATGCCGACAAACAGGCAACAATATCTGTCCTGCAACCCGGGAACAAATAGGCATCCACTCCTATTGAAATGCCTCTTCAAAATGCACCACCTCCTTCACCATTTCACCTGCTAGCAGTACACTTATTATATCAAAACGGATGTGCCTATACTGCGGATACTGTTGTGAAAATGCAGCCGCCGCCTGCCTCAGATGTTGCTGTTTTTTACGGTTTACTGCCTCCTCCGGATATTGCATTTGTGCATTAGACCTTGTCTTTACCTCCACAAAAACCAGCACAGAATCCTGCACGGCTATCAGGTCAACTTCCTTTTTTTCACTGCGCCAATTACGGAAAATAATATTATAACCTTTATTTAGCAAAAAGTCTGCAGCGATATGCTCGCCTTTTATCCCAATTTTACTATGTTTGGACATTGAATGATAAATATAGTGCGAACCTTGCTTTAAATCAAGATTGCAGGTACGACAACCCATAAAACTGTACGGGGAACCCTACAGAAAAATTTAGCTCAGAAAATGAAACAACTGGTACAAAACTTTCCTTTACAACTTCAGGAAGCGCTTATAATTGGCAAAAATCATCGTTACATAGCCCCTGCAGCGGCTTTCAGCAGTGTAGTAGTTACAGGCCTCGGCGGCAGCGGCATCGGCGGATCGATCGTGCAGAACTTTGTTTTCGACAAAATAAACATCCCGTTTATAGTCAATAAAGACTACTTCCTGCCTGCTTTTGTCAACAAGACCACACTCGTCATTGTATGCTCTTATTCCGGCAATACAGAAGAGACCCTGATGGCAATGCACCAGGCAAAGAAGAAGAAGGCGACAATCGTCTGTATCACTTCAGGCGGCAAAGTTGCTGAGTTTGCAGGCGAAAAACACCTCGATTGCATTCTTGTGCCAGCTGGCATGCCTCCGCGTTCATGTCTGGGCTACTCTCTGGTGCAGCTTTTATCCGTACTATACAACTTCGGGCTTATTGCAAATACTTACGAGCGCGAGATCACAGCGGCGATAAAAACCATGAAGAACACACAGGCCGATTTCCAGCAGAAAGCAATGACCATTGCCAAAAAGATGGTAGGCAAAACACCAATAGTGTATTCATCATCAGCAATCGAAGGTGTGGCCATACGTTTCCGCCAGCAGCTCAACGAAAACAGCAAACTCCTGTGCTGGCACGGTGCCGTACCAGAGATGAACCATAACGAGCTCGTAGGTTGGCGCGACAATGCCGCCGACAAAGTAGTGGTGATACTGCGCAACACCGACGACTTCGACCGTGTGCAGTTGCGTATTGAGATTGGCAAAAAGATCGTAAAAAAGTACAAAGCCACCGTCATAGACATCTACTCCGAGGGCAAAACTTATTGGGAGAAGATATTCTACCTCATTCATCTTACCGACTGGGTTTCTGTGTTCCTCGCTGATCTGCGCGGACTCGATGCTACCGAGGTCAAAGTGATCGACTTCCTCAAGAAGTCGCTTGCCGAAAAAGCATAGTCATCTTCAAGCCAAATTCTTTTGGTTTTTATGAAAAGCATTTCTACCTTTGCAGCCCCTTAACGGGTATAGGTTAGTCCGATGGTGTAACGGTAGCACCACAGTTTTTGGTACTGTTTGTCTAGGTTCGAATCCTGGTCGGACTACAAAAATAAAAGCGGGAGCGGTGAGCGAAAAGCGATGCCCTCCCGCTTTTATTTTCCCTTCCGCTCCCGCTCTGTTTCCCGCTCTGAACCTTTTAGCCTTGTCAATGTGAATGCCGTCATAGACGGAGTTTTATTTGCAGTTCGAGATGCCCTTCGGAACATTTCGAACAACGGGCCTTTCTTTGTTTTTTTCTTTGTTCCGCTCAGAAATATTTTGCTTTGTAAGGCATGCACCACCGGAGACTTTGCTATATTAGTATTTGGAGTGGTTGTTTGGGATTTTTGGAACAACCGGGGACATCAAATGTAAGAGGCTGTCTCATATCTTTTGAGACAGCCTCTTACATTTCAAGCCAAATGGAAATTCGAACTATCCGATATACTTCTTCTATTTGCCAATTTTAGTCTGACGGCTATTTACCAATTTTTGCGAGTATACCTATTATGGTATCTTTGGTAAAAGCATATTATGGCACACAATACTTCTGTTTTATTGGGCGATCATTTTGAGAAATTCATTTCAAATGAAGTTTCATCAGGAAAGTACAATTCTGCAAGCGAGGTAATTAGAACAGCCCTGCGATTGCTGGAAGCTGAAGAACAAAAAAAACAAATTCTTATCGAAGCACTACGAATTGGTGAAAGGAGCGGATTTGAAAAGAACTTTGACGCCAAAGCCCATTTGAAAAAACTGAATGCAACCATTGCATGAAGTCCCTGCATTATATTATCAGTAAAGAGGCAATTGCTGATTTTGACGAAATTTGGTACTATACCTGAAGTAGTTTTGGCATTAGTAGCATTGTTCATTCCTGGCAATTGTAGGTCAAAAAGAATGGTATTCATGTCCTTTCTTGTTTCTATTATTGTAGTTGGCGGCATGGCCGTGTACTACACGACCCAATATTACCTACAAAAGAAGATAGCAATAAGTGCTGAAGGGTTGACTACTGCCAAACAACAAATGTTTCCAGATGAAGGTTATATACAAGCCGGACTTACCTTTCTGGAACAGAACCAACTGGCGCTGGTTTGCCACATGCCCATACGTTCGGGCGAACTATCGCCTCACAAAATTTAGCCGGTTTGTACCTGGCAATTTCCACTGCCACCCGTTTTGCCATCACCAGTGTTTAGCCGTTAATGGGTATGCAAAACCAGAAAAGTAGCCACAACTAAATGGTGCAGAAAAGGAATGTGTACAAACTGGAACTATAAGCTAATTGCTTTTTTTGTCTGGCCTGAATTTTCGTTTTTGTTTCAGGTTTTTGAAAAATGTTAGGGTTAGGCCTGTCACTTTCAGAAATTCGCTGCTCAGGCTGGGTACACTTTTATAGTTCAGCTTCAGTGCTATTTCTTTGTTCGAGAGCGCATCGTAGAGTAGCAGCTCCTTTGCCCGTTCTATCTTATTCATTATTATAAACTGGTGTACTGTCAAACCCTTAACCTCAGAGAACATGGTCGAAAGTTCTGCAAAATCTATGTTCAGTTTCTTACTCAGGTAGTCTGCATAGACCACATCGGGCACATTCGCAGAGTATAATATCATTTTTTCAATGGTAGATATTACCTGCTCTATACGTTCGCTGCTTTCGGTATCCAACAGTGCCATACCTACCTTGCTCAGCGCTGCTTTCAGTAGTTTACGTTGGTCATCGGGTATATCTTCGTCAATCTCTACCACACCCGATTCTATATTGGTACATTGCAGTCCCATATTGGTGAGTTCAGTTTTCACCTTGGTTTTGCAACGTAAGCTGACCATATATTTAATGTATAATACCATTTCTTTTGTGTTAAACGTATGAATGCATAATAGCAATGATACCTACAGACTTTCTATAGTTCGGATGCGTTTTATTTTCAGCTTTTTGTAATAGGTGGGCGTGAGGCCGGTTACTTTTTTAAACTGATTGCACAAATGGGCTACGCTGCTGTAATTAAGCTTGTAAGCTATTTCTTTTATGTTCAGTTCTTCATACAGCAGTAATTCCTTCACCCGCTCTATTTTATTGCTAATGGTGTATTGCTGAATTGTGGTACCGGTTACTTCGGAGAAAACATTGGATAGATACGTATAGTCTAGATTTAGCTTGTTGCTAATGTAGTCAGAATAATTGATTCTGGGTGCTTCTTCACTGTAATGGATCAATTCTATAATAGTCGTTTTTATCCGTTCTATTAATATGCTCTTGCGGTCGTCCATAAGCTCCAACCCCCAATTGAGCAGGTTTTCCCTTAGTTCTTCCTGCTGTTCTGGCGTGAGTGGTTGTGCGATCTGAGCCTCGCCCAGATCTACCGATATGCAGCGAATGCCGAGTTTTTTCAACTCTTCCTTCACCAACATTTTGCAACGCAAGCTTACCATGTATTTGATGTATAGAATCATATATACTTTTTTTCCGCATTAATACCTCCCGTTTATCAAACGGGCGTTAGTGGTTAGCGATGACGACAAACTGTAGAAACTTGATACAGCATCGGATTGTATGTAGCAATTTTGGCCTGCAATTTTTTTTGGGGGGTAATCGTAATAAGAATTTTTCGGTGGCAGCGGCGTCAGCTGTTGGTACAGCCAGGGCGTTCACTAGCTACTAAATTTGACCCCGGTACCCAGCTTTGGCATAGTTTGGGCACACCACCTTCGCTGATGAATTTTACCATTCATCAAATGTCACAGAATAACGACAGGATTTGTTACACAAATCCTCCAATAAGTTACACATTCAACAGATTAAGATAAAACTGTCTATACAAAACCCGTTGCTATTACATCCAATATGATTTATGTGCCAGACAATTCCTTAGTATAAAACAAGTCCGCTTTTGGGTGGCAGTATTTCAGGTTGTTAATCCCGTGCTCACGCATTCACCGTATAGCAATTCAAAAACACCATTATTTCGTAAGTTCGTTTCTTTTATAGGTAGGGTCGCCGCTGCCCACTTTAGCAAAATTAAATTTGCTTGTATACCGATACCCGGCAACCCCGGGAAAAATGTGGGTATCTTTTCCGGGAATAAAGGTGTTGGCGTTGATTAATGGCACATATTTTGTGGCATATACTTGCCAGATTTACCCTCGTATTTCTACAGCACCACCGTTGTTAAAATTGCAACGTACACAATGCCCACCGCGCAAAAGTGCGCAATTTTTGCGCAAAAATAGAAACATACATAAATCATATATTCTTGAATAACAACCACTTAAACAATTTTCATGAAATTTCGAAATAGTATTCAAAAGTGCGCAATTTTCCGCTACCCCCCTTTCCAGCTATCATCAATTGCTGCCGCCAGGATCTCCTGCCAATCTATTCCGGCTGCTTTAAGTTTACAAGATCCTATACCTACAAACCTCAACCGGCAAGCAAATCCCTAAAATATTTCTGGTACAAAAATCACAGTACAACAAATTACCATGGCAGCAACTGCGCAATTTTTGCGCAAAAATAACGTCTGCAAATATTCACAATAAGCTGTAAATCAATTTATTATTCGATTATGACCGGTTTTGAAAAAAAATGCACACCAGTGCGCAAAAAGCCGACTTCTGTATATTTGTAAATAAAATCGCACCAATACTGTAACTTTTTTCCACAACCTGCGATATACTATCAAATGGACGCAAATCAGTACAACCAATGTGTGCGGGAATGGGCAGACGCCCTGTACAGATTTGCGTACAAGAGTACTGGCCAGCAAAGCGATGCCAACGATGTAGTTCAGGGAAGTTTTGAGGTGTTGTGGCAAAAGAAAGACGAGGTAGCTCCTGAGAAAGCAAAAGCATTCCTTTTTCAGGTAGCCTACCGGCAATCAGTCGACAATTACCGCAAACGCTCACGGATGCGGTTTACAGATGCACCGGAGGAAAGCTACTCACAGTCCAACCCTGACCTGAAAAAAATTCTAGATCGTGCACTGGCCCAGCTCGACGAGCGATCGCGGGCACTGGTACTGCTCAAAGACTACGAAGGATACTCCTATGAAGAAATAGGAAAAATAACAGAGCTCAACGAATCGCAGGTAAAAGTTTACCTGTTCAGAGCACGAAAAGTACTGAAAGAATATTTGGTCAGTGTAGAAAATATCTTATAACATGATCACAAGGAAGAATTACGAAGAGTATATGATGATGCATGCGGACGGTGAATTGACGCCCGATCAGGAGCAGAAACTCATGTCTTTCCTCTTCGATCACCCCGAGCTGCAAAGTGAGCTTACTGCCTTCTCTATGTCTAAGATGATACCAGACACTACTATTGTATACACTGCCAAAGATGAACTGCTCAAACCCACCGGCGATAAAAAGGTGATCGCTTTCCCGTCATGGCAACGTTATGCGGTAGCAGCGGGCGTAGCAGCGGTATTCTTTATTTCTTTTTACAGGTTTACCGGCAATATTCAGGACAATGCTGGTACAGGCGCCGCCGTCGCAAACCCAACACCGGCACCAACAGCACCCATACCGGCAAACCCAATACAGGCACCGGCAGTACAAACCAAAAACGAAACAGCACCTGCCACGCCACAGTTGGCGGCAGCAACAACCACCAAAAAAACAAGAACGCACAATACACCTGTTACTCCAGCACACCACGAACCAACTGAAAACAACACCGCTGCACCATCCGGATTTGCAGTTGCCACTACTAATATAGAGCCACTCAGCACAGACGGCATCCGTATCAGCAACGAAACGCCGGAAATTATTGCAACAGCTGTAACAAATGTGCCAGTTGCTGCGATAAACATAAACAACGACAATTACAGGGAAACGCTCCTTGACAAACTGCCGCTTACAGATACCAAAAAAGAAGGCATGAAAAATGTTGCAACAGCACTGGCCAGCGGTTACGACAGAGTAAATGCCATCAGGCAGGACATCACAGGTTCCAGCATCACCCTCAAAGTCGAAAAAAGAAAACTGATCGTATCCTTTTAATTCAAACAACCAAAAAATAAAAAATCATGACACGTACACTTTGCGCCACAGCCGCAATTGCCGGCTTGTTTTTTGCCAACAGTTTAATGGCACAGGAATCTTCATCTGAAGAAACAAAAAAGAACAAGAAAAGCCATATGCTCTCGATCTCCAACAAAGGCATAAGAATGGAAACAACAGACAGCACCACAAAATCTAAAGCCGGTAAGCTGGAAAAGAAAGAAGATGATGAGAAAGCCGGCAAATTCAAAGCCACATTCTCAATGATAGATCTGGGTGTGAATATGCTCAACGACAACACCATATACACCGACCCAACAGTTACCAGCTACCTCGCGGTCCCAGCCAGCCGCCGTAACGAAAGTCTGTTCGATCTCCGCCCTTCGAAATCTATCAACATCAACATCTACCCTATTGGTGTTAAGTTTCTGGCGCTGAAAACCAAAAACCAGCGACTGTATGTTTCTACAGGTCTTGGCTTGCAGATATACAACTTCCGGTACGAAGAAAACCTGAGTTATGTAAAAAATCCAAACCGTGTGATCATTGACACCATTCAGTTCGAGAAAAACAAGCTGGCGATCAACTATGTCAACATTCCACTGATGCTCACCGGAAAAACCCGCCTGCACAAGGGCACATGGCTGGTGTATGGCGCAGGCGTCACAGCCGGCTACCGCATGTCATCCTGGAACAAGCAGATATCTGATGAGCGCGGCAAAGTAAAGACCCGTGGCAATTTCGACCTGAAAGACTATAATACATGCGTCACAGCAGAGTTTGGTGTAGAAGGTGTTGTAAGGTTCTTTGCAAGCTATCAGCTTACATCTATCTACGACAATGGTATAGACCAGAAACCAATCAGCGTAGGTCTCAGGTTTGGAGGCATCTGATAACACATTTACTTGCAGTACCACCTGTGCCCGGTTTCATAATGCAGGGCACAGGTGGTCCAATAAACAACAATCCGCAAATAATTGTGTCAGATTATTTTGTTGTTATGGCAGAAACCCATATCTTTCATTAAGGTTCGAAAGACCACTTAAACGCATATTCTTTTGGGGCTGGTGATGTACGTTAACACCGCAACTGGAATCATTCCCATACCGGGTTTGCGAATAAGGTCAATAGGCCGGATCAGATACTGAAAAAAGTCAGGTACAACATTCAGCAGCCAAAACAAAGCACAATATGACTTATGTTCGTCCAAAGTTTCGCCATCCTGCCCTGCCAAAGAATGAGCTCGGATACACCATGGCCTTTTACGAAGGCGCATTATCAACGCTTTGCGCAGGCTGCGGTCACGACTCCATAAGTGCTGGCATTGTGCAGGCCGCCTACGAGATGAACATTGAACCACATAAGTTGGCAAAGCTGTCAGGCATAGGTTGTTCGTCCAAAACACCCACTTACTTTCTTAGCAATTCGCACGGCTTCAACTCTGTACACGGACGTATGCCGTCGGTAGCTACCGGTGCCAACCTAGCTAATCGCGACCTGATATACTTTGGCGTGTCGGGCGATGGTGATACTGCCTCGATAGGCATGGGGCAGTTTGTACACGTCATTCGCCGCAATCTCAATATGGTATATATTGTGATGAATAATGGCTGCTACGGTCTTACCAAGGGACAAGACAGTGCAACTGCTGATCGTGGTTCCAAAAACAAGTCCGGAAACATAAATCTGTTTGAGAATATAGATCTTGCCAGTTTAGCCATTGAGCTTGGTGCATCGTTTGTAGCACAAAGCTTCAGTGGCGACAAGACACAGATGGTTCCTCTCATTAAGGCCGCAATGGCGCACCCGGGGTTCGCTTTCATCAATATTATATCGCCCTGTGTTACTTTCAATAATAATGTAGGCTCCACTAAGTCGTACGATTATGTGCGGGAGCATGTTGAGGCCACCGGCACTATCGACTTTGTACCTGAAATGAAGGAAATAACAACCAGCTACAATGAAGGCGACGTGCAGGGTGTGAAAATGCATGACGGCTCTATGTTGCAATTGCACAAACTGGCGAAAGACTGGGATCCCGAAGATCGGCTCAGCGCAATCACCGCAATAAAGAATGCCGCAAAACGTCAGGAAATCCTTACAGGCATGCTCTATATCAATCCCGACACACACGATTTGCATAACCTCATAAATACAACCGACACCCCGCTCAACACATTGGGCAAAGATGTCTTGTGCCCCGGCAATGCTGCATTACAGGGCATAAATGACAGTCTGAGGTAAAGGCCGCGATGGTAGATAGCTGGTATCGTTACTATGCAATTGTAAAGCAGCCAAATCATTACCATACCAGTGCACTGGCACCTAAAATCGCAGCGTCAGCATCTGGCAGCGACGATGTTTTCAGCGCCACTTTGTTTTTGAAAATGTTCAGCATATTGTCTTCCATGTGCTTTCTTACATGTGCAAAAAGCAGCTCGCCGGCATGCGCCAGCCCACCAAAAAACACTATGGCCTCCGGCGATGTGATAACCACAACATCGGCAAGCGTCTGTCCCAATATCTTGCCGGTATAGGCAAACAGTTCCAGAGCCAGTGTATCGCCTGCCACAGCTGCCTCCTGTATCCTGCGTGCGGTCAGTGTGTCAGCGTTATCACGTAGTACCGATTGGGTATCACGCTGCTTCAGCCATTCTTTAGCAGTGATTACAATACCCGTAGCAGAGCAATATGCTTCCAGGCATCCACGCCTGCCACAGCCACACATTCGGCCGTCGCGCACAGCTATCATATGACCAAGCTCTCCGGCAAAGCCATCATGGCCATAAATGATCTGCCCATTTGCCACAAATCCGCTGCCCACGCCTGTTCCGAGGGTTACCATCACAAAGTCATTCATCCCTCGGGCCGTACCATAGGTCATTTCACCTACCGCTGCTGCATTAGCGTCGTTAGTAAGTTTGCAGGGCATATTTAGCGCCGTTGTCAGCAATTTCACGAGCGGAATAGCTACCCCTTTCCACGGGAGGTTGGGAGCAAACAGTATTTCGCCGGTGAAGAAATTACCATTAGGTGCGCCAATGCCTGCGCCTGCTATGTTTTCCGGTCCCGCTTCTTCCAGCAATGGGGCTAGCGTAGCAGCCAGTGCCGTTACATATCCTTCAACAGTGGGGTGCCCGGTAGTGGGCATTGTACCCTTGGCCACAATACTGCCCCGCCTGTCAACAATACCGTAAGAAGTGTTGGTACCACCAATATCAATGCCCAGCGCCAATCGTTGCGTCATAGTCTATACCTTGTTTTTGAAGTATACGGCGTACAGCATATGCAAACCATGCCAGGTACACAAATCCTATTGCTGGCACCCAGTAAGATTGGTGAATGCCGATCGTTTTGATATCTGCCAGCTTACCCTGTATGGGCGGAATAATTGCACCACCCAGTATCATCATGATCAGGAATGCAGAGCCCTGAGAAGTATACTTGCCAAGGCCAGCTATGGATAATACAAATATGCAAGGCCACATAATGGAGCAGAATAGCCCACCACTGAGGAACGCATAGATAGAAATTGTTCCGGTAGTAAATATACCTACCACCATAAAAACCGCACCCAACAAGGAAAACACCATCAGGGTTTTAGCCGGCTTGTCTTGTGTGGCATAAAATGCAACCGCCTGAACGAAAATGCAACCGATATACCAATAAAAGGATGAGATGTCGTTTTGGGCAATTGCATTTACACCCAGCACAACCCCAAATGCAATAACAGGCACAAGGAAAAGCAGAATAGTCTTCAGCGATGAAGATGGCTCAAATATCTTGATCGATCCGGTCCACCGGCCAATCATGAGGCTACCCCAATAAACCGAAATGAATGGTGCCACCTGCGATGAAGTGTAGCCACCAAACGCTGGCAGGCTCAACAACTCGCCCATATTGCTCTGTATCGTAACTTCTACACCTACGTAAGTAAAAATGGCCAGCATACCCAGCACCAGCTGCGGATACTGCATAGCCCCCCACCCTGCCGGTTTGCGGCCTGCACTTACAAGCGATACCAGTAACGTACCAACAATAAGTACCAGCCCACCCAGCAACCACCTGAAACGTTCGCTTTGCTGCAGAGCCAGCGCTTCCGGATCTGACGACTCATATAGGTAGCTCCGGAATACTGGCACAAATACCATCACCAGGAATAGGGTCATTATCACCAATGCCATCAACGCCTTTGGCGATTGCTCGGCGTCAGTTTCGTACTTTCCTGAGGGAAGCTTTTTGGAGAAAAAGAACACGGCGGCCGCAATAATAAACAAAGCCCCAACACATGCATAGAGCACAGTAACCTTGTCAAGTCCCAACGATTTAATCTGTTCATCTTTTGCAATGGTCGTGCCAAAAAGTGCAAGTGCTACAATTATTGGACCTATAGCTGTGCCAAATGAATTGATACCACCACCCAGCGTAATGCGATGTGCTCCGGTTTCAGGTGACCCAAGAAGAGCAGCAAACGGATTGGCAGCTGTTTGCTGTAATGAAAAGCCAAGTGCAACTGCAAACAATCCCGCCAGCATGCCCGGAAATGTATTAGCATTTACCGCAGCTATCATTATCGCGGCTCCTACGGCAGAAAACAACAATCCATAAACAATGCTGTTTTTGTATCCCCATCGTGCTATTACATCTCTGCGAAAAACCGACGCAATGATATAAAGGGCTAGCGCCCCCAGATAATATGCCAGATAGAACGCGAAATCAATCAGCTGTGACTGAAACTGATCAAGCTTGAAATAGTGTTTACAGAATGGGATAAATACACCGTTGCCCGCAGCAATAAAGCCCCAGAAAAAGAATACGGTAACCAGTATCGACAATGCGCCGGAATTACTTCCTTTTGCCATTGTTTTTTGAGTATCAGTCATGCACGCCTTATTTCCGGGTAAGATAAGCTATAAGTTGTAAAGTTGGGAATCCGCCATTGAACGGATGTACCGAAGCGATTTTTAAATGTTCATTCATAAATTTTTTACTTGTTGCCGGAATGCGTACTTTTGCACCTCACAAGGAGAGATGCTCGAGTGGTTGAAGAGGCACGCCTGGAAAGTGTGTATACCTGTCAAAGGGTATCTAGGGTTCGAATCCCTATCCCTCCGCCCAAAGGGACAAACATGCTAAAGCATTTGTTTGTCCCTTTTCTTTTGCCCCTGTATTGTTTGCCAGATGGGCCATAAGCATAAAGATCACATTTACCCTGTCGGTTCGAAATGTGTTGTTTTTCAAGTCGTACACAATTCCTTCGGGAAACAATAGTTTTTGAAGCTGTTCTTTTCTCTTAACATCGCCGGAAGCCCATGCTGTATTGAGTTCTGTAGAAATGCCGATTGCTTTTTCAGCTATCGCTTCCGGGTTAGATATTTCTGAAGTGACTTTCGCTAATTGATCGGTGGCTTCTTTCTGTTCCTGCTTGTATTTGAAGAAGAATTTCTGAAATGTTTCTTTGTTCATTTCTTCCAGTACATAATGTTTCTCTTCAATCTTATCCAGCTTCTTGTTGACTTCACTCAACTGCTCTTTGTATTTCTTTTCATGCTCTACGTTCTCTTTGTTTATCTCATTCCACACTTCTACTATCTCAGCTTTTAAAGGCTCTGTAATTTCTGGCTTCAGGCAATATTGACTAATGAAGTCCTGAAACAGTTGATGCAATTTTTTGGCACTTTTATTACACTTGCAGCCATTCTTACGGCACTTGTAATACCAGAGGTTTTTAGCCTTTACTATGTACCCTGTGAACGGTTCGTTACACGCAGCACATCTAACAAAGATTTTCAGCGGCAAGGCTTCCCGCTCTCTTTTATGTGGTACACCATATCCACCTGCCTCCTCATTGATCTTATTCACCTTCATGAATATCTCCTGCGAGATCAGCTTTTCATGTGTACCCGCTATTACCTTGCCCTCCATCAGCCCGTGACACACCAGCCCACAGTAAAATGGATTCCTGAACACTTTACTTAGTTGTTGTTTGTACATGGACATGCCCATAGCATTGAGGCGCTCAATGATGTCCTCATTCTTTAACCCATCAGCTTTCCATAGAAAAGCTTTTCGCAGCTTCTTGCCAATGGAATTGACCGCTATCTTTCGCTCTCCATTTGTTTTGACAATATCATAGCCTTGTGGCGGGCGTGTTACCCATATCCCCTTATCAAACTTCTCTTTCATTCCGGCTACTGCCCGTTGCTTTCTAAGCTGGTTATCGTACTGGGAGAAGATAAAATGGATGTTCTGTTGCAAAACGCCGCTGGCATTAGAAGTATCGGTAGGTTGAGTAACTGCAAATACGGTTACGCCATATTTCTCCCTCAAATCCTCGGCAAGCTTTATCGCACCACCTCCGGTACGGCTAAAGCGGTCAAGGGTATAAACAAGCACATGGCTTATCTTTCCATTGTTCTTCTTAATGAAGTCAAGCATCCGTAGGAACTCTTTCCGACCATCGGTCTTAGCACTTTCATATGTACCACCAAAGTATTGCAACACCGCTATGTCATTCCGCTTGGCATATTCCTCGATCACCTTTCTTTGCACATCAAGACTAAGGTTATTATCTGCCTGTTCCTTGCTTGAAACACGGGTATATATAATGGCGGTCTTAACTTTGTTGGTAACCGAAAGTTTACCAGCCCTTTTACTAAACCTCCCAAATTTTGATAAATCGTTCATGCTGCCTTATTTAGTTGATTGGAAATCAATGGATTTTCACTTATATTTTTATCTAAATTCTTAATCTGTTGATTGTCAATACAATTATCGTGCCACACTTCGATAATTGTCTTAGCAAATAATCTTTAGTTTTCAACAACTTCTTGTGCCTCATCATCCGAGTATTGTTCGCATCCCTTGTACTACTTTAGTTGTTCTATCGTCATAGTCATAATTTTTTTGAAAAGGGATGCAAGGTAAAACGGGTTATAAAACTACTTTCCCATTATGGATCGATTTTACCCGATCTGGTCGATAATTCCCCGATCAGGCCAAAATTTCCTCGATTTCAACTTTTGTATGTGTCTTGTTTCATTTGCGGGTAGATTTAGATTAAAGCGAGATTTCAACCCAAAAATCGAGCGATTTATTTAGATTAAACATAGATTTGATTTGAAAATGTTTGCGGGCATTCAAAAACGCATTGCCAACATGGAGAAAAACTGTCAAAATCTACCATCAAACCAAGAATTCAAGCTTATTAGGCTCAAGAAAAGCTTGAAGACTGGAATATTACACTACCCCCAATCCCAACATATATCACAGCACCTCTAACAGCCACAAATTCAAATGCTAGTCGAATCTCCTAATTAATCTATTACCGTTAAAAAACGGTAATAAATTAGGGTTTTCAACTCTTGGCAAAACCTACAAATTCCTCATTCTTTGTTTGTTTAAAATCAAACACCTAAAACTAATTGTTATGGCAACTCTCATTATTGCAGGACAAATTAAATTGCTGAATGCTGATACACCTATCCAAAATTTAAAGGTTGAGTTATGGGATTCTGTTTCTGGGGGCTACGGATTGCTTGGCAGCACTGTTACGGAAATCGGTGGAGTTTTTGTTTTTTCGCTTGACGAACCAATAGTTGGTCTTATTACCAGCGATACAATTCTGCTAAAACACAAAGTTTATTCCAATAGCGTCGTCATTTACGAAGAATTAATACCTGACTATTCTATTGATACGGAAATAACAATTGCAGAAGCAATATTGGATGGCAGCCTTTTTGACGATTTCATAGGGGAGAAAACACCTGCGTTTCTTACAATTAGTGGGAAAATAAAAGATAGAAATGGAGCCCTAGCACCTGGCATTAAAGTGAATGTATATGAGACTGTATTCCCTACAAAAAAGTTTATTGGTCGTACAACTACCGACGTTACTGGTAGTTACGCACTCAAAATAAATAAGCGTCTTATAAGCAATTCAACTGTGCTGGTAAAACGTGGACTTGTTGTAGAAGCAGAAGACAATGAAACGATCCCGAATGTAACTACATCTACTAATTTATTCGGATGGGATGACAAGGAAACTATTGTTGTCGATTTTTCAATCGAAACAGCTAATCCACAACCGGAGTATGGATATTTAGTTGATGCCATCATGGCGATTGTCGACACGACTCCACTTGCAGAACTGACCCCCGCACAGGTTGAGTACATTGCCGGAGCAACCGGTAAAAGCGAATTGGCAATCGCCAATTTGGTTCTGGCAAGCGCGGTGTCAGAAGAAGCTTCTTTACCCGCGGACTATTTTTTCGCATTTCTTCAATTGGGAAATGGAAATATGAATTCCTTCATATCGTTAAAGCCAGCCGATGCACTTCGGTTGATAGAGACGGCGAAGACCTTAAACCTGATTCAGAATTATACGGAAATGGAAGTTGATTCATTTTTGGCTGACTTCAAAACATACCAGGTTGAAAAGACGAAGGAAATCCCAATAACAAATGAGAGTTATACAATGAATGAAGTTTTTGATGCGATTTTCCCAACGCCGACAGACAAAGATAATTTTCTGTCATTGTATTTGACCGATTTTGAATCGATGCCGGAATTTTGGAACGATATTTACATCCCTGCATATGGTGAAGAAGCCGCAAGGAATGCCCAGCAGGGGTTAAAACTTATAGCGGTTACGTATTATCAGCCTAAGATAATGGCGCGGCTTAGAACCGAAATTGCGGCATTTGATACACCTCACATAAGCCAACTGGCCAAGTGGGACCAAGACACATGGACTGCTCTTATCTCTAATGTTTGCACAATTGAAGACGAATTGTGCGTTCCAGCGGTTATTCGGGGAGAAGAAAACGAACCCGACAATACAGCCATTCATGAACAGTATGCGCTAAAGATGATGGATGTAATGCAAATGACATATCCTCTGACCAATATAGCGGGGGTACTGGAGGGCGATGATGGAGAGACACTTATTGCTAATGAAGATATACGCGCTAAGGTGGCTACTTTTATTAATAACAATCCACTATTAGATCTCCGATCTTCAAGCATTCATGACATCAATTCAGAGAGCTTTGTTGTAGATGAAGAAGACATAGCAGACATCAAAAATAACATAGCATCCTTTCAGCGGATATTGCGTCTTGTGGGTGGCAATCCGGTTGCAGTTTGTAGCTTGATTGCTGATGGCGTAGATTCAGCCAAATCTATAGCTAGTATGGGCAAAGAGCAATTCCAGGAGCGGTATGGAGACCTTTTTCCACCCGACAATCGGACGGAAGGAGAACCCTTATACCATCCGCATGTGTCAGGTGGATTTGGTGGAGGGCTCTCAGCCGGAGGTGTGTTTGGAGGTGCATATTCAGTAAGCTATGCGACAGCACTTGGTCTTTCGAGTGGCGTAATAGATAGCCTATATTCAGGTCCCGTATTCCCACCTACTTTCCCTGGAGGATACACCACATTGCCGTCAGACTACCCGGTATTAAGCTCATTATTTGGCGGAATGGATTATTGCAATTGTTGCGATTGTAAATCTATACTTAGTCCAGCGGCCTACCTGACTGACGTGCTCCATTTCTTGCAGACAAAAGCACCCGCCGTCTATGCAGCTTTGCAGGATAAAAGGCCCGACATTGTAAATATTGACCTAAGCTGCAAAAATAGTGATACCCCGGTACCTTACATCGACCTCGTAATAGAACTGTTAGAGTTGCAGATTCTGAAACCGATAGCAGCTGAACCTATAACAGAGACCCTACAATGCCATACAATATTAAAACCGGTAATGCAGGTGGCACCGAACGTTACTGGCGATCCTTATGTTTTGGGTTACTATTCATACAATTTCAAAGGAACTCCTGAGTTTATTAATGTTTACCCGTTGTCAGATGTATACATGACGAGTAACTACATTCGCTATCAAACGGCAGACCGGTTTGTGGATGAGCTTGCTTATGAAATTGGCGAACAAGTTGGCGTTCCATGGATGTATGACAAGTTGATCCAGTATCATATTACATTTGCCGCTGGTACAGAAGATATGCTGATATGGAGTGACCTTACCGGAACGGGTGGCATGTCCGGCTCGGGGGGGACAGCAACATTTATTGACTCTGAGTCAAATGAAGCTATAGTTGCACCGTTTGTGATTTTGGACCATGGGTCGCAAAACGTCATCGACTATTTGATTGCCGATATTTCAATTGAGGTCGTTTCAAGTTCATCTTCTGCTGTTGTTCTGAAACTCACCAGGCACCATAATCCGGCTTCATCACCGCTGGTTGTAGCAATAAGTATGTATTGGCTCGAGGTTGCAGATGGTGGGGTTCCCGATGCACTTGATCCTAACGTCACAGTCGTAACGTTAGCGCCTGGCAATCATACTTTGGGGGTCGGTGCAGATTATACTATCGCAGATTACGAAGGCGAGACAGTTGTTACGTCAAAAATTACGATGGTAATAAAGATTGATTTGCCCACTTACATTCCCGGCGGTCACTTTCCTGGATTTTCATTTCAGACCGACGGCACTCCTGACCAGTTACTTGCCTACCCTGAACATATCTATAAAGACCCGGTTTCAGGGGAATATAAGGATTACACTCAGTACGCCGAAGGCATCCCTTACAAATCAATTTACGACAGCAATAATTTGGGGGGTGCTGTATATCCGCATTCGCTCCCATTCAGTTTGCCTATTGAGGAAACCCGTACCTATCTGGAACACTTTGGAATCAGCAGGTTTAATCTGATGAAATTATTTAAGCCCGTTAACCAGGCTACTGGTTTTCCAGCAGCCTCAGATTCAATTACGGATTATTCTTTGTATGCGGAATGGCTTGGGGTAAGTTTAGTTGCAGCAAGCATCATAACGGGTAGCCATCCATCCCTACCTACTTTTTTATGGACATTTTATGGTCTTTCCATTGATACGTCTGAAGAAGCGGATCCAGGAGACTTAATAATACGTGACCCAAGCAGTTATTTTTTCTTAAGCACAACTACTGGAACATGGCAGAACTTGCTCAGTAGCCGACTGGATATTTTATTGCAACAGGCCGCCCTGTCTTACGAAGAGTTAATTCAAATCTTGTCAACAGACTATATTAATCCGCTCAATACTGCATCGATAGCAAGGAAAGTATCAATTACTCCAATTCCGGCTGTCCCACCGGACACCCCAACGCCGGTTGATACATGCCGCCTTGATAAACTGAGATTGTCGTTTTCCGATCTAGAGTACCAGGACGATTTTTATAGAAAACTTCATCGGTTTATCAGGTTGTTAAGAACCGGAAAGCTGACAATATATCAATGGGATATCTTACTTAGAAGTATGATGTTTACAGATATCGACGATGATTCATTTATGAAAATCGGCAGGATCCTGTTACTGGCTGACGAGCTAAAAATTACACCGGAAGTTTTAGCGTGCTGGTGGGCTAATATAGATACTACTATTTACCACGATCTTGTCAGTGGGTCTAACAACAAATTCCCCAGCATATATGCTCAGGTTTTCAGTGACAAAGCAGTGTTGAATTATGACAATATTAATCCCTTTAAAAATCCATTAGACTTACCGGCAGCGTTTATCTCGGGTACCCCCCCTATATCTTACTTAGCGCAGATCGCAAACATGTGCGGAATAGAGGAGGGAGAGGTCATATTGTTACTTGGGTATTTTGGTGTCGTAGATATGACAACCACTGTTGTCACTTTGAATCAGTTAAGTAGGCTGTATATTCTGTCTGTTTTAGCGGCGGGCTGGAATTATAAAATAAAGGACTTCATTAAGATACTGAATTACTGTGCGGAGTATGTAATACTGTCACCGCAAATTGTGATCCTCGAATCAACGGAAACACCGGAGATAGATTTGTATATTGACAATCTTAAATATTTAAAGGACAGAGTCGATGCCATCAAAAATAGTGGCTTTACAATACCGGAAATAGATTACATTATTCTACATAAAGACGATCAAAAAAATATAGCGCCCGATCCCATTAAAATAAAGACATTCTATGAAAAAATAAGAACCGACTTAAAAAAACAGCCTTTCTATCCCCCTGGATCGGACACTGCGGATCTGACACCAGAAGTTTTAGAAGAAAGAATTAACAACTTATTGTATCAACATTTCAGTAGCGAGTTCAACATACCGGTGCAATGGACTGCCGTAATTTTATACAATGTTAGCGCCGAATACCACAATACCCTAATCGTCAATTGTAGGAAAAGAGATTTTGTAATTTCGACATACAGTCTGTCTGAAGAAAGTTTGCAAAACATAGACGACTTGCCATTGGACCCCGGAGATCCATTGTCCGAAATTGAAGGTGACCCAAATGTGAAACCAGATTTTCAATTGCACAGTTTATACGACTGGTACAGACAATTTTTCATGGTAACAATGATTTCTAAGAAATTGAAGTTGCGGGAAACGGAATTTGAATACCTGTATTATGATTTGAATCACCTTCCTTTTACCTTCATTAAATTCCCTGTCAGTACAAGTCTGACCACTGTTATTGGTGTGTCAGATGCTCCGGTTTATCAATTGCTTGATTCACTCTTGCGCTTGAGCAGGGCGATGGACGTTATACGAGTACTGGCTTTGCCGGAATCAGCGCTGGGAAAAATTTGCGATGCCGGTGTGGGTGTAATTACTCCCGTCTCTGTTACATACAACCCGATTTCAAATGATGGTGGAACATTGCCACCGGACCCGATTTCGACCAGTTCGCCCGATTACGAAACAGATATAAATGTATGCTTTACAAATTTTCTTGCAGAGATTGTTAAGGATAATTGGGGTAACATGCACATAGAACTGATAGGAAATCATGTGTCTGACACAGGCTTTACGGATACAGATACAACACCGCCGACCCCAGGATTACTAAATGTATACTTTGCACACATTACTGGATCAACTAATTTTACATTTAGCACCTATGACAATATATCCTTCATACTCAGGATAGTTGATATAATTTATTGGTGCAAACGCATTGGAATGAGCCCCACATCATTACATAGGCTCCTTATCGAAGACATCACGGTGAATGACTCGAGAAATTTGATAGTTGCCGCAAAAGGGAAACATGCAGATGCCGCTTGGGCAAAAGTAGCGCAACCTTTGCGTGATACAATAAGGATAAAACAAAGGGATGCGTTAGCCGGATATATGTTAACAAAGCCAAATGTTATATATGGCAACCTGTTGATTGATATTGAGATGGATGCATGTATGGTTACGTCCAGGGTAAAGCAGGCGCTAAGTAGTGTGCAATTACTAGTTGACAGGGTTATATTGGGTATTGAATACAGCGATAGCCCTGGTAGCGACCCAGTAACGCTGGTGACTATGCCGCTCTCTGCAAAAGTAGAATGGGAGAAATGGAGAAAATGGTACGGTGTTTGGCAAGGTAACCGGGAAATATTCCTTTATCCCGAAAACTGGATGATACCTGAATTGCGGGATAACAAATCCATTTTCTTTGAGAAATTGGAGGAACAACTGAAGCAACATGAAGTGACGTTTGACACCGCAGAAGAAGCCATTAAAACCTACCTTCATGAGCTCAATAATATTGGCCGGATGGAACCCGTAGGCTCATGTTTTGAGTCCCACTACAGTTCGTCTGGGCTGGTGGGCGATGCAAACCTAAATACGATCCATGTATTCTCCAGGACATACGGTGCATCCCACCAGTATTATCATAGAAAACTGCTACCGAATAGTACGTGGACGCCTTGGGTACCGATCGATATTCAAATTACCGGACATAACGTCGTTCCGTATATGTGGAAAGGCAGGTTGTTCTTATTCTGGCTGACCTTCATTGAAAAGCTCGTTCCACAGGTTGCGCCATTTGTTGGTACCACAATGAGCAGCAAGTATTTTAACAATGAATTCGATCAGCCAATGATTGACAACAACGGGACATCATCATTCAAAAAAATAGTAGAGATTACACTTAACTGGACCGAATATAAAAAGGGGGTTTGGCAGAATCAGAAGACAAGCAGCGAGAATATTGCCTTACAGTTACGTACAGATATTTCAGACAGCATTACCGCTATGTATACAGCTGACCCTTCTGTGAAAAACCTATATTCTTTTCTGACAAACAACAATCAGGTAGGGATTACAGACTTCATCAAGTCGAGGATATTCCTTCAGCCTAAAACCGTAACTACAGCTTCGTACGAATATTTTGGCGATGCGCCAAAATTGGGGGATCTGTATCTATTGGTCATGTTCCCGGATTATATGAGTAGCTCTCATGAATATATCGATCCTTTAAAATGTTTTCATGTCAACGGCGATAATGCAGTCGTGCCGAGAAACACCGGCTTTTACTATAAGCGATTACCGACTGAGCATACCTTTTTTAATAGACAGGCCTTGGTCGGATATAGGAACCCACTTCTTTCTACCACTGAAAGGTTAAGATACGACACTTACACACCTGCATCAGTTGCTATGTATAGGTACGATAGTAATAACATAGTGCCTTTGCCGTATTTGCTGGCGTTCTGGCGTCACGACAGTACAACTATTTTAGGGAAAGTACCAAACAACAAACTGAAGATTTACCCTCGAACCGGTTTCAAAAACCCGTTGGGTGACTCATTTATGTACGAAGACCCGGAGAATATTTTTTTTGTTAGATTGGCACATGCAAACTTCTCACATTTGCTTAGTAGTGACGGAAGCGAAATAGGGGTAGGCGGTGCAGCTACTTTGGCAGACTATGTTTACTTTGACGATACCGGGACACCAGGCGGGGGCTCATCATCTGTAGGATTTTCGTCGTATGCGGGATTTTCTTCGCATGCTGGCGGTACATCTTCTTCCGGAGCGCCCCTTCCGAAGTATTTATTTCAGACTTTTTATCATCCGCACGTAGAGAATTTTATCAAAGTACTCAACGAGCAAGGAGTGCAGGGATTGATGCGCCCGGACCTTCTGGCGATACCGCAAAACATTCAGAACCCGGCCGACTCAATGAATTTTATCACGAAGTACTTGCCAAATGCTGCGCAGGTCGCCTTGGTTGACGTTGTGCCGGGTAGCGGAACACCGCCGCTAAACAGAAACCAGGTACCTAAAAATAAAGTCGATTTCTTTTATAACGGAACCTACTCTTCTTATAACTGGGAGTTGTTTTATCATATACCTATGTTGATCGCTGAAAAGTTAAGTAACAATCATCAATTCAAAGAAGCGCAACAATGGTACCACTACATTTTCGATCCAACAAAATACGCGACAACAACCGCCCCTAACCGCTACTGGATATTCCAACCATTTTACCAGTTAGCCTCAACTGAAGTGACAACACTCGACGATCTGCTTGCCAGTATTCATGCCGGCAGCGAAGGAGCGCTGGCTGAAGTGAGTGCATCAGCAGAAGATCCTTTTCAGCCGTTTGCAGTAGGAAGGCTTCGCCCATTGGCATTTATGAAAAATACCCTGATGAAGTACCTGGACAATCTGATCGCCTGGGGAGACCATTTGTTCGCAAGGGATACAATTGAAAGTGTCAACGAGGCAACCCAGCTTTATATCCTTGCTTCAAATATATTAGGCCGGAAACCACATGGCTTACCCCAAAGGGCGGAAACAAAAATATACTCTTACAAAGAACTCACAACACCACCCCTTTTTGTGGACGAGATTGGAGAAGCTTCAGTGCCCATAGAGACTTACTTCGCGCCAAGCTCGGTGCCTCCCCCTGTTGCCTCAGGGGCATTCAGCTTCAATGTATCTTATTTCTGCCTTACTGCGAATGACAAATTGCTGGCCTATTGGGACAGCGTAGCTGACAGGTTATTCAAGATCCGTCACTGCCAGAATTTAGCTGGAAAAGGTAGGCAGTTGCCGCTGTTTGAGCCACCTATTGATCCCTTGTTGCTTGCACAAGCAGCATCACAGGGAGTGGACATTAATGACGTACTAGATACTGTGGCAGGGTTGGGGTCTTCCAACTATAGGTTTACCTATATGTTGCAAAAGGCAAATGAGTTCTGTGCTGACGTGAAATCACTCGGGCAGGCGCTGCTTACCGCGCTTGAGAAGAAAGATGCCGAAGAAATTACTCTTTTACGCCAGGGACATGAGGCGAAAGTGCTGGACAGCATTCTGCAAATGAAAAAAATGCAGATAGACGAAGCAGAAGCAAATTTGGAAGCTCTGACCAAATCAAAAGATAATATCATTGAAAAGGCAAAATACTATGACAGCCGGGTTTATATTAACGATAGTGAAAAACAACATCTTGAATCATTAAAGAAGGGTATAGAGTTCCAGAAGGCAACGCTGGTTTTACAACAAATTGGAGCCGCCTACTCTTTGATACCGCAGTTTCATGCTACACCTACTTCTGTGGGTAACAGTTTTGGAGGCCAGCAGCTATCTACATTGATTAGTATGAACACTATGAAAATTTCGTCCAATGCAGCTATAAACAACATTATTGGAAGTATGGCTTCTACTACAGGAGGGTATCAACGCCGTCAGGATGATTGGAAGTTTCAAGGTAGAAGTGCGCACCTGGAAGCAGAGCAGTTGGATAGACAGATTTTCGCGGCAAAAATAAGAATTGATATTGCTAACCGGGATTATGAAAATCAAAAATTGCAGATAGGAAATTCCAAAGAAGTGGAAACATTTTTGTTGACAAAGTATACAAATATCATGTTGTATGATTGGATGACAAAGGAAATATCAACAACGTATTTTACTGCTTACAAAATGGCTAAGGATCTTGCCAGTAAGGCGGAACGATGTTATAGAAATGAGCTGCCAACTTCCAAGCAGGCTGAAACCGGTTTTATACGAAACAACAATTGGAACGGTCGAAAAAGTGGATTGCTGGCTGGAGAAAAACTGCAATATGATCTCAGGAATATGGAGGCAGCGTATATTGCTGACAACACGCGGACGCTCGAACTCACAAAACATGTCTCGCTAGCTATGTTAAACGCGGAAGCGTTGTTACAGTTAAAGTACTCAGGCCAAACTTCTATTGTAATTCCTGAAGCGTTGTATGACCTCGATTATCCCAATCATTACTACCGTATTATAAAGTCCTTGAGCATTAGCATTCCTTGCGTGGCCGGTCCTTACACTACCGTGCCGTGTACCATTTCCCTTGTAGGCAATGCTATCCGGTCAAGCGCTATTCCTGACGACTTCAGGACGGGAAGTGTGGCCTGCTCTACGATAGCTACAAGTAGCTCGCAAAATGACAATGGTGTTTTCGACTTTAATTTCAGAGACGAGCGTTATCTGCCCTTTGAAGGGGCCGGTGCAATATGTTCTTTAAAAATTAAATTGGGTGGTATCAAGACTTCAGACGGGGAAACTATACGTCCCTTTGATTTTGGCACCATCAGTGATGTTATTTTACATGTCAAATTCACGGCGCTGGAACAAACTGATTCGCATTCTAATCGTTCGAATGATATCTATGACAATATAGAATCGGGCGAAATAGACGAAAACTATCCTTCCGGATTCGTGGGACTGCCACGTTTATTTAGTCTCAAACATGAGTTCCCTAACGAATGGTTCGCTTACGCAAGCGCAGTTGCCGCAGAGGTAGAGGACCCAGAAATGGGAATTACACTCAAACTGGCGCATTTTCCATTCTTCAACAAGAATAAAACTATAACAATAACCGGTCTGCTTTTTCAAACAAGATTGAAAAGAGGTGCGTATGATATAACAATCAATGGTTCAGGTGTAATTACAGCAGAAGGATTAGGAACGGTCAGTTTAGGTTCTCCCATAGTGCTGAACGAAGTAACATCGCCATCTTACGCGTTGCCTCTAAGTATATTGCATAGTACCGGTGATGCGGAAATTGAAGAAAATTTGGACGACATATATCTCATAGCCATCTATACAGTAAGTGCTCACTAACTGGTGTTTTGTGCGAAAATGCCATCTATTTTTGTCTGGATTCGGGTAGAAGCGGGCTGTCTAAATCATATAGAGGTAGCCCGCTACCATTGATGAAAATATCAACTGAAATGTAGAAAAAACACGACTATAACATTACTATGGCGTTATCAACGGCTAAATTTACCAGGTACATACAACTCACCGGAAGTTTTAAGGACAATAGCTACACCCTTGATTCAATGAACATTGATCCGACCGAGAACATCGAGGTCACTATTGTTGTTAAGGATAAACTGATGATAGTACAGGATTCAAATAAAATCAGGCTCAGCAGGATGGAGTATGAAAAAATTTATACGTGTAAAGACTCGAGGGTTGACCTGCTAGCCGAGTTTGCCACCTGGTTCAATTTGAAGATACTTGCAGTACAACAAGCCCCAAACAATCTGTTATTGTCCGGGCAGATAGCGCAATTTGAAAAAGCCTTTAGAACCCAACTAAAATATTATACCGATGAGGGCGGCCATCGGTTCCGGGGCCGAGCCGGGTATATACAGATACCGGCAGAATTGGAAGCCATCGTCGATGGCATTTACGGTCTTGACAATAGGCAAAGTGCTAAACCATACTTCGCGGTGTCGCCTAATTATGGAACGTTTGTGCCACCCAACCGCCGGAAAGGGTATTTTCCCATAGAAGTTGCAAAACTCTACAATTTCCCGACAGGTGTCGATGGTGCCGGGCAATGTATTGGCATTATAGCTTTAGGTGGCGGTTACCGAATTGACGAATTGAAGAAGTATTTTACCGGGCAGGGGCTACCCATGCCCGATATTTCATATGTTAGCATAAACGGAGCTGAAAATTCGCCATCTGTACCCAATAGCGATGACAAGGAGGTGTTGTTAGACATCCAGGTTGCCGGTTCTGTTGCACCAGGTGCAAAAATCGTTGTTTACTTTGCTCCGAATAATGACAAGGGGTTTCTCGATGCCGTGACCAGAGCAATCCACGATAAGAAAAACAAGCCAACGGCAATATCGATCTGTTGGGGGTCACCTGAAAGAAAGTGGACGCGACAGTCTTTCAAAGCGTTTAATGATGTGTTCAAAGCGGCAGCAACGCTGGGTATTACCATATGTGTGGCCACTGGGGATTCGGGGTCAAGTGATGGAGTTCATGACGGCAAAGTCCATGTTGATTTCCCGGCATCGAGCCCGTATGTGCTTGCGTGCGGCGGTACTCACTTAGTTGCAAAAAATGGCAAGGTTATTTCGGAAGTAGCCTGGCATGAATCTGATCATGCGGCAGGTGGCGGCGGCATCAGCGAGGTGTTCCCATTGCCAGACTATCAGGCGACGGCAAATGTGCCATTGTGCCTCAATCCATCAAAGCACAGGGGCCGGGGGGTGCCCGATGTCGCGGGAAGCGCCGCTTATTCAAATGGCTACCGGATACTGGTCAATGGCTACTGGATGGTTCTGGGAGGCACCAGTGCAGTTGCTCCATTATACGCGGGATTGATAGCTCTGCTGAATCAGGCAAATGGTACTAGCCTTGGCTTTGTGAATCAGCATTTATATGCAAATCCAATGTTTTTCAGAGAGATCATTAAGGGTAATAATATTACCGCCCGACCCAACTTGGGATACACTGCACGCCCCGGTTGGAATGCATGCACGGGCTTAGGTGTCATGGAGAATTTTATGGCACCTCTATGATAGGAGCCGTATCCCCCGCGTCGTTCTCCTCATATTATTCGAACTGTCTTTTACGGGTCATCCTACTCTTCCGCTACTATCCCATTTCCAGCAGAAATCGACTCCCTCGCGTCTGCCCTGGTACCTGACGATAACATAATATGCATATCTGATGTAAATGATAACTTTATTTCGTTATTTTTACTATGAATATTTAAACCGTTAAATCCCACCCCTAATGAGTAACCTAAATCAACCCGTCGTAAGAGTTGCTTTTGCAGATGACCATGTAATCGTGCGCGAAGGAATAGCACAGATTATCAATTCTTTTGGAGACTTCACCGTCGTTATCCAGGCAAAAGATGGCTATGATTTGATTGAAAAGATAGAGCGAGCAGATGTACAGCCAGATATCTGTATCCTCGATATTAACATGCCGCGGAAAAATGGTTGGGCAACTTTGGCCGAACTGAAACAAAGGTGGTCGTCAATAAAAGTGCTGTTCATGTCAGTTCTATATGAAGCGAATGTTATAAACGATGCAGTAATGGCAGGCGTAAATGGATACTTGAGTAAAAGCTGCAATCCCGATGAGCTACGCATAGCCCTGAGAAATATTTACGAGGAGGGATACTATTATCCTTCGGAATTCTCAAAAGTATTTTTTGGAAATATTGCTCAATCTGCAAAATCAGGTTTGACAAACAGAGAGCTCCAGTTCCTTGAACTATGTTGCGACGACAGCAGCTATAAAGAAATCGCAGATCGTATGCATGTAAGTCCGCGTACAGTTGAAGGATACCGGGATTCCTTGTTTTCCAAACTCAAGTTGAAAACAAGAATGGGGCTGGCTATGTATGCTATCAAAAATGGGATTGTTGCATTTTTTGAAAGAAAGTAGCGCAGTTGTGGTATCCAGTTATCGCTGACCAAATCTGAAATATACTCCTTTGAACCTACCGTTAAAAAACGGTAAGAAATTGGGTTTTTCACCCCTTACGGACAATAAAAAAACACACTAATTTGTAGCCACGTTTTATGCTGTAAAGTTATGTGAACATCTTGTGTGAGCTTTTTTAATTTATCCCGATGCCGATACCTGATCCTAAAAAAGACCAGTCGAATGCTACCGTTGGCGCTGCCAACCCGCTGGAAAGATATACCGTGGCACCCAAAGCCCAAGGCAGTGGGGGAAACGAGAAGAAAAATCCTTACTATCAGCCGCAGGCTCCAACTATTTCCCTTCCAAAGGGCGGTGGAGCACTGAAAGGCATTGATGAGAAATTTACCGTGAATGCAGCTAACGGGACAAGCTCATTCGAGGCAGCCTTGCCGCTTTCGCCTGGCCGGGCAGGCTTTACACCTCAGTTGGCGTTGAGCTATAACTCCGGCAGCGGCAACAGTGAGTTTGGTCTTGGTTGGGGCCTTGGCTTGCCTGCTATACAGCGCAAAACAGATAAGAGGTTGCCACGGTACAACGATTTTATAGAAAGCGATGTCTTTGTGATGGCAGGGGCGGAAGACCTCGTACCGGTTCTGGTTGAAGAGGCCGAAGACTTGGTGCCAGAGGTAATCGTGGAAGAAGTTGGTGTTGGTGGAGGATCTGCATCGATACTATATACATTTACCATAAAGCGTTACCGCCCACGCATAGAAGGTTTGTACGCGCGAATAGAATTCATAAGCCGCGTGGGTACACAACATACCTGGTGGAAAGTAACAACAAAGGAAAATGTGATCACCTACTACGGGCTTACTGCTGATGCCTGTATCTGCGACCCCGCGGATGAAAACCGTATATTCAAATGGTTGCCACAAATCAGCTACGATAATAAGGGCAATCTCATCCACTATTTCTACATAAAAGAGAATGATGATAACGTGGCTGCAGCAGCCCATGAGTATCATCGCCTCAGTGGACTGGCCCAATTCACTAATACCTACCTCAAAAGCGTAGCATACTGCAACGCCAATCCGGTGCTGCCAGACAATAAGTATGAGCCAACATTACCCTACCATCCCGATTATGATGAGGCATTAAGCATGTATATTCCTGATGCCGGTTACCTTATGCATTGTGTGCTGGACTATGGCGAACATGCGTTAGATGCTCCTACTACATCGGCTGGTGATGGCCTTACTTGGCCCATGCGTGCCGACGCATTTTCCGATTTTCATGCCGGCTTCGAGATACGAACATACCGCCGCTGCATGAGGGCGCTTATGTTCCATTACTTCGATGAGCTGGACGAAGGCAATGCTGTGCTTGTACGCAGCCTGGACTTTGAATATACGCTTGGCGCTACCCCCACTGAATATGGCGAAGCCGACCAGGTACAATCAATTGTGCAGAAGGGGTATATCAGGACAGGACCCGGTACATACTACGTCAAATCCTTGCCGGCAATTGCCTTTAGCTATTCCGAGGTGGCCTGGGACAATACACTGTACGACCTGCCACCAGCCAGCTTTGAAAATGCACCACAGGGTCTCAGTGGCAATTACCAATGGATAGACCTGTGGGGCGAAGGGCTTCCCGGCATACTTACGGAGCAGGCTAACGCATGGCATTATAAGCGCAACAAAGGGGAAGGCGATTTTGGGGCGGCTATAGTAGTTGCAGAAAAACCATCTTTCCAGGGGTTGGGCGGCAACATGCAGTGGCAGGACCTAGACGGTGATGGTCGTAGGCAACTCGTAAGCCGCGATGGCTGGGCACCCGGATACTTCGAACTGGACGATGACCAGCAATGGCAGGCATTCCGCGCCTTCAATCATAATGCAAACATCGACTGGCAGAGCCCGTACACCAGACTGCTGGATCTTAATGGCGATGGCCGGCCCGATGTGTTGCTAACAGAAGAATGCGCATGGCGGTGGTATGAAAATGAGGGGAAGGAGGGCTTCAGAGAAGGCGGTATGGGGGCAACTGCCAGCGACGAAGAAAACGGCCCACAGCTGCTGCATAACGACAGGGTCCAGGCTATATACCTTGCAGACATTAATGGCGACGGCCTTACGGACATAGTTCGGATAATGAATGGTGAGGTTTGCTACTGGCCTAATATGGGATACGGAAAGTTTGGTGCCCGTGTATGCATGAGCTTTGCCCCTGTATTCGATGCATATGATACGTTTGATCCGCAAAGGGTCACACTTGCAGATATTACCGGGACCGGCGCTGTCGATCTCGTTTACTTCGGGTTCGAAAAATGTACCGCGTGGCTTAACCTGTGCGGCAATGCATGGGGCACGGGGCACGACCTGCCGGCCTTCGCTGGCGCAGAACAGATGAGCAAGGTAGCGGTCATAGATCTGCTTGGCAATGGCACTGCGTGCCTGGTGTGGAGTTCGCCGCTGCCGCAGAATGCGGCTATACCTATGCGCTACCTGTCGTTTATGGTGGCCGAGGCCGGTAAACCCTACTTGCTGTCGAGTTATGACAACAGCATGGGAAAGAAGGTCAATTTCTATTACAGCTCGTCTAGCGCTTATTACCTTGCCGATGAGCGGCTGGGCCAACCATGGGCTACGCGCCTGCCGTTTCCCGTGCAGTGCGTGGCCGGTGTAAAGGTATGCGACGCAAGGAGCGAAATGGAGTACAGAACAAATTATACGTATCACCACGGATATTACGACCATGAGGAGCGCGAGTTCCGCGGCTTCGGTATGGTGGAGACCAGCGATGCCCAATCTAATACTGGCGATGGCCCTGATTATGACCAGGCCCCAGTAAGGACACGAACATGGTACCACACCGGCGCGTGGATGCGCGAAGGTACACTGCTGGAGGCTTTTGCAAAAGAGTACTTCCCGCTTGGCTGGGCGGAATTGCCTGCCTATGCCAGGGTACAAGATGGACTGAACCCACAAGAACAGCGCGAAGCGTACCGCGCGCTCAAGGGCATGTCCTTGCGCCAGGAAGTATATGCTGATGATGGCACAGACCTTGCCGGAAAGCCTTATACCGTTTCCACCGATACCTATTGTGTGAAGCGTGTGCAGCCGCTGGCCACCAACAGGCATGGCGTGTTCTATGCATATAAGCAGCAGGCGCTATCATTCAGCAGTGAGCGGCAGGTGAACGGCAGCGGCGAGATAGAGGACCCACGTGTGCTGCACGACCTTATCCTCGGCATTGATGATTATGGCAATGTGCTGGCCGCTGTTAAGGTGGCCTACCCCAGGGCGGCAGGCCCCCTGGCAGCCGCCATGGCCGATACAGAAAACCTGCTGCCAGACGCTGCAGCAGATGCCCAGGCGCAGATGCTCATTACCTATACCACCACTGCTTATACCGGGGATATTACAGACACGGCCTACCTATTGCGGCTGCCCTGCGATGTGCAGACATTTGAGGTTACAGACATTACGCCTGCCAGCGATCTGTGGCAGGTGCAGGAGCTCATAGACGTTATTGGCGGCATGGATCCCGTAGAGTACATAGCCACTCCTGCCACAGATGAAATGCGTATGCTGTCGCACACACGCACAACCTACATAGATGGTACGGGCACTGAGCTCTACCTCGGATCGCTGGCCGCTCCCGGCATCCCTTTCAGGCAATATGCCCTGGCATTCACTAAAAATATGCTCGACGCAGCCGGCTGGTACAATGATCGTGTTACAGACGGTATGCTGGAAGATGGCGGCTACTTGCTGGAGGAAGACATTACAGCTTTTGACAGTGATGACGATACACGCTGGTGGCTGCCGGGTGGGACGGTCACTTATAGCGCGGCCCATTTTTACATGCCGATAGCATACCAGGACCCATGGGGAAATGAGACCACCGTGGAATACTGGGAAGCAGGCACTACCAACTACTACCTGCTGCCGCTGGCGGTAACCGATGCCGTTGGCAACACTACGACGGTGAATGCCTACAACTGGTACAACCTGCAGCCCACACAGATCACTGACATCAACGAAAACGAAAGCCATATACTTTACGATGCGCTGGGGCTGCCCACCGCTATGGCCATGATGGAGAAGGACGGTTCTGTGGCCGGGGATACGCTGGCCGGAATAGATGTAACAGATGAAGAATCGCTGATCAGTGATTTTTTTGCAGATCCATTGGCTAATGCAGGCGATGTGCTGCAGGGTGCTACCTGGCGGTGTGTATATGACTTTGCCCCACCGCCTGTAGATCTGGTACCCCAACCGTCGGTTGTGGCGATGATAGCACGCTGCCGCCATTACAGCGATGAGCCCGCCCCCGGAGATGCAGGCATGATGATGCGCCTCACTTATACCGATGGGCTGGGCCGGGTGGTGATGCACAAGGCACTGGCCTCAACTGCCGAGGGGGATACCACACCCCGCTGGATAGGCACCGGCAAGACGGTGTATAACAACAAGGGTAATGCGGTGATGCAGTACGAGCCTTACTTCAGCGATACGGCGGCCTTCGACAGCGCTGCCCAGGCTGCGGCTGCCAGCGTTACCTCCGTCATCTATTACGACCCTCTGGGGCGCGTGCTGCGCACCGACCTGCCAGATGGCAGCTACACCAGGACGGTATGGACACCCTGGCTGCAGCAGGTGTGGGATAACAACGATACAGTGGCCGACTCCGATTGGCGCACCGCAGCCCTGGCCGGCGATGATGGGGAAGAAGATGCTGCAACTAAGACGGATGAGCATGCAGGGACACCAACCACCATGCACCTGGACACACTGGCCCGCCCATGCTGCACTGTGCAGCAGAACCGCCATATAGACACCGGCACCTGGGTAACCGACGACCCCTACATAAGCCATGTGGCACTGGACATACAGGGCAACCGCCTGGCCATAACAGACGCCCGTGAACTGACAGCACAAACCTACACCTACAATATGCTGCAGGCAGTAGCCCTGCAAACCAGCATGGACAGCGGCACACACTGTCTGCTGGCCGATGCCGCAGGCCAGCCGCTCTATAGCTGGGATGCTGACGAGCGTTTGTTCCACTTCACTTACGATGTACTGCGGCGGTTGCTTAAAAAAGACGTAACGCCATCCGGTGGCAGCGAGAATGTGCTGGAAAGGATAGAGTATGGCGAGGGTGTAACAGACGATACAGTCTACAACCTGCGGGGCATGCCATACATCATATACGATGGCGCCGGCAAGCAGACATTTTCTGGCTACGATTTTAAGGGTCTGCCACTGCAGGTCATCCGAAAGTTTGTACGCACCTATACCTCGCATCCCGACTGGGCCAGCCCCGGCGCTGTGGCTATGGACAGCGATAACTTTTTTACCACCACCACCTACGATGCGCTGGGTAGGCCCGTGAGCATTACCACCCCCGATGGCGCCATTACCACCCACACATACGACCAGGGCGGAATGCTGTACAGCGTAGCCGTGGAAGATGCCGGGGGCACACTCACCACCGACATCATCAACGAGATATACTACAATGCCCGCGGACAGCGCATAAAGATAAAGTATGAAAATGGCGCTACCACTACTTACACCTACGATGCCAATACATTCCGTGTTTCCCGCATACGCACAACCCGCAGTACCGACAGCGCAGTACTGCAGGACCTTAACTACTGGTACGACCCCGTAGGCAATATAACCCGGCAAACCGACGATGCCCAGCAGGATGTGTATTACGACAATACAGTAGCAGAGCCCACCAACGATTATACATACGATGCCCTCTACCGGCTCATAAAATGTGAAGGCCGTGAACATGCAGGCAGTAACGCAGCCGTAAGCTGTAACGACAGCACCAGGTGCGGATTAGCGCCACTACCAACCGATGCGAGCGCCATGCGCCGTTATATCCAATACTATAAGTACGATGAAGTTGGGAATGTATTGCAGATGAAGCATACTACCAGTGGAGGCACTGGCAACTGGACGCGGGACTTCACCCCAGACAGTACCAGCAATAAGCTCTCTGATAGCAGTATAGGAAGTGATGCTACCGGTACAGAAAGCTACAATTATGATGCCCGGGGAAATATAGCTGATGGAATGAACCACCTGCTAGCTATGGATTACAACCATGCCAACCGGCTGGAGAAACTGGAAGTCACTGTTACGATAACGACCTACTACCAGTACGATAGCAACGGGCAACGGGTACGCAAAGTGACAGAGAACACCGGCGCAGCCTTGAGGTACGAACGGCGATACATAGCTGGCTGGGAAGTGTACCGCGAAACCGATACCGGCACCAGCACCATAACACTGGAGCGCGAGACCCTGCATGTGATGGACGATACCGCACGAGTAGCTATCATAGACACGCCTACCATAGACACCCTCAGCTCCGATGAGGTGCAAACTTTGAGATACCAGTTTTCCAATCATCTTGGCACTGCAACACTTGAATTAGACGATGCTGCCGATGATATCTCTTACGAAGAATACTACCCATATGGAAACACCAGCTACCAGGCAGGCCGCAGCGCGGCAGAGGTATCTCTGAAGCGATACCGGTATATAGGTAATGAGCACGATGATGAAAGTGGCCTCTACTACATAGGGGCCCGCTACTACTGCCCATGGCTTGCCCGATGGCTGGAGCCTGATCCGATAAATAATGAATGGTACAATCTCTCCCACGGCAATCCCGGCAGGAATATGGAGCGGCAGTTTGTAGAGCTTACCGCGTCTTCATATGAGTATTGTTATGCTAATCCGATAAGGTTTACCGATCCAAGTGGAGAGCAAGTACCACCGAGAGAAAGAGAAAGCGAATCTTTTACAAAAAATATGGCCGAAGGTGCAGCCCGCGGTGCACAGGATAATCTTGCACCACAGGCAAAACCGCTGACAAAGCCACGACAAGAACCAGACATACTAAAAGCAGATGTTTTTGGTGGTGGGCATATTGGTACCTCTTCTGAAGTGAATGCGAATGTTTGGGGTGTAAATGCAGCGCATGACGATATGGTAGGTGGGAGTGCCCAAAATGGCCTTTTCGGAGCACTCGGCTTTCGTTTCGGTGGAGAAAAATGGGCAATTGGTTTGGCTCATTTAGACAATGTTTTATTGGGGTTACATTTTCAGAGAGCTGAATCAAGCAAAGGGATGAAATTTGTTTCAGATCCACTATCGCCGAAGATTGACAGAACTGAAAAGCCTGTTCATTCAATTGGCAAATGGGTACCAGAAAATGTCAAAGGTTGGTCGAATAGAGCCGTGACCTTCCAAGAACATGTCACAGGTGTGGTGGCTGGAAAAGCGTTTAAAATAGAGAATACTAAATTTGATGGAGTAAGAGGAAGAAATTTAATTGAGGCAAAGAGTGGTTATGATCGCTTTATTGATAAAAATGGTGACTTTCATAGTTGGTTTAGTAAAGGGGTAGACGGAATAATTTCACAAGCGGAGAGACAACTTAAAGCAGCAAATGGAGCTCCTGTTGAATGGCATTTTTCCAGCCCTATAACGCTAAAAGCAACGAAGAAGGTGTTCGAAGAGAACGATATCAGGGGGATTATATTAATTTACAACATCAAACCGTAATAGTATGGATAAGTTCATTTTTGGCGCATATTGGGGCTCAAGAGCGGAAACGATGTATGAAGTGGCTGACAAAATTTTGTATACACTAGAAGGACTTGTCGAACAAGACGATCAATTTTTGAAGTGGTATCAACCTGGCATTAGCAGGAAGAAAGCTTTGGAGAAAGTGGTATTTGTTCGGAAAGAAGAAATTATTGAATTGCTTAAAAAAAATACGCTTAAAAAGGAAATTAATGAAGAAGGTTATTCTGAATTTGGTTTTCATATTAGTCTATGGACAGGCCATGAAGATTATTTTTCAGCAAGTCTATCTTTTGGTGTTGGACATTCTTTTAACAATCCTAATTTGGGTAATCGCTTAGTACTTACTATACCCAGTAAAGGACATTCTCGTGAACGCCTTCTAAAATTCGAAAAAGCAAAAAGTATTGTCGAACTATTCGCTGAAATATGGCATCCCGATTACGCCGTATTAACTTCAGAAATGTTAAGAGATATAATGGGTGTTGGGAACAAAATTGGATGGATCACTTACACTAAATTTATAAAGCAGATACAACAGAGCAGCAAGTTTTTTATGTGTGAAACGAAAGATGGATGTTGGATTTACCTAAATCCTGAAAATTATGGATATGGAGTTAATGCTGCAAATAAGTTGATCGATGTTAAAAGTAATCTTCTTCCGTAACTGTTATGTCGGTAATGTTCGGAATTTGTTGATTTTCTATTAAGCGTTGTCGCAGACTCAATCGTCGTGGAAGGCAATCTGTTATTTGAGTTGGTTAATGCTGCCGATGTTATCTCCTACGAAGAGTACTACCCCTTCGGCAATACCAGCTACCAGGCAGGCCGCAGCGCGGCAGAGGTATCTCTGAAGCGATACCGGTATATAGGTAATGAGCGCGATGATGAAAGTGGCCTCTACTACATAGGCGCACGCTACTACTGCCCATGGCTGGCGTGATGGCTGGAACCTGACCCGATAAATAATGAATGGTACAACATAGCTCAAGGCAACCCCACTCGCAATCTTGAAAGACAATTTGTAGAGCTTACTGCCAGCAGCTATGAGTATTGTTATGCCAACCCTGTTAGGTTTACGGATCCAAGTGGAGAGCAGGTGCCACCGAGAGAAAGAGAAAGCGACTCTTTTACAAAAAATATGGCCGAAGGTGCAGCCCGTGGTGCACAGGATAATCTTGAACCACAGGCAAAACCGCTGACAAAGCCACGACAAGAACCAGACATACTAAAAGCAGATGTTTTTGGTGGTGGGCATGGGGGACCTGAATCGCAAGTAAATGCCGTTGTAAAAGGAATAAACACAGAGTATGGTAATGCTGTGGGCGAGAACATTGCAGGCGGTTTTTTTGGTGCTTTAGGGTATGTCCTAGGCGGCGATGAAGGATCTTTTAAAGGTGCAGGGGTTGACCAAGCGGCAGTGGTTGCACTAGGCGGTTTAAAATCAAGCAGCAATGTACGACAAAAGATGGCTCAAACAAACGGCGAGCCGATTACTGCACCTCCGACAGGTTCTGCAAATGCTACAACAACAAATAAACTTGATGTTCAAACTACAGGTAAATTGCAAGGTGTTGGCATCAACGGAAACATCAAAATGGGGGGCAGCACTAGACTGCACGGAGAATTTGATTTTGTTATTAACTCCAAAAGTACTCTGTTACTAGGAAGTGGGCACTCATATTTATCTGGCGGAGAAAATGTACAGGCAGCAGGTAGGATAAGGTTTAGAAACAGCCAAATAGTTAGAATTAATAATGCCTCTGGACATTACATGCCCTCAATGGCAGAAGGGTTAGGCTTTTTGGGAACATTTAAGAAAAGTGGGTTTAATGTAGATCGAGCACATTTACAACTATATAACCCAGAGGGTCGTATTGAACTTCATATTACCCCTAACAGTGCAAAAAGAAACTTATTTTTACATTAAAATTATATGATAATGATCCAACTTACATTAAGTTCAAATAAAAATCATTTCACTTGGCAACCAGATGTTTCAATGTTTTTGTACTCTTACATATACAGGTTTACATTCAAACACGTTGTTAGCCCCTTTGATGAAATAAAACTAGATTTAAACAATGAGATGTGCAATGAGCTAATTGTATATTTAGAAACAGCCTTAGAAGATAGCATAGGTGATTTATATAAGGAACCGGATTTAAAAATGCTTAATAAACATTCATCAAGATTTGAAAAAGTGATTTTTAAGGACAAGAAATATAGACTTAATTGTGCCACATCACCTACTGGCAGAATGATATATTCGGTTTACAATGTTTATAATTTTCTAAAAAAAGAAATGGAGAAAAATGAATATATCTCTTTGATACTTGGTAAGGTTGGATAGTGTTCGTTTGGGGCAAATGTTACATGGGCGGCTACGAGCAATACCGGCTGGTAAACACCGGCCCCACTGGTCGAAGCGTCTCGCTTCGTCCTGAGCCATTGCAAGGGTCTCCCTTGCGAAACCTGGTTGTGGATGGAACACAAGTGCTATTGGATTTGGTGATGTTATTGTAATTTTCGGAAGCGGGACGCTTCGGAAATATCAGGACGAAGCGAGACGCTTCGACCAGTTGGAGTATATAAGCAAGATATGAATTTTTCTATAACTCCGCGAAAGGATTTACCCGGAAACAATGCTCAGGGAACCATAGAAAAATGGAATAAGGCAAACGCGCTCCCAATTGAGGGTTTTCAGGGTTCTGTCGCAATTCCACGGGACTCTTCAATGTTCAAAGACGTATTTAGCAAAGATAAAAATCTTGCAACGCAAGCAAATAATAAATCATTGGCAAGTCTTGCTTTTCATGCATTGGCGGAAAATTACTATCGCACATTTGCGGGTCTGTCGTTACCTGTTTCTCACGAGGCGGCAATTCAATTAGGTAAGGCGTTACCCAAGAATCATCCAGCTTATTCAAAATTTCCTGGTCAATCAACAAGGCCATAATTATTATTTTATGAAATATTTTCTTATTGTTGCCAGCTCAGTCTTTTCAATAGTTGGATATTCCCAGGTCGCCCTAAATATGCACAGTGATACGATTTCAATTTTAGAAAACGCTAATGGATTGCAATATTGCGATCAAAAGAACAAGTTTTCTATAAATATCAAAAATGAATATACAAAATCTACAAATGTGGTTGCGATCTTAAAAAACCTGTCGAAAAAAAACATGGGCATAGCCTTAGTAGTTGACACAGGAAATAGTTACGAAAACAATAAAGTTGAGAGTTCAATTTACGGATATTGGAGTTTAGGAATGGATCCTAATGAAGGGATAGATGAAACACAAAGACAATATTTAATTGAGTTGATTCCCCCAAACAAAGCGGATAGTTTTCACATTGACATATCTGTGTACAGAAAATACAGCGTTTATTTTAGGCTGTGTTTGAACATGGATTATGTAGTTTATGAAATGAAAAAAGAGACAGCCAAGTTAGACACGCAGAAGGCAAACAACAGAATACAGATACTCGGTTACGGTTACAGAAAAGGTTATGATATAAATACGCCGGGGTTGTTTGCCGATTTACAAATAGAATACTTAAGCAAAACGAGCAGTAAAAATAATTATATCTATATGTATAAATACATTAAAAAATAGATGCAATCCACTTGCGCGAGTTTGTTGCATAGCTTGCGCGTGAGCTAACCAGCCATGCTTGGCGTAGGTTGTACCCACTGGTCGAAGCGTCCTTCGCTTCGTCCTGAACTACTGCAAGGGTCTCCCTTGCGAAACCTCTTACGAAGAATACTACCCATATGGAAACACAAGCTACCAGGCAGGCCGCAGCGCGGCAGAGGTATCTCTGAAGCGATACCGGTATGTAGGCAAAGAGCGTGATGATGAGAGTGGCTTCTACTACATAGGCGCCCGCTATTACTGCACCCTTGGCTGGTTTATACAAGTTGATAAGAGAAGTAGCCAATCAGGTTGCCTCTTTTGCTTTCAAGGCGTTTATTGTCTTTTGTTGCATGAAAAAGCAGCCTTGTGTTTCTGTTTTGAATACCGTCTAAAAACGGTAAATAATACCGTGTTTTTCCTCTTGACAGGCTTAGCAATTATTTACTCCTTTGTATTGGCATTGGGGTCATGACTTTATAGAATTATTTTTCTGAAAGAAAGCCCACATTTCTATACCTTAAAAAAACAGTTGACTTATGTTTAATAGTGTCGCACTCGATGTGGTCATAGGGCTGGTGTTCATTTACCTGCTCTATAGCTTACTTGCTACCATCGTCCAGGAGATCATCGCCACCAAACTCTCGTTCAGGGCCAAGGTATTGGAGAAGGCAATTCTTCGCATGCTGGAAGATGGCAAGTCTACTACCAACTCCAAATTGCTGGACAGGTTTAGCGGTTTTTGGCATTTACTGGCTGGGCCCAACATGTTGATGGATAAGAAAGTGGCCTCCTGGTTCTATGCCCATCCATTAATAAGATATCTGGCGGAGGATAACTATTTCAGCAAGCCTGGCTACATATCCTCGCAGAATTTCTCGAAGGTAATAGTAGACTTGCTCAAAGGTATCGAAAATGTGCCTGTTAATGAGGTGCAGCACATCAGTGATTCCATCGATAATGGGGTCATCTACCGCTTGCCTATCGATCTTGATTCCGATAAAAATAATCCTGCAATAGCTGCTATCAGGAGTCAGTTGCCACAGGGCATACAAGATGGTGTGGTAAGAAATACTATTGAGCTCAATAAAGATACAAAGCTGTTCCTAAGATCGATATGGATAGAGTCCGGGGCTGATGTTGAAAAGTTCAAACAAAAGCTGGAGCAATGGTTCGACGATACTATGGAACGCGCCGGTGGATGGTACAAGCGCTACGTCAAGCTCGTACTGTTTTGTATTGGTTTACTCATAGCAGTTGGTTTTAATGTTGATACCGTGAGCATAACAAAGAAGCTGGCGCACGACCCCAAGCTACGGGAGCAAATGGTGCAGAGTGCAGGAAGCTATATTGAAAAGAATAAGGCCTTGGGCGAACAGCTCGCCAAAATGCAAGTAGGAAGCAAAATTTACAAAAATCTTCAGGCAAATTCCGATTCTTTGACAAGAATTAGCAATGCCTTGCTGGACTCTGCAAACAATATGATCAATACCGACATTAAGAATGTAAATGACTTGATGGGCCTCGGGTGGAGTGGCAGAGCAGACGGCAAAGGTTTTCCATATCTGCAGAAAGGACAGGGACCTGTCTCCTGCTATTTTGGTTGGCTTATCACTGCGCTGGCTATTTCTCTTGGCGCACCATTCTGGTTCGATCTACTGAATAAACTAATGAAAGTAAGAGGCGCAGGTGGCAAGGGCGATGCCTCTGGCAAAACAGCTACCACATCTGCCTCTGCACAGGCCGCTACGCCAGCAATATCAGTCAATGTTAACACTCAAACAGGGGAGGAGGCCGTAGGATAATATGTCACGATGTATAGTTACTGCTTCAAAGCTTAACAGGAGAAAGTCGGTACCCGCTTCTCTATCCGACAAAACCAATATTGCCGGCACAGTTACCAAAGGTTTCACTTTTGATGCCAACGAAGTTACCGGTGTCCGTGATACCAATCTCGGTAAATGGTATAGGGATAAAGATAGTTTCTACTATTGGGGTGGTGGCATAGCCATCTTAGATGAGCCGGTAGTAAACGATGGTCTTGCCGATAATACGGCAATGGACAGCTTTACCATAACACCGTTGATAAAAAGAAAAATAGAGCAGGTCATCAATGTGTTTGAAACAGGGTCGGCCGAAGGCAACTATTCGGCACTGGTGAAGTATGCAGACTACTCAGACCCCGAAACAAAAACAAAGATTGTACAGGTAACGTTTGGCCGTTCGCAGACCACAGAATTTGGTAACTTGCGCGCATTAGTACAAGACTATGTAGTCCACAACGGCACATTTGCCGATCAGTTGATGCCCTATATAGATAGGATAGGGAAGAAGCCAAGCCTTGCCACCGATCTCGTCTTTTGCCAGGTGCTGAAGGATGCCGGCAAAACCGACCCCATCATGAAAACATCGCAGGACAGTCTGTTCGACAGCAAGTACTACCAGCCTGCACATAGCTGGTTTTCAGTCAACGGTTTTTCCCTACCCTTAAGCCTGCTGGTGATCTACGATAGCTATATACACTCAGGCAGCATCCCGGCATTTTTAAGAAAGCGGTTTAGTACAGCCGTCCCATCAAGTGGCGGCAGCGAACAGGAGTGGATAGGTAACTATATAAACACAAGACATGACTGGCTAGCAAACCACAGCAGCGATCTGCTCAGAAAAACAGTCTACCGTACCGAGTGTTTCAAAGCGCAGATCAAGAATGATAACTGGGACCTGCTGAAGACCATAAACGCACATGGAAAGAATATTTCCTGATCCGTGACTATAATTGTCGCTAAAAATAGAGTATGCTGACATCATCGATCATAAACTTGGTTATCCTGTTGTCGTTCATCTACTTCATCACCAGTCTGATGATAACAGCGATCAATGAATCTATATCGGCCTACTTCAATAATAAAAACAATACGGTAAAAGATGCTATACGCAACCTGTTCTTTGATGGCAGCGATAACAAAGAGGACGACAGCAAATGGTTTTGGATGAAGAAGGAAGCAGCCCCGCAAGATGGTGAATGGAAAACATACATAGATGCAAACTTTCTAAAGAGCCCGTTTATACAACCATTGCTGAGGGAGCGGAACAAATATCCTGCATTTATCCCTGCCAAGAACTTTTCCCTTTTTGTACTTGATAAATGCCTGAATAAGCAGCCTATCACCACTACATCTACAATTACGACAAACGATATAGATAGTAGCGAGTTGCCCGCGGACATGAAAGCAACACTGAACACCTTCCTGTTCCAGGCAGGGAACGACCTGAAAAAGGTGCAGGAGCTGCTTGAGGAGTTCTACAACAATGCTATGGACAGGGCGGCAGATTGGTACAGATCCAAAGCAAAAAGAAGAATGTTGTTTATCGCATGTCTTCTATGTGTGTTGTTAAACATTGACACGGTAAACATCATCAATGATTCACTCAACGACCCGCAGGAACTAAACGGATCTGCTGAAAGGATCATAGCTGCGTTGCCCAATATGAAAGCGCAGGGAGAAGTCGTTAAGGTAAGCAGTAACGGTAAATCGTTTTCGATAAACGTAGTGTCGCCACTGCCAAGGAGGTCGGACACCACACAGCTTTATGGACAATCCAAGGTTACCATGGGCGTGGCAGATAGTACCTGTGGCGACAATATGAGTGGCTTGACAATTCTCTACTTGGGCTCTGGGGGGTATAGTATTGGTTACAAAGGGTTCAGCGATGCCATGAATGAATGGTTTAGTAACAGGAGATTTGAAAAAGCGCCGTTTTCCTACGCTTTGTTAGGAAGCGTTTCCCTGAAGTTATTTATAAAAATGATTGGCGTATTGCTATCAGCCTTTGCTATTCAGTTAGGCTCCAATTACTGGTTTGGAGTGCTGAATAAGGCGATAAACATACGGTCGGTATCGAAACGCAAGGAAGATAATTCTACAGACGAAAAGTGAACAAAACCCGGTTAGCTGAAAAGGGGAACAAGAGTAGGCAAAACTAAAAATACCAACATTATGGAAAGACTACAGTTAAAGTTGCGAGGACGTTTACTTCTGGCATTGATAGCGCCACTGATTTTAATGGCAAGTTGCAAAGTCATGCTTATCGGAGCGTATGATCAGGGTACAGACATGGCCATTCAAAAGGTGCAGACTGAGGTTTCGACGATATTAGTAAAATTGGAGACTTGCATTGAAAATGGCGATACAACAAACGTTACGTACAAAAATTTCACTAAATCATACGAAGAAATAAAAGTGGATTTGGAATGCCTCAAAGTGCGTACAGGGGCTATACCGAAGTATAAGGTTGTACAAGATCAGGTAAATCTAATGTATGCGAACATTTTAAATTTCGAAAAAGCACACAAAATGGGAAACACGAGTGCAAAAGAGATTAAGACATACAAATCCACATTTGAAATCGGATTTGGAGCAATGATCCAGCTACAGAATGCTCTTAAAAGAGAGAAGAAATAAAAGACAAAAAAATCACTCACTTTTAAAATAAAAATTATGCCACAATTAAATATTGAAGACCTGTTGAAGAAAATGCTTGAGGCAGCAAAAGGAAGTCTTACCAAAGACTGGCAAAAAATAAGTGGTGTCGCTACGTCGTCACTGAAGGCACTTGCTCAAAACCTGGTGGACATTGAGGAAATGAAACTCGATGGAACCATCACGCAGGAGAAGGCAGCACTAATGATAGACATGCAAAAGAACACGATAAAAATAGTAATGCTTACCGAAAAAGGACTCGGTTTGTTGGCAGTGGAAGCAGCTATAAATGCTGTTATTGGGGTCGTAAAGGATACGGTTAATACTGCTATTGGCTGGACGTTGTTATGAGGCAGAATTTGCTAGATGTGTTTAGTATTCCAAATGAAATGGGCTGAAGTAGGTGACCGCCTTTTTTCATATACGACAATCTGATATGACCACACCTTCAGTGATGAACCTGAGATCAGTTACACAGGAGAGGCTATACGGATTGAAATGATCTCAGGTTGTCCGCCTTTGTTATAGAGGTCAAAAAACTCACTATAGACATCTAAATCGCATCACTACCTTCTATCGCTGTACTCCAGGTTCCCATATTTTCGATGGTGTTTATTACGATGTTACCTAGCAAAAATAAATAATAAAGTTCTGTAGATACCCTTAATGATAACTATTGCAACCTAGCGGCGATTAGCTTTGAGCAAAGAGTCAAAATTTTTCAATTCTCATAAAATCCTCCATAAAAAAGTTCGAAAGTTGTCCCCTTCTGCCCGCTTCAATAATGATAGCTCACGTTGGTGAGCTATTGTTGTTTTAAGTGTAAAGATGTTCAGTACAGATTATCAGGCTGTTATCGTCGAGGTTAGTTCAGTTTTCAAGGCGAAATTTTAAGGGCTATCCAAGACACCTTCATGACACCCGACCAAAATCGCCAAAACACCCGGAACCCTATCCTAGTAAACAGGACACCAATTACAAACATATACTGATGTATACATCCGATGAGTGAATAGCTTTTTGATGCTATAAAACCAAAGCAATGGACAATCGTATATACGCGTCATCTCAAACCAAAGGCAAAAAGCGAAACAACGATTACGCCATCATTTTTGTATTGAACGAATAAATCAGCACTTTCACAAAAGGCTTTCACTTCGTTCGGAAATAGGGTATGAAAAATGCAAGTCCGCATGTTTACTGGTCTACTGCAGTAAACTTCAGCTTCCATCCACTTGCCTGTATAGAATCGTTGGATACGAACCATATTAGCGCTTGATTGCCACCCGATCGTATCACAGGTGGCAATTTATTACCACTGAATATCGCCAGTATAGGTGCGTTGGTTTCATAGCCATTGAAAATATAGACCTGATCGTTTTTGGGTTCGACATCAAATTCTGTAAATTCGAATTTTAATCTTTTGCCTGGAGGAACTTCAACCAGCCATTTGCAGTCATTTCTGGCAGTATAATCAGCCCCAGCACTACCATCCTCTATTATCCCAGCGCTGTCCTTAATCATGGCTATCCCGCTGCAATAATATGATGACGAATCAATTGTTTCCGCCTGGTAATAGAGGTATTGCTTTTTCGGAATCATTGCCGAGGTGGCAAATACATGAAATGAGTCTGCTTCGATTTGTACTGTCTGCAGTAGTTCTTTTTTGCCAAAATAATTTTCTTTTACAATACCATCCCGATACCACCGGATAAGTAAGGGCGATCCGGCAAAATTTTGCTTTGCCGGCCGCAGCTGAAGTCGATAATGTGGGTAACGGGCAGCCGCACGAACAACTATTGGTGAGCCTGTAGACAGTAAGTCAAACGGAATATATCCAAATGGTTGCAATCGTAAACGCACTGTATCCTTCCCTTTTAAAAGACCGCAGACCCTACCGGCGTTTGGTATTCCTGCTCCGAGCTTACCGGCAAAAGGTAAATTCCATTCGTCAACAGGAGTTGCGCTGTTTTTCAAAAGCCGGTCTATTTCTTCCGTGCTGCCTTTGTAGCCGGTAGCCCTGATTGCAACAACTATTGCAGCTATAACTGGTACGGCCGTTGACGTTCCGGATTCAAAGTGATCGCGGGCGACACCCCGGCCACTTATAGTTGCAATCGAATCGCCTGGTGCCGACACATCTACATACGACCCGTAATCCGCGTATTTATTCTTCCTGTTGCCGGCATCAACTGCCGACACGCATATTACCGGGCTATATGCCCCGGGATACTGTTCCTGATGAAAATAATAGTTACCAGCGGCGGCAACTATAACTATACCTGCACTGTCTGCTTTGCGAAGTATATTCTTTTCTTCAGCGGTGATCAAAGTGCCAGCCCAACTGCAAACAATCACATCGGCATGCTGTGCTATTGCATAGGCAATCGCCTGATAACCGGCAGTAACGTAGTTATTGCGTTTTTCGTCGCTGTGCGCCTTTAACGGCAATATGGAGACGATTCCAGAATCGTCGGGAATAAGCTGATTAAGCGTCTGTAAAAAAACGTCAGTAACACGGGTACCATGCAATGTCTGCCCGTAGTTGTTACCCGGTGGGCGGACGTTGTTATCATTGTCGGCAAAGTCCCAACCGGAGATATCGTCAACATAGCCATTTGCATCGTCATCCACATTATTGAATGGAATTTCTTTCGCATTTCGGCCAATATACCTATTTAGATTGGGGTGATCTATGTCGATCGCACCGTCTACAATAGCAACCTTTACACTACTCTTAAACCGATTCATTTGCCTGAAGGCGGAGGCATTAATCTGTGACCAAACCAATTGATTCGGTTGAACGGCAAAAGGTTGTGCGTGAGATGCTGTATTCACAAGCACCAGCAGCCACGCAGCAAAATACGGCCAAAGTAAGCAACGAAACAGCTCTGGCATTAATGTGAAATCGTAATTGTTTCTGCCCCTCCGCTATTGCCAATTGAATAGGTACTAAGGCCTGTGCCTGTACCAAAATGTAACGGCACTCTTCCCCGAAGGTCAGGCAAGCCAAAAGTAGAACTACCATTTCCACCAAAAGCAGTTCCCAGTAGAGAAAATAAAGCAGCATTTGACGAGATAGTCAAAAGTTGTCCGTTACAGAATTTAAAACCCGGCGTTTCAAAATTCCAACCAACCATCATAATTTCTCCGATAAAGGGGTCAATCGCTGTATGAGTGGGGAAATTTCCACTTGTTGCTATCATGAAATTGAGTGCCATATATGGCTGTCGGTTGTTTGCAGTGACAGAAAAGTGCTGAACAGCAGGCTGCGTACTCACCCAATTTGTTCCGTCCCATGTGATGAGATCGCCGGCAGATGTGCCAGCATTAAGCGAAATAGTATTTGTTGCAGTATTTACATTCACAGGAGAAGTACCTGTATACGTAGCGCCCCCTCCAGAAACTGCAGTCCATGCAGTGCCGCTCCAATAAAAGAGGGCACCGGAGGTCGCATCTGCTACCTGCATTCCAGTTTGGCCCGTTCCTAGTGTCGCAGCAAGTGTGCTTCTTTGTGCGGCAGAAAGACGGGGAGGCAAAAATCCCTGTGTGGTGCTCTTTATATCAAGGATCGCTTTGGCGTCTGCGGCAGAACCATCTGTATTTACAGCCATGCCCTGTCCAATGGCATCGCTGGCAAAGCCCATCATGGAAACAACTGGTATAAATAGAAATTTAAGAAAATATTTGCACATAAGTATCCATTTTAGTTTTGAAAAAGCCTGAAATATGTCGTTAAGAATCTTCGATATTTCAGGATGTAATTTAGAAAATAATATTATAATGTGTGAATTTTTTTTACTTAAATAATTTTTGATTGCACTATGGATAACCTACCGAACAGATGTCTATTTAGAACTTTATTGTATATGTTCGTACCAATTTGTTTGAGTAAAACAATCCTAAATGCGTCACAACCAAAAATGTGCGGTGGCTATGTTTGGGGACGGTGGATGTTGTGTAGTACATTTGTGCAATTATTCAATGATGCTGGTAGTCGATTTAGTTTCCTATACAATGTATTTTGCTCTGGCACCAGCATGCAACATAATTTGTCACCAAGCGTCGACGATAACTAAACATTCAACCCTATCTTTGCAGCCCAATGATAAGAATAGGCAAAATTGTTGCAACCCATGGTCTCACTGGCTCCATTATCATGACTCATGTTGCAGGTAGCAACACATGGCTTAAAAAGGGTCATGTGCTTATGGTAGAAATGCAGAAAGGCAGCTTCATTCCCTACTTTGTTGCGCAATGTAAGTCAGCAAAACCCGGCGAATACCATATCAACCTTGAAGATGTAACCGCACAACAGGAAGCCAAAAAATTGGTTACCCGCCACGTATATGTTGATGAATTAATACTGTCCGGGCTTGCCAGAGAATCGCCATTGCTCTGGATTGGATTTACTATTTCTGACAAGCACTACGGCAATGTTGGTAAAATTGAAGATGTAATGCAGGCCGGCGCACAATGGATAGCAAAAATTGACTACAAAGGCAGCGAAGCATTGATTCCACTTGTAGATGCAACCCTTGTTGGTATCGATATAAAAGCCAGAATGCTGATCACTACACTTCCCGAAGGTTTGCTTGAACTGTACGAACAGGAAGAAAAATAATCCGCCGTATGGCCTAGTTTCAGATAGGCCAAAATGGGGAATTACATTCGAACAGCAACTGGTAATGGTTCAGTAGACAAAACACAAACAAAAACAAAATGAGAGTTGATATTATTACGGTGTTACCAGAGCTGCTAGAAAGTCCATTCAGTCATTCTATGATGAAGCGAGCCAAAGACCGCGGACTTCTGGAGATTTACACCCACAACCTACGCGACCATACACCCTACAAGCAGGGGCAAGTTGACGACTATCAGTTTGGCGGTGGCGCGGGGATGGTGATGATGCCGGAACCATTGGCCATACTGCTCGACAAGCTCAAAGAGGATCGCGCCTACGACGAAGTAATCTATATGACTCCTGACGGTCCACTATTCACTCAAAAAACAGCCAATACACTGTCTCTAAGGGAGAATATTATCATTATCTGCGGCCACTACAAGGGTATAGATGACCGGATAAGGCAGCATTATGTAACGATGGAAATATCTATCGGTGACTATGTACTCAGCGGAGGAGAACTGGCGGCAGCTGTCGTTGTAGACTCTGTGGGCAGATTGTTGCCAGGGGTACTCAACGATGAAACTTCGGCCTTGTTCGACTCGTTTCAGGATGGGCTGCTGGCACCACCGGTTTACACTCGGCCAGCCGATTTCAGGGGATGGAAAATACCGGATATACTGCTGTGTGGCGACCCAAAAAAAATTGACGACTGGCGCTATGAACAATCGGTAAAACGAACGAAGGAGCGCAGACCTGGCCTAATGGACTGACCTGAAGTCGATTTAACGTTCTGGTAAAAATCAGCATCACGCGTTACGAACTGAAAATAATCCGTAATTTACTGCTATGAAAAACCGCCTGGCCCTTTATACCATTATTCTGTTGCTGGCATTTGTTGCCTGCAAAAAAAAATCAGAACCGTTGCCAACCGCAATGACCTTCGTTCTGGACAAAGATTCACTCTGGACAACTACAAATGTAACAACCGACAATCAGAACACTGGCCTGGTATTCATACGCGGCACCAGCAAGGACGGAACGGAAACTCTGGATATTGCAATTAGCGGATTCAAAGCCGACAAAGGGACTTTTATGGTAGATTACAGAGGGCCGGGTGGCAACATCACTGGTAATACGGGCATGTACAAAAAAGGGGTAAACACTATAATGGCAAGGACTGGCAAAATTGTCATTACTTCCGTTACCGACCAGGTAATAAATGGCACCTTTGACTTTTTCTATCTGCAAACTAATTTCAAAGGAGCATTTACTGCACCTGCCAAATAGGTTTACCGAATGTCTACATGCAATAACTTCTCCCCTGCCAGATATCCTTCCAGTTTGTCGTTTACTGCTACCGGACCAACTCCTGCGGGTGTACCTGTAAAAAGAAGATCACCAATATTGAATGTAAAATAACACGATGCAAAGGCAATGATCTTGTCAACCGAAAAGATCATATCAGAAGTGTTGCCCTGCTGTACTGTTTCTCCGTTTTTATCCAGCCTGAACAGCAATTGGTTCAGATCCGTCGTTTCTGTTACCGGTATAAAAGTTCCTACTGCGGCAGAGCCATCAAAAGCCTTTGCGATCTCCCATGGAAGGCCTTTTTTTTGCTGTTCGCGTTGTTTATCGCGTGCAGTAAAATCAATACCCAGGGTTATTGCATCATAATATTTCGAAGCAAATTTCTCCTGAATATGTTTGCCGTTTTTGGATATTCTAATTACAAGCTCACACTCATAATGCAGATCATCTGTAAACTCAGGATAGTATAGCGGTTTCCCGGGCAGCAGTACTGCCGTCTTGGGTTTCATAAATAAAACCGGCTCTGTGGGCAGGTCATTTTTCAATTCTTTGGCGTGATCAGCGTAATTTCGCCCGACACAAATAATTTTCATACTTTGGCGATTTAATTATGAGCCGCGTAAAAATACAATTTCCTGACTACAATCCGCTTTATACCGCTACGATTCCGGTGCGCATAGGCGACATCAACTACGGTAATCATGTTGGCAATGATGCCATACTTTCTGTGATACATGAGGCGCGAATGCAAATGTTGCGACATTATGGCTACACCGAAATGAATGCTGGTGGCAACAGCATGATTATGGCGGATGTCATGATTGCCTATAAAGGCGAGGCTTTCTATGGTGACAGCCTGTACGTAAAAGTTTATGCGGCCGATGTTGCCGGAAGTTCATTCGATTTGCTGTATAATGTATCTACAGTGCGTGAAAGTAATGTGGTCCCTATTGCACATGCAAAAACAGGCATGGCGTGCTTTGACTACAGTGCGCGCCGCGTAGAACCCATGACAGAAAAGCTGACTAACTTCCTGCTGAGACGCCAGTAATAAATGGACGGAAAATTCACTACCATTTCTGCGGCTGGTCAGGGCGACTTCAGAGACCGGGGAAGCAAGTTTCTTGCTTTTGCCTACCCGGTATCATCAGCTCTGGACGTAAAAGAAAGACTGCAATTGCTGAAAAAGGAACACCCTAAAGCGGTGCATCACTGCTATGCATATCGAATAGGTAACGATGGCACACGATACCGGGCAAACGACGATGGAGAGCCATCAGGCAGTGCCGGGAAACCCATTCTTGGTCAGATTGACAGCCTGGGACTCACCAATGTGCTGGTTGTAGTGGTACGCTATTTTGGCGGCACGCTGCTGGGTGTGCCCGGGCTGATTAATGCCTACAAAACAGCAACCAATCTGGCACTGGAGCCCCTGCCGAAAATCGAAAAATGGATTGAGCGCCTATACAACATTACATTCGACTATCCGGTGATGGGTGAAGTACTGTACCTGTTGAAACAATGCGAAGCAACCATTTACAAACAGGAACTACAGTTATTTTGCTCGGTTAATGCGGGCATCCCCATGGTATATGCTGAAAAATACATAACATCGCTCAAGGACATTAGGGGAGTAAACGCATCTGAGTCTGTGGACCAAGTCTGATTAGTGGTGATTTGATTCGCGGTTCCGGTTTACAAATATCCTTACTGAACGAACCACACAAATCGTTATATACAACCTGAGTGTGGATAAATTGCCGGAGATACTCCCCGATAATTTTCCGTACTTTGTAGGGTACAGCCTACCGATAAAAATGCTGGCTGTACATAACCAATCATCAATAAATTTGAGGAACAGAAAAAGTGAAATTCTCCCATCTACATAATCATACCCAATACTCTTTGCTGGACGGAGCATCGAACATTTCAAAACTCTATGACAAGGCTCGTCAGGACAATATGCCTGCTATTGCAATTACGGACCATGGCAATATGTTTGGTGTTTTCGACTTTGTAGCCGAAGCCTGGAAGAAGAAAAAAGTGGTGGGCAAAACACCGGAAGGCAAAGACATAGAAGAACCAGTTGTAAAGCCTGTAGTAGGTTGTGAATTCTATCTCGTCGCAGACAGACATAAGCGCCAATTTTCCAAAGATGACAAGGACCAACGCTGTCATCAGTTACTGCTTGCCAAGGATGAGACCGGATACAAGAACCTCGTAAAAATGTGTTCCCTCGGTTATATGGAGGGATTGTACGGTAAATACCCCCGTATTGACAAAGAGCTGATACTGAAGTATCATGAAGGCCTGATAGCCACTACTTGTTGCCTGGCTGCAGAGGTACCACGTACCATTTTGCGCAAGGGCGAGGAAGAGGGAGAAAGAGTTTTCAAATGGTGGCTCGATCTCTTTGGCGATGACTATTATATAGAACTGCAACGTCACGAAATTCCCGACCAGATAAAGGTTAATGAAGTATTACTGCGATTCGCAAAAAAATACAATGTCCCGATCATTGCGAGTAACGACAGCCACTACGTAGACCAGGAAGACTACAATGCGCACGATATCTTACTTTGCATCAATACAGGTGCCAAGCAAAGCGATGAAAAGTACCGCGATATAGGCGACGATGAGGTTCAGGCGAAAAATGCGCGTTTTGCATTTTACAACGACCAGTTCTTCTTCAAAAACACTGAACAGATGACCACGTTGTTCAGTGATCTGCCGCAGGCTATAGATAACACCAACCTGATACTCGACAAGATAAAACCACTGAAACTGGAGCGGGATATCCTTCTACCTCACTTCAAGGTTCCGCCGGAGTTCAACGACGATCAGAATGCATATCTGGAGCACCTGACCTGGATGGGTGCACGTGAACGGTATAAAGAAATAACCGCCGAAGTGGAAGAGCGTTTGAAGTTTGAACTCTTCACGATCAATACCATGGGGTTTGCCGGTTACTTCCTGATTGTGAGCGACTTCATCAAAGCTGGCCGCAATATGGGTGTATTCATCGGCCCGGGCCGCGGGTCGGCAGCGGGGTCGGCGGTGGCATACTGCATTGGCATCACCAATATTGACCCTATAAAGTACAAGCTGCTGTTCGAACGTTTCCTAAACCCGGATCGTAAGAGCATGCCCGATATAGACACCGACTTCGACGACGTAGGCAGGCAAAAGGTGATAGACTACGTGGTACATAAGTATGGCAAAAATCAGGTGGCCCAGATCGTGACATATGGTACAATGGCTGCCAAAAGCAGTATAAAAGATGTAGCCCGCACACTGGACCTGCCACTATCTGAGAGCAACTTACTTGCCAAGCTGGTACCCGAGAAACCCGGCATAGTACTGAAGCGCCTGCTGCAAGCGCCGCTAAAGGGTGAGGGCAGTCTTGAAGCTAAGGAAGGTCTGGGTTCTGAAGACATGGACGGCGTGCACAAGTTGCGCGAGATCTATGCCCAGAACAATCTGCACAGCGATGTGCTACACTCTGCAGAAAAACTGGAAGGCTCGGTACGTAATACCGGTATACATGCTGCCGGAATCATCATTGCACCAAGCGACCTGACTGACCTGCTGCCAGTGTTTATGGTCAAAGACGTAGACTCTCTGATTACACAATATGAGGGCAACGTCATTGAAAATGCTGGTGTAATCAAGATGGACTTTCTGGGTTTGAAAACCCTGACTATCATTAAAGACGCATTGGCACTTATAAAGCGCAACTATAGCATTGATATTGACATCGACACGATTCCACTTGACGATGTGAAGACCTATGAGCTATATCAGCGTGGCGACACTAATGGCACATTCCAGTTTGAAAGCGCCGGAATGCAAAAACACCTGATCAACCTGAAGCCCGACAAATTTGACGACCTGATAGCGATGAATGCGCTTTACCGTCCGGGTCCGATGGAATATATACCCAACTATATAAAGCGTAAACATGGCCAGGAACCGATAGCCTACGACGTGCCAGCGATGGAAGAATACCTGGGCGACACGTATGGCATAACTGTTTATCAGGAACAGGTGATGCTGCTGTCGCAGAGCCTTGCCGGTTTTACCAAGGGCGATGCTGACGTACTGCGCAAGGCCATGGGTAAGAAGCAGAAAGCCGTACTGGACAAAATGAAAAGCCAGTTTGTGGAGGGTGCTAAAGCCAAGGGGCACCCTGAAGACAAACTACAGAAAATATGGACCGACTGGGAAGCGTTTGCACAATACGCGTTCAACAAGTCGCATAGTACATGCTACGCATTGGTGGCCTACCAGACTGCCTACCTGAAGGCACACTACCCTGCTGAATACATGGCGGCTGTACTGAATAACCAGGGCAATATAGACAAGATCAAGTTCTACATGGAAGAGTGCCAGCGCATGATGCTGCAGGTACTTGGGCCTGATGTGAACGAAAGCCTTAAAGGATTTGCCGTTGCCAAGGAAAACGTTGTTCGTTTTGGGCTGAACGCTATAAAGGGCGTGGGCGAATCGGCGGTAGAGGATGTGATACAAGAGCGCGAAGCTAACGGACCCTATAGCTCAATATACGACTTTATAAAACGTGTGAACCAACGAACGGTAAACAAAAAGTCGATGGAAAGCCTGGCGCTGGCGGGCGCCCTAGACTGTTTTCCGCAGATGCACAGAGCACAGTATTTCTACAGCCCACCTACCGACCCAATAAGCGGCCTGGAAAGGCTGATGCGCTTTGGCAACCAAGTACAGGCCAGCTCGTCTATGGCCACCAACAGCCTGTTTGGTGCATCGTCTATGCCAGAGATAAAGCCACCGGTGATACCCGAGTGTGATAAATGGGGACTACCTGAGCTGCTAGACCGTGAGAAAGAGGTAGTGGGGATCTACCTGAGTGCTCACCCGCTTGATGGTTACAAGTTTGAGATGGACAACTATGGAATGACCCCGGTAACACATCTGGATAAGCTGAGGGGCCGAACAGTACGCATAGCTGGCTTTGTGACTGACGCGATACATGCTACCACCAAAAAAGGCAGCAAATTTGGCAAAATGGTGCTGAACGATTACTCCGGCAATATGGAAATAGTGCTATGGGAGAAAAACTATGTAGCCTTTGGCAACTACCTGGTAAACGGTCAGAAACTGATGATAACCGGTGTATATGACGAACACAAGTACAGACCGGGCACTATGGAGTTTCAGATACAGAGTATGATGCTGCTGGACGAAGTGCGAAAGGCCATGACCAAAAAAATACATCTGTCGCTATCGCTGGATAAAGTAACGGAAGATTTTGCTGCGTTTATGGAGGGTAACACCAGGAAGTATCCCGGTAATACAGAACTGATCATCAGCATAAAAGATACAGACTCAGATATGGCGGTGCGTATGAAAACGCAGGGCAAAAAGATACTGGTAAGTGATGAACTGATCACCTATATCGCAGAGCATGAGGAGATCATGTACTCGATAGAAAAGTCGTAGTGAAAGAGCTAGTAATATCATTACTTCGTGTGTATTGATGAAATTGCGCACTTTTGCTGTGCATTTTTGTTTTGAGCATTTTTGAACTATTTAATTGATTTTCAACTAGTTATAATTTTTAACTTTACTTATTTTTGCGCAAAAATTGCGCACTTGTTGCCATTTCAATATTATTATATATTATGCCTCGTCCCGAAATAGGTTTTCACATTGATACACCTTTGCAAAGCCGTGCGGTATTTCAATACCTAAAGATCGGGTATTGAGCAATGGCAGGCAAACAGTGACTATATGACAACGCAATAGCTGTACATGATATACCGCTATACGGATATGATAAAAACCCAAAGGCAGTGTGGTAGCGGGTTTGGTCGAAAAAGTAGTGTTTTGCCGCGACACCAGGATTAGGGCAAAAAACACCTGCAAGGCATGCACTTAAAGTGCAATTATATCCCGATTGACTTTAAAAGGGAATAACCGGTGAAAAATCACCTCGAGCCACCACTTTTAATATCAGGATAAAAGCCAACCAAAACTAAAAAAACCGGGTCTTATCCTGGTATAATTCAGTATACCGAAACCTAAACCCTAAAAAATGCAGACCAAGTACTCATCGTACCTTCTTTTGGCATTGGCGCTAAGCAGTGCCAGCGCATACGCCCAACACAAGAAAAACGTTCTATTTCTGGGCAACAGCTACACCTATGTAAATGATCTGCCACAAACGATTGCCAGCATTGCCGCATCGACCGGAGATACGCTGGCGTATGACAGCCACGCGCCGGGTGGATACTATCTGGGCGAGCATGTGAGCAATGCGACATCGCTGAGCAAAATAGCAACCGGCAACCGGGACTATGTGGTTTTGCAGGACCAGAGTATGGCACTGGCCTACCCGAGTACCTATATGAATCACCTGCCCTACAGCAAAAAACTGGACAGCATTATCAAAGCAGAAAATGAATGCGCTCAGGTAATTTTCTACAGTACATGGGGAAGAAAAAACGGAGACATGTATGTGTGTAACCCACCAGAATGTGACACCTATACCGTGGTGAGCCGAACGTATTATGAAATGGACAGCGCGATAGGCACGCACTACAAAACATTTGCCGATTCGATAAAGGCGGGGGTATCGCCAGTGGGTGCTGTTTGGCGTTACATCAGGCGAAACCACCCTGCAACAGAGCTGCATCAGGCAGATGATAGCCACCCGTCTGTTGCCGGTACTTATGCGGCAGCATGTAGTTTTTACAGCGCAATTTTCAGAAAGGACCCGACCCTGATAACCAACAATATGGGCTTACCAGCCATTGAGGCGGCAAACATCCGGGCGGCAGCAAAAGCGGTGGTATATGACCACCTGCTGATCTGGAACATCGGGGCATTTGACACACTACTGAACATTGACTGCATGCCACCGGCCACTAATATAACACCAATAACAGTGGGCCAATTCATGACCGTATCTCCCAATCCGGCAACAGACCACCTGGTGGTGACCGCTGCCGGAAAAGATGTGTTTAGTGTTTTTGATGCTGTGGGCAAACTTGTTAGGGAGATACAGATAGATGGTTCTACATCTATTGATGTATCCAACTACCCGTCAGGTCTGTACATCATCAGATCGACCCATACCGGACGCGTATTGAAAGTGCAGAAACTTTAAGCAAATCACGCAACACCATTGTGCCAAAGCTGAGTACTTTGACTTTAAGGCAAAGTACATTACCGTTGTACCACCACCCGTAATGCGGTACTAACATCCTGCGCCTGCACCCTGAGCAAGTAGACACCACAGGGCAGAGGCGTTGATGCCTGGAAAGTGTAATCTATCGAACCATTCGTGATTGTTGTTTGTTTTGCCGCCACAATCCTGCCGGTAATATCGATCAATGTAAGTGTTGCACTGCCACTGGCGGCACCAATGGTGCCCTGCACTTTAAATATTCCCTGAGATGGATTGGGTATCACAATCATAGAAGGCGCGGGTGCGCTTACAGTACCGAAACCCGTACCTGTATTGTAAACAGTAACCTTGCGAGATGTGATACAGTCGGTACCGATCTTGTAAGTGATCATGGCTGTACCAGCGGTAATACCTTTTACACGGCCGGTTAGTGCATCGACGGTTGCTACGGCTGTATTACCACTGCTCCAAACCCCACCATTTGCAGCATTATCGAATATTGTGATAGCCCCGACAGCAACTGCAGAATCGCCAATAATAGCGGGTATAGATGATGTGAGATTAAAGATATTAGCATACACCGTTTCTACGCATCCGGCAGTATTGGTATAGGTATAGGCTACAGGTATCATGCCATTGCCACCCATTGCGGTGTTAGCAGTAATTGCATCAGCCACATTCAGCAAAGAGCTGGTTGCGATAGTGGGAACCAGACCTGCAACAGGTATAGTAGGCCACGAAAAGGTGCCGCCCGGCACAGAGACGAATGTGCTGAGATCGATAGTACTCGTACCGCCATTACAGATAGAAGGCGGAACAAAAGAACAAGCGGTATTTGCCTGGCGAATGCTGACCTCGTCGATAAACGCGAAAGCATTGTATTCGCCGGCATACACATTGAGGTAGGGCGCGCAAAAAGCCACAATACGTTTTGCTGTATCGCCAGTATAAACGAAGTGTTTTTCGAAATAATGCCAGTCGTCGCCAAAAGTGGTTGGCAGTTCAAGATCCCACAAGAAGCTGAGTCCTACAGGAAGTGCCGGCACCTGATGCCCGATGTGTGCCAATGGCAAAACGCGGGGGCTGACAGCAAAAACAATGTGATGATTGAAATACGGTATAAAAGATGAAGACGAGTGCCCTGCTTTCGCCCAGCAGCTGATTATATACTCCTGCCCGTTGACCAGTTCTGAAGCAAGCGCTGACTGGAGCCCCTCGCCCCAAAAAGGACCGCCATTGTGGTTGGAAACAGCCACGTATACAAAATGCTTATTATTGGTGTCGCTGAGCGGATGAATGTCGGTGGGGATAATGGTATACGGGGAAGGAATGTCGTGCTGACCGTACAAACTGCCACACCCACGGGCAATAAGATCCGGAGATGCACAATACGCATCCCAACAAAATAAGTTTCCGGGGTCGGATAAAATGTCTCCGCAACTGGCCGAGTCAGTACTGACCTGCTCGAAATCGCCATTGACCACCATATTACAAGGTGTGGCCGGGCAGCTGGCGCTACCCACATAGAGGTATACATAGGTGATGTTGCCCGCAGCGCCAGCAGCATTTGTGGGCAGGTAGCGTAGCAGTACTACACCATACTCACCAACACCGGGTGTATAAATGTAGGTGCCACTGCCGGAAACTGTACCTGTACCATTGACCACCTGCAGGCACGAAGCCTGGGTAGCACCAAAATCGTTGGCCAACAGGCTGGCCTCTGTAATAGCAACCGGCGCACCACCGGCAGAAAAATAGGTGTAGGCACCCGCAGAGATGCCATCGTTGATGCCAGCGACACCAACCCCACTGCAACTGCCTGAAGTGTAATTAATGAGATTGAGGTTTGCCGTGCTGCCAAACGACGAGCCAACCTTGTACCCGATGGTACACAAAGCCATCCGCTCTTCGGACACAGGATAGCGCTTCATTGCTGCAGGGTTTGCAGTGCTGCTATAGGGGCCCATTGCTCCGGCATTGCTCATGAGGTGGTAGTGATTGTTGCTGGCTGGTGGTGTGAGTGGAAAGCCAGCAGGCACAGTACACTCATCTTCGAAATGGCTGAGGCTGCTGCCTTTTTCGAAACAAGAAGGTGTATAAACAGGGATGGTTGAAGCGCCAGAGACGAAGCTAACAGCTGATGTACAGGTGGTATGGTCGGCAGAAGCACCCGTCTGGTAACCTGCGGGGCAGGTGGCTGCAGAAGAACCGGGAGACAAGACAGCCGATGCGGAAAGACTGGAGTTGAACGAATAATTATACAGCGCACAAGCACCGGTATTTGTAATAAGTAAAGAGCCAGCCGGAGTGCGAAGAGAGCGATCAAAACGAGAAAAATAGTTAAATCCGGAATTGAAAACCGAGAGTCCATTATAATTGATGAGGGTATGAAAACCGAGCGCGTGCATCATTTCGTGAAGGACCGTGGTGTACAGGTCGTACTTGCCCGCGGGCGGTGGTGTAGCGAGGTCGGTATGCCAGGCAACACTACCATTGAACTGAAATGACATAGAACCATGATAAAATGAGCCCGCCGTGGTAGACAAGTAAACAGGACTCGTGACATTGGTCCATGCGTCGGCACCGGAATTGAGCGTGATCCAGATCATATTGTCTGTGACGCCGGATAAAGACGGCGCATATGGCATACTGAAAAACGGCGCCGCAACGCCCAGAAATCCGCTGCCTGAGCCGGGTGCCTGTACCCAAATATTTACCTTCTGGCCGGTGACGGAGCAGGGGGACTCAATAAAAGCAGAAATATCAGTAAGCACCTGACAAACTACTGCAAGACGTGCGGCGTGTGCAGGGTCGGATGCGTTCTCCATGCCGCAGCCATCTTCGAGATAGAGGCGAAAATAGCCGGGGGAACAACTTGCAAGGTGGGTAGCCGAGAAGGCACGTGTATCGCCTCCGGCCGGTCTTTGACGACTGCCTGTGGCGGTGGCGGTCTGTGCAGCTCTGCGCACATTGTCGTCTATGGATATCTGCCCGAGCGTGTACCGATTGCCTAAATGGTCGAAGACATTATCGAGCAGGCCACCGGGAGAAATGGAAAGAGGGTCAATAGTTGCCTTTTGGGCTAAGGCAGCGACACTGATGAAACAAAGAATAGCAGCGAACAACAAACTGTGCACGCGGATGTGGGTAACAGATTGGGTGGGCATATTTTTTAAGGTTAGGTGTGTGGTATAACAAAACTATGAAATTGATTCACTTATAGTATTTAAACATCTCATTTTTCTTTTAATGCAATAATAATGCCAAATTTAACGAAACGCTCACAAACATTTTAGGAACATCAAAAAATAATAATTAGTCACGAAAACAAAATCAAACATTATAGTACCCGACAGTAAAAAATCAGCAGAGAAAATAACATCCTTTACCATAAAACTGAGTAGCTTTATAAAAACATTGCTATGGAAAACAAGACTGTTATTGCAGGCGGTTCTTTTCTAGTACAGGCATCTACGCCTGATGCTATTTTTACCCCGGAGGAGTTTAGTGAGGAACATAAAATGATCACTCAGATGTGCAGTGAGTTTCTTGAAAAAGAAGTTTTTCCACATCTGGTAGACATTGACCTGCAGAAAGACAACATCATGCCAACCCTGCTGGATAAGGCCGGCGAACTGGGATTGCTGGGAGCAGCATTCCCGGAGCAATATGGTGGTTTGGGCAAGGATTTTGTAACAGCAACATTGGTAAATGAGTGCCTGGGTGCAGGCCATTCGTTTGCTGTGGCCATGGCTGCACACAACGGTATTGGCTCTCTACCGATACTTTATTTTGGTACAGAAGAGCAGAAAGAGAAGTATATACCGCAGCTTGCAACCGGTGCGATGAAGGGCGCATACGCCCTTACTGAGCCGAACTCGGGTTCGGACGCGCTGGCTGCAAAAACGACCGCTACGCTTTCGACTGATGGTACTACATATTCTATAACCGGACAGAAGATATGGATCACGAACAGTGGGTTCGCGGATGTTTTTACAGTATTTGCAAAAATTGACGGTGATAAATTCAGTGCATTTATCGTAGAGCGAAACACGCCAGGGCTGTCGTTTGGGGAAGAAGAACACAAAATGGGTATCAAGGGCAGCAGCACACGGCAGGTATTCTTTGACAACTGCACCATACCTGCGACTAACCTGCTGGGCGAAGTGGGTAAAGGACACATCATAGCCTTCAATATATTGAACATAGGCCGGCTAAAGCTGTGCGCAGCGGCAACCGGCGGTGCAAAAAGAGCGATAACAGCGTCGGTATTATATGCAAAAACGAGGGAGCAGTTTAAAACACCAATAGCCAATTTTGGTGCTATACAACACAAACTGGCGGAAATGGTGATCAGGGTATTTGCTGCTGATACCGTACTCTACCGAACTGCGGCATGGATAGATGAGAAAGAAAAGAACCTGCTGGATGCCGGAAAGACCGACGCACTGCTAGGTGCTGCAGAAGAATATGCGATAGAATGCGCGATGCTGAAGGTACTGGGATCGGAAGCGCTGGATTATGTTGTGGATGAGGGCGTGCAAATACATGGCGGCAATGGCTACTCTGACGAATACAACATATCGCGTGCTTACCGCGACAGCAGGATCAACCGGATTTTTGAAGGGACAAATGAGATCAATCGCCTGCTGATCATGGATATGTATCTGAAGCGTGCAATGAAAGGCCGCATCAACCTGATGGGACCTGCTATGGCGGTGCAGCAGGAGCTGATGAGTATTCCGGACTTTGGTGATGATGAAACACCGTTTTCGGCCGAGCTCAAGGTGATTGCCAACTTCAAGAAAGCAATACTGATGTGTGCAGGGGCTGCTGCGCAGCAGTTGATGATGCAACTGGAATATGAACAGGAAATATTGATGAATATTGCAGACATGGCTATAGACACCTTTCAGGCTGAAAGTGTGGTACTGCGTGCCATGAAGATGGCCGCCAGCAACCATGAAGATGCCGCGCTTGCGGCTGACATTGCCCGGACATTCGTCAACGATGCTGCTGACCGCATCAGCCATGCAGGTAAAACAGCGATCAATTCGTTTGCTGACGGCGATACGCAGCGCATGATGCTACTGGGGATAAAACGATTTACAAAGACAGGAAGCTATAACACGAAAGATGCGAGGAGACGAATAGCGAAAAAACTGATCGAAAAAGAACAATACTTTTTTTGACCGCCTGAAAAAAACACTGTTTTACCCTGTTCATTTGGTGAAAACGAAGCTGTAAAAAGTAAAAAAACAGTGGAAATGACCGACTATGTTTAGAAAATGCGAAAAAATTACCGATATTAGCTGCGATTTAAAACAACTGACCCGTTAAGACTGCCGATTTATGAAGGTTAAAATACTCAGGATACTTATCTTACTCTTTTTGACAGCGAATCTTACCAGTTGTTACATGGGCCGTTGGGCCCGGTTTCACCACAGAAGCCACTATGTGCATAAAAAGCACTACCGCTCGTACCACAAGCACAGAAACCGCGACTGGTAATTTCGTATCAGACACATGTGTGCATCCTATGCGGCGATAAATGTATGTGTTTACCAATTTACGTATTAATCTAGTTACCAGTTCAGTCTTCTTTTGAGGGTTGTTGTTCTGACTTTATGCCCATCACAAATTGTTGCCTATTGCGTATTGCTTTGGGTTCGGATTATAGGATAATGATACTACCTTTGCTGCCGCAAAATGATACAGATAAATATTATCAACAAGTCGCCACATGCGTTGCCGGCATACCAAACAACAGGTAGCAGCGGAATGGATTTGAGAGCATGGCTACCCGAGCCCGTGGTGTTGAAGCCTTTGGAGCGAAAAGTAATTCCAACAGGACTATACATAGCATTGCCAGCAGGCTATGAAGCACAAATACGTCCACGAAGCGGGCTGGCAATAAAGCGAGGTCTGACAGTCATCAACTCACCCGGAACGATAGACAGTGACTACCGTGGAGAGATCATGGTTGGGATCGTGAACCTGTCGGGAGAAGAACAGACAATAGAAGATGGTGAACGCATAGCACAAATGATTGTAGCCACCTATGCAACTGTGGCATGGGAACCGACGGAAAATCTGGACGAAACACTACGCGGAGCCGGTGGATTCGGGCACTCGGGAATTAAATAGATACCAACGAAAAACCGCAACGCCAACCATAAACTGACAAACAGCATTTATACCAACGCTAAAAAGCATTTACAATGAACATTATTATTCCTATGGCCGGTATGGGCAAACGTATGCGGCCACATACACTAACTACTGCAAAGCCATTGCTGCCTGTTGCCGGAAAGCCAATAGTACAACGCCTGGTAGAAGACATAGTGGCTACCAGTAATGAGAAAGTAGACGAGATTGCTTTTATTATCAGTCCGGCCTTTGGCAAAGAAGTGGAGGAGCACCTTTGTTCTGTTGCCGCGACGCTGGGCGCCAAAGGAAAAATCTGCTATCAGGAACAGCCATTGGGGACGGCACATGCGATACTATGTGCCGGGGATACACTTGATGGCAATGTATTCATCGCATTTGCCGATACATTGTTTAAGGCGACGTTTAGCATAGACACCAATAAAGAAGCTATTGTATGGACACAAAAAGTTGCCGACCCCAGCGCATTTGGTGTAGTGAAACTGAATGTTGCAGGAGAAATTGAAGCATTTGTAGAAAAACCCAAAGAATATGTTTCTGACCTGGCGATAATAGGCGTATACTATTTTAAGGATGGCAAAGGCCTGAAACAGCAATTGCAGCGACTGATAGACAATAATATTATGCTTAAAGGCGAATATCAACTGACCGACGCCATGGAGCATATGCTGCAGAACAATGTAAAGTTCTATACCGGCCAGGTGGAAGAATGGCTGGATTGCGGCAACAAAGACGCAACGATATATACCAATGGACGAATATTGGAGATCAAAAAAAATACCGAACAGCTTGTTTCTTCCTCAGCCGTTATCAGAGATTCGGTGATCATTCCGCCATGTTTTATAGGTGAGGGAGTTACTGTGATCAATTCGGTGGTGGGTCCGCTGGTGTCGCTGGAAAAGGGCGTAACGATAGAAAACTCACGTATCACCAACAGCATCATACAGGCAGACAGTAATGTTAAAAATGCATGCATAGACGCATCTATGTTAGGGAAAAATGTAACTTACATGGAAAAACCAGCCGAACTGAGCATTGGCGATTTTTCTACACAGCTATGAGCATACCTTCTATAAAATATGCCCTGTCGGTATTATTGATTGCTGCGGCCTCATCGGTTTCCGGGCAGAGTATAACTATCAATCCGGATATGGGCGCAGCAGCGGATACAGCAGATGTAGAAACTGAACAAAGTAAGCGTGCCCATACGGACGAATTGTATTTTGATGCGCTGAAAGCAAGAAGGAATGGTGACGACAGGCATGCGGAGGATCTGCTGAAACAGTTTTTGGTAAAACGCCCAGAATCGGCAACAGCCCATTACGAACTATCAAAAATATATAACGAACAAAAAAAGACCGCTGCTGCCATCACCAACATAAAAAGAGCGATGGCGCTGGACGCTGAAAACAAATGGTACAAGGAGACCCATGCTACAATATTGATATCGGCGGGCACTTATACCGAAGCAGCAGACGTATATGCATCGCTTACAAAATCTGAAAAACAGGACGTAGACTATCCCGGACTGGCCTCTGAATATTATGAGCGGGCTGGAAAGCTGGACAAAGCTATTGAATACATAAACATTGCATTACAGCGCAATATAGATGACGAGGAGCTAATGATCCGGAAAATGCAGCTCTACCTCAACATGAACAATGTGGAGCAGGCAGCAGCCGTTGTCAAACAAATGATTGCCACGGATCCGAGGAACGGCAAATACTACAAGCTACTGGGCGACCTGTATGACAATAACAAAATGCCGACTCAGGCTGCCGAGGTATATGAACAAGCGCGGAAAAAACTGCCCAATGATGCTTCGGTACAACTGGGCCTTGCAGGGCACTATCTTAGGATAGGAGATACTGTGCAATACAAAGCCTATGTAAAAAAAGCCATTACTAATAAGAACGTTGAAACAGAGGCGCAGCTGGAACTGCTGAAAGCGTACATACAGAGTATGCCAGACGATGCAACAGCGATTGCGGAAGCACTGCCACTTATAGCGCAACTGGCAGAGCAGGAACCCGCTGACGCAATACTGCTGGAATATTATGGCGATGCGCTGGATGGAAGCAATATGCCCGACAGTGCAGCAAAAATGTACAAGAAGTCTCTCGCGTTGAAGCCATCTAACTTCCCGGTGTGGATAAGGCTTTTGTCGAGCTATGTAGAAAAGCCATACGCCGATTCACTGATCAAGTACAGCGAAAAAGCAATGCGGTTGTTCCCGAGCCAGGCCATAGCCCATTTTTACAATGGCGTTGGGTATATGAACAAGAGCAACTACCCCTCTGCAATAAAAGCGATGAACAGGGCTGTAGACCTGCAGCCTGATACAGAAAAGGAAAGGCTGGCACAGATGCTGAGTACGCTTGCTGATGTGTACTATTCGAGCAAGCAGTATGCGTTGTCTGATGAAACATTTGAAAAAGCTCTCGCATTGGAACCCAATGATGCAAGCATGCTGAACAATTACAGTTACTACCTGTCTGAAAGAGGGTTAAAACTGGATGAAGCAGAAAAAATGTCGAAAAAGTCGCTGGAACTGCGGCCGGGAGAGGCAACATTCCTTGATACTTATGCATGGATTCTTTACAAGAGAGGCGAATACGAAAAAGCAAAGACATTCATCAATAAAGCAATAGAAGCAGCGTCTGCTAAAGGCGACGGAACGTACTACAACCATCTGGGTGATATACTTTATAAACTCAACGATAAAACCAAGGCAATAGAAGCCTGGAAGAAAGCCAAAGAAAAAGGTGCTGACGACAAAAATCTGGATAAAAAGATCAGTGAAGGAAAATTGTATGAATAGACTATTCAATCTGGTACTGATCATTGTGGTGCCGTTTATGCTGGCTTCGTGCAACAGCAGGATATTCGGAGGCAAAAAAAGCAAACAAACGAAAAGCCCGGCTACCGGACAATCAGCGAAAGTACCTGAGCAGACTGCCCAATCGGGTGTTGTGGGTATTACACCAATACCGGTCACTACAGAAGTGCCTGTAGCCACACCCGGCAAGGCGGCTCTGATCAGCGGGCTGACACCGCTATGGACCAAGAGAATGGATTACCGCACTTTTACCGGCAAGGCAAAGATCAGCTATGAGGGACCCGGCAACAGTGCTGACTTCTCAGCCAATTTCAGAATAGCTAAAGACAGTTTAGTGTGGGCCCATATTTCTGCACTGGGCGGAATCGTATCGGTAGCACGTATACTGGTAACCCAAGACAGCTTTTTCATGGTAAACTATCAGCAGAAAGAGATCACAAGGCTGGCGATAGAGGATGCGGGCAGAATACTACCGGTTGCAGTAAAATTCAGGCAACTACAAAACCTTTTTACAGGAGAACCACTTGCAGAGGGCAACATTGTTGGAGCAGATGAGAAAGACTCGCTGTGGGCCCTACAGATTGAAGATAGTAGTTTTACGCAGACCGTTTCGTATGCAAAAAACGACAGCACACTGATCTCTGGCAGCCTGGGTACCAGAAAACCAAATGGCCCTCAGGCATTGTCCAATTACTTCAGGTATGAGCTAACAGGCGGTAAGAAAGTATCGACCAACCGAACCATACATATCCAGAATGGCGTAAAAAATTACTTACTGGAAATGGAAATCGTTAGCCCAGAGTTTGATAAGGCGCTGGAATTTCCATTTACGGTTCCGAAGAATTACACTTTGAAAAACTATTAGGGACTCTTGCGGGTTCATGACCGTACGCTAGCAAATCCACATAATCTATCGCTTCACATCCCGCAATGTCCGATATTTGCCTATATGCCCAATCTTTATATCATATCCGGTTGCAATGGCGCAGGCAAGACTACAGCCAGCCTGACGATACTGCCTGATATACTGGACTGCCGCGAGTTTGTGAATGCAGACAATATAGCAGCGGGGATATCGCCATTTAATGTAGAGAGTGTAGCAATAGAAGCCGGGCGCATAATGCTGCACAGGATTGCTGAATTGCTGGAAACAGGTGTTGATTTTGCCATTGAAACCACCCTGGCTACACGCAGTTATGTATCACTTGTACACAATGCAAAAAAAGCTGGGTACAATGTGTCGCTGATCTACATATGGCTGAACAGCCCCGACCTGGCATTGCAACGTGTAGCAGAGCGCGTAGCAAACGGCGGTCACAATATACCTGCAGATGTGGTACGACGCAGGTATTACAAGGGTGTACGTAACCTATTCTGGTTGTTTATGCCTATATGCGATACGTGGATCATAGCCGACAACTCGCTCAACAGTCTGATCCCGATAGCCCGAAAGGAGTCTGAATTTGAAAATATCATAGAAAATAACGACCTTTGGAATTCCATCAATAAGCTACTATGACCAGTAAGCAGGAGAATGCTGAGTTATTGAACAAAATTGAGGCCGGTCTCAAACTGGCAATACGTAAACTTTACGAGCAGAAAGCCGCTAAAAACGAAATGGCTGTGATCTGTGAGAACGGGGTCATCAAACACATCCCCGCACGTGAGCTTCTGAAACGTCAGGATCCCTGAACAATATTTTAAGCACTGTTATTTTTAGCACCTTCCTGTCCGGGAAATATTCATATCTATTCGCTGAACGCCATGGCATCAGGCTGCCTGAGTGTATATTCAGCAAACCACGCCTTTTCGGAAAACAGCCTTTAATCAATACCTTTGTGCCATGAACCGCAAACAACTCGTAGCGAATATTTTTCGCAAAAAATCTGTGCTTTGTGTAGGCCTCGACACCGATATGAGCAAGATTCCTGTGCATCTGCTGGAAGAAGAAGACCCCGTTTTTGCGTTCAACAAAGCTATCATAGATGCTACCAGTGCATATACTGTTGCTTATAAAATCAACACTGCGTTTTATGAGGCTCAGGGTATAAAAGGCTGGGTGAGCATGGAGCGTACTCTGAACTATATACCTGAAGATATATTTACAATTGCCGACGCCAAACGGGGTGATATCGGCAACACATCGGAGCAATACGCTCGCACTTTTTTTCACACTTACCCGTTCGACAGTGTCACTGTGGCGCCCTATATGGGCTCAGACAGTGTGCAGCCTTTTCTGCAGTTTGATGGAAAATGGACTATAGTATTGGGGCTGACCTCCAACGCTGGCAGCGCTGACTTTCAGTTGCAGCAGTGCGGCGATGAACTACTGTACCAGAAAGTGCTGCAGACGGTAGCATCTTGGGGCAATCCAGGCAATATCATGTTTGTGATAGGTGCTACCCGCAAGGAGCAGTTGCAGGAGGTGCGAGCCCTGCTACCCGATCACTTTTTTCTGGTGCCAGGTGTGGGTGCACAAGGGGGAGATGTAGATACTGTATGCGCCAACGCGCTCAACAAAGATGGCGGTGTGCTGATCAATGTTTCGCGTGGGATTATTTATGCTGGCAAGGGAACTGACTTTGCAAAGGCAGCCGAGCAGGAAGCATTCAAGTACCAACAGGAAATGGCAAAATACCTGTAAGTACAGGTTTAATGTCAGCAATCACAACAGAAATATAATATCGTAGTGCATTCCGCTTACACTAGCGAGGGCAGCATACCTGCCACGACTGCCGTAGCGCCTGCGGCGGCAGCGAATGCTTTTCGCATCTGCAACTGGTGGCGAATCTGATGTGCCACCAGGAAACGAATTGCATCGCCCAGACTGATCTTAATCCAGGCCGAAATAGAAATAGGAATTCTGGCACTACTTAGGTCTACATGAGCAGCATCGGCAAGTAGCTGCAAAAGAAGTTTCTGGTCTCTTATAAATTCGTTGAGCACTCCTGTTGCATTTTGCTCAGCGTCGGGTCGGTGGCCTTTGAAAGCATTCATTTTGTTAGTGACTTTACCACTTGTCACTACACCCGAATACATAGATTTTGTGAAATAGTCTCCTAACCAACCGGATTTAAATGTGCGAGTACCTGATACAGGTGCGGCATGTGCAATGGCTTTTACGATAAGTGGAATATAATACCGATTGTACGTATTGAGGTGTTCTAGAACCTGTGCCACACTCCAGCTGCCGGCAGCGGGCTGGCGGTTCAGAATCGCTTCACTGGCAGTATTCAGTTCTTCCACTTCCAATAGTACGTCGTTGACTTCGGTTTGTAATTGCCTGAGCAGTTCTTGTGCATCGAAACGTGTCATGTGTCAATTTTTTACAAAACTATCGTGGTCACACCTTGAAAATGTTGGTGCATACCAAGATTTATTTACAACCGTACCCTCCCCAGCATTTTGCTGAAATTTGTGGGATCTACCCCGATATAAGAAGCGAGGTATTTGTGTGGAACCAGATTGAGTACATGTGGGCTACGGCGGAGCAATGCTGTAAACTTCTCCTCAGCAGAAAAGGAGAGAATTTCGATATGCCGCTGTAGTGTGTCGGCAAGCACACGAGTAAGAGCCAACCGAACCCATGTTTCGATACTTCGATGCTGCGCCATCAACTGTATCATATCATTATAATGAATACGCAAAAAATGGCTGGCAGTAAGTGTTTCCAGATCGAATGCAGATGGCTGCTGCAGAAAAAAGCTATCGATCACGCCAGAAAATGAGCCATTGTATGAGAAAACCAGAGTAACCTCTTTATCATTGTGAGTGCGGCAGGCTCGTTGTACCCCATCAAGCACCAGGTAGAGGTATTTCTCTGTATCTCCCTGGCGCGTAATAATCTGTTTTCGGGCTATCCTGATCTCTGACCAGGGAGCAGCGAACGCAAGGAAGGCTTCCTCGTTGATATCGCCGAAAGAGGAAACTATTTTGCGCAATATATCTGTATGCCCTGCCATGTAGTTGCTAACAAAAATAACTATAGCATCATCAAAAAGCAAACGAGTAAAAAAGACGGAAACTGTACAATATCTGAATAATTGGGTGTACACAACAACGCATTCCTAATTCAACAAATCAACGATTGTGGTAATTTTGCCTGCATCTAAATAAATCCGGAGCTTACATGACACATTTTTCTACCGGCAAATGGGTACAGGCCACAAGTTTGGGATGGCTGGCTGGGATTGCTTTAATCATATTGCTCGCAGCTGTTTTTGAATCAATCGGCATGGGTGAAATGCAGTTTTTTATGGGCGTGGGAATAGGTGCCGGTACAGCAGTGATGCAATGGCGGCTACTGCGCAAAGTGTCTGCGATTGATAAAAACTGGATATGGCGCACTATAGCAGGAACCGGCGTGCCGTTTCTGGCATTTGACATTATAAGGTCGGTGACATCAATTTCATTCGGACCATTTTTCATCTTGTACGGTGTGGCCATATCAGGTATACTAACCGGATTGCTGCAGGCTCCGATACTGAAAAAATATGGTGCAACAGCCGTCATGTGGACATTAGCAAGCTTTGCAGGCTGGATGGGTGCATGTCTTGCCTTTTTTTGTATCAACTACACAAAAATGATCTCAGACAACAACTGGGTACTCTTTGGCCTGAATCTGGCACTAATGCTTTCCGGTGGTGTCATTTTGGGTGGAGTAACCGGCATCTACATCAAACGACTATCGTTCGGCGATACGGTCTCCCAATAGCGCAATGCACCAACATACCGATCATTCAGGTTATTGAAAAGTAACAACAAACTTACCTGCTTTGTCGATAAAAGCCCACTTACCATTTTTCATAACCGTAGCCAGTCCTTCTGAAAAAGGAAGCGCTTTGTCAAATTGATACCCGATTATGAGTTTGCCGGCTTTATTGAGATACCCCCATTTGCCATTCAGGCAGGCTGCAAGCAACCCTTCATTCTGATAATCGGGCATTATTTCCTCGTAAATACAGGGTACAACTTCTGTACCGGCGCTATTGAAAACCCCATACCCAAAGGTGTGGGATACGACAATAAGATCTGACTTGCCTCCGGGCAAGATCTCACGAAACAGTGCTTCTTTCAATTTCCGCCCCTGCACATCTAAAAGGCCATATTTGTCGTTCTCACCATAATCGCTGGCGCCTGAAACCAGGAACGAGGATATACCCGACGAATGACGTTCTATGAATTCATAGCCAGCCTTAGTGAGCCATTTGCCTGATTTATCAATAAACCCATATCCGCTATCTGTGATCACAAGCGCTTTGCCTTTATAGAACTTATCGCAGTACATGACACGTTCGGGCATGTTTATCCGCACTTTTCCTGTTGTATCAATATAAGACCATCTGCCATTCACAAGGGAAGATGATACTCCCTCGCTGAATACCAGAGAAGAATCGTATTTGAACCCAAGTACTACTCTACCCTTTTTGTCAATTAAGCCCCAGTGTCCGGTTTTCTTTACAGAGGAATATCCTTTGTAGAATGACGTACCCGCCTCGTAAAGCGCAGGGATAGTGATGTCTCCCCTATTATTAATATACCCACAACCAACGCTACCATAAAACAACGCCATACTATCGGAAAAATCAACAGCGTAATCCAAGGTTGGCGCCACGATCTCCGTTCCTTTCTTATCCACAAATCCAAATTTTTTACCGATCTGGACCAATGCTAAGCCCTCCGAAAAATTACCGGCATTCTGGTATGTGGCAGTTGAAATCAAGCGACCTGACCTGTTGACATAACTGGAATAACCTTCACTATCAACCACTATTGTTATTCCTTCAGACAGCATACCAATACTCCTGTAGCCATAGTGTGCCGGATGCTTTCGAACGATTTCTCCAGTTGTATCGTAGTATGTTCCGGGGGTTCTCCAATCATCGTCATCATCAAGTGGCATTGCTACTACACCCCCTCTGAAAGATGGAGGGTTATTGAAAGCAAATGGCACTATCACCTTGCCTTTTTTATCTATCACACCCCAGCGGCCTTGTTTAGCAGCAATCAAGCCATGTTCGATAGTTTCAAAATCTTCATACCCAACAGGTATCACATCTGTGCCAGCGCCATCTATACATTTCCATCCTTTATCTGTCTGAACAGCATACAACCCTTTACCCAGCCATTTGGCATCTTCGTATATCGCTGGAACAATACTTCTATGTGCCGAATCTGCCAAACCACATTTGAAATCGCTGCGCACCCTGAAAAATCCCTGTCCTCCCGATTCTGTTACATTGTAATACAAAAATGGAATCAAAGTTCTGCCAGTGGCTGTAGAAACACACCCCCACAGATAGCCCTTCTGCAAAGGCAAGAAATCTGATTTGCCTGCAGGCAGATGGTAATCATCGTAAAGAAATGGTACTGCTATTTGATTATCGCTGGTGATCACACCATATCTGCCGGCTGTATTGCGAGCAACGAACCGGGACTGCCCGGGCAGCAATGCGACAGATTGATATTGGACAGGAATAACCATACGACCAGAATCATTCACTATGCCATGCAAACCATTTATTGCACAGTCATTCCACCCGTCGCCCAACACTTTCAACTCATCATAAATTACCGGTATGATGATTTTACCACTCTTATAAATACGACCTTTCTTCTGAAATGTATCAGTAACCCAAACCCTACCGCTGCTATCAGCGATAGCCGGCAAGTAGGCAGCACCAAAACGCACCAGCGCATTTCGTCCGTTTTCATCAAAAACCTGCATGGCATCTCCATCGCCAATTTTCGCAAAGCCGCCATCAAATACAATTGGCTCATCGTATTTGCACGGCATTATCTCTCTGAGATTTCGGTCGAGCAACCCATACTTGTGATTTTTCACCACCATTATCCGATCGTTGTTATCGCGAGGGGCAACATAATCGTACCTGCCTGGCGGTGGCAGACGTTTCTGAATGACATCACGAAGCGTGTCGGGCAACTGCCCAAAACAAGGTGCGTTGCAGCACACTAAAAACAAAAGCAGCCGATAGCAGGTAGCCATAAACCGGAAAATTAGTAATGAAAAACGACAATCGTGAACACAAAGATGCTCACCCTGATTATCACCTTTCTCTATCTGTAGCAATTATGTTATGTTTGTTGGTACTTAACTTAATCTATGCGTTACACTACGATTCTAGGACTTTCGGTGGCACTCACACTGTCTATTACTACTACCGGCTACTGCCAGAAAAAGAATTTTTCAATGGCCGAAGCTACTAATGGCATGGCCACTACTCTGGCTCCAAAGGGCATTAAAAATGCATCGTGGCAGCCCAATACCGGATGCCTTTGGCAAAGTGTAAAGGAAGGCAATACAGAAGTATGGAAAGTGACGAATTTCAACAACAACACCACGAAGACTATAGAACAAGGTGAATACCCGGTAAAAGTAGCTGCGTGCCCTACTCTGCGCTGGCTGGACAAAGACAAGGCCTACTTTGTGACGGGCACCAATGTAGTTACCGGTACGATAGCCACCAACAAATGGGTATGGTCGCTGGCAGCGGCGCTGCCGGAAAATGCAGATAACATAACTGTAGATCAGGGCGGCAGCATAGCCTATACCCGCGACAACAATCTGTATTTGCAAGTATACGGAACAAGGGAGCAAGTAGCCATAACGCAGGAAAAAGACAAAAACGTGATCTGCGGCAAACCGGTTCACAGAGATGAATTTGGGATTGACCGTGGTATTTTCTTCTCTCCCGATGGGAGGTCTGTAGCCTACTACAGAATGGACCAAACGATGGTAAACGACTACCCGGTAGTGAAATGGAATGTAACTCCCGCCCGTGCAGACATCATTAAATATCCGATGGCTGGCGGCAAATCACACGAGGTAACGCTGTGTGTGTACGATATAGCAAAACGCAAAACAACCTGCCTGAAGACCGGCGAAAAGAACCGCGACCACTACCTTACGGCCGTAACCTGGAGCCCCGGAAACGAATACCTGTACCTGGCAATTTTGAACAGAGAGCAAAATCACCTATGGCTGAACAGGTATGATGCAGTAAGCGGCGAAAAGGTGAAAACACTTTTTGAGGAAACAAACGCAAAATACGTTCACCCTACCCATCCACTTACATTTGTACCAGGCCGCAATGGTCAGTTTGTATGGCAGAGTGAACGTGATGGCTTTAACCATTTGTATCTGTACAATACCGATGGCAAACTCATACGCCAACTTACCAAAGGGAACTGGGTAGTGAATGAAATAGCCGGGGTGAATGCGCCCGAAGGCAGACTGATCATTACGGCGTCGAAAGAATCGCCGATGGAAAAGCACATTTACAGCGTGACAATGGACGATGGAAGGATGCAACGAATAGACAAAGCAGCAGGTATGCACACCGCAAACTGCAGCAAGGATGGCAACTTTGTACTGGATGTATTCAGCGCAGCTGGCATACCGAAAAACACAGTAGTATATGCAACAGACGGATCAATGACACGTGAACTACTGGCAGCAGAAAACACCCTTACTGCTTATAACAGACCGGAAATAAGAAATGTGACAATTATTGCGGCCGACGGCTATACGGAATTGTTTGGAAAACTGATTCTGCCAGTAAACTTTGACAAGCAGAGAAAATATCCTGTGATTGTATACCTGTACAACGGGCCAAATGTACAATTGCTTCACAATTCGTTTCCAGAGAGTGGCAACCTGTGGTATGAATACATGGCGCAACGCGGATATGTGGTATTTACGATGGATGGCCGGGGAAGCTGGAACCGTGGGCTGAAATTTGAGCAGTCCACCTTCAGACGGCTGGGTGATGTAGAAATGGCAGACCAGCTGAAAGGTGTGGAATACCTGAAATCGCTGCCTTTTGTGGATTCGAAAAGAATGGGTGTACATGGCTGGAGCTATGGCGGTTTTATGACCACTTCGCTGATGCTGAAGCATCCGGGGGCATTCAAATGCGGTGTTGCTGGCGGCCCTGTGATGGACTGGAAAATGTATGAGGTGATGTACACTGAAAGATATATGGATAGCCCTGATGACAACCCGAAAGGATACGAAAATGCCAACCTGATAGAAAAAGCGAAAAATCTGCAGGGCAAACTACTGCTGATACATGGAACAAGCGATGATGTGGTGGTGTGGCAGCACAGTCTGAACTTTGTAAAGAAAACAGTAGATGAGGGTGTACAGGCTGACTATTTTGCATATCCAGGGCACGAGCATAATGTACGGGGTAAAGACCGTGTGCACCTGATGCAAAAAGTGACTGACTACTTTGACAGCTACCTGAACCCATAATATCGTTGCGTAATTTGGAGCCCATTGCAACAAACAATTTTGTGCAATGGCGTATGTTCCGGAATGTGACGTTAAAACTGTTGCCTTCTGGTACTTTTCAACAATAATTTCAGGAAAACACAGTTCCTGTATGGTAATAGTCTGGTGTTTCTGACCAACTGTAATTCTTTGTACCTTTGCAGTTGGTACGTTTTTTGTACACCCATCTAAAATTCACAACAAATGAAAAAGACAATAATTGTCGCGGCAGGGATATGCATAGCCAGTGCGTCCATGACATCGTGCATCGTTTCGAAAAAGAAATTTGATGCCGAAACAGCCAGAGCTGAAAAGGAAAAGGCTGAAAAAATAGCGCTTGGTAAACGCCTTGACGATCAGCTGGACCAGAACAAAAAACTCAATGCTGCCAATGCCGAGCTTAAGAACAACATCACATCGCTCAACGGACGAATAGCCAGACTCACAGACAGTATCGGAACATTGGAAGGCAGAGTGAAAGACCTGCAAAACAGAATAAATGTGCTGGGTGACGAAAAGGAAAGCACCAAAAGGCAACTGAACTCGACCAAGGAACAGATTGCTGCACAAAGGCAGCGTCTGGAGCAACTGCAATCGTTGCTGGATCAGCAGCAGGCCGCAGCAGAGTCTCTGCGCAAAAAGATTGCTGAAGCACTGAAAGGCTTTAACAGCAACGAGCTAACTGTAAAAATGAAAAATGGCAAAGTATACATCAGCATGCAGGAAAGCCTTTTGTTCCCATCGGGCAGTGCTGTGGTAAACCCAAAGGGTAAGGAAGCTCTGTCGAAAGTGGCCGGAGTGCTGAATACCAGCACAGAAATCAACATTAATATTGAAGGTCACACAGACAGTCTTCCGATTCATACTGCTAAGTTTGCTGACAACTGGGAACTGAGTACGGCACGCGCCACATCTATAGCACATGTGCTGATAGATGAATACCATGTAACGCCTGCAAAACTGGTAGCGAGCGGTCGTAGCGAATATGATCCGATTGCCCCGAACAGCACACCTGAAGGCCGTGGGCAGAACCGTCGTACAGAGATCATACTGGAACCAAAGCTGGATGAACTGATGAAACTGATGGGTGACAAATAGCAACAGTGTTTTGAAACAGTAAAATGAAAAAAGCAGGCGTAAATGCCTGCTTTTTTCATGGGCTTTTTTCTATACTATCCTTGCATGTTTTTGTGATTTACAGCATCAACAAAACGTCCATTGCCAAAGGGCAGCCGGGTTGCCGAGTCGCAAAGTACCGGGTAGATAGTGTAGCTGGCTTAAACACAAAGCCACCGCAAATGCAGTGGCTTTGTATTATAGAATATTTGGGACAATTAATTATTGCCTGTGCCAGCGGAGCACTATGGATGTGTTCTCGTTGCTGAGCCGGATGATGTACAATCCCGGAGGCAATGAAATACCGCTGATCTGCTTTTGATTTTCGCCTGTACTCCACACATCAGAAAGTGCGAGCCTTCCGGTTGCATCATAAATATGCATATCCAGTTTGCGATCTGGTGCGATAGACGCATTCATACTGAGCATGCTGTTGTTGGTCTGTGCGATCCAGAAATTACTACCGGTGTTGTTTAATTGTTCAAAGCCACCGGGAGCTACGTAAATTGAAATTCCTTTGCAGCCAGCCGAGTCGACCATAATGGCATAAGAACCGGTAACCGTAGTAGTATAAGTAGCATTAGTAGCGCCGGTTATTGCCGTTGGCGGAAAGCCTATTGTGTACCATTGGTATGCGGTATACAAAGCAGGTACGGAATACGTGGTGCCTGTTTTTGTGATCAACGGACTGGGTGCGCGGTTCACCATAACAGTAGTGCTGGCTGAGTCAACAGCTATGCCGCCGCTATACAGATACAATTTTACAACTTTGCTGCCGGAGATATTTATAAAGCTTACTGTGCAAGGACTTGTGCCTGGTGCCGCAATGGTAGCTCCGGGGCATTTGAAACGGAAGCTATCTACAGTGCCGGTACTTGTGTTGGTGAAAGTAAGACTGCTGTCTTCACAAACGGTGGTACCGCTGCCAGTCATAGATGCTGCAATAGGACCGCTACCGGCAGGTGTGCGCAACGATACACTGTCAACAGCAAATGAGGGGTCAGTTCCAGTACCATCATCATTGTTCACCCAACGGAAGCCTATCTTCACAGTAGCGTTGTTATTGGCACTTGCAGGAAGCAGGACAGATGTTGAATCCCAGCGACCCTGTCCGCTTCCACATACAGTGGTTTTAGCAGGTGTCATTAATAAGCTCCATGTGGTACCATTGTCGGGAGAGTAGTACACACTGCCATTGTCAATGGTGCCCTGACCGTTATGGATGTAGTAAAATCTAAGCCTGATGTTGGTTTTGCCCGTACAATTGATGGTAGGTGACTGAGCGCGACGATCTGTTGCAGGGCACGCTAAAGCACCACAAAGACCTCCAGCGTCGTAGCTTGCACCGTTATCTCCAATAAAAAGTGGATTAGCCCCAATATGCAAAGTAGCTCCGAGACCAAATGATGAAGTACAAGTGCTACCGCAGGTACCTGCAAGCTGACCTGCTTCTTCACAACTAACATACCATGGGTTAGGTTCTGAGCCCTCTGTCCCTGTCACTGTAAGTGCCCAAGCGCCATTAGGTCCTGAATAACTTGAAACTAAAAGCCCGGTAGTAGCTCCGGTCTCGAAATTCTCTGTCCAGAAAACCTGTGCGTTTCCGTTAAGGGTTCCCAGCAACAGGGCTGAGGTAATAAGTGTAAATAGTTTTTTCATAATTGTGGTTTTTATTTAAAAGTACATGATATCAAGTAATTTAACAAAGAAAAAACATGCCATTTGCTATTTACAGTATTCCTTGCTGTATGCATCTGCCTGTGGGTTTTTAAGGTTTACAGCCATTCTGAAGTCACCGCAACCGCTGTCCCTTCTATTGACTTTATGGTAGAATACGCCCCTGTACAAAAACGACTGCGACCAAAGTGGATCGATCTGAATAGCAACGGATAAGTCATTAATGGCGGCCTGGTAGTTTTTGAGTTCCCCGAAAGCGATGGCACGGTTTACATATCCCATCAGATGTGTAGGCATCAATTCTATCTCGCTGCTGAAGTCCTTAATTGCACCTTGAATATCGCCCGACTTGAATTTGCAAGACCCACGCATGCTATAAGCCAGGTAGTATTCGGGCCGCAACGTTATTGCTGAGTCGAAGGCCTGAATGGCCTCTTTAAACTTACCTGCAGCAGACTCCTTTCGGGCAATTGACAATATCGCAAAAAAGAAATCGTTCTTCAAATTGATGGATCGCCTTAGGTCGGCAAGGCTTTGTTTCTCATTGCCGATCATATCTTCGACATTCGATTTATTGAAGAAACCCAGAGTAAATTCAGGATTCAATTCGACACAACGACTGAAGCAATACAATGACTTCTGAAAATCGCCCTGCAGCTGATACACTCCACCCAACTGGTAGTAAGCCCGCCAATTGCCAGAGTCGGCTTTGATACAGAGCATGTACCCATCTATCGCACTATCCCATTTGTCGAGCAACATGTACTCATTTGCTCTGTGGTAGTGTACCATTGCGGCACTATCGCCTGCAGGCGGAGGGATGGCGCCTGAGGTGGCTGGCTTGTTGGGCCCACAGGATGACAATACAAAAATAAAAGTGCCAATTATGGCAGACAAAAAAAGGCGATAACCCATCATATTATTTTTCTGAAAAATAACCCCATTTGGAGAATAAAACAACTTTGAATTGATGGCGGATAAAATTTAAACCAACGGTTAATGGCAAGAAATGCAAAACACGGTCCAGGAGCGTAAAGATCGATTGCAGTGGTAGCAAATGGTTTCATCAATCAGAAATAGACACCTGCTCCATAATCTGCAAAAGATAGAAAAAGACGATTGCTGTAACAAGTTGAATTCACAAAAAAATAGCACAAAATATATACCTTGAAATAAAAATTAGTATATTGTATTGATTTCTAACACTCAAAAAACAACCAAATGAAAAAAACATTACTCTCGGCACTTCTTGGTCTTGCAGCGTTCGGGGCAGCTAAGGCGCAATGCCCGGCAGGAAGATACCTGACAGATATGTTTCCGACCTATTCGGTATCTACTGTAACGTATTCTACACCATACAATCTGGAAATGGATATTTACCAGCCCGATGGTGATACCTACGCTGCCCGACCGCTGATTATCCTTGGTCATGGAGGCAGTTTTATTGGAGGTAACAAAACTGATGACCCAACCGTTGTTGCATTGTGCCAGCGTTTTGCAAAGCGCGGATATGTGACTGCGTCAATTAACTACAGGCTTGGCAATCTGTTTGATATGGTTACAGATTCCAATAAAGCTATCGAAATTGTAGTCAAAGCCATTAGCGATGGTAAGGCAGCCATAAGGTACTTTGTGAAGGACGCTGCAACCAGCAACACATACCGAATTGATACCAACAATATATTTATCGGTGGTAACTCAGCCGGAGCGGTACTTTATATGCATGTAGGCTATCTGGGCAATATAGCGGAGTGCCCATCATACATTGCAGCAGCGATGGCGCTGAATGGTGGATTTGAAGGGAATAGCGGCAATGATGGGTATACCACCAAAAACAAAGCGGTTATCAATCTGGCAGGTGCATTGAACCTTACGTCTTTTGTTGATATGTACGACAAACCTTCAGTAAGTGCCCATGGCGACACGGACCCAACAGTGCCTTACGATTGCGGTTACCCTTTGAATGGCTCTGTACACGTAAACCTTTGTGGTCTTGGCGAACTTGAACCCGTATTTGCAGCAAAAAGCGTATACCACTACGGAAAGATCTATCCAGGCGACGGACATGTGCCATGGTCATCGAATGCCACCAAGCTGAACTCGGTAGATTCGATGGTAAAAGAGTTTTTGTACAACATGGTGTGCACCAATGTAGCAGGGGTTAATGAAGTAGCAAAGGCAACAGAGGTATCGTTGTATCCAAACCCGGCGAGCAGCCAGGTAAATATATCTGCAAGTACACCACTGGAGCAAGTAGCCATATATGACCAAACAGGCCGGGTTGTAAGCAACGCATCGTCTATAGGCAAAGAAAACTACACGCTTAACACGAGTGATTTTGCCAAAGGAATCTACTTTGTAAGACTGAAGTTTGCTGACGAAAATATCAGCCCGGTAGTAAGAAGACTTTCAGTTGAATAAATTTCAATGAAGGTGTGAAATTTCTGCTCCGGTAATTTACCGGACCTTTTTTTGTAGTAGCTCGTAATTATTCTTTGATATCCGAAGCCGCAATTGGAAGCGAACGAAGCAGATTCTGATACGATGTAGAGAACAATATTCGACATCCGTTTCCGGGGGCAGAGTCAATAGCAAAAGTTCCATTGAGCAGATTTGCACGCTGTACCATGTTCAAAAAACCAATTCCTTTCATTTCCGGTAGCGATTCGGTTTGGAAACCGACCCCATTGTCGGATACCTCCATGGCAAATATGTCTCCATCGTATGTGAGAGTTACCGTTAAAGCTGATGCACGGGAGTGCTTTGTTGCATTGTGCATGGCTTCCTGAGCGATCCGGTAAATCAGCAATTCGCTTTGTGGCTCGAACGAAACGGCATCACCATTCACCACCAGGCTGCAAACAAATCGGTCGGGTGCATTTATGTACTTCAATTCATCGTCTATTATGGTTATCAGTCCACGCTTACGGATAAACTCGCCGTTCAGATTGTGGCTTATGTTTTGCACATCTATCATTAACTGGGCAAGCAGTGATTGCACCGTTTCTATGGTTTCTTTTTGAGCAGCCACGGTTGCATGGGCCGAGATACTGAACATATTCATTTTTGCAAAACTCAGCATCTGCCCGATATGGTCGTGTATCTCGCGGGATATTTCGTCCATGGTCCGTTCCTGCTCCTCAATCCGAGCCAAAAGCAATTTATTCTGATGGTCGAACAACATCCGCTCTTTGTCTGCCTGATACGCATTTTGCTTCTGCTTCTGTATTATCAGGAAGGAAACAATAAAAAGTACCAGCAAAGCAAGCAAAACGGTAAAAGCAATAAAAAACGGAATCAATGAACTAGTTGGCATATTTCCTCCTTTGTTTTGGCACCATGATAAAAAGAAAGGAAACGCAGGAGTACAAAATAATGTTGAGGACCGCTATGGCTGTATTCAATATTTTAGTCTGTTCATCACTATGCTTAATGATGTAGGTATACAGGCTCCAATTCAGCAGTGTGACGGTCCAGAAAAAGACAAGGATGGCGGTTATCCAGAAATGAATGTGAAAATGAATAGACAGTCTATCATTGTTGAGCAGCAAACGCAGGAATGAAAAAAGCCCCATAGCTACGATAAAAACGCCCTCGTAAATAAGAAAGTAATAATTCATCTGGTGCAGCCCCTGAATAAAAACGATATTGACTATGGCTACGACAAAGCCGGCTGCACCAATTTTGAATCCGATATTCCGGCTCCGGAAACTGTCGATAGAGTAATTGAAATATGCTGAAATGATTACGAACTCGACAGGACTAAAAATGGCATACAGTGCCATGTTGTTTTTGACAGTACATGCCAGCCATGTGGCGTAAGACTCGACAAAAAATGTCAGAAACAGTAGTGCGGAAAATATCCTTGCAGCCAGATCGAGGTCCTTATACCTGTACAAACTGCACAGCGCTGCACAAAACACAGACGCAAGGTAGGTATACAGAAGGACCATTGTATTCATGACGCAAAGATTGCCTTAGTTCAGTAAATTATAAGACGCGGTACCTCTTGGCGGGCATTGGGCCGGGCAAGGTACAGCATGATTCAAAACAGTACTTTCGTTACCCTGGCGGTGATACACATAATCTCCACGACTATCAAATCCGGCAACTATTACTGTAAGTTTATCGCTCTGATACCCTACGTATTGGTTCTGCCCGCCATTGTTTACATATTCCAGCGTATGGGCAAACATCACTTTGACCTTCGCTATGCGCTCATCGTTCAGGTATTCACGCAAGCAATCAGCATCGATCACCAGAGCATGCAAATCAGAATCATTGGTATTCGCATTGATACTCTGCAGGTAGCTTGCAATCATCAGATTTGCAGTATCCATACTGATGAATTCCCTACAAGTATCCGTACCTGTAAGAGGTTGCTCCTGAGAGCCTGGGGGTGGCGTCTTTGTGTCTGTGTTGCCATTACATGCGCTAAGCAGTGCAGCGCAAAAAATGCCGAGAATCAGGTGTGTTGCTTTCATCATTTATAAATTTGGATTGTTTATTGATACTTATTTGCAGAGGAGTTAATTTCTTTTGGCACCAGACCAAACTGTACCGCAAACATTGCTAACCCTACCCTGCTGGTCACGCGCAATTTTTCGAACAATACATCTCTATGCCGCTCGAAAGTACGGATGGATATACTCAGGTCCCGGGCAATTTCTGTAAAACTTTTGTCACTGCAACACTGTTTCATAATATCTACCTCCATGTCTGTGAATTTGGGCAGGTTCATTTCGTTGTTCCGCAATGCATGAAAATAATTGCGGGCTACAACATCGGAATAGTAGATACCATTATTATGAATTGCCAGCAGGGCTTTCCTGATCTCATCGGGGCTGCAGCTCTTGAGCAGGTAACCGTTGGCACCACTTAGCACCATCCGGATAAAGTAGTACTCAATGTCGAAAACAGTGAGCACAAGAATACCTATGTGCGGCCATTGCTTTTTTAGCGCAACAATTGTTTCGAAACCATCCATCACCGGCATATTAATATCCAGCATACACACATCCGGAGGTTCAGGCAAAGCAGCTATCCTGTCGATAAGCTCCTGCCCGTTGCCTGCTTCTATTACTACCTGCAGGTTGTCCATATTATTGAGCAGCCCCGCGATGCCCTTTCTTACGATGGTATGGTCATCAGCATACGCAATTTTCAGGGTTGGATTAGTGTTCATTGTCGCGGGGATAAAAAAAAATAAGTGCATGCACCAATCGGGTGCACACAATATTACAAAACCACCCCGACAGTTTAGTGACGGAAACACGACAAATGCGTGGCGGATAACCGTCAGAAATAATGGGGTTTCCACATTGTAGAAACAGACGCACCTGCTGATCTTTGTACCGACAACAGCAGCAATCTATGTCTTTATAAACAACCAATCAGCATGGCTAACCTAATCATAACCTGTATCAACCGTACCGGTAATCAGGAACCCGAACAATGCATAAGATATGTGGGCGGCATTTATAACGACCATATCTGGAAACATTCGGTAAACGATGTCATCTTTCATATGGAAATGACGATTCACTCCTATCGTATTGAAAACGGGCAGGAACTGGTTGATGTTGTGATTGCAAATCATAACGGATGCAAATACATCAAATCAAGGTTGGATACTACACTGCCCGACCGACTGCTGACGCTGCCCGAATGTTCACCATAACATGGCACAATACAAACAAACCAAACAACATTCTGTAACCAAGCTAAAAGGCATCAGACTACCAGTTTCCGATTCACCTATGAGCACTATCACTATGAAACACTGGCCGCCAGAATCACTCTGGCGGCTTGTTTATTCGGTCCTTCTGCGATATTCAGCGCCTTGTGTTGGTATTCTCATTTCATCTGTCTTTTCGAGTTCCGGTGGTGCACCACTTTTAAACTTGCGCACAGAATAGGTAAGCTGAAAAAGGAAATATCTTCTGAGCACCTGTGTGTTGGCATGTTCAATATAATTTTCTGTTACCGTCCGGGTGATACTTGTATTCTGACTAAGCAGGTCATATACACTTATCCGTGCTTCAACAGCTTTGTGGTAAAATTTATACCCAACATAGGCATTCCAAAGGAAAAAACTCTGATTGCCAGAGCTGCTGAATGCAGTATAATAACTGTTTGCAATATTGCTGTTAACCACAAAATGCTCCTGAAATATCCAATTGATACGAAAGGAAGCCGTATGGTTGAAAAAATCATTGTTGCTTTGCTGCTGTAGCGTATTTCTTACCACATTGTAGTTGCCGGTGTAAGAAAGCGTAAAATCTAATTGCCCGCTGATATTGCTGCTGAACACAAGACCTGCAGATGGTATGTAATTTCCTGAGTAGTTGATCTGATCGTTAATAAGACCTGGATTGCGGGTGTAATTGATTCCTCCGTTGAAGTTGATATTGCTTTTCAGCAAACCTACCGGCATACCGTAAGTGAGGAACAGGCGTGAACTCCAGTATCCATTAATATTTACCGGCCGCGATAACTGACTACCACGGTTGATCAGTATGGATGTACCTGAGACCGGATCGGTGAACAATGAATCGGCTCGGGGAATATATACCGCGTTGCCAACATAGTTGCTTGTATTGTTTACAAATACATTTAGAAAAAAATTGCGGGCTGTGCTGGCTTTTGTCAGACCATATCTTACAACAAATGTCTGCTCAAGGGTTTGTTTGAGATCGGCATTGCCTGTGCGCAGCAACAGCGGATTGGAAATATCAATCACGTTCTGCAGCTGTGTTACTGATGGCAGATTAGTGTTGGTTCGGTACATGATACGCATATTTCTGCCGTCGGCATACCTGCGATTGTAAAACAAATTAGGCAGGATATTAAAGAACGATCCTGTCAAACGCATCATTCGTGGAAACTGCTGATCGCCGGTAAGTGTGGCCTGCTGCACACTGGCGCCAATATTAAAGTTATTCGAACGATCGCCAAGGCGATAGCTCAGCCCGCCTTTGTGGGTTGTGTACTCATTGCTGTACTTGTTAGAAAACAAAGTATCGCGCAGCGTATAATCCTTGGCAATTGTGTCTTTGTTGAATGTTTGCCTATCTGCACTGTTAACCGCATACGATGGATTGTATGTGAACTGCAGCTGCCCTTTTTTGCCAACCGGCTCTGTATAAGACAGATTGCCCGACAAAGAAGTTCCAGAGTTTTCGAGATTGTACTGTTGGTCCCGAACAGTGTCAGTATAGGGATTAAAAAACTCATTGAATGAGTAATTACTGCCATCGGCATCCTTGCCATTCGCCGTAGCATTTACGTTGAACGAAATAGTACGTCGTGGTTTACCAAATTTGTGCTGGTACAACAGGTTGCCCGACGTATTATAACCAAAACTGTTTGCACCTGTTATGGTATTTGTGCTGCTTTGCAACACGTCGGACATGCTATTACCGGCACGAGTGGAAACACCAGCGTTATTCGACTGAACACTTAGGGCCGGTGTAAATGTTATTGAATTGGAAGAATCTGCATTGTATTCCAGCCGGGCATTAAAACGGTGATTGTTGTTTGTTGTATTGGTCGTAGTCTGTTCGGTATAATCGATAGTGTCAATTGAAGTGATGTATTTTCGGGTGAGGTCTGAGCTGTTGGTATTCTCTGAATTATTGAAAAAATAACTGCCTGAAATTTTAATCTTCTTTCCCCATGCGTCGCTATAGTTTAGCCCGATGGCGTTGGTTGTTGCAATACCCCCTTGCTGCCCTACCATAAAATTATTGGTGCTGTTGTTGCCGCGGCCACCAGGACCACCGCGACCACCTCCGCCTCTGCTCTGGCCGCTGCTGCCTGTAGCGCCCAGAATATCTTCTGCACTGAAATTCTGCTGGTTTATGTTGTTTGACAAACCCAGAAAAGCTATTCGCCGGTCGCCATTAAAGAAGTTCATGTTACCGCCAGCCAGATATCTGCTGTCTGTGCCATACCCGGCATAAACCTTACCAAACACACCCTCTGTCTTATTGCGCCGTGTGATAATATTCATCGTTTTCTGACTGTTGCCGTCATCAAAGCCGGTAAAAGTGGCCTGGTCACTTAGCCTGTCAAATACCTGAATCTTATCAATTACCTCTGCAGGCAGGTTTTTCAAAGCCATAGAAGGGTCGGTTCCAAAAAATGGCTTTCCATCCACCAATATCTGCTGCACCGCTTCACCATTTACCTTTACGCCAGAATTGTCTGAAACCACCCCTGGCATTTTACCTACCAGATCTTCGGCAGTAGCATCAGGATTGGTCTTGTATGCATTTGAGCTGAACTGACTGGTGTCCCCTTTCTGCTCTGCACGGATCTGCCTTGCAGCAACGGTAATGCCTTTCAGTTCTTTTGCCTCTGGCTCTAACTGAATGTTACCGAAGTTTTTATCGGCATCTGTAATAATTACTGTGACCTTCTTTGCCCGGTAGCCAATATATTTAAATTCCAATATGTAATTACCCGGTGCAATTGAAGGCAAAGAAAAATTTCCATCATAGTCTGATACAGTACCAGACTGCACGGTGGAATCTGCTTTACTGCCAGCGACGATGGAAACACCGATCAGTGGGCTGCCATCTTTACTGTCTCTGGCTGTTCCTGATATTACATACACCTGTGCGTCAATAACAGTAGTGAAACAGCAGGCAAACAAAAACAACAGAGACCTTAGGGCATATTTCATTGATCAGTACAGGTTGCAGCAGTAAAATTCGGTATTGCCGGTCACAAATGCGCAATATATATTCCCGACAAATGTATATACGTGAATTGAAGGCGTTTGCAAAATATAACGCGATAGTTGGCCAGGCAACAATCTGACCAGAATGTTTTTCCGGGGGACACTGTCAGGTAAACTTGGCGAGTGAGGCAGACAAATTTATGACGCGAACAATCAACAGAAAGCCTCAGGATAGTTTTCCCAAAGCATTGCCTATGCGATCCATGGCTTCACGAAGATTATCCATGGAAGTGGCAGTTGATAGCCTGATACAATTTGGATTACCAAATGCACTACCACAAACTGTTGAAACGTGCCCTTCATTGAGCAGGTACATGCTCATCTCCTCATCATTGGTAATGACGTAATTTTCGAAGCGTTTACCAAAGAATGGCCTGATATGTGGAAATGCATAAAATGCACCACCTGGTGTATTCGCTTTCACGCCGGGCATCTGTTGTAGCGCACCGGTTACATAATCGCGACGCTGACGGTATGCTGCCACCATTTCATGTGTGGGACCCAAATCGCTTAACAGCGCCACAATTGAAGCACGCTGTGCTATAATATTTGCACCAGATGTAAACTGCGCCTGCAGCTTGTCGCAAGCCTGCACCAGTTCTCGCGGACCAGCCATATAGCCAATACGCCAACCGGTCATCGCAAACCCTTTTGACATGCCGTTTATAACTATAACCCTGTCGCGTATATCAGTAAACTGCGCGATACTCTCGTGGCCGCCGATGAAATTGATATACTCATAAATCTCGTCACTTATAATATTTACCTGTGGGTGCCGTTTAAAAACTTCTACCAGTGCTGCAAGTTCATCGCGGGTGTATACACTTCCCGTAGGATTGCAGGGCGACGAGAACATGAACAATTTCGTTTTTGGCGTAATCGCTGCCTCCAACTGCGCGGGAGTCAATTTAAAATCGGTATCTATGAAACAATCCAGCAGTTTTACGACGCCACCGGCGAGCTGAACCTGCGCACCGTATGTTACCCAGAAAGGAGTCGGAATCAATACTTCATCTCCCGGATCAACAAGACAAAGAACAGCATTTGCCAGAGATTGTTTAGCACCAGTAGAAACTATTATTTCATTTGGAGCATAATCGAGATTGTTGTCCCTTTTTAGCTTTATGCTGATAGCCTCGAGCAACTCAGGTGTTCCGGCTACGGGTGTATACTTATTGTATCCTTCATTTACAGCGGCGATAGCTGCATCGCGAATGTGTTTCGGGGTCTGGAAGTCGGGCTCGCCCAGGCTTAGATCGACAATATTTGCACCCTTGGCTCTCAGTTCACGGCCTAATTTGGCCATCTTTATCGTCTGTGGTTCTGCAAAGGAATTTAATCTCTGGGCTAATTGCATCTTTTAATTAAGATATTGGCAGGCAAACGTACATGAAAAACCTGACTATTAGTATAAAATTCACCTGTCAATTGCTAAAAAGCGTAGCCAGACTTACCCTGCAGGGAGTGGTAATTCACACCTTTTGCACATCTGATTTGCCCTGGTTTTCGCCTATTCAACCGTTAATTTCACCGATTTACATGAGGATTAAAGTAAATTGACTACAAAAACTCAATCTACAATATGCAAAAATCAAAACTTCGACACAAAAACAAAGGACCGGTAAAGTCCGACAATAGTGCGTCACAAATTGTAGTCAGCAGTCCGCTCTAATTAGGATTGGCATATCGAATGATTCCTTACCTTTGACTACCCCTAAAATCACAGGGACAACAACCAATGAGTAAAAACATCGCATTGCTGGCTGGCGGATATTCTGGAGAATACGTCATTTCTATAAAAACCGCTGAAACGATAGAAAAAAATCTGGATACGAACCTATATAATATTTATAAAATAATAATAATAAGGGACGGATGGTATCATGAACACAACGGAACGAAGGTTTTTGTAGATAAGAATGACTTTACTCTTACGATAGACGGTATTCGCATTCAATTTGACTGTGTTTTCATTGCCATTCATGGCACACCTGGCGAGGATGGCCGCATACAGGGTTATCTGGACATGCTGCGCATACCTTATACCACTTGTAATTCTATCGTATCGGCACTAACCTTTAATAAGAGCTATTGCAATAAGGTTGTAAAATCATTTAACGTTGTCAACATTGCCAATTCAGTTCATCTCATAAAGGGCGAACCCTACTCTATGGGTGCGATTCTGGACCAGTTGAAGTTACCTGTTTTTGTAAAGCCTAACGAAAGCGGCAGCAGTCTGGGGGTAAGCAAAGTAAAGGAAGTGGGTAGCTTGCTACCAGCAATAGAAAAAGCATTCAAAGAGGACAATCAGGTACTCATTGAAGAGTTTATTGAGGGAAGAGAGCTCACGATAGGTGTTTACAAAATAAACGGATACCTGAAAGCACTACCTGCAACAGAAATTGAAAGTAAGAACGAGTTTTTTGACTATGAAGCGAAGTACACTCCCGGTGTAACCAATGAAATAACACCAGCAAGAATAGACAAAAACCTGAAGGAACAATTGGAAAACAAAGCACAGTATATCTATCGTCACCTTAATTGCAGAGGTGTAGTGCGTATGGATTTCATACTTCAAAACGGAACCGGAAAGTTGTTTTTTCTGGAGGTAAATACAATGCCAGGCCAGAGTGAAAACAGCATAGTACCACAGCAGGTGCGTGCCGCAGGTAGAACGCTGAAAGAGTTTTATGGAGAACTGCTGGAAGATTGTATGAACAACTATATTTTCTAAATCCATTAGTCCGGTTTGATCCTGCAGGTAAGCACTTCGGGAATTTTACTAACCGGAACCGAGATGTGTATATCGACAGGACAGGTCAGTTTCAAGTATTATGAAAGAGAAATTAAAAAATTCATTTTTGCTGAATGTAGCTGTAGTGCTCACGCTGTGTGCGCTGCTCTATATTCTGTTTTTTGCGTCATTACATTGTGTGACGAGGCATGGTAAAGAAGTGGTTATGCCTAATGTAACCGGCAGACAAATGGATTCCGTTGTTACGTTGCTGAAATCAATGGATTTTGAGATTCTTATTGATTCTACATACGAGCCATCTTTTAAGCCTTTAAGCGTATTGAAACAGGTGCCGGATACCGGATCGTTCGTAAAACGCGGACGCACCATATTCCTTACGGTGAATATGCTGACACCACCACGGATACCAATGCCAAATATTAAAGATCTGTCTTACAGAAGCGCGGAAATGATATTGCGCAATAACAAGCTGGTACTCGGCGACACAACTTATAAACCTGATATTGCCACTGGGGCTGTACTGGAGGCGAGCTATCAGGGCAAGCCGATAGCAGCAGGAGCCCTGATACCCCAGGGCAGTAAAATAGACCTGCTGATAGGTAACGGGCTAGGCAATACAGAGTGGGATGTGCCTAATGTGACAGATATGACAGTAGACGAAGCAATGATATATCTGAATCAATTCAATCTGCAACCCATTCTTGTTTCAGCTGACCCGCTGAGCCCGATCAGCGATACACCATCAGCGCGGATCATTGACCAGCGCCCAAGGGCTTTTAAAGAAACAGGGGAACATAACCGAATAAAAATGGGCGATTTCATAGACTTACAGATTATGCAAAATCCGTCTCCGCAAGACATTCATACCTCTCAAGGCAATATGAATCCACCGGCCGACGTTAATGACTACAAACCCAAAAAGAACAAATAACAGGTGAAAAGGAGCATAACCAGCCTACTGATTATACTATCCTGCATAATACTGTACCACGGCAAGGCCAGTGCACAGGAATATGCAGGGCATCTCAACTGCAATCCGACACTCTTCAACAAAGCAAAACCGGTACTTCCACTCAAAAAGACAACAGCTGCCGACCCGTTGTCTTTACCTTTTTTTGAAGACTTTACAGGTTACGGACTCTTCCCGGATAGCAGCAAATGGACCGACTACCATGTGTACATCAATAACACAATGTGCAACAAGCCGGTAAGCCGGGGTGTAGCAACATTTGATGCCCTCGACTGGCGTGGAATACCCTATGATTCGTTCAGCAATGTCAACTTCAGATATGCCGATACACTTACATCACAACCCATCAACCTCAGCCTAAATGTAGTTACACCCGGTGACAGTCTTTATCTGAGTTTCTTCTACCAGCCACAAGGCACAGGTTTTTATCCGCTTCCACAAGACTCGCTCATGCTGTTTATGAAAACCCGTTTTGGTGGCTTTGTAAAAGTGTGGTCTGTCATGGGAACTGCTTTAAAGCCGTTTCAACAAGTGATGATTCCAATAGCTGATTCGCTCTATTTCGACAGTTTTTTCCAGTTTCGGTTCATAAATATTGCTGGTCTGTACTGGGCCGATGCAATATGGAATATTGACTATGTACGGTTACATGCAGGCAGATCGGCGGGCGATACCATTCTCAATGACATTGGGTTTTCGTCAAATCCCACTTTTCTACTCAACGATTATACATCTATGCCCTACAGGCAGTTCTTCGCCTTTCCGGTGGCAGAACGTGCAAGTCAGTATGTATGCAGCCTCCGCAATAACTATGGTTTTGCGCAAGGTGTAAACTTTGGATACACGGCAACAGCAATGAATACAGGTACATTGCTGAAACCCTTAACATGGAACGCGGCAACAGCACCCGCATTAAACACCCAACAGCTCCTTTCGGCATCCTATTCTTCTATCGTTCCGCTAATCTCCCTCGGAAACTATGCTCGGGTAGTGTTTCAAAACAAATATTTTATTGAGTCGATTTCTACAGCCGACCCACCCGAAAATGATACAGTTGTAAAAGACAATGTGTTTGACAACTATCTGGCCTATGACGATGGAACAGCCGAAAAAAGCTACTACCTCAATCTATACCCTACTCTTCCTGGAAGGATAGCAGTAGAACATCATCTGAACAGACCAGATACAATGCGTGGGATGGCTATATATTTCGGCCGACAAGTTCCGTTTGCATTCAACAAAACATTCAATATTAATGTTTACAGTTCGTTGTCTGGGGTTAACGGGGCTTCATCCGATGTGGTATTGTACACTCAAGAGGCTTGTTACCCTGGCTATGTTGATACGATAAACCATTTTTGGTATTACAAATTCGATGCACCGATTGCACTACCTGCCGGTACATTTTTTGCAGGCACCTTTCAACCAGCTGAAAGCGGTAGCGACAGTCTGTATTTTGGTTTGGATGTAAACAGAATTGGCAGCAATCACACCTATTATAATGTACTTTCGGGATGGGTACCGTCGCTCATTAGTGGTGCTATTATGATGCGACCGCTGCTGGGTCAGGAAATAACCGGCACCGGTATAAAGGATATAGTGCCAATTGCCAATGAATGCAGCGTGACCCCTAACCCTGCAACGGATGAGCTGCGTTTCGCCTTCAGTGGAGACTATGAATTACAGTATGCCATTCTTGACCTGCAAGGCCGCAAAGCCCTGACCGGCAATATTAGAAGTGGAATGAAAGCAGACATTTCGAAACTCGCTCCGGGGATATATTTAATAAATCTTTCAGGCAAAGAAATGCACTACCCGGTATTAAAATTCATCAAACTTTAATTTACTTATACTTTATAACTATGACGCAAATTACAGCTATGGAATTAAAACAGCGTTTGGATGCGGGCGCTACATTAAATATTATTGATGTGCGTGAGCCCTCAGAATATGCAGAATTCAATATAGGTGGAAAATTGTTGCCGCTTGGCAAAATTCTGGGATTTCAACTCGAAGAAATTGAAGACCTTCAAAACGAGGAGATCATTGTACATTGTAAAGCCGGCAGCCGTAGCATGCAGGCTTGTATGGTATTGGAGCAAGCAGGATATACAAATGTGGTGAATCTTACAGGCGGGGTAATGGCCTGGCAACAACTGCCATAGCAATGGCAACTAACGGATTGCTTATTTAATATTTCACTATTTGAGTTTGGGATACTATATATTGTGATTTTTAAAATTCAAGTGGTTAAAGATTATAAATAAAATCATATTCACGAATCCGTATTATTTTTTTATTTTTATTGCTACCTAGGTTTGTAAGTAAATTTATTTTGTTAAATTTGCTCCCATAACTGCCGCTGCGGATTGTCTAATATTGTGACAAATCAGTGTTAATTGTTGTTTTTGATTGCATCTTGCGAGTTAAAAACATTACTTTTACTGACTGTAAGGTGGAAATAATTATCAAATTACTAACTTTATATAGAAAATTAAAATTACAACGTACATGGGTAAGCGAATTTTATGTTTGGTAGCATTAGTAGTAGTGGCAAACACATACAGCGCCTTTGGACAAGTCAGGAGTGAGTATTTCCGTAGCTTATCTGCCGATTTGCAGGTAACAGGAGGTATGCTGACCCAACAGATCAAAGCAATACCATTCTCTGTAAATTACCTCGACGCATTGAACGCTAAACAGAGCGATATTAAATTCAATGGAGGTCAGTCTATGGGATATGATTTCAGACTAGGTTACTATTTCAATCATAAGCGTTCATTGGGCATTGGCGTAGGGATCAACTACTACAAGCAAGAAGGAAACCTGAAATTGGACACTTTCCATATTGAATTCAGATCATCTGATGCTGTTTATCCAAATTTCAGGCAGGTAATCTCTACCTCACGTGGTATCAAAGAATCTGTAGTTAGCACAAGTATCAGCATTCCATTGTTGCTGCGTTACAAAAAAGACTTCAACGAAAAGTTTGCCCTTACAGTTGACGCAGGTATATTGTACAACATCAATGTTAAGAACTCTTACAACACAGATGCACAGTTCAATTATGAGGCCATCTACAAATTTGAAGGCAACTACCCTATCTACGACAACTCACCAATTCCTGATCCTTCTTCATTGCTAATCACGAAAGCAGAGTATCTGAAAGACAATCCAGGTGGTGATGTGATCAACTACTTCAGGTTTCACGACAGCATAGGTAAAAGTGTTGGTTTGAATCTGAAAGCCGATCAGAAAACCGGCAGCGTTAAATACAAATCAGGATCACTAGGTTACACCGGTGAAATAGCCATCAACTATATGGTTGTTCGCAACATATGCCTGCGTGCAGGTGCATACTACACCGCTCAGTCATTTACAAACACGTCAAATAATAATGCTCTGAGACTTACAGACAAAAAGGTAAAAGATGCAGCAGGTAATACAACTGGCGCAAACTACAACTCGATGCTGAATGAAGTGCAGACCGTAACCAGCAGCAACTTCGGCCTGCTGTTCGGAGTAAGGGTATACTTCAACAAAATGGCATGGAAAGCTCCTGAAAACAACATGAATAAAGTAACACCAGCAAAAGGACGTGCACACTAACCGAAGCTGAGAATAATATATTGCACCCCTGCACTTTGTGTGGGGTGTTTTTTTTTGCATTTACCTTCCAATATTGTCAATACCATAACATGAGCTACTCTACCTTTGCGTCACTGTATGCGCAGTGATAAAGCAGTACTATGAAAAAGAAGCTGATAATACTTGGCGGTGGCTTTGCAGGGCTGCAGTTGGCCCGCCACATGAAGAATTCAGGATACGATGTATTGCTGATAGACCAATACAATTTTCATCAGTTTCAACCACTTTTTTACCAGGTGGCAACTGCCCGGCTTGAGCCAAGTTCGGTTTCATTTCCACTACGGAAAGTATTTCAGCGCGATAAAGATATACACATCAGAATTTGCAAAGTAACACGCATTGATAGTGGTACCCGGGAGGTGATAACGGAAGAGGGCACATTTACTTATGACCGTCTTGTAATTGCAACCGGGTGCACAACAAACTATTTTGGCAATAAAAATTTTGAGCGGTTCGCTTATCCGATGAAGTCAACTAATGAAGCGATAGCCCTGAGGAACCGGATATTGCTGAATTTTGAGGATGCCCTGAGTGCAACCCCTGAGGAACGTAAAGGGATACTGAACATCGTAATAGCTGGCGGCGGACCTACTGGAGTAGAACTTGCGGGATCACTTGCTGAAATGAAGAAAAATATTCTGCCCAGAGATTATCCGGACATGGATTTTTCTGAACTAAAGATATATCTGGTGGAAGGAATGCCTAATACACTCCAGAATATGAGTGAAAAATCGCGGGAAAAATCAAAGCAATATCTTGAAGAAATGGGTGTGGTGGTAATGGTCAATACCATTGCAGAAGACTACGATGGTACTGTGTTAAAACTGAAAGGCGGAGAAACGATACACACACGTACGATGATTTGGAGTGCAGGCATCATCGGTAATCTTCCGGCCGGCATACCTCAAACATCAGTTGTACGGGGAAACCGGATACGTGTTGACAAAGTGAATCGTGTAGTGGATATGGACGATGTATATGCTTTGGGAGACATTGCCTATATGGAAACCGAAGATTTCCCAAAGGGACACCCACAGGTTGCCAATGTGGCCATAAATCAGGCCAAGAATCTGGCTGGAAATTTCAAAAAAATGCTGGCCAACAAACCATTGAGCGAATTTCGTTATGTCTCACCCGGAAACATGGCCACAGTAGGTAAGCACAAGGCCGTTGTAGATCTCCCATTTATCAGTTTTCAAGGCAGACTGGCATGGTTTGTATGGATGTTTCTGCACCTGATGCTTATTCTGAGCGTGCGGAATAAGCTATTTATCTTCATCAATTGGGCAATCAGCTATTTTACGAACGATACGACACTACGCCTGATATTAAAGCCCGAAATCAGAGCGGCAGTACCAGAAAAAGCAAAATCATGATGCTGACACAGCATTAATCAATACAACCAACCGCGATGTTGCCGAATATTGACGGCAACATTACACGATATTGTACAGTTGTGGTTAGTTTTGCACAACTGGAAAATGGAACTGAAAAAAGTAAACATACTAGCGATAGAATCGTCGTGCGATGAAACCAGCGCCGCCATCATACAGGATGGCATCGTACTGAGCAACGTAATAGCGACCCAAAAGGTGCATGAGCGATACGGTGGCGTGGTACCAGAAATGGCTTCTCGCGCTCATATGGAAAATATCATTCCGGTGGTAGCAACAGCGATTGCAGATTCAGGAATCGAAAAAAGCGCAATTAACGCAGTTGCCTTCACCCAGGCGCCCGGGCTAATAGGGTCGCTACTGGTGGGAGCCTGTTTCGCCAAATCATTTGCCCAAACGATGAACATCCCACTGATTGCTGTTCATCATATGCAGGCGCATGTATTGGCGCATTTCATAGAGGAAAGACAGCCGGAATTTCCGTTCCTGTGTTTAACGGTGTCGGGCGGGCATACACAAATAGTATTGTGCCGCAGCCATCTTGACATGGAAGTTCTGGGCGAGACCATGGACGATGCCGCCGGAGAGGCCTTCGACAAAGTAGCCAAGATGCTGGGACTACCCTATCCCGGAGGGCCGCTTATAGACAGGCATGCAAAAAGCGGCGACTCACTTCGTTTCAGGTTTCCGTCCAAAGAAATGAAGGACTACACATTTAGTTTTAGTGGTATCAAAACGGCTGTCCTGTACTTTTTGCAGGCACAACGAAAAACAGACCCTGAATTTGCAGAAAAAAATATCAATGACATCTGTGCATCTGTTCAGTATACAATAATTAAGATGCTGATGGCAAAGTTGGAAAAAGCAGCGCATGACCTCGGAATAACAAATGTGGGCATTGCGGGCGGGGTATCTGCAAACAGTGGCTTGCGAAAAGCGCTGGAAGAGACTGGTGCTAAAAATGGCTGGTCGGTTTTCATACCCCGCTTTGAATACTGTACAGACAATGCGGCAATGATAGGAATCACAGGTTATTATAAATACCAGAAAGGGCTGTTCACAGATCTTTCCGCCACACCCAGCGCAAGGGCTACATGGGCATGAGCAACACATGGTTCCGGTTTCGACAATTCGGTATAGATCAGGATAGATGTGCCATGAAGATTACAACTGATGCGTGCATACAAGGTGCTTGGACACCAATACCCGCGGGCGCGCAACGCGTACTGGATATAGGCACCGGCACCGGATTACTTTCACTCATGACGGCGCAACGGAGTGCAGATGTGATGATCGATGCGATAGAGATCGATGAAAGCGCAGCAATGCAAGCCGCAGCAAATTTCAGTGCATCGCCATGGCACAAACGATTAAAAGTTGATCGTGAAGATATCAGAACATTCAGGCCGGAATACAAATATGATCTCATTGTTTGCAATCCACCATTCTTTGTGGGTAGTCTGAAAAGCGATAGCAATGGCTACAATATCGCACGGCACGCTACATCGCTAAGTCGTGACGAACTTGCAACATCGATTGTTGCCAACCTTGGTCCAGATGGAAAATGTGCTATTTTGCTGCCCTTTTCTGAATACTATGACTGGCTGGCTATAGCTTCTAAACATGGTCTTTACCCGTTGCACAGCCTGCATATCAGACACCGCAACGCTGCACCTGTAAAAAGGATTGTGAGTATTATGAGCCGTCGCGGTGAATTACAAGGAACTGTAGATCAGCTGACGATACAAGATGATTCTGGTGAATATACTGATGCTTTCAGAAAATTGCTTAGTTCATTTTATCTCAATATTATCTGACAAGCCCAGGAAAAGCACAATTGGAAAACACACTAAATGCAATCCCCAAAGAGGGCAACGATACAATCCATTAATTCCGATACACCAAATAATACGAGCTATGCGTCTATCTATTATAAGTTTAATTCTTCCGGGAGTTTTTGGATACCATGTTGCCTCGGCTCAAAATACCGATAGTATTACCGCCGTAAGCAAACCAAAGAATGAACTTAAGTACAATCTGAGCGCAGATGGCAGCAAGTACCTGAAAGTGACATTCTTGAATCAGGCATGGGTACGTGCAGACCAGAGCAACCCTGGTACCACTGTGAACGGAAAACCAACAAATAATACATTTGATATCGGCCTGCGGCGTACACGTATGCAACTCTTTGGACAACTTACTGATCATGTATTTGTCTATACCCAATACGGGATGAACAATTTCAACTTCCTTGCCCAGAATGCAGGAAACAGGAAGCTGCAGGCGTTTTTTCATGATGCTTTGGGTGAGTACAAAGTATTCAAAAACAGTGATGCACTGAAGCTTGGTGCTGGACTGACTATTGTAAATGGACTAAGCCGGTTCACCCAACCATCCATTGGCACGATCATGACCACAGACGTGCCAGTGTTTCTTCAGGTTACTGTAGACCAGACAGATGAATTTGCGAGAAAACTGGCTATGTATGCCCGTGGGCAGATTGGCAGGTTCGACTACAGGCTGGCTATAGCTGATCCATTTCCGATCCAGACAAACGGACAAACGGTACCGGCGATTGGTAAAGATGCGACCTTTACACCATACGGGCACACGCACCAGTACACAGGAATGCTAATATATAACTTGCTACAAAACGAGCCCAATACGACACCCTATATGGCAGGCACCTATCTGGGCGAAAGAAAAATACTGAACATAGAGGGTGGCGCTATCTATCAGAAAGACGCCAATTGGAACCTGGAAGGCGCTGATACCATATTCAACCATATGCTGCACTGGTCTTTTGCGGTGTTTGCAGATATGCCGCTCAAAAACAATAGATATGCTATATCGGCCTACGCGGGGTATTTCAGCACAGATTACGGACCAAGGTATATACGAAATAATGGCATAATGAATCCCGCCAACGGCAATACAAATACCGCTGCGTTTAATGGTGCCGGCAATGCCTATCCAATGTTCGGTACTGGCACCAGTTTCTATGCGCAGGCGGGCCTGCGTTTGCCCAACGATCTGTTTGGTGATAACGGCACTTTGCTGCCCTATGTTGCTTACAGGCAATCGTACTTTGAAAAGATAAAAGACCCGGTGAATATTTTTGACGCAGGCGTCAATTGGCTGATTGATAAACATAGATCTAAACTGTCGTTGAATTTTGAGATGCGGCCTGTATTTGAAAAACAGACCAATGGAGACATCACGCATAGCTCAAATGCCAGCAGTATCTGGATACAATATCAGGTATCTATTTGAGTACACCATTTTAAGTTGGTTTCAAACAGGCACTGATTCCCATTTGATGCACATCAATCAGAACCTGAAAAATTTTACATAAAATCATTATCTTCATACCACTTCAGGTAGAGTTGTTTTATTTGCCTGAAAATTTCATATTTCGTAAATATCGAAACGATTTGATTTGCAAAAAATGAAAGAACTGCATAAAAACGCCGGAATATTAATTGTAGATGATGATGAAGACGACTTCATCATTACATCTGAATACCTGCGGGCAGTGGTTGGTAATTCGTTTCAGGTAGACTGGGCCGCAACCTTCAAAACCGGGCTGGAACACCTTGCTGCCGATCGTTATGATATGTATTTTGTAGACTACCGTTTAGGTGCTAAATCGGGAGTTGATTTTCTGAAAGCGGCGAGAGAACTGGCCTGTGTTGCACCAATAGTACTGCTCACTGGAAAGGGCAACTATGCTGTGGACATTGAAGCGATGGAACTTGGTGCCGTAGACTATCTGGTAAAGTCGGAATTGAATACCGAAAAAATGGAGCGCTGTGTACGCTATGCACTGGATAGGGCAGATACGTTGAAAGCACTAAGAAAAAGTGAGAATAAGTACCGAAGCATATTTGAGCAATCCAAAGACATTATATTCGTTACAGATAAACAGCTGCGCATTAAGGACATAAACAATGCGGTGAATACTATGCTGGGGTATACCAAAGAATCTGCTTTAGGTATGAACCTGCTGGACTTTATTCTGAAAGAGGAAGACAAAAAACACATATCAGACGCCGTCATCAACAGCAAGGTATTAAACGATCACACCTTGCAAATCTTGGCAAAAAGCGGTAAAAAACTGCCCTGTACTATAACATTGTCGCCGGAAAACAACGTAAGTGATGATGCTTATATGCAAGGAATAATACACGACATCACCGGACTGAAAAAGGCAGAAAAAACTGCACTGCAAACCGAAAAGCTGGCTGCAACAGGCAGGCTGGTGCGAACTCTGGCACATGAGGTGCGCAATCCGCTGAACAACATTTCTATGTCGGCAGAACAACTCGGGAACAGCGATGATGATTCCGAGATTTATCTTGATATAATCAAACGCAACAGCATGAGGATCAATAACTTGATTGAAGAGTTACTGCGATCATCGAACCCAAGAGACAATACACACAAACAGTGTTTTATGCAGCGAATAATTGACGATGTGATCGTAGAAACATCTGACAGGCTGACACTGCGTAAAATGCAACTGCAACTGAACTACCCGCAACAACCCGTACTGGTTATGGCTGACCAGGAAAACCTTAAACTGGCGCTGCTGAACATTGTTATCAACGCAATAGAGGCCATGGAAGAAGGTAAAGGAAAGTTATCGATAGATCTGCAACCAGAAACGGGCTACTCAAAAATGACTATCACAGACAATGGCTGCGGCATAAGTGAAGATAATATTACCAGGATTTTTGAGCCCTATTTTACCCGCAAAAAAACCGGTGCCGGACTTGGACTGGCCTTCACGCTGAATATCCTGAGAGCACACAACGCAATTATCGACGTATCGTCAGCTATTGGAAGTGGAACTACTTTTACAATCACATTTCCGGTTGCAGATCTGGCCAGAAGCATTAACCACTTAGGCAGCTAAGGGCTGAATCGGCAACAGCTCTGCAAAACTTTCACAAAATTATAGCATTTGTATCCCATAGGGTTATTCCTATCTTTGTCGGGCTTACGACATTCCGCAAACCGCAATGTTAGATGCACTAATATTAATTTCTAAAAACAACTTAGTATGCAAAAAAGCATTACCCTCGTGGCGGCTTTTCTCCTCCTGTTACCCTTTCTTGCTGGTGCGCAATCATCTAATGGCACTATTAAAGGATTTGTGTATGACAAGAAGACCGGTGAACCGATGATTTACACCAACGTGTCTGTTGTGAACGCCAAAACCGGTGTACAAACAGATGTCAATGGTTACTTTTCTATCTCTCTTCCGGCTGGTAGTTACAAACTACTTGTAACATCACTTGGTTACGATAGCAGCGTGACTACAGTAAATCTGCTCCCTGAATCAATCATTTCTAAGAAAATAATGCTTACCCGCCTGGAAATGGAGCTTAAAGGCGTGGAAATATCAGGAAGGAAAACAGAAAAGATCACCCGTATCAATACTGGCGTTACAACGGTTACTCCCCGCCAGCTAAAAATGCTGCCCAGTGCAGGTGGTGAGCCCGATCTGGCACAATACCTGCAGGTGATACCCGGTGTTATCTTCACCGGCGATCAGGGTGGACAGCTGTACATTCGCGGTGGCTCCCCGTCACAGGTAGGTATCTATCTCGACGGGGTTACTATCTTCAACCCATTTCACTCCATTGGTCTTTTCTCCGTGTTTGAAACGGAAGCAATCAGGAACGTAGATGTTTATACTGCAGGCTTCAGCGCTCAATATGGCAACCGTACGGCAGCTATAGTAGACGTACATACCCGTGATGGTAATAAGAACAAACTTTCCGGACTTGTGTCTGTATCACCAATCATGTCGAGGGTGATGCTGGAAGGGCCAATCGTAAAATCGAAGAAAGACAATGGGGCTGGTATCACCTTTTTGGTGACCGGCAAACAGAGTTACCTCACTGAAACGTCTAAATCTCTTTACGGTGGCCTTGGCGAACCATTTAAAACAGGTCTGCCATTCTTTTTCAGAGATCTGTATGGCAAAGTGACCGTGAACGGTGATAACGGGTCCAAACTGAATGTATTTGGATTCAACTTCGATGACCGTGCTAACCTGCTAAATGACTCTACAGGCCAAAAAGTTGCAGACTACAAATGGAAAACCACAGGTGGTGGTGCAACCTTCGTGGTTTCGCCAGCAAACACATCTGCACTGATCGATGGTAAGTTTGCATTTTCAAACTACGACATACAGCTCGATAAACGTAGTACCGGATCTGATACTATTCCACGTACCAGCAGCATTGGCGGTTTTGAGGCAGCGATCAACTTTACTTATTTCATGCCCAACTACAGCCAGCTAAAATATGGTGTTGAGATCAATGGAATGAACACCTCTCTTAGCTATTACAGCAGCGCAGGAGTTTCAACCACACAAGACCGTCAGAGTACTATTGCGTCGCTGTACTTTATGTACCGCCAAAACTTCGGCAGTAAATTCATTATGGAGCCTAGTTTGCGTTTTCAGTACTATTCTGAGATCAACAAGTTTTCACCAGAGCCGCGTCTTGGCGTGAAGTACAACATTTCTGATAACGTGCGTCTAAAAGGTGCAGCGGGTGTTTATTCTCAAAATATAGTGAGCACAAAATCTGATATAGACATCGTTAACCTGTTCACAGGTTTCCTGCTCAGTCCAGACCAACAGATAAAGAATCCTGATGGTGAGACGGTTAAGTCAAGCCTACAGAGAGCCTACCATGGCGTAGCTGGCATAGAGGTAGATGTGGATCGTGTGGAATTGAATCTGGAACCATGGGTAAAATATTTTGGTCAGGTAAATGAGCTCAACCGGAATAAAGCAAACGCAAGTGATCCTGATTTCGTAGCGTCAACCGGAGTAGCAAGTGGTGTTGACATCTCTGGCAAATACAATCAGAACAGGGTATACCTGTGGGTGGCTATGGGATATCAGGTTGTAAACTACACAGGTATAGATGCAAAAGGCAGGAAACAAACCTACCCAACGCCATTTGATACAAGGTTCAACAGTAACATTGTTGCTTCATATACAGCAGGCAAGAAAAAAGACTGGGATGTTTCGGCACGTTTCAATCTTCGCGCCCCATTCCCATTCACACAGACACAGGGTTTCTATGAAAACGTGAACCTTGCAGCTGGGGGCATAGGTGGCAACTCACTCAACCAAAATGGCAGCATTGGCATAATATATGCTAATGATATCAATGGTGGTCGCTTGTCTTACTTCCACAGGCTTGATCTATCTGTGAAAAAGAAATTCGAACTCAACAAGAATTCAAAACTGGAAGCAACTTTTGCAGTCACCAACGCATACAACAGACAGAACATTTTTTATGTTGACCGTTTGACCAATGCAAAGAAATACCAGTTACCTTTATTCCCGAGCCTGAATCTGACTTGGAGCTTCTAATAGCAATAAATGAATTTGCAACCCAAAAAACATCACATATTAATCATAGTAAGCCTTGCAGCAACATTCGTACATACGGAGTTGCGCGCACAGGTACTTGCACCGGCTACACCTGCCAACAAATTTCCGGCGCTTTCTGACGAACAAATAAGGCAGGGTCATTATGGGCAGGCTGCGCAATCGGCTAATACATACAACTCGCTTCAAAACAGCAAAGTTGCACTCAGTAACCCATCGGACGGTGAAAAAACGAAGTTCAACAAAGCTATGGCGGGACTGAAAACCAACGCCAGCGAAGCCCCCCTGTATGCCGAAAAGGTCATCAACGAAACGCCAAATCAGGCTTTTGCAGAACGGCTATCGTTTGGTATGGCTCAGTATTATTTCAGACAGGACAAGTATGCCCAGGCAATAAAACACTACGAAACCGCAGGAGTCAATAATCTCGACAACAACGAGGTTAGCGATCAGAAGTTTGAGCTTGCATATTGTTATTTCAACAATCGTCAGTTTGACAAAGCAAAGCCATTATTCTCGGCAATAAAAGAGCTGAAAGACAGCAAATATTACATGGCCGGCAACTACTATTACGGTCTGCTTTGCTACAATGAAAACAAGTATGACGAAGCTTTAACCAGTTTTGACCGAGTAAAAGAAGAGCGCGAATACCGGGGCATTGTACCCTACTACATTGCGGAGATCTATTACTTTAAGGGCAACCGGCAGCGTGCTTTATCGCTTGCCGATACACTTATCAAGCGCAAAGAGCCAACTTTCTACCACAAAGAACTGCATCTGCTTGCCGCTCAGTGCTATTTTGATGAACAGAAATATGCCGAAGCAAAACCATTTTTCGAATACTTCTACAAGCATACCGAAAAAATTGGCAAGGACGATCTGTATAAAATGGCCTATTGCTATTACCGGCTGGGAGAGTGGAAAAATGCTACAGAAAAATTCAAATTACTAAGCGATGCCCGCGATTCGCTGGGACAAACAGCAATGTACCTCCTTGGAGATTGCTACCTGAAAACCGGCAATAAGACCAGCGCAAGAAACGCATTCGGGATCTGTGCCGATATGGGTTTCAATAAGGGACAGCAGGAGGCCGCGATGATCCTCTATGCCCGGCTTAGCTACGAGACAGGCAACAATGACGAAGCACTTCGCCAGCTGAGGGCACTTACCGATTCGTTTCCCAATACCTCTTACAGAGACGAGGTAAAAACGCTTACTTCCGGACTGCTCATAAAAACCAGCGATTATGCAGGTGCTATGAAACTGCTTGAAGAAGTAAAAATTAAGGACAAAGAATACTGGAATGTATACCAAAAAGCGGCTTATGGCTATGGTGTACAGCAATACCGGAAAGGCGAACTGAAAGTTGCGGATGAGTACTTTGCCAACTCACTGAACAATCCGGTAAACTCAGAATACGAACGCACGGCCTATTTCTGGCGTGGCGAGGCAGCGTACCACCTGCAGCGATATCCTGAAGCCATTAGTTTTTCTCAGAACTTCATTAGCCGTACCGGGGATTTGGAACTTGTTGAAAAACTAAGCCCTCAGTCCACCATACAGCATGCTTATATAACCATGGGATATGCTGCTATGGAAACCGGTAATTATGTGGCTGCACAAGATTATTTCAATCAGGCACAGCAGGCAAAAGCAGGCGACAAACAAACCACTGGTACAGCAGTATTGCTGGAAGCAGATGCTGTTTTCTTACAGAAAAACTACGCCAAGGCAATAGTACTTTACGAAAAGGTGATTGCAATGGGTGGCAGTGATGCAGACTATGCCAAATACCAGAAAGCGATATTGCTAGGTTTGCAAAACAAGGATGCAGAGAAAATTGCACTTCTGCAAACACTAACCAAAGCCAATCCACCATCGGTATATGCAGGCAACGCCAGGTATGAGATAGCACTTACCTATCTGGAAATGGACAAATACCAACTGGCGCTTTCGTCTTTGAAACAACTCACTGACACTGCCAGTGATAAGGTACTTGCACCTAAAGCCTGGATGAAGACAGGATTTATATACCAGCAACTCAATGATAATAACAAAGCAATTGACGCCTACAAACGGGTGGTGGTAAACTACCCGGGGGCTGATGAACGCTTTGCTGCACTGGAATCATTAAAAAGCCTGTACATACAGAGCAATCAGCCGGGTCTGTATGCGCAGCTGCTTAAAGAATCTAACCTGCCATCAGCAGATAGCAGTATGTTGGATTCAGCATATTATGCGTCAGCAGAATCTCAGTTTGCTGCCTCGAAATGGGAGTACGCAAGACTCGGATTTAATGATTACCTGCGCCTTTACCCCAACGGTATATTTGCGGTAAAAGCGCATTACTATCTTGCAGAAAGCTATTACCGTCTGCAGCGGTTTAGCGAATCACTTAAAGAATACAAAATAGTACTTGCCAGTCCCTGGAACGACTTTTCTGAAAGCAGTGCCCGCCGTGGAGCTGTTATGGCCATGGATACGAAAGACTATGAGGGCGCTTTCGGATATTACATGAGCCTCAGAAACAATCTGACAGACAACTATTCACAAGAACTGATATTCAGAGGGCTTATGAAGAGCGGGCACCTTGCCGGCAGGTATCAGGACGCAGGAAAATATGCTGATACATTGATGGCATTGCCCAACGTATCGGCAGATGCTGTGAACGAAGGCAAGTTCTATAAAGCACGCACGCTGCAACTATCCGGAGCCAACGATGAGGCAATAGCATTGTACAAACAACTGGGCGGCAACAAAAACGGAGAAATTGCTGCAGAGTCGCGGTACAGAATAGCAGAAATACTGGTAGACCAGAACAAGCTTAAAGAAGCCGAGGAAGCTGCCAGCGAGACTGTAAAACTGTCTGCGGGATACGATACCTGGGTAGGCAAATCTTATGTATTGCTAGCTGATATCCTGGTACTACAGAAAGACTTCTTTAACGCAAAGGCTTTGTTGCAGAGTATTGTAAAAAACACCAAAAATGCTGAATTGAAAACAGATGCAGCAAAAAAACTTGAAGAGGTAAAGAAACTTGAAAAACAACAAAGTAAGCTTTCGGAAGAATAAACAAGAAACTATGAAAGCATCCCGAGTATACTTACTGGCTTTTCTGCTTGGCCCGGTGGTTGCAAGTGCGCAGCGACCCGCGCCCGGTAGTGATACTGTGCTCAAAGGGTCGACGATTGAAGTGATACAGTCTTACAAACCGAGGGTAAAACAATCTCCGAAACCCGAATGGAAGCCGCAGTTGCCACCTGTTGACACTACACACCCAAGCCTTACCTTTGATGTACCGCAACAGACGCTTTATTATACCTATAATTCTCCGCCATTGCGGCCACTGGCATTGGGCAAGGTAGCGGGCGAGCTACCCTACCCCAACTATATAAAGGCTGGTGGCGGCAACCGATCTACAGCCTATGTGGACGCGGGCATTGGTGGCATTACCGGAGACAACTACGAAACCGGCCTGCATCTGCACCACCTTTCCCAGAAAGGCAGTATCATCAACCAGCAATCATCGATAACCGGTATGGAAGCTGAGGGCACGCTACACAATACCACGGGCGACTGGCATGCCTCTGTGGCGGCGGCACACAGCCGGTACCACTACTATGGTTATGACCACATTCTGCACAATTACAGCGCTGACGCCGTAAGACAGACCTATACATCTGTGAAAATTGCTGCTGACATGGCCAGCAAACCTGACACCAATTCGCAGTTAGAATACCATCCCGGTATCTCTGGCAGCTATTACGGTGCACGGTACAATACGTCTGAGATCTCCATAGGGCTGAATGCGCCGGTTACTTACCACCTCAATGACAATGTGGGGCTGCACCTTGGACTGTCAGCTGCGATAACAAGTTATAAAGCTGACAGTATCACTACTGCTAATAATATGCTGCTGGCAGCGCCGGGTATAAAAATCAACATTGACGATTTCAGCGGACATGCGTTGGCAGGTTTCGCGCTGGGTAAGGGCGGCAGTACCTACTTTCTGCCCGATCTGGAAGTTGCCTATAGTATGCGCGACTACCTGTTCAGGATGAGCGTGGGGTGGCAGGCCAAACTCAGACAGAATACCTATGAGCAGCTGACCACAGAAAACCCCTACATGCTGAGTACTTATCAGGTAATACAGACAAGGACTGATGAAATATACATCAATGCACAGGGCAGTCTGGGCAATCACTTCTCGTATGCGGCACGTGGCAGCTGGTGGAACTACTTTGATCTGCCGACCTTCCTGAATGATAGCGGTGATCAAAAAGCCTTTTATGTACTGTATCAGAATGTTAAGGCTCTTTCATTCCAGTTATCAGCCCGGTATCATATGGCAAGCAAGTGGTCGGCGGGCCTGACCGGCGAGCTGTTCAGTTTTTATAAAAGCAGCGATCAGCATGTATGGCACGAACCGGCAACCCGTATAAAGGGTGATGTGGCGGTGGCTGTAACGCCAAAGCTGGATGTAACTGCATACGGGTTTGTGCTGGGCGGTATACATGCACGCAATACTGCCTTTACTGCCGTAACGCTTAAAACAATAGCCGATATAGGTATTGGTGCTGAATACCAGATCGTACCGAGATTATCGGCATTTGTTCAGATCAACAACCTGCTGAACAGCAAATACCAGCGGTGGCAGGGTTACGAGGTATATGGTTTCAATATTTATGGCGGCCTCAGGCTGAAGTTTTAAATAAATACAGTACTTTCATAGGGTAATTTCGAGATGGAAATAGCTAAGTATATAGGGTTGTACCTGCTCAAAAACCAGTTTTGCTACGTGCATGGTTTGGGTAATATGGAACTGAAAAAAGTAAAGGCCACACATGATGGCACTGCTTTACAGGCCCCGTCTTACGAAGTTATTGTCACACCGGGTGGATCTATTGACGATAATCTTGCCAATTTTATTGCCACCAATGAGCAGATCAGTATCTCGAAAGCTGCCAACACACTGCGCGAATACAGCATTCAGGCCAGGAAAGACCTTGCACTGGGGCAAGAAGTTGTGATTCCCAACATCGGAAAATTCGTAGAAACGAATGGCAAAGTACGCTTTGTCACCGATGACAATTTCAAACATACACCGGCAAGTATACCCACTATAAAGAACAGCAAGCAGCTGGATGAGCAAAACACCCGCCTGGCTCATAAGCCTGCCTACCCACCACCAGCGAAAGCTGACTCGGTGAACTGGAGTATGGTGATTCTTGTGGTGGTGCTGGTACTGATTGTTGCAGCGGCGGGCTACTTCATCTATACCTATACTACTCAGCACAACGAACAACCAGTAGTTGAAGCGCCGAAACCGGATACCTCGCTGATTGTACCGGTGACACCAGTACCTGATACTTTAGCGCCACAAATAGATACTGTGGACTCTGCGGCGGCGATGGTTTTTGACAGTACCCTGGTAAACGATTACAGAATCATTATAGGTAGCTACCGCACCCGTGAGCGAGCCGAGAAGCGTGTGGCCAACCTAACACTAAACGGCAACAAAGTAGAGATGGTACAAAAAGACACTGCCAATTTTCTGGTGATCACACCAATCACCTGCCGCGTTGTTGACACCACTCATGTAAAAGACTCTTTGCGCAGAATGTTTGGCTTTGTGGGTGTAATGATCTACAAGTAATCTGTGGAACGCCTGGTAACAATCCCGTGTCGTTTTATTCCAATTCAAACACTATTTCCTAATCCTGTCATGCCTGCCTCATAAAAAGGTGGAAGACCTGCGGCTGTATTGTCAGCCTGCCTCCGAATGGTAATTACCTACCCTATTTGTGCGCAGTTTCGATTTTTGCGCAGTGGTGCGCAATTTTTTCTGTGCAAAGGTGTTGATTTTATAAGTCATTGATTATTAGTGTTTTGTAAGAAAATGTTCTTCTGATTTTTGCGCAAAAATTGCGCACTTTTTTCCCACTTTGCCTGGTGGTGGGCGAAAATTTAGGCTGTTATTACTTCTGCTTGAGTTGGGCGTTGCTGCAACGCCGGATGGGCAATTCAGGTTTTTGCGCAGTGGTGTGCAATTTTTTTGGTGTAAAGGCGCTGTTTTTATAAGTCATTGATTATTAGTGTTTTGTAAGTAAATGTGCTTCTGATTTTTGCGCAAAAATTGCGCACTTCTTTCCCACTTTGCGCAGTGGTGCGTCTGTTAGTTTGTTGTGCAGCCGGTATGGTTTGGGTTGTGTTTCTTTTGGGTGGGTAATCCTGATTTTGGTGTACAGCGGCAGTTGGGATGGGTAAACCGCGGCTTTATACTTGCACAAATATCATGCCATTTTTCAATTTGGCTTTAGTATTTGGCAGACTCTGACAAATGAATTTTGGGATCTATTGTGGGCGGCTAACCGGAGTATCCGGGCTGTGCTTTTCCCACGTTGCGCGAGATTACTTCTCCCAGCAGCTACGCACAGGGCCGGGCGCGGCGATCGCAATGACCCTTAGCGTGTATATTCAAGATGAGGCAGTGCTCAGATCAAAATGCGGTGCTGTACCATTTGGCAATACGACGTGGTGGTGATTGCCAGTTAGAAACTGGCCAAATTGCGTGAGGCACGAGTTCGCACGCGCACTTGGCCATGCTGCAAACTCGCGCCAGTGGTATTGCACTCCCTGCCTAAACAACTGCAGAGAATAGCTTCCTCCCAACCTGCTGAAAAGGGTGTTTTCCCCGTATCATAATGCGCCTTTTGCCCGGCATAAAAGGGCTTGTACCGGGGTAGTTTTGCCATTAGAAAACACAACCAATTATGATGATCACGCTTCTGATACTTACGATAATGGCAAAAATAAAAGCACGTAATAAAAAACTGTTGTACCCGGAAGCCGAAAAGGGAGTGTAGCAGAAACCGAGCTTAAATCCGCATTTCGGGTGGCGGAGCATAGGGCAAAGAAAAGCATGCCTAGCTCCCTTATGATGTACTACTCAAGCAACGGGTAAATACCGTAGGGATTTGCAGACCAGAGAATGGCGGGCGGCAATGGCAAGTTTGGATACAAGACATTCCGACATTTAGGAAATGATGTGAAAAAATACCCGCATCAACAGACAGAGACGGCTTTCCATACCGGGGGAAGCCGTTCTTTGTTGCTATCAATAGCACCTGCAAACAAATTCTTACAGCAATGGACCGGGATTATCCGATAGGCTGAATTATCAATGGCAAAAGATGCCTACTTTAGCGCATCTTAATACTACCATATGACCAACGAACAAGTACGCCTGTTGCAACCTGCTGCATTGTGGCAGCATTTTGCCGACCTTAATGCTGTACCGCGCCCTTCTAAAAAAGAAGAACGTGTAATAGCGTTCATGAAAACATTCGGGACCAGTCTGGGTTTGCAGACAAGCGTAGACGAAGCGGGCAATGTGATCATCAAAAAAGCGGCAACACCGGGGATGGAAAACCGCCAAACGATAGTGCTGCAAAGCCACCTGGATATGGTACACCAGAAAAACAGCGATACCATATTTGACTTTGATACACAGGGGATAGATATGTACGTGGAGGGCGACTGGGTTGAGGCCAAAGGAACAACGCTGGGCGCAGACAACGGAATAGGCGTGGCAGCTATAATGGCACTGCTATCGTCGACCGATATACCCCACCCTGCACTGGAAGCATTGTTTACGATAGATGAAGAAACAGGCATGACCGGAGCATTGTCGCTGAAGGGCGGATTGCTGGACGGAAAAACGTTGCTGAATCTGGATACGGAAGAAGATCACGAACTGACGATAGGCTGTGCAGGTGGTATAGATGTGACAGCAACGGGTACCTATGCATTGACGGCACCAAAGGGCACTACAGCCTACAGACTAGTTGTAAAAGGCCTGACGGGTGGTCATTCGGGTGGCGACATTCACCTGGGCAGGGGCAATGCCAACAAACTGATGAACCGGATATTGCTGACAATGAACAAGCTATTCGGGATAGAGATAGCAGAAATAAGTGGTGGCAGCCTGCGCAACGCCATACCCAGAGAATCGGTGGCTATAGTGGTAACAGAAAGTGCAAACGAAGCGGCGCTGACGACTGCCATATATGATCTGGCGACGACGATAAGAGATGAATACAGGATCACCGACCCGCAAATGAGCATTGGCGCAGAGGCGGTGGAAATGCCTACGCAGGTAATGGATAGCAGCTTCCAGAACCAGTTGTTGCGGTCGCAATATGCATGCCCCAATGGCATATACCGTATGAGCCCGGCAATAAAGGGGCTGGTGCAAAGCTCTAACAATCTGGCGAAGGTGGTAGTAAAAGACGGCATTTACAATATACAATGTCTTACACGCAGCTCTGTGGACAGTGAAAAGTGGGATCTTGCCAATGCGATCAGCTGTGCATTTGAACTGATGGGCGCATCGGTGGCTTATACCGGTGGGTATCCCGGATGGCAGCCACGCCCCGATGCACCAATCATAATGCTGATGAGCGATCTGTATCAGGAACTGTTTCAGGAAGCTGCACACGTAAACGCTGTACATGCAGGCCTGGAATGCGGGATTCTGGGTACCAACTATCCGGAAATGCAGATGATCTCCTTCGGTCCGAATATATATGGTGCACACTCGCCAGATGAGCGCGTACAAATATCGTCTGTGCAGAAATTCTGGACTTATCTGTTGGCTACATTGACACGTATACCGGTAAACGGCTGATAAAACAGTTGCATCAATCTACATATCCGGCACGCATATATACCGGCCATGTCACCTCTTTGGTGTCATCGCTACCCCATATGCGGTGCAGTTTATCGGCGATAAGCAGTATAGGGTCCTGCTGCTTGTGGCGCACATAATTGTGTACGCCCGACCATGTGCGCAAATAGCCCAGCAACCCGGATAGTGACATCTGCTTTACAATCTGAAAACCTGGTGTAACGATTTCCCTCAATGGAAACGGAATTGTACTGTAATTACTGTCGACATAGGCCCGTTCCTTATTCCAGTAAGCAAGGGTTATATCGGAGTACAATTCATCAATGACGGCGTCGACCGGATCATTGAATTTCAGCGTAGTATATGTCCAGGCTGCAACGAGTGCTCCAGGTTTGCAGACCCTTTGCACCTCGCGAAAGAACGCAGCGAAATCGAACCAATGAATAGCCTGTGCAACAGTGACCAGATCGACAGAAGCACTGGCCAATGAAGTGGATTCTGCGCGTTGCTGCATATAGGTAATGCCCGGCTTGATAATGGCTCTATCCATTTGCTCACGACTGATATCGGTACCGTAAACCTGAGTAAACCTGTCGGCAAGATGGGCGGCTACCTGTCCGTTGCCAGTACCGCAATCCCATGCAACATTAAATCCGGGTGTATGGCTGTATAGAAAATCAAATATCTCCGGCGGAGATTGCGGGCCAAACATTGCATAATTTTCGGCACCACCTGAAAAATTGTCTATTACTTCTTTCATGAAAAATAATTTAGTCCGATAAGCTGCAGCCTGCCCACAACCGTTATTAGCGTCATCGTACGAAACGCGTGAACAAACTTTTGCCCTTTTGCGGAGCTACTGTTTCGCCTATCAGAAAACCATATGGTTTCAGTGATTCTATATTATCACAAACGATCTTGAACATGGCAGTGAGGGGTATAGCAAGGAATATGCCGGGGATGCCCCATATGAGATTGCCGGCCACTAATGCAACAATAGTGAACAGGGGATTGATACGCACCTGCCTACCCACTATAAGTGGCTCTAACACCCACCCCTGCACAAACTGAACAACACCATAAACAACTACAATACCTGCCAACATAGTAGGGCTGCCCCCCTGCACCGCAGCCACCAAAACGGTAATTGTGGTGCCGGTAATATTGCCGATAAACGGTACGATCTCGAGTATACCGCACAAAACAGCAAAGAATAGCGCATGCTGCACACCCAGTGCACTGAAACCAACTCCATACATGATCCAAAGACAAACGATCATCTTTGAAAGGCCGAGCAAGTACTGCTGTGATACCCGTGCCACGCTGGTGACAACCATACGCATCTCCGCCTTTTGGTCGGGTGGAGCCAGGCGCAGCAGAAACTGCCCGATATGTCGCCGGTAAAACAACAGCAGAATCATATAAATCAGAATGAGCAGCGATGATGATGCCAGTGAAGTAACGGCGCCGGCGGTTCCCTTGATCAACTGTGAAAAGAATGGCTTTTGTTCGTTGAACAAACGGGACTGTTGATCGAGCGAAATGCCAAACTGCCTGAACAGGTATTGTTGCAAATCGGCCAGCATTACCAATCCCCGCTGCCTAATAGTAGCGGCCTCGCTGGCCAGCTCGCGCACCTGCCATACCAATACATAGCCCAGGCTGCCCATGACCAATAGCAACACAAAAAAACAAATAAAAACTGCTAATAAGGGAGGGATGCGCCTGGCCTCGAGCCACTTGGCAAGTGGTAAAAACAATGCACCCAGTACACTGCCAATAGCCAGTGGCATGAGGAATGTTTTGGCAAAATACAAACCGGCTATCACCAGAAACAAGACAAGCAGTTTTTTGATCGTCGCAGTTGCTGAGATGTCCATCCGGTGATTTTTTGTGTGGCAAACAAAATACCCTACAAATGTACCGATATGAACGGAATGAACCGGGCTTAAAATTGCGAGTGAAAGAACCTGTTGAAAGTCTTTCAAGGTTGGATATAGAGCAACTACATAAAAGCGTGTCAGGTACTAGTGCCCCCTCCGTTCAGATGATTATCCGGAATATTTCGAATGCATCATTTTTTAACAATCCCCCTCGCAACTTTTCCAGTACATTTATGGCAGAAAAAGAACTATGAGGATACAACGCGCCGCGCCTATCAATGAATTTCTGGCAAAAGTTATCTTCCTTGTGCTACCAACAGCAATCGTGGGCTACTTCCTGATGCTGCGGGTAAATGAATACTATTCCATCCTGCAAAACGATGCCCTCAGGCAGACCATTTATCTGGGTGCGGGCATGTGTTTGTCGGCATTGTTTTACAGTTTCAGGTTTCGTTTCCTGCCCACTTTTGTATTGCTCCTGGCGGCGATGTGGTCGCTCTATCAAGGTCTGGACAAATACGAAACCGGTGAATTTGATGCATTTTTCATTGCCCGCCAGTTTCAGGTAGCTGCTATATTGTTTGGCACAGGCTGGCTGATGGGCTGGGGATTTTTGCGAATGAGGTATTGGTCGGTTCTGGTAGCGGCGGCCACCCTGTGCGGATGCGTACTGGTAATAGCCAGAGGCAATGTAGACACAGTAAAAGGACTGCTGATGTCGTTTGCTCCGGCATTGTTGTATGGCGTATACATCATCTTTACTGCGGAACAGATCTACAACTACAAAGACAAATCGCAACGTTTCTGGTGGTTCCTTATCAGGCGGCTGTCGTTGTTTCTGATCATTTCAATCGGATTCCTGGGAAGTATTATCTACTGGAGGCGGGCTGAAATAAAGGAAACCGTAGACAACTATGGCGGCAAGGGTAAGCAGGGCCAGAACAGCATGCTGAAAAAGAACAAAGACAACAGTTTTGACCTGCGCGACTACTCCCGCCTGAGCGGAGCTCTGGGCCGCAGCAACGATCTGTTGTTTTGTGCACACATCGACAACTTTTTCCCAAACAGTGATATTCCAAACCCGCTGTACCTCACGGCATTCTACTTCACTAAATTCGATACGCTGACAGAAACATTTGAACGGGATTCTACCATACCATTTAACGACCTTTTTGAGCCCGACCCATCCAAAATACCGCTGTTCAATACAAAGTCGGACTCGTCTGTGATACGCAACAGTATGGGCGAAAAACTGCGGCAGACGGTGGAAGTAGAGATCTATAGCAAGTCGCTCTCTGCCAACACCTATCTGGCACCTAATGTTGGGTACTTTGTACAACCCATAACGATAGAAAAAGACTTTCGTGACCAGTTCAAATCAGCATTCAGGGCAAAGAGCTATGTATCAGCACTGAATAGTGCGTACTTTATCTACAACGTAGACAATCCCGAGATCAAGAAGTTTCAGGAAATGCGCTTTGAGGTATTGCGTCAGGTGAAAGGATATGACGGCATGGATGAAAAATTCATGAAGTACTATACCTATATGCCTGGTAATCAGAAATTTGCAAGTATCAGCGACCTGGCACATAGAATCACTGACAGCACCAAAACGCCTGTAGATAAAGTGCTGGCTATTCGTGATTACTTCCTTTCGAAAGACGAACATGGCAAGCGATTGTACCAGTATACCGACAATCCGGGTATTCCGGATCTGCCCAATGCATCAAAACTGATGTTCTTTCTTAATGAAAGTCACAAAGGTTATTGTGCCTACTACGCAGGTGCAACATTATTTATGCTGCGGTCGCTGGGTATTCCGTCGCGCATAGCTGTAGGGTTCCTTACGGAGGAGCGTAGTGACAAGAACAAAGGGTGGTATTGGTATTATGCCAACCAGGCTCATGCATGGGTGCAGGTGTATTTTCCCGGCTATGGCTGGCTGGATTTTGATACTACCGTGGGCAATGACAATGAAAACCGCCCTACCCCACAACCCGACGGTACACCACCTATGCAACCACCCAAGGCGTGGTTTGCTGCTGAAGGGATAGTAGTAAACGTGGATACGCTGAAAAAGACGCTGCTGATGGGCGTGAAGCAATTTGTGTTTCATGATAAAGACTATAAACCAGCACAGCCGGTGGAGATAGCTATGGATATGAACGTTGCAGTGATCTACCGTGACAGTATTGCCATACCGCTTGCTAACATTCAAAAAGGCGATGAGGGTACAGCTGTATCCTATTCGGAGACCATGAAAAAGCTGGAAGCACTGCCGGGAGAAAACGCAACAGCACTCACCAAACGGTTCCCTGCCGCAGTGCCCATTGATGAAGTGTATCTGAAGCGGAAAGATATAGCCACACCCAAGGAACAACCGCCTGCTACCGAAAAAGAAAAAGAAGTGCCTATAAGGCAAATAGTATGGACAGCGCTGGCGATTGCGGGTAGTATTCTGCTGATATTGTTGCTGCTACCGGGGCTGGTGCTGCAATATTACCTGCTGCGCCACCGTAATGCCGCCGCTGCCGGCTCCAAGCCGTACTGGGCATTCCGGGCAGCTACCTACTACCTGCACATGTGCGGTCTGGGCAGGGGCAATCTCACGCCTATGCAATATGCACGCGACATTGTTGACCCCCGGCTGAACACAGCGTTTACGGCATTCATGAACATATACCTGAAGAAGAAATACGCCAAACAACTATTGACCCCGAGCGAAGAAGCACAGGTCAATTCATTCCTGCTGCCATTTCTGAAAACAGCCAGGGGTAAAATCAATATTTCAACGCGGCTTGCCGGTTTCCTCAACCCGGTGAGATGCGCATCGTTTTTTGTAATGCCTGAGGAAGAAAAAGTGTGATCATGAAGAAACTGATTCAATTATTTGCCGGCTTGTTTGTACTGGTATGCAACCTTACCACCTCGGCTCAGGACAAATCGCTATTGTGGCAAGTAACGGGCAAGGGCCTCACCAAGCCATCCTTCCTGTTTGGTACTATACATGTTATTTGCCCATCAGACTATATCTGGACTGAATCTATGAAAAGGTCTCTTGACAGGAGCGATAAACTGTGCCTGGAAATGGATCTGGATGATGAGGATGTGATGATTGCAGTATCATCGGGACTGGTAGACAGGAACGGCAGAAAATTGTCTGAGTATTTTTCTGAAGACCAATACTTCGAACTGCAGAACTATGTAAAAGACAGCATGGGAATGGACATTGCGTTTTTCGAAAGCATGAAACCAATAGCACTGCAAACGCTGATTGCTACCCGCGGAGCTGCCATGTGTGAGAGCCCCATATCGTATGAAGATAATCTGCTGAAAGCCACCCAGGCGAAGTTTAAAGAAATACTGGGTCTGGAAACGGTGGATGAACAACTTAGTGCATTGGAAACAATACCTGCAGACAGTGTCGTAAAAGGCATCATGGACGCTATTCACCACACATCTGACGACACCAAAGAATACAACAATCTGGTTGCTGCTTACAGATCGCAGGACATCACCAAACTGCACGATATGATCATCAGCGGTGAGGGGATAGGCGATGCAACCGTGTCGCTAATAGACGACAGGAACAAAAGGTGGATAACCCGAATGCCGGAAATGATGCAGAAATCGTCGGTGTTCTTTGCATTTGGTGCAGGGCATCTGTCAGGACAAAATGGAGTGATCAACTTGCTGCGTGAACAGGGGTATAGGGTTCAGCCGGTAAGATAAATTCATCTCCTTCACCCATTTCACTCGTAAAAAAGGCATAAAAATGTGGCAATCAATTTCCTGCGAATTGATTAAATTCGCTTATTGAATTGTATTACCCACCTCAGCCCATTGAAATGATCAGATATGTTGCATTCCTCCGGGGCATTAATGTAAGCGGACAAAAACTCATAAAGATGGAAGAGTTGCGTGCGCATTTTCAAATGCCGGGAATTGAAAATATTACAGCCTATATTCAGAGCGGAAATGTACTTTTTGAAACAGAAGAGACCAATGAAGCATTGCTGCGCAATAAAATAGAACAGCAATTGCAACAAAAGCTGGGGTACAGGGTCACGGCAGTTTTACGCATGTTTCATGAGATCGGGAATGTGATCCGGAACAACCCATTCGATACGATAAAAACAGAAGAAAAAAGCAAGTTGTATGTCACCTTCCTATCAGAGGTGCCGTCGTATGACCTAAGGGGATCGCTGGGCGTTTACTCTAACGATGCTGAGTATGCCCGTGTGGTGAACCGTGAAGTATATATATTCAGTACCAACTACGGCAAGACCTGCTTTTCAAATACATTTATAGAGAAAAAACTGGGCGTTGCAGCTACCACGCGCAACTGGGCTACGGTAAATAAGATCACAGAATTGTAAGTAGCTACACCCATTCACCGACCATTACCCCACATTCACCGCCGTTGTACATTTTTTTACCTAATACTGTTTCTGCACGGTACAGGCTGTAATTACTTTTGTGTTTGTAAAAGAACAGCATATGCGCAATCGTAATTTCAATCCCGGACAGCCAAACCGTTTCAGAGAGCAAAGTACCACCAACAGGATCTTCTTTGGCATAGCAATCGCACTGCTTGGTACCGGGCTTCTGCTCCACAAATTGGGCGTTTTGCCGTTTGACTTTCGCTTTTCGTGGCCGGTTATCCTCATTATAATTGGGGGACTGATTGGGCTAAAAAATGGGTTCAGGAACAATTCGTGGTGGATTTTAATCACCATTGGTGTTGCCCATCTTATCCCACAGTTCAAGGTAATGGGAACATCGTCGAAGCATCTGTTCTGGCCAGCGATTGTAATAATTGCCGGTCTGATGATCGCATTCAGGCCCCGCAGGCAAAAATGCTATCCATCATCATCTACCTCTGCTCCAAACATAACAGATGAAAGCAAGGTATTTATTGATGTGACCTTTGGCGGCAGAAAAGAGATCATTACATCAAAAGACTTTAAAGGAGGTGTAATCTCAGTGGCCTTTGGTGGGAGCGAAATAAACCTGACCCAAGCTGATTTTCCGGGAGACACTGTAGTGCTCGACTGCCGGGTATCATTTGGTGGTGTAGAACTCATTATACCATCTAACTGGGATGTGCAGAACGAAATCAGGCCTGTGTTTGGGGCAGTAGAAGATGAGCGGCTGATACATACAGGATCTACAGAAACAAGAAAAAAACTCGTACTGCAGGGCAATTGCACTTTTGGCGGCATAGAGATCAAATCTTACTAATGCCGGAAATCATCACACAAATTCCTTTCAACACACAATTTTCACCCTAAACATCTTTTTATGCAATCATTTACAGCACAGATCGTTTACCGTATAGAATGCGATGGACAACATACCGACCAATACGAAGAGCAATGGCGACTTGTATTTGCCGACGATGAACAAAATGCGCTTACTGAGGCACGCAAAGCCGGACAGAACGAAGAAACTACCTTTATAGATCGCCACGGTCGTACCATCTTCTGGCGTATGCTGGCGGTAAAAGACCTGCAACCGGTAGAACTCGTGAATGGCGGATTGCTGTTCTCTATGGTTCGCGAGGCTGATATGGTGCCCGCGCCTGTGTGGTCAGCGTAATTGATATTAATAAATAAACAGCCAGTTGCCTCATCTAGTACAACCTGCATGGGGCAACTGGCAGTTTCATTCAGAACACGTGTACCATCGCAAACAAAAAATAGGTGTTGATACATGAACCTGTTAAAATTTGTTGCAAAAGGCTATTCCGGGCACCTGCGATTTGATATTTCGAGGTATAATGATGACTTTTGAAGTACGTGAAAACAGGCAAAACCGTCACCCGATGGGACGGGTACTTAATAAACTCAAACTCAGGTAAGTATACTGCCTCTTCAATTTTATGCGATGGATAAGCCATTACTGATACTATTGTTACTGGTAACCGGTGCAACTATTGCTCAGGAAAGACTTACGTTGCAGGAAGCGATCGCGCGGACGCTGCAAAAAAATTATGACATCAGTATATCCGGGATTGCTGTGCAACAGGCTGCGCGTAACAACACCATCGGGAATGCCGGATATTTACCCAATATCTCCGCAGGAATCAGCGGCTCGCAAAGTCGAATGAATGTACAAAGTGACCTTGCAAATGGAAGCGAACAGAATAATCCCAATGCAGTAAATACAAATCTCAACCCTGCTGTGCTGGTCAACTGGACAGTTTTCGACGGTGGGAGGATGTTTCTCGTAAAAAAGCAACTTAACGAACTTGAAGCACTCAGTGAGCTACAACTGCGGATGCAGATGCAGTCGGTAGTGTCGCGCACCATACAAATGTATGCGCAGGTGGCGCTGATGCAAAGGCAACTGGCCGCAGTTGATACCGCGCTGCACCTTGCCAGAGTAAGAATGGAACTCACAGACATGAAGTACCGAAATGGTGCCGGTGCAAAGGTGGACTATCTTCAGGCCCGGGTGGACTATAATGCCCGGCAAGCCGACTCACTGACCTATGTGGGTTCATTTGCACAGGCGTGCGACTCTATGAGCGTGCTTATGGGTGAAAATGAAGACAAATTATACCGGGTTGATGACAGCCTTCCAATTGATAGGAAACTGCAACCCGCAGGGAAAGACCGGCTCCGCGACATCAACCTTTCTTTGAGTATTTTCAGGCAAAATGCTGATCTTTCACAAATCAATGCAGATATAGCACGATCATTTTCCCTGCCCACTCTTACGCTAAATGGTGGTTATGTGTACAACCGCAACACCAGTGCTACCGGATTCGCATTGTTTACACAGAGCTATGGGGCTAACGGCTCCTTCAATCTATCGGTACCGGTATTCAATGGTGGCAATCTGCGCAGACAGACAAAGGTTGCGTCGCTGCAGGCAATGCGCGATGAACTGCTATTTGAGCGCCAGTACACGATAATAGGAAGACAATACAGAACCACGTGGCGAAATTATACGCTGGCGGTTGCTGCATACAATCTTGCCAATGAAAACATCAGGTATGCGAAAGAAAACCTGGACGTGCAACTGGCCCGTTTCAGGGTTGGTGTAGGCACCACACTCGAATCGCGGGAGGCTGAAAATGCGTTCGTTCAGGCGATAATCAGGCTTTACACAGCAGAGTATGATCTGAAAATAAGTGAAACCCAGGTACTGGAGCTGGAAAACAGATTGGTAACGGCGAGGTGACGGTCTTTTCGCCACATTTGGGCATTATTGCATTCGCTAAATCATAATATTGCCTAGATTTGCCGCAAAATTTGTCACCTATGACCAGTTTTATGAAACCGGTACTTATCATTTTGATAATCCTTAATGTCGTGGTGCTGCTGGGGCAGTTGTGGCCCGAAGGCGCACCTCCATTCGCAGGTATAGTAAATAAGCTATTTCTTGTCGGCAGCCTCCTGTTTTTTATCCGTTTGCTCGTTGTGAGTAAGAAATGATGATTGGATTGGATGTAAAAGCGTAAACACACCCACTGTTTTATAATATGAAATTCCCCCTTAGCGGGGCAGCATCCCGAATGTATGACAATGTATCTTGCACTATATAATCTTTCGAAATGAGAATTACCGTTCTGATCCTGTCAATGCTCGTCTTTCTCGGCTGCAACAAAAGCGGGAATACCCATTGTGAACCAGCAAATACCGCCAACCGAATTGAGTTTGGAACATTTTTCGGCGAATGTGCTGGTAACTGTGTAAATATCTACAGCGTTGACCAACGCTCGCTACGTAAAGACGACAGTGCCCCTACCCCAATGTAGCACCGGGCTATGTGTTTGTACCAACCCAAACTATGCCAGCCGAAAAATTTGTGATTGCCAGATCGCTGCTCAATGCAATTCCTGCAGAGTTGTTGTTTGCACCCGGCACTACCTTTGGCAACCCCGACAGTCACGATCAGGGCGGCATGTATATTGCTATTCACCGGCAAAATACCATAGAACGGTTTCTGATAGACCACGATAACACGGCAGATCAGTCTGCGGCTGTAATAGCCTACAAACAGAAAGTATGGGATGTGCTTAGCCAACTCCGGTAATAAGACCCCTGCAAAGCGCAGTGTAAAAAACGGCTACATGCATCGTGCTTCAAAAATCATCTTTCTTTTCTTTACTTTGTAGCTCAATCACAAATGATGAGCACACAATTAGGGATCGGTTCCCGGGTAGACCATCCGCACTTCGGTAAGGGCGTTGTAGTAGATACAGCACTCGAATTTTATATAATCTGGTTCAAGTCGCAGCAAGGTGTAAAAAGCATCAGCAAAGATTATGCAGAGCTAAAAACACTGGTGGCTTCAGAAGGAGAAACAGGAAGCGAAACGATAACCATTGCCGACATAGAGCAGGCACTTAGCAATATCCTGGATCAGCGACTACACGATACACAGATGGTACCGATTGGTCCCAGGTGGCGTCGCGGCAATATGATATTGAAACCGGGCGACCCTACATTGCAATCCAAAGAAGTTCCTATTGAGACCTTCTTCCACAAAATCGTCATGGTTCGCGACCGCCTGCGCGTTATGGAACAAAAGATCAACGCACATAAAGTGATGGAAGATGATGAAAAGGTAGAATTGCAGCAGTACATCACTGCTATATATGGTTCACTGACAACCTTCAATGTTTTGTTCAAAGAGCCAATACATCAGTTCAGGGGAGCTGTGGGAAAAGATTAATGCCATCTGCGTATCCGTTATAATTATACATACTCTTGCTAAAATCGCCGGCAGTACTCCGGTGGCAACTACCAGACTTAAAAATGAGATCTTCTATAATAACAGCAACTGCAATATGTCTGGCTTTGACGTCTGACGCACAAGATTCAGTGATGTTTCGCCGGATATCAGACGAAGTATTGCTACACAGCACCTGCTACGACAACCTGCGCGACCTCTGTAAAAATGTAGGACACAGACTTAGTGGTACACCTGCAGCAGCAAAAGCGGTTGTATGGGGTGAAAAAACAATGAAACAAGCAGGTGCCGACAGGGTATGGCTGCAGGCGGCCGATGTGCCGTGCTGGTACCGGGGAAAGGAAAGCCTTGCATTGAAGATGGAAAAGGACTTCAGGGAAGTACCCGCATTGTCGCTGGGCAACAGCCAGGGCACCGGGGGCAAACCTCTGGAGGCTGACGTGGTGATGGTATATAACTACGAAGAGCTGAAGGCTATGCCCGACAATGCGGTCAAAGGAAAGATCATCTTCTTCAATTACAGATTCCGGCAGGACTTTGTAAATAGTTTTGAGGGCTATGGCGATGCTGTAAACTACCGTTGGAACAGCCCCAACATTGCATCCAGAAGAGGTGCGGCCGGCGTGATCATCCGTTCTATGTCTACAGGAGAGGATGATTTTCCGCATACAGGCAGCATGCACTATGACGACTCCATTCCGAAAAAAATCCCGGAAATGGCCATAGGCAATCAGTCGGCAAATGCACTTGAATATGCCTGTAAACGAGGAACAGTTCAGGCCAGAATGACCTCTGAATGCCATATGAAGGAAGGGTTGGCGCACTCTTACAACGTAATTGGCGAAATAAAAGGAACCGAAGTGCCCGAACGTATTATCACAGTCGGAGGTCACCTGGACTCATGGGATGTGGGAGAAGGAGCTCACGACGACGGTGCCGGATGTGTACAATCGATAGAGGTGATCAGGGCTTTGAAAGCGATTGGTTATAAACCAAGGTACACCATAAGAGCGGTGTTATTTATGAACGAGGAAAATGGCCTGATGGGCGGGCGGGCTTATGCAGACTCTGCTATAGCCGCCAAAGAAAATCATATTGTGGCTATCGAAACCGATGCCGGAGGTTTTTCGCCACGGGGTATTGGTATGGAGATGAGCGATGCCCGAAAGGACCGCATCAGGCAATATACCCACCTGTTTCTGCCCTACAATGTTTATGACTTCAGCCATAATGAGGGCGGAGCCGACATCAGCCCGCTACAACGAAAAATGAACCTGCCGGTTGCTGGTCTCATGCCCGATTCACAGCGATATTTCGACTATCACCATACGGCCAATGATGTTTTTGAGAACGTAAATCACCGGGAATTGAAGCTCGGCGCAGTTACACTTGCGCAGTTCATCTATCTTGTTTGTGAGCATGGTCTTGATTAGCGTTTTCGTTTATTACTTTTCAGGAACGAACAAATGGATAATACCATTTATATACCGATGGAGGGGAGAACAATGTGCATGAACACCACCAAACACTAAAATTATAGTTAATATCAGAACAATTTTTATGGGGTGGATACCAGCCATTTTGTTTTTCCGTTTATTTAGGAAAATACCCGTGTACTTTCTACTTTTGGCTTAATACTGTTTTTATGCAATTGGATTTTAAGAAATATAAAAATGACATTCTCATAATAGTAGGATTTGCAATACTATCGCTGCTCTACTGCTTCCCACAACTGCAAGGCAAAAAGCTCAATCAGCACGATAATATTTCGTGGCAAGCCATGTCGCATGAGGCAATGTCCTATCATGAATCAACAGGGAAGGATGTGCTGTGGTCGAACAGCATGTTTGGCGGAATGCCTACGTACACAACTTATGTAGGCACAAGCAACACTAATTATACCGGATATGTACAGACTATCCTTCAATCAATTGGCAAACCGGCCTATTTCTTCTTCATAGCGATGGTTTGTTTCTACCTGCTTATGCGGGTGCTTAATGTGGACAAGTGGTTGAGTCTTGTTGGGGCAATTGCGTATGCGTTTTCAACGTATAATGCAATTATCATCAGCGTAGGGCACGAGACCAAGATGCTCACTATGGGCTACCTGCCTGCTGCTCTGGCCGGTTTGTACCTCATTTTTAGAGAAAAATGGCTTACAGGAGCCGCTTTGCTGGGTATTTCGTTTGCCCTGATATTTGCCAATAACCACTTTCAGGTAATATATTATTCGTTCATCATGTTCGGCTGTTTTGGAATAGCGATGTTGTTTATTGCTATAAAAGAAGGCCGCCTGAAACAGTTCTTCATTTCTGCAGCTATAGCCGCGGCAACCATGGCACTGGGGATCGGGCCAAGTATGCCATCGTTGCTTACTACTTCTGAATACGCAAAAGAGACCATGCGCGGAGGAGGAAGTGAACTTTCCGGTCACGACAAAAAAGAAAATGGGGGCCTGGACAAAGAATATGCGTTCAGGTGGAGCAATGGTATCGGCGAGACATTCTGCCTGATGATACCCTATCTCTATGGGGGATCGAGCGGCGAAAAGGCAGACAAAGCACCAAAAACGCTCGAACGCCTCAACGGAAACGCTGAACAACTACCACTGTATTGGGGCCCTCAACCCTTTCTCAGTGGCCCGGTGTACTTTGGTGCCGCTGTTTGCTTTTTGTTCGTACTGGGTCTTTTTGTTGTAAAATCTACTCATAAATGGTGGATCCTGGCAACAACCATCATCTGTATAGTGCTTTCCTGGGGCAAGAACTTCGAAGCAGTCAACTTTTTTCTTTTTGATCATATCCCTTACCTCAATAAATTCAGAACTGTGTCGATGGCACTTGTGATTCCACAATTTTTGTTTCCGTTGCTGGGGATCTGGGGGCTGCAGGCTATTATGGATAACAAGAACGATCCAAAAATCTGGAAGAACATCAAGCTGGCAGCTGGTATCACAGCCGGCATTTGCCTGTTACTGGGTGTTGGTGGTAGCATGTTTTTCGATTTTACAGGTAGCACTGACGACCGGTTGCAACCTGAAATGGTAAAACTGCTGCGCGAAGACCGTGCCTCACTGGCCGCCACCAGCGGATTTACAAGTGCTGTGTACATTCTGCTTTCTGCCGGTTTGCTTTGGGCATTTATCAAGGACAAAATAAAGCCGGCACTTCTGATCGGCGGAATTGGGGCATTGATCGCCATTGACCTTGTAGTGGTATCCAAGAACTATCTGAATGAAGACAGCTACGTAGAAGCGTCAGAATACGAATCGATTTTTGCACCGAGGGAAGTTGATGCTGCAATAATGAAAGACCCGGACCCCTACTATAGGGTTCTGGATCTCACACGCGACCCATACAACGACGCAGTACAGGCTTATTTTCATAAATGTGTAGGTGGATACCACCCCGCCAAAATGGAAATATATCAGGATCTTATAGACCGACACATGAGTCGCGGCTTTAATAGTGCTGTGCTAAGTATGCTCAACACAAAGTACATTATTGCCGGACGTCAGAATACCCCACCTCAGGTAATGCCCAATCCGGGAGCTTGTGGAAATGCATGGTTTGTAAATGAGGTACATTGGGCCAATACTGCCGACGATGAAATGAATGCATTAAAGGCCACAGAACTGGGCGACACGACCATCGTTCCGGATGCTTTCGATCCATTGAAAACAGCGGTATTGAGAAGTACTTATAAAAACGAGCTTGGCAACTATAATTTTGGTAAGGATAGTGCCGCAATAGTGAAACTGACACAATATGGATTGAACGAGTTGTCTTTCCAAAGCCAGAACAGCCGGGACGGATTGGCGGTATTCTCTGACATTTACTATTCTAAAGGCTGGAAAGCCTACGTAGATGAAAAAGAAACGCCGATATTAAGAGCAAACTACGTACTGAGGGCAATTAAAGTTCCTGCCGGTAATCATAAGATTGAGTTCCGCTTCAGGCCTGATAGTTTTTATAATGGCAAGAAAGTGGCACTGGCAAGTAGTATTTTGCTGATTGTTCTGTGCCTTGGTGCGATGTATCCAATGTTCAGAAAAACAGGGGCATAGCAGCATGAGCCCAACTAAAAACTAACAATGCACTGTCCTATTGCTGTGCAAATGCCTGGTGGGAGTATTTCGTGTTTTTCAGGGTGCAGCATGTAATTATATTTTTGTAGACAACAATGGCGAAAACACCCGCATACAACATAAAAAGCCTCTTCCGTATGCGAAGAGAAATGAGTGTGGGATTTTACATTACCGATTTTCTGTTCAGAAAAATAATGAGGCAGAATGCGGACACGACCTGGGCCATTCACCACACCAGTACTATTCATTGCCCAGACAGAATCAAAAGGGGCAAGCAGGTGTTTCCAGGAGACTCTCCAGGTGTTTATATCAATGCCACAAATGGAGTAGACATAGGAGACTATAGTAATCTTGGGCCCAATGTGGGCATTGTATCTACCAATCACGATCTGGTGAATAACGATCAGCATACAGCTGATGCACCGATAGTTATCGGGAGATTTTGCTGGTTAGGAATGGGATCGGTAATATTGCCTGGTGTTACCATTGGCGATTTTACGATTGTAGGAGCGGGAGCAATTGTAACAAAGAGCTTCAATGAAGGATATTGTGTAATCGCGGGCAATCCTGCCCGTGTCATCAAACAATTAAACAAGGAAGAATGTTATGCATTTGCCCAAAGCAAATAGTGTATTTTTAAGTAATTCATTCTTTATTTTCATCACGCGATTTTTCCCTTCATTGGCGAATTTGCTGGTGATGATCTGGTATTCAAGGCACCTTAGTCCGGAGGTTTATGGTACTTATCAGCTTTTCTGGATTCAATTATACGTTATCTCACCTATAATTTGCTTCGGGATTCATACGCTGATCATCACCTACTCGCGCAACATGCTTGCGAATATTCTGAGCACCCTAAAAACAAAGCATTATGTATTGTTTTTGGGATGGGCAATTACACTTAGCACGGCATTTGGCCTGCTGCAATACGATGCCGCCGGCGTTTCATTCCTAACCTCTTTCCTGTTTATACTCACATTTTCAATAAGTGTAATTACAGAATCACTTCTTATAGTCTTCAGGAAATACCGGATGATCTCTATAGCCGGTCTGCTCTATGCAGCAGCCTTTAGTTTGATACACTGGATCGGGCTAACCGGGGAATTTTCACTTCAATTTATATTTTCTTGTTTATTAATAATCAATCTTTTACGCGTTTTTGCACTCAGCTGCGCTGTATTGATAGAAATCAAAAAAGATGCAGAGGGATATGATCCCGAAGAAATAGATATCAAAGCTATCCGCTCATTGTGGATGCATCTGGGCCTATACGACATTGTACAAATGCTATCGTGCTGGATAGACAAATTTGTTATTGCGCTTTTGCTGTCCACCGGGCTGTCGGCAATCTATTACAATGGGGCACAAAATGTTCCTTTTCTTCCGTTGCTGCTTAGTGCTGCCGGAAGCGCTGTACTGCTTCAGCTTGCAGATAGCAGAAAAAGTGATGAAACGACCAACACAATAAAGCTGGTCAATAAATCGGGCATTGTGCTTTCGTGTATCGTGTACCCGGTGTTCTGTTTTCTCTATCTTTTCCGCAATGAGCTTTTTGTAACCCTGTTTAGCACGAAGTACATTCCATCGATACCCATTTTTGCTGTTGCAATACTTGCACTACCTGTGCGGGCTTATAGTTTTACAACAGTCTTGCAAAGAAACCACAAAGGAAACATTATTAACATAGGTGCTGTTGGGGAACTTCTGGTAGCATGTATATTAATGTATCCATTTTATGAATACTGGGGTTTACCTGGAGTCGCATTCAGCTTTGTTCTATCGACATATCTTCAAGCCGGCTTTTACCTTTTTTACACCGGCAGACTGTTGCAGGTAAGTCCATTAAGGTTGATACCCATTAAAAACTGGTTATTCAAAATTGTATTGTGCTTCGGTGTGCTTTATATGGTGCACTATGCTGGCAGCATTCAATACACTGGGAGGTTTACCTTAATTTTGGGAGGGTTAGCAATGCTGCTCCTGATGGCAATACTGCTTTATTCAGAACTAAAAACCGTAAAGCATAATGGCGGTCAATCATCGACGACAGAGATCTAAGAACATAGACAATACTGGTTTTGGCCCAAACTCCAATGTTGAAGGTGGCAGGTTGGTGAATCCGGACGGCTCAACTAATTTAAAGAAAAGGGGAATTCCAATCTGGGATCGCATATCGGTTTACCATACCCTACTAAGGATGAGACGCGGGCATTTTCTACTTGCCATTATGCTGTTCTATACAGCAACAAACATCACGTTTGCGGGTATTTACTTCTTTATAGGGGTGCATAATCTTTCCGGGATAGACCATTCACAATCTGTCTTTGATGAGGTTATGGCAGCCTTCTTCTTTAGCTCGCAGACCCTTACTACCGTTGGCTATGGCCATGTGGCACCAACCGGGTTGCTGACCAATATTGTGGCCTCAACCGAGTCTTTGATCGGGATACTCACTTTTGCTGTCGTTACCGGTCTTATTTATGGTCGTTTCTCCCGGCCGCGCGCGTTCCTGCGTTTCAGCGAAAACATGCTCATCGCTCCATACAAAGACGGGAAAGCACTGATGCTGAGGGTGGCAACCTATAAAAATAACCACCTCACAGAAGTTGAGGCGCAGCTGACAATAGCCCTGCATGTAAACGAAAACGGAAAAATAGTGACCAGATTTTACCCGCTGAACCTCGAATTTGCAAAAATCAACTCGCTGGCGCTTAGCTGGACGATGGTACATCACATAACCGAAGAAAGCCCACTCTACGTGTATTCGAAAGAAGAACTTATTAACACCTGGATGGAAGTACTGGTATACGTCAAGGCGTTTGATGATCATTTTTCGAACACTGTACAGCAGCGCACGTCCTATACGCGGCATCAATTAGTATATGGCGCTAAGTTCCTGCCGATGTTTGAGCGGTCGCAGGATGGAGATTATACGGTTCTGGAACTGGACAAACTAAATCTTCATGAACCTGTTCAATTGCATGATGAACAACCAGTACCCATTAACTGACGGCCAATATTGGTGAACAGTGGCAACAGAAAATGTATCACTGCGTTTTAAACTGGCAGACGCACAAATAAAGTTCGTTTGAGTACAAGTTCGTAAAGAAAATTACAAAACAAATACTAAATTTGTTTAGAAAACTATCGTCAAAATCAGTTTATAGTATGGCAAAGAAAATTGCGAAGAAAATATTTGTTGTTGATGATAATGAAATGCTTTCCATGGCACTGGAAGACTACCTCACCCGCCAGACCATGCATGAAGTTCAGTTATTCAAAACAGGTGAAGAATGTCTTAAGAGACTGAGAGAGCAACCGGATGTCGTTATCCTTGATTTCAATCTGAATTCGGAGAATAAGGACGCTGCCAACGGTATGCAGATACTCGAAGACATAAAGAGAATGAATAAATACATACATGTAATCATGCTATCCAGCCAGGAGGCTTATGGAACAGCACTGCAGACAATAAGAAAAGGCGCGGAAGAATATGTGATGAAAGACGAGGCAGCTTTCAAGAAAATAGTATCCATCATAGACGGTTTGAACTAAAAACGGTTGTAAACCGGTTTTAGTTAGCAGACCCGCCAAATAAAAAATATGCTGCAAAATACGCTGGTCTTATTTATTTTGTTGCTGGTTAAATCTTTTGCGGCTGGGCTCCTTACGGTACTCACGCCGTTTATATATGCCATTTTCCCTATAACAGCGGGTATTCTGGCGCCCAAAAACAAGCCAAAGCCAGAGGGCTTCCGTAACTCAGCGGCCTATGTTGCTTCGTTGCTGCTTATATTTTCGGGGTTGGGCGTATTGATAGCCACCGTTATTCAGCTTACCGGTGTAGACAAGGTTACCGGCCATTGGTTGTTCAACTTTGCTCTTTTTCGCCTGTTTGTAGGATTGGGATTGATTTTCATTGGTGCATTCGACATCAAATTACCTGCATCCTGGGCCAACCCAACGGCTTCCAAAGCGCGGGCAGGTACATTCAGTGGCATTTTCTATATGGCATTAACACTTCCAATTGTTTCGTTTTCATCAATGGCACCAATGGTGGTACTGGTGCTGCTATTTGTTGGTAATCTCGGTTTTGCAGGTCCTATAGTAAGTATGTTTGGCTTTGCTGCCGGGCTCTCAATGCCCATAATATTCCCTGGCATACTGCAATGGTTTGTATCGTCTAAAGGGTTGCTCAATCAGGTAAAAGTGATTCTTGGCTTTATATCAATACTCATTGGACTCAAATTCTTTTCAAATGCCGATATTGCACTGGGCTGGAATCTGCTTGACAGAGATATGTTTATCATAATCCTGCTGCTTATGTCGTCCTTTGTTGGCACCTACATGCTTGGTATCATAAAGCTACCGAAGGACTATGCCCCCGAACAGAATATATACGGAGTGGAATATGTTACTATACCCCGTTTATTCATAGCTATAATCCTGTTCACATTTGTGGTGTACCTGTTGCCCGGGTTATGGGGTGCTCCGCTGAAAGGTGTTAGTGGTTTTCTTCCGAAAATCTAATTGCGACAAGAGTTGCATCGTAAAATCAATTACCGACAGGGTCAGAAATGAAAATATTTGCTGAAACAGAACAGCTATTGTTGAGAGAGCTGCTTGCGACGGACGATGCAGGCATGTTCGAATTGGACTCTAATCCTGAAGTGCATCGATACCTCGGCAACAATCCGATCAATAATATAGAACAGGCAAGAACCGTTATTGCGGCAATACGCCAGCAGTATTCGGATTATGGCATAGGCCGGTGGGCTGTTATTGAAAAAGCAACCGGTGACTTTGTTGGCTGGAGCGGATTGAAGTACATCACCGAAATGGAGAACGGCCATATCCACCACCACGATGTTGGCTACCGCCTGATTCCAAGATACTGGGGAAGAGGCTATGCCACCGAAACAGCCAAGGCAGCTATAGCATATGGCTTTACGCAATTGAATTTGAATGAAATCATAGGTTGCGCAAATATCGAAAATACCAAATCCAGAAAAGTATTGGAAAAATGTGGGCTCTCCTATGTTGAACAATTCATGTGGCGAGACATACCATGTGATTGGCTGCGCCTTACACGTACCGATTGGGAAAAAATCAGACAGCACAGTACAAAATGACCTACAACTGTTTGCAGGATTTGAAATGGATATTTGTAAAGATAGGATACAGTGATGAGCTAGCCATAAAGTAAAACCGTGACGAAAAACCTGTTTCAATTCAGGAATTCCATCACGGATTTTAGTGGTGTCAGCGATAAAACTATTCTGTGAACAGCAGCTGAAACTATTCCTTTTTAGCGCTTCTTTTTCCCATACGCTTAAGTTTGCCATGGCTCAGCCATTTGTTGCGTGGCTTGCCCTCCAGAGCGCTCTGCACATCCAGCAGTCTTGGGGTTAGCATTTTAAGATTGCCCGTAGGAATATCGATCAACAGACCTGATCCGGCACCGAACAATATATCAAGAAAAACAAGGTTCTTGTTTGCTTTGGGTTTTAATTCTACTGTTGCTCTTTTGTTCATAGACGGCGAATACAGTTCAATTGTTGCCTTTTTCTTAGCCGGCAGGCTTACTGCAGAGGTGTAGTAAGTAGTGGTGGTAGATCCGCCGATACTGCTTGATACAGCAAACATTTCCTTTGTTACATCCAGACGCTTTCCGCCCGATGTTACTTCAATATCCTTTGGCACACGCATCAACGATACGTTGCATTTGCCGTGTGTAAGCGCATTGTTTAGCGTACCAAAACAACAGCTGTTAAGTGTGATTGCCAGAAAAGCCAGAGTGCCTAACGAAAGTAAGTTCTTCATTGTTTTTGTTTTTTGAGTTTAATATTAATTTAATAAATTTTTTTGAAACCACAAACCGGAAAAACGGGTTTGCTACATACATGCACACCGGCAGCCTGATAGATACTTTGCCTTACGACAAAAAAGAAAGCGGGGATCAAAAAAGCGAGAAAGATTCCTCTGAAACAATACGACCCCGAAGCGTATTGCAGAGGTGGTAAATTACCGGCAACCTGCAGTAAGAATGAGCGTCCTGTTCATGTTCTTGGTTCTTTTACTATTTTGGTCAAAAGTACCCCTGCATACCCTTGCTTGTTGTTACACTTTAGTAGTAATTATTGTTGGGGCAACTACACAAAACAAAACAGGAAAGCCCCCATTTACGGAGGCTTCCCTGTCTTTTCTGAGTTCTTTGTTTGTCTTACCTGTTGTCTCTAAGCTTCAGCCCCATCTCTACGCGACGGTTCTTTGCTTTGCCAGCAGCAGTTTTGTTGGTTGCAACCGGAGCAGACTCACCATGACCTTCTGAATCAAGGCGCTCTGATGCAATACCCTTGCTGATGAAGTAGCTTTTTACTGAAGCAGCACGATCTCTTGAAAGCGTCAGATTGCTTTCTTCTGTTCCTACGTCATCTGTATGACCATCAATCAGCATGTAGTAATCCCTGTATTCGTTCAGGATATCTACAATCTCATTGAGCAGTGAGTACGACCTTGTCTTTATAATTGCTTTTCCGGTCTCAAATTCGAGCGCAGTAGCAGCAAAAGCAAGACGCTTTTTCACCTGTACACTTATTTCAGGGCAACCGAAGTTAGATGCAGGACCAGCCTTTGCCGGGCACCTGTCTATATTATCGGGAACACCATCACCGTCAGTATCCGGGCAACCGTTAAACGCTACAGGGCCTGCTTTCAGTGGACATTTATCTGTATTATCTGGTATCCCATCTCCATCTGTGTCAGGGCAACCTTTGAACAATGCTGTGCCAGCCTGATCAGGACAAACGTCATCCATATCGGCAATATCATCGTTGTCACGGTCAGGACAACCGGCCATAGACACCCGTCCTGCAACATCGGGGCAGCGGTCAGCTGCATCAGCTACACTATCCAGGTCTTTGTCCGGACAACCCTTTGCTGTAGGCGAACCTGCAACTGTAGGGCACTTATCGACAGAATCAAGAATGCCATCTTTATCAGTATCCGGATTAGGGCAACCTTTGAAAGCCCACTCGCCTATCACACCCGGGCAACTGTCGACTTTATTAGACACCTTGTCACCATCCGAGTCTTTGGGCTTACGGAAGTTAAGTGGTACGAACGCACCCATGTAAAAGTTGGCACCATATTGGTTGTTGCCCAGCAAACCCAACATATCATCGCTACCCACAAAAAAACCGGCTACACGCACGCCCAGACCAGCTTTTAGTGATTTGGACTGCATAGCATAGGTAATTGGAACACCTACACTAAAGATACGAGTATCATAACGGGGAGTAACTGTAACCTGATCATAAAAATAGTTGCCTATCTGCTTCTTGTCTGCAAGATTGTTGATAGAGGTAATATTCACATAGAAATCGCCGCTGACCTTATAGTCGATTCCCAGTACCATAGCTGTAGGCATGTGATACACAGTACTTTTTATGCCGGTATCTACCGTAAAACCGCGCGTTTGCGAATACGACTTGAAGTCATTGTAATTGTTCACGTTACTACTCAACTCACTGCCCTTAAGATAGCCACTGCCCGACAACATTGCCTGGCGGTTCTCTTTGGTTTTGAAGGTGATACCGCCTATGTCTGTGATGGCTGCTGATACACGCACTTTGTAGCGTACAGCACTATAATCATTGATCTTTGATTTGCCATCCATCTCGTATTGATGTTTTTCGAAATCAGGCCGGAATTCATAGTTGAATCCTATGTCGCCGCCAATGCCTGCTCCGCCCTTCTTACCGAAAAACCGGTTGAACAACTCAGAATTAGAAGTACCCTCGTTAACCTTGGTTGTGTTATTGAGTATGTTGCTGGAGTAGGAAACCTTTGTGTTGGTAAGCCGCAAAGAATCGGAGGAAGCATAGTAGGCCGCATCGATATTATCGCCCTGCATGCTCAGATACCCTATACCACCAAGATAGCGGACGGATACGCCGGCACTCAAAAAGTTTTTGCCATGATCAACCAACACACGGCTGTATGCCAGTCCCATTTCACTCCATGTGGCCGCATTCCACTGAAAATCACTGGAATTCAAGACGTAATTGCCACCACCATTTGCCGAAAACTGAGGATCCAGTAGTGAACGGTATACTTTCTGGCTTACATTAGAAAACTGATTGGCTCCCCTAAGCCTGGTTACCAAAGCGATACTGTTCTTGTGATCGATGTTCCACATAAAGCCCGGCCCGCGAACTTCTGCATATGGAGTCATCATATTGACATTAGTTTTATTGTCAAATTTGAACACGTCGTTCACGCTCAGAATTTCACGTTTATTGATCTTACTGAAAAGATTGTCTTTTGCGAGTGTACCCATGTCGTTCTCAGCAAAGGCGTTCAGAGAAAAAAGGTCAATTACCAATTTATTCCGGGAATCAGCAGTGTTTGCCGGATTAAGGTAAAGACCGGTAGTACCGTTCCAGTTGCTTGTAGCCACTCCGAACATTCGTTGAGCATTCGCCTCAAGCGACATCAATCCAGTCAGGGCGGCCGTTAACAATAAGTAGTGTGTTTTCATGTGTTTTGTTTTAGGTGAAAGAACTTAACAGCTAACTTTAGTGTTCAGTCTGTTAAGATGCAAAACTAAGCCAGAGCATTGCCCTCACTGTTACAGGTACAGCTGCATAAGTTACATAGTTACCACATCATCATACTTTTGCTGGATTCAACTGAATTTCAATAAAATAGAAAGAGAAATGGTAGTATTGCTTAAATCACTGCAGCATAAATAACTGCACGGTTCATCGCAGATTATGAAACCTATGACGCCTGAGTATGGCCAACACCTAATTCACAATTTCACCATATCTGTACTGCCTGAAAAACGGGGTGCGTAATAACAGAGGACAGCGGCAAACAGAAACGGCCGCTTGTAATCGATATAGTTCGAAAATTCATTTGCAATGCAATAGAAGCAGACTGGCGCAATAAATAGTGACAGTCGACTAACTATTTCTTCACCATCGCTCTTTCGGTGGAGGTCTCTGTGCCGAAGAAAGAATGCTGCACAAACCGCCCGATAGTTAGCAGAAACAATGCAAAGCCGACAGCAGTAACAAGATTAGTAACGTTCCTTTTCATAGCGACCGTTTTAGATATTTAGAGACAATTTCAAATTGAGTTCAACTACTCAAATGTAGTAACCATCGGGCGGTGCATTGTTATAAGAACGAAGAGAGAATTTGCACATTTCACACGTTTACTTCCCGGTAATAAGCGGCAAGCTAATAAATTGACACCACTAGCTAAATGATGCCACCTGGACTTAAATGGCCCGGTGCAGTGTAGCCTTGGCATCAATTCATTACTTGTACAAGTTGTAAAACGAATACAATATTTAATGCATGACAGCTACCGGAATATTCGGCAACTATAAAAAGCGGTTGTATTTAACGTTTGAAAGGACAGAACATGCTACTCCCGAATTTGTAGTAGTCATTTCCTCAAAAAAAATTACTTTTGACTTCTAAAAATACAGAACCACATTATGGCTGAAGCGATACGCATGCCGCTACTGAGCGACACAATGAAAGAAGGAGTAATAGCTGAGTGGCACAAAAAGGTAGGAGACACTGTAAAATCGGACGACATCATTGCAGAAGTGGAGACAGATAAAGCTACCATGGAAGTGATGCCGTATGTAGATGGCACATTGCTGTATATAGGCGTAGAAAAAGGAAAAGGAGTGCCCGTAAACGGCATAATGGCGATAATAGGCAAACCCGGGGAAGACTACCAAAGTATACTTACTGCAGAAGGTGGAGGCTCGGCTGTAGTGGCATCAGACACAGCGCCTGCTGCAAGCGCCAGTCAGCCTGCGGAATCGGCACCAGCTGCAGAAGTAGTAGCCGATGCGCCTGATAGCAGCGACGAGCGTATCAAAGCATCTCCACTAGCCAAAAAGCTGGCAGAAGAAAAAGGTGTCAACATAGCTGCTGTCAAAGGTTCCGGAGACAATGGCAGAATCATCAAAAGAGATATAGATAGCTTTACACCTGCTGTTGCCGCCGCCGCCCCGCAGCCGGCACCATCAAAACCAGTTGCAGCGCCGGTTGTGGCTGTATACACAGGCGAAGAAGGGCACACCGACACGCCAGTATCACAAATGCGCCGTATCATCGCACAGCGTCTTGCAGAAAGCAAATTCAGTGCACCGCATTTCTATTTGCGCATGACCATTACGATGGACAATGCTATGGAAGCCCGAAAAGCAATCAACCTTGTATCGCCTGAGAAAGTATCTTTTAATGATCTGATCATTAAAGCATGCGCAATGGCCTTGCGTAAACACCCCGCAGTGAACAGCTCGTGGATGGGTGATTTTATCCGTCAAAACCATCACATACACATTGGCACTGCCGTAGCTGTGGATGAGGGTTTGATCGTACCGGTTGTGAAATTTGCCGACCAAAAAACACTTTCGCAAATCGCAGTAGAAGCCGGCACATTGATAGACAAAGCGCGTACCAAGAAAATTCAGCCGCAGGAGTTTACCGGTAATACATTCACCATTTCCAATTTGGGTATGATGGATATTGATGAGTTTACTGCTATCATCAATCCACCGGATAGCTGCATACTTGCTGTAGGTAAAATTGCTGCGACACCTGTGGTGGAAAACGGACAGGTAGTAGTACGCAACCTGCTGAAACTGACGCTGAGCTGTGATCACCGTGTGGTAGATGGTGCTGTTGGATCCAGATTCCTTCAGACACTGAAAACATACCTCGAGAATCCGGTAACTATGTTGGTGTAATTACTGATGGATACTTAGCTCAGGGTTTGTTTGATCAGTGACTATGTGTCGGCGAGAAAGCGAAAGCTTTATAACCCGCATTGTAAAGGGAAATTCTTTGCATAACAATTAACCATCAGTTGTTAAAGTTGAAATCAGGCAGAATAAAAGTGCATTTTTAAGACAGCAATGTGCTATCTTTGCCGTATAAATAGTTCGTTTTTTAATGTTTTAAATCGTTTTTAGCATGTCAGTACTTAATTTTTGTCCGCAAATGCTTATGGGTATGCCTAACTCAGGCGAATTGATGATTCTTTTACTCATTATCGTTGTATTGTTTGGCGGTAAAAAAATCCCGGAGCTTGCAAAAGGTCTTGGAAAAGGTATTCGTGAATTTAACGACGCTAAAGACGGCATTAAGAATGAGATCGAAAGCGGACTAAAGGAAAAAGACAAGATCCAATCTTCCGACAGCAACAAAGCCTAATGCTACAGGTGCTTTAACTGGTTTTCATTTTATTTTTTCACCAGCTTCCCTTCAATAAAAGGGTTGCATGCTTAACCCAACGGAAAAAACATGCAATATAAAGTCGTTTTATTACCACTCCTGACCCTGCTGTGTAATGGTAGTGCCGTATATGCACAGAAGAAAAGCGGTTCTAAAATACTTGTATCATCCTCTGCAATAGTTAAAGAAAACGTAGTTACAGATACCGCAAAGCCAGCAGGCATACCAATTGCCAAAACTATCACCAAACCAGCGGTACCGGTATTGGCCGATAACATACCAACTAGCGGACCAGCTCAGAATATTATCTCCACTTCACAGCCTCCCGTAACCGTGGCAGCAGGCAAAACAGAATTGCCCGCAATTACAGCCACCCTCCTATCCGGTACCGAAAGTCAGCCTAAGTACGGACCAGTTCCGCTCGCAGGCACAAAATCCTACTTTGGCGAAAAGAATGATTTCGTAAATGACTATGTGCGCCGATACCTGGAAGTACATAATAAAACATTGAACAGTGTTCAGAATTCGAGTACAAAACCATTCACTGTAATAGACAATGTGCTGGAGAAAAAACAGTTGCCCAAGGAGTTAAAATACCTGGCGGTGATTGAATCTGCATTGAATCACAAGGCTGTATCAAGAGCCGGTGCTGTAGGCCCATGGCAGCTCATGGAATCTACTGCGAAGATGATGGGACTGTCTGTAAACCGCAACAGAGACGACCGAACAGACTGGTACAAATCGACCACAGCAGCCACAAAATACCTTGAATTATTGTATAGCCAACTCAATGACTGGCTGCTTGTAATCGCTGCATACAACAGTGGTCCCACGCCAGTGCAAAGAGCCATAGACCGCACCGGAAGCCGCAATTTCTGGGACATAAAAGAATACCTGCCCCGCGAAACGCAGGGTCACGTACTCGCTTTTATCGCAACGGCGAGCATCTTCGAGAACCTGAATAAATTTATAAACCTTGGCAGCATACCGGTAGACTTCAAGTTTGGAAAAGAGGAAGATCTGCTACAAAAGAAAGAAATTGTTGCTGGTAAGACAGGTGCAACAACAGCTACAACAGTACCCGGCACTACCAATACTACAATTACCACCAAGCCAGTAGATAAAACGCATCCATTTACCGATGATGAACTGAAGAACATGGCCATTGTGCGTATCAAGGAACCAATTCACCTGGAGCTACTGAGTCAGGAAATTGCTATTGACAAGAAGCTGCTTACAAGGTGGAATGCAGACTATGACATGTTTGTTTACAACACCTACCCTACTCCATTTTACAATCTCCGATTGCCAAAAGATAAGCTTGACCAATTTCTTGCCAAAAAAGACCAACTCGTGAGCAAGTCTGCTGCAATCTATGCGCAGATAGGAAAATAAGCCCGTTTCTAACGAAATATTGTGACAACACCCAAAAGTAACTGAACGCCCCCCATTGCGTTAGGCATACCTTTGTACGAATACCAGAGTTAATGCATTGCGCATATTCTGGTCACTTTGGCCTGCTATTTTTGCACCATTGCTAATTTCCGAAAGACTATGAACTGGCACCAGCAAGAAATAGAAACAGTTCTGGGTACACTCAAATCATCTAAAACCGGACTGACCTCTGAAGGTGCTGCAAGCGCACTCGCCGAACATGGCAAAAACGAGTTCGCAGTTAAGAAAAAGATCAAGCCAATTGTCATTTTCCTCAACCAGTTCCGGGACTTTATGATCGTCATTCTGATGATTGCTGCTATTGTTTCCGGAATTATTGGAGATCCCATCGACACAATTATTATACTTACCATTTTAGTGTTGAATGCAGTGATTGGCTTTGTGCAGGAGTACAGGGCTGAAAAAACAATGGAAGCGCTGCGCAGCATGACCACACCTATGGCCCGTGTAAACAGAGACGGAGCAATTACCGAGATATCTGCAACAGAACTGGTACCGGGGGATATGGTGCTGCTTGAAGCCGGACAATTGATACCGGCCGATATGCGACTGATCGAAGCACATTCGCTACGGATAGAAGAAGCTGCGCTAACCGGAGAATCTGTTCCGGCAGATAAAACAGACACCATACTACCCGAACAGGATACACCACTGGGTGACAGGGTGAACATGGCATACAAGACTACAAAAATCACTAACGGACGAGGCAAAGGAATTGTAACCGAAACCGGTATGAAAACCGAAATCGGAAAGATTGCAGGTATGCTTCAGACAGATGAAATAAAAACGCCACTGCAGGTGCGAATGGCCGATTTTGGTAAGAAACTTACCTTTATCGTGATTGGTATCTGTGCCTTGCTTTTTGCAGTAGGAATGCTGCGAGGCGAGCCGCCGTTGCAAATGCTGCTGCTATCTATCACGCTTGCAGTTGCCGCCATACCAGAGGCGTTGCCGGCACTTATAACGATAGCACTGGCAATGGGTGCAAAACGCCTGGCAACACAAAACGTTGTAGTACGCAGACTACCTGCGGTGGAAACGCTTGGTTCGGTCACCTACATCTGCTCAGATAAAACCGGCACACTTACAAAGAATGAAATGACCGTATTGGAGGTCAGCGAACCGGAATCTGGCAAAAACCCGGAAGAAAACCCGTCTATGCTTACGCTGGGTATGCTGCTCAACCAGGATGTTGTAATTGCCGACGGTGATAAACATACCGGCGACCCTACAGAAATGGCGCTGCTGGCATGGGCTACAGAAAAAGCAGGCAAAGAAAAAACCAAGGGTTTGCAAGAGGAATATGCGCGTACCGCCGAAATACCCTTTGATGCTGAACGAAAAAGAATGACAACCATTCACCAGCATAAAAATGAGTATCTGGTGATCACAAAGGGCGCTATTGAATCATTGACAGAACTATTTGAAAACAAAGACGCCAATGAAAAAATAGAAGCTGCGGCTACTGCCATGGCGTCGAAAGGCATGCGCGTTATCGCTTTCGGATACCGGATAATGACTACAGCGCCTGACCCCAAAAGCCCTGAAACAATAGAATCGAGCCTGATCTATGCCGGTATGGCTGGCATGATAGACCCGCCCCGCCCTGAGGTAAAGGCAGCGATAGAAGAGGCCCGATCAGCCGGAATAACGCCTGTTATGATTACCGGTGATCACCTACTGACGGCAACGGCAATAGCAACAGCAATAGGGATACTGACTGAGGGTACGAAAGCGATTACGGGTACAGAACTAACGAGCATCACAGATGACGAACTGAGTACCCAGGTTGAAAATATAAGGGTCTATGCCAGGGTGTCACCGGAACAGAAACTGCGGATAGTGCAATGCCTGCAAAGCAAAGGCCACTTTGTAGCTATGACCGGCGACGGCGCCAACGATGCACCATCGCTGAAAACAGCTAATATAGGTATAGCGATGGGTATCACAGGCACTGACGTGAGTAAGGAAGCTGCACATCTGGTGCTGCTAGACGACAACTTTGCTACAATTGTAAAAGCGGTAAAAGAAGGTCGCAGGATATACGACAACATCAGGAAGTTTGTGAAGTACATCATGGCCTGCAACAGTGCTGAGATACTAATAATCCTGACCGCCCAAATAGTGGGCATGCCTACCCCTCTGCTCCCCATGCACATTCTTTGGATCAATCTGGTAACAGATGGTTTGCCTGGCCTGGCACTGGCATATGAAAAGCCGGAAATCGATATTATGAAACGCCAACCCAGACCGCCCGGAGAAAGCATATTTTCGGTTGGTGTGGGCACTCATATAGCCTGGGTAGGGATACTGATGGCTGTGGTAACACTGGCCACTCAGCAATACGCTCTCCACCATGAACTGGCACACTGGCAGACGATGGTGTTCACTGTACTACTGTTTTCGCAACTAGGCCATGTGCTGGCTATCCGCAGCGACAACCACTACATTTTCGTGAAGGGATTCTTCTCAAACAGGCTGATGCTAGGTACCGTTTTTCTAACCTTTGCCTTACAAATCGGAATCATATACCTGCCTGTTGCCAACAAGTTGTTCAGTACGCAACCCCTGTCTGCAGGAGAGCTATTATCGTGCATTGGGCTCTCTGCAATAATTTTTCATGCTGTAGAGCTGGAAAAATGGATCAAAAAATCGTTTATCCGGAAACAGCGGAAGTTGGCCGCACAAAAGACTACAAATTAATATTTCAACGAACTTTTGGCAAAGACAACAATTTGTCTACTTTTGAAGTAACATTATAACTGAGCATAGTATTACTATTTCATAACTGCCTGGTGGGTGAACAAATAACATATACCGAGGAACAGCTTTTGACCTTGTTGCAGGGTCAGAGCAGGCAGGCTTTTAATTACCTTTACAAGCAATATTCAGGCGCACTTTACAGTGTTATCTACAAACTAATCGGCGATGAGCAAACCTGTCAGGATGTGCTGCAGGAGGTATTCGTAAAGATCTGGAATAACATAGGTCAGTACAATGCACAAAAAGGGCGGCTTTATACGTGGATGCTGAACATAGCCCGCAATTCGGCAATAGACAAATTGCGTTCGAAGGGCGAAATAATGAAAGCAAAAATCCATACAGGTGAAAATGTCGTAAATAGTCTGGAACAAAGAGCAAGCAGTGAACAATCAACCGATACTATAGGATTGCGCAAAATGGTAAATGATTTGCAGCCGGAATATGCTGAAATTGTGCAACTTGCTTACTTTAACGGATATACAACTGAAGAAATATCAAAAACACTGAACATACCCTCGGGAACGGTAAAAACCCGAATGCGACGAGCCATGGGACAACTGAGAACAATATTTGGAACCAAACAATAGCATAAAGAATAAGTGAATATAAAAGAATACATAGAATCAGGCTTACTGGAGGCATACGTTCTCGGTGCACTCTCCCCGGAAGAAACCAGGGAAGTGGCTGAAAACATAGCACGTTATCCGGAGCTTGCGGCTGAGGTAGCAGCAATAGAGATGGCAGCAATACAATTTGCTTCCATGGATGCTCCTGCTTTGCCCAAGGGTCTTGAAGACAAGATCTGGAATTCTATGAGTACACACGCCGCCAACGCCGGTGGAGATGATGAAGTTGTATCTAATCCGAAAGTAATTCCATTCACCCCCGAATACCGTAAGCCGGTACAATGGAAACTGGCAGCGGCTGTTGCCGGTCTGGTGGGTAGTCTGGCACTGAACGCCGTGCTATGGAACAATAAAAATGATGCCGGAAACACTTCTGTTGCTCTTACCGCCAGAATGGATTCACTGAGTGCGAAACAACAGCAACTGGCGGCTCTTGTAGACGATTACCAGAAGGCAAAATTAATGATGTCGGACACCGGCATGCAGACCATAGTGATGCACACCATGCAAAAGGGACACCCGATGGCCGCTACACTCTACTGGAGCAAGGAAAAAGCCGAAGCCTACGTATCTGTTGATGGTTTGCCGCCACCACCTGCCGGTATGCAGTATCAATTGTGGGTAATACAGGGCGGAAAGCCAGTAAGCATGGGAGTGCTACCTAACAGCATGGCCAATACTCCATCGATTCAGAAAATAGGTATGCGCATTGAGTCGGGTGAAGCTTTTGCCATTTCGCTTGAAAAAGCAGGGGGCAGCCCAACGCCAACAATGGAACAGATTTATGTATTGGGCAAGGCCTGATGCCGCCCCGCGCGATCATCAATCTATTGCAGGATCTGTATTGCCCATTGCGGCCTGCTTCATGGCATTTGCCGTTTTGTCTCCCAGGAAGTTGTCAATGGCGCGCTCAATGATGTAAATAAGCGGTGTAAGCACAATTGCCATCACGAATTTGTAGGAATAGTTGACCAGGCAAATAGCGATCACCCGCTGGTAACTCCAGCCCTTTCCGATCTTAAAGGCGATAAACAGCACAATAAAACTATCTATAAGTTGAGATACTACCGTAGACCCTGTAGCTCTGAGCCATACTTTGCGCTCGCCGGTAGCCTTCTTGATCTTGTGAAAGACCCAGACATCGACCAACTGACTGATCATAAATGCGCTAAGGCTGCCGGCAATGATCCACATGCCCTGGCCAAAAATTCCGCTGAAAGCGGCCTGCATATCCGGGACACCGTTGGCCGCCTGGCTACCTGTCCAGAAGGAGGTGTCGGGTGCGATGCTGATAGCGGCATAAAACATGATGAACGCATAGCAGATAAGGCCTACCGCGATATACGAGATACGCCTGACGGCTCGAGGACCGTAGTATTCATTTACGATATCGGTCATGATAAACTCTAAAGGCCACAACAAAACCCCGCAGGTAAGCGTATAAGTGAGCCCCTGCTCGCCCAACAGGGCAAAAGGATGCGGCACCATGCCCAAAGCCTTCTCCAGTGAAAAAAGCTTTCCACCGATACACTCTGCAATAAGCGCATTGGCCACAAAAAATGACGCTATTACCAGGAATAGCTTTGTAGGCTTGTCATTGAGCAGCTTGTGTATCATCTGTCTGAAAATCTGGTTTAAACATTTAATCAAATTCAGCAAATCCGGTTATTTGCAAACGAATAGCGGTGTTTATCGTTCTGCTTTTGCAGCGGTTCCCATGGTATAGTTGCGCCACTTGGCAATAGCGGCTGCCATATCTGCTGGCAGTTCTGAGTCGAACTGTATCCACTGCCCTGTAACAGGGTGTGTGAAACCCAGCTCTTTGGCATGCAGAGCATGGCGGGGAAGTATGGCGAAACAATTGTCGACAAACTGCTTGTATTTGCTGAAAATAGTACCTTTTACGATTCTGTCGCCACCATAGGTAGCATCATTAAACAGCGGATGGCCGATGAGCCTCATGTGTACCCTGATCTGATGGGTACGTCCGGTCTCGAGGCGAAGCTCTACAAGCGTGACATAGTTGAACCGCTCCAGCACCTTGTAGTGTGTTATAGCATCTTTTCCGTAATCGCCATCGGGGAATGCATCCATGATCTTGCGAAAACGGAGATTACGACCAATATGCGCCTGTATTGTACCCTCATCTTGTGGAAGGTCGCCCCAAACGAGTGCTATATAGCGACGGTATACTGTGTGTTTTTTGAACTGGGCAGCCAATTTGGTCATCGCATCATCGGTCTTGGCAATGACCACGAGGCCAGTGGTATCTTTGTCTATCCGGTGTACCAAACCTACCCGGTACAGATTGCTGATCTCTACCTGCTCTTGTTGCAGATAATAAGATAGTCCATTGACAAGCGTGCCGCTGTAGTTGCCACAACCGGGATGCACTACCATGCCAGCAGGCTTGTTGACGATCATCAGGCTTTCGTCTTCGTAGAAAATATCGAGCGGTATGTTCTGTGGTATTACCTCCTGGCTCTCGGGCTTGCGCGTTTCAAACACCACTATGGTATCCCCTGCCTTGACCTTGTAATTGGCCTTTACAGGCTTGTCATTAACCAGTATGAACCCGTCATCTATCGCCTGCTGTACCTTGTTGCGGGTTGCACCCTCCAGACGGTTCATAACGAACTTGTCTATACGGAGCGGTATCTGGCGCTTGTCTGTAACAATGCGCAGTCGTTCTTCAGGCTGGTCTTCCCCTCCAGTGTCTTCCGCTTCGGGGTCTTCTTCATCCCATACGTCTTCGGTATCATTGTCCATTAACATGGTGCAAAGATAGGCAGTTAAGTGTTGTGTAACATATACGCTGGCAGGTGTTATTACGGGCAGATGTGGCATACTATTGGAAGTTTGATACTCCGCCGGAGATGCTACCGGCATTACAAAGAGGACCGAATTCGGTTTGCGGGACCGAGCGAGATGACCGGACTAATGAAGCTGTAAAAAAATACTTGCTATGAAAGCTGTGTAAGCTACAATGAGGAGACCCATAATATTTGCACATAACCAAATAGGAAAAAATTTTGAGAGGGTGCTTTTATTTTTCAATGAAATATCGCTATTTTTAAAAAATGAAACAATTCAGCATATACCCCCCTGTTAGTGTTAAGGCGCTGAAGCCTGGACTGTTGCTGATAGCAGAGCCACTGCTACATGATACCAACTTCACCCGATCGGTGATATTGCTATGCGAACATAGCGAGGAAGGCTCTGTAGGCTTTGTACTGAACCAAACCACTGAATTAAAACTAGGTAATATACTGACAGGAATGCGCCCATCGGGACCAGTAGTATACAAGGGCGGCCCAGTGCAGCCCGGCACGCTGCACCTGATGCACAGGCTGCCGGGTGTGCTAGGTGGCGGCATGGAAATAACAAAAGGTGTATACTGGGGTGGATCGTTTGATAAACTCAGCGATATCTCTGGCAGCGACAAATACAATGAGGAGGACATCCGTTTGTTTCTGGGCTACTCGGGCTGGGCTCCCGGTCAGCTGGAAGCAGAGATCAAAGAGGGCAACTGGCTGATTGCGAATGCGAATGAAAATCTGCTATTTAATACCAAACACGAAGATATCTGGAAACAGGCGATAGCCTTGCTGGGCAAGAAATATGCCTACCTTGCCCACATACCCACTGACCCTCAGCTGAACTAAAACCGGACGTAAAAAACACTAATTTACACAGCCAGCACTCGCTGACGCAATGCCTCGTACAGTACCATACCGGCAGCCACAGACACATTGAGCGAATCGAAACCGGACACCATGGGAATGCGAATGAGCTGATCAGCTCGTTTCAGTACATCCTTGCTGATACCTGTATCTTCGGCACCCATAACTATGGCACTTGGTATGGTCAGATCAGATTCGTATACGGGTATGCTGCCCTTCATCTGTGTGCCTAAAACCTGAATTCCATTCAGCCGTAGAATGTCTAATGCCTGTGGCACTGATGGTACACGGCACAACATGATCTTGCGCAGCGCACCGGCAGATGTTTTGATGGCTTCGTCTGTAAGAGATGCCGCATGTGATGTAGGCAATATAAGTGCCTGTGCACCACAGCATAGTGCGCTGCGGGCTATCGCACCCACATTGCGCACATCGGTAATGCCATCGAGCAAGAGAAACAAGGGCGTTTTGCCCTGCTCTACCACATGCGAAATTCCAGCCTGCAGCTCGACGTACTGCAACAGCGACGCCCATGCCACTACGCCCTGATGCTGTACACGGGTGAGGTTGTCGAGTTTTTCTACCGGCACCTGACTAACCGGCACATTAAACTCTCTTGCCTTTTGCTTGATAGCATTGATCTCCGGACCTGAGGCTGTGCGCAGCAAAAAGATCTTTTCTATGTTAACTCCCTGCTCTAATGCTTCTAGTACAGGCTTGCGGCCCGAAAGCAAGGGTAATGATGGCTGGCGCGGTTTCATGCGGTAAACCTACAATAAAAATGCGAATTGGGACGATAAGAGAGGCAGTGCAGATGTGCATATGGCAATCAACACGCAGATGATGGCAAACAAAAATGGCTGCCACAAGTATTGCAGCAGCCATCCCTGATTATTATTCACTCACATTAATATACAACCAACTTTTGTGTATTTACCTGACTTCCTGTTAGGGTCTGTATCAGGTATATACCTTTTACTGAGACAGCCGATGCAGGGATCAGGATACGTGCCTGACTGCCTTTGATCGCTTCTTTGGTACTATACACCACCTTGCCGGTGATATCTGAAACGGAAATTTCGGCATCTGTATTTGCTGCGTCGTTGACTACCACATAAGCATCGCCCATAGTGGGGTTTGGAACAACCTTTACGCTGGCATTGCCACTCTGCACCATGCTCACCTCTGCCGGCCATGGACTAAAATGAATACGGTCCATGTAGAAATTGTTGCCTGTGCTCACGCCAAAAGGATTGGTGCCCGGGCGCATACGGAAGCGGAAAGTAGTATAGTTGGTGATGGCCGCGGCAGGCAATGGCAGGGTTTTGGGAGCCCAATCCCAGGTACCGGCGGGAGTATATGGTGTAGATAAAACACCTTTGTTGAAGAGCTCACCCTTGCCGAGTTTGGCTACAGAAACCCAACTTGTTCCCTTGTTCACAGTATAATCGATATACAGTGAATCGTTGATATTGGAAGATGTGGCAGTTCTGGACGCACCGGAGAAGAAGAAATTAAGGTTGCATGTAGTGCCCATTCCAGTCAGATCCATAGGAGTACTGTAGAAATCATCATAGTCGCCTTTTGGGGTGCCGGTGAGCTGTGACGCAGTAGGTGTTACACGGGCGTCGTAGCCACGATACATGATAGAATTATTGTCGTAGGTGCCTACATTAGCCAATTCCCACTGGAATTCATTGTTGTAATAGTTGAAGTTTGGCCACTTATCGCGGTCGGATTCAGGTTTGAATTCCTGATAATACCCTGCGGCAGGTGTGCCGGTATTGTCGGCAACGAAAACGGCCTTATTGAACGTAATGGTACTATCGCCGGAATGATTCCCTGTTGCGGTCAAAGCCAGTTTTACCCAACCCGGAACAGTAAAGGAATGATTGAAGGAAGACAGCGTTGTTGAAGCAGGAGTTGCAGCATCGTTGAACACCCATTTCATAGCTGTAACCGTATCATTGTGGGAAAAGTTGGTGAACTTGATCTCTTTATCTGGGAATGTAAAATTGGCATTTTTGGAAAGATAAGATGTACCACCTATGATATTGGTAACAGAATAATCAGGTATTGGCTTGAGGTCGGGCATAGGCTGAAAAGAACCAGTAGCTACGAGGTTGGCAGTATCCCACAACCTGTTGCGGCCAGCAACGTCGCTGTTTAGCGCCAGATGCATACGGCGTGCCTGCCCCTTGGTGAACATGCGATCGCAGTAGGTGTAGTCCATAATGTTTTGGCCATTATTGGTATCAGGGTAATTGACGAGCTCTATATTGCCCAGGCTGTCGGTGTAGAGCTTGAAGTAATTCATACTGCAACTGGTATCATAAAGGTTAGCTGCAGTGCATCCGGATGGGCTATGCCCTTTTGTAGGTGGCGTATCGTCTACATTGTCATCACCGCAACCCAGAGAGGGGTCGTTGTTGTCTCCCCATACATGCGAGAGATTGAATACGTGCCCTATCTCATGTGGAATGGTTTTAGAACCCTTGTTCATATATTCGGCAAGCGAAATGACACCATCGTAAAATGGTATAAAGGCAGCCGTAGACGGGTAGTGCGCATAGGCTGCAGCGCCACTACCGGCTGACATCTTGTTGATAAACCAGATATTCACATAGGAAGAAGGCGACCAATCATCAAATTTGGCCTGCTGACCGCCATCGTATGTAAGGTATGAGCGGCGGCGGGTGATACCCTTGGTGGGGTTGCCATTGGGGTCTACGGTAGCCAGGTGCAACCTGATCCGGGGATTTCCGACCCACTTTTTAAACGGAGGTATAACATCAATTGTATCGGCATTCTGCTTGGCAAAAACGATATTCCATTCCTTCACAGCTTCAAAAATGAAGTTATCGGGAATGAAATCGCCTGTAAAAGTGCTGGTACTGTAAGTGTTGTAATCGTGCACAATGTGAACTACGATTGGAATATCGTACCAGAAATCGGGATTATCGGACTGGTCGACAAAGGTGGTTTTGGCTGCGCGTTTGAAGTCGATGCGGCGCATACCTGCCTGGATTTGCTTTTCCAATTCGGCCTCAAACTGCAACAATTCGGGGTGCTGTTTCAACACCTCTTTGCGCATTTCGTCGGTACCACATGGGCTTTGCGCATAACCTGTACCACCAAACGCAAACATGGCGAGGGCACAGGAAAGATAAAGTTTCTTCATTTGAACTAGTAATTATGAATTAGTAAAATTTTGTCAGCTACGGCCCAGCGGGTTTGAAGGTGTCTGACAGACACCACTACACCTCAGGAGTTGCAGCCTTATATAATTAGACGTAATTCAAATGAAGAAACTTGGGTTTCCTGAAAAAAAAATATTAATAGACTACTAATTTCCTTGTTACTGTGTTTCCGCCATTGGTCAGTGTCACAAAATACAAACCTGCTGCGGGAACGGTTTCTCTCGAAACGAACTCAGTGATTCGGGTATTTGAAGCAAAATTCTTATAAGCACGATACACTACTTTGCCGGCTACATCGGTAATTGAATAAGCAACTGCACCGTCTGTACCGGTTGTAAACACCAGGTTACAACCATTTGCAGAAGGGTTAGGGAATATGACCATCGAATTAGTGCCGGTTGCAGCCAATTCCTGAATATCGGTAGTAAGATTGCTGATATTCATCTTGTCTACATAAATATTGTTACCGCCATTTCCGGCTCTAACCCTGAAACGGAAAAACGTTTGACGAGTGCGGTGTGCTACCGGCACTGCTACTGACCTACCGGCCCAGCTGGCCGAAGCGCCCGGAATAAACTCTGAGCTGATGTTGCCGTTATTGACGAGATCAGCACGACGAACGCCAGCAATTTTTGTCCAACGTGCACCGCCAGTTGTTGTAACATCTATTTCGAGTGAATCGAGCACTTTGGTGGTACCGCCGGTGATACCACTGGAAGTAGATGCCGCGGCAGTGAAGAAGTTGAAATATACATCTCCTGTAACACCTTCGAGATTGAAAGCCGGAGTAACGATATCATCAAAATCGCCTGTAGCCGTACCTGTACGACGTGCGGACGCATCGAACGAGCGGAACCTCAGACAGCCATTATCTCCGAGGCCTGCACCATTGTAAAACTCCCATTTGAACGGGTTGTTGTAATAGTTGAACATAGGCCAGTTAGGAATATCGCCCTCTGTAGCGAATGCCTGACTGTACCCCATGCCGCCAGCCGGTGTAGTATCCGCAGCGTATACGGCGCGGTTGTTGACGATTGTATTGCTGCCTGCGTTGGATGTGGCAGTGAGTGTAACCGTAACCCAGCCCGGAATGGCGAATTTGTTGGTGACATTGCCTGTACCGGTAGAGGTGGCTACAGTAGCGCCATTGGAGAACTCCCAGTTGATGGCGTCAATAGTGTCATTCCAACTTGAGTTTTTGAATGAAAAAGAGCCTTCATTATTGAATGTCAGGAAGTACGAACGCGGATCGGTGATCACACCTGTGCCTGTAGCTTTGTTGAGGGTAAACTCTGCTACCGGTGGAAGGTCGGGCATGGGCGCAAGTGCACCAGTTTCAGCGATATTAGCCTGTGTAATCAGGTTATTTCTACCGGCTGTAGTACTGGTGATAGCGGTGCGCATACGAAAGCACTGCCCTATTGTAAACATATTGGCGCAATAAGTGTAGTCCATTATGTTCTGCGCATTGGTGGTATCCGGATAGTTCACCACAGAGTCTGCAACACCAGACATGGAAGTGTAGGTCTTCATGTAACCAGTAGCACAGGTGGTGTCGTAGATAGAAGAAGTAACGCAACCGGGCGTATGGCCCTTGGTAGGCGGGGTATCGTCAACGGCATCATTGCCACAAGCAACGGCTGCATTATTGTTGTTGCCCCACACGTGCTGGAGATTGAGTACGTGACCCAATTCGTGTGGAATGGTTTTGGAGTTATTGAGATAGTTGTACAATCCTATAACGCCATCGTAATAAGGCATAAAGGATGCTGATGAGGGATAATAGGCATACGCTGCTGCACCTGAATTACCCAGCGTTTTAGTGAAGTAAATGTTGATGTACTTATTATTGGGCCATGGATCAAACTTGGACTGATCGCTGCCTGCTACTGTAAGGTATGAGAAATGACGTACAATACCCTTGGTAGGGTTGCCATTGGGGTCGATGGTAGCCAGGTGGAAGCGCAGGCGGGCATTACCGATATATTTCTTGAACGGAGGTATAACAAGATTTGTATCAGGATTCGCGCTTACAAACGCCAAAGCCCAGTCTGAAGCGGCCTGGTATATTGCATTGTCTGAGAGAAACTCGTCGCCATAATCGTGTACGACATGCACAACGAGCGGCACATCATAATATGTGGTATCGGGTCCGGTAGCCGTGGTTTTAGCTGCAGCCTTGCCGAGTTGTTCGTAAAACTGTTTTTCGTATTCGGCTAGTTCGGGGTGCTTCTTCAACAGTTCGTGATGATGATCGTCGGTGGCGCAGGGCTGTGACTGTGCGAAAGACGCACCTGCCAGGCAAAGTATGGCAGATGCTGCGAGCGTAAACTTTTTTAGCATTACAATAAATTAGTTAAATAAAAAATTAGCAAGGTGTGAAGTTAAGGATAGTTTTAACACAAACGTCACACTGATGTCAGGAAAAACGAGTATAGGTAACGGTTTGGATTAGAACCAGATAAGAGCACAACCTGACAAGGTTTGGTGTTTGCATACAACACGGTGTAAATCAGGATATACCACAAAAAGCAAGGAACCCGGTGACGTACGGCAAGAGCGTATTAAAACTGAGACGGAACACTCCAATCGGCCAATTTGTACTTTTCGAAAGGAATGTCTCCGAAATCCTTCTTTGTTTTAATCACGGTGCTACTCTCTTCTTCCTGTAATGGATTATAAGCCTCAAGGCCGTCTTTGAAAAGATACCAATCGTTTTTTTGCCGGTCATACCTGAAAGTTATGATACGATTCCAATGTTGCGGGCCCTCGGCAACGCCGTGCTCAACAGAAAAAAAGCCATTCTTAATTTCTAAATCATTGTAAGGATCGGAAGCAACAGCACCTGAACAGTTGATGCACATAACCGCCTTATCATTTCGCCGAACTAACGCATATCTACCATCAGCAGCCCCCAGCAATATCAGCAATGGGCGATCAAATTGCAAAGTATCGTCCTGATCATGAAGCGAATGTTCATTTTCATTTTTTGCTACAAGTAAGACATCGTCGATTCCATCAAGATTAAGATCGCCGACAGCGGTATCTAAAGGCAAAAACCCATCGGGTATCAACCCCGAAATAGGCTCGGGAAGCTGACCTATTGAATCATAAAATGAATGGTATTCTGTTTTCGTTTCGTTAACCTTCGGTGCCGGTAGCTCTGTGGGACCGGAGGCCGGAATGCTGCCGAGCTTATCTTGTTCATCAGTTCGGCTGCCACACGAAGAAAACACTGAGAACACTAACAAAATCTGCAATAAACGCATGAGTTGGTAAATTTGGAATAATATTAAAACAAAAAAACACCAGACACGCTATTCATGTGATCTGTACAAAAGAAAAAGGGTGTTGCCACTGCAACACCCTTAATGCTAACGAGCGGAAAACGAGACTCGGACTCGCGACCCTCAGCTTGGGAAGCTGATGCTCTACCAACTGAGCTACTTCCGCAGATAATGCTAAAGTAGGGATTTCGATAACAACTACCAATAACCAGCTTAATTTATCCAGGGACCATTAAAGGTAAGCAGACTGAATAGGTAGTATGCAACTGTCAAAAGACCCACAATAAGTGCTATCCGAAAATGCTTTCGTCGTGTTACTTTTCTCCTAAGTTCCCTTTCTTCGAAGTCAGCACAATCGGAAAATGCAATTCTCACCCGGTTATACATTCTCAATATGGCATAGGCAACACCAGTACTCACTGCCGCAACCAAAATGAGTACTAATGGAACAATGATGAGCAGCAAAGGTGCTCCCATCATTGCCTGCAACAAGAGTATTGGTGTAGTATGCAGCATAAGTAATCGGGGGGGCTACTGTACCGACTGGGCCGATATTATTTCTTTTCATAGATACTCCATACAGTGCCTGTGATGCCCGTTGAAAGAACCATTTTGCTTGCTGTCATTGAATAGATCTTGAACACATTGGTATCAGGTGCGGCAGGACTGGTGTTTATGAGTTGGAGTTCGGTGTTGTTATTGAGCAATGCCCACTGAAAATTGGCTGTGGTGCAAGAAACGTCTTCGCAGGTTCCAGTTGCGCTACCACCTTTCACAAATGTGAAGACATTGGCTACAGCATGCGCTATATACTGATCGTTGTCGAGTATATTGTTGCCATTGGTGTCCAGTACCGTAAAAGACTCTCGCCATTTACCATAAAGCATTTTCGCTTGTTCACTGCTTTCGTCTTTTTCTTTTTTGCAGGCTGCAAATCCAGCAATCAATGCGGCAATAATAATCAGTTGGGTGCTTTTCATTTGGGTATTTTTTGTTTAGGTGTAAAAACGAATTGATATCGATGGAAACAACTGTACCAGCATAGCTGCACGGATATGCATCTGGAATAAAAGTAGTTGATAAAATCAGAATCTAAAATTTACCGTCGTGGATTTTTTCGTATCGTTCAATTGAGGTACAATATTGCGCCGTTTAGAACGGATGCAAATGACACCCATGCCAGGTAGGGCAACTGCAGGTAGGATGCAGTTTTGCTCAATGGGCGAAAAGCAATGATCATCCATAAAATAAAAACCCACATGAGCACTATTTCTGCGAATGCAAACCCGATCTGGTGAAATCTGAAAAACAAAATGCTCCAGAAGAAATTCAGCACCAATTGGGCAGTAAAAATGCCGAGCGCTTTTCGTTTTTCTGCAGTGGGTTTTGCTCTTAGCACCAGGAATAACGAAATGCCCATCAGTATGTAAAGCAGCGACCATACCGGGCCAAAAAGATAATTGGGCGGATTGAAGGAAGGCTTGCTCAATGTACGGTACCACCCATTTACCCCATCTATCGTAGCAAATCCTGAAATGCCCCCGACAGCCATTGTCAGCAAAATACAAGCCAATAACCCTAACGCCTGCTTTATCATAAGACCACTTTTATTTCGTTCAGACGACGATCGTACTCCTGCACATTGACAGTAGTAACCAACCCTCTACAAACATACGCTACAAACTTCTGCAAACTTGGGTTATGCGCACATAAAGAGCCATTCATTATGTCGCCCCTAAAACCCGGCAATGTAAACAGTACAATAATCTAAAAAAGGGCGAACCTGTCGTAAGCTACCGCAGAGAATGTCGTGTTCACCCCCCGCATGGCAAATATGCCTTTACTAGTTTTGTGGAACAAACAATAATATCATAATCCGGCAATCACTGCCACAAAATCTCATCCAATGGCACTAATGAGTACACATGTAGCCTACAATGGCAATTGCGAAGAAGCGTTTAATTTTTACAAGTCGGTATTCGGAGGTGAATTCTCGGTGCTGATGCGCAATGCCAATATCCCGGATGGCATACCAATACCACCAGGCACCGAAGGGGATAAAATACTTCATATTTCATTGCCAATAAGCAAAGAATCTGCGCTTATGGGCTGTGATATGCCGGGAGCATATGGCCCAGCTGTACGTGGCAACAGCTTCAATATATCTATAAACACCGAAAGTGAAGATGAAGCCACCCGGATATTTAACGGGCTGGTAAGCGGCGGCAAAGTGGTGATGCCACAGGAAAAAACATTCTGGGGTGCCTACTTTGGTATGCTCACGGACAAGTTTGGTGTGCAGTGGATGATCAGTTACGAATACAGCCGGCAATAGGCAGGGACAAATTTTGAAGAAATAATTCAGATAAGTAGCAGGAGCTGCCCCGGATGCGGGCGGCTTCTTGCTTTCTGTACATTCCGTCCGTCAGGGTATGTTAGTTGATGGACCAATCCAACTTGCATCGGATTTTCCGGTACAAAAGCGTTAGCTTATCGTTGGGCAAGTTTAGTAACTTTAGCCAAATGAAACGCGTGGTTCACCTGTTGGTATTGCTGCTGCTGTTGCCAGGTATCGCTATCGGCAAACGGCAGGGCAAAGCACGGGTAGACTCTCTGGTGCTTCTGCTACCCGGACTGCCAGAAGACACTGCAAAAGTAATTGTACTCGACGATCTGTCGAACGCATACAAGACCATAGACCCTGAGCAAGGCATGGCTTTCGCACAACAGGCGCTGCATCTCGCAACGCGGTTGGAGTGGAAGCCGGGCATTGCACATGCCTATAGCAGAATGGGTCTGAACTGTCAATTTAAATACGACTATCCAAAATCTTTGATATTCAATCGCAAAGCACTTGCATTGTACAAAGAATTAGGTCTGAAAAGCGGGATGGCCACAGTGGAAACCAGCCTGGCAAATGTGTACTCTCAAATGGGTAATTATAAACAGGGCCTGGAATACAATATGGGTGCCCTTGCAATATTTGAAGAGCTCAACGACAAAAAAAGTATTGCAACCACACAAGGCAACATCGGCAATATATATCAGGTACTTAAAGACTATCCGAAAGCACTGGCCTATGATATGAGTGCGCTGAGGAGCTTTGAAGATCTGGACGACAGAGCCGGCATTGCCAGGAATCTGGGCAATATCGGCAATATATACCTGCAACTAAAAGACTACGAAGGGGCGCTCACCTACAGCTTTAAGGCGCTAGCCATTTTTGAAGCATTGGGCGAACGCAACGGACAGGGACTGATGTCGGGCAATATCGGGGAGATCTATCTGGAAAAAGCACGCGACACCACCCTCCCGCAACCAGTGGTGAAAATTAACTATGTAAACAAAAACGAGTCGCTGGAAAAAGCAATAATCTATCTGGAAAAAGGAACCGCGATCTGTAAAGAGATAAGCCTGCTGGGTGGTGTAATGGAGTTCAGCATGCACCTGTCAGAAGCGTATAAAATGAGCGGCAACTACAAAGATGCGCTACGGTGTGCGCGAACCTACGCCAATGTGAAAGATTCAGTATTCTCGAGAGAAAATATACAGAAAATAGCGCTGAACGAAGGCCTGCATGAAAAGGAACTGCGGGAAAAAGAGCTGGAAGTACAGGAATTGCAGATACTAGCCGGAAGGAATGAAAAGCGCTATTATCTTGCCGGGCTCTCGCTGCTGATGGTCCTGTCTGTGGGATTGTACAGACGATCTGTAACGGCACGCAAAAACAGGGAGCGGCTGGAAGAGAAGAACAATATTATAGCAGCAGAGAAAGAGCTGGCTGATGTACACCGGATCCGCGCAGAAAAGTCAGAACAATTCAAACAGCAGTTTCTTGCCAATATGAGCCACGAGATACGAACACCTATGAATGCGGTAAGTGGCATGACTGATTTGCTACTGGATAACAAACCCAGACCCGATCAACTGCACTATCTGCAGGCCATTGCTCACTCATCAGATGCGTTGCTGCACATCATAAAAGACATACTGGACCTGTCTAAGATTGAGGCCGGCAAGCTGGAGCTGGAACACATCGACTTCAGGCTGACAGATGCTACAAGGTATATAAGCGACACGCTTTCGTTCAGGGCAGAAGAAAAAGGTCTTTCGCTTACGACCACAATAGACAGCACGATTCCTTTGGTGTTAAAGGGAGACCCTTTCAGGCTGCAACAAATACTGATGAATCTGACAGGGAATGCTATCAAATTCACAGAAAAAGGAACGGTAGCAATCGACGTACTGCATGTAAAAACAGAAAAAGACAGGACTACTCTGTTATTCAAAGTATCTGACACCGGGATCGGAATTCCTGCTGAAAGAATGAACAATCTGTTTGAAAACTTTAGTCAGACACAGGCATCGGATACACGGATATATGGTGGCACCGGTCTGGGCCTAGCGATATCCAGGCAACTGGTAAACCTGTTGGGTGGCACTATTGATGTGGTAAGTGAGGTAGGCTCCGGTACTGTATTTTCATTCAAACTGAGTTTTCTATCAGGCTCGGCAGAAAAACTGTTGCAAAAAGAACGGGAGGAAAAGCTAATGGATGGTAAGGTGTTAAAGGGATTGCGAATACTGCTAGCTGACGACAATGACTATAACAGGCTGGTTGTTACAGAAACCCTGAAAGCAAAGGCCGAAGTAAACATTACAGAAGTAACAAATGGACAGGAAGCGATAGACTGTGCTGTTGCGAATGATTACGATGTGATTCTGATGGATATTCAAATGCCGGTTCTGAACGGGATCGACGCAGCAACACACATAAGAAACCAACTGCCTACGCCAAAAAACAAAATACCGATCATTGCCCTGACGGCGAGCCTGCCCGGAGAGGATGTAGAAAAATACCTGACTGCAGGGATAGATAAACACCTGGTAAAGCCCTTCAGATCGAGGGAGCTGCTTGCAGCGCTTGCTGATGCTACCGGCAGAAAAACGATAACTACCGGGGAGATAGAGACGCCAAGCGCTACACCCGCAGAAACAATCCACTCTGCCGATGCAAACAACCGGCGACAAACAGTTACCGACCTGGCCTATCTGCACGGGTTTTGTGATGGCGACCATGCCAGAATGAATAAATTCATCCGTGTATATATAACGTCGGTACCAGCCTTTACAAAGAAGATGGATGATGCAATAGCATCAGGTAACAGGCCGGTAATCGCTACCCTGCTACACACCTTCAAGCCGAGGTGGCGTATGATGGGCATGATTGGTACCGGAAACCTTGCAGCAATGATCGAAAGAAAAGCAACAGAATTTAATGACGACGAACTGAAACAGCATCTGCAACAGTTGCTGGAACAAGTGAATACCTCGGTAGATGAACTAAAAGATTTTCAGGTACCTGAAGCAGACAACTAAAACACCGGGCGATATCAGACATAAAATGAGAATATTATTGTGTGTATTATTGGTATTGTCCATGACCCGTGTCTGTGCCCAGAAACAGGCTCAAAAGGAAATTGACAAACGCCTGAAAAGACTGCACAGTTACAGAAATGACACCAACAAGGTAAAAGCGCTGAATAGCCTTTCGGCAAATTTTGCCGGTATCAATACTGACGAGGGCATAAAGTACGGTGAGCAGGGCCTTGCTCTGGCTGAGCAATTGGGATTTGCAAGTGGCATTGCAGACGCCTATAAAAATATTGGCACCAACTACCTGAATAAAGCAGATTACCCGGGCGCAACACTGCACTTTCAGAAAGCGCTGAAGCTGAATGAATCGCTGGGCAACAAAAGTGGCATAGCAAACAACCTGCGAAACATAGGTGTAATACAGGCTACACTGGGCAACTATCGTACAGCCCGTACTTATTATGAACAGGCATTGCAAATGGATTCGGAGTTAGGCAACAAACGGGGAATAGCAAAAGGCAATGAGCTGCTGGGTATTGCCGCCCAAAGCCAGAGCAACCTTGCGGAAGCACTGGAATACCTGCTGAATGCCCTGAAAATGTATGAAGAAACTGGCGATAAAAGCGGTATTGGTGGCTGCTATAATTACATAGGTCTTGTGTATCTGAATCAGGGCAATTTTGCACAGGCACTCGACAACTTCAAACGTGCGCTAAAAATAAATGAAGAAGCAGGTGATCAAAACGCAATCGCGAAAAACCTGAAAAACATTGGCAATGTATGTTTCAGTGTTCATGACTACGAAGGAGCACTCACCAACTACAACCGCGCGCTCGCTATTCACGAGGCATTGGGTGACAAAAGCGGCATTGCCCGCAATCTGGGGAACATTGGCAATGTGTATCAGGAGCTAAAAGCCTACCCAAAGGCATTGCGTTACCTGCAAAAAGCATATGCACAGAACCAGGCCCTGGGCGAGCTATACCCGATGGCTAACAATTTGGGCAGTATCGGCTGCATATACCTTTCGGGGGCCAAGGGAGAAGATACCAGTATGGGCAAAAAGGTTGTGGATACCGCAAATGAATGCGAACTACCTGCCAACAGGGCGCAATGTCTAAAGATGGCTATTCAATACCTTACCATGGCAGTAACAGTAGATCAACAGATTGGCAACCTGAACGATCTGCAGTTTTTTTCCAACTTCCTGGCAGAGGCATATGAACTCAGTGGAAACTATAAAGAGGCCCTCGCACATTTTTCGGTGGCAGTAGCAGCAAAAGATTCCATTTTCTCGACAGATAATAAGCTTAAGATAGCCAGACTGGGCGAAAAACGGGAGGCTGAACTGAAACAGAAGCAGATAAAAATGCAGCAACTGAAAATATCAGCAGCATTGAATGCAAGACGATACTACATCACCGGCATGTCGATTCTCGTAATGATCTCCGGTGGCTTTCTGATGCGGTTCCGTACGGCACGGCGAATCCGTAAAAAAATGGAAGAAAAGAACAGGGTTATCGCGCAGGAGAAGGAGAATGCCGACCTGCTGCGAACCCGTGCCGAACAGTCTGAACGATTCAAGCAGCAGTTTCTGGCCAACATGAGCCACGAGATACGCACCCCCATGAATGCTGTGCATGGCATGACCGACTTACTGCTGCACAAAAACCCTCGCGCTGACCAACTGCAGTACCTCAAGGTTATTTCCAGATCATCAGATATGTTGCTGCACATTATCAACGACATACTGGATCTGTCGAAGATAGAAGCCGGAAAGATGGAACTGGAGCAAATCGACTTTTCGCTGGCTGAATCGATTCAGCAGGTCGCTGATACGCTCCATTTCCGAGCTGATGAAAAAGGTCTGTTACTGGTTACACACATCGATGCGTCTCTTCCACCTGTCCTTGTGGGTGACCCATACAGACTCAATCAGGTGCTGATGAATCTGGCAGGTAATGCCGTGAAATTTACCTGGCATGGACAGGTGTCCATTAAAGTTTCGGAGCTGGCGTACGAGGGTACAGGGCATAAAGTATTGTTCGCTGTTACGGATACCGGCATCGGCATTCCGGCAGATAAAATTCCCACGCTATTCGAAAACTATAACCAGGTACAAGAGTCTGACAGCCGCGTATATGGCGGTACTGGCCTTGGCCTGTCTATCTCAAGGCAATTGGTAGCGTTGCTGGGTGGTACGATCTCCGTGACAAGTACTCCCGGGCTGGGCAGCACATTCTCCTTCGAGCTGACATTTGCCAGAGGATCAGCAGCGCATTTGCAGCAGATGCAAACCAAAGAATGGGAGGCTGACGGAACCATACTGGACGGGCTGAAAGTGCTACTGGTAGACGACAACGAATACAATCGGATGGTAGCTTCAGAGACACTGCTGGCACGATCGGCTGTTCGGGTCACGGAGGCCGCAAACGGACAGGAGGCAATAGAACTGTTGCGGGAAAACGTGTATGATGTAGTGTTAATGGATGTGCAAATGCCGGTAATGAACGGGCTGGAAGCCACTATAGCGATCAGAACAACATTGCCGGAACCTCAAAGTAAGGTACCCATAATTGCATTGACTGCGAGCCTACTAACAAATGATGTTGCGAAATATCTGGAAGCAGGTATGACCAGCTACCTGCCCAAACCCTTCAAATCGTGGCAATTGGTAGATGCAATAGCAGCGGTAACAGGTAGAAAAGAGAGCGGGCAATAAAATACAATCCCTATTTTTGCAATCTGTGAAACTATCCGGGTAATGCTCTGAAAACTATGGCAAGGAAAATAACAAAGAAGGTATTTATTGTAGACGATGATGAGATGCTGGCTATGGCGCTTGAAGACTATCTGTCGCGCAAGACCATGCACGAAATTTCGGTGTACAGCACAGGAGAAGCCTGCCTGGAGCATCTGCGTGAGCAACCAGATGTGGTAATACTGGACTATAATCTGAATTCTGAATTCCATGATGCCGCCAATGGCATGCAGATCCTCGAAGCTATAAAAAAGCGCAGCAAATTCATACACGTGATCATGCTGTCGGCACAGGAGGCCTATGGTACCGCACTACAGACCATAACGAACGGAGCAGAAGAATACCTGATGAAGGATGATGATGCTTTTCAGAAAATAGTGACCATTATTGATGGTTTAAACTGACGGCTGTATTTACTGGTTGCTTTATTCGCTGACGCCTTTACTTCTGGTCCATTTCTGCCTGGGGACTATGCTGACCGTTTGCACGGTAGTAGCAGCATTTGGGCAACCAACATTGCTGCATTACTTTTGCAACCAAACGGTTTCCCAAAATGAGAAGAGATGTATTTCAGGCGATAGCAGACCCCACAAGACGCGACATTCTTAATCTGGTAGCCTATAAGCCGCTGAATGTGAACTCGGTTGCCGAGCACTTTGCCGTGAGCAGAACGGCGGTGTACAAACACATAAAAATACTTACAGAGTGTGGGTTGATAGAGGTGAAGCAAAAAGGAAGAGAACGATTTTGCGAAGCAAAAATGGAACAACTCGCCGACGTATCGGACTGGATAGAGCCCTACCGAATGTTCTGGTCAAAGAAACTGGACGCACTGGAAAATTATCTGGAAACGACCTGATAAAACGCAACGAAAGCAGTAAAGAGCCCGGGAAACAGAAATGAAATATGAATGCTACACCGACAACTAAAAAACAACAACACTGAAATAAACACGTTCTGAGGCAATTGAACTACAATAAACCTGAAATGAGCAACCTGAAAACCACATCTGACAGCAGCCGTTATATGTCGATCATAAAATCTGCATTAAGAGGCGATGAATATGACCTTACCTCAATCAACCTGCGCAAAGCAGTAGTACTCCTTGCGATTCCGATGGTACTGGAGCTGGCTCTGGAATCTGTGTTTGCGGTAGTTGACATCTTCTTTGTAAATAAGCTGGGAACGCATGCCACATCTGTGGTGGGCCTTACAGAGTCGGTTATAACAATTGTCTATTCCGTAGGAATAGGTTTGAGCGCGGCAGCTACTGCCATGGTAGCCCGCCGGGTTGGCGAAAAGGATATAGAAGGCGCATCGCATGCAGGTGCACAGGCTATATTGCTGGCACTGGCGGCGTCTGTTGTAATTGGAATTCCAGGGTTCGTGTTTGCCGATCGGATTCTGAATTTAATGGGAGCCGAACCCGAAGCCATAAAAATGGGCACAAACTATGCGCGCATTATGCTGACCTGTAATGCGCCCATTATACTGCTATTTCTGATCAACGGCATTTTCAGGGGTGCGGGCAATGCTTCCATCGCAATGAAAAGCCTTTGGATAGGTAACATCTTCAATATAATACTTGATCCCTTACTCATTTTCGGATTCGCATTTATACCGGCGTTTGGTGTAGAGGGTGCAGCAATAGCAACCACCACCGGCAGAACAATAGGCGTACTCTACCAGCTGTACCACTTGTGGCGCTCCTCTGGGCTGTTGCATATAAAGGCGCGGCATTTCAAACCAGACCTTTCGGTTATCAGGGGTATAATCGGCATTGCGTCCCCTGCAACATTTCAGTTCATCATTGCATCTGCCAGCTGGATCTTCCTGGCATCAATGGTAGCTGAATATGGAAGTGCAGCCTCAGCAGGCTATCAGACCGCTATTCGCCTTATAGTGTTTTTCATATTACCGGCATGGGGTATGAGCAATGCGGCAGCCACCCTTGTGGGGCAAAATCTGGGGGCACAGCTTCCTGAAAGGGCAGAGGAAAGTGTAAAAATCACTGCCAGATATAACGTCATCTTCATGACTGCGGTTACCCTGATTTTTTTGTTCTTTGCCCGGCCACTCGTCAGCTTCTTCATTCCTGCCGGCGAAACTGAGCAAATCAGGTATGCGGTACTGGCATTGCAGATCATTAGTTCGGGGTACATTTTCTACGGAATAAGCATGGTAGTGACACAGGCTTTTAATGGCGCCGGCGACACAACAACCCCTACATGGGTATACTTCTTTGGCTTTTGGCTGTTTCAGATCCCATTTGCCTGGCTGCTCCACAGGTATTCTGGCATTGGTGTTAAGGGTGTTTTCTGGGCGGTTCCTATCGCCGAAACACTGATGGCAATTGCTGTTTTTTTCCTTTTCAGAACCGGAAAGTGGAAAGTAGTAAAGGTCTGAGCAACAACGTGTTTAGTTTGCCAAACGCACAAAAAAGAGAAAAAAGAAAAAAAGCTATTATTTTCGCACATTATGGATAAGAGCTACGAACAGAAATACCACTCAATTGAAGAATACAACTGGTGGTTTGTGTCCAGACGCAATACGATACTGTCGATGATCGGTAATTTGCCAAAGGACACCAAGATACTCGATATCGGCTGCTCTGGCGGGGTGCTTATGCTAGCATTGAAAGAGGCGGGCTTCACGAATGTGACAGGGCTGGATTTTAGTCCTGAGGCGATTGAACAGTGCAAAAGCAAAGGACTGGAAAAGGTACATGTAATGGATGCACACTACCCCGACTTCAAGGATGAAGAATTCGACTTTTTCATTGCGTCAGACTGTCTGGAGCACCTTGAAAAAGATGAAGTGGCGTTAAAAAACTGGAACAGAATACTGAAAAAAGGCGGCAATGGACTGATATTTGTTCCGGCTTATATGTCGCTATGGAGTGAGCACGATGTGATCAATCACCACTTTCGCCGGTACACACGTCAGGAACTGTCAGACAAATCAGGTAAAGCAGGATTTAAAGTCACTAAGGCATCTTACTGGAATTTCTCATTGTTCTTTCCCACTTTCCTTTTTCGCAAAATGCGCAATATGGCAGGAAAAAGTGAAGAGCAACCAAAGGATCACATGGAAGGATTTAACCCTACCGTCAACAAGCTGTTGAAAGGCCTTATTAGCTTTGAGAATATATTTTTCAAGTCTACCGGATTCCCTGTAGGTGTAAGCACAATGGTTGCTGTGCAAAAGTAGTTTTACTGCAACCGTTCTGAATCTATTGTCAGGTTAGTTCAAGCAGATCTGAAGGTCTGAAATAGGTGTAAATATTGACGGTCTGTGATATTGTATGTATCTTAGTCTCTCATATTTGACACTAATGAAAGGACTATACATTGCCGTTGGGTTTATCTTATTGAGTATCAACGCATTTGCACAAAATGCCTGGGATTATGCAATTCAGCTTACAGCTACTACACAGGTAAGTCCACCCTCTATCACATTGAAGTGGAAGAAGGTTCAGCCGGGAACACCTATCTACCACATTTTCAAAAAAGCAAAGTCTGGTACAGCCTGGGGCACGGCGATAGCAACTGTTACTACGGGTGATACCACCTACACCGACAATGCCGTTATCGCTGATTCGGTATATGAATACCAGGTCACCGCTACGGGCATTACATTTACCCCCTATCCCACCGGCTTCATACTTGCTGGCATTAAAGCTCCTGCAATTCACAACCGCGGCGCGCTGGTACTACTTGTAGACAGCACATTTACCGACTCCTGCTCTGCGGAGATTGCCAATCTGATGCGGGACATTAACGGTGATGGCTGGCAGCTGATTCGGCATGACCTTTCCAGAACAATGCCCGATACAACCGTAAAATCGATACTGCGTGACGAGTACAACAATGTACCGAATGTGAAGGCAGTACTGGTGCTGGGGCACATTGCAGTGCCCTATAGCGGGCAACTAAATCCCGACGCACATACCGATCACATAGGCGCCTGGCCTGCTGATGTGTTTTATGGCAGTATGACAGGAGCATGGACCGATGTGACTGTAAATGACATTTCATCTGCAAATCCGGCAAACCGGAACATACCCGGTGACGGTAAATGGGACCTGACAGCAATACCTGCGGGCGTTCAGCTGCAGATTGGCCGTATTGACTTCAACAATATGCCGGCATTCTCTGCTACTGAGGTGCAAATGATGCGCCGGTACCTGCGCAAAGCACACAGTTACAAAATGGACTCATTGAAAATCCGCCACCGCGGACTCATCAATGACAATTTTGGTGCATTCAGCGGCGAAGCATTTGCGACCAATGGGTGGCGAAACTTCGCACCGCTGGTACACTTTGACAGTGTCAAAGCACAACCATTTATCGCATCTCTTGCCGACTCTACCTTTCAATGGGCATTTGGCTGTGGAGGTGGGTCGTATACCAGTGCCGGTGGCATAGGCACTACGGCAAATTTTGCCTCGGCCGGCGCTGTTCAGGGTATTTTCACCATGCTATTCGGCAGTTATTTCGGCGACTGGAATTACCCGAACAGCTTCCTCAGAGCACCACTGTGTGCCGATACCCCAGCACTGACGAGTTGCTGGGCTGGCAGACCCAACTGGTTTGTGCACCACATGGCTCTTGGCGAACATATTGGATATAGTACTGTAGTGACGCAAAATAACATTATGGGCCTTTACACACCTGCCAATTATGCTGCCGGAGCGGTTCACATTGCACTACTGGGCGACCCCTCTCTGCGAACAGATTATATCCTGCAACCCACCAACCTGAATGTAGTACCCGCGCCTCTTGACGGTGCAAATATTACCTGGTCGCCATCGCCCGATGCTGCTGTAATCGGTTACTATGTATACCGTGCCGATAGCATATGGGGATACTATCAACGTATTTCACCAATGGTTACAACGCTAACGTTCCATGACACAGTAGGCACAAATGGCCTTAAGCACTACATGGTGCGCCCGGTAAAACTGCAAAGCACACCGTCGGGCAGTTACTACAACCTGGGTATCGGCATCACGGATACTGCTACGGTAACCTATCCGCTTCCATCGGTTGGAGTGACATATGTGACTGCCTCAGAACTTGATATTACAATTTTCCCAAACCCGGTTGCCGACAGGCTAAATCTGGTTGTAACCAGCATGTTACCAACAACAGCCAGCCTTCACCTTACGAATATTTCAGGTAGTGTTTTCTATCCTGCAAACCGGGAACTAATTGCCGGCAAAAATGCATTTAGTATTGATGTAAGCATGCTGGCACCGGGGATATACACCCTCTGTGTACGTACCGGAAATGCGACAAATGTGAAAAAGTGGGTAAAGTTATAATTGCCTGATCACTGATTCACGACATCTTTTGCTCCCATGTGCCACGGAGTCGCATGCGAGCACTGTGCAATTGGCGCGATCTGCAGCGGTGGACAGAGACCGCACATAGCGATGCGAAACGGCTGCAAAAAACAGCCTGATCACCGTGAAAAAATGTTCATAATTGCATAGCTTTAAAAAGGATCGGTTTCATTCTGTGTTGTTCCGTTTTTAAACATACCTTTGCACAATTTGTTTTTTCAATGACTGCTACACACACACATACTCCTGCATGGTTGCTGCTTCAGGACGGCACGCTTTTTACCGGAAAGTCTTTTGGAGCAAAGGGAACTGCCGGAGGAGAAATTTGTTTTAATACCGGCATGACCGGATACCAGGAAGTGTTTACTGACCCCTCTTACACCGGTCAGGTATTGATTATGAACAATGCCTATGTTGGCAACTATGGCGTCAAGAATGACGATGTAGAAAGTGACTCGGTGAAGATCAGTGCACTGATCTGTAAAAATGTAGCACACAAATTTTCCCGCCAATTGGCCGATGACAGCCTTGAGCAATACCTCATTAAGAATAACGTTGTCACTATTTATGATGTGGATACCAGGGCTCTTGTACAGCACATACGCAACAAAGGCGCTATGAACTGTGTAATCTCAACCGAATACCCCGATACGGCGCAACTTTCGGCCGCTTTGGCGAGAGTGCCGGACATGGCCGGCCTGGAACTTTCGTCACAGGTATCTACAAAAGAGCCTTACGTTATTGGCAATGCTGATGCAGCAATAAGGGTTGCAGTCATGGACTTTGGTGTAAAGATCAATATACTGAAGTGTCTGGCCGCCAGGGGTGTTTATCTGAAAGTTTTTCCTGCAAAAACCGGGATAGAAGAATTAAAAGCTTTTGACCCACATGGATATTTTATATCCAATGGTCCCGGCGACCCGGCATCTATGCATTATGCAGTGGCAACAGTGAAAGAGATACTCGCCACCGGAAAACCATTATTCGGCATCTGCCTCGGGCACCAGTTACTTGCTTTGGCCAATGGTATCTCCACTTTCAAGATGCATCACGGGCATCGTGGCCTTAATCACCCTGTAAAAAACCTCCAAACCGGACGATCAGAAATAACCACACAAAATCACGGATTTGGCGTTGACCCTGAGGCAGTAAAGAACTGTGACGGTGTTGCAATAACGCATGTCAATCTAAATGACGGTTCTATAGAGGGGATCAGGATGAATGACAAACCAGCATTCTCTGTTCAGTATCACCCGGAGGCGACTCCCGGGCCACATGATTCGCGGTATTTGTTTGACGACTTCATCAAACTGATCAAAGACCATATGCAGTAGAAAAACATGGCTTGCTGTGTACTTTTTCAACACCGCCAAACCAGTAATCTATAACATTAAAGAGGCTGCACCAACCGTGCAGCCTCTTTCGCATACTTTTTTACCCAAAGTTCATTCTACATGATATTTATAGAAAAATTCACTTCTGCGTCAGACGAACCAATGCTGCAGTCAGTACCATTCTTGCCGGTAGGCTGATGATGCAATGACACCTGAAGGTTACCATTGGTGATGCCCCCGGTTGTGAATGTAGTTTTCAGGCCCAACTCCAATTTTGGTGTGTTGTTGTCGTAATCTGTTCGTACTACCGTGAGTGCCAGCCCGGCAGCAGGAGCATAACAAACTAGATGATAATTGGCACGCTCAGTTATCTCAGTAGTGATATCTGCTGCGGGGCTTTTAGTCTCATCCAGAAAGGTCGCTGACACCTTGTAAATCGCATTTTTCTTCAGCACCAGTCTGGCCTGCGACACATCCGGATTACCGTCATTGGGTGTAATGTCCTTCCACTGTCCGGTTACGATCTCGGTTGTGTCTGCTACATTAATCGCAACCAATTTCACGGTAGTGATCACTTCGTTTTCCGGATCTGGGGGCGCAACGGTAGTTTCTTCTTTCTTACAGGCGTTCAACATCAATACGGCAAACGCGATGGCTATTGTTACAATTGAATTCTTTTTCATTGTTTGTGGTTTTAAAATGTGTTTAGAATGAAATTTTAGTTTTAAGAATAAAGTTAATACCAATATTGTCAGCATAATACCGGAAATGATCCAGATAGTCGCGGTAAGCAACATTAGTGAAATTGCCGACAGTAATGTCTGACTGGATTTTGTGCTTTTTCAAATAAGAGGTAAAACCAATGCTGGCGTTGAAAATGCTGTATCCTGCCGGTGGGGCCACAAAATCTGTATTGGGTGGTACACGACTTTGACGTAGAACACCTACATGCTCAACCGAAATATAGGGCTCTTCCATAAATTTGAATTCGTGCAGGTTATATACAATACCGTTCTCAAAACGATCTGCAGGCATGTATATCAGCCAGTCGTTTTTGGTAAGATTACGACCTCGAACAATTGTGGCCCGCGACTGAAGCGTAAAATGCGTTACAAAATCGTATTGTACCGACATATCGATACCGCGAATGGCAACATTGTCCTGCGTGAACTTAAAAGATGGAAAAGTACCACTGAGCAAAGTGACCGGTTGCGCCTGTGGTGTTTCGTAAATATAGTTACCGATGCTATTGTAATACAGGTCGAGTGTGCCACGCAAACGTTTGGTATTGCCAGACAAAGAGATACCACTGTTCACTGAACGCTCGGCGTCAAGCGTTGAATCACCATCCTGGTAACTGGCATCGCTGAAATGCACCCCATGAATATATAGCTCGTTGACCGAAGGTGCACGCCATGCGGTACCCACGTTGCCCGTAAGTGAAAAATGCTCACCAATTCTGTATATCACACCGCCGGTTGCAGTTGCATTGCTAAATGTCAGCGTTGTATTAAAGGTCTCCAACGTTGTCTGATTGCGTTGATATACCCGCTGCCAGCGGTAATCGTACCTTGCTCCGCCTTCAAAGGTCAGCTTTTTATAAGTATACCTTTCGATCAAAAACACGCCACCATTGTAGGTCCTGAAATTGGGAATAAGGTACCTGATGCCCCTGAACACATTGCCCTGGGTATTACCTGCTATACCCAAATTGCCTGAAAAACTGCGCCACGCCGGCTGCGTGTATACCAATTCCGCACTATGCGTCTTCAGCTGAAAACTCACCTGAGGCCTTGCCAGCAGACCTGGTTCTTTGGTATAGGGGATACTGATGTCGTATTCTTCCCTCAGGTCCTTCTGCCGTGCTACATTCAGTTCCAGCTTTCCTTCGTTGGCAAACCGGTAACCTGCATTCACTTTTATGAGATCGTGGCTTACCGCCTGATAACTACGCGCTATTTTGTAGGAAAATATCGACTCTGTGGCTGGGCGCGTTCTGGCAAACGCATTGTACAAATCATTTACGTTTCCTGCATGCGACCCTTCGAAAATTCCGTTTTTGGTATGAAACAAACTATAATAGGCTGCAACATCAAAACCCTTTTTCTTGTACCCTGCCGATGCCGACATATCCTGCTCTGCTATACCGGTATTTTTCAGGTAATAGTGAGGGGTACTGAAATTGCCACCCCGCTTCAGCGTACCCTGAACGCGCCAACCTATGCCGTTGTGACTGATTCCAACCCTTCCCTGTAATATTCCTGATACTGTTCCCATTTGTCCGTTACTTTGACCTACGAGGTAAAGGTTTCCACTTATTCCGGGATGCACAGGCAACGGATCAGCCTCAAGCAATACTACACCACCAATCGCATCTGCTCCGTAACGCACACTTGCAGCACCTTTCACAACATCTATACGATTGGCCACAAACGGGTCTATTTCGGGGGCATGCTCACTACCCCATTGCTGCCCTTCCTGACGTACGCCGTTATTAAGGATCAGTACACGATTGCTGTGCAAACCATGAATGACCGGCTTGGAAATTGTGGGACCAGTCTGGATCGCATTGAGGCCAGGCAACTGTTTCAGTGCATCGCCCAGCGACTTTCCGCGGGTTTGCAGCAATTCGAGTCCCTTCAACTCAGTATGTGACACAGTATGCAAGTCTTTCATTTTCACACCATTGATCACCACATCGGGCAACTGATTTTTATCGGCATTCAGAATAAACTGAACTTTGTTGTTGCCGGTGATGTCTATATGGGCAATAGCTGTGCTGTAGCCATCTGCCTTGCAGGTAAGCATGGTGTGTCCTGAGCATACATTGTTGATAAGGAATGCTCCGGCAGTATCTGTTATGTCACCCTTTGATGAATCTGACTCGATACGGATAACAGCTCCAAATACCGGATGACGCTGCCCGTCTGTAACCGTGCCTGATATACGGAAAGAACACACCTGAGCAATTGCCGGTGACGACAAACAAATCAGGAATGCGACCGTTACCGCGGCGTTGTTGTTACGCAACACAATAAGTCGTTGAATAAATGAATAATAGCACCACTGAAAAAGCGATGCCTGATGCAGCAAGACAACTGATGCAAACTATATGCCAGTTGTCAATCAGCAATAGGCGGGCGGCCCTCTCAAGGACAACTCACTACAGCAAGTAGTGTAGCTATATTTGTATTCGGGGATGAGGTAGCCCTGGTATATGACAGAGGCTTCGAATGCTATAAAATGCTCCTCAGTGGCTACGAATGGTGCAAACTCAAAGCTGAGAAACGAACAATGGTTGTGTTTTTTGGTGATCACAACCTCACCTTTCTTGTACACAGGGTGCACATCATCGTCATGATCAAAAAGCATATCATGAAGTAATTCCTTGGGCATAATACCCGAAAGGAATACCACAAACATGAAAGTGCTGAATATCTTTAATGACAGTTTGCGCATGGCGCGAGATGTACAGAAGGTTTTTGCAAATATAGCTTTTCTAGAAAAACAAAGGTTGATAACGTTGGTGCCTTTCAAAAAATCGGCTATGATTTATCTACCAGTAAAAAGATGCAAGCCCAATACAATGAAAATATACTGTCCAACCTCAAAAATCACTTAAATGACCTCAATGCATATCTTTTATGCACATATTTCAAATTAGTTTAAATATTGTTAATTTTGCAACTCGAAAAACGACACATTTGACAAATCTCATTGCTTTGGACGAAAGTTGCCTGATAGCTGAACCCATGATGTAACAGATGAACAGCACCGAAAAAAAAGGCAACGTAACAATGATCTGGAGAAAACTTACAGGGGATCCTGAAGAATTCTCAATGGAAAACCGGGCATTCAACTATGTCTGTGTTGTAGCTTTTTTTCTATTGGTTATATGCCTTGCTTTCGACATGTACATTTGCCAGTCGGTAATGTCGGTTGTGCTGTCGGCGCTCATTGTGCTACTCGGTGTGTTGTACTATTTTTCACGGTACCGAAAGCAGTATCGAATCGGCGTTATCCTTTTCATTGTTTTGAGCTATGCAACGTTATGCATTAACTTCTTCGTGAACGAAGGCGTAGATGGGCCAACTTTGTCGCTCTTTTCTGTAACCTTTATCTTTTTGGTCACATTGTCCAGGCCACGGTTTCACTTTCTCTGGATTCTGATCCATATAGCGGTAGTAACAGCGCTGATACTTATAGAATATTTCAGACCAGATCTCGTACCGGACAGCTACCCCAACCGTATCGCCCGATTCATGGATCTTGGGATTACTTGTATGATTTGCATTACGTTCATATATGCGATCAACACCTACCTGCGCAATTATTACGACCGGAAAAGGATTCTTGCCGATGAGCGAGCGCTCGCGATATTTGAGCAAAACAAGCAAATACTGGCCCAAAATGATGCACTTGAAAAGGTAAATGATGAAAAGAACAAATTGTTCTCTATAGTTTCGCATGACCTGAAATCGCCGCTGGATTCGATACGGGGCTATCTCACGTTGCTATCCGGAAATATGCTGGATGAAACAGAAAAAGCGGAGATACAGGAAGAATTGCTGGACCAGACCAAGTACACTACAGACCTGCTGCTAAATCTGATGTCGTGGGCGAAAGCGCAAATGCATGGTGTAACCGTGAACCTGATACCGCTGAACCTGAAAATACTGGTAGAAGAAGTAGCCAGTCACAAAACATCTGTAGCAGCGAGAAAAGGCATAAAACTCACCTACTCAATACCACCAACGGTGGAAGTGATAGCCGACAAAGATATGCTGCACATAGTGATGCGCAACCTGGTAAACAATGCGATAAAATTCACTAATGCCGGTGGCGAGGTATTCATAAAAGTGGCGGTGAAAGACGGCAATGCTATAATATCTGTGCAGGACACCGGAATAGGTATACCACCCGAAAAACAACAAGAGATCTTCACACTGAAGACACGCTCAACCTTTGGCACCAACAAAGAAAAAGGCATAGGCCTAGGCCTGATGATGTGCAAAGAATTTGTAACGTACCAGCACGGCGAAATATGGTTTGAGAGTGAAAAAGGAAAAGGCAGCACCTTCTATTTTTCGTTGCCACTCACACTGCTGTAACGCACAACTTACTACCTTCGCGACATGAAAAAAGCACTGATTCAGATGCACTTAGCGGTGCTTTTATGGGGTTTTACCGGTGTGCTTGGCAGAGCCATATCGCTGGATGCCCCTGTGCTGGTGTGGTACCGCATGTTGCTCACCGCTCTTTTTATGGCGGCAATATTATGGTACAGGCGGCAGTGGGTACCTATTGCCCGCAAAGACATGCGCTTGCTGGCTCTTGTAGGCATACTTATGGGCCTGCACTGGGTGGCATTTTACGGATCTATAAAACTTGCCAATATTTCTATAGCACTTGTATGCCTGTCTACCGCCAGCATCTTTACCCCACTTGCCGACCCAATGATCAATAAAGGAAAGCATGATTTTAAGGAGCTGCTGCTGGGGTCGCTGGCCATCATCGGTGTATACTTGATCTACCGTTTTCAGCAGTTTTATGGCTGGGGTATACTGGCCGGTGTTATTGCCGCGCTGCTCAGCTCTGTTTTCACCGTGCTCAATAAGCAGGTAGCGAGTAAGTATCCGGCGCGTACCATGGTGTTTTATGAGATGACCACCGGCTGGGTGTTTGTGTCGATGCTGATGCCGGTGCTGTACCATTTCAAACCTGAAACTGTATTTCTACCCAGGGCGGCAAACGTGTTTTCGACCGACTGGATATACAATGACTGGATATGGCTGGTAGTGCTGAGCCTCTGCTGCACGGTATGGGCACAATCGCTGGCATTGAATGCACTGAAGAAACTATCGTCTTTTACCGCCACACTGTCTGTGAACCTGGAGCCGGTGTATGGTATTCTGTTGGCGTTCCTGTTTTACAACGAGAACAAGGAGATCATTTTCCTCAATGGCACCAAGGAGCTGAATAACGGCTTTCTTGCGGGTATGGGTCTGATACTGCTGTCGGTAGTATTGCAGATGCTGCGCCTGCTGAAACCAAAGTTCGCCACATTCGGGTACATAAGGGAAAAGGGCGGTATAGAATAATCGCCGGCGACCTCTTATAAAACACCCTATAAACCACGAAACGTAGCTACCCTACCGTATTAATCAACCCAGTCGCAGATAAAGACGTTGGTATCGCGATTGCCACCATTGTTGCGGTTGGAGCTGAAAATGAGCTGCTTACCATTGGGCGAAAACATGGGAAAGGCGTCAAATCCGCTGTCGTTGGAGATGCGCTCCAGGCCGCTGCCATCGAGCTTTACGATATACAGATTGAATGGATAACCGCGCTCGTGCTCGTGGTTTGATGCAAAAATAAGGCGCTTGCCATCAGGCATAAATGCGGGTGCCCAGTTGGCCTTGCCGAGGTGTGTGACCTGGCGGGCGTCGCTGCCATCGGCATTGGCTACAAACAACTCCATAGCAGTAGGCATCACCAGCCCCTGCGCCAGCAGATCTTTGTATTCCCTCACCTGCTCGGCGGTCTGCGGGCGCGAAGCACGCCAGGTGATCATTTTGCTGTCGGGCGAGAAACAGGCACCACCGTCGTAGCCGGTAGTATTGGTGATCTGCTTTACGTTGGTACCATCTATATTCATGGTATACAGATCTATATCGCCGTTGCGCATACTGGTGAATACGATCTTTTTGCCATCGGGCGACACGGTAGCCTCTGCGTCGTAGCCGGGTGTATTGGTCAGCTGGCGGGTGATCTTGCCATCGAAGCCAGCCACAAAAATGTCGTAGCTGTCGTAAATAGGCCATACATATTTCTTTACTACGCTGCGGTCTGGCACGGGTGGGCAAGTGTCCATAGCCAGATGGGTGGATGCGTAGAGCAGGTGTTTCTTGTCGGGCAGGAGGTAGGCACAGGTGGTGCGGCCTTTGCCGGTACTTACCAGTTTGAATTTGAAATCACTTTTGCCTTTGGCAGGAATTGCTCCATAGAATATCTGATCGCAGGGCACTCCGTTTTTCACATCGGTACGCTGAAAGGTAATATGCTGGTTGTCGAACCCAAAGTAGGCCTCGGCATTATCGCCGCCGAAGGTGAGCTGCCGCATATTGCGGAAATGGTGTTCATCGGGGTATGCAAGGTCTTTCTTTTGGGTAGTTTGGGCGTGGGTGCCGGCTGCCAGAAGCAACACCGGTAACGCAACAAATATCAGTTTACTGGTCATTGTAATTTAATGTGGCGCAAAACTAACAGAACCATTAAAGAATGGTACAGATATAGCACCGGTTATTGTCAGCAGATTGTAAAAACGCTACCGGGTCGTGACCGGGAGCCGTTTCAGTGTATTTCTTTCCGCGACTTTCTGTAACGGATGTATTTTAATACACCCAAAAAAAGGAATGCAACCAGTGTCCAGAATGCGAGTGAAAGTGCAACAATCAGCAGCCAGTACCTGGTGGTGTGGTGCCGGTCTTTAACAATCACTTCGTCGGTAACACGCCGTAATACCGAAAAGGAGGTAAGCAGCAACACATAAGCTACAAAGCGCACACGCCCCGGGAGCGCGTAAAACCTATCTCCAATTCCGCGCCTGTAGTTTGCCATATTGCAAAGATAATGAATGCGCTAAGTGCAATGCAGGGTACGATTGAAATATGCAATGTACTCTCTGCCTGTGGGCGGCATGACCGGATAGCACTGTGGCAGGGGCAAAAAAATCTTCGACTTTTTTGTGGTGGCTACCGCTGCCAATGAATGGGAGCGGAAATGCCTGCCCTACCCCAGCCGAAAACTGACAGAAAAACGTGCCCACCTGAAAATTGCGCACTTTTCTGTGCAATTATATAAAAGTGCGCATTTTTGCACTAACTATTGCTTTTCAACTGATTATGCAATTGCATTTTCTATCTTTTTGCGCACTTTTTGCGCACTTGCTGCCATAACAAAATAATGCATGTGTGCTGTAAAGGCTGCTGATACTATGCCACAAAAACCGCGCCAAAAATAGTGTTTTTTGAATGTTGTGCTTTGCACGGGCTATTATAGTAGTATCAATGGGAAAGAGGGTTTGTAAATGGAGGAATTGCTGGCGGCCAGTGGAAAACACTGGCGGAAGCGTAGACAGGAGTGAAAAACATGCACCAACGGATAAATGCCGGCGAACTACATTAATAACATAGCAGATATTTAATGTGCAAATTCTTTGGCTATTTCGTTGAGATTACATATTTTAGTTTCATAGTACTATAAGTCAGGATTAACGCCATCATCTTGTATTACCATGAAACACACTATTATACCAACCAACATCTATCTACCTCATGAAACACACAGAAACGCCTGCGACAGGCGACATTTGCTTTTTTACGGCCCGCGAGTCGGAAATCATAGCCCATCTGAAAGAAGGACTGGCCTCAAAAGAGATTGCTAAGAAACTTGCCATCAGCACACTAACCGTAAGCAGACACAGGCAGAACATGATGCGCAAAACAGGCGCCAAAAACTGTACCGAATTGGTGTGCAAAATTAAGGAGTTCAGCCTGTACGGTTGTGCTAAAAAATAACCACAAAATGTGGTTATTTTTTAGCACAAATTCTTTTGCCACCGGCCATTAGTTTTGGATTGAATTTTTCTTAACATTCAAAAATCCAAAATTCCATGGCATCAACACCAATTACGCCTATTCTTGGCGAGATCACCGAGATGCAGACGGCCTTCAGACAGCCGTCGTGCAACTCGAAGCTACCCTTTGTAGAATACCCGAGTGTGGGTACACCACCGGTACTGAGCTTTAATGTGCCGCAAAACACCGCGTTTGTAACGTATGGACATCTGGTAAAATACCTGCCGCCAGAGTACTTCAAGCCCTTTACGAAGAAGGTGCCTGAGAACAACTACTTTGACATGGTAAAGAACATGACGGCCCAGCAGGCCAACGAGTTGTTTCACCCTAATGTGGTGGTGCAATCATCTCCCTTTACAGGAAAATTTACGAATGTGCCAATAACACGCCCTAACCAGATGCTCAACAACAACTTTGTTGCTGCTGCGGGTTCAGGTGCATCGGGCCTAACTTCTGAGAGTGCACCTACATCTGAAACCACGCCAACCACATCTTCGCCTACGATTCCCAATCCGGCACTGTACCGCATACCACCGGCATCTATGGCATCGCCCGATTCGGTGATTGCGCAGCCACTGAATATAGGTAAAATATCGCTGAAGGCTGACTATGCCGCCAACAATCTGCGCCCATATGATGTATGCCGCCTGAACGGACAAGCACCGGTAACCAAGTATGTGTCACGCCCGCCGCTGCCGGTGCCGCGCATAATAGTGATAGAAGAATACACTACTACCGCCTACCTGGGCAACTACGGTGCAGGGCGTATCGTAAAGACTTTCTCGCTTTACCCCGGAGAGCGCACTACGATAAGTATGCGCACGTATAAAGACAAGGTAACTACGGTAGAATCTTCGAAAAACGTGCTGGACAGCTTCTCTGAGGCGAGCGCGACCGCACTGGATACGCTGATGCAGGAAGAGCAGGGCAATATAGAGGCGACATCGAACACATCGGGCGGATCGGGGCAGAGCTTTACAACGTCTACTGACTCGCGCAACTCTACCAAATCGGGAGGTATCAGTGGGGGCCTTAATCTTGGTTTTTTGTCTATTGGAGGCGGCTATGGCAAGTCGGTAAGTGAGGCATCGACCAGCAGTCATGGTATGAGCAGCGCATACGACTACAGCAATACTGCGGTAAGGCAAAGCAATATGAATGTGCTAAGCAGCTCGCTGAACAAGCATGTGCAGCAGAGCAATGCTGTGCGCCAGATAGATGTGAACAATACGACATCGGACACATCGCGCAGCGGCGAGGAAACTGTAACGGTACGGGAACTGCAGAATGTGAACCTGAACAACATGCTCAATTTGACAATGCGGCAAATGCTGCAGGAGTATACTGTGATCACACACCTCTCAAACCTGAAATTTGCGTATACCAACGGATACCCTGAAAGCTATACTGTGACCGACCTATGTGGCCTGCAGAATATGCTGAAGGATATAATAGACGAAACAGACCCCAACAACATGAACAATGTGCTGTGCAAGCTACTATCGCCGTACTGCAAGGTGCTGAACTATGACGATGATTTTCTGCAGTTTGTAGAAAAATTTGAGCTGGAAAACGCAGATTGCCTTGACCTGGGTTGTGCACCTGCTGATGATTACATCTTCAGGATCAACAAAAACTGCCGCGATACATATACCGATGGCGTAATAGATGTAACGGTAAAAGGGGTGATACTGAATGTGCAAAAACAAACGCTGCAAACATCGTCGCTGATAGCCGATGCACTGCTGGGCCGCGGCGATGCGCTGGACTGCTTTAACCAGAACGCACAGAACGCTGCCAACATGACCGCCTATACTGATGCACTGCAGGGTATGCAGCGCCTTACAGACAGTATACAGACCACTGCCAACAACCAACTGTTTGCAGACCAGCAACTGGAACTGGGCGAAAAACAAATAGCCCTGGCAGAGAAGAAGGTGGATGCCGTGACACAACAAATGGATGTGGTAACGGGCATAACCGACCCGCTGGAGAAGGCTACACACTACAAGAAAGTGTTTGGCGAGTGCTGCGATGTGCCGCAAAGCTGCTGTGGTGGCGGCTGTGGCTGCACCTGTGCCGACCACGAAGAACCACCTACACCATAACCGGGGAAACACAAGTGGCACTGCACCGGCTGCAGTGCCACTTATTTATTCTTAGTGGTATAGCGACAACAAACAACCAAATATAATCCTAACTTTAATTACCTGAATATATGTCCTACTTTTCAGCATTCTGGAAAAAACATTACAACGATATAGGCTTCTGCTGCACTATGCAGCCGCTGCAAGAGAGTGCATTTGCCTACAAAAACATGATACGCCATGTGGTAGAGTTTATGGACACACAGTGGATGATAAACAAACAACTGAAGTGGATAGGCTGGGACAAGTGGGACTACTATGCATGGGTAGCGCCCGATGGGATGCTATACCGATTTGATGACCTGCCGCGCAATGAGGCGGGTAAATTATATGAAAAGGAGGAGCGCAAACTGCAGCTAAACCCCGATATGCCCCCCTACCCGGTAGCCTCGCAGCTGGACTTTTATGAGTGGGAACTGAGTGTATTGCTGGATTGTGGGTTTTGCCACGACCGCAAGAGCGGAGAGGTACCAGATGGCGATGAAAAAGAACGCCAGGGCGGCACGGGCACCAATGTGGCTGTGCCGGGCTGGGAGCAGTATGCCAGCGGCAATGTGACCAATACCAACTACGCCACCAACACAGGCGATACTACCTATACCGGCGATACGGCATATACCAATAACGCCCCCACCAACTATGCCCCGCCTACACAGCAAGGCGGGCAGGGTGGCAGCGAGGGGCGCGAGCGCGACTACATACCCCGCCTGCCCTATGCACCACCGGCACAACTGCCGGGACAGCCTGCCACGCAGCAACCAGCAACATGGCAGCCGCCAACCCAGCAACCACCTGCCACACGCCCCCGCACCCCAAAACAAAACCCGGTGCTGAATACGAAGAAGGTGGTGGATAGCCCGGTATCTATACCAATATCCAAGGCACTTTACCCGGGCACAATTGATGGCAAACCAATAACCACGAGCCCTGCTGTTCCGCCAGGTACTTTACGGCGCGTTTTCACGAAAGCCACGCCTCAACCGAAGCTTCCCGAACCAAACTGGCGCTATGCAAGTGCCCCTATGCCGCAGTATAGAAACCCATGCCCTGGTGGCAAAATAAGCCAGGCGGAAGTACGCAGTTGGTATGAAGAGTTTAAGCGCATTCACAAAGACCCGAAACAATGGCCTGATTACATGCCCTGGGGCATACAAGAAAGGGAAGCGAATGCTGATAAAGCAATTAACTTTATTTTCGACAAATTTCAGACTGATAAGTTAATGCCGAGAGAAAAAATTCAACTTTATACATCTAACTACTCAACCACACCGGTGAATTTAAACGCTAACCGAAAGAAAATTTTTTCACAAAATGAGCAACCCTATGTTTTGAAATATGGCATAGGCAATATCGCAGCGATGGAATTAAGCTATATGAACTTTGTGGACGGCGCCACCTCTATCATGCACGAGATCATTCACCTTTGGCAGCAGAGCCCCGCTGTAGATATAGAGACAAGCGCTGAAAGGGAAACAATGGCCTATTATTTTAAGTTATTCCCTAATCAATTTATTGCCTGGTTACATACTAACTATCCCAGTATCAAGCCCATATGCATAGACTTTCCGGACCTTGATGACAATTACAAAAATATAGAAGGAAACAAAGACCCAAGAAAATTGATGCTGGCAAAAGAATTGCTAAAAAACTACAATAGATTGACCGATCAGAATAAAGCGAAATACAGATTGTTTAAAGATGACGTTGACAAAATGATAGCTGAAAAATATGGATTACTTCCCGGTTTCTCCGGATAAAAAATCAAATCATGAAAATAGTTATTGCCTTTTTGCTGAATTTTCTTTTGAGTTTCACATTAACCGCTCAAGTCCTAAGTGTTGGAGATGAGCCGTTACCTTGTAAGTGTGATGTCAAAATTCAGTTCTATGATTACAGAACCCTTTCCACAAAGAATAGATATTCAGATAGCATATTTAGACGAATCGAGAAAAAGGCCAAAGACCGCTTTGGAGATGGAATTCCATGTGTGTACTATTTTGCGTTTAACGACCTTGGGCTTAAAGTAATTTTGCACAACTTCAGCGACACTGACGTTCTCCCTGAGGGCGTGTATGTTGATGGGCTTGGGTACCTGTCCGTCCATTTCGACAAAATACGAAATGGCAAACGCATTCCAATGAAGGTATTATACCCCAGTGAACAGCGCGTGGTTGATGTAATAGTAAAACGCGGGCAAATTGACACAACGATTGCACCATTCATCTCAGTTCAAAGCGACCCCGATGCAGACTATACAAAAGACTCGATGAGAGTATCTGCTTTGGATACAGGGTTATATGTCGTAAAGGGTAGCTATATGCAGAAATGCAATGGAAAAGTGAACAAAAAATATACTAACGAAGTATTTTTCAGGCTGGTAGAATGAGCAGGTAGACGGGGGGGGGCATTGGGTAGCAAGTGGCTATGGTGGTGTGGTGGTGGTGTAGTAGCTTAGGGTGTGTATGTGGAATGTGGGAATATGGCTTACATGTAGTGTTTCGCATGTGGGACGCTTGCGGGAAAACTGCCAATAACCACAACAGCGCTAACTATACAATTTCAAAAAACGAATCATGAAGTCTCTACAAAAGTTCGTTTCAGTTATTTTGCTTTCTGGCTTTTTTATGCTTTCGTGTGGTTGTAGTTCTTATCTGGATGAAGAAGACGCGTCTGTAAATAATGGTGATAAATACAAGCGCTATGAATACCCATTTACACTGACGCTGAGCAAAAAAAAACTGCTGGGATGGGATATAGAGTTGTACAAATACACACCTGCCTGGGCACTGGCAAAGGCAGTATACGAGCAAGACACT
>CAIJXT010000010.1 GCA_903824665.1 uncultured Bacteroidota bacterium | reverse complement strand
TATTTGTTTCATTTTTAAGAAAGACACCCCCAACCATATTACGGAAGTAGTCATTGCTATTGCCCCTATAAGTACCAAGGCAGGAGGTAATCCTAAATATACTTCAGTCAATATCCCAATTGGCATTAGTAAACCTGTAAGGGCCAACCAAGATATGGCTTTCACGTTTTGGAGTTTGTCATTGAAATGAACAAGCAAATAGCCAATCAGGATGTTTAAAAATGCGAACAAATTTCCGTGAACGTGTGCAAGCCTGGTTTCAAAATGTTTGCCAATACTATATGAATTTGCCCATTCCTCTTTGCCCGGCGCAAAATCCCGAAGGTATATGAGCAGAAATCCATACGCCATGAAAAATCCCATTGTCAAGAATCCTATTGCAATATTGTTTTTCCCTTCCATTTTGTGCTTATTTTTATGTGAGTGAACATTCACTCTGCAAATGTAGTGCAACTTAAGGTAAGGAACATGACAGATATCATAGTAGGAGGTGATTATTGTTAGTAAAGGGTTGAAATTTCAATAAATGACAGGACTTTAACTGTTCGTTGTGCAAAAATGCAATAAAACGATATGGAGACATTCCGAAAAAATCTTCAATAATAACAACTGTACGGTCGTAGAAGTACTTTTTGTACAAAAAATACCGCTCGCCAAAACTATCCCAATACTCCAGCGATTGGCAAGGGCATACCAGTTCCTTCCGTACGCACCGAAAAGTTTGTCTTATGCTTGCAAGATGTTCCGTCTTTTTGCTGTCTGTGAGTGATCCAGTGCCATATTTTTACCGAGTGGTTATCAATGCATCTCATCCGATAAACAATAACCACTGCTGAGCCTATAGTTAATAGCCCTATGAGCATTATCGAAGCGTTTACGCCAAATGCATCTGCAATAACTCCAGTAATAATGGCACCAATGGCATACCCTAGATCACGCCAGAACCTAAAAACGCCTAAACTATTTGCCCGATCTGTGGGATGAGTATTCTCGGCTACTGTAGCCAGAAATGTAGGGTAAACCATTGCAGTACCAAAGCCAAGAATGGCAGAAAGAAATATAAAGTGTGACATTGTTTGGGCAAATACTAAAACGATCAAAGCAATGCCCTGCAATAACATTCCAAGAAAGAGCAAATCCTTTTTGCAAAAATAGTCGGCTAAGCGTCCGGTAAAAAGCTGTCCAATACCCCATACAGCAGGGTAAATGGCTGTGACAATTCCTACTTCTGCTATGCTAAATCCCTTTGATAGCAGCAGTATTGGGAATATCCCCCAAGCCATCCCATCGTTCAGGTTATTGATCAATCCAGCTTGTGTCACAGATCCAAGATTTTTATTCTTCCACGTTGTCTCCCAAAATACTTTATTCAATCTGGGAACTTTGCTTGTTGTTGTCTCCTGCGCTATATGGTGCTTGGTATCTTTTACAAATAACCAGCTACCAAAGAAACCCAGAAATGCCAACACAATGCCAATATAGAACGGGTAAGGCCGCAAACCATAGTGCGAAGCTATCCATCCGGTGAGGAAAGCAACAACCGCTACCGCAATATAGCCGGCAAATTCGTTCAAGCCCATTGCAAAGCCTCTTTGCTTTTCTCCCACCAAATCTATTTTCATCATTACCGTGCTGCTCCACGCTAGTCCTTGATTAATGCCCAACAATATGTTGGCAGCAACTATCCAGTTCCAGCTGTCTGCATACATCAATACAAATGGAACAGGTATCCCTATCAACCATCCTATCGTCAGCAAATTTTTTTTACCTATTTTGTTAGCCCACTTTCCTGTCAGGTAATTGGTGATAGCTTTAACTATGCCAAAAACAATGATAAAGGAAAGAATAGCCGTTTTTGCAGCAATATGAAATTCAACCTCGGCTATTTGCGGCAAGATGCTCCTTTCGAGGCCTATCATACCTCCAACAAACGCATTGATAATAACGAGCAGGGTAAACTGCCTCCAGTTTTCCTTCAGGCCTAATTTTGTCTGTTTCATTGGTTACCCGTTTTGATGATTTCGTTATTATCTGAGCAATTGTAGGGACTGCTACCGGTTAAGCAAAGTTCAAACAATAATCGGAATATCAACTATGTCCGGTGAAGCGCCAAAGCTAATGGATAAGATTCTTCGGTTTAATAGATCTTCTTTCGCATCTCCGGCAATAACTCACCCTCCTCACTCACCCATTCCGGCAGGCAGTAGAAATTGCCCCTAACACCTGGCAATTTGTAAGGGATTAGCCGTTTCGATTTTATAGCTGAATTAAGCGACGGCGATAGGAACTTCTCCTTACTTTCTTTTTCATGAAGCACGGGTTCTCTTCGCAGCAGCAACGCAATAATCTCGACTGACCGAAGTGGTTTGTTTGCTTTAGTTATGATAAAAACGATTTTACTGACCCATGTTCTGCTTTTGTTGTATTCATCTTTCGGGTTTACATAGTTATCTAGTAGCAACCGCAGTTTTATATTCTCGTTTTCCTGCTTGTGCAATTGATCTTTTGTTTCACTAAGCTCATTTTGCGTCTCGGCAAGCTTCTTTTTTAGCTTCTCAAGCTTGATTTCCAGGAATGAGGGTTGATTTTGACTATTTTTCTCCATGTTAGTAAAGTGTATTTGAATGCGCGCAAACATTTTCAAACCAAATCTAATTGTAATCGAATTTTCCCGCTTGATTTTGGCGTTGGAATATGTGTCTAATCTAAATTCCCCTCGAATGGTTTGACACTACACATATGCACTAAGACTGTTATTGATTCGATTGATAATACCCACCACCTCCTGCATACGGGTTAGCTCATACCTGTCATTTACCAGCAGAGAAATGTAAGCCTCGTAGTGCGCAAGAAACTTGTTTCTGAAATCCCGGTCTTCAAACAGGAAATGCAAATAGTCAGCTTGTTTCTTAGCCATCAGCATTTCAAGGTAAGGACTGATATGGTCTTTCAGTGTATCCCATACATTGGGGTACCTGACGTAGTGCTCATCTATCCTTGCTGCATCTTCTATTTTATTATTCCAGGCATATACCATAGCTACGACATTGTAGCCAAGCATTATCCGTATTACCTCATACAGGTCTTTATCTATATTTTCCCCGATTATTACACCCTTACCATCCAGATAAGCTGCTGCCACCCGTGCATATTCAAGAGCCAGTTCTCGCTCATGGGCATTTCTCAGCAGCTCATAAGCTATACCTATGGCATCCTCCTTGTTATCCAGCGTTGCGGGTGTTACGGTTCTGTAGTCGGGTATCGGCCTGCGCTCCTGCGGCTCTTCCTCATCAGCAATATCTTCCTCAGGCTCGTCGGTGAACAGCAATTCTATAAACTCCCGTTCTTCGAAGTCTTCTACTATCCGCATTCTGCGGGCGGCCTCCAGGTAAGGAGTTAGCTGAAAATCATCCAGCAGTACATAGTCTTCGCCGGGAAAACAGTAGGCCTCCTTCCTGAGTCTTTGCGAAATGTGCATGCCCGGTATAGTACCCAATTTTGTGGGTAAATCTCCCAACCGCAGCACCACCATGTCCAGCTCATGACCCGGCTCCCAATTGTGGGGCAGGTAGCCATGTATCAAGTCATAGATATGGTCGGTAGCGCTCTTGTCTACCAAATGTTCATACCAGTCTTTTCTTCTGCGTGCCATGCAGCATTGTTTTAGCTATTATACTTCTGCCTCCTGTTTCACACCCCACACTTCATTTATTTTCTCCTTTATCTTCTGCTCCCTCTCGCTTATTTTATCTTTTAATTCAGATATTTCATTCTGGTAGCCCTCTATCTCTGCTACTATTTGTTGTTGTATTTCCAGCGGTGGGAGGGGGATTTCAATGTCTTTTACATAATTGCGAGTAACACCTTTTACGGTTGCTCCGTGTCCATCCGCTTCGATTTGATTGCGAATGGATCGTAAAAAGAAATAACAAAATAATTTGTCTAAACGAGTTTCATCAATTACTAATCCAGTTAAGTCCTGATTGAGTGCAGTGGGTTTTGTAACAATTGCCAACTTGCCCAATGAGACGCGCGTTACTAAAACGACAGTTCCCTCTGGAACAATGTTAGCGGAGGATTCTTTTAATCCTACTTCAGTTATTTGTCTGATAGAATTCCCCAAGTACATTTTATCATCAGAAAAATCGGAGCAAGTAATCCAATCTATATTCCCATTGCTCCAGTACGTATCGTTTTCCTTTGAAGGTGTCCCCCCTCCCACCAATTGAGCAACTTCACCCAATTTTACCATTTCAAACTCCGTTTGACTGACAATCCCTTTTACATATCTGTCCCCTGTCAATACAACTTCCTTATTCTCCAGCACCGTTTCTTTCTCCACCAGCAAGCAAATACTGCTGTACTTTTCTATATCAAAAGGCTTGCCCGCTGCCAGGCAGATCTTATATTCGTTAAAGGCTTCCAGCGCCAGCGGCAGGTCGTTCTTGTCGTGCTCCCTGCGCTGCGCACCCAGGTCAAAGCCGTCATTCTCTATCTTCAGGAAGAGTATGTGGCTGCTCTTCTTACTTAGCTGCTTATCCAGCAGCAGCACACTGGTCTTTACGCCGCTATAGGGGTTAAAGCAGCCTGCGGGCAGGCTCACGACGGCTATGAGGCTATCGGCCACCAGCAGCTTGCGCAGTTGTTTGTAGGCAGTCTGCGTAGTGGCTACTATGCCATTGGGCACTATTATGCCCGCACGGCCATTGCTGTTCAGGTGCTCGGCTATATAGTCGGTAAAGAGTACCTCGGCCTTATTTGCCTGTACCCCAAATTTCTTATGCGGGCGTATGCCGCCCTTTGGCGTCATAAAGGGCGGGTTGGCCAGTATCACATCATAGGTCTCGTTCCAGCGGTCTTCACTGCTTAGCGTGTCATATTCATGTATGGTAGGCGAGGTAAAGCCATGCAGGTACATATTGGCCAGGCTCAGGCGCACCATGTCGGGGCTTATATCATAGCCGGCAAAGTTGGCTGCCAGCTTTTTGCGCTGGTCAGGTGTTAGTTTGTCGCCCTGCCGCTTGTCGGTATTTTGGTTCAGTATATGCTTGTATGCGCTCAGCAGAAAACCCGCCGTACCACAGGCAGGGTCCAGCACTGTTTCATTTTTTTGCGGGTTCACGCAAGCCGTTACAAAGTCTATAATGTTTCGGGGTGTACGAAACTGGCCGGCATCGCCCTGGCTGCCCATCACGCTCAGCAGGTACTCAAATGCATCGCCCAGCTTTTCGCTGTGGCTGTATTCAAATTCGTTAATGTATTTCAGAAACAGCTTCAGCGTGCCGGGGTCACGGTAGGGCAGGTAGGCATTCTTAAATATGTTCCTGAACAGCTCCGGTATATTGGGGTTGGTGTTCAGCTTTTCCAGCGCTTCGCTATACAGTGCCAGCATGTCGCCACCACTCAGCGCCGGGTCAAAGAGCCTGCGCCATCCATACTTGGCATATTCGCCGGTAAAGAATTTAGGCTTTCCCTTAAATTTTTCCACCGCCTCCATATCCATGTCGTCCATGAACTTGTAAATGAGGGCAAGGGTTATTTGCTCTATCTGGCTTTTGGGGTCGGGCACCTTACCTACCAGCACATCGCGGCAATCGTCTATATTTTTCTTGGTTGTATTATCGAGCATAATAATTAAGCAGACAAAAATTTATTTAAAGGCACATAAGTTTTTATGTACGTAGGCAGCGTGTTTTTCATACTATCATCCACCCTGCTAAAGTCTTCGGCATTGAAGGTGGCATTATGGTATAGTTCTGTAAAATCCTGCTGGTCTATAATGGTTCTTAATTCGGGGTCGCTAATGTAGGCATAAAAGAAGTAGCGGAGCGCCTGCATGTCCTTCACGTCAGCTATATTATTGGTACTTATAAATTTATCAAACTCATCGCTCAATAGGTCGTCTTTCCGTTTTATCTGGTTGCCATAGTATATCAGTTCCAGCAGTTCGCGCCAGCTTATTTTACGGTCTATCTTCAGCGACTTTCGCAGCTTATCCAGGTTAAAGTACTCCTCCGGTTTGTTGTCGTATTTTTCTTTTGCTCTATCAGTCGCTACGGCTACATCGCCTGCCGCCATTAGTTGCTTTATTTCTTCATCAGTTTTTACCTTTTCTTCAAACTGCTGAAAGAACATACGGTCCACCTTCATGCCGTAGGTATCTATCTGTTCTTCCCTTACCATTAGTATGTTATCATCATCTTCATACTCATAGCCTGCCCGCTTTGGCTTTAGTGCACTATCATCAACCGTCGGGAAGTCGTCACCTGTGTCAGCATTGGCGGGCAACTTTAATACCTGGTCGTATTGATATTTTTCTTCAAAGTACTCGCAGGTGGCAAAGAAGTCGAACAGCTTAAACGTTTTCTTGTCCTCGCTGATCACTTCCTGTTCGTCCAGATCGTTTTTATACTTGTGCTCAAACTTATGTATGCGGGTGCCACGGCCCTTTATCTGAATAAACTCTGTAGGCGAAAATATGGGCCGCATCAGGCCCAGGTTCAGAATGTTGGGGCAGTCCCAGCCGGTGGTCATCATGCCTACTGTTACGCATACTCTGGCCTTGCTGGTTTTATAAGCCTCAAGCAGCGGCTTGCTTTTCGCATAGTTGCTAAAGCCCAGCAGTTTGTCATTGCTGTAGTCTATGGTCATTTGCTGGCTGTTCGCAACATTAGATGTTACCTGCACCGCAAAGTCGCTCTGATATTTGCCGGGGAATAATTTGTGCGCATATTCATTCAGCAGTTGTGCCAGCTTTGCCGCATGGTTTTGCGATACTGCAAATACAAGGCTCTTACCAAACTCTCCGGTTATTGGGTCTTTCAGTCCGTTTTCGAGAAATGTTTTGCAAAACACGCGGTTAGTGTCTTCTGAAAAAAACTTACGCTCAAAGTGGTTTTGCCTGTAGTTTACCTCCTCCAGTATATCTTCCTGCTCGGTGCTCGCCACTGTCACCATCACACCATACCCCTGTTCTGAAAGTAGCTTGGTAGTTACCTCTGTGCGAGCATCTACTACAGTAGGCTGTACCAGGTAGCCTGCCATAGCGCCTTCGGCCAGAGAATACCGGAATGTAGGTTGTCCGCTTTCGCAGCCAAAGGTGGTATATGTATCCAGCAGCATCCTGCGCTCCATCTCCCGTGGGTCGTCAATGTCTGCCTTATCCAGGTGCTTTAGGTAATCTTTGGGCGTGGCAGTAAGCCCCAATTTGTAACCCAGGAAATATTCAAATAATGCCCTGCTATTGCCGCCACCCAGCAGGCGATGCGACTCATCAGATATGATGAGATCAAAATCGGTAGGCGAGAATAGCGTTTTGTACTTATTATTCACCATCAGCGACTGAATGGTAGTTACCACCACCTCAGCCTTGCGCCAATCGTTCTTTTTCTCCTTATAAACTACAATGGTCAGGTCGTTGCTGATATAGTTGGAAAAGTCCTTTCTTGCCTGCTCCTCCAGTTCCAGCCTGTCTACCAGGAACAAAATGCGACGCGCGTTGCCGGTTTTGTAAAATAACTTTATGATGGCAGCAGCGGTAAGGGTTTTGCCAGTGCCGGTAGCCATCTCAAACAGGAAACGCTTTTTTCCATCGCTCACGGCTTGCTGCACTGCTTTAACCGCCTTTACCTGGTAGTCGCGCAGAAAACGGAGTTTCAGATTAATTTCTATGTCCTTCCATTTCTGTTCGTTCTTAAATTCGGGTATTTGCTGGTAGTTGGGTAGCTGGGTAAGTACTATATAGTCTCTTTCTACCTGCTCGGCAACGAGCTTGTTTGGGTCAGGATTGTATTGATAGTATTGCTTTATAGATTCTAATGACGGGAAAGCCTGTATTTTTTCCGGATTCCCGGTTTCAATATTCCACAAATAGTGAACAGTGCCGTTGGAGAGAATGATGAACTTTACCTTTTGCGATAGGGCGTAGGTTCTTGCCTGTTCTTTACCTACCAGTGGGTTAAGGCTCTCTTTCTTTGCTTCCAGCACCAAAAGTGGGTTTTGCTTTTCATCAGTAAGCAGAAAATCAATGAAGCCGTTTCTTGAATGTTCAAAATCGTCTCCCAGATCATCCAGTCTTATTGCCGACTCCAGGTGTATGGTAGCTTTACCTTCAGCAGTATCAAAAAAACGCCAGCCCGCTTCTTCAAGCAGTTTATTGATTTTTATACGTGCTTTAGCTTCTTTGTCAGCCATGGGTTAGGTAGTATGCTATATCCGGTACAAAGTAAGACATTTTCATTTTATTAAATCAGCTTATGGCATGTGTAGTTACATGCATAGCGCTTTTTCCGTTTCAATCATTGTGGTGTATCGCAAAGTGTATAGTAGAATGAACCAGGCGGGGACTGAAACTGCCACCTTTACATGACACTCACACCCTGGCAAAATGCCTATTTGACAATTTTAAAATAAATATACATTGCACCATTTGAAATCAATTTGCGGCGATTTAGAGGAGCATTAGAATTCATTTGAACCGGAAAAAATGCCAAAAATGCCCGGTTTTCTGGCGTGCCAATTGTAGTACAATATGGTAAATCATTTTGGCATGAAAAGAAAACTACTTGGCGTAAATTCGTATGACCGGACACATGACATTACCCCAGAAGAGGTAAGGCAATTTGAAAGGTTTAGCAACTACACAGATGAACAAGTAAATGAACTGATAGACACTATCAAGAGATATACTCGATTTATTTACAATGTAGTTTCAAAACGTAAAAAGTTTGGCAAGAAAATTGCACTACGCATTGATAATCAACAAACTAAAGCAGCATGAGCGACATTTCACTATTCAAAACCTTTGCTAAAGGCTCAAATAAGGTAAAAACTAAAGGCAACAACTGCGTTATTTATACCCGTGTTTCGACTAAAGAACAGGCCGACAACAATTTAAGCCTCGATACACAGAAGAAGGCTTGTGAAATGTTTGCTAAAAAGGGTAACCTTCAAATTATGGGCTACTTCGGTGGCACGTTTGAAAGTGCAAAGACGGATGAAAGAAAGCAGTTTAATAACATGCTGTCCTTTCTGAAAAAGAGCCGGGAGAAAATATCACACATCATTGTGTATAGCGTTGATCGGTTCAGCCGTTCCGGTGCTAACGCCATCTACATAGCCGAGCAGTTGAAAAAGCAGGGTATAGTGGTCTGTTCCGTAACGCAACCTACCGATGCATCAACGGCAAGTGGCAGTCTGCAACAAAATATACAGTTCATCTTTAGCGAGTACGAGAACCAACAACGCAGGGAGAAATGTATGGCTGGTGTTAAGGAAATGCTGCTGCGTGGTGAATGGCCTACTGCACCGCCTATTGGTTATGATATTGTCAAATCCAATGGCAAGCGGTCTATTGTGCTCAACAAAGATGGTAAGCTGCTCAAGAAGGCGTTCCATTGGAAGGTCAAGGAAAAGGTATCCAGCGAGGAGATTATCAGAAGGCTTGCCGCACAAGGGCTAAAAATAACCAATCAGAGAATTTCAGCCTTTTTCCGCAATCCTTTTTATTGCGGCCTTATGGTTCATACCGCTTTGGAAGGACAGGTAATAGAGGGCAATCATGAGAAGATGATCTCTAAAGAGCTGTTCCTTGAAGCAAATGATGTGCTATCTGAAAACAAGCAAGGCTATCGCACCAACCCAGAGAATGACGAAATACCGCTTAAACGGTTTTACAAGTGCGATGAGTGTGGGCAATTTCTTAGGGCATATAAAGCCTACAAGAACCAGAAGTATTACTACAAATGCAACACGAAGGGTTGCAACTGCAATATGAGGGCTGATACCCTTCATAAACGATTTGCTCATACATTGTCAACATACACCCTTGAATTTGACAAGGCCATGCGGTACCTTATAAAGGAGCAAATGATAGCAGAATACAACAAGTCGAACGAGCAAAAAGAAGAGAATATTCAGAACATCGAAAAGCAGTTATCTGAAGTAGACAAGAAGCTGGAACGGCTTGAAGAACGATATGTATTGGAGGAAATAACCAAGGATATGTTCGATAAATTCAAGGCGAAATTCGTTGACGAAAAGAAGGATATTGAAAAGGAACGGGCAAAATTTGGGAATAGGGTGTCGAACCTTGATTTATACATAGACACAGCCTTTAGAACAACCTCTAAACTCGCTCCAGAATGGGCTTCCGCCGATTACAATGACAGACAAGAACTTCAGTATATGGTCTTTCCTGAAGGAATATACTACAATCGAAAAAAAGACCAGTGTCGAACCCCAAAGGTAAATGAAGCATTCCGCTACATTGCAGGCTTGGCAAGGGTTTTAGGAGAAAAAGAAAAGAGGGAACTGCAATTTGAATTGCATGTTCCCTCTTTGGTAGCATGTACGGGAATCGAACCCGTCATTCCTCCGTGAAAGGGAGGCGTCTTAACCGATTGACCAACACGCCATTTGGAATCGGAGTGCAAATATAGGGCAGGAATTTTGTCCACCAAAATTTCGGCCAACTTTTTTTAAGAATTTGTCATCGCGGTTACTATTCCCAGGAATTCGTCGGCTTTCAGAGAAGCACCACCTATAAGCCCGCCATCTACATCGGCACAGGCAAAAAGTTCGGCTGCATTGGATGGTTTGCAACTGCCGCCATACAATATCGTCATGTTTTCGGCAGCATCTGCGCCATACTTGCCGGCAATGACGGCGCGTATGTGGGCATGCATATCCTGCGCCTGTGCAGACGAAGCCGTGCGGCCGGTGCCTATGGCCCAAATGGGTTCGTAGGCAATGACCACATTGCTTAGCTGGCTGCCGTCGAGATGAAAGATTCCTTCTTCGAGCTGCTGCTGTACGTATGCATTCTGAGTGTCTGCATCGCGTATTTCGAGCGGCTCGCCACAGCAAAAAATCACCTGCATACCGTTGCTCAGTGCCTGGTCTGTTTTCTTTGCCAGCATTTCACTGGTTTCGGCACAGTATTGCCTTCTTTCAGAATGTCCAATGATTACATATTGTACGCCTGCGCTTTTCAGCATTTTAGCCGATATCTCGCCTGTATAAGCACCTGCACCTTCGTGGTGGCAGTTTTGGGCTCCGGTGGCAATATGCGCGGTGGCTGCCAGTTGCCCGGCTGTCTGGGCGATATGCACAAATGGTGGGGCGATCACCACTTGTCTTTCGGGGCTGAGTGCTGGTGCATTTTTAAGTAGTTCGTTCACAAGCGTTGTGCCTTCCTGCAAATCCAGATTCATTTTCCAGTTGGCGGCTACTATTTTTTTGCGCATGGCTAATTTTTTATTTCCGTATTAATAATAGAAATTTGATAAACGGTCGCAAAGGTAAGTTTTGTGACATACATTTCGAAACTCCGCGAAGAACCGCACAACTGATATTTCCCGGAGTCGAGCGGTAGTACAATGCATTTATATTGACGTCTATGATGCTTTTTGGTCGTTTGGTGGTGTTGGTCGGTTGGTTAGCGTTGTGTCCCTGGACCGGCAATGCACAACAAAACAAGAACTTTTTAGCCGAGATTCTTGCGGTGCCGGGTGTATGTGGTGAAACGAATCAGGAAGGAACGCTAACCAACAGGTCGTACAATAAAACAATCAGGGTAGAGGTTGTAAAGGTAACCAGGATACACTCGCTGAAAAATGGCATTATGTCGTTGAAGAATAGTAAGCCTATATTGCTGAATGACATAGCTGCCCGCGAAACGGTGTCGCTGGGCTGCACGGGTTGCAAACTGCAGGGAGATACAAAAGAATGTGTAGATTACAGAGTGCACAGGGTAGAGATAGTTAGTGTAGACCATTGAATGATGTGTTGGTAGGTAGCGTAGCGGAACAGGATAGTAAATTAATAACAATATTTGTATTGTAAGTTTGGTAAAAGGAAGGTAGGTTTGTTTGTTGCCTGAAGAATTGCCCGAAGTAAAACAAATGATTTATGAAAACCGAACTGAATGATTTTGAAAAGGGTTTGCTGGACCGGATCATTCCCACCCAGACACTGAGTGACTCGAAAGGGATACAGATCGCATTGCGCAATTTTATCTCTGACGAAAAGGAGCAGATAATGGCGAGCCAGGCATTGGATGAGCGCGGTTTCAGAGAGTTGCAGGCGAGGTCGGTAAAGACCATTTTTCAGTATCTCAAAGACTACGAATTTATAGGAGAGCGGGAGGGCGGTGTCAATTTCCTCACTGAGAAGGGTAAGAATCTCCGGAGGCAGGGGTCGCTGGCTAAGTATGAAGTATGGCGTACGGAAACCCGCAGCAAGAACAAAGTAATCATCAACACCATAGAGACCCGTGGTTATCTGGATCAGGACGAAATAGTAAGAAACAGGCGCGCGTTGTTGTTCAAGCAGATCAAGAAGTTTGTAGTGTACCCACTTTTGCTGATTATCTTACTGGTATTTCTGCTGGCGGGTGCACACCACTACAATCTCGATAAAAACATTCCGGCGATCAGAAACTTGTTTGCCAAGGAAAAGTCCGGAAAGGGCACTAAGGCAGGTGAAAAAGCAGGAAGGAAGCACAAAAAAGCAGAAAATGAATAATGATTTTCATGTGACATTGCGACTCAAATAGTTTGCAAAAAACTTGTTGTAACACGTTTGTATTCGTATTTTTGTAGCTATTTAGTTGCCTGCAGCAATGACTTTGCATGCAGAAAATGTGCATACTCTGAACAATTCTATATGAAGAAATTATCCTTTTTACTGCTGGCCGTAGGCTCCATAGCCATAGCAACAAGCAGTTGCAAAAAGAAGCAGGAATTGTCTACAACCTGCTACTGCTCTTATTTTTACGGTGGTGGCTATGAAGCAAACGTTAGTTTTCCGATGAGAGGGTATTATCAGGAACGTGCCTGCGCCAAAAAGCAAACAGAATTGCAGGCACAGTATGGTATCAAGACCACCAAATGCAGCCTTTATTAGTTTGTGGGCTGAATGATTGCTAATTATAAACAGGCGAACGGGCTGCCTGATTTATGAATATCTACCTTAAAAAAATAGTGAACAGTTCCGAATGGCTGTTGCTATTTCGATAATTATTAGTCCCCGCACTACGAGGTGGAATTTTTTTTTTGTATGTTTACCGAACTTTTTACCGGCATAGGACATATAATCAGTGAACAATGACAATGAAACAATCTCTACTGGCATTTACCATATTAGTTGTTCTGGTATTTATGTTTAGCAGTTGCCTGCCCAGGCGCCGTTGGTATTCTACATTTATAGACAGCAAGGGCAACGTAAAAACGGAGCATTATAACCAGTACAAACTGCGGTGGTACAAGAAGAACTGGTACAATCGGCAGTTGTGGAAGTAGGCAAATCTTGTTTTTATTGTGTTTTCCCGGTTTTTATACCGTCAACTGATGTCGCATCATGAAACAATTTCTGATCCTGCTGTTTTTTCTACCAGTTGTTTGTCTGGCTCAGCCATCTGATCATTCGTTTTCCACACCAGAACATTCGTCAGCCGTAGCGGCAACCACATGGCAGGTAATAGCCAGACCCACTGTTCGCAATCCACTCAACGCTTTTTACCGGTTTACTTTTAATGAAGGGCAGTATTTTCTGGAGCTTAAGGTCTCAGCTGGCGGTGTGCCGTTTGTAGTGGCGAGAAATGCCGAGCTGGAGTTGGAAACAGAGCATGGCGCTATAGTAACAGTATATAACAGCACTTACCGGCACAGCTGTAAAGGATGCGGGTCGCGGCATGCAGAAAGTAATATAGAAGGTGTAACACTTAATTTTCCGATTCCGGTTGCAGCGATTCATACTTTGTGCGATGACTATCTGGCACATCTCCGGTTGTATCTTGCCGACAGCCAATTGGGCAGTAAGGTGACGTTGCTGAGATCAGAACAATTTAGGGACGAATTATCGGCCTTCTTTGCCGACTGTAAGTTGCATCAATAATATCCCGTAATATTATTGGCCAATCCTATACAGGCTAATGCCAGTTGCGGTGTCCTGCACGACGAGCCTTCCATTTATTAAACCGGTTTTGTCTTTCAGGTTTTCATAAAAAATTTCATTGAATCCGGGGTTAAGCATCAAACCCGACCGGGAGGGGGCATAGAGATAGTATTTTATCCGGTAACGGTTGATATCTGCCGTGAGCTGTTGTGTGTTTTCTGCTTTTTGCTGCAATTGCTCCTGCACAGTTGGTGCGGGTTTTTGCCTGCTGACCACATAAAAATGATTGCCGGAGAAGTAGGCGATTTTAGAGAGCAGCCGTGGGTGCAGGTTGGATACAAAGTCAGCATTTTTTATGCCGGCAGCATTCATTTTTTGCGCAAATTCGTATTCCATTTTTCCAGTGTTGTGCATTGCCACGAGGCGCCATACTGGATACAAAATGAAACTGCCGCAAAACATAACAAGTACGTAGTTACGGATCTGCTCCGTTCTGAATTTGTAGCGCTGAATATACAATGCACCAATGATCATGCCCGGCACAACAGCGTACCAAAGGTAGCGCGACTCCAGATGCACGAGAATGTAGCCAGCCGGGAGGATGAGCAGGGACAGGTACAGCACTTTTTCGTTAGTAGCCATTGTCAGGAACTGCTTTATCCGCAGGGTTTTGTTCACGATCATCCAACCGATAAGCGGGAAAAATACCGACAGCTCCAGCATGCATAACACCAGTACAAAACAGTTGAGCCCGAACCGTAGGATCTGCCGCACCATCAGATGCCGTGAGTCCCAGAAATGCGAAAGGTGCCCATTGGCAAACCATGGATCTTCCCAGTAGTATGGGCTGTCGCTGTGTGCGGGTGGCAAAAGCACATTGATGCCTTCTTTCCATTCAGGGTGGCCCACCAGGTACCACGACATATTCAGCGGACCGGCTGTAGATGAGGTCCAGATACCGTACTTTAAATGCAATGCATACATCCATGGGAAGGAGCAGACCAGTATAGTGAAAACAGATACCGACACAATTTTGAACCACTGCCGCAAATCTCCGCCGGTGATGAACCATGTGCACACTACGGTATTCAAAACAAAGAAGGGTAGTGAGTAAGCTTTAGCAAAATAGGCGAGTGCTCCAATAATCCCGGTAGCCATCCACAGCAAAGGTGACCTTGTATAGTGCACGCCAAGCATAATGCGTAATATTGTCAGTGTAAAAAAACACTGCCACAGATCATTGAATGTCTGGCAATAGACAGCAAAGCACAGAAATACGACCAGCGTAGCGGTAAGCAGTTGTTTTGCTTTTTCGGCAATGGCGAAACGACCGAACAAGGAATAGCCCACCAGCAAAAAACCGGAAGCCCCTAGCGTGTTGATGATGATAGCGGCTGGTATAGGTTGCAGTCCGGTTCTGATCAGCAAGGCGGTAAGCCAGCAAGCCCATGGGCTCCAGAGTCCGTTTATGGCTTTAATATAGTCGCCATAGGCATAGCGTTGTGCAATGGTGAGGTACGAAGTGCCATCGGGATCTAAATAATATCTGTACCAGGGATAGATGGCAAAGACTATTACCCACAAAGCCAAAACGGCTATTGAAGGTAGCTGGTACCTGCGCTTGCCTGTTTGTGTATCACTATTGGCCACCGGTGTCGTCATAATAGTTCTCCGTCATGGTAATGTAGCCCGGAGCATGCGCTCATGGCCGTTAAGATCTTTTTTCAATGTTACGTCTGCGTAGCCCATTTCGCTGAAAAGGTCTGCAGTAGCTAGTGCATGTCCGGCGTCGAGTTCACAATACAATGTGCCACCGGGCCGCAAATGTGTTTTGCCAAACACAGCAAGTGCTTTGTAAAATACAAGCGCGTCATTGTCCTGTACAAACAAAGCTAATGAAGGTTCGTTGTCCCGCACATTTATGTGCAGCTTTTCTTTTTCAGAGATCGGAATGTAGGGTGGATTGGAAACAATGATATTGAAATTGCTCAATTGTTCCCGCTGGTCTGGCTGGAGAAAATCGAGCTGAAAGAAGCTGATATCCTGTTCCAGACTGGTGGCGTTGGCAGCAGCTACTGCTATAGCGTCGGGGCTGATATCGCAGGTGGATATAACGGCAGCTGGAATTAGTTTTTTCAGCATTATTGGAATACATCCGCTACCGGTACCTACATCAAGTATATCTATTGGTAGGCCCTGCGGCAGATGGTCGTTCACGATCCAGTGCACCAATTCTTCAGTCTCTGGCCGCGGTATGAGTACATGCTTGCTGACCGCAAACTTCAATCCCATAAACCAGGCATATCCGGTTACGTATTGCAGGGGTACTCCGCGTAGCAATTGTTCTTCGGCTTGCTCCAGCATAGTGGTCATAGCTACATTCATTACCTGCTCTTTTTGCAGGAGGCGGTCTGTACGGCCCAGCCCGGTAATCCATTCCATTACTTCATGCGACAATGTCGATGCCTCTCGGTCATCATACAATTGCTGCAACAAATTTTTCAGTCTGTAGAAGGCCGCCGAATAGGTGTACATGGTGTAAAGATAGGACCGATAGGCAATACCCTGCATCATGCACTGGTGATCTTTGATTTTCGGTAGTGACAGATTGCTATGCAGCAAAAAGAAAACCCCGGCAGTTGCCGGGGTTTGAAAAATGAATTGAACTGTAAGCCTTATTTGATGATTACCAGTTTCTGAGTTGCAGATTTGCCATTGGCGGTGATATTTACAAAATAGACGCCCGCGCCAAGCGCGTTGATATCTGTTGTTATTGTCTGGCTACCCGCCTGTACAGCAAATGACTTTGTGTACACAGACCTGCCAGACACGTCTGCAATATTCATTGTTGCAGTGCCTGATTGCTCGTTGTTCAGCATTGCATTGAATGACGTCATTGCAGGGTTTGGATACACAGTGAAAACACTATTGAAAGTGTTTGTGTTTGTGGGTATAACAACTGGTGCTGAGCTGCCAATAGTATTTATTGTAGTGTTGGTCAGGATAGGTGCATTGTAGTCGAAGTAAATTGAAGCACGGTTGCGGAACTGTGTACCCACAGCGAGACCAGGCTGTGTGTTGATGGTGTAGGTAAACATGCCATTGCTGCGTTGGTCATCAAACATCTGAGGAGGTAGGTTGATATTGCTGAAAGTGAACTTGGCCACCTTGTATGGTCCTGCCTGATATACACTGATCTTGCATGGAGCTGATTCATAAACCGGATGAAGAGTAGTCCAGTTCAGGTCGCCGTCCAGTGTGTCTATCACTACTATGTTCTGTGCAAACCATGTGCCTGTGTTCTGGAAGTGTACAGTATATTCCAGCACAGAGTCGTTCGCACTGATTACGCCATTGGCGCCTGTGCCTTTAGGGTATACTTCTTTAAAATTGGGGTCGTAAGAAGCAACCACCACAGCATTGTGATTGCATACATTGTTTGTAGGTGTGTAGTCATCAGTCCAGGAGCTCACAGGGCTATCATGACCTACTGTATCGCGGAAAGTGACTACAGTGCCCAGTGGAATATTTGCTGGTACATTGTAGCTGATCTTGAATGTCTGAGAAGCACCGGGTGCAAGCGATGGTACTGTAGTGGTGGTGTAGTGGTATGAGCTTCCCGCAAATATGCCTGCCGGTACAAATGCCGGTGCAAACAATTGTCCGTCGGCTTTGTAAGAAGCCTGCAGGGTGTCTTCCTGCAAAGTGCCTTCATTTGTAATGGTGAGCTGCTGTACGTAGGTGTTGCCCGGTACCGGAGGGATCGTTGTTGAAGGACTTATACGCAGGTTGTGAACCGGTGTAGAGCCGTTTGCAAAGTCGACCGTAAGCACACAGCCGGCAGCTGCAGCAGCGGTAACCACGATGTTGTTGGTCTGGCAGGAAGACAGCGGATGAAAAGGTACAACGGTTTCGGTAACAGTGTACGTTCCCGACGGTACTTTGAATGAGTAGTGACCCGATGCATCAGTATAGGTGTAACCGATGCCTGAGCAGTAGATCTGGGCATGATTGATGCCAGTTTCGCCAACGCCTTGTGTGCAGTTATTATCAGTATCATTATATACTGTTCCTTCTATTGTGCAATAGCAGCTTGTTGCAGTAGCATCATACCCAACATAGGCATTGTTGTATGCAGTGCATCCACTGGCATCTGTTACATTCATGCTGTAATGACCTGTACCCAATCCGCTGATGGTTGGTGTAGAACCGCCTGTGCTCCATCCAAACGAATAGGGAGCGGTGCCTCCATAGGGAGTTGCCGTAATGGTGCCATCGTTAGCAAACAAGCATGTTGCATCGGCTACAGAAAGGCCGATGTTCACAGGCGAGAAAGAATGCAGATAGTAGGGCGCAGTTATTTTGCAGCCCATATTGTCGGTGATTCGTACGCTGTAACCTCCTGCGCCTACTGACGTTAAACCTGATGTTGTCGCACCCGTGTTCCACAAATAGGTGTACGGGGCAGCTCCGCCGGTTGGGGTGGTTGCAATGCTGCCGTTAGCCAGTGCACAAAGCGGGCTGGTGGATGCAAAAGTTGCTGTGATCACGTTAACCGGAGGTACAGTTACAGTGCCGCTTTGTATACAGCCGGCAGCATCGGTAACACGGAATGCGTAATTGCCAGCGGAAAGCAGTGTGGCTGTAGTGCCAGACTGTCCCGGTGTAGTGAACCAGGTAATAGAGTAGGGTGGTGTACCACCTACCGGAAGCACAGTGGCATTGCCGGTAGGGCTGGTGCAAAGACTTGGAGAGCTTGAAAAGGTAACTGCGATTGGAGTAGACGTGCTCACCAGCACAGTGTCGTGGCCTAAACAGCCGTTTGCGTCGGTTACACTAACCATGTATTGGCCGGCGGCCAGGCCGGTTTGGGAAGCAGTAACTGCGCCATTGCTCCATGAATAAGTATATGGAGCTGTGCCACCTGATACAAATGTGCCGATCGCACCATCTGCAGAAAGGCAGGTGGCTGGTGTAACTGTTGTAGGAACATTGATAACAGTGGTCTGGTCTACAAACACCGAAAAAGGATTGTAGAGCATATTGGTGTCAGTAGTAGCCATACAACCTATAGCATCAACGATATCAACGCTATAGATGCCGCTGGTAAGACCAGTAATTGTAGACGATGTAGCACCATTGGACCAATGGTAGCTCACCGGAAGTACTGCAGATGGAGATATTGCAGCGATTGAAGCTGCACCATCAGTGCAGTTGGCGGGTGTAGCCGTAAGCGTCGCAGTAAATGAAGTGTACAAAACGTGAGCCAGATCAGAGTCGTTACGTACACGCGATCCGTATTTGCAACCTGCAGCATCGGTAACAATAATACCGTACCTGCCTGTAGGCAGGCTTGCCGGACTACCGGATACGATAACGGAACCTGTGGTTTTATTGAACCACTGATAGGTGTAAGGAGCAGTACCACCAGTGGCCAGTGCTGTTACCGTACCTAATGCCGGGCAAACCGCACCAACTGCCGAAAGTGTATAATTTATGGCGTGTGCACCTCCGAATGCATTATATATCATTGATGTTCCGTCTGATACGGTGATCGAAACCGGACCGCCACTGTAACCTGTTAATGCATCGGTCAAACCTGTCACTGTGTGTACGATGTTTGTGGCAGTAGTGCCCTCAGTTGACCAGACAACAGTCAATGGAGGTGTCATGCCGGTTATATTGGCTGTAAGCACGCCATCATTGTTACATGGAGCAACAGGTACACTGAAAGTTACAGTTTGGGCAATAGCCGGTAGGGTGCAACCCACCATAAAAAGCAAAGAGAGTAATCTTTTCATCATGTTTAATTTGAATTGGTAGTAAGTTGTCGGTCAATGATGCGCCCACCGAAGCCACCAAAAAAAAGGCTCACGGTAAACAATAGTGTAAATATAAGCAAAGAAAAATATTGGCAATTGATTTTCAGCGAATGTTTATTGTGGATGGGCAAATTTTAGGCGGATGCATATTCATTTCTGTTGATGACACATTGAGAATGCGTTGGTTATGACCGTATTGACTTTGTTAATGCTATTCAATCGGTTAACAAAATGTAATGCAGAGAATATTCTAATGAATTATAAATAATAAATATAGCACCATATTTCATGTGTTTGTATTGGTCGCGTTTTACGCATTTTCTAACACTCCATTTTGAAGTTGGGGAAAATTATTTGTTAAAAAACGGAAAAAGAATTTTAACTTTAAAACCCGTAGTTATTAAAACAATGTATTTTCTGAACTCTTTTTAAAAAGGGTTCGGCATTTTTTTAATAGTTGCAATAGAACTGTGTATCTAAAATTTTATTAAACATAAATGAGTATGAAACGTTTCTATCTATTAACACTACTTTGTTTTCTAAGCATTGCCGGTTTCGCCCAGGTAGTGGCATTGAGCCCCACGGGCGATGGTGGTTTCGAAACCGGAACAGACTTAGCATCCAACGGGTGGACATCAGTGAATGTGCCCACCAACAGATGGTTTGTAGGCACTCCGGCTGGTCCTTTTGCTGGTGCAAGGTGTGCATTTGTGTCCAATAACTCGGGCACATCGTGGTCATATACCAACAGTGCCGCGAGCTTGTCCCACTTCTATAGGGATATTGCCATTCCCACAGGCGCTACGAGTATAACGCTAACCTTTTATTACAAATCGAATGGTGAGGGTGGCAACTGGGATCAGTTGCTGGTGTACCATGCGCCAACAACCGTGACACCTGCAGGTACGCCAACAGGCACAACTACCGCGATGGCCGGAGCAACACTGATACTTGCCACACCGGCAATTGGTGCGGCCCCTCCGTGGACGTTAATGACTTTTACAATTCCAAACACCTATGCCGGTTCATCTGTAAGGCTCATATTTACATGGAAGAACGATGGCCTTTTTGGTACCGATCCGCCAGCAGCAGTTGATAATATTCAACTTACCTACATCCCTGCATGTACTCCTCCGGCAGTAACTACCGGTGTACTTACCGTTTGCCCAACGTCAAGTACCGTATTATCAAATGCGACTGTAGGGGGAACATGGTTGAGTACCAACACAGCGGTTGCTACACTGACAGCCAGCGGCGGAACAGCTACTGTAACCGGCATTGCCGCAGGTACTGCCAACATTTCGTATACTGCTGCTGGATGTGCACGTGTGGTTACACTTACAGTCAACCCTGCCCCGATAGCCTCGGTGACGCCCACAACGGCAACTGCATGTAACGGTGCCGGATCATTAATATCAGCCAATGGTTCTGTTCCTGGCAGCCTCACATTGTCTTCAGGGGCGATTGGCGTTGTTGTGCCCGACGGAACGGGTGCCGCAGCATTATCTTCACTCACCGCTTCCTCCATACCTGCTGGTGCGACCATCACCGGAATATCGGTGAACTTTAATATGAACCATACATGGGTAGGGGATATGCGAATCAATCTTAGGTCACCCAACGGACAGATCCTCAATCTCTTTAATCAGGTTGGTGGCAGTGCCGACAATTTTATAAATACTACAATTAGCTCAACTGGCGTCACAGCATTGGGTGCTGCTCCGTTTACCGGCACTTTTGCCGCATCTGCTGCTCTTACTGGTGCTACAGGGTATACAGCGACCACAACTAGCTGGGCTGCTCTATATCCCGCGCCTTATAGCGGTGCATGGGATCTTGTAATGAGTGACCACGCCGGTGGCGATCAGGGTACACTTACCTCCTGGTCTATTACATTTACCTATGTCAGTCCGCCTTCGTTTACCTGGGCGCCACTGGGAGCCATCTTCACTGATGCCGGTCTTACAACGCCCTATACGGGCGGTGCGGCAGCATCGGTTTATGTAGCTCCTACTGCTGCAACTACTTATACTGCCTCTGCTAGTTTTGGTGGTTGCACTACCAATGTTACATCTGTAAGAAATGTGCTGCCACTTCCAGTGCCCATCACAGGAGTTGCAACGGTTTGTGAAGGCCGGACTACAACACTTATTAATACTGATGGCGGAGGTACATGGACCAGCAGCAATCTGGCTGTAGCTACCATTAACTCAGCAACCGGTCTGGTTGATGCAGGTGTGGCAGGTACGGCTTTGATCACCTATACATTCACCAGCACAGGTTGTCGCCGTACAAGGGTGTTAACAGTAAACCCAACACCACCAAACATTACCGGTACTGCCGGTTTCTGTAAAGGCACTACGTCAGATCTTGATAATACTGACGTAGGTGGTACATGGTTTTCTACAGAAACTGCAGTGGCTACAGTAGATCCGGCTGGCGTTGTTAACGGCGTTACAGAAGGCTTTTCTACGATCAGTTATACGAATTCAATTGGTTGTGTTACGTCGCGTCAGGTAACTATTAACCCGCTTCCGTCACTTGCGGTTTCTCCTACTACCAATGTTACGATATGCGCTACAGAGACTGCTTCGTTCACAGCGTCTTCTCCCAATCCTTCGTTCACATTGCTCAGCCAGGACTTCAATGGTACATTGGGCTCATGGAATATTACCAATACATCTGGCAATGCTGCCAGTTACTGGCAAATAGTACCATCCGGCAGCAATGGCGTTATCGGTGATGGTACACCAATGCTGCAATCTGCGTCTATCCTTGCAGTGCCGACGCCTACAAATACTGCCATAACTTCTCCTTCGTTTTCTACAATGGGTGGTTACGGCACAGTAACACTTTCTTTCAATCAATATGCGATTTCAGACGGTACAGCTTCGGCGGCTATTGAATACTCATTGAATGGTGGACCATTCCAGCCCTGGGTTAACCAGACTGATACTACACTTGGTACTGATCCATTCAGCGCAGCTACACCCAACTTTACAATGACACTGCCGGCAGCAGCTGTCGGAGTACCTGATGTAAGATTGCGCTGGGTGTATAACGCTACCGTTGTATACTGGTTTATAGATAATATTACTGTAAAAGGCACGTTGCCAACACCAACATATGCATGGACAGGAACAATTGGTTTGTCTTGCTCTACATGTGCTTCAGTAAATATTACACCTGCTGCTGTGGGTAGTAATGTATACAGCGTAGTAGTAACGAGCGTACATGGTTGTAACACAGGCAGTCCGGTAACAGTGAGTGTTAATCCATTGCCGGCAACTATTTCTGGCGCACTTTCTGTGTGTGAGGGTAATTTTTCTACATTAACCAGCACTGCTGGCGGTACCTGGAGCAGTAGCGACCCATCGAAGGGTTCGATAGATGCGACTTCAGGTGTACTCGCAGGTGTTGCTTCGGGCACTACTACTATTAGTTACACACTGCCCACGGGTTGCCTTACCACAAGAGTGGCAACGGTAGTGGCAGCACCATCTGCTACATTAGGTACTGCCAGTGTATGCGTAGGACTGACCACATCACTAAGTAATGCAACATCCGGAGGAACCTGGAGTAGCAGTGCTCCTTCTGTAGCTACCGTGAGCACATTTGGAGTAGTAACAGGTATTAGTGCGGGTAACACAAACATATCATATACATTACCTACGGGATGTTCTATTTTCCGTGAGGTGACTGTTAATCCGCTGCCGGTTGCAATTGTCGGAACCCAGACAGTTTGTAAAGGATTGTCAACCACATTTACTTCTGCAACAACAGGCGGTGTATGGACGAGCAGCAATACAACAGTAGCATCAATCGACGCATCTACAGGTGAAATAGCAGGGCTCAATACCGGAAACGCAACAATGACCTACACATTGCCAACCAGCTGTATCGCTATCCGTGGTGTCACTGTTAACCCGCTGCCTGCTGCTATTAGTGGTGTGAATGCAATTTGTCAGGGTGCAAGCACCATCATGACCAATGCCACTTCTGGTGGTACATGGAGTTTGTCATCTGGCATAGCCAGTATCAATGCAACTTCTGGTCTTGTGACTTCGGGAGCATTTACAGGAAATGTTACCGTGTCTTATATTTTGAATACGACTGGTTGTTATACCGTTCATCCGCTTACGATAAATGAGGTACCTGCGAACATCACAGGAACTATGGATGTTTGTAAAGGCAACACAACACTGCTCACCAGCACCACACCCGGTGGATCATGGACAAGCGGTGCCACAGGTACGCTGTCTATCGATGCATCAACAGGTATCGCAACCGGTGTCAATGCAGGTACTGCAAATGTTACTTATACATTGCCTACTACATGCCGTACAACAGCAAATGTGACCGTTAATCCTTTGCCTGGCTTTACCTTTGGCAATAGCGAAGTATGTGTTGGATTGACAGTAACACTTACGAACGGTACATCTGGCGGTGCATGGAGTTCATCTGATTTGACTGTAGCAACAGTTGCACCTGACGGAACAGTTACAGGTATCGCTGCAGGCAGCGCAAATATTATGTACACATTGTCTACAGGCTGTGCACGTTCGTTCACAATAGTGGTTAACCCACTGCCATCAGACATCACCGGTGTATTTAATGTATGTCCCGGTACTACAGCATTAGTAACTAATTCAGATGCGGGTGGCGCATGGAGCAGCAGCAATACTGCGGTTGCAAGCATTAACAGCGGCGGTACAGTTACAGGTATAGCTGCAGGGAATGTGCTGATTACCTACACATTGCCAACTACTTGTATCACCACCAAAGAAGTTACAGTTAATCCGTTGCCAAACAACTCTACCGGCGCATCAAGCGTTTGTACAGGGCTTACTACTATATTCAGCAACACAACACCGGGCGGTGTATGGAGTACTACAGATGCTACCAAGGCAGATGTTACACCAGCGGGCGTGGTTTCAGGCATAGCTCCGGGTACTGCGGGTATCGTTTACACGCTGCCGGCTACAGGTTGTGCACGCACTAAAACAATTGTTGTCAATCGTACTCCGGATCCGATTTTCGGTGTTGCAGAAGCCTGCCCTGGTTTTACAAGTCAGCTGAGCAGCTCACCAACTAACGGTACCTGGGTTTCTGGTTCTTCAAATGCGATCATCAGTGCAGGCGGTTTGGTAACCGCTGTATCTGCTGGTAATGCTGAAATAACGTACACACTTCCTGAAGGCTGTCGCGCTACACAGACATTCGTAGTACACCCATTGCCAGCTGCCATCACCGGCAACCGTAATGTTTGTATCGGATCCACCACACTGCTCGAAAATGCTTCATCAGGCGGAACATGGACTTCAGCTAACTCCGCGATTGGTACCATAGACGTAAACACAGGTACAGTGGGTGGTATAGCACAGGGTACAACAACAATTACCTATACGCTTCCAACAACATGTAGCCGTACAGCAGTTGTAACGGTTAATCCGCTGCCTAATCCGATTTTTGGCACACTCAATGTTTGTCAGGCTTCATTTGTTACACTCACCAACTCTACACCGGGTGGTACATGGAGCAGTAATGCACCAGCAATTGCGCCGATCAGTGCGGCGGGTGTAGTAACCGGTGCAGCTCAGGGTACAGCGGTGATCTCTTATATATTGCCTACATCCTGCCGTTCAGTAGCCTCAATGGTCGTTAACCCACGCCCGGCAGATATTACAGGTGCAACAACAGTATGTGCACTTGAGTCGTCTGTACTGTCGAGTGCAACAACAGGTGGTGTATGGTCTTCATCAGCCGATGGCATTGCTGCGGTTGATGCATCAGGACTTGTGTCAGGTAATGCGGCAGGTAATGCTATCATTTCATACACATTGCCAACCGGATGTCGTAAAATGGCTATGTTTATTGTGAATCAGCTTCCCGGAGCAATTTCAGGCAATCTGAATATTTGTCAGGGCAATACCAGCGCACTCGGGAATAACGTTTCCGGTGGGTCATGGGAAAGCAGCAACAGTACTGTAGCACCAATTACAGTTACAGGTGCTGTAACAGGCATGGCTGAGGGCTCTAGCATTATTACTTATACATTACCTACTGGTTGCAAACGCACAGCAACAGTTGTTATCAACCCATTACCAGAACCAATAACCGGTTCTCTGGAAATATGTGCCGGCCTTACGTCATCACTTTCCAGTGCTTCTCCCGGTGGAACATGGAATACATCAACAATGGTGGCACTTATCAGCAATAGTGGTCTGGTGACTGCTATAGCTGCTGGTACAACAACTGTATCCTATACAATAGGCAACAATTGCCGCCGCACAGCAATATTCACAGTAAACGCACTGCCAGCATTGATTGGTGGTCCAACATCGGTTTGTCCTGGTCTTACTGCCATACTTACCAACGCTAATCCGCTGGGAACATGGAGCAGTGATAATGCTGGTGTTGCGTCAATTGGCGGCACATCTGGCGTAGTATCTGGTGTAAGCGAAGGCTCTGCAAATGTTACCTATACATTGCCTACAGGTTGCCAGCGCTCAAGGTCGATAACTGTACATCCGGCGGTTGCGCCAATTGCCGGCACAAATACTGTTTGTAACGGTGAGATGTCGACGCTGACCAATGCCAGCACCGGTGGTGTATGGACAAGCGGCAATACTGCCGTAGCACCAATAGATGCACTGACTGGTACGTTTACCGGCGTGGCTGCAGGTTCTGCAAGAGTTACGTATACACTGCCTACAGGTTGCCGCACATCAGGTTTTGTTCTTGTTAACCCATTACCCGGTAACATCAATGGTGAAATGAGTGTTTGTGCCGGATCAACTGTTACCCTTGGAAATACAACCTCAGGTGGCAGCTGGACCAGCAGTGATGATGGTGTTGCTATGATTGATGCTTCGGGTATTGTAACAGGTGTTGTTCCTGGCGGTGCGATCATTACCTATTCATTGGGAACCGGTTGCAGCAAAACACGTTCAATCGTAGTTAATCCAGTGCCAATGGTAGTGAATGTTACCGGCGGCGGTGCATACTGTGCAGATGGTACTGGGGTGAACATAGGCCTTGACACAACTGAAAACGGTACGAATTACACTCTGGTGAATGGTAGCGTATTCACAACTGCTACCGGTACAGGTGACGAAATCAGTTTCGGTATGCAGACAATGACAGGTGCTTATACTGCAACAGCAACGAATACATTTGGCTGCTCAAGCCCAATGGCAGGAAGTGCGGAAGTAACCGTTAATCCTGTAGTGGTTCCAACAATTGCGATGTCATCAGACAAAGGATCGAGAGTGTGTGAGGGTACATTAGTGACTTACACATCGGCAGCAACAAATGGCGGAACTACTCCTGCTTACTCATGGATCGTGAATGGAACTGCAGTAGGTGCAGCAACCAGCTACGCTTTCATACCAGCTAACGGCGATGTGGTATCTGTGAAACTGACTAGCAGTGCCGCATGTGCAGCACCAGCCAGTGTTTCTGATGCGCTGACAATGACGGTTGTACCGAAGTTTACACCGGCTGTAAGCATTATTGTAGCGCCAAACGATACGGTTTGTCAAGGAAGCACAGCAGTGTTCTACGCTACAGGCGTAAACGGTGGTGACGAACCAGTGTATACCTGGATAGTGGGTGGCAGCATAGTAACCGGCGTAACCGGACCAATGCATACATTCATCCCGACAAATGGCCAGACTGTAATCTGCAGACTGAACAGTAGTTATGAGTGTCCTTCTGTAAATGATGTACAGAGCAACACGATCAACATGCGTGTGGATACCAAATTTGTACCAGCAGTAAGTATCATAGCCCAGCAGGGCCTGATAGTAGAGCAGGGTCAAAAAGTAGACTTCACTACAGTAGTGACCAATGCAGGTCCTGCTCCAAGGTATCAGTGGATGATCAACGGTAATATTATCGTTGGTGCAACTACCACTGCATTTACTTACAGCGACTTCAACGATGGTGACTCTGTGACATGTGTTGTATACGGTAGCGCTCCTTGCGGTCTCGCAACAATCAATTCTGTTGTTATGAAAGTGGTTCCATTTACAGCTGTTACGAATACAGGTCTTGCCAATAGCGATATCAGGCTTGTACCGAATCCAAATACAGGTGTATTCGCGATTACCGGCTCACTGGCTACAACGGCTGATGAGTTTATAACAATCGAAATCGCAGATATGTTGGGTCAGATAGTGTATACCAGCAGAGTGCAGGTTCGTAATAACATGATCAATGAGCGCATTCAGTTGAACAATGAATTGGCCAACGGAATGTATCTCCTCAATATTTCTAATGGTGCTGACCGCAAAGCATTCCACTTTGTACTGAAGCACTAAGAGTCAGGTATTGATTATTTTGAAACGGCTCCGGTTTTCCGGAGCCTTTTTTTTTAGTTCTTGCCAACAGGCTTTTGAATAGCAGAAACATTTGCTTTTTGCAAGGTTGATCTCCGAACGGACAACTAAAAATCTGTATATCGAGCCAGCATGGCGGGCAATCAGACTGATTAAGTTGGTGTTACAAAACAAAAGCGGCAGACTGGTGAGGATACCAGCTGCCGCCTTTTTTTTAAATTCAATTTGGTTAATCTTTCTTTGGAGTGGCTGGTACAGCGGGTTGTGGTTTGGCTTTTACTGTGCCTTTTATCTGCAGTACCATTGGGCTTTGAGCAGCGTTCGAATTGACGGTGATCGTTTTGCCTATAGGGCCTGGTCTGCCTTCTGTATTATAAACCACATGTATTTTCCCTTTCTTTCCGGGCATAATTGGCTCTGACGGCCATTTGGGTACCGTGCAGCCGCACGATCCATGCGCTTCAGAGATAATGATTGGCTTTTTGCCCACGTTCTTGAATTCGAAATCACACTCGGCTTTCGGACCCTCCGGTACCTCACCGTAGTCGTGGATCTCTTCTTTGAATTTGAATTTGCCTGCATCCGGATCTTCAGCCTTTGCTGCAGGCGGCGGGGGTGGGGTTGATGTAGCAGCTGTTGGCTGGGTTTTCTCTTGTGCGCGAAGCGCAGCTGTGCTCAACGTAAGGCATAGCAGGGAAAGGACTACTTTCTTCATATCTGTTTGTTTTAAGTGAAAAAAATGAAAAATTGTTTTGGTTGAATTTTGTTTCGTTGTGTTGGCTTTGTTTTTATTCCATTATCAGATTACCTGAGTTGTTATCAATTTTCAAGCTGTGTTTTTTCTGCTGATTGTTACAATCTGCTTCAAATATACCGGCAAGCATACCACATTTTTCATTTCCAGTCAGACAATTAAACAATTCTTCTGCTGTAGAAGGCTTGGAGTGGGCATTAAGTACAATGGTTTCACCGGTGGTTACTCTTTTTATTCTGATCTCATCTATCGTTACTTTGCACTGATTGCCGGCAGTTTCTGGCGCTTTATAATGTAGTTGCCTTGCCTGATCGGGTAAAAGCATGTTGCAGGTAGATATAGCAGCTGGTTTACCGTTTTTGCAGGATATAGTCTGAATAATACAGATCTCCAGCGGGCAAGGAGTGCCATTGCAAACAAACTCGCGGGTGCGGTGATACCCACTATTGCCTGACAGGCTGGCAACTACCGGTTTTTGCGTTGTGTTTTTTGTGGTGTTGCGCGATGCAGCAGGTAGTTCGGTTGGTATTGGTTGCTCATTAGCAGGAGGCTTGGTAGCAGTGCCAGCCGCAGATGGAACAGGAATTGCCGGTGCTACTTCTGCAATCCAGTTGTGTGCGGAGGAGTTTTGTGTAAGCGCAGTTTCCGATGTACCAGTCTTACTGTTTTGCGAAAGCATAAACGCGATCAGACCAGTGGTGAATAGCAGTAAGACAGCCGCCGCCGATTTCCAGGTCCAGGCTGTTAGCCTTTTCTTTTTATGTAGCGCCAGCGACAATTGTTGCCATTGTGCTTCTTTGTCAAAGTCAGGCATCAATTCCTCCAGCGATGCCGCATCCATTTTTTCTTTCAGCGATTTTTTCATAGCATCAGTTTTAGCCCATTAATATGATCTTTTCTCTAAGCAGCGCTTTTGCCCTGTGCAACTGCGATTTGGATGTGTTTTCAGTTATGTCCAGCAAAACACCGATTTCGCGGTGGGTCATTTCGTCAAACACATACAGATTAAATACGGTCCTGTATCCATCCGGCAGGGTGTGCAGTACCTGCAGGATTTCTTTTGCAGAGAGGTGGCTCAGCACATCTTCTGTTGTTTGCCGGTCTTCATATAGATCTGTTTCTTGTCTTCCTGCCGCAAATGGTTTTCGTTTTCGAAGGTGCATCAGACACTGATTGATCATTATTTTTTTCAGCCATGCCTTGATACTTCCTGTGCCCTGATAGTTGAATTGCTTCATATTACTGAAGCAATTCAGGAAACCATCCATTAGTCTTTCCTTTGCATCTTCTTTGTTGGGTATATAGCGCAGACACAGTATCATCATGTCTGCTACATACATGTTGTACAGGATCTTTTGGGCGTTTGGGTCATTGTTCTGACAACGCTTCACCAGATTTGCCTCATCGGTAATATTTGACAGATCAACGATCAATTTTAAAAGCGAATTTTATCGGTTTGTCATCTGGTAAAAGTAGTCTGTTTTGTTAGTGTTGGTGCCCGCCTGAGCCACCCTGTACTTACTAAATGCTATAAGTGCAGAATAAGTTGCATCAAAGGTGGATTATTTTTTTAGGGTATGAAAATACCATCGCCAGTATTGCCGGGCGGGAATCAGGAGTGCGATTCCGGTTGTACGAACACGTTTATTGCATACGCAGTCCACAACACCATTACTAAGACGTGAATACAAACAATCCCCCAAAAAGCCAACCATCAGGCACATCAGTACCTCTGGATACTATTATGCACATCGGGAAAGTGCCTGGCGCCGGTCAGGAATCATTTCACAATTCAGTATGCCATTATGCAGGGTGCATTGTTATTGGGGCATAGCACCGGCTTCCATTGTGATCTTGGTAGACAAACCTTTTGCCCAATCTATCAGCAGCTGTTTTTCTGCCGCAGTAAGTTTTGCTTCACCATGTATCCAGGTGTAACTGTCAAGGGGCATTTCGCCTTCTTCTACTTCTTTTACAATTTCTTTGAGTTTCTTCAGTTTTCGCTTGGTCTTGAAGCTGCCGTATTCTGAGAAATTCAGCTCGTCCTTTCCTTCCCGAACATGGTCATCTAGCCAGAGCGCTACTGGCTGGAAGTTGTTGTACCACGGATAGTTGGTGTTATTGCTGTGGCAGTCGTAACAGGCTTTGTGCAATACAGAGGCCACATCGGCAGGTACCGAATAGGCGTTAACAATATCGTCAGCCGTGGTATTGGGGTTAATGTTACGTTCTGGTCTGTAAAACTGTATTAATACCAGTGCTACCAACAATGTGATGCCAGTCCATTTCAATATTTTCCGTGCCATAGTGATGTTTATAATTGCAAGGTATAGAAATTTGGAGACAAAAAACCTGTTCCTCGTTAGTGCCAACTTCCACGATCGGGAGCAACTCAAACCCTATTCTATTGCGATACAGGCAATTTAGTATGTCAGTAACATCTGGTGATTGGGGTTGGAGTGCCTGTCGCTGATCTGAAAATTGTGGCTGCCAATAATCCGGAAACCGGCTTTTGTGTAAAAACGGATCGCCCGTTGGTTTTCTTTCCACACGTATAGCCACATGCCGGATTGCTGTTGTCTGTGCGAAAGATCGATATTGAATTGCAGCAGTTCACACCCCAGTTTCAGATCATAGAAGTCGCTGAGCAGGTACAGCCGTTCCAGTTTTGTAACATTTTCAAAAGGGATCTGTCTATGGCAGCTGTTCATTATGATTTTCGAGTAGCCTGCAGGTTTGTCGTTGTGAGAGATGATGTGATAGCAATTTGTGGGATCAGCCAGTTCCTGTGCAACTACTTCTTCTCTATATTTTTCTGCCACATACTTTGCGATGTCGGTGGGGCTGGCACTATGTCCATGTGCTTCTATAAAGGTAGTCTTACCAATGTTAGCAAGCAGCTCGCTATCGCCGGGCAAAGCAGGTCTGATATGGGTCATGCAACATATTTAGGTGCAATAATAGCAAATTATTAAGGCTGTGATAAAGGCGGTGCTTTCTATGAAGTCTGCACATGGCCGTACCCAACAATTAAATATATACCCGCAGTCCTGATAAATACCTCCAAATATTGCTGTGGCGAGGCGGATACACCTTAATTTTGTATCAAGCCGGTAGCTGCTGTTTGTTAGTTGCCTATTCACAGGAAATTCCCAAATTACTATGCTGAAAACAGATTTTCTTATTATCGGATCGGGTATTGCCGGACTTACGTTTGCCGTTAAGACAGCAAGGCGTTTCCCAGATCGTACTATAACCATTCTTACCAAGGCTAATACCGATGAAACCAATACCAAGTATGCACAAGGTGGCATAGCTGTGGTAAACGATATGGAACGAGACAGCTTCAACAAACATATCGAAGATACATTGGTAGCGGGCGATGGGCTTTGCAACAGGAATATTGTAGATATAGTAGTGCATGAAGGGCCGGCCAGAGTGAATGAAATAATTGAATGGGGCGCCAGATTTGACAAAGACACAGAGGGAGACTATATGCGGGGCAAGGAGGGTGGACATTCCGAAAACCGCATTCTGCACCACAAAGACATTACCGGTTTTGAGATAGAGCGCGCGCTGGTGGAAGAGACAAGGCAATACCCTAATATCCGCATTTACAATCACTGGTTTGTTGTCGATATTATTACCCAGCACCACCTGGGCTTTCTGGTCACAAAAGCTACACCGGATATCACATGTTATGGCGTGTACGCTCTCAATCTGCGAAACAACAATGTAGAAACCATACTTGCCCGCTGCACACTGATGGCAACTGGCGGCGCAGGTCAGGCTTACCGCACTACCACAAATCCCAAAATAGCTACCGGCGATGGTATAGCCATGGCATACCGTGCCAAGTGCCGGATTGAGAATATGGAGTTCATCCAGTTTCATCCTACAGCTTTGTACGAGGTGGGTGTCAGTCCTTCTTTTCTCATCACAGAGGCTGTGCGTGGCGACGGAGGAATATTGCGCAACAAAGATGGAGTGGCTTTTATGACCGGGTACGATGCCCGCGCCGATCTGGCACCCCGCGATGTTGTAGCCCGGGCAATAGACAGCGAAATGAAACGCACGGGTACCGAACATGTGTACCTCGACTGCAGGCATATGGACGTGGCGAAGTTTAAGGCGCATTTCCCGAACATTTATGCAAAATGTCTGGGTATTGGTATTGATGTAGCGCTGCATATGATTCCCGTAGCACCTGCAGCCCATTATTGTTGCGGCGGTATTAAGACCGACGAGTGGGCCAGATCGTCAATCATAAATCTTTATGCGGTAGGTGAGTGCTCCAGCACCGGCTTGCATGGTGCCAACAGGTTGGCGTCAAATTCGTTGCTGGAAGCGCTGGTATTTGCACACCGCTGTGCAGAGGCTATGGCCGAAAGAATAGCAGATGTACCTTTTAATGATGCTGTGCCAGACTGGAATGCATCCGGCACCAACGAGCCACGCGAGATGATCCTGATCACGCAGAGTCTGAAGGAGTTGCAATTAATTATGAGTGATTATGTGGGGATAGTACGCAATGATGTGCGGCTGCAACGTGCCATGAATCGTATAGACCTGATTCACAACGAGACAGAAGAATTATACAAAACTGCAACACTGTCGCCTCAGCTATGCGAATTGAGGAACCTGATCACCATCGGTTATCTGGTAGTGAAAGGGGCGCAGTTCAGAAAAGAAAGCCGGGGCTTGCATTACAACACCGATTTTCCCGACAAAAGCGCATTGTTGCAACAAATTGTGCTGTAATTACTTATCAGGCTTATCAGGCAAACAACAGTATCAAAGCATACATGAATATGCCTGAGATTCCTATGATCAGCCCCGCAATGGCTCTGCCCCTTTTATGATGTCCAACACCCCTGCCCAATGCGCCAAATATAACGGCGCAGATGAGTGCCGGTGGGAACAGTATCAAACCACCAATACCGCACCAGAATGATGCTGTGCCTTCCCAGCCGCTGGCGCTGTGTTTTGGTTCGTCATGGTGCACGTCGCCATGCTCAATGCGGTCACCGGAAAGCATTTTTGCAAGGCGCATTTCTGCAGCCATAGCCACTTTCGACTGTTCAGATGCCCATGACCCGGTACTATGAACCGCAGCGTGTTGCTTTTTGCTTACAAACCCTGCCTGAACATTTTCTGCCTGGAACACGATAGCGATCAACGCGCATAAGAATAGGATGCCTTGTTTCATTTGTTGCTTTTTGGGTGTTTGTGATAACTAACGCAATATACAATCGAAAATTGTTTCTGGTATACGAAAAATTTATTTTTTAAAGGGATTTGTTCCGAGTTGTCAATCGAAAGAGCATCGTATTATAGCAGCGATCGTTTGGGCTGTACTGCAATGAACAACCTGACCAATGTCATATTTTTTGCATCTCTTATGGGTTAGATTTGTTCAGGTTGCCGGTGGTGGGTAGTGTTTGTGGTGTCCGTTACATCTTTTGTTAAATTAAAATGTTTGCTGTAGTATGAACGAAACACCCAATAAGGAAGCAACAAGTGACTACATCTTGCGTATGCTGCAGGAAAGTGTGACGCGGGAGGAGATCACACGAGAGTTGTTGAAACAGGGACACGATATGAGGTTTATCGATGAGATAATGACCGAGACAATCACTTTGTACCATACCCGCCGCCGGTCCAAAGGGCTCACACTTATTCTTGTTGGTGCTTTTGTATGTTTTGCCAGTTTTCTGCTAACTATTACCGGTGTTTTTTCAGGCGATGCATACGGCTTTGCTCTTTTTGGCCTCACTACTGCGGGTGTGGTCATAGCGTTTGCCGGTTTCGTTTATGTGTTTTAGGCTTATTTGCTGTGCTCAAGGTTGCAGTTTTCTATGCTGGCAGTACCCGACCCAGCTATGGTTGGATTGAGATTATCCAGGTTTTAACCCAATGCCAGTATCTTATTGGATAGCAGCTTTTTTTCGGCGGCAGACTGGGTCATGGTTTGAGCTTGCATATAGTGCCCTATTGCCGCAGCCTTGTCGCTTGGTGCATAGATTTCGCCAAGCAGGCTATGATACAGGTAGTTCTTCTCCCAACCTGCAGTGTCTGGAGCCGAGGCAATTTCATTTATCACATATGCCGATCCGTATAATTTGAAGAGCACCATTAGCCTGTTCAGGCTCACGATCGCAGAGGGGTGCAGATTTTCGAGCAGATTGTAATAGAACAATATCCTTTCCCAGTTCGTATCTTCAAATTTCAATGCAATGCAGTGTTCGTAAGCTATTGCAGCCTCTATGTGGTAGCTTGTCAGGCGGTCGCCGGTAGCTGCTTTGTTCAGGTATTCATTTCCCTCACTTATCATGCTTGTGTTCCACTTAATGCGGTCCTGGCTGGAGAGCAATATGATGTCGCCATCGGTGCCTATGCGGCTATCTATCCGTGCTGCATGAAAATGCATCAGCGCCATTGCTGCGTATACTTCCGGTAGTTGGGTGTGTTGATTGCCGCACAAAAGGCCGGTCAGGTAAATCGCCTGATCCAACAGGTCTTTGCGTATCAGCGTATCGGCATGCGTGGCGTTGTATCCTTCGTTAAAGATCAGGTAAATGGTTTTCAAGACTGCATTGATACGGCCGCTGATTTCCGACACACCCGGAAACTCAGGTCTCAGCTTTCTAAGTCTGAAGAACTCTTTAGCCCTGTAAATACGTTTTGCTATGGTATCGTCATTCGACAGGAAAGATTTGGCAATTTCAGCAGTACTGAATCCGCAGAGTGTTTTTAGTATCAGCGCTATCTGGCTTTCCTCAGGTATTTCGGGGTGGCAGCACGCAAACATCATCTGCAGCAGGTCATCATTTACTTGTTCCGCTGTCCACAAGGTATCCATTACCACATTGAGCGTATATTCAGATTGAAGCAGTATGCGTTCACTATCCGAGAAGTCGTACTGCACGGAGAATTTATTGCGCCTGATGATATCTATGGCTTTGTTTTTGGCCACCCTGTACAGCCATGCCGCAGGGTTTTCAGGAAGTCCGTTTTGCTGCCAGGTTTCCAAAGCCTTCATCAGGGTATCCTGCACTACATCTTCGGCAATCTGCAGATTTTCTGTGCCAAATATCTTTACCAGCACAGCAACCATCTTTCCCGACTCATGTCGGAAAAGATGGTCTGCCAGCCGGTTAATATCCTTTGAGTCGTTATCCAATTTATCTTTTCAGTTCCTGTATCTCGCGAATTTCCACTATTCCGCTTTCGGCATCCAGAATAGGACAGTTTTTCGACAATTCTATTGCTTCGTCAAGGTTTGCCGCTTTGCAAATAAGGTAACCGCCTACCATTTCTTTTCCCTCCATGTAAGGGCCATCGGTCACAATTTTGTCCCTGCCTTTTACCAGCTTGCCGCTTTTCTCCAGTGGCTGCGCAGGGCCTAGTTTACCTTGTGCTGCCAGCCCGCCCATCCATTCCATCCATTTCTGCATCTGTGCCTGTCCGGCATCAGTTGTTGTCTCCATGTCGCGATTGTCGCCTCCCCTGAATAAAAATAAGTACTCTTTCATTTTGTTTTTGTTTTTTGATGTGAGAAAATTAATATTTCATTGGTTCTTTTGTAAAGTATTTTTTCAGAAATGCCATTTGACCCAGTCCATAGCATTCGTGGTGTGTAAAGAAGGCAAGTGTTCCTGCAATCGAAAAATCACCTGATGGGTTTTTGAATGGTGCGTCGGCCAGAAGCGTCTCTTCTGATACCTCGGCCATTGCCGCCGTAAGCTGTGCAGATACTGTAGTCCATTCTACCTGTGTTTCGGCAAGGGTGGGGTACTTCAGTTTCGGGTCATATGCCCTGAATTGTTCAAACAATGCTGCATAGGGGTCGGTAACGTTCTTACCCAGGAGTTGCAGCATCGTGTACCGCGCAGATGTTGTGTGTGCCGCTATCCAGATAGCCGGGTTGTTGTGGTCGCTGATGCGCTGTTGCGCCTGTTCTTCGGTTAGGCCAGCCAGCGCGTTTTGAAACAGCTTTGTGTTCATGCTCAGCAGCAGTGTTACTAAATCGATTGTTTGTGCCATTTTTTTTGATTTTATTTAGGTGAGTAATGATGTGCTACTAACTGTTTGTAAATGGTGCTCCGGTGCCGGTCTCGCAATATTGCCGGAGGCTTTCCATATACCGGCTCCAGCTAAAATTGATCGCCGCATACTGGTCATTGGTTGCTGCCCAGCCCGAATGTTCGAAACGTACCCGGGTTTTGCCCTCGTTCTGGTCCAGTGCAAACGTAATTTTTGTACCTATCCATTCAGCGAAACCTGAAATGCACTCCCATTCTACACGTTCTCCTGCCGTTTGCGAGGTCACCCTGAAGTCCATTCCCGATCCCTTGAACCGGAAAGCCAGAACGTCACCGATGTCGCTACTTCCTGATACCTGTGCTGTCCACCAGCTCTTAAGGCCATCAATACTGGTTACAGCTTCGAAAACTTTGTTTTGAGCAGCTGCAATGTGGAAGAGATGTTTAATTGTTGCCATATAGTTTTGTGTTTTGTAACAGCATAACGAACGAGGTGCTGAATATCGGACAAATCCCTCCGGTTTATTTTCTGAAATAATTTTGTGCTTCCGCTCCGAAGGGGAAATTTTCTTTTCTTTTCGGTTTAAACCTTTGAACTTTATTGAAGTCATATAACAAAGGAAATTCTTGGCGGCAAATAATAGTGATATACCAAGTGATCAGGAACTGATTGCCTCGTTCAGAAATGACCGGACTAAAACTGCTGCTTTTACCGCCTTGGTCAAGAAATATCAGGAGCGGTTGTATTGGCATATCAGGCGTATGGTAATAGACCATACCGACACAGACGATATTTTGCAGAATGTATTTGTAAAGGTTTGGCGCTATCTCGAATCGTTCAGGGAAGATGCCAATCTGTATACCTGGCTTTACAGAATCGCAACCAATGAAACGCTGAACTGGCTGGAAGTACAAAAACGTTTTAAGTCGGTTTCGATGTCTGGCCAGGACGATTATTATGAAAATAAGTTGATTGCGCAGCGCGACTATGACCCATCAAAAATAGAATGGCAATTGCAAAAAGCGATAGCACAACTGCCCGAAAAACAGAAACTGGTATTCAATTTGCGCTATTATGATGAGATGCCCTATGACGAGATGTCGGCGGTTTTAGGCACATCGGCAGGTGCACTCAAAGCGTCTTATCACCACGCTGTAAAAAAAGTGGAGGAATGTTTGTTGAATCGTTAAACAATCGTTGAAACAAGTTGTCAGAGCTATACGAAGATGAATGAAGAGGTAAAACAAGAACTGGAGGATATGAGAAGTGGGCTTTCCAGCCTCAGCAAATCTATGCCCTTTAGCATGCCAGACGGCTATTTTGGGTCGCTGGCATCAGATATCGGCAGTCTGGTAGCGCTGGAATCCCGGCAACAGTTTGATGATCTGCCATCGCCCACTACTATGCTGCAGGTGCCTGACGGATATTTTGATCAGTTGCCAAACCGGGTAATGCAAAATGTAGAAGGTAAAAAGAAGCAGGGACTCGTTTTGTCATTCCATTGGATCCGGTTGGCGGCAGCAGCAGTAGTGATCATAGCAGTAGGCCTTGGTTTGTACAGGGTATCCAATAGCGATAGCAGCGACATGGAACAGAATGTCATCGCCTCGGTCGATAGTCAGGATATCAGTGCCTATCTGCAGTATGCATCGGCACCCTATAAGTACAATAACGGAAATGAAAACATACTGGATGATGTTGACCTTCAATCTGGCGACATCGTATCGTACCTTGATGAAACAGGATGGGAAGCAGATTTTTAACGCGAAACAAAATATGAAAATGAGAAAAAGTCTGATGATTGCGGTCTTGTTGCTGTGTTCTGTTACTTTGGTTTTTGGTCAGCGGGGCAGGGGCATGCAACGAATCCATGCCGCCAAAATGACCTATCTGACAGATCGCATGGTACTCACCGAAGCGCAGGCATCAAAATTTATTCCGCTGTACAGGTCTTATGAAAAACAATTGTTGGTCATCAGACAGCCCTACATGAAGAAATACAATGTTACCGGTGGTGCAGACGAAAGAACTGCTGCGCGTATTTATGTAGAAGACGATCTCGACTATCAGCAACAGGTGCTGGAGCTGAAAAAGGCATATCGCGAACGGTTCTTAAAGGTCATCAGCCCCGAACAGTTGTCTGAAATGTATGTTGCCGAGCGCGAATTCAGGCAGTTGCTGATAAAACGACTCAAACAGAAGAAAGCCCGTGCCGGAAGGCAATAGGAGCCTGCAGGAAATTTATTGCGCGTTAAACCTTAGCGCTATTACCCTGTCTTAATACCAGCTAACACTTATCCTAAACCAATAAAAACCGGAAAGATGAACAAATCGAAAATTGTATTCGCATTAGGTGCCACTGCACTGGCAGTTTCTGTATGCCTGTTTACCGGATGTCGTAAAAATGACGATGCCGAAGTAGCTACGGAGCAGGACACCAATTATGCAAACGACCAGAACATGGCCGAAAAAATGTTTGACGATGCCAACTCCATTTCCGACAAGGCATCGGTAACAACCGGTAGCGGCGCATTCAAGACCAGTGGGTGCGGTACGGTCACACACATAGACAGTCTTATCATTGTTGACTTTGGTACCACCAACTGCTTGTGCACCGATGGTAGATACCGCCGGGGAAAGGTAATGATCGTGAAAAATGGGGCTTATGCCGATAGCGGTTCGTTTCATACCATCACTTTCGACAACTACTACCAGAACGACAACAAGATTGAAGGCACCAAAAAAGTAACCAATCGTGGAAAGAATAGCCTCGGTCAGCCGTATTTTGATGTAGTCGTGAACGGTACGGTAACCAAAACTGACGGCACAGTACTGACTACATCATGGACCAGGGTGCGCACCTGGACAGCAGGGTACAATACACCTATCAACTGGACCGACGATGTATATTCCATAAAGGGCACAGGCACTATTTCGCGCACCGGTGGAACGGCTACTGTCAATATACCAGACACAGCACCACTTATCGTTGCGCTGAACTGCCGTTGGATACAGGCTGGAAAAATAGTATACACATTGCCATCAGGGCTGGTGCGTACGCTCAACTATGGCGACACCCCGGCCTGCGACAATCAGGCTACATTGCAGCTGCCGTCAGGTACCGTTAAGACAATTACACTTCCGTAGATATTTGAATGGTTTTGGTATTGCTGAGCAGCGGTGGGTAAGTCCTGCCGCTGCTCTTGTGTGTAAATGGTATCCACCAACTAAAAAGCGGAATCGAAATCCATCTATTCAATTTACTTTTGGCCTTGAGAATAGCCTACATTGAGCACACCAGAAGATATATTGCAGAAGTACTGGGGTTACAGTGGGTTTCGCCCAATGCAGCACGACATCATATCCAGTATTCTGGCAGGCAGAGACACGCTGGCGCTGATGCCTACCGGAGGGGGCAAGTCGTTGTGTTTTCAGGTGCCGGCATTGGTCCTCAATGGGCTCACCATCGTTGTGTCGCCACTTATAGCACTCATGCAGGATCAGGTGAGCAGGTTGCAGCAAATGGGAGTTGCAGCAGCTTGTTTGCATTCAGGAATGCACTATAATGAAGTAAAACAAATGTTGGCAAGTGCCGTTGAGGGTGCTTACAAACTGCTCTATATATCGCCCGAACGCCTCCAGACCAGAACGTTCAAAGACTACCTGCAGGAGATGGAAGTTTCGCTGGTAGCAGTAGACGAGGCCCATTGTATCTCTCAGTGGGGGCATGATTTTCGCCCTGCCTATACAGGCATCGCTTCCATCAGAGATTTTTTTCCCAGAGTGCCCATTCTGGCACTCACAGCTACCGCAACCCCACTAGTACAGCAAGACATTGCAACACAATTGGGAATGAGTGAACCGGCCGTTTTTAAGATGAGTTTCGCAAGAGACAATATTTTTTATCAGGTCAACTATAGCGATGATAAAAATGCCGATACCGTGCAGGGTATTGGCGACGCTTGCACTATTGTCTACTGTCGCAGTCGTCGGCAAACAGAAACTACAGGTGCTATGCTCAGCCGGAATGGAAGGAATGCGGCTGTATACCATGCGGGGCTCGCACGGGCGAGGCGTGATGAGGCACAGCAAATGTGGATGGAAAACCGCTGCCCGGTGATGGTTGCTACCACCGCCTTTGGTATGGGCATAGACAAGCCCGATGTAAGAACAGTTGTCCATTACGATGCTCCTGAGCATCTGGAGGGTTATTATCAGGAGGCTGGTCGTGCCGGGCGCGACGGGCAGCCATCGCGCGCAGTAGCGTTCTACAACAGCGGCGATATTCAACGCCTCAGGGAAAGTACAGCATTGCAATACCCACCCGATGCGTATCTCAGGCAGGTATATCAGGCGGTAGTGGAGTATCTGCAGGTGCCTATATCTGCACAGCCCGACCGGTATTTTTCTTTTGACCTTGCCGACTTTTGTTCCAAATTCAAATTGCTGGCCAGCCATGCTGTACATGCATTGAAACTGCTGGAAAGAGAAGGGCTCTGGACCATGACTGATGCCGTATATAGCCCGGCTACGGTGCAATTTACTGCCGACAGGCATACACTGGACGGTCTGTATGATATCAACCCAAGGCTCGGCTTCGTATCGGTGGGGCTGCTGCGCATGTACAACAGTATTTTTCACTATCCTACCGCAATTCGCGAAACGGCTGTTGCCCGGCAATTGAAAATGCAGGCCGACGATGTGGTACGGTGTCTGGAACAACTGGCTGCAATGGGTGTGCTGGAGTACAGTCGTCCCGGAGAAGGGCCGCAGCTGTTTTTTCATCATTACCGGGTAGATAGCCGCCATCTCATCATCAACCACAAACGGATCAATAAGCTGCGGCAACAGCACGATGAGCGCACAGAAGCCATGATCTCGTTTCTGGAGAACCAGAATGTTTGCAGGCAGCAGTTGTTGTTGCGCTATTTCGGCGAGCAGTTGGCCGGCGATTGCGGTCATTGTGATGTATGTTCCCGGCGGCAACGCAAACCGCTCAACGAGGTTGCACTACGCAACGATCTGCTGAAACACATCAAACAGCACTCAGATTTGCAACTGAATACCCTCATCAGCAGCTATCCCGCAGCTGATGCACCGGATGTGATCAGTACACTGAGGCGAATGATAGACGAAGGGGTAGTGCTACTGGTAAATAATGTGTTACACGCAAAATAGCATGCTTTTAGTTCGAAAAGTAAGCTTGTTTTGCTATTTCGGTGCTTCTTACCACAATGTGTATTTTCTCATCCAGTTTGTTTACCGCTTCTTCCATCATCAGCAGGTACTCTCCGGGCGATTGAAGATCATCTTCTTTAATGATGTTCATAATGCCCATTATTGAGGTAAGCGGGCCTCTGAATTCGTGCGATTGTATGAAAGCGATGTCCATTAGCACTTTGTTTTGTGTATCTACCTGTGTCATTTTTTCACTCAGTAGTTTATACGTTAGTTCCAGTTCCATCAGGTGAGTGGCTTGTTGTGCCAGAATACCTAGCAGTTGTTTTTTGTCCTCTGGTATTTCCTTTACCAGCGTATCCATCACGCAAAGTGTTCCGATGTTGTGGCCATCATTTGTGGCCAATGGTGCTCCGGCATAGAATCGAATGTGTGGAGCCTGGTCTACAAGTGGGTTGTTTGCAAAACGTTTGTCGGTAAGTGCATCGGGTATTACCATCACATCCTTATCCATGATCACATGGGTGCAGAAAGACGTATCCCGAGGCATAGTTTTCACCTCAAATCCTCGGTTTACCTTAAACCATTGCTCGTGCTCATCCAGCAAAGTGATGAATGCAACAGGTGTTTCATAGATTTCTGTCGCGAGTTTCAGGATACCCTGAAGGTTTTTGTCGAGGTCAAAATTAAAGTTCGCAAACCTCCTGACTGCAAGTAACCTGTTTGTTTCATTCGTTGTCATATTTTCGTTTTTTTAGAAGGGGGATTCGATGTTTCAGGCTCAAACGGCAGGCGTTTTCATTTGCCTGTAGTTGTGCTGTGCACACATATACGGCATATCTTCCGTTTAGGTTTCCTATTTTTGAACTCAGATGCAGCAAAATATCCGTTTTTCAATAGTCGGTTTTGGTAATATCGGGCGCAGGCATGGCGTACAGATACAGAACAATCCATTTGCAACATTGGTATCTGTATGCGACATTGATCCAGTGGTCGGCGAACACGTGCCGGAAGGGGTTGCCTTCTACACTGATCTTAACGCCATGTTGCAAGCAGGAAACACAGATGTGCTTTGTGTGTGTACGCCCAACTATCTGCACGAAGCACATACCATTGCTGCAATGAATGCCGGGATGCATGCCGTGGTCGAAAAACCTATGGCGCTCAGTGTGGCCGAATGCCGCAATATGATTGCGGCCAGTGAAAAAAACAACAAGATCATCTTTGCGGTAAAACAGAACAGATACAATCCTCCGGTTCAGGAGGTGAAAAAACTGGTTGCTGCAAACCAGCTGGGTGCTGTTTATATGGTACAGGTCAACTGTTTCTGGAACCGTGGCGACGCCTATTACAGCGGTAGCGACTGGCGGGGAAGCAAATTGAAGGATGGCGGATGCCTGTTTACACAGTTTAGTCATTTTGTAGACATTCTGTATTATATAAATGGATCTGTAACACAGGCCAGTGGTGCTGTGGAGAATTTCGGACATACACACAACACCGAGGTGGAAGACACAGGCAGCTTCATAATGAAAGGTGCCAATGGATCCATCATCAATTTCAACTTTACTACCTGTGCCTACAACAGTAACATGGAAGGCTCAATCACGATATTTGCAGAAAAAGGAACCGTAAAGATCGGTGGCCAATACCTGAATACGATTGAATACCAGCAACTGTTGGGTGAGGCGTTGCCGCCGATAAATATAACCGCCAAGTCTAACAATTATGGGCTTTATCAGGGCTCAATGAGCAATCATGACAAAGTAATTCAGAATGTTATCGATGTATTGATACATGATATGCCTGTGATGACCAGCGCTGCAGAGGGCCTTGAAGTGGTAGGAATCATCGAAATGATGTACCAATCCGTTCAGCGATAATACAATCCGTATAGCGAAAAACATGCTGTATTACTGCAGCTCGAATGCTGCCTGCCTGCCCCGATAAATTCACTACTTTTGTCGGGTATCATAGTTTGATAAATGAATGTACTGGCTTTGACGCATGCTCATTTGATGAGTGGTGGATTGTCTCCTGTTTCCTGCGAACGGGCAGACTCGATCACAGGTGCCTGGGGAGCCAGATTTGGCTGGAAAGTGGATGTTGTGTATACCTCCGGTACGGCATGGAGGGGAATCTGGCCGGGTGGTAAAGGTTTGACGATCAATATTTTAGAGGTTGCTGCACCAAAAGAGCTGATGCTGGAAGAAGCAAAATCTTTTTCGGTTCAGATAAAGAGTCTGTTGGCGCAAAAGCAATTTCTGAAGACAATACCGCTGGTAGCAGGGCGTGTTGCACACCGTTTGCGCACCGCTATGGCCAATAAAGGCTGGGTAAGAACAAGGGAGCTGGTTCATGGAGCCAGATGGGCACATGTACTGGCCACAGATACCCGGATCCGGGAACAAAAATATGATTTTTTATTTGCTTGCGTTGGTTATGGCGATGAATACCTGCTGCAAACAGCCCTGACACTGTCAGCGGCAAAGAAAATACCTATGATCGTAGACTTCAGAGATCTTTGGAGCGATCATCACGATCCCGACAGGTTTAACGAACAGCAACGCAACATTATTCGCAGCATAGAAAAGAGGCTGCTTTCCCGTGCAATCCTGATCAGTGTGCCCCACCGGCACATGGCTTTTCTGCTGGGCAAGTGGACAAAAACACCAGTTCATCTGCTCTCGCATAGTGCATATGTGGGTGCCGACTGGAAGGACGGACACATTACTGCTGATGAATTCAGGATGGTATATGCCGGTAAGGTATATGCCACAGGTCCTGGTATGTGGATGCTTATGGAGCTCTTAAAGAAGTTATCCGTTGCAAAGTTCTATAAACCAATGACATGCCATTTTTATGTCGATGATGTGGACGGCCTAAAGGCAATGGCCGAAACCTACGGTGTGTCGTCTATAATTACGGTCAACGGATGGGTGTCGCCACAGGCGCTATGGGGTAGTTTGCGCAGCGCACACGTGCTGCTTTTGCCCGATGCGGGTGTTGCCGAAAACTATCCGTTGCTACCTACCAAGATTTTTCAGTATGCTTACACGGGGCGCCAGATATTATGCATTGAGAAATTTACCAACCATGAAATTGGTGAATTCCTCCAATTGCATTCAGCGGGGCTGGCAACAACAAATATCGACGAGGCAGCAGTCTGGCTGACCCGACTTTCCGAAGAATCCAGTCAATATCTGACATTGCCACCTCTTCGAAACATCCGTTTGCGCGAGGATCAGGCGGTAATATTTGGGCAGGAGATAGAGAAAACTATCGCGAAAAAAAATACCTTTGCACCCAATGAATAATTTTGCCATAATAGGAACTGCCGGGTATATTGCACCCAGGCATCTTGCGGCCATAAGGGATACCAACAACAATTTGCTTGCCGCACTCGATAAGTTCGATAGTGTTGGTATTTTGGATAGTTATTTTCCGGCAGCCAATTTTTTCACCGAATTCGAGCGTTTCGACCGTTATATCGATAAACTCCGCAGAAAAGGGGATAAGATTGATTATGTAAGTATCTGTACGCCCAATTATCTGCACGACGCCCATATTCGTTTTGCACTCCGCAATCAGGCTTACGCCATCTGCGAAAAACCGTTGGTGCTCAATCCCTGGAATCTGGAGGCACTTGGTGAAATTGAAAAGGAAACAGGTAAGAAAGTTTTTAATATACTGCAATTGCGCCTGCACCCCAGTATTATTGCCCTGAAAAACAAGATTGCTGCAGGCCCGGCAGACAAGATTTACGATATTGATCTTACCTACCTTACGTCGCGTGGCAACTGGTATTTCAATAGCTGGAAGGGCGAGGAAGCAAAGTCCGGAGGGATAGCAACCAATATCGGTATTCACTTTTTCGATATGCTCTCCTGGATATTTGGACCGGTTACCGAAAATATCGTTCATGTCAATGAACCCGACCGCGCAGCTGGTTTGCTGCATTTGCAGCGTGCCAGAGTACGCTGGTTCCTCAGTATCAACTATGATTATATACCTGCCAACCTCAAACAACTAAACAAACGGACTTACAGAACCATTACTGTAGATGGTGCAGATATTGAGTTTAGTGAAGGTTTCGGCGAGCTGCACACCAGAAGTTACGAGGAAATATTGAAGGGAAATGGTTTTGGGCTTGATGAGGCAAAACAGAGCATTCAGACCGTTCACGATATCAGGGTTGCACCTCTCACACCTTTGCAGGGCGACTATCATCCTTTTATTACTGGTGGTAGTTAGGTCTTGCCTGAGTTTATCAGCAAAAAATGTTTAGCTTTTACTGTCGCGTTAATCTATGTGTTTTCCTTCAGCACGCAGGCTGTTGGCCATGGTAGCATACCGGTCTGTATAGAATTTTGCGTTGCTCTTATCTTTCTTTTTAGTGTAGAAATCTCTGGCTTCCTTGAGGAAACCCAGTTGTTGTATATAGTGAAACCGAGAGGCGTCAACAGCCATGTTCTCCTGTATTTCCGATTCGGCAAGCTTCATTTTTCCCATACTTGTATAGATGCGTATCAGTTCGTTTCTGCAGCCATATAGCCTGGTGCCCGATATGTGTTCATTTTCCGGATTGCCCTGCCAGATCGTTATAGCCTGCTGCAACAGACGCACAGATGAGTCGTATTTTTTCTCTTCTTCATACACCAGAGCCAGATTGCGGTAGGTAACAGCCAGGCCGGGTAGGTAATGTTGGGTAGTATACAATGTTACGGCCATAGCGCCATTTTGCTTTGCCGCCTCAAAATTGTGCATTTTGCCATGCAGAAAAGCAATATATTTATACATATTAGCCTGCTCCATGGTGTCTTTTAGTTCTATACGTACGGCTATTGCTTTTTGGGCGTATTGCAGTGCTTCATCATAGTTCTTTTTTTGTTCCTCATAGGTGAAAGCAATATTCTGGAGGCATACGGTCGCTTCGGATTTATTGCCGGCTGTCAGGTACAACTGGTGCGCTTTTTGCTGATACTCAATGCTTTTGTCGGCGTCTGTTGCATAAAAGTGCCCTGCTGCAGCCTGGTTCACCCTTGCCTGAATGGTTGGATTAGCTATCGCCTGTGCCAGTGAATCAGCACTTTTTATGATCTTCAGATAGGCAGTATCATTACTTTCCTGATTAGCCAGCCCAATCATGTTTTTGATCAGTAGTTCTGGTGGCTGGGCATTTGCTGTTAGCCATGTACAGCAGGATAGGAGCAGTGCGGCTGCAATTGATTTTATCATATTCATTTTGGTCAACGTGATATTGTTCTGTTTGTTATTTGTGTTTTGTTATTTGTCCCACCAAATTCCCAGTGTTAGATGCTAAGTTACAGATTTTACAATTGGTTTGATTTATCCCTCACCAGGTTGGTTCACTGGCATTCCGCTTCACAGTTCATCCCGCCGATACACCAATAAATCCTCACTTCTGATTTCTACTTTAGACTATCTACTATCTACTAACTACTAACGACTAAGTACTAACGACTAAGTACTAACGACTTTCTACTAACGACTTTCTACTAACGACTATCTACTAACTACTATCTACTAAAGACTCTCTACTTTCTACTTTAGACTATCTACCTTCGCACCAAATCCGGAAATACATTGTCACGCAAAAAGAAGAAGCAGGCACCGTTGCTGAATATTACTATAGAGTCTTATGCCGCAGAGGGTAAGAGTATTGTGCGTCTCGAAGACGGCAAAGTGCTTTTTGTAGATAACGCCATTCCCGGCGATGTGATCGATGCAGTAATTATTAAAGACAAAAAGAGCTGGGCGCAGGGACGCACCACAAGACTGGTGCAGCCTTCACCACAGCGAATTGATGCTTTCTGCCAGCATTTTGGTGTTTGTGGCGGTTGCAAGTGGCAGATGTTGCCCTACCAGCAGCAACTGGTGTACAAGCAGCAGCAGGTTGCCGATCAGCTGAGCCGCATCGGTCAGGTTGCATTGCCACCTATTGAGCCTATCATTGGTAGTCCGCATGAGCGGTACTACCGCAACAAGCTGGAATTCACATTCTCTGCCAGCCGGTACCGTACATTTGAGGAGATAGGGGAGCGTGCCGAGAAATTCACACCCGAGCCAGCGCTTGGTTTTCATGCGCCGGGCCTGTTCGACAAGGTCGTAGAGATTCGCACCTGTTATTTGCAGCAGGATCCCACTAATACATTGCTCACCGTATTGCGGGAGTATACCACCGCGAAAGGGTTTGCGTACTATGACTTTAAGGCCCATACTGGCTGGCTGCGCAATGTAGTGATACGTGTGGCTACAACTGGCGAGGTGCTGGTGAATCTGGTGCTGCATTATGAAGATGCCCCTGAGCGGGAGGCCATGTTACAACACATACTAGACAATGTACCCGGCATTACATCGCTCAATTACACCATCAACCCCAAAATGAACGATACCATCTACGACCTTGATGTGGTATGCTGGTATGGCAAGGATCATATAGAAGAAAAACTGGAGGATTTCCGGTTTAAGATATCTCCCAAATCATTTTTTCAGACCAATACCTACCAGGCAGAGGCACTGTACAGGGTCACACGCGAGTTTGCAGGCCTCACCGGCACCGAGACGCTTTATGATCTTTACTGCGGCACAGGCAGTATAGGTATCTTTTGTTCGGCCGGCGCACGTCAGGTTATTGGTATAGAACTGGTGGAAGATGCGATAAAAGATGCTCATGAAAATGCCGCTCTGAATGGACTGACCCACTGCAAGTACTTCGCAGGCGATGCTGAAAAAATATGTACCGATGCCTTCTTTGCCGAGCATGGCAGGCCCGATGTGATCATCACCGATCCGCCACGTGCTGGCATGACCGAGAAACTGGTGCAGCAATTGCTGAAGCTGCGTGCACCCCGGGTGGTATATGTAAGCTGCAATCCTGCCACACAGGCGCGAGATTTGCAGTTGCTCGATGCCGCTTATGAAGTCAAAAGGCTGCAACCGGTAGATATGTTTCCACATACCCATCACATAGAGAATGTAGCATTGCTCGAGCTCAGGGCAACTCAGGGTCTATAGCAGATCGGTTCCCCGGATGCCAAAAGCACAGTATTCCGCTCGCTCAGAGTGGGGGGCTAGCCTTTGTGTGTTTTTTTGATGACGTTTGGCAGCACAAATACAACTAAAGTAGTAGTGTAAGGTGTTGGGATCAAAGTAGTTTTACACCTGCAACAGATGGCTTAGGTAAATGCCAAAATTTGCCAAACCAACTGCTTATGAGAAATACACTTTACGTTGCGCTGTGCTGCGCCATATGTTTTATTCAATGTGGCAAAACCAAGCTCGAGCCACTGCCAGAATACAAATCGACAAACGGTACAAAACTCGACAGCAATTACCTGCATTTTGCCGGCCTCAGTTTCGATAAAGACTATACCTACCTCCTTGATGACCGTTATGACTATCACCTCTTTTTCCGAATTCGGGAGTCAGATGGTATGATGGAGGCTGTACCCCAGTTCAATACACTGGCGTCATTTGCGGTCAGCGATCAGTATATATATACAGCCCGGCGCAATCAGTACCCATTGGCGTTCTATACTTTTTGCCGTGTCAACAAGGCAGATTATAAAGATAGTGTCATCATCAACACCCGGATGGTGTATAGCTACCTTACTTGTGTCGACGGTATAATTTATGGCATTGATCAGGTTGGCTCCCTCAATACGATCGATCCGGCGACAGGAAATGGTACAGAGCTTATCTCGGGTGCTCAGGCCCAAACAAGTCAGGTATCTTTTTACGCCTACCTGAATGCGTCTAAATTCTACAACGGCTGGTGGCTGTTTACCAACAAGGACGACGAATACCTCCTGAAAGTAAAAACAGACGGATCGAAGGAGAAGGATACGATACAGTCTGTCAAAATGCCGGTCTTCGCTATTTACAGCAATCGTATCTACTTTGCTCAGGCCAATCCTGATTTGCTCACTACAAATACCGCAGTGAGTTACAGGTATTGCCTTGCCAGTGTCAGTTTCGATGGAGGTCCCGTAACTATTGAAGATACCACCCATTTCAGGTATTGCAACACTGTCAGCAACTATGGCAATCTGCTGATGATCGGTGATGGCAGATTTATAAAGACCTTCGACCCTATCACGAGGGAGGTAAAGGTTATTGGCGCCATGCCGGTACTCGCGTCAGATGCCGGAACAACCCTTGCCGCTTATCCCGTTTCAAATCCCATAACCGGCAGCATTTATTATTCAGCATACTACGAGCGGTTTCCGGTCTATAAAATCAAATAATACCATATGAACAAGATCATTACATTGCTCACTATAATAGCAGTTATAGCCACAGGTTGCAAAAAGACAAAACCTGCTATCAGTTTTACGGATCAGAACAAGAAGCTGGTAGGGGAGTGGAAGCTGGACAAAATAGCATCATCGGGCACTGGTGTTAATGGCCAGAGCAGTGGTGGCAGCACTACCGATTTCTACAAACCTACTGTACTCAAACTCAACATCAACCAGACAGCATCGCTGGAGGGGTACTTACTGAGAAAGGATGTGGACACAGTCACCTACCGCCACGTCAGCGGCAACTGGGTAGCCAGTGGCAGCGAGCTCACGCTCACCTGGGACGGCGATGATGTCTATGCCCCCGAAATCCAGAAGTACGATTTGGATTACCTGTCTAAAAAAGAAATGCGCATCAGTTTTCTGCAGTCCAATGCTGGCGGCAGCGGCACTGGTTTATACAGCAACTTTACATTTGTATACACTTTCACAAAGTAGTGTTCTGGAGCCTTACCCAATGGATCGATGGCAGGTAGGGTATAAATGAAACAGGATTTCCGAAGCCCGGAAATCCTGTCTCATTTTTTTATTATTCATTCATTTACAATTCTATAATAAACTCAACTGGCGCGAGTTTGCAGCCTAGGCAAGTACCAATGCGAACTCGTGCCTTGCACAATTTGGCCAGTTTCTAGCTGGCAATTACCACCACCTCGTTTTCCCAAATGGTAGCGCAGCCCAACTGGAACTGCTAACGGAACCCGTTCTCCGACCATATTCCTATTGGCGCAGCAACACGAAAGCACCACCCCCGCTCGCCATACAGCCTCGTCTTGCATCCACAATAGGTGGGTCATTGCGATCACCGCGCCTGGCTTAGTGCGCAGCTGCGGGGAGAAGCAATCTCGCGCAACGTGGGAAAAGCGCCGCTGGTGCAATTTTTACCCTTGTTATATATGATATAGGTGAAGCCTAAAAAAAATATACAGTTTTAAAAAGATATTTTTATTTACATTTGATACTTGAATTTAGGTTGCTGATTTTCAAATTTTACTTATGAAAAAGTTGTCTGTTTTTTTAATAGCATTAAATTTCACTGCTGCTTATGCCCAGGAAAAGAAAGGAGTCAACCACTTTTCCTTGTCTTACGCAATGAGTTATTATGCCGACAAGAACAGTATACAATACGATGGGCTGCCGCCTGACGGCAATATCCATGGCAAGAATCTCATTAGAGGTACGTGGAGGTTGCAATATGAGCGAGTCACGCGTTACGGTATAGACTATGGTGGCGGCATAAAATACGGTATAAGGCCTTACAAAATTAATAAACACCAGCTTTACAAAAATTTTGATCCCCTGGAATTAACCGGAGCAGATAGTTATTTCGGATATGCTTTTCACTCTGGATTTTTTGGCACAGAACTATTTGTAGGGTACAGAAAACAATTCTCAAAAAAGTGGTCGGCCATCGCGCGAATCGGGACATCTGTTCGATTCACCTATGGCGGCAAGCGCGGCGTAGATACTTTTTACCACGAATATCAGACGATAGGAGGCACTACAAAATCAGTTCCGGCCACCGTAGTAGTACTAAAGAATAAGCGCGAGCCACTTCCTTCTTACGAGTTTTACTTGGGCCTGGAGCGGGATGCCAATTACCGGTATCTGAAAAGCTTGAGCATTGGTATTGAAGGGTCGCGCGGAGTCTGGATGTGGGGCCGCAATGAGTACGCCGTAATTTATTCGAGCCAATCAGTAAATCAAATTCTTACAAGCAAAGAGACTTTTATCGATCGCAATATTTCCCTAGGCCTGCGTATCGGAGTGGGATTGTGGAAGTAAATTGCCCTGCGGCAGCGGCACAGGTTTGTACAGCAACTTTACATTTGTATACACTTTCACAAAGTAGTGGCAGTGAGCCGTACTCAATGGAGTGATGGCAGATAGGGTATAAATGAAACAGGATTTCCGGAGCCCGGAAATCCTGTTTCATTTTCTATAATTCATTCATTTACAATTCTATTATAAACCCTATCGAAGGTATCACTGTGCCAGAATTATCGGAGAGCAGTACCGGTATGGCATTGCTGCCATTGCTCTTCAGCGGGGCACCGTCGGTAGTGGCAAAGTTCTTATTGTCCGGTGTCCGGGTAAAGGTATACCGTGGCACCTGTGGCTGCAGGCTGGCATAAAAATTAGTGATATCCAGATACAGGTCAAAGGTCCATTTCTTGAAGTTCCATTTCTTATCTATGCGCACATCCATGGCATGGAAGGCAGGCAACCGCAGGGTGTTGAACCGGCTGTAATCTGGTAAGCCGGTACCCAGTGCCAGATAGTTAGCCTGCGATGCGGTCATATCAAACGGCGTATAAGGTGCACCACCCTGATACCTGAATTTTACCCCCAGCTCCCAGTTGCGCTTAAACTTGTAACCACCTATCAGCGATATCAGCTGACCATTATCCCACGATGCGGGTGCGTACTTACCGTTGGCGTTCGTAAACTCACTGTTGTACAGCGTCAGCGATACTACCGTATACAGGTTGCGTGTCAGCTTCTGCTGAAACTGAAACTCCACGCCATAGCTTTTACCCTTGCCGGTTGCCGCTATCGCCTCGTTGCCCAATACATTGAAGTCTCCACCCTTGTTGGCAAGCGATATACTGTCCGATATCGATACAGGGTAGTAGCTATAGAGTTTATAAAAACCCTCCAGCGTGAAGCGTGCACCCTGCCATGGCGGCAGGTATTCTACGCCGGCCGCCAGATGGTCGCTCTGAATGTAGCGTGCGTTCTTGTTGGCAAAGTTGCCCGTGGCATCCTTGAATCCCAATATGGTATACGTGGGAATCTTGAAGTATCGCCCCGCTGATGCGTTAACCTTGAACTGCTCCGTCACCGCATACGATGTAGCCAGCCTTGGCGATAGGGTTTTTAATGGATTAGCGCCATCTTCTGTAAAGGTGTTTCCGTCTGCCCTGATGCCCAGCGATAGGTTCAGTTTGCCATCCAGCAGCTTGGTAGCCGCCTGCCCGTATAGGCCGTACTTCCAGAAATTGATGCCGGTGTTGCCACCTACACTTACCGCAGGTTGGGTCACTACACCATTACTGTCGCGCACTTCGGTACGTATCAGCGCATACAGATCGTTAGTAAACTGGTCATACTGGGTCATTGCTCCCACACTATAACTCCATTTGTCGAACGACTTGTTCAGGTCAAAGCGGAATTTGTTTTCGGCTTCCGTCGATTTTACTTTCAGCGTACGCGTCAGTTCCGATGGGTTCTGATTGTCCAGGTATTTGTCCAGCTGATTGTTCAGCATGTTCCGGCTGAAGGTCAGGTTCCAGTAACCCTTGTTTACCAGCCCCTTCAAACCATACCCGTTCGTATAGCTCCACTGTTTTATCAGTGGGTTCGACTGCAGTATATACACATTCTCCGCCGTCAGATTGTCGGGCGTCATAAACGAGAAGTTGTCTATAGCGCCAATCGCCAGTGTGTAGAAGGACAGTTTTTTGTTGATTTTGTAGTCTATTTTGTATTGAAAATCCCAGTAAGAGGGCTGTATAGGCAGTTGCAGCGCCTGAAACAGCAGTTGCAGGTAAGACCGCCTTGCCGATGCCAGAAAGGTGAGCTTGTCCTTTACTATAGGTCCGTCGGCGCTGTAGGCCAGCTCGGTGGCACTCAGCCTTATGTTTTGCTGTACATGGGTCGGGTTGGCCTTGCGCTGCTTCATTTGCAGTGCCCCCGATAGTGGATTGTCATACCGCGCCGGAAAAGCACTTGTATACAGGTTCACCTCTTCTATGAAGTTGGTATTTATGATGCCCGTTGGGCCACCGCCAGATCCCTGTGTGGCAAAGTGATTAATGACAGGCACCTCTATGCCATCCAGATAGTACACATTCTCGTTGGGTGCGCCACCTCTTATGATCAGGTCATTGCGGTAGCCGCCCACGCTGCCCGAGGTGCCACCCACGCCGGGGAACGCCTGAATAACCCGGGAGATATCGAAGTTGCCGCCCGGATTGCTGCGTATCTCCTGTGCCGACAGCGTCTGCAGCGATAGCGGTGTCTCAGCGCTCTTGCTGTACGGGTTTCTGCGCACCACCACTTCTTTCAGCGCTACACCCGACTCATTATCCAGTTCTGCGTTGATGATCTGTGCATTGCCCGACGATATCACCACATTATACATCATGTAGGTTTCATAACCCAATGCCTGAATGCGGATGTTGTAGCTTTTTACTGGTATGTTAGTTACTGTAAAGTTGCCGTTCGTGTCCGTCACATTGCCCAGCGTGGTGCCATCTATGCTGATGGCGGCACCAATAATCACCTCCTGTGTCTTCTTGTCGCGCACCGTGCCCGTGATCACCCCGGTAGACTGCGCCCTCACTACAAATGGAATAAATGCAAATAATGCAACCAACAATCGTGTATACATGTTCATAATGGTATGTAATTATACTTTTATTAGGCAAAATAAAGTAATTAATTTCAATTTAGTGCATTAATTGGTGTATTTTAATACTAAATTTGCAAATCAGTAGTATCTTTGATTTCGCTTATGGATTACACATTCCTGAAAGAGTTGATCAGTCTTGCCGAGCAGTACGAGCAGTCGGGTAGTGGTGGCAATGCTACCGTGGCCGATTTTGCCGGCTGGCTGCTGCGCAATGGCGACTCAGAAACTTATCAGGACGACCGTATCGGCGATCAGCACCTGCAGTATGGTGTATCTGTCGAAAAGATAGAGACTACTATTGCCCGCATGGTCATTTACCTGTACCGCTATGCGCGTATGTATACCCGTCAGGCATTGGAAGGCAGTCCGTTGCAGACAGCCGATGAGTTTGGCTACCTCGCTACACTGTTGTCTTACGAGCACCTGCGCAAGACAGACCTCATTGCTAAGAATGTGCACGAGAAGCCCACCGGCATGGACATCATCAGGCGCCTGCACCAGCACGGGCTCATAGACCAGCTCGACGACCCCGCCGATAAACGAGGCAAACTCGTCCGCATTAACGACCGGGGCAGGGGTGTGCTGTTCAGTGTTTTTGGCAAAATGGGCAAAGTTTCAGACCTGATAGGTGGCGAACTTTCAGACCCCGAAAAGAAACACCTTGTGTACCTGCTCCAGAAACTCGACAAGTTTCACTACCACATCTTCCTCCACGAAAAGGATGAGCGGCTCAATACGCTCAGATAATTGGCGATCCACATGCACTGGCCTATGTCTGCGTTTTAAGGTTCTATTTGAATTTCAACAAAAAAACACTTTTAATAAATTTATTGTGTAGTGATATTTTGCCACGTGAATTCCCAGTCCACCTTAATAATTTGTGTTTTCAGATTCCTTAGGTGCACCTGGATGACATGTTCCGGATTCTGACTTCCTGCAGTTACGCTTAAAAACAATTTTTAGCGCCTTTCTATCAAAACTTATTCACAAAAAGTAAGTTATACATTTCACAGTGTTTTAATGCAATTTAAACGGGTGTTACAATCTCAATCTGGATTGGGAATACATTAAATTTTGGTATTAATTTTGAAAAGCTAAATAGATTAGATACTTTTATGTCAGTGTAAATTAACGAACCTTTTTATGTATTCAAAACTGGCATTGCTATCATTATTTCTGACAATATTTCATACAGCCGTTAGCGGGCAAAGTATGGCCGTAAATAGCTCAGGCAGTGCAGCCGATGCTTCTGCGATGCTGGATGCAAGTTCTACAACACAGGGTGTATTGGTACCCAGGATGACGGCAGCTCAGCGCGTAGCAATAAGTAGCCCTGCCACAGGCCTGTTGCTATTTCAGACAGATGCCCCGTCTGGTTTTTATTATTACAACAGTTCGGCCTGGGTAATGCTCAATACACCTGCATCAGCAGCCGGTGGCGACCTTACCGGATCTTACCCTAATCCTACGCTGACCACAACCGGTGTTGCTGCTGCTACTTATGGTAGTGCTACGTCAGCGCCCACTATTGCAGTCAATGCAAAGGGCCGGATAACCTCAGCGTCCAACACAACCATTACGGCAGCGGTACCGGGGGGGAGCGCTGGCGGTAACCTCTCCGGCACCTATCCAAACCCAACCATAGCCAGCCTTCCGGCAATAAGTGGTGCCAGCCTTACCAGCCTCACCGCTGGCAACCTCACCGGTACCATGCCGGCGTTAAATGCAGCCAGTCTCACCAGTCTGGACGCCAGTCACTTTACAACGGGTACAGTACCCGCAGCAAGGCTTGGCAGTGGCTCTCCCACTGCTTCCACATTCCTGAGGGGAGATGGTACATGGCAAACAGTTTCTGGAGGCAGCGCTCCACTCATGTTCGAGCTTTTATTTATCGGATCCAGCGCCAATACTAGCTACACAGGTATAGGAACAGGGATGTTTGGAACAGTTTCGGCCGCAGCACATTCAGATATTGCCGCTGCCTCGTTTACAATAGATGCTTTTTACCTCTACGCTGCGGTGAGTCTTACCGCAACTTCGGGTACACAGCCTGCTAACCTGGTCACGGGCACTATCTTCAAAAACGGAACAGCTACTGCATGCACTGTCAGCGTAACATTTCCAAGTTCGGCTACTGTCGGGCAGCAATTCACAGCAAGCGATCTCAGTCATCCTGTTTCAGTCACTGCCGGCGATCTGCTCACCGTCAAATGGACCCAGACTAATTTCGCCAACGGCGCAGTGGGATACATGCATGCCAGTATCCATGCACAATAGGGTGGTTTAAGAATTTAGTGATCACATTACTATTACGAAAATGACTTTTTATGATCAACAGATATTTATTACGTGTCACAATTGCCGGTTGTTTTTGTGCAGGCTCACTTGCTGTCAAAGGGCAGGGTATGGCCATCAATTCTACCGGTGCTGCTGCCCATAATTCTGCTATCCTCGACGTTGGCTCTACAACACAGGGAGCATTAATGCCCCGCATGACTACCGCCCAGCGTACTGCGATCAGCAGCCCTGCCACCGGGCTTATCGTTTACCAGACCGATGGCAGTGCTCCGGCTGGTCCGGGGTTTTATTACTTTGATGGTTCGGTTTGGACATCGCTGAATGCGCCCGGCGGCACAGCAGGCGGCGATCTGGCCGGTACTTACCCCAACCCCACTTTGGCAACAACCGGTGTTACTGCTGCCACTTATGGTAGTGCAACAACGGTACCAGTCATAGCAGTAGACACAAAAGGCAGGATCACCTCAGCCTCAAACGCAACCATTAGTGGTGTGCCGCCATCGGGTGCGGCCGGTGGTAATCTGGGAGGCACCTACCCAAACCCATCTATCGCCAGTTTGCCTGCCATCAGCGGTGCCAGTCTTACAGGCCTGTCTGCCGGTGTGCTCACAGGTGCCCTGCCTGCTATCAGCGGCGCCAATCTTACGAGCTTTAATGGCAGTAACATTTCGTCGGGTATCATGAATACGGCTCAGTTGGGCAGCGGCACAGCATCCGGATCCACATTTCTTGCCGGAAACCAGACCTGGACCTCGCCATCAGGTGGCGGCGGAAATAGCTATATTTTTACCGGTAGGGCAATTCTCAATTCAGCTGCAACACAATATAGCTGCATATACAATACCGGTACCGCTTTTACCTCTTCGTCACAAGCCAACTACATCGCACCTGTAAACTGTACTATTGATGCCGTTTATGTGTACTTCGTTGTACATTTTGTTGCCATCTCAGGTACTAATACACTTACCGGCACAGTTTACAAAAATGATGCTGCCACTTCAGTTACCCTTACCTGCGTTTTGCCAGCCACAGGAGCCGTCAACACTGCACTCGGCAGTTTCAACACTACCGGACATTCATTAGCGGTCAGCGCCGGCGACAAATTATGTATCAGATGGTCACAGAGCAATTTTACAAATGGTGTAATTCCGCTTGCTACAACTAGCATTCATGCACACTAACGCAGCGCCTGCAGGTAACAAACAGGTAGTTTGCCTTACTGGCAGACGAAATATAAGTATGAAAAAAAATATTTTTATGAAAGGTACTCACATATTGCGCATTGTATTTTTTGGTGTTGTTAGCTCGCTTGTTTCAGGCGGCATTTTTGCACAGGGCATGGCAGTAAATACCACTGGCGCACCGGCAGCAACCTCTGCTGTATTAGATGTGAGCTCAACTGCTCAGGGTGTGTTGCTGCCATCTATGACTGCCGCACAGCGATCTGCTATCGGCAGCCCGGCAACAGGATTATTGGTTTACCAGACAGATGGCTCAGCAGGGTTTTATTACTTTAACGGCACCGCGTGGACAGCGCTGAACACACCTGCTGGTACTGCTGGCGGCGACCTCTCCGGTACTTATCCCGATCCCGCATTGACCACTACCGGGGTTACAGCAGCTACATATGGCAGCGCTACAGCATCACCCGTAGTTTCGGTAGATGCGAAGGGAAGGGTAACAGCAGCATCTAATACCGCAATATCCGGCGTTGTGCCGGGTGGGGCAGCCGGGGGCAACCTCAGCGGCACTTATCCCAACCCATCTGTTGCCAGCTTGCCGGCTATAAGCGGCACAGCCCTTACCAGTCTTACTGCCGGCAATCTTTCTGGCACACTTCCTGCCATTAGCGGTGCTAATCTTACCAGCCTGAATGCAGGTAATATTTCAACCGGCACCGTCAACACGGCCCGGTTAGGTACCGGCGCCACAGCCTCAAATTACCTCAGCGGCAATGGTACATGGCAAACGATATCCGGTGGTAGTGGCGGCTATGTATTTTCCGGAAGCTGTCAGACTTCTTTCGCACTCTACTATACCGGCCTGGTAACCGGCTCCAATACATCAAACGTGGCGTTGGGTCAGGATATAGTAAGTGCCGCCTGCACCCTCGATGCTTTTTATGTCCACATCAAATCATATGGAACAGGCACCTCCACCATACCGTATTCAGGTACCGTTTATGTAAACGGAAGCGCCACATCCATGACCGTAAGCGGAAGCGTTGTATCAGCAGGCAACGTTGTTTTTGTAGGTACCAACAGCGACCTTTCGCACCCCGTGACTTTAGCTGCGGGAGACAAGGTGGCTATCAAATGGACACAAACTGTCGTTTCCGCTGTGCTTTGGTTTACCTGGACCATCCATGCACATTAATGTACCACCTTATCTGTGCAGGTAGGGGTCGTTTAGGGCATTTCTTAGCATTTTTTTTCACCCCATTTATATGTAACTGCCTGTATTTTTTTGCCTACTTTTGAGCAAAAAACACATGGGTATCGCAGATAGATTGTTTCAGATGAAGGCAGAAAAAGCAGCATCTAACCTCAAGTCAGGTCAGGAATTTCTGGAGGCCAACAAGAGCAAGGCTGGCATCACCGAATTGCCCGGCGGCCTGCAGTACCAGGTCATCACAGAGGGTAGTGGTCCCAAACCCACAGCACTCAGCACAGTTACCTGTCATTACCATGGCACCCTGCTCGATGGTACGGTTTTCGATAGCTCGGTCAACCGCGGCAAGCCTGCATCCTTTCCGCTCAACATGGTCATCAAAGGCTGGACACAGGGACTCCAGCTCATGCCCACAGGCAGCAAGTGGCGCTTCTTCATTCCGCCGCACCTTGGCTACGGCGACAGGCAGGTAGGCAGCCATATAGGCCCCAATAGCACCCTTATTTTTGAGGTCGAGCTAATTTCGTTCAACTAATTGATAAATAATATTTTAGCAATACTTATTTCAACATTATTCTCAAAATACAAAAACACCATACAGTTATGCAAAGCTGGAAAGAGTACCAATCAGAACATAAAGACCGTTTTCTCGATGAGTTGCTGGAGCTCCTCCGCATACCATCTGTAAGTGCCGACAGCAAGTACAAGGCCGATGTGGCCGCCTGTGCCGAGGCCGTTAAAGACCACCTGCTCAGGGCAGGCTGCGACAAGGCCGAGGTGCGCCCCACCGCAGGCCATCCCATAGTGTATGGCGAAAAGATCATAGATCCCGCACTGCCTACAGTGCTCGTATATGGGCATTACGATGTGCAGCCTGCCGATCCGCTGCACCTCTGGACCAGTGGCCCCTTCGAGCCCGTGATTGTAGATGGCCGCATTTATGCCCGTGGCGCCTGCGACGACAAAGGACAGATGTTCATGCACATCAAGGCGCTCGAGGTGATGGCAAAGACCAATTCGCTGCCCTGCAACATCAAGGTGATGATCGAAGGCGAAGAAGAGGTAGGCTCCGTAAATCTGGGCCGTTTTCTCGAAGAGAACAAAGAGCAGCTGAAAGCCGATGTAGTGCTTGTATCAGATACCTCCATGATCAGTATGGAGCACCCCTCTATAGAGAGCGGCCTGCGCGGGCTCGCCTATATGGAAGTAGAGGTTACCGGCCCCAACCGCGACCTCCACAGCGGTGTATACGGTGGTGCCGTAGCCAACCCCGCTACCATCCTCTGCAAGATGATCGCCTCCATGCACGACGAAAACAACCACATCGCTATTCCCGGCTTTTACGACAAGGTGCTCGAGCTCACAGCCGCCGAGCGCCAGGCCATCAACAATGCCCCCTTCGATCTCAACGAGTACAAGCGCGAACTGGGTGTAAACGATACCTGGGGCGAAGCCGGATACACCACGCTCGAGCGTACCGGCATCCGCCCTACACTCGAGGTCAACGGGATCTGGGGTGGTTACACCGGCGAGGGTGCCAAAACCGTACTGCCGTCCAAGGCCTATGCCAAGATATCTATGCGCCTCGTACCCAATCAGGTGTCCGACGAAATTTCAGACCTGTTCCGCAGACACTTTGAATCTATTGCCCCTGCCAATGTAACCGTAAAGGTCACAGCCCATCATGGTGGCGAGCCCGTGGTTACACCCACCAACTCTCCCGCCTACCAGGCTGCGGCGCGCGCCATTCAAACCACTTTTGGCAAAGAGCCCATACCTACACGGGGTGGCGGCAGCATACCCATTATCGCCCTCTTCGAGCGCACACTGGGTCTCAAAACCGTACTGCTCGGCTTCGGTCTCGACAACGACAACATCCACTCTCCCAACGAAAAGTACGATGTGTTCAACTACTACAAAGGCATAGAGACCATTCCGTATTTTCACAAGTACTTTGCCGAGGGTTTCGGTAAGTAATATAGCTGTTCACTTTTTTCCACTGCCGTACCCCATATCCGGGTGCGGCAGTTTTGTATTGTGCAGCAGGGCCCCACATCCCACATACACCCTGGCTATACCCGCCTCCCCGGTCAAAGGACGCCCAGTTGCCATATTACCCGCCTGGTCCAAGCGTCCCGCTTGGTCCCGTCCACGGCAAGCGTCCCGCTTGCGAAAGATTCCTTAATCTATAAAAACGAGTCCATCTGCCATGGTCGTTTAGTGTAACCCATGTTCACTATCTTTTCAGAATTTTACCTCTGAATGTGTGAATAGCAAGAATTTTTCTATTGTCGCTATTCTCATCATCCTGTATGTCTATACTATCGCTACCTCTTAATATAACAGATATTTTCCAGTTGTTTTCTTTGTTGCCTATATATTTCACGCTGTAATTTTCATTTATCAGTTTAAATGTGTCGCGAAATGGCCAAATCATTATATCGCTTAACACCTGCCCAGGCAACGGCTGAAGCCACTTGTATTTAATTTCTTTGATCGTGAAGGTAAAAGCGTTGTCAATGTATTTATGAATGACGATCGTGTCCAAGTAAAGAGTGTCAAAATCATCAGTCGTCTTATGATAGTGAGTTTGCCCTACATATACCAATGAATCACCAGTTTGGTGTTGATAAAGCAATGGGGTATCTGTAGAAATTTTATCGAAAGTAAACTCCAGATCATCGTATTTATTGTAGTATTTCATCACCGAACGTTGACTACACGCGGTTAACACTAACAACAAACTTACCCATTTGCGAGAATTCAAGTAACTAATCATTTGATCTTATTTGTTGTTGTAAGGCCCGCCTGGTCCAAGTCTCGCTTGTTCCCAACCCCCGCTAGCGTCCGCTTGCGAAAGCTGCTGTGCAAGCGCTATTTAATATCTGCTAAAGTCAATTGATCTAAACCATGGTAGCTGAAAACAATCCTCGAGACTTTTTTTCTAAAAATCAGTTCAGGTCGCCAAGACATATTTGTATCATATCGCTCCTTATATGTCATGTCACTCACATATACGTGAATAGAAATTGAATCCCGTAAACAAATTGATGCATATGAAAATATTCCAGTTGGTTCACTTGCAAATGCGATACTTTCATATTTTCTTATGCTATCATCAAGCAAAAAATTATAAACCTCTTTACCAATATACTTTTTGTACTGTTCAACCAATTGAGTTCTTATAGGCGAACGTGATTGTGCAAAGACCGAAAAGGTATAAAATACAAAAAATATCAATATCGTAATTTTCAATTTCATAACATCAATCTTGTTTGTAGAATCGCTTTTTGCCTTCCACTTGGTCCCGTCCCCCGCAAGCGTCCCGCTTGCGGAATCTACTGTGCTATCACCACTATTTGCTGTCCTCTACCTGCCCTCACGCCCGTTCCGGACATCAACAAATATACACATTTATTTAATCTCATAAAAAAAGCGGCAACCCAAGGGTAACCGCTTTTTGGTGGGCCGCCCTATAGACGATCCGAGCACACAAATGTATACTTTATTCAAAATCCATCCAAATTGCTCCTCTGGTCCAGGTCTCGCTATCTGGTTTTCGGAAAATGTTCAATCTCGTTAGGTTAATCGATTCCACCTCTTACATATACATACTTTTTGTTGTCATCGTGAAGGTATGCAAGCGTGTCGCTACCTTTCATTTGGTACATGATAGTATCCAAAGACCCGTAACAATGAACAACAATCATCTTATCTGTCAATTTATATTTAAACCATTCATTTTTATCGGCGTAATACACAGAATCATCTTCATAACATATTCCATCCGGATCATCATCATTTAGAGGACGCCATATACCTAAGATAGGGTTCTTTTGCGATTTATGGCTTTTCTTAATTGAAGCCGTTGACTCTTCATTACAAGAGCTACTCTCGCAGAGTATTACAAACAATACAAAAATAAAAATTATCCTTCCCATAAAATCATAGTAGAATACCCGCCTGGTCCCGTCCACGGCAAGCATCCGCTTGCGAAACCCCACATGTGGATCAAAAATTGCATATTCTGCAAAATTAGGAGGTTAGGTGTGAATTACATTTAGTGTTCAAACGAAAAAGACAGTAGAGCACTACCATGCTTTTTTATTAGAAAGTCTCGCTTTTAATGGCGCATAACATTCTGCTCCAACAGGATTCTTTTCGATTTTCCAAATCAAAAAACCATCAGTATCAAAATATAATTCGGCTGCGCCATTTGTTGCGTTATAAAAACTAAAAAAGCTAACATTGGCTTTTCCACTCTCAACAATTCGCCTAATGTTATTGTCTGCTTCTTCACTACCACAATCAAGTCTGTTCCCCAAATCATGCATAGCACAATAATATCCTATAATTGAGTCTCCTTTCGTTTTTAGCGAAATTAGAAACGCATCTTTTTTGTCTCTACTTTGCCAATACCATCGTCCATTAAAAGACTTGTATAGAGCACTCTCTTTAGAAGTAGTGCGAATTTCATTACATGATAAGCAAATGAATAAAATATTCAAACAAACGAAGTATATAAATCCGAATGCGATATTCATGTTTTTATAATAAGATTGATTTTCCTACTTATCGCCAGGTCCAAGTTCCACTTCCGAAACCCCTACAAAAGATCCCCCCATTACACATACACACGTATTTTTTGGGTTTAGTTTCTTCAGTTTACACTTCCTGCAATATTCATTTCTTTGAAATAGTGTCGCCTTGTTTACCTTGCTTATGTGTTGCCATATACTCAATGATTTTTTCCTTAAGCTTATACTCCTCACTACCATATTCAGACTCAGATAATTTCAGAAAATCGACCAGGTACAATGTCCTTTCGGCGTCTTCCCTTTCGGCGTCTCTCCATATTGGCAACGTATAGTCGGCCCCGTTTTCAATCAAATACAACGCAATATCTAACTTCCCTGCAATCACCGCCCACGACAATGCTGTAGTATACCCGTCAGTATTAAAGGTGATATCTGCACCTGCTTCAACCAATATTTTTACACTTTCAAGATTGCTATGAGATGCTCTTTTTAGCGGGGTAACATCATAATCACTGTTTGCACATACATCATTTACCCTTCCGCCAAATTTAAGTAGTAGCTTAAGATAATTGGCTGTTTCCTTTTTGTCGGCGGCTTCTAAAAAAGGTGTATTGGTCGGGATACATCTTGCATTGGGATCCGCACCTTCCAATAACAGCGCCCTGGCGGAGAAGTACCTATCATTTCGTACTGCCCAATCCAGTACCGTCATCCCGAATTTCTCTTCCTTGAATGACAATAGCGATTTATTCCTTTTGCATATTTTATGAATCCTCACAGTGTCTTGCTCGTATACTGCCTTTGCCAGTGCCCAGGCAGGTGTGTATTTGTACAACTCTATATCCCATCCCAGCAGTTTTTTTTTGCTCAGTGTCAGTGTAAATGGGTATTCATAGCGCTTGTATTTATCACCATTATTTACAGACGCGTCTTCTTCATCCAGATAAGAACTACAACCACACGAAAGCATAAAAAAGCCAGTAAACAAAACAACAGAAACGAACCTTTGAAGTGCTTTCATTAGCGGATATTTGAAATTGTCTGGTTAGCGCTTTGGTGGTTATTGGCAGTTCCCACGCAAGGTCCCGCTTGCGAAACGCCAAATGTTAGCCATAATCACTCATTCCACATTCACACCCTAAGCTACAACACCATCACCACACCACCAAAGCCACTTGCTACCCAATGCCCCCACCGCCTATCTGCTCATTCTATAAGTCTGAAAAATACTTCGTTAGTATATTTTCTTGTCACTTTGCCATTGCATTTCTGCAGATAGCTACCACGGTATACATACAACCCTGTATCGATATCAGAAGCTGCACTTTTGCTTTCCTTCGAGCGTCTTGCCTGGCCATGGGGTTTAGAAAAAAACGGAGACGTGATTGTATCAATTTCCTTTTGTTTGACAACGACTTCATTAAAGTAATCAACGTCTGGGTATCCAAAAGCGACAGGAATAAGTTTGTCCTTACGTATTTTAAAGATGTTTATCGATAAAAAGCCACCAGCATCTTCGAATAGATCAGTATGTTTAATGTCTGTTTGACTAAAATTCTGCAAATAAATTTGTACCCAGACGTAACGCAAAGCAAAATTGTCGACACAAGGAATTCCGTCATCGTATCGGGCTTCTGCTTTCTTTTCTTTTTTTGAAATATTCCTTTTTACTGGTGTATTTGCGATAGAAAAAGTTCTAGCATCATAAAACTGAATTTTGACATCACATTTACAAGGGAGCGGATTACGTCCAACTTCAAGTACTTGAGATCTTCCAATATATGCGCAAATCAAGAACAGCGGGAAAAGGATGATCTTTTTCATGGTTATTTTTTATTGTATGTATCCCGGGAGATACCCTAAATTACGATACCACTACCACATCACCAAGCCCCCCACTTTCGCCATTGTGTTCCACTGCTTAGCAGAAATACCGCCTTCCTCCCATCACAAAACTGTCTTTCCCATTCATACTGCTGTAATGACTACTGCAAACCACAACATTCAAAAAAACTATTTTTTTGGCGCGGTTTTTGTGGCATAATAGCAGCAACCGGCACAGCATACATGCAATATTTTTTCATGGCAGCAAGTGCGCAAAAAGTGCGCAAAAAGAAAGAAAATATAACTGCATAATCAATTAAAAATCAATTGTTAGTGCAAAATTGCGCACTTTCTTAAAATTGCACAGAAAAGTGCGCAATTTTCCGAAGGGCACGTTTTTCTGTCAGTTTCCGGCTGGGGGAGGGCAGGTTTGTACAGGCAATTCCGCTCCCATTCATCGGCAGCGGTAGCCACCACAAAAAAATCGAAGATTTTTTTCGCCCCGCCACATTGCCTGCGGTAAGCTACACGGTCATGTCGCCCACAGGTAGGAAATAGATATTGCACAATTTTTGCATGGCAGCAACTGCGCAATTTTTTGCGCAATTTCAGGACGTCATAGAACACACAACTATCTCATAATCAACACTATATGCAAAAATGGTACGTACAAAATATTTACAGGCAAAACTGCGCAATACTGCCTATCACACAGGTACCAGCGCTTACCCTCAGAAGAGAGGTAGCCCACCGGCACCACTAATTGTCACTTTGCGGCTGCCGCTGGTTTTTTCTTTACCTTTATAATCTATGAAGATCCGATCCCTCCTCTTATTGGTTTTACTGTCAGTGGTGTGCCTGTGCTGCCGCAAAAAGAACTCTGAGCCCACCACCACCACTACAGATGACAATTTTGGGTATACCGTAAAGTACGACTCCGTCATCACTGCCAATGCCGCTGCTACGCATATTTTTTCATTCAGTATCAAAGTGCTCGGTGGCAATATTGCTAACAACAAGCTCACTTGTATGATCGAGGGGTTGCCCGCCACCGTATCTGTCGATCCCGATTCAATAGTGGTGGGGCAGTTGCTGGGCGGCGTGTTCTACATGAGTATCGGTACCACCATCGCCATCGGTGACTACCCCTTCACACTCAAGATAAGGAGTGCCAGATATGGCCTGCGTACCTACAACCTCGTATTGCGCATAGTACCACCCACCGATTTTGCCCCCATGCTGGCCGGTGCCTACGACTCCTGTTACGATTATTGCCCCGGTCCGGGCTTTACCTATTATAGTACCAATGTATCGGTGGTTACAGATACGCCCTACCTGCTCAGGCTCACCAATGTGCGCAACTGGGGTACCACTGCAGTAGTGCGGGCATGGGTATCATCTGTCATCACAGTGCCGCTGCAAGAGGTGGCAGGCCGCAAGATCTGGGGCAAGGGCACCTACAGCCAGGATGCCCGTGCAGGCCACGAGGGGCAGTACCTCATGTCTATCAGCGATACTATTGTTACCGGTACCGACACCGTGGGCTGCACCATGCATATAGAGCATTGATGCCCGCCGGTCTTATTGTACCACTATAGGTGCAAACACAAAGCTGTTGCCATCAAACAGGCCCTTGTCGCTCAGTTTCAGCGCAGGTATCACCAGCAGCGCCATAAAAGATAGGGTCATAAACGGTGCATGCAACGGAGTGCCCAGCCCCTTTGCCAAAGCATCTATCCGGGTATACCCCGCAGCTACTTCGGCACCCCCTTTGTCCGACATCAGCCCGGCTACCGGCAATGCCATAGTGTGCACATCGTGATCATTTTGGGCTACCGCTATACCGCCCTGGCAGGCTATCAGCGCATTGACAGCCGCACAGAGCGACTCATCGTCAGCACCTACGGCTATTATATTATGGCAGTCGTGTGCCACAGTCGATGCCAGCGCACCCGATTGCAGCCCAAAGTTGCGGATAAAACCCACCGCAACAGCAGTGTGGGGCTGGTACCTGTTTACGACAGCGATCTTGAGGATATCACGTTGCGTGTCGGCTACTATGTTTCCATCACCTATGGTGGCAGGTAGTATCAGTTCGCTGGTTATCAGTTGGCCTTCATGGGTTGCTATCACCCGTATCATGCATTCGCCCGCTGGTGCGGCTACGGCAAACTCGCCTACCACCTTGGGGTTGGTATTGAAGTTGTTGATGGTGGTCACCGGTACGTCGGGCAGCAGCGAGGTGCCATTTCTGGCCACACATACACCACCTATCCAGGTCTGTAAAATGGTAAGATCAGAGAGGTTGTCTGCAATGATAAAGTCAGCTGGGTCGCCCACCCGTAGCGTGCCTACCGGTAGTTTGTAATGGGCAATGGGGTTGATGCAGGCTGCCCGCAGCACATCATACAGGTCGTAGCCCTTGCTCAGTGCACGTTTCACCAGTGCATTGATGTGGCTCACCAGCAGCTCGTCCGGGTGCTTATCGTCGCTGCAAAACATCACACTGCCGGGGTGCAGCGCCAGCAGCGGCGCCAGTGCCTCAAAGTTGCGTGCAGCGCTGCCCTCGCGGATGATGATATGCATACCGGCGGCAATCTTATCCAGTGCTTCATCGAGTGTAAAACACTCATGATCTGTACTGATACCGGCGGCCGCATAGGCACGGGCCACATCGCCCCGCAAGCCGGGAGCATGCCCGTCTACCGGCTTGCCCACCAGGTGGGCTGCTTGTATCTTGGCTATCACTTCAGGGGCGTTATGCAGTACGCCCGGGTAGTTCATCATTTCAGACAGGTACCAGATATCGGGGCTGGCTAACAACGCCGCCACACCAGCCGCATCGATAGTGGCTCCCGCCGTCTCAAAGCCCGTAGCCGGCACACACGATGGCGCACCGAAGAAGAACTTAAACGGCGACAGCTTGCTGTTGTCGATCATATATTGCACACCATCCATACCGCACACATTGGCAATCTCGTGCGGGTCAGATACCGTGGCTACTGTACCATGTACCACAGCCATACGTGCAAACGCCGTGGGCACCAGCATAGCGCTTTCTATATGTATGTGGGCATCTGTGAACCCGGGCAGTATATAGCAGGCATCGGCAGTTGCCGTTCGGGTTACGTCTGTTATGATACCCGCTGAGATCGTTACCTCAGCAGGGAAAATGGTCTTATTATATAGGTCTACATATTGGCCTGAGATGGTCATATTGTTCAGTTTAGAGTTTCAAATCCGCTTCTGCTCATGGTTACTTTTATACTGATGAGGTTCGACATCAGCATCGCTTTGTTCTTGGCCATATCGGCCATAGGCCCGGCAAACAGTTTGTCTACATTGGCGTACCAGAGTTCCAGCCAGCGGTCAAAGTGTTCTTTGTGCAGCGGTTCGCGCCTGTCCACATCCACATGCGTCTTTACAGGGCTGCCCGCATATCCCGCCGTGCTGAAGAGGACCATGTCCCAGAACCGGTACATCACCGGCAGGTGGTGGCTCCAGTCGGCACCTATGATGCTTGTGAAGATATGCCCGATCACACTGTCCTGCTTCACCTCATCATAAAACGTATTGATCAGCAATTCTATATCTGCTCTGTTCGCAATGTCGTTCATCGGTCTGTATTTGGCTGTTCAAAGTTAGCAAGGTTCGGCTCAATGCCGGCTGATTTTAGTTGCCCTCCCAAAACAATAACAGCGTGAACGGTAACTTCCTTAGTTTTGATTGTCGTTATGTGGGATGCATATATAAAAGGGTTTAAGTCTTATCTGCAGTTAGAGCGGTCAATGTCTGATAATACCGTATCTGCCTACGTTCACGATATACTGCTGCTGCGCAATCATATAGGCACCGAGTATCCCGGCCTGGCCGTAGAGCAGGTAGAGATGAAGCACCTGCAGTCTTTGCTGAAGGCGATAGCCGAGCTGGAACTGGCTGTAACCACCCAGGCACGTATACTAAGTGGTATCAAGTCGTTTTTTGGGTACCTGCTGCTGGAGGAGGTGATCAGGAAAGACCCCACAGAACTGCTGGAGGCACCCAAGCTGAAGCGGACGCTGCCACATGTGCTGAGCATAGCAGAGATAGACCAGCTGTTTGCCGCCATAGACCACAGCACACCCGATGGCCAGCGCAACCGTGCCATGCTCGAGGTGCTGTACAGCTGCGGCCTGCGCGTGAGCGAGCTCGTATCGCTGCAGCTTTCGGGTTTATACCTGGATGTGGGCTTTATCAGGGTAATAGGCAAGGGCAATAAGGAGCGCCTGGTACCCATAGGAGATACCGCCATCCGGCAGATTCAGTTGTACCGCGACCACGTACGCTCGCATCTGGCCAATATAAAGAAGGGGCAGGAAGACTATCTGTTTCTGAGCCGGTTGGGCAGGCGGCTGTCGCGCATCATGGTATTCCTTATCCTAAAGGACCTGGCCACCAAAGCCGGCATGAAGCAGAATATACACCCGCATACCCTGCGCCATTCGTTCGCTACGCATCTGGTAGAGGGTGGGGCAGACCTCCGTGCCGTGCAGGAGATGATGGGCCACAAGAGCATCACCACCACCGAGATCTATACCCACCTCGATCGCACCTACCTGCGCAAAACCATGGAGCAATACCATCCGCGGTATAAGTAGAGGGTGCTACAGCTGCTTTAGCATCCACAGGTCGCACCCGAAGTGTCCTGAGTCGCCAAGTGGCTTGTCCAGATACCGGAACCCGCACGATTCGTACAACCCCACAGCCATTTTGAGTTCGGGCAGCGTTTCCAGATACACCGTAGCGTATCCCAGCCTCCGGGCTATCTCAAAGCACTCATTGATCAGCAATCTGCCATACCCCTTGCCGCGGGCTTCGGGCGCCAGGTAAAGCTTCACCAGCTCGCAGCAGCCATCGGGCAGGCCCGCAGTAGGGTAGATGCCAGATCCCCCTGCTACTTTGCCATCCGCTTCCAGCACATGGTATTCAGCATCTGGCCGTGCAAACAGCGCATGTAGTTCATCGGTTGTAGGGTCGTAGTATACAGTGCCGGGTTTGGCAGCATCAAACTCTACGAGTGCCGCCCTGATGATGGCTGCAATGGCTGCATTGTCCCTCTTTTCTATTGTGCGGGTGGTACAGTTATTCATTTCCCGAAAATAAAACAATAATTTACATGCCGGTTTCCAATCTCCGTTGCCCTGTCCCGAAAAAGAGTTGCTATGTATCCGAAACAAGCTGCCAATACCGCCACAACCGCCTTTCAGAGGCTTGCCGGTAGCACGGGTATTCTTTTCTTCGGTATGGTGGGTGTTTTTGCAATATGGTACCTGGTTACAGATTATCGCACACTCGCCGATTGGTTCCTATCACTGTCCGATTGCTTTTACAAGCGGTCCGAATGGACAACCGACTTTTTTACACCCACCGTCAAGCGCGCCGGAAACTACTATGCCGGTGCGGGTTTGCTGCTGTCGGTGGCAGGTGTTGCCGGCACAGCCCGGGTCTGGCGCTACGATAGGTTGCAGTTGCCGGGGATCGGAAGAAGGATAACCGTGCGAGCCCTGTTGTGGTGCGCTGCTGTCGCGGTGGTGGCTATTGCGGCGGCCTTTGCATCCTGGCACCGTCTGCTGCCTGCAAGCGATGAGGTTTTTTCGGTGGTGAAGTGCACCGAGATGCCGCCATTCATCACGCTGGCCTACTACCTCCTTCCCAACAACCACATCTATTACAACCTCGCCAATCATTTACTGTTTGGGTGGGTGGGCGATTATGTGGTCTCTGGCAGGGTCATGTCAGTAGCGGCGTATGTTGGTGTGGCACTCTGTGTTTTCTACCTGTTTTATAGGCTTACCGGCCAGCGGTGGATCTCCTTTGTAGCTATGCTGCCCGTGGTGTTGGGTGTGTATACATTGGGTTTTGCAGTGCAGGCGCGCGGCTACGAGCTGCAATTGTTGTGCGGCTGGGTAGCCTTTATCGCATTGCATTTTTACAACGGTCAACCATCATTCAGGCTGCTCACAGTCAGCGTCGCCGCCAATATCGCCGGCTTCCTGCTGATCCCCGGCTATCTGTACTACTATCTGGCTCAGTTGCTCTGCCAGGGTATACTTATGGTGGCTGCCCGGCGGGCCGATGTCGGCTATATTAAGGCACAGGCCGTCACTGCAGCTACGGTGTTTATGTTCTACCTGCCGGCATTGTGTTTTTCGGGAGTGCAGGCATTTACCAACAATGGTTGGGTGGCACCCAGTACCGAGGGTCTGGCCACATTCCTGCCCCGTTTTGCCGATACGGTTTTGTCTTTTATCAGCGATTGTCTGGGGGGCATAGGTGGGCATCGGCACCCTGCAAACTATGTTGTGTTCTTATTGCCATATACTTTACTGATAACCGGCAAAGCAGCACACCGGCGTTTGGTGTTGTATTATACAAGTATCTGGGTGGCATTCGTTCTGTATACTATGATTATCAAGCGTATTCCTTTTCACAGGGTGCTTATCATACAGTTCAGTATCACAGGCTTCGTTTGTGTGTACGCACTGGTAGTGATTGCTCAGCGGCTGGTTCAGACTTTGCGCAGCAAGGTCTTGAAAGGGGTAATGTATGTTGGGGTGTTGTTACTGCCGGTAGGTGCTTATACAGGATTTCTAATCAATTTTCATCAACGCTACCTGGCTGCTACGTTGTATAGCTACGATATCAATGCCGTGCACACAGCCCAGATCGCAGCACTGCGGCAGATACCGCCAGGCAGCAGTGTCGCATTTTCAGAAGATGCCTTTTACTACTATTACTATTGCCGCCTGCAGGGCTACAACGTTTCACGCTGCGCCGACGGAAGTGCCACCTACCTGATCAAAATCAAAGACAGACCGTTTCCGGCTGGCGCAGGTACCGGATACACCTATTGGGCAGATGCCTCTAACGATTATGGAATCTACAAGAAGTAAAAAGATGTTCGCCAGCCCTTATTTCTTTACCCTGTCGGCTTCCTTTATCGAGTAGAAGCCGTTGGCCTGTGTGAGGCAGGTAACTGTAAGATCGTTAATACACACATGTGGTGGCTGCGATGCACAGTACCATACTATGTCAGCAATATCAGCGGCCTGCAGGGCGTTTACTCCGGCATACATATTGGCAGCGCGCTCTTCATCGCCTTTAAAGCGCACGAGCGAGAATTCTGTTTCTGCCATGCCTGGGTTCACAGCGGTCACCTTTATGCCGTAGGGCAGCAGGTCTATCCGCATAGCCTGTGTCAGTGCGTCTACAGCATACTTGGTGGCACAATACACATTGCCGTTTTTGTATACCAGCTTGCCGGCTGTTGAGCCAATATTGATGATGTGACCACCCGCCTGCTCGCGCATGAGTGGTGCTATCTGCCGGGTTACATACAGCAGCCCTTTTACATTGGTATCAATCATGGTTTCCCAGTCGTCCAGGTTGCCTTCATCAATTGTCGATAACCCTGCCGCCAGACCTGCATTGTTTACCAGTATATCTATACGGTCGGTTTGGTTTTTCAGTTCAGCTATCGCCCGCTCTACCTGTGCATTGTCCCGCACATCAAACGGGAGTGAGATCACTTTTACTCCGTACTGCTGTTCCAGTTGTTGTTGCAGCTCGGCAAGTCGCTCAGCCCTGCGACCGGTTATACAAACGGTATGTCCTTCCTTGGCAAATCTTTCTGCTATTGCTTTTCCGAAACCCGATGTCGCGCCTGTAACCAGGACTGTTTTAGCCATATTGGTGAATTTGTCGGGCATAAAGATACACGCTGCCGGGTTTTATTGATACACATTTATTCCTGTTCACAGCACTCATTGGCGACACGCCGTTGTTTTAGGGTAGGCGGGGTGTTTGCGTCAGGCGGCCAGTTTCTTGAAAGCGTCCATGTTCACTTCTGCCTGCCGCACTTTCAGGGTCAGATCAGCTATTTGTACCGCTAATATTTCAGCCCTGTTCTGTATGTTCATTTTCAGGAAGTTAAGCGACTGGTATTCTTTGCGTATATGGGTTTCCAGCTGGTATTTCACTTGCCTTACTTCTTCATTCACTTTTTGTTGGGCAATGTTCATTTTGTACGTATCCGGTATATATACAAATCCGGTCGACATCTGCCTGCGCCATGCCAGCAATACCTGCTCCAGTGCAGGACCTATTCCCGGCACCTTGGTAGTTGCAAGTTTGGTGATCTGTGCTGCATTGCGGATACCATGGTTGTATAGCGCACTCTTTTTCGCTTTCCCTATTGTTGGTATTGCGTTCGATTCCAGATCAAACTGCCACAGATAGTCGTCCAGTTGTTCGTTGTAGAGTACCTCCTCCATTTTTTTCCGGCGGCGTTCCAGTTCGTCCGGTAGCCGCCTGAACTCTGCTATCAGCGACTGCAGTTTTTCTATTCCTTTCTGATGCAGTACCATGTCTGGTGGCGACTCGTATTCACGCAGCAGGTTGTTGAGCTGGTTGCGTAGCTGAAAGTAGCTGGCAGAGCGTGCAGCCCGCTCTTTGGACAGTATTTTCACCCATCCCGATAGCTTGTATACATAGCCGGCGGCCAGCAGGCATACGATCGTCACTACCGGATTGACCAACACAAAACCGGCACCCAGTATGCACCAGTAAAAACTGATCCACCTGCGCGCCCTGCTGGCACGCACAAATTTTCTGGCCGGTGCTGCCGGGGTCAGCACCGGCAAACCCGCTACCGGGTCTATTTTTCTGATCACCGGTTGTTCCGGTTTGAAACCATTGATGAATTGCTCTATGTTGCCCAGTGCCGAGTTGGCCTGCATATAGCTGTCGTCGAGAAAGTACATGATGCCTTTTTCTTTTCTGAAAACGCACCATGGGCAGCTTTCCAACTGCCCGGGATAGGTGTGCAGCTTTGATAGCTGGCAGGTTACCATATCAGCCAGCAATCCATCCAGCGCTTTTATCCACTCGGCCGCCGACGGGCGTTCGTCCTGCTCAAAGGCCCTGTGAAACAGTGTTACAACATTATCCGGCAGATTGGTGATGCCAAAACTGTCGGGTGGGGGACTTAGTTTTTTCTTTTTATTCTCCAGCGAGTAGGCAAACTGGTGTTGGCGTATAGCCGTTTCCTCGTCTATATCAGCTGCCGACCGGTGCTTGCCCGCAAACGGATGCCTGCCCAGAAACAGCAATTGGAAGATGAGCACCGCCAGCGAAAAATTATCTGTGTTCGTGGTGCGTATTGTTTGGTCGAAGGTCGATTTTTTCAACAGTTCGGGTGGGGTGTAGCGCGGCACACCCACCTCGCAGTAGTAATACTGGCTGCCGTTCTTTACCTGAAACGAGTCGCAGTCTATAAATGCGGCGATGCCAGATGCACTCACCAGTATATTACCTTCATTTACGTCGCCTATTATCAGCCCGGCTTCATGCAGATTGTGAAATGCGGTGGCCAGATTGCGGGCTACATGCACAAGAAAGTTATACCCCTTGTCCGGAAACAGCTTTTTGCGGTCCATCGGGCCAAACACATTGTGCAGCGGCACATAACCAGTGAGCTTGCGCATCACAAATCCGCATACTTGTCCCCTGCTATTGCATACCAGATCTGCTGGCCAGGCAGAGTACGCTTCTATAGCCGGTGTGCGCATCTGCACCATATGTGCCAGCTTGGCTGTTCTGGTGGCCGTCAGTTCTTCATTGTACTGCTTCAGCACCATGCCCTGGTGGCTTTGCAGGTCGTATACACAGCCTTCCCCCCCGCGACCCAATTCGCGTCCGGTAACATATTGTTCGTTATGCAGGCCTGTATAAATCATTGGTTTATTCTCGTTGCCAGCACCAGTGTTTTATCATCGTCAGTTCTGTCGTTGATCACTTTGCTGTTCAGGTAGTTGCCCAGCCGTGCTTGCAGCATCTTTATCGTTTCTTCGTTGGTAGCCAGGCGCAGGTGGTAAAAGAAACCATCAAAAAACGGCTTGTGTACCGACATGTTTTCGGTATTGAGCGCCAGCAATTGCAGTCCGTCGGTAAACAGGGCAACCTCATCTACAGGATCATCAACAATAGCCACCCGCAGATTGCTCATGCTGCTGTCGTCTGCCAGAAAAGAGGTAGTGTTATGGTATTCGCCATTTTGCGGCCACCATACCGTAGCCAGCGTATCAGATCCATTGTTGCGGATAATGGCACCATCGCCTATCTGAAAAAAAGCCGATTTTGATGACGTTATAATGCAGCCCAGCAGCGTACACGAAAACTCATCAAGTGCACTTTCACAGGCCGTTGCCTCCTGCTGCAGCCCATAATATATATCCTCTGCCATAGCATATATATGTCCTTCGGTCAGCTCTTCGTCGTGTTCAGTGAGGTGTGTCGCACAGGCTATCACCTTTTCGGTAGTATACCCCGCGGCAAATCCACCATAGAGCGCACTGCCGGCGCCATCGCTCACACAGCATACCAGCACTTCTGCACCTTCGCGGTCAGTCAGTATCCTGTACAGCGCAGCGTCTTCGCATGGTTTGCCGGTGGCAGTATGCGATGTTCCGGCAACACTCTGGCCTATTGTTTTCCATGTCATAGCTCAGACCATCCGCTTGGTGGTAAAAGATTGATCGTTGTCCCCGGGTTTTTAGCCGATACCATTTTCATAGATGCCGACAACCAGATGAAAAACTCGCGGAACATCAGTCCGCGCAACTTCAGTGGCGACCGCACAGATATCTGTTTCAGTATATCCATATTGGCGCTTTCCACCCCTATGGCAAAAAAGGCAAACGACTTATTGGCCTCGCCATCGCGCACTGCCTGTGCTGCTTTTGCCCAGTCGTCTGTGGGGGCACCGTCAGTGATCAGTATTATCCAGGGTTTGTAGTAGGCTATGCCATTCTCTTTGTATTCTTTCTTGCGGCGGGTTACCATATCTATTCCCGTGCGTATAGCCTCACCCATAGGCGTGTCGCCAGTAGTTTCCAGCTCGCGCGGGTGAAAGTTGGGTACTGTATGAAACTCTGTTTCCACCGTTACCGGCCCAAAGGTCACTATGGCTACCTCTACCCGCTTGGTGGCCAGCGGGTCTTGCAGCAGTTCCTGTCTGAATGTCCGCACACCTTCATTGAGTTGCATGATGGGCATACCACCCATAGAGCCCGACGTGTCCAGCAGCAGCACACAGGGGCAGCGTGGCTCCGGATTGTCGGCAAAGTTGTCGCTGCCAAAAGGGATCTGCTCAAATGAGATATATTCGTCCATAACCAAAGGTAAAATTTTAGTGGTAGGCAGGCAAGAACAATATTGTTAATTGCGGTGGTGTATCGGTCCGGATATACAACTCCTACCTTTAACAATGTTGAGGCTTTTTTGCTTGCTAGCCACATCACTGGAAATGGAGCAGCTCCCGCGACAATTCAGGTGGCGCACAAAGGTTGATAGATTTGGTTATTTTAGCGCGAGTGATTGTACGGAAGCGAGGCACTCAGGTATGCCAGGACGAAGCGAGACTTCGGCCAGAGGAGGGTAGGTGCTTGTTTTTCAAAAACTAAATTTGGGTTAAACATATTATTTGTTTATATTTACTGCATGACTGCAATAGCTTATTATATCAACCGGTTTCTTGACTGGTGCGATAAATTAGGAGAGGAGTCTCGACAGTATCGCAAAAATCCCGATAACCAGCAAAGTGCCTTCTGTGCACCGCCTAATGCGAGGAAAAAAGCGGTGAAAATAGTAGATGAGGTATTATTTGGCATTGGCAAAAAGAAGAAAAAATAAGGGAATTCGCCACTCATCGAAGTGTCACACTTCGTTCTCCCCTCTGGTTGAAGTGTCAGACTTCGTCCTCACCCCAGCAAGCGTCACGCTTGCGAAACAAGCCCCCCATAGCCACCACCAAAAAACTGTCCTTTTTCCATTCAAACCCTCTCCCACAGCGGCATTGGTTTTTTATCATATACACCAGGCGGTATATCATACTACAGCCTGGCTGATGTCATAGAAACCCGCTTTGCCCAATACTATTATGTAACAGAACTTTAAGCGGCCTTACTCTTCTCCTATTTATATTCGTCCATAACCTAAGATGAAATTTTAGCTGGTGGTAGCCAACAACGATATTGTTAATTGCGGTGGAGTTGTGCCGCAATATGTGGTAAACAAATAGAAAATCGAAATTATTAAATATTAACCAAAATTATTTGTAATATTTTTTTTATTGTTTTTGTTTTGCTGTCAGGTACTCATTCCTGTTCGCTTCTTTTTCATCAAAAAAAATAGAGAAATGAATCTCATTCAAACGCTTTCCATCACTTTAATATCGTTTTTTAGTATCTCCGTATATGGCCAGGGTATGGCAGTGAACAACACTGGCGGCAGTGCAGAATCTTCTGCAATGCTCGATGTTTCTTCTACAACTCAGGGGGTACTTGTGCCCCGTATGACAGCTGCACAGCGAGGCGCTATTAGTTCGCCAGCTACAGGTTTGCTTGTGTACCAGACCGACGGCAGTCCGCAGGGCTTTTACTTCTATAACGGTACCGCGTGGACATCCCTTAGCGGTGGAGGTGGTGCCCCCTCAGGTGCTGCGGGTGGTGCGCTCAGCGGCACCTATCCCAACCCCTCTATTGCAGACGGCGCAGTGACTGTTGCCAAGATCAGCGCCACAGGCACACCTTCGGCTTCAACCTTTCTTGCTGGTAATGGTACTTGGTCTGCACCATCGGCTGGCAATCTTGTGGTATTTAACACGCCCGGCACTACACTTACACACAATCTGACGCTTACGGATGTCAATGCGCGTATTGTGCAATTCGATTTTCAGAATGTGGGCTGGTCGGGGTCTGCTGACATGAATATAAGGGTTACTTTGCCTGCGCCTTCGTCAGTCAGTGCAGGTGCAACAATCAGGTTTACATACAATCGTTACAACCTGTCTTCCGGATTTTGCTACTTGTTTTTTACCACCCCAAGCGGTACCATTTTCCCTGCCATTGGCCCATCAGGTACCACCAATGTAAAGGCGGCAACAAGTTCAACCTGGCTGTATTGTAATGGCACAAATTGGATAGAAATGGCTAATCAATAGTGTTTAGATCACTTCAGACGTTTAGTGGGTCAGCCGTTTTGGTGTTTGTTATTCATTTTGACAGTTGCTTTTCTAGAAGCACATTGCCTATCAAATTTTATCCCGAATCGGGCCGAGGTCACTTTCGTGAATACCTGCCTGACTTGCTCTTTTATCTGGTCTTTATCTGGTAAAAATTAAGCAAGCATTACCATCGCTAAAAAACTGTCCTTTTTCCATTCAAACCCTCTCCTACAGCGGCATTGGGTTTTTATCATATACACCAGGCGGTATATCATACTACAGCCAGGCTGATGTCATAGAAACGCGCTTTGCCAGATACCGTTATGTAACAGAACTTTATGCGGTCTTACCTTGCACAAGTGGCGTGTATTGCTAATTGGTGGTATGCAAAGTGAGAAGCAAGTGCGCAAAAAGTGCGCAAAAATAAGTGGTTGTTAATTTTATAAAGTATTGATAAACAGTTTATTATGTTTGAATCGTTGCATTCACAAAAAATATTGCGCATGTGCGCAAAAAGCAGGTTTAACGATTGGTTGCTGGTGGCAAAAAGCGTTTTGTGCGGCATGCCTTATATTCGCACCCTAATCATCGGTAATCAATCTTTTTCGGCTCATATATAGGTATCCTGCACCATGGCATGCGACCACAAATTCAGATCCCACCTCGACCTCTCCTTGCTCGGTTTTGAGCCGGAGACGCTGATTGTGGGTACGTTCAATCCTGATCTGCCTGCCGGCAATGAAGCCGGGTGGTTTTATGGCCGCACCACCGATAGTTATTTCTGGGATGTGTTGCCCCGGCTTTATGGAGCACATTCGCTCGGCAATGCCACCCCCGCCGAATGGAAGCAGTTTTGCCGCGATCACCGCATTGCCCTCACAGATCTTATTGCTTGTATAGACGATGCAGATACAGGCAAACCCGGGCATTGCAAAATACTGGGCGGGTTTTCAGACGATGCGATCATTCATAATTTTGAAGATTTTCAATACGTGCCGGTCTTAAAGTTGCTCAGAGATCACACCACTATAAAGAATGTATACCTTACACGTGGTGCCACCGAGGCTTTCTGGCGGTACCTCTGGAACCCGGTAGCCCACTACTGCAACCACAATGGGCTGCATGAGCGCATACTACTGAGCCCTACGGACGCCGCAGCTTACCACCACGAGGCATACAACAGGCAGCACCCTGATGCACAGATACACCAGCCTGCCGACTATATATTATGGCGTTGGCAGCAGCAATGGCATTCACTGCCATAGGGTCAGCGGTTTTTTACAACCATATTGTAGTAGTTGTAGTCGGTGTTTGGTGGGTCGGTAAGGCCAGTGAGGCGAGCTATTGTGATCACTTGCCCTCTATGATAGCTGCTGTGGTTCATGCAATGCTGAATGTATTCGTAGCGGGGTAGTACACCCTGCATCCACGGTTGGTTCAGCGGGCAGGGCTGCGTCAATTGTTGTGGCGTACAGGCGCCAACATATGCTGCAAATTCTGCCGATTGTGCGGGCAGCCGTGTCAGTGCTTCGGCTGTTGCGCAGCGTATACTTTGCCATTGGCCCTGTCCGTGTGGAGCAGCACGCAGGAACGATAGCCAGAAGGTCTCTGTCTCCAGCAGATGAACGATGGTCGCTGCTGCTGAGTTGAAGCTGGATGGAACAGTTTGTTCAATGATAGCTACAGGGTATTGCGCCAGCCAGTTGCATAGGGTTTCGTTTGCCCAGCGGTTGTAGGCGGCATAGTTGGTCATCAGCTGTTGTATATCCATAGTAGTATTTATTGTAGTATTGCCTGCTTATCCAGGTAGGTGCCAAATTGGTGGACACAAGAAGCAATAGCAGTTTTGTGTGCCTTTTTCACCGGTACAAAAAGATCCGTTTCAATGGTCACATTATTGCCCTTGATCGTTCTCTTCCATGTACCGGCCACTTTGCCGTTCACAGTGACCACCGGTTTGAATATACCATTTCGCGTAAATGCTTTTGGCTGATGGTGAGTTTCTATAGCAGGTGTCCGGTCTTTATAACTGATAAGTATTTCATCGAATGCTGGCAGCAGATGTACCACGTCAGTCTTCACTTTTGCGGTTGGCACGGGGTCGGCATACCAGTATTCAGTTTGTCCCACGGGTAGCATCATCAGGTCATGCTTTATCTGTTGCAGCGCCTTTTTACATTTGGCAACTGACAACCCCGACCACCAGCCGAAATCGGACAATGTAGCCGGGCCATGGCTTGCAAAATACCGGTGAGCCAGCATAGCCAGTGCTTCGTCTTCGGCAAGCGGGGCACATGCAGGCACTATATCATCCATCAGGGCATAGGTGATGTCTTTGCCACGCATTGGGCCGCTGCATACCAGTGCTTCCTGTTCGGCGTGCATCATCACCAGGCTGGGGCGCAGGTCGTTGGGCATCGTGCCGGGTAGTTTTAGTTCGCGCATCAGTTCGTCGCGGGTACAGAACCGTCTTTTGTGCAGTGTTTTTGCGATGATCTTGTTGTAGCGGGTCAGCGTGGCGGCGTCCATGCCCAGCAATTTGCTGGTAGATAAGTACAGGCGTTTTACATGAGGTGCGGTAAGTGCCAGCATCCAGCGAATGTCTTCCGGTGCCACCAGATGCCAGGTGGGGCGCAGCACATGGGTGCGCAATACAGCGCCACTGTCCAGCGCGCCTGCCACTATAGCCTCAGAGGTACCCAGACGCACACCCACCGCCCACCTGCTCATGGCAACATCCTGTGCCTGAATGGCACCAAGATGCCGCACCAGTTGCCCGGGCGTAGTGCATAATGTACCCAGCAATTGCTGGTTGGCGAGGCGCAGAGCGGGGATATCCGGAGTCATTGCCCCGAAGATAGCAAAGACACCAGATATTTACTTGGCGTGTTGATGTCAAAGCAGCATTATTTTCGGGTGGAAGATTGGACTTTTGGCTTGCTGAACTGCATACCTGATTACCTTTATGGGCCGATAAAACAGACTGCTTGCGATATATTTTAACTGGCAACTGCCGGTAAGACATAAGAAGCGCAAACCGGTGCAAAAAAGAAAATTTATGAAGAAATTACTACAGGAATACGCGGCGAGCAACGAGTGGGCAAACCAACAGATGGTGGCTACACTTTTGACACTGAGTGAACTCAAGGCGCGGCAGGAAATCGTGAGCAGCTTTTCGTCCATACTGCTTACTACGGTGCATAGCTGGAGTGCGGAGTATATATGGCTGCAACGGCTGCAGGGTGCTGAAAAGCCGGTTTGGATACAGGCTCAGTTCAATGATACTTTAGCTGTTGCCTGCCAGTCGTGGTTGCAGACATCCGCAGCATTCACACAGTATGTCAATAACCTTACAGAAGATGAGGTAGTTCATGGCCAGTGCCGCTTTTCTGATCTTGCAGGCAGGGAATACAACATGCCGGTGTATCAGATCTTGCAGCATGTATTCAACCATTGCACCTACCACCGGGGACAGTTGGTGACCATGCTGCGGCAGGTGGGTGTGACACAAGTGCCCAGAACCGACTTTATCGCATTTGCCCGGCTGAAGTAGCTACTGAAGTGGCGCTGAACGTTGCTTGTCAGTGTTTTCCGCCGGCTCGGTCTACAAGCTCAGTCGTCAGCACTTTGTCCATGTCGGGCTCAGTGGGGTCTTCTTTTTCGGGCTCAAAGGTGAATCCGTGTCTGGGAGTCCGGAGGTATCTGATCAGTGACCATGACACGATAAGCAGCAGCGAACCACCGCCCAGCAAAGCTACCTCAGCCGGCACCACATGATGAAACTGCCTGAACACCAGTATCGATATGGCTATCAGTATTATACCGGTGCGAATAAATAGCACCGAGCGTGAGCGCAGACCAATAGTGATGTAGACGACGGGCACCGTAAACAGGCACACCCAGGCTGGTATGCCTGGCATAGTGTCATAAAACCCCAGCATATAGGGTGGTAGCAGGTAGCAGCCATAAATACCAGCCAATGCTACTATGGTCACCCGTTGCAGACAGTGTTGGTAGTGTCGTGTGGCAGGGTGTGCAGCTGCCTTTGTAGCGGCAAAGTACATTGCGGTAGATACGATCAGTAGTATCATTGCGCTCACATCATCAGTCCAGACCCCGGCCGCCGGTGAAAATGTTGCGGTCACTATGCAGAAGAGCAGTGCTGCTGCGGCAATCGTTGCCAGTATCTGGTCTGCAAATCGTACGGCCAGCAACGCACACACAACGAATACCACCGCTGTCCTTGCAGCCGTGCTGCCAGATCCCGCCATCATGGTGCTCCAGGCAATACCGCCCCATATGCAGTAGGCTGCCAGCCGTATAAGCATATTGTCTACCCCGGAATTGCGGTGTTTTTTGGCTCCCACAAAGTATTCTGCAGCGCCATAACATGCCAGACCACCTGCTATTATGAGCAGATGAAAGCCGTCGTCAACATGCAGTACCAGTGCCATTAATCCGAAAATGCAGGTGGCGATGAGTAGCGTCAGCAATGCCAGCCCCACCCGCACAAAGAAGTTGGGTGTGTAACCGGTGACCCCGTGGGCGGCGCTGATGTTTTCGAATTCGGTGTTGCTGATGCAGCCCTCTGCGAGTGCTTCGCGGGCCTGCTTTCTTACGTATTCGTTGTGCAAACCGGTAGTATTATATGCTATCATTTTGCTTCAGTTTTCTGTTGAAATGCATCAGTAGTTTTACCAGCGCCAATCCGGATCCGATGAAATAGAATATTATAAGGTATACGGCAGTCATATTGTTCAGTAGTATCAAAAACCTGACAACGACATAGCTCAAACCGGCATAGCTATACAGCACGGCCATAACGAGATAATAGAAATTGCCTGCCGACATAGACCGGTAGATATAGTATCCGGAAAAAACCATCAATACCAGAAACCAGACAATATAATAATGGTGGAAAACACCCATTGCCGCCAGCAGAGATATGAAAAGTATATGTGCGCCGAAATTGCGGTACACGGTTTCGAAGTGGCTTTTTACTTCAAATCGCAAAGCCAGCCAGCAGGCCAGGTGTAGTGTGCAGCCCAGTATGAGCCCGTTTACAACCATATTGTTTCCACTCCAGCCTGTGCGCATAAGCTGCATGGGCTCTATCGCAACGCCCATCCATGCGCCCAGATTGGTGATGGCAAGGCTGAGCACGCCCCGGTGATCGAAGTAATATGCCAGTGCAAACAACAGCAGCATTGGCATAAAGGTGGCAAGGCCCCACCGGCTGCCAAACACCTGATACTGAAACTGTAGGTAGCCCATAAAGGTGAGTAGCAGCAGGCACCCCAGCAGCAGCACATAGTCGAACCAGACATTGGGTGGCGCTACTCTGCCTGCGCTGTACGGCAGGGCCCGCAAAAAGCAGTACGTAAAGCAGCCGGCTGCGGCCAGCGCAGCTATTGCGAGCAGTATAGCATGGCCAATGGTATCGATGTGTTTGTAAAGAAGGATACCCAGCCCCGCACTCACCAGCAATACTCCCAGGTAGAGCAGTATGCGCAGATCCCAGTGTACAGATACCTGCCTGTTAGCTTCTTTGTCGCAGATCGCTTTTAAGGCTTGATCAGATATCAGTCCGCTGGCATGCAACTGTTCAAAAAGTATTTTGTCCATTGTATTGGTAGTGATATAATTGCAATGTATGCATTAGTCTTGATTTTGTTTGCCGTGCTGCGTATAAATACCATTGGATCGTATTTCGCTGGCGGATGTGTGAAATCTGCAAGTAGTTTTGCCAGTTGTGTAATGGTGTACCGACACAGAGTGCGCACCTTTGTGATGTGAATTTTATTTGCAGCCGTGGCACCGGTAGTGCCAAACTTAAACTGTCGTAATGAAAAGAACGCAAAGGTTATTGTTAGCATTGGCTATCGTATTAACGGGCACTATATCCGGCGTGTCTGCTCAGATTTATGTCAGCATTCGCCCGTCAAGGCCGGTATATGTACGCTCTGTGGCTCCAAGCCCACAGCACATATGGATTGAGGAAGATTGGAATGGCCGTGGAGACCGCTATGAGTGGAGTGGGGGATATTGGGCTGCACCACCGCAGCCGGGATACCGCTACCGTCAGGGGCATTGGAATCACTCCTCACGCGGCGACCGCTGGACTCCCGGGCGCTGGGACAATGGTCGCCCACGCGGACATGGAAACAATGGTCATGGCAACAATGGACACGGAAATAAGGGTCATGGCAACAACGGCAATAAACACGGACGTTAATTGCGTTTAGATGTTGTCTGGCATAGCATAAAAAGGTGTTTTGTGATTTAGTGACAGGGTGTATCTGTATAGGGTACACTCTGTTTTTTACCGTAGGCAGATGGAGTGAAGAGACCATTTCAGTTAAGTATTGTAACAATAGAATTAGCGTTTTTAAGCTTGCTTGCAAATTGGGTGATTGGTCGCTCCAGCCAGTGTTAAACAGCGGGAAGCCCAAAAGATGGGAATTGGTTAACAAACAAATGCTTAGCTTTAGTAGGTTATTATTGTAACTATCAGGTGGGTTTATAATATCTTTCCGGCGCTCTGCACAAAGAATTTTAGTCTACAGTTCCATTAATTTTTTCTCTGCCCGCCTGATTTCATTCTTTAAGTACTAGTCATGTCTGTTTTAGTTTTTTTTATTACCATATGGTATCTGTCGTTGTTTTCTCAAACGTTTTTTCAGCATAGATATGCAGCCCATGGCGCGTTCAGGATGACGAAGTTCTGGGAGCGGTTCTTTTTTATTTTTACCTATATCACCCAGGGGTCCCACTACATGAGCCCACGTGCTTATGCGATTATGCACCGTCTGCACCATGCTCATACTGACACAGAGCTTGATCCGCATTCGCCCAATTTTTCCTCCAACATATTTTCTATGATGTGGCGCACAAAGAAAATATATACTGAGATATATAAAGGCAACACGGTAGTGGAAGAAAAATACTTGAAGAACCTCCCGGAGTGGCCAGCCTTCGACCGATGGGCCAGTTCCTCATTGTCCAGGATATTGTGGGGCGGCGTATATATAGCCTTCTTCGTGTTTTTTGCCACCTCACCATGGCTTTACCTGCTATTGCCCGTTATTTTGGCAATGGGTGCTTTTCACGGTGCTATCATCAATTGGTTTGCCCACAAATTCGGGTACAAGAATTTTAAACTGAAGAACACTTCCGAAAACCTGTTTATGGTAGATGTACTGATGCTGGGTGAATCATACCACAACAATCACCACAAACGCCCGTCGTCCATTAATTTCGGTTACAGGTGGCACGAAATTGATCCGATCTATCCGGTGATTCTGCTACTCAACTGGTTGCATGTCATTACTATTCCCAAAGTGGGCCAGGTGCATGCTGCGTGATCATGAAAAATTGTTTCCAGGCGTTTTATATCCTGACCCGCGATTTAGCCATTGCCGGTACTTCTATTTGCCCTTGCAGGTAGGTGATGGCATGGCCGCTGATCGCTACTCTGGCGCCCATGTTCGTGCACCACAGGTATCCCTTCCTTTCAGACAATTGTACAGCGGTCAGCCGGTCCTTACTTAGCTCGCGCGACCAGTATGGTGTAAGGGTAGTATGTGCCGATCCTGTTACCGGATCTTCGTTGATACCACTTTGTGGTGCGAAAAAGCGAGAAACAAAGTCGGTATCTGTACCTTCTGCTGTAACTATTATGCCGCGCGCTTTCAACTCGCCCAGCAATTTGAAGTCAGGTTTCAGATTAATAATATCAGATTCTGAGGGTAGCACTGCCATAAAGTCGGTTTTGCCTTTCCAGGTCTCCATTGGTTCAATACCCAATGCCTTAGAAAGTAGTGCCGGTGTTGCGATCTTTTCAAAGCTGTCGGCCGGAAAATCGAGCGTCAGCATGGCTCCATCTTTCTTTACATTGAGTTTTCCACTCACTCTCGAATGAAAACTCACTTCGTCTTCCCTGAAGTCGAGGTATTTGAATACCACATGGGCGGCTGCAAGCGTAGCATGACCACACAGATCTACTTCGACAGTAGGTGTAAACCACCTGATCTCATAACCCACTTCGGTAGCCAATATGAAAGAGGTCTCAGCGAGATTGTTTTCTGCCGCTATTGCCTGCATTACAGTTTCTGGCAGCCAGTCTTCCAACAGACATACCGCTGCGGGGTTGCCACCGAATAAACGATCTGTAAACGCATCTACCTGGAACATTCTGATCTGCATGGGTTGGTCTGATTAATGGTTGCAAATATAACGGTCATGCATGTAGAAATGGCAGGCACCGCATGGCTATTTATCAACAATTGTGAAAAGCAGGTACATACATTTAACATTCGCCGCAAAGCACTGTTAAAGCAACCTGAAGATCTGTGGTTTTAACAATTTTATAATAACGTAAGGCAATATTTTTGATAGCATAATTTCGGATTCAAACTTAAATACAGAGCTATGAAATTCAGATTATTTCCGGTGATACTCACCGCCGCATTCACATCAGTGATCACACTTTTTGTAGCCTCGCGCATGTTGCATCACGACGGCTTTCTATTATCAGAAAACACCAAACCAATGCCGGTAAACTATGTCAGCTATACTGGTGCCACTGCTGCGCCTCCCGCCAGTTTTGAGCTGGCTGCTGAGTCGTCGGTGAAGGCAGTAGTGCATATCAAGACCGCAACACCCGCCCGGGTGATCACCGACAATAGCATGGGTGATGTATTCAGTCAGTTGTTCGGCCAGCGACAATACTATATTCCTTCGCAGACCGGATCCGGATCGGGTGTAGTGATCTCGCCAGATGGGTATATTGTAACCAATAACCACGTAGTGGCAGAAGCCAATGAAGTGACAGTAACGTTCAATGACCGCTACACAGCCCATGCAAAGGTAGTTGGTACAGACCCCGCAACAGATATAGCGGTACTAAAGGTAGACGGTGATAAAGACATGCCATTCATAGAGTTTGGCAATTCGGACGAGGTGAAACTGGGCCAGTGGGTGCTTGCTGTTGGGTTCCCGCTGAATCTGGATGCCACTGTTACTGCAGGCATCGTTAGTGCCAAAGGCAGATCGATAGGCGTAAATAAACAAAGGTCTGGTTCATCGGCTATCGAGTCGTTTATACAGACTGACGCCGCTGTGAATCCCGGTAATAGCGGAGGTGCTCTGGTAAATACAACCGGCCAGCTGGTGGGTGTAAACTCAGCCATCGCATCGCCTACAGGGTCTTATGCAGGATATTCGTACGCAATACCAGCCAACATAGTACGCAAAGTAGTGAATGACCTGATGCGTTACGGTACAGTACAACGTGCATACATGGGCGTGAAGTATCTGGATAGCCGCAGTGCCACGCCCGAGCAGCTTACACAGGTAGGACTTGACAAAGCTGAGGGTGTATATATTACTGATATAGAACCCAATAGTGGTGCTGCAAAGGCTGGCCTGAAAAGGGGCGATTTTATAACCCATATCAATGGCATGCCGGTAAACAACGCTTCTGACATGCAGGGACAGATTGCACGCTTTCGTCCCGGCGACAACATTAGTGTGATGGTAAGCAGAAGCGGCAAAGTAGTAAATGCCAATGTGCAGCTTACAAACCTTAATGGCACTACCGATATCATGAAAACAAATACTCCCGCAAAACTAATGGGGGCAACATTCAGGCAGGTAACGACCGACGAAAAGGGCAAGTATGGCATAGAAAGAGGAATAGTAGTTACTGATCCCGGTACCGGAAACTTTGCCCGTCAGACCCAAATGTTGAAAGGATTTGTGATCACAGCAGTCAATAATGCACCTGTAGGTACAGTTGCCGATCTGCATCAGGCGCTCGCCGCTAACGGTAGTCTGCAAATAGCTGGTTTTTATCCGGGTAAGCAGGGTATGTACTATTACGGGTTGAACAATGCCGCCGGGGGAAGCGAGTAGTTGCAGGCAGATATTGCCAACATTGCCGGGCAGTACTTCGTAACCGCAATCCCTGCATATCGTGTGGATAAAAATACAACAGCAGTAGGCATTCTATTGTGCCTGCTGATGTATTACTTATACCTTTAAGTGATTGTAAAACTAACGGTATATTATGTACACCCGACCAAGGGCAGGAACAACTTTATTGATGATGTGCAGCCTGATCTTTGCGGCATGCAATAACTCTGAGGCAGCAAAGAAGAAAACCATTACGCCCCGCACAGCCGCATCAAAAGATTCGGTGGCGAAAGCACCGGAACCCGTGCCACCAGCACCGCCACCAGTACTGGATACCGCACTGTACAATGCGCTGACACTCAGGATGTGCCATGATTCCGCATCAGCCAAATGGCCTGTAAAAACAGATTATCCGTTACCGGGGGCTATTTTGCCCTTTCACAGAATCATCGCCTACTACGGTAACTACTACAGTACACGCATGGGTATTTTGGGCGAGTTGCCGCCCGACGAGATGCTGAAGAAACTGATGGGAGAGGTGAAAAGCTGGCAGGCTGCTGATACAATGGTGAAGACCATCCCTGCCCTGCACTATATTGTTGCCTCGGCACAGGGTGCACCTGGCAAGAGTAATACTTACAGAATGCGTATGCCCTTCACCCAGATTGACAAGACGCTGGAACTGGCTAAAAAAATCGATGCATTGGTTTTTCTCGATATACAGGTGGGTTGGAGTACGCTGCAGCAAGAGATACCCCAACTGGAGCAATATCTTGCACTGCCCAACGTACACCTTGCAGTAGATCCAGAATTTTCAATGAAGACAGGTCGTGTACCGGGCAGTATCATTGGCACTTTTGATGCCGCTGATATCAACTATGCTACTCAATACCTTGCAGACCTCGTTGCCAAACATAATCTGCCTCCCAAAATGCTGGTTATTCACAGGTTTACGAAGGGAATGGTAACCAATTACAAGCAGATCAAACTGCATCCTGAAGTGCAGATTGTTATGGACATGGATGGATGGGGCTTCCCAGCCAAGAAGGTAAACTCATACAAACTGGCCGTAAGCAGCGAGCCGGTACAGTTTACCGGATTCAAGCTATTTTACAAAAACGACATCAAAACACCACCCTGGAAAACCATTATGAAACCAGAAGATGTGCTGAAGTTGTACCCCAGGCCCATGTACATACAATATCAATAGCCATCAGCTAACAGTGGTACCAGCAACAGGCGTTTGGTGCTTATTGCATTGTCAGTTTACATTCCCAAGTGCCTTGGCCATTTGCCATACGCACCATGTAGGTGCCTGCCGGCATATCGCTTAGGTTCACATTAGTTTTGCCCTTGCCTGCAAGGGTGCGCACCACCTGTCCCAACATGTTGCTAACCTGTACGCTGGTAACATAGTCATCTGGTAGGCCAATGACTATCACTCCGTTTGAAGGGTTCGGGTAAACCACTGGTGTGGTGGAATAGCTGCTTAAATCGCGAACGCCTACTGCGTTTGTAATTCTGATACTATCTATAACCACATCAGTCAGCGGTCTGTCGTTGGCCGAGTTTGTGGGCACATTGCCAATATCCTGTACCACCGTGAAGTTGTTGATCACCATACCGAAAACCGTATAGTGATTGTCGAGGTGGCTATTTGTTACGAGGTTGATGTAAAACTGGCATCCGTTGGTATTAGGGCCGGCATTGGCCATTGCAAGTGCTCCCGGCACATTTTTTAGCGTGCTATGAAATTCGTCGGGGATCATATAACCCGGACCACCGGAACCGGTGCCCAACGGGTCGCCTCCTTGAATCATGAAGTTGTCGATAACCCGGTGAAAGATCAGTCCGTCGTAGAATTTTTCTGAAACCCGGGCTATGAAGCTATCTACAGTTCGTGGTGTAAGCGCATCGGTAAGGCGAACTTTGAAGTTACCCATACTGGTGTAATACATGGCTTCGGTTTGCGCATTTGCCTGTGTTAGGCTCAGCGTGGTCAAGGTAAGCAGGCAAAATTTCTTCAGGTTGTTCATGTTACATTTTGTTTTCGGTAACAGCAAAGTACAAAAAAATGCCCATGTGGTATATTTTGACTTTTTTCTTTTGCAAGTCCGTTGGCTAAAAATCGGAAGGGTCGCGGTTTTGAAAAGTGCTGGTCAAAATAGCAGCAGCGGTATATTTCATTGATAATATGTTATTTTTGATTGGCTTCAGCCGGCTCTACTATTGTTCGTTGTAGAGCCGGTCATTTTGTACCCCTTTATTCTTTGATTATGTTTTTGCCGTTTTCTGCTGTCAGTAAGGGTTTTATAGGTTGGTGTATCGCTTTGGCGATTTCGTCTGTGATATTGGTGTCCTGTGGCCACAAAGAGCCCGCCGACCTGATAGTATACAATGGCGTTGTATACACCGTCGATGGCTCGTTCAGCACTGCACAGGCATTTGCAGTACAGGGTGGCAGGATACTAGCCGTGGGTAAAACCGACGATATCAAAGCAAAGTACGAGGCTGCCGAAATGGTAGATGCGCAGGGTAAGGCAGTGTATCCCGGTTTTATAGATGCACATGCACACTTTGTGGGTTACGGTCGTTCGCTGTTTGAAGTAGACTTGTATGGTTGCAAAGACTGGGCTGAAGCTATATCCAGGGTGCGGGCGTTTGACAAGGCACATCCGGGCGACACATGGATACGAGGCAGAGGCTGGGATCAGAATAAGTTTCCAGACAAAGCGTACCCTACCAACAAGCAGCTGAATGAGCTGTTTCCTAAAAGACCTGTGCTGCTGCAGCGCGTAGACGGCCATGCTGCAATAGCAAACAACAAAGCGCTGCAACTGGCAGGTGTAGGGGCCGCTACTACACTAACTGGTGGCAAAATAGAAGTTGCCGGCGATGTGCCAACCGGCCTGCTGATAGACAATGCTGTAGACCTGGTGACAGCTGTGGTGCCGCCAGCCACACGCGAGCAGTATGCCCAATGGCTGAGTAAGGCTCAGGAAAATTGTTTTGGGGTAGGGCTGACTACAATTGCCGATTGCGGGCTGCCGTACCGCGACATTGCCATCATCGATACATTACAGCGCGAGGGTAAGCTGCAGATGCAGCTCTATGTGTTGCTCAGTGATGATACCGTAACATACAAACAATATATGGCTGCAAGGGCTGCTGCATTAGCTGCCGGCGACCCGGAAGTTACCAGACGTTACGTAGGAAATGGGCCATACAAAACGGAAAAGCTGTTTGTAAAGGGAGTGAAAGCATATGCCGATGGTGCTCTGGGCAGCCGTGGGGCTTGCCTGCTGCATCACTACACCGACAAGCCGGGCTGGGGTGGCTTTCTGCTCAGCAGCCCTGCTCATTACGACTCGTTGGCGCAACAACTCGTTGGTTCCGACTTTCAATTGTGCACACACGCCATTGGCGATAGCGGCAACCGTATGGCATTGAATGTATACAGCAAATATCTGGGCAGCAACAACGACCGCCGCTGGCGCATAGAGCATGCACAGGTAGTAAGCCCAGACGATTTTCATTTGTTTGGGGCATCGTCCATCATACCCTCTGTACAGCCCACCCATGCCACCAGCGACATGTACTGGGCCGGAGATAGGGTAGGGCCGGAGCGCATAAAGTCCGCCTATGCCTACAAACAATTGCTGGAACAGAATGGGTGGTTGCCGCTGGGTACCGATTTTCCGGTAGAGGATATCTCACCCATCAAGACCTTTTATGCCGCAGTAGCGCGTATGGACGCAAAAGGTTTTCCCGATGGCGGCTTTCAGAAAGAGAATGCGCTTACCCGTGAGCAGGCATTGCGCGGCATCACCATCTGGGCCGCTCGTGGCTGCTTTCTCGACAAAGAAGTAGGCAGTATTGAAGCAGGGAAGAGAGCTGACTTTGTAATACTGGACAAAGACCTGATGAATGCTCCGGAAAAAGAGCTTTTAGGTGCGAAAGTAAATGGGACGTATATGGGGGGTAAGAAGGTGAGGTGATCGATGCAACTTTACTTTTTTAAGTTCGGGTTACGGCTGGTATGAAAGGCATGCAACACTCGTATTTTCTTGTGTTTTTTCATGATTTTATATACTATTAAATAGGGAAATTTTTCCACAACTACTTCGTTGTATCCCGACGATTTTATTGAGAATATTTCTGGATTTTCCGAGAGTGCTGCCAAACGGTTGTCTACAGCGATGATATAACGACGCCCCAAGCCGGCTTCACATTCATTTTACCAATCAACTGCTGATTCAAGTTCTTTCATCGCAGGTGCAGAAAGTATGACCTCGTATGGCATTGGTTTACTTTTTACCCCGTGACAGCAACTGTTTCTTAGCTTTTCCCCAGACTATGCCCTCATCTTTGCCACTTTCCATATCTGCATCAGTACGCACCACCTTTTCAAGTAGTTTGCTATCTTCCTGCCATGGGGTTAAATTATTGCCGTCGTCTGCAATAATTGTATACATCGCTTTTATCTTTTTGGCATCGGCAAATTTGATGTATTCATACATCTTTTGTCTCATTATAGCCGTTGTCATAACTGCCTGTTTTGAAAAGTAAATTTACGAAACAATGTCAAAAAATAGGTAGTGATCAGCACGAATTATTGAACCTCTATTAGTAGCTAGTATTTAAGTAGTAATAACGTGAGGTAAAATTGTCACAATCCAAATTACACTTTCTCTCCCATCAGCTCGCGTATCACTACCGACGAAAGCGCAGCACCAAACGTAGCAGGCAGGTACGAAATAGTGCCATATGCCGACTTTTTGAAGTTACTGCCATCAGTAAGCATCAGCGATTCTTTTATAGGTTGCTCTGGCGAGAAAACCACCTTTATGCCTTTGTATATACCGTCATTTTTCAGTTGTTTGCGTATCTGTTGGGCAAACGGGCAGTTGTACGTTTTGGATATATCTGTTACCTGTAGGCGTGTAGGGTCCAGCTTAGCGCCTGCGCCCATAGAGCATACCAGTGGTAGTCCCTTGGCATATGCGGCCCTGATGAAGGTAAGCTTTGGTGTGATGCTATCTATCGCATCTACCACATAGTCCGGGTTGCTGCTCAGCATATCTTCCACTCTGCCCGGCATCACAAATTCCCTGATCACATGCAGTTTCAGTTCTGGGTTGATCTGCAGGAGCCGCTCTCCCATCAGTTCAGCCTTGCTCATGCCATGGGTGGTAGCCAGTGCAGGTAGTTGTCGGTTGCGGTTGCTGGGGTCTACCACATCGCCATCTATTATTGTCATTTCACCCACGCCCGACCGGCATACAAATTCAGCCGCAAACGAACCTACACCGCCCATGCCAACTATAAGCACATGTGCGTTCATCAGTTTTTCCAGCTTTTCCCTTCCTATCAGCAGTTCGGTGCGCGACAGCCATGCGGTATCAGTCATCATCTGTTGAATACAGTTTTGAAATTGTGTTGTTGCTGCAAAATAATAGCATCTGCGGTACAATTCCTTATTCTTGCGGCGGCAGCATAAATTTCGTTGATGCTGATGTCCGCATCATCCGTCTCCAGAAAAAAGCGGTCGTCAGGAACAGCAGCCAGTACTCGTGCAACCTGCTCATGACCATCTATTAATGCAGCCCCGAAAGACAAGTACCAGCCATTGCCCAGCAGTTGCTGCGCAACAGCCTCACTCTTATTGAATCCGTGAAAGATAGCCGGCACAGCAACATGCTTTGCTTTCAGTTCTAGTGTTACTTCATGATATGCCCGTACGCAATGTGTAATCAGTGGTTTGTGCAGTGTAATTGCCAGGTCTATCTGAGCACGAAATATAGTAAGTTGCAACTCCCAGCTGGTCTTCGTCACTTTGTCCAGACCACATTCCCCAATAGCAAGTACATTGGGTTGTAGTGCAATTTTGTTCAGTTCGTTCAATTGTGATTCGCGGTCATGCAAGTACCAGGGGTGTATACCCACAGAGCAGGCAGGGTACTGCATAGCAGCAGCAAAGTGCTGATATACATTCACCAGTTCGGTGACATCAGGGGCACCTGTTGGCTTATGGGTGTGTATATTGTAGTAGGTTGTCACCGTTTTTTGTCGCATGTCAAAAGTAGAAAGTAGATGGTAGAAAGTCTAAAGTCATTATTAGATAGGTGTTAGTCCAAAGTAGTTAGACGAAAGAATAGTTTACATCCACATTTCATTACATCTAATTTTCAAAGGCCGTGTCTTTCACCAATCAGCGCTCTACTTCAGGCTTTCTACTATTTACTTTAGACTAACGACTTTAGACTTTCTACTTCAGACTTTCTACTATAGACTTTCTACTTTCTACTGCACTTAAATTTTCAGACTCAATGTCAGATAGTAGCTGCGGCGGTCGCTGGGTATGATGCCGGGTCCCGGGTAGCCATCTGCCCGGCGGGTGAAGTACATGCGGTCGGCAAGGTTGTTCAAGCCGGTAAACACTGCATACCTGCGCCAGTTGTAGCTAAGGCTCAGGTCCATCACACTGAATGCCGGAATGGCACCGTCCACGGCTGTTGGTGTTGTTTCAGTATTGGTCGCGTCAGAGTATTGTTTCGACTGGTGCGAGTATTGCCACGTAACATTAAAGCGTGGAGTGCCAAACGAAAGTCCGGTGCGGAACAATGTGGGTGGGACATTTTCTACCAGCTTATCGGCTATTGCCGTATTGCTTGTATTCACGTACCGCGCATCTATCAGCGACAAATTGGTGTAAAGGCTCAGCTTGTATTTAGATCGCCCTTCAGTGATTGCTTTAATGATATCCCCCTCTACCAGCATCTCAGTGCCGATATTCCGGCTGTCAGATACATTGGTGCGGAGGCGATAGGTCATAAAATTGGAGTCGCGCGCAAAAACAGAACCTATCCTGTCGTTATATTTCAGGTAAAAGACACTTACATCCATGTACAGCCATCCGCCGAAGTTGCCCCTGAAACCCATGTCGGTATTGAATCCGGTTTCGTCTTTCAGGTTTGGGTCTACCCGTGCGTTCGTGTTCACTACACGTATGTCGTTGAAGTTGATAGAGCGGTAGTTCTGAGAGATATTGGCATATACCTCGGTTCCGCCATCAAATTTCCATGCAGACCCAATGCCCAGCAATACAAACGATCTCGGATTTGTTTTCGCCTCTTCAATTTTGTCGTTGGCTATAAAGATGTTCTGCTTATAGTAGTAGCCACGCGCCCTGGTGTTGATATGCTCGAAGCGAACGCCCGGGGTTACATTCCAGTGATGGTTGATCTGGAAAACATTTTCAGCGAATGCGGCAAAGTTGACGCCCGGAAAACGGTACGACGACTTGTCTGGCTCCGGACCATTAAAAGTGAAATCGGCACCCGTGCCACTACTTGCGGCACCCTGCCGGCGATCGGTTAGTCCATTGTAATACCTGCCACCCAGCAGTATCGTGCTTCGCTTGTCTCCGGTAAGTTTGTATTGGTGAATGAACCGCAACTCTGACCCGTAGTTGCGGTATTTGTCAGACAGATAGTCGCGGTTGCCGCCATTGTCAGGCCGGTTGATGTAGTCAAGTATACCCAGAGCTTCACGGCCACCCTGCAGGGTATAGTTGCGCCAGTTCACACGGGTATATTCATCTATTGTGTAGTCAAGATTCAGGCTGGCCAGATTCCAGTCTACCCGGAACCAGTTCCGGGCGCGGTTCGATGTCGTTGGGTCTGCCTCAAACTGTGCATCCGTCAATCCGCCGGGCTGCTGCGCCAGGTAGTTCATGAATGTGTATTGAGCGGTTGCCTTGAGCCGTTTGGTTATGTTTATTGCTGTATGCAGATAGGCATTGTGCTGATCGTAGTGGTTGTTGGGCCTCCAGCTATCGCCCGTTTTGTATTGGTAGAAAGCATAGTAGTTGAGCTTGCCTGCCGCTAGCGTACCACCTATACTATTGAACGAGTTGAACAATCCCCAGGATCCTGTAGTTTGCCGTGTGGTGAATTCTATTTTCTTGTCTTTAGGTCCCTCCTTCATTATGAAGTTGACCAACCCGCCAAATTGCGGGCCATATTGCAGGCTGGCGGCACCTCTTATAATCTCTATCCGGTCTATAGCTTCTGCTGATGGGCTGTAGTAACTTTCGGGATAACCCAGCGCATCGGCGCTGATATCATACCCATTCTGCCGTACATTGAAGTTAGATGAACGGTTGGGGCTCAGCCCTCTGCCGCCAATGCCAAGTTGTAGTCCTCCTCGGTCGTATTCCCAAATATTCAGTCCCGGTATCCGGGCGTAAATCTGCCTTGTATTGTTGGTAGCCAGATTGGCGTTGATGTTGCGCAGGTAGATGACTTCTGTTTTTTTGCCTGCGTTTATAGCAGTGCCTGATACGTCGCGCAGTCTGCCCGAGGCAGATTCACTTTTCTGTGCGGTCACGGTTACACTTTTCAGGTCTTTGGCGGCTGGCTGCAGCAAGTTGATATCCAGTGTTATGTTTTTGTCTGCTACAACGAAGTTCTTCGTTACCAAAGGTGAGCCGGCCATATTGATCTCAATGCTGCAGTTGCCGGCGGCTACCCGGGTATATCTGAAGAATCCGTTCTCATCTGTGGTGGTTTTTACTGCGCCGGGGGTTAGCAGCAGCGCGGCATTCACAGCTGGTTCATTTCCCACGCGCACAGTGCCGCTTACAGTAAAGTACTGCTGTGCATCAGCGCAATGTGCCCAAAAAATGATCAATATCAGTATCCGCAATCTCATCATGCTAATGTTGTTTGTCGTAGGGTAGTACCCAGGTATAGTGCTTCCAACTCAGCGGTTGGGCAGCCAGGTTTACGGTAGAGTCGATAAACAGCCGCGAATGTTCACCGTTCAAAGCTACATATACCTCGCCATATACCTCCGGTTGGGAAAGTCCCTGTTTTTTATAGTGGGTAGCCAGGAAGTGTGCATACTTTAGTATCATATCGGGCTGGGTGCTCATCATTTTCTCCTGTAGCACGGTCAGAAATTCGGTATTGCTTACCTCTATCCGGCGCTTGGTGGCAGGGTCTTTTACAGTAAAGTACGCGCTGCCCGATTTTTCCATCAGCATTACCCGCCACGAAAATCTAAATCCCTCTTCATGCCAGAACAAGTGGCCGGGATACAGCAAAAAGCGGAAGGGTAGCAGTACCTGTATTGCTACATAAATTCCAATGCAGGCAGCAAACAAACTGGTATACCGATACCGGTAAGGCGTGCCGCCGCCATAGGTATTGAGCGTTGTGCTTTTGTAAAAGGGTAGCCGCGACAACAGTTTTTCATGAAAATTGGCAGAGAAAAATATCAGGCTGCTCACCATCATCACATAAGGAAACACGCCTATTGCCGGAAAAAATATAGCAGTGGCGGTATGAAATATAATTACAAAAACATACGCGAAGGGTCTGGTTGTCCGGTTCTGCAGAAAAAATGCAATGAAAAGGTCATACACAGCTCCAAACCACGAAAAAAGGTAAGCAACCCATGGCTCGTACATAAGGCTGCCAACGATTGGCAGATGCGATTTGGCAGGTAGCCATATCCGCATAGGTAGTGCGTCTATCAGCCAGTCATAATTCAGCTTGGCTATGCCGGCAAAAATATAGACAATAGCCATCTGAAACCTGAGTATACCAATGGTCCATGCCGGTACAGTGAGTCTGGTAAGCTCAGGGCGCAGTAGTGTATCTACCGAGTAATGCCTGTTGGCAGGCAGCCAGATCAGCAGAAAAGAAACCAGGCTGATGAAGTAGTAGTGATTCAGGTAGGTAGCAACATCTAATAGCTCTACATAGGTGAACGCCAAAAAGAATACAACAATAGCTGCTCTATACGCAAGCCCTATAGTAATGAGCAGTGCAGCAAGTGCCATAACCCCAAATACCAGATGCATGCCCATGGCGCCTGCCGGGTGTATCCATTCGAAACCCCAATAAGTAAAATGAAATTTCGGCGTAACGTAAACACTCGTGATCCAGCCCCGCCACCAGAAACGAATGATACTGGCTAGCATGAGCAGACCAAACACAATACGGAAGGTAATGAGTGGTGTGATCGATACAGGTGCGGAAGGCAGCAGCCAGCGGGTAAAAAAGGTGGTGGCCGCAGGGGCTGTGCTCCTAATCTCCGTCATTGTCTGTAAAAGTAATCTGAACAGCCGTAGCCGATGCAACATCTGTTTTCAGCAGCGTCAGTAGTTTTTGAACCTCTTTGTAAGCCGCATCGGCCAATGCCGGCTGGCTGACAAGCGATGCCGACAGAGGGTCGGGTATCAATACAAGTTTCGCCAGCGCAATATCAAATTGTGCCAGCACCTCATCATTAAGTGTTCCTTTTTTCAGCGCAATCAAATAATCGGCAATACCGTTTTTGCTGTTTTCACCAGTGTATAACTTCTTCAATGCCTTCAGGTTTTCAGTTGCCAGTGCTATAGAGTTGCCCGCATAATAGCCCTCGCATTTTGTTTCAAAAACCACCCCGTTAGACTGCTTGCCCAGTGGCCAGCCCAGACGCGGGCCTTTCAGCATATCCAATTGATACGCCAACTGATTTACGATATTGCCTATCGGGCTGCCATTGCTCGTTTGGGTATTGGCAATAAATTCTGTGCGGTAGGCGGTCCAGTCGCTGGCCACTTTATCTACCAGAGACTTGATTCTGGCTACAACATCTTTTATGTACTGATTTCTTGCTGGTCCGTTTGTCGCAAACTTGCCTGTAGCGTTGGGAGCAAAATACAAATAGCCCAATGCAGGAAATCCCTGAGCGTATAGATTACTTCTGTTTACCGTTGTCAGATTGTAGGTACCGGTAGATATATTGTTTTCTATCGCCAATGTGTCTACCGAAAACCCGGTCAGCTGCCCCGCGGTAGTGAAACTGTAGTCAAGGCCTCCCGAATAATTTACATAAACATCGAGCAGTGCTGTTTCTGCCGGTCCAAACTGAAATGCCACAACACGCTGGTATTGCTGGTAGGCTGCAGTAAATGCTGTTTTCACAGTAGCCTGTGTGGCAGCCGATGGAGCAGCAATAAAAGCGTCAGAGGCAGTCTGCAGATCAATGATCTTTTGTTGCATTGCTGCATAGGCCGGCATGATCAGGTCATCTGCATAATGTGTCAGCATAGCCTTTTTATCAAAGCCATTGGTCTCTGTAGGGGTGGTGTCGTTAGACGCCGGTTTCTTGCAGGCTTGAGGCACCGATATACCAATAAAAGCGATTACAAGCAGGATTAGACCTTTTTTCATTTTCACGGCCGCAAATTTAGCAAATACAAGTTAAACGACTATTAAATAACTAATTCCGGCAGGTCGTTCCTGCCGGAATAGCTTTAAATTTACAATTCTGTGTTGTGCTTAAAGACCATAGCTGTTTTTAAGGATGTTCTGAGCGGCTACAAGGTCTGTGAAGCCAGCCTGGTTCACCAACACATAAAAGTCTTTGTTTAGGATCGCTTTAAGACTTTCGTAGTTGGCTGCGGTAAGTTTGCTGTTTGCAGGGCGGTATTTGAATGCAGCTATAAAACCTAGTCCCTCAGAGAGCGCATGGAATTGTGTACCCAGATTGCCAACTGCCGATGATGCGGTTGGTGATGTTACATAGGCCAATGCAGCCGCTGCAGCCAGTTGTTCCCACTTTTCCAGAATGATATCGGCTTGCTGGTTGCGCACCGTTTTGTCATATCCGCCTATCGCTGCACGCCCTTTAAGGAACGCATTGAAAATTACACCTCCGGCTTGGATAGATTTGCCGCGCTCTGCCAGATAACCGCCCCACAGCAAAGGCCTGTTTACATCTGTGCTTGCGTAGGTAACAGAGGTATCGTAGTTTGCCGGTACCGACAGGTAGCCAAATGCTTCATCCCAGGCGGCTTGTGCCGCAGTAGTATCGCTTGCCGGAATTAGTTTTACCAATGTCAGTAGCCTCACTGCTTCGTTAAAGCAGAGTCCGCCCATGGTACCCTTGGTATAAGCCTGTCCGTATTCTATCCCCGTTGGACCTACAATAATTTTATTGGTGCCACGTGGTACAAATCCGCCTGTGCCCTGTGTAGCACTGTTTCCATTGTTATATATCACCACACTGTCGGCATATGCCTTGTACAATGCGGCATCTGATGAAACGGAGTATATATTTATGCCCGATGCATTCAAGGTCGCGTCTGTGAAGGGGTTGCCGGTGTTGTTGAACATATTGTTGATCTTCGACTGATCTAGCGCAACCATTGCGCTGCCTGCATTGGCAGTTTTCAGATAGGTGTCCAGTTCTACGGCCATTTTCACAAGTTGTGCCGATTTTGTATAGTTGGCATTGCCAAACGAGTACGTTGCAGGTACCGAATATGCCCTTATAGCAGGGTCTCCGATAACATCGATTTCTTTCTTGCATGCACCAAAAAGTATAGTTGCAGTGGCGAGGGAAAGGATTATTTTTTTATGCATAACAGGTTGATTGTTTTTTGTGTTGCAAATGTATGACCACCCAAAGTGGCAGGGTTTCACAATCGGGAAAAGAAGTTTGTGAAATCAGGAATTTGATATTTTTTCATGGCGAAATTTGTTTTATGTGATATTATTAACTTTTTTGTTTGCCGGCAGATGATCTTGATATATGAATGATGTTTATTTTTGGATTGTATGTCAAACCCAATCTAATCGATTATTAACCATATAAATATTGCGATATGAAATCAGTTGTAGCATTTGTAGCCTGTCTTGCCATAGCCACTGTAGCTTTTGCCCAGCCAACACTCACGGGCGCAAATAGCAATCCTGTACCGGGCGACAGGTTTTTTGGAAAATACTGCAATACATCGGGTGTCACCAAGGGTGCCTCAGGTGCCGGCGTTACCTGGAATTTAAGCACTCTTGTTGCAACAGATTACGATACCACGAAATTTGTGCCGTGTGTTGGAACTGCCTTTTGCGATACGTTCCCGGGCAGTACTATCGCCATTGAGTATGACGGAGACTTTGACTATTTTAAAACAGATGCAAGTAAGTTTGTTTATACCGGATACGGTGCCACGGGTGGCTGCGCTTACTATAGCGACCCTTTTACCCGGCTTGCTTACCCCATGACTTTCAATTCCTTTCACCTGGACTCTTTTGCTATGCAACAACCGGCATTCCAGACGTACAGTTATGGCATTGATAGTATTTTTGCCGATGCCTGGGGCACACTTATTTTGCCCTCCGGCTCATATAGCAATGTGTTGCGGGTGCGCTACACATTGTACAGCACCGACAGTTTTGCCTTCACCACACCTGCAGATGTACAGCACAGGCGGGCCGAGCAGTATTGCTGGTATATGCCTGGTTTTCACAATCCATTGCTTATGATGTATTATGATACCAGTGGTACTGGTACGCTCAGCCTGTGGGATGTAGTATATTACACGCAGCCACCAACATTGGTGGGTGGCTCTAAAACATCGTCAAACAATGTGACCGTGTACCCGAATCCTGCAGATAATTATACCAGCCTGCAAATAGAAAGTATGCACACTTGTGACGCTACAATTACAACAACAGATATGTTGGGCAGAGCAGTAGGCAATGTTGTGAATGAAAATCTGCCAGCCGGAAAGACAGAACTAAGGTATGACCTTTCTGGTTTGCCGCCGGGCATGTATGTGCTTTCAATCGTTACACCTTACTTCAGCGAGCAAAAGAAGATACAGGTTTTAAGGTAGTCGTTTTGGGAGATATTTTTAAATGCGTATGCCACCCTCATTTCCGGGTGGCATACGCACTTTTGCAATGCTGCTTTGGGCATAAATTCATCAATTATCTCTGCAAAGAGATTTTCGCAGATGTTGTGCCTGTTGCTGTTGTCAGAACAATGAAGTAAACACCGTTGGGTACGTCCTGCGAAATATTGATTGATCTTGTATAGTTCCCTGCAGCATGTTTCTCATGTTGAAGATCGCTCTCTATTTTTCTGCCATCGGCGGCAACTAGGTCAATAGAAATGCCTGTCGGGGTTTGAGTTTCATACTGGATCATAATGGTGTTTTGTGCAGGATTTGGGTAAACCACCATCTGGGCCACGTCGGTATTTGCAGAGCCAATATTGCTGCTCGATCCGGAAACCAGGTACCGCGCCAAAGCGAAGTCGGCTGTAGCACCGGCATTAACACTGCCTGCCGCTACTATTTTTCCGTCGGCCTGCAGAGCTAGAGCCATGATCTGGTTGCCGCCCGGCCCCATTTCTGTAACAACTTTACCACCCGCCCCAAATGTTCCGTCAACTGATCCATCCGCATTATACCGAACAAGTGCAAATTCGAGCAGGGTAGTGCCAGTGTAGGCGTATCCGCCGGTCACAATTTTCCCGTCGGGCTGCACAATCAGTGCGTTCAGATTGTCATGTTCTGTATCAAAATTCGTAACAACGACACCTGCTGTACCAAAGGAAGCATCTGTAGTGCCATCGGTATTCAGTTTCACAATTGCGAAGTCTCTGTCAGAGCCTGATGCGGCAGATCTTCCCTCGCCACCTACCAGAATTTTCCCATCGGCAAGTATTGCTATTGCATTGGTTACACTAGAACCACCGGCCATATAGAAGCCCGACAGTTTCCCATCACTGTCGAAGGTGTTGTCCAGAGTTCCATCTGTATTATATCTGGCTATTGCGTACGGGCTGCCTGCGGTGTTGCATAGCCCTGCAACTATTATTTTACCATCACTCTGTATAGCCATGCACCTTGGTTCCGCTGCGCCCCCCGGAAAAGCGGTAGTTACAACGCCTGCAGTGCCGAAACCTGCATCCATTGTGCCATCAGCGTTAAACCGTACCAGACCGAAGTCATTGTTTGTTCCATTGTTTGTTTTTCCAGCTACTATGATCTTGCCGTCTGTTTGAAGCGCCATACATGACCCTACATCAAGTCCGGCTCCTACCGCTGCTGAAGCAATGCCGTCCCCACTGAAGGTGTTGTCAATCGATCCATCTGAATTATACCGTACAACAACAAAATCCAGGTTTGCACCCGGTTTACCATACCCGCCAAGTAGTATTTTGCCGTCGGGTTGTAATGCCATACCTGCGCCTCCGGCAAAAGTACCTGCCGGAGTTGTCAGCATACCATCTGTGCTAAATGTATTGTCCAGATTGCCATCAGTGTTGTATCGGCAAAGTGCAAATTGATTGTCCGCACCTATTTTGGCAAAGCCGCCCACCAGTATCTTACCATCTGGTTGTATTACCAGCGAGTTGCCATAATCTTCTGCCGGACTCACAGCGGTTATGACCATCCCATCGGTGCTGAATGTGGGATCTGGCGCACCCGGTTGTGCATAGAGGGACGTGGAGATAATGCCGGCTGCAAATGCTGTTGTTAATAGATGTTTTTTCATGATTTTTTTACGTTTAGTACTTTGTTTTAGATTGTAACAAATGTACCTGAGCAAAAAAATGTCGGCAATACGCCATAGGTCGTATTTTCCAACAACTGTACAGCTATAGTCTGGATTTGACAAGCCCGGAAAACACCTCTGGTCTGGCTATTTCTGCCTTACTACTGTTCCAATATGCGCAATGTATTTGGCAGCCAGTACTTCACGGTCAAAATTCTCTTTGGCATACCGGTAGCCGCTTTCGCCTTCACGGATTAGTCGGTCGGGATCGTTAAGATAAAGCCGGATGATACGGTCGTATTCCGATTTGTTTTCGGGCTCTACATAAACACCTGCACCGGCATCTTCTACCAGTTTTCGCGAAACACCGTCAATTGCCATCAGTATTGGCTTTTTGCACGACATATAGTCGAATGTTTTGTTGGAATATACAGTCTTAAATGTATCCACTCTTTTCAGCACTGATGCCCCCATTTCTGATGCAAGTATGTATCTGAATACCTCTGCCTTTGGCACTGAATCCAGAAAGCGAACGTTGGTTATACGGCGATCCTTTGCCAGTGTCATAATTCGTTCCTTTTCCATTCCCTGCCCTATCAATAGGAAGAGTACATTGGTATCGGCTAGTGCTTCACCAGCGTCAAGTAATTGTTCCAGATGATTGGCCACTCCATGGGCACCAACGTATGTGATCACAAATTTCCCATCCAGATCATGTGCTTTTCTGAACGTTTCGCGATCGAACTCTTGTAAGAGTTTTTCAGACAGGCTGAAGTCGGCTGCGTTTGATATTTGTATCAGCTTTTGCGCTACGATGCCTTTCTTATCTCGGAGCGAATCGTAAAACGCCGGTGTGAGCACATTAATAAGTGTGGCCTTTCTGTAAATGAATCCTTCTACCCAAAAGGCAAGCCGGATGATCATTTTGTTGGTGAGCACGCCGGTATCTATAGCCGACTCTGGCCACAGATCACGAACCTCGAATACGAATGGCATACCCCTGAACAGCGAAATGAGGTAACCCGTAATACCTACAAACAGTGGGGGAGAGGTGACGATTACAACATCGTACTTGCCTTTCAGCTTGAATAGCCCACCATACAATGCAGAGAACATAAAAGAAAAATAACCCCAAAGTCTGCCAATAAAACTTTTGTTGTATGCCTCTGATACATGGCAGCGCAGCACAGATACTGCACCCTGCTGCTTGCGCACATAATACTTACCCTTGTATTCTGGTCGTTTTTCTTTACCATTATAGTGCATCATGCCGCCCAATACGGTAACTGTGTGGCCATTATCTGTCCACATTCGCGAAAACTCATTCCAGCGCGATCCGCCGGGATCATCTTCTTCCAGAAAATATTGATGGATAAGTAGAATATTCATTTCGCTTGCAGACAGATTTTAAGATTGAAGTGTGATTACCGTATTGATTGTTGCTCCGGTTGTTGAAAAAGAAGATTCTGCAGTCGGTTCATACGTTCCGTACAGCGAAGAACTCTTGCCGATGCCGGATACAGCTTTAATGGCATCTGTGTTTTCAGAAGTGGCCTGTATTGAAACCTGCCGTTCCATTGCTGCCGGCACATGCCAAAGCTGTGTCATATGCATTCCTGCCGGTTTGTTGACAACAACATCCTGTATCTCCCAGTGGGGCTCTCCTTTTGTTTTCGAAAGCGTTCTGCTATGGGTAATGTCTTTACCCGCATGCGCAAAGCCGCTTATTGTTCCCGAAAACGTATAACGGCCATTGCTTTCGCTTAGGTTGGCATTTTTACGTTGGGTCCAGTAATACCAGATGAAACGACCGCCTTTCAGCATCTGGTCATAATCGTCCAGCATCACCGTATTGTGCGACCGTGTGCCGCTGAAGTATCGTATTGTGTCGGTATCTGTATTGTATTTATAGCTGCCGGCATCTGTAAGTACATTTTGGCCTTTATACCATATGTCCAGGTGCAGATTGTCGGCCTGCGACGGACGATCATTATATCCTCCACATTTGATAAAGGTGAGCGTGTCCTGCTCCCGGATAATGTAGTAGCCGCCTTTTTCGAATTGGTGTATGCCCGCCACTGGTTGCCATTTGTTCGCCGGCGTTTTATCAATGCCATACCAGCCAAGGTCTTCATGGTTGTTTGCCAGACCGGCATCCATACCTATACACCTGGCTAGTGCTTGTACCTGAGGGCGGAAGTCGCGGTAGTGTGCGTCGCTAAACCGGAAGAACAATGCCCCATCATTGGCGCCATAGTTGGGAAGCCAGCCATTATCGTCCACCATGCAGGTACGGAGGTATTTCACTGATTGCATAGCACGGTCGTACACAACATCTGCAAAACGTTCACCGTTCTTTTCAGAAAGCACAATTCCCCAGGTGAGCAATTGAACCACAACTCGGTGGTAATTCATGGAAAATTGCAGGAATGTACCATCCTCGTATACCTGATAGGCTATCTCTTCTTCAAACCATTTTTTACCTTTTATTTTCCAGTTGCCCGCATCCGGAAAGCTGCTGTAGAACAGCCCCCCAAGGTATAGCGCCAGCGACTCGGTAATGGCGTGGTTGTTGCGTACAGCAATTCTTGAAAAATCTATATTGTTGTAGATGTGATGCAAATGCCAGTAAATGACATGTTGAATCTCGGCAAAAACGGATGCTGTAAGTTGGTCAGACTTTTTGTAATAGTGCAATGCAAAAGTCCAATTGAGTACACGAAGCGACATCTCCTGACTGCAACGGTAGTTTGGCCCACAGTTTATTGGGTTTCCCTTTATCCACGATACTATATCTGCAAAAACCAGTTGGGCACAGTCTACCCCAAAAGCATGGTCATACCTGATCACGTCATACAGGTACGAGAAACGCGATTTTTCCCACACATACTTGATGTCACCTGCCTCTTTCGAGTAGTCGGCGATTTCGGTCCAGTGTTTCGAGATATCATATTTATGGCCCGAATCAGGATTAGTCACCCAGTCATAGTCAACACCGAGGTGTACAGACAGACTGTTGAACAGCATCAGATTCCCCGACTTCAGCTCGCGATATCTGGTTTCTAGCGCCTCCGATTTTGTTCCGGCGAACTTCAGATCAGTTTTGTCTGCAAAGAAAAACTGCGTTTGCTGAGCGCGCCATTGGTCCAATGAAATATGGTAATGTAGTGGTGGATTAGTTGGAAATTTACGTTTTAACAACCCGGTCTTTTTTAGCAATTCATGCTGCACACGAAAGCCTACGTACCGCAAGCCCATGTTTTGCACCAGATTGATTATTCTATCGAGTCGGAATTTCATTCAGTAATGTCACAAAGTTACTATAAACTCGCAGCCTTCTTCGGGTTTGCTTTTCAGCGCTATGGTCCCGCCAAATGATTCTACCTGTGTTTTTGTGATATACAACCCCACACCCTTGCTTTCATACCCCTGATGAAATGTTTCATTCAGCCTGAATACGCGATCAGCATACTTGTCCAGATCTATGCCAAGGCCATTGTCTTTAACGATGATCTGTATCCGATCACCATTCATACAGGTTGAAATGTCTATTTCTGGCGGCACACCTCGTCGGGCATATTTCAGTGAATTGCTGATCAGGTTATAGAGTATATTTTCAAAGTATACCTTCGGATAGCTGATAAGCGGTACTGCCAGATCTCTGCGTATGACAGCCTGTTTCTCGAAAATTGTACTTTGTAGTTGGTTGCAGATATCGTTCAGTATGGCAGCAACATCACAATCATCGCGGGCTATTTCTTTATTAAGTTTTATTTCGGTGATCTGCATCAGGGTAGCAAGGCTATCTATAAGCGACAGGCTGCTGTCGTGTATCAATATCAGAGCTTCATCCTGCGTAAACACATCTCCCAGCGAATTTGGCGTATTGTCCTCAGGTCTGTTTTGTGCCAGCAGTGCCTCAGAAAGCATCTTTATATTTCCGGCGGGTCCGCGCAGGTTGTGGGCTACTATGTGGCTCAGGTCTTCTAATTGGTTAATCTTGTTGAGCAGGTTTTCTTTTGTTGCCTCAAGCGCAGCCGTCTTATTCAGGATTTCCCGTTCCATTTTTTTCTTGTCGGTGATATCCTCTACCTGTGCTATAAAAAACTTTGGTGTGTTATCATCATTCCATACCAGCGATACAGTAAGTAAAACCTGTATGATCAGGTGGTTTTTTGAAATGTATCTTTTTTCAATGCTATAGGTGTTTATTTCGCGTGCCAGCATCGCATTCATTTGTGCGGAGTCGGTTTCAAGATCGTCGGGATGGGTGATTTCCACAAATGTGATCAATAGCAACTCATCCTTCGTATAACCGGTCATCTGGCACAGTACGTGGTTAACATCAATCCACTTACCCTCAGGACTTACCAATGCCATTCCAATCCCTGAATCATTAAATGCGCTCGCAAAGGTATCCATGCTCGTTTTGAGTTCCTGCCGTGCTTTTACCCTGTCCGTTATATTAAGACCGTAACCAACACCATACAAGTGGTTACCCTGATCATCGAATATCGGGAACATGAAGCGCAAATGGTGTTCAGTAATGCCATCCCGGTTTACCAGCATCTCCTCCCATTCCACAGGCTGGCGGGAGTCCCTTGCACTTTCAAATACTTGTCGCCGCCGCTCTACCAGATCAAACGATTTATTTCGGATACGACAGTAATCTTCATTCGTTTTGCCTATCATCCATTTCCTGAGATCATCATTCTTTATTGCACAATGGTTTATAAACAAATAGCGTTCCTGAGCATCAAAGACAACAATATCTGCAGCAATGTAGTTGAGTATGTTTTCATAGAAGTGCCGCAGGTCAGCCAGTTGCTTTTCAACTGTTTTCTGGCTTGTAATGTCCCGGAATTTCCAGATGCCACCTTTGTTGTCCTTGCCTAGTTGTAGCGGTATAAAATCCATTGCGAGTGTGCGGCCATCAGCCATCAGCCACTCTTCGTTCAATACAATTTCCTGTTTCGCGAAAATGCTTACTGTCCGGTTGTATGCTGTTTCGGGATCGGCAAACAACACCTTCCTTACATGCATGCTTTCTTCTATGCCCTTGCCCACCAGTTCGTCCTGTAGCTCTTTTGATTGGAACAAATCAAGAAACATCTGATTGGTATAAACTATTTTTTTGTGCTCGTCATTTACCAGAATACCGTCATGGAGATTATTGATCAGTTTTGACAATAGTTGTGCTGTGGCGAAGTATCGGGCTTCTGTTTTCTTGCGATTGTCTATATCTGTCAGAATGCCTGTAAACCGCACTGGTTGCCCATCGGTGCTGCGGGCCACTATTACCCCCCTGCTCAATACCCAACGGTAACTCCCGTCGCCACATAGCATTCTATACTCTGCATGAAAGTAGCGGCCTTTACCGGCAAAATATTCATTGTTGTTATGTTGCACATCAGCCATATCTTCAGGATGTATCAATTCCATCCATTTATTGATGTGGTCGATAGAGCCGTTTTTGTGGCCGAATACTTTGTACCATTTTTCAGAGAAATCCAGCCTGCCATCCGGAAGGTACAGATCCCACAGGCCGTCCCCTGCAGCATCCAGTGCCATTATCCAGTCGTCCTCTGTGGCTTTTATTGCTTCCTTGCTGGTCAGAAACTCGATTACGACAAACACCGACGACTGCTCCGGGTGTATAGCAAGTACCCTTATTTTGAATTTCGCGACGAGCCGGCCCGAAATCACAGAATGAAGGAACGATTCGTTTTGTTGTCTTGAAAAGCAATCTCTGATGATATTGCCGAATTGGGTTACGACCGTACTGTTTTTGATGAGCTCCATTTCCTTTGGCGGAGCCTCAGATTCCCATACATTCAGAATCTTACAACTGCCGGTAACCTCCAGCACACGGCTGCCCACAGCGAGCAGCGCATGAACTATCGTTTCTGTTACCAACTGTTGATTTATGATCATACACCTAGTTTTTCATCAAAGAAAAAATGTCAATAATATGGTCCACTATTCTTTCTGCTGTATGTCCATCCCACAGTTCCGGTATGCCTCCCGTTTTCCATTCACCCGCAAAAAGCTTGCTGAATGCCGGTGCGATCGCTGATGGGTCTGTACCCAACAATTCATTCGTGCCTGCTGTGCATGTTTCGGGCCGCTCGGTACTGTCTCTCAATGTCATACAAGGTACAGCCATAACGGTAGTTTCTTCCGTGATGCCACCCGAATCTGTAATTACAGCTTTTGCAAACTTTACAAGATAATTGAATTCCAGATAAGTCATGGGTTCAGCAAGCCATAAGTTCGGTGCAGATATCCCGGTTTGTTCCAGAATCTTTGCAGTTCGCGGATGAACAGGAAAGATGATCAGCATTCCCTGAGATGCCTTGAGGATTTCACTGATCAGTTCGCCCAATTTTTCTTTACTATCTACATTTGCCGGACGGTGTAGTGTCATCACAAAGTAGTTCTTTTCCACTAATCCAGCCTTGGTCCAGATACCCGGTTTTATGAAATTTGGTTCCTGCTTGCGCAGTGTGTCAATCATGGTGTTGCCTACAAAAAATATACGATCCGGTGTTGTTCCAGCTCTCAGCAGATTGTTGTTGGCAACGGTTGAAGTCGTAAAAAAGTAATCAGTGATCGAATCGGTGACAATTCTGTTGATTTCCTCGGGCATGGTCCAGTCCCCACTTCTTATGCCACCCTCCACATGGGCTACTCTGATATTGCCGGTTTTTTTTGCCGCAATAGCACAGGCCATGGTTGATGTCACATCGCCCACTACAATACAAAGGTCACAGGGATGTTCAATCAGCAACCGCTCGTAGCCAATCATGATTTTTGCGGTTTGCTCTGCCTGCGTACCCGATCCGGCTTCGAGATTGATGTGCGGCGCAGGTATCGACAGCTGATCGAAAAAATCATGACTCATTTTTTTATCGTAGTGCTGTCCGGTGTGCACCAGCCGATAGTCGACAGCAACACCGCTTTTCTTTCGGCTGGCTATTGCTTCAATTATCGGGGCTATCTTAATAAAATTCGGCCTTGCTCCTGCTATTATGTCAATTAACATGCTGTATCAAATTTTGTAAGGCACAGTGATGCATCACTATTGTATTTGCCATAGTATAAAAATAGGGCCTTTTCAGTTTTGGTGGACCCACAACCGCTTAGCGGTGAAGTTATACCATGTTATTATACTGTTTATCAGTTTATTGTCACCCACTCCCTCGTTTTCAGACTCTCTATTGCTGCAAATCCGGCAAGCGTTGTATTGACTATTTCGTCAAACGGTATCAGCGCACCACCACCATTTTTTACCCGATCCACCAGTAGCCTGAATTGTGAATTGTGCCCCTTATCCAGGTTCGTTTTCAGCTTCGAGAAATTTCTGGTGCCATATCCGGTCGTTAGCTGGAAGTTGTCGGATATGATGGTTCTTTCCTGCGAATACACCTCAATACGTTCTTTCGAGTAGTCTTTCGAACCATTGGCAAAATAGTTGATCACCCCTGTACTGCCGTTTTCATATTGCAGCAGTATACTTGCATTGTCTGTGTTCGTTTGCGGATTCACACCCATAGCGTTCATACATACCGCTTTTATTTTGCTGCCTGTCAGATAGGTGATCAGGTCCATATAGTGGCAAGCCTCGCCTATTATTCGTCCGCCACCCACTAGCATATCATGCACCCACACATTGGCAGGTATCATTCCGGCATTCATGGTTGCGATCACATTCATAGGTGCATCACCCACAGCTTTTTTGATTTGTACAGCATGTGGCGAAAAACGACGGTTAAATCCTACCGTCAGCGTCTTGCTGCCATCATATACCTTCATAATCTGCTCCAGTCCTTTCCTGTCTATTGCCAGCGGTTTTTCTACAAAAACGTGCTTGCCCGCTTTCAGGCTTTCTACCACCATACCGGCATGCTCATTGTGCCGCGTTGTGATCATAATCAGGTCTATTGCGGGGTCTCCCAGCATACTTTTGTAGTCTGTAGTACTCTGGCCTATTTTGTATTTCTTCGCCAGAGTAGTACCGGTAACGCCCGCAGCACTGGCTATACTGTATATTGGTGCTCCAATAGCGCTCAGTGCCGGCAGCATGGTCATGCTGGTGAAGTTGCCCGCACCTATTATGCCTATGCCACCCTTGCCCGGTGCAAACGTGCCATCTGTTATTTTAACCGTTTCGGCTGGGTTGCTGTTCTCCGGGTATTCCAGTATAGACGCTATGGCGTCGCGGTTGCCTATATTATTGTATATTTTTCCGAATTCTGCAAGAGGCACTCTTTCTGTAATCAGAGACGCCACATCCAGACGGCCCCTGTTCATCATGTCCAGTATCGCGGTGAAGTTGCGTTGCTCTGTCCATCTTACAAATGGCAGTGGGTAGTCGATACCTTCTTTTTCATAGTTATCATCATACCGGCCGGGGCCATACGAGCACGAAACCTGGAAGGTGAGTTCTTTTTCATAAAAATCCGCCCGGCTTATATTGAGACCAATCACACCAACAAGTATGATTTTCCCTCTTTTTCGGCTCATTTTTGCAGCCTGGGCTATGATTTCATCTGTTTTTGCAGATGCTGTTATGATCACGCCATCTGCGCCTGTATTGTCGGTCAGACTGTTTACCAATTTTACCGGGTCTGTTCCCTCCCCGGGGTTGATACCGATTATGCCCTTTTTGTTGGCCAATGCTACCTTGTTGGCATCCAGGTCTATTCCTATCACCCTGCAGCCATTCGCTATGAGAAGTTCGGCGGTGATCAGACCAATGAGCCCGAGCCCCACCACTACCACAGTCTCGCCTATCTTCGGGTCACAAAGGCGTATGCCCTGCAGTCCTATTGATCCTATAACGGTGAATGCAGCACATTCGTCGCTGACGTGGTCTGGTATATGGGCTACAAGGTTTTTAGGAATGCACACATATTCGGCATGTTGCCCGTTCGATACTACACGGTCCCCGATCGCAAATCCGGTTACGCCATCGCCCACGGCTACTACTGTACCTACATTGCAGTACCCCAGTGGCAGCGGTTGTCCCAGCTTGTTAAATACTGCCTGCAAAGTAGGCCGCAGACCTTCAGTTTTTATCTTGCCGATCACCTGTTTTACCCTGTCTGGTTGCTGCATTGCTTTCTGCAACAGGTTTGCGCGGCCAAACTCAACAAGCATCCGCTCTGTGCCCAGAGATACAAGAGTTCGTGATGTTTTTATAAGTACGTAGCCACGCCTGATTTGTGGAGCGGGCACCTCTTCGAGTATTGTTTCGCCGGTCTTAAAAGACTGAATGATCTGTTTCAAAGCAATTGTGATTAATCTGAAAGTCAATCCAATATATAAAATATTGGTTAATTACCCGCTTTTTAGGGCTGCAAAGGTAATGTTTATCATTTGCTTTCTTTAATAAGTATTGGTTAAGAGCGACTACCCGGTACCACTTCCCAAACCTGATAAAGACAACACATTTTGCCGGAAACCAAAATCTTCCCTATATTACTTTTGTGAAATTTACCCGTATTCCTTTTTTTCTTTTTTCTGTTTGTGTTTTTGCCTTTCTGCCGCTCATTTCCAGCGCACAGTATACGCAGGCATACAACCTGACAATCGACAACGGATTGCCTTCAGACAGGGTATACGGAATGATTACAGACCAGCATGGATATTTGTGGATCGGTACTGAAAAGGGCGTTGTGCGGTACAATGGTTACCAATGCAAGGTGTTCAATATGGCAGATGGTTTGCCATCAGAGGATATTTGGGGGCTCACCGAGGATAAAAGGGGGAGAATCTGGCTCAGCAATATTTCTGATGAGGTGGGGTACCTGTACAACGGTAAATATTATAAATCTTACTTGCAAGGGTTGCGAGGCACGGTTTATCCAACTTTTTTCAGACGCCGTCGCAATGGTATTGTATTCCAAACCGGCTATGGTGCAAAGAATGGCCAAACAGCGATATGCTTCGAAGAGAACGATACGATACGATCTGTTCCCTTACACCAATCAATTTTCAGCGATCACGTATCTCGTAGTGATAATATCGATAAGGCCTACTTTCTGATGATAGATGAATCGGGGAAAGGTTTCGCTATCTTCGGAAATACAACGTTTGCGGTTGATTACGACAACCTTAAAAAAGAACCGGTTGCCAAACCACTGGCGTTACTTTCTGCGCCGGCACCTTTCTACCCAAATTTTATCAACTTGTTGGTCGGTAATCTGCTGTTATCTTATGCATTTAATGAACGGAGCGATACTATCTATACCACCAGCATAACCACGGGTCGGATATCAAAAGTGACAATTGGCGGTGTTCCCCGGGCAAAGGTGCAGTATATTTATCCGGCTACGGAGGATAGTGGCGCTAACACTATTTATATCGTTACCGGGAATGACGTTATCAGATGTGTTGTCGATTCTTCAATACGGGTTGTAGAACACCTGGACAAACGAGCGTTTTTGAATAATAGCATAAAGGATATCAAAATCACCACCGTTCACAAAGACAAATTCTGGAATTATTGTGTTGGGACACCCCAAAACGGTGTTTGGCTAAACCAAACAAATGAATTTAAATCGGTGTTGCCCCAGGGCGTTTTGGACAATTACTCTTTTGTCGGACATCATAATAACGATTTGTCTTTTTGGTGGAATAAGGCCCAATCGAGATTAGCTGTTGCCGACACCAAAATGCATGCTATTTTTTACGACATCCCTGGTGTCAATCAGGTACGAAGTGTTTGTCACTATTCAGGCGATACCTTTCTTATCTGTGCAGCTGTTCCACATTTTTTTTTACGCAATTCCGGCAGGTTCATTCGTGTTCCGGCAAATGACTTTGGCGACGGGCTCTTTGCTGCTATTGTCAGAAGCCGCGATGAGTTGGTGTTTGTAGCCTCGTTTAGCATGTACTCGGTGCAACGTAAAAACGGAACATTTGTACGCAATACAGTAGATGTTGAACGATTTACAGCATTGGCATACGACTCGCTTCGGCATGAATACTATGCGCACAACAACATCAAGCTACTCATACATGGAAAAAATCATAACAAAGTCCTCGATAAGAAAACACTTAATACTATGGGCGTAAACTCGCTTCAAAGTATTTGCATCGATAACAAATTCGGAAATGTCTTTCTCAAAGGATACGAAAATATCGTGATGCTTGACCGGGAAACCAACAGAAGCGTGAAGATTTTTGGGAACTACAACTTTAAAGAAGCGTCAGATATGATTTTGTACGGCGACAAACTTATTGTTGTATCCAAATATGGTGTTGTTTTTGGGGCGATACAGAGCAAAATGAAGATTTCGCAACCTTTCTTTAAATACAATTCCAAGAATGTAGCTTTCAAAATTCTTTACGGAAGTTGCGTAGTGGCAGGAAATCTTGTGCTCAATACAGATAAAGGGGTATTCACTGTCGCCATACCGTCTACTCAGGATTTGAATAGTAATACCCGACCCGTTCAGGCGTGGTACCGGTTCATTCTCAACTACCGCGATACAGTTCGCCGTCTGTCAGGTGGCGACACAATTGTGCTCGACCAGAAACATCGTTCACTCCTTTTTGATCTCATTTTGCCCTTAGGAAACGGCGCAGTCAAGTATTATTACACCACCGATACCGCAACTGCATACAAGCCATTGAATTCGAATGAGCTGAATATTACCAGCGAGTTTTTGCCGGGTGTTCACTACCGGTTATTTATATATGCGGCAGATCAGGCTATCAATACCAACGTAGTTCCATTGCATTTTTACATCAGGCCTTACTGGTGGCAAACACCATTGGCCCAGAAGCTCATGTGGTTAGGTGGCGCCCTTCTGGGTTTGTTGGTCATTTTTCTTTCAGTGGTACTTACTCGTCGCCTGGTGCTTAGGGCTGCTGTACGCAGGCAGTTGCGAATGGAGTTGGAACTGAAGGCTATTCACGCCCAGATCAATCCGCACTTCATCTTCAATTCCCTCAATTCTGCATTGTTGCTGGTCAATAAAAACAGAATGGAGGAAGCATACAGTCATATCTCAAAATTTTCAAGGCTGCTTAGAAGTTATTTGAAATCATCGAGAAACAAGTTTATTTCGCTTAGGGAAGAGGTAGAGAATCTCCGGAACTACATAGAACTGCAGCAAACCAGGTTTAAAGATAAGTTTGAGTATGAGATCTATGTCGACAGCCAGATAAGTATGGATATGGTATCTATTCCTTCTTTACTGATACAGCCATTCGTAGAGAACGCTATCAACCATGGTATTTTGCCCGGAAGAAATATGGGCCATCTGCTGATTAGTTTTACATCCACCCATTCCGGCAAGACCATAATGTGCACTATCGATGATAACGGTATTGGTAGGAGAATGTCTTTGGCAGGCAGGTCTGCCGGAGATGGCAAAGACGAATCTTATGGCAATCTGATGATCAAAGATTTGATTAATATTTTCAACAAATACGAAGATATGCACATCGACATTCAGTATATTGATAAGGAACTTCCGGCAACCGGAACAATAGTTAAGATCACAATGAAAAACCCTAAATGATGAACAATAATTATACATGTGCAATAATAGATGATGAGCAGGATGCTATTGATCTCTTGAGTGGCAGACTGGTTTTGTTGTACAGCAGAATCTCAGTTGCCGGTACATTCAGTCATTGGCAGGATGCGCTTGAGGCTTTGCGGGTCAATAAATTTGACCTGCTTTTTATCGATATTTCTATGCCCGGTAAAAGTGGTTTTGAATTACTAAAACTTCTTCCAGGTCTCGAATCAGAGATTATATTCGTTACTGCACACGATAATTTTGCGCTCAGTGCTTTTTCGTTTTCCGCCACCGGGTATATTCTGAAGCCTATCGACGATAGGGAATTGTCGGCAGCTATCGACAAGGCGCTGGAGCGTATTGCGAATAAGGCTGTGGCCAGTCAAATCAGGAATCCACCTGCAAAGTTCAATGACAAAATCGGTGTACCCAAAAATCACGGGATCGATTACATCAGCGTGGCTGATATTCTTTATCTCGAAAGTGTCAACAAATGTACGCAGATCGTAACCGCAGGTGGGAAGTACACGAGTTCTTCAAATATCGGCAATTTTCGTTATCTGGTCGACGACTATTCGTTTTTTCAGGTGCATCGATCGTATATCGTAAACTTGAACTGCATCTTGCGATACGAATCCACAGGTATCGTTATTATGAAAGACAAAAAGGAGATTCCGGTTGCCAGAAATGCAAGGCACGATTTTCTCCAGGTTGTTAGTAAGATTTGAAATTTATTCCGGACAAACGCTCGTATAGGTCGTCTTTTTGCATTTTTCGAACAATTTATGTCCTGTGTTTCACACTGTATGTCCACATAAAACGGGCCTTTTATACCATTCAGCGGAAGAAAATTACCATTCGGCGGAAAATTACTACACTTCGGCGGATTGTCACGATCGTTAGGGACGTGCTCGGTAAATTGCACTCAGTTAGCAAGGACTCAGTAACAAAATGTTTTTTTGTTTTCATTTTGTTCCCAGCCCCTGAAACCCGGAGCAATCCGATAAATGCGTCAATAGTTCTTTCCTGATAAAAATTTGGTTCACCGTTCGCCGTTTTCACAGCGAATACGATTTGCCGGGAAAAAGATCTATAACGAGTACCACAGCATCTGTACTATGAATGTATTCGACCTGTGGAATATACCCACCCAGATGAGGTTGCCCTTAACTAAGGCAACTTCATTTTTTTTACACCCTTACCATCCTTTATAAGCGTTGTTTCAATATAGGTATCATGGTATTCTTCCATGCCGTGTAGTCGCCCGCCACTATGTGTTCCCTGGCTTGCCGTACCAAGTGCAGGTAAAATGCAAGATTGTGTATGCTGGCTATGGTGAGCCCCAATAATTCGGACGCTACAAAAAGGTGCCGCAGGTAGGCCTTTGTATAAAAGCGGCTGGTAGGGCAGTCAAGTCCTTCATCCAGTACGCTGAAGTCGGTAGCCCATTTCTTATTCTTGATATTGATCACCCCCTGGGTGGTGAAAAGCATCCCATTGCGTCCGTTTCGCGTTGGCATTACGCAGTCAAACATGTCTATGCCCAGTGCTATATTTTCCAGTATATTCCATGGCGTACCCACGCCCATCAGGTAGCGCGGCTTATCTGCCGGCAGATGTTCGCAGCAGAGCCCACACATCTCGTACATCATGTCTTCCGGTTCGCCTACCGAGAGCCCGCCTATGGCATTGCCATCGCAGTCCATGCTCGCAATAAATTCAGATGATGCGATACGCAGGTCTTTGTAGGTACTGCCTTGTACTATCGGGAAAAGCGATTGTTCGTATCCGTATTTTGGCTCGGTCTCCGACATTCTGGTCACACACCGGGCCAGCCAGCGGTGCGTAAGCTCCATCGATGTTTTGGCATACGCATATTCAGAGGGGTAGGGTGGACATTCATCAAATGCCATAATGATATCTGCACCTATCGACCGCTGTGTATCTATTACATTTTCGGGCGTAAACAAGTGTCTTGATCCGTCTATATGCGACTGAAACACTACACCTTCTTCTTTTATCTTGCGGTTGGCTGCCAGCGAAAAAACCTGGTATCCTCCACTGTCTGTAAGTATCGGCCTGTCCCACCCGTTAAATTTATGCAAACCACCTGCTTGTTCTATGATCTGTGTGCCAGGCCGCAGATACAGGTGGTAAGTGTTGCCCAGTATGATCTCTGCATTCACTTCTTCTTTCAGGTGTTGCTGGGTCAGCGCTTTCACACTGCCTACAGTACCCACCGGCATAAAGATCGGTGTCTGTATGGTGCCGTGTCCGGTTATAATTTCCCCCGCACGGGCAGATGATGCGTTATCTGTTGCCTGTAGTGTGAATTGCATGGTGTTTATATTATCCTCCCTGTTACGTTGCGTTCTGGTTTCCTCCCAATTTGTTGATAGTCGCTAGGTGCTGCTTGTCAGCGCTACGGGAGAAAAAAGAGTGGGTGCAACTGCCATTACTCCAGCTTCAGTACCGCCAGAAATGCCTCCTGAGGCACATCTACGCTGCCTATCTGGCGCATACGTTTTTTACCTTCTTTCTGCTTTTCCAGCAGCTTGCGCTTACGGCTTATATCACCACCATAACACTTGGCAGTTACATCTTTACGCATCGCCGATATCGTTTCGCGCGCTATGATCTTCGCTCCTATTGCTGCTTGTATTGCTATCACAAACTGCTGCTTGGGCAGTAGGTCTTTAAGTTTTGCGCACAGTTTACGGCCAAAGTCGGTAGCACGGCTGCGGTGTATCAATGCACTCAGCGCATCCACCTGGTCACCGTTCAGCAGTATATCCATCTTAGCTATATCGCTTTCGCGGTAGTCCAGCGGATTGTAGTCAAACGAGGCATACCCACGGGTACACGATTTCAGTTTGTCGTAAAAGTCAAACACGATTTCCGTCAGCGGCATCTCAAATATCAGCTCCACACGTGTAGGCGTCAGGTAATGCTGATTGATCAGTATGCCGCGTTTGCCCAGACACAGGCTCATGATATTGCCTATGTAGTCGGGCAGGGTGATGATCTGCGCACGGATGAATGGCTCTTCTATCCGGTCAATACTGCTCGGCTCCGGCATTTCGCTCGGGTTGTTCACGATCAGCATTTTGTTTTTATCACGCGTCTTGTAGGCTCTGAAGCTTACGTTGGGCACCGTTGTGATCACCGTCTGGTTGAATTCACGCTCCAGCCGCTCCTGTATGATCTCCATGTGCAGCATTCCCAGAAATCCACAGCGGAAACCAAAACCAAGTGCCTGCGATGTCTCCGGCTCAAAGGTCAGCGATGCGTCATTCAACTGCAACTTTTCCATACAGTCGCGCAGGTCTTCAAAATCATCGGTCTCCACCGGGAATATCCCCGCAAATACCATGGGCTTTACTTCCTGAAAACCACGCACAATGTCGGTCGTAGGGTTGGCTATTGTCGTGATCGTATCACCTACTTTCACTTCACGGGCATTTTTTATACCGGTGATGATGTAGCCCACATTGCCCACACTTACTTCCTGCTTGGGGGTCAGTGTCAGCTTCATTATGCCCACCTCATCAGCGGTGTAGTCAGCATCAGTATGTATGAATTTGATCTTGTCGTTTTTGCGGATAGTACCGTTAAATACACGGAAGTAGGCAATAATACCACGGAAGGAGTTGAACACACTGTCGAAGATCACCGCTTGTAGTGGTGCATCCGGGTCACCGGTTGGTGCTGGTATGCGGTCTATCACCGCAGCCAGAATCTCTTCTATTCCTATACCGCTTTTGCCACTTGCCAGGATGATGTCCTCAGGCTTGCAGCCTATAAGGTCCACTATCTGGTCAGTCACCTCAGGTATCATGGCGCCATCCATGTCTATTTTGTTGATCACCGGAATGATCTCCAGATCATTTTCCAGTGCCAGGTACAGATTGCTGATAGTCTGTGCTTGTATACCCTGGCTGGCATCTACCAGCAGTAGTGCACCCTCGCAGGCAGCAAGTGCGCGGCTCACCTCATAGCTGAAGTCAACGTGACCTGGAGTATCTATCAGGTTCAGCGTATACTTCGTGCCCTTCCACTCATAGTCCATTTGTATAGCATGGCTCTTGATGGTAATGCCTTTTTCACGTTCCAGGTCCATATCATCCAGCACCTGAGCCTGCATATCGCGCGACGATATAGTCTTTGTAAATTCCAGCAGACGGTCAGCCAACGTACTTTTACCGTGGTCAATATGGGCTATGATACAGAAATTGCGAATGTTCTTCATATAAATATATCCCCGTAAGAATATGTACTCTCTTTGGGGGTGCAAAGGTACTTAATTAATGGCTAAATAAGCGAATGTGGCGAATGTGGCTGTCGTTTCATTCTGAAATTTTATGCACTTTGCTAGTAAGCTTGCCAACTACCCGGTTTGCGTCTGGCGCAGCCTATTTTACCCCACGCCCATATACCCCCGTAAAACATATCCACAATTGTGCTTCCCTGCCCGCTATTCACAAAATCATATCGTAACTTTGTGCCCCTTTTTCTGCCATACGGTTGTTCGCTGAGCGATTCACCCAGATCTTGTTTGTCTTTGATGCCAATGTCCGGCTGCCCATTTCGCACTTTTGCACCACTTATTCGGTGAGCAACAATTCTTTCTGTTTTCGCACCTAACCAACTGATAATCAATCAAAGTATGTGCAACAAAGTGTGTGCAAACAACCTTAGACGAACCGTAGCAACAATTAGTCACGATGCAGAACCTGGCAGGCTGGTAATTTACGCCTGTTTATGCAGTGAAAAATGAGCAATAACCTATCGGTTGGTGAGCAACAATTACACCTGATTTCACACCTAACCGGCTGATAATCAATGCATGACTGTGCAATAAAATTGTGTGCAAAGACCAGGTGAGAATAGTGAGCAAATATTAGGTGTATTTTTGAACTTAATCGCCTGATAATCAACACCCGAATGAGCAATAAAGACTGTAAACGACACGTATCGCACACTATCGCTATCGCGGTTGCTTGCTGTTACCGATTTTACTACTACCTTGCTATTGGCAAACACACTTCATGACGGGAATAAAAGAACAGCTATACACACTGTGCAACGACTACATCACCACCAGGGGCGCAGCTATAAAACAACTCATAGCAGATGCGCAGGAAGCAGGTGCGAATGAAACCAAGAGCAGTGCCGGCGACAAATACGAAACAGGCAGGGAGTTGCTGCAACAGGAGATAGACCTCAATATGGCACGGCTCAATGAACTCAATGCGCAGCGGGCAATACTTGATCATATTGTACCCGCACACACAAGCAAGGTAGTGATACCCGGTTCGCTGGTTTATACAAGCAGTGGCAATTTTTATATTGCCATCGGAGCCGGTAAGTTGCTCGTTGATGGGGTGTTTTTTTACGCCGTTTCTGCTGCATCGCCAGTGGGGTCACAACTCATGGGCCAGCAGGAAGGCCATGCATTCGAGTTGAACGGTAAGAAAAATTTGATTGTCAGCGTAATATGATCACATTGCTTGCACTACAGATCCGTCGTTCAAAAAGATATCCACAATTTTGCCAAAACGACACTCCGGATTTGGTGCTATGCTGAAGGATGCTGTAATTTTAGTTGTTTAAATAAACATATTTAACACTAAATCTAACAGTATGAAAAAGTTGATCTTTGTTTTCGCGCTATGCGCAGCCACCGGCCTGCAAGCCCAGACCATGCGCGATGGGGATGGCATGACAAAAGGGAGCATGTCTAAGAGTGGATATGTTTCAGATGCTTTTGGTGTGTCCGTAGGTAAAGTTGATGATAATGGTGCTATACGCGACCGTTACGGCAAAGCAATTGGTTTTGTTACCAGCGACGGTGCAATCCAGGACGACTACCGTATGACCCTGGGTTATATCACCAGCAATGGCATTGTGCAGGATAAGAGCCGGATCACCATTGGCTATGTACAGGACGATGGCTCTGTTCGAAACGTAGACAGGATCAAAATCGGTAGCGTAGGCACCATGAAAAAAGAATGGGCTGCTGCCTACTATTTCTTCTTCAAATTCTGATCAGGCATGTGTAGCTGACAAAGCATAAAGGGTCGGGCGAGACCCTGCAGTGTTGCTGGTCCTTTTGTCTTACCGGTTTGGTAAAACAATCGTGTAAGAGTCAGAAACAAAAAACGCTAACATTTCGGCATCGGTGACTACCGGCAGCGAATGTCTGCAATTGATCAGGCTGCCAACTCTGGGCGTTGACCCAACTGTTTCATAAAACGGTAGTGCGACCGTATGGCCGATATCATAGTAGGCATACAATGATACTGGATATTGAATTCTTGGCACTTACGCTCTACTATTTTGCTTAGGGCAGGGTAGTGTACATGGCTGATACGTGGAAACAAATGATGCTCAACCTGAAAATTAAGACCACCAACAAACCACGAAATTACCTTGTTCTTTGGTGCGAAATTTGCAGTAGTGCGTATCTGGTGAACCGCCCATTCTGTTTCGATTTCCTTATCTTCCTTACCCGAAAATTCAAACTCAGTTTCCTCGATCACATGTGCCAGCTGAAACACCACCGAAAGCGACAGGCCAAGTGCCACGTGCATAAACAGAAAACCAACACCCCATGCAGCCCAACCCACTACATATACAGGTATGGCGATGTAGAACACTACATAAAGCAGTTTGCTGAGCCAGAAGATAACATGCTCGCGTGTGTCCATTTTGTTCATAGTAGTGGTGTAGATACGTTTTGTACCGTACTTCACCATATCTATTACAAATACCCACAAAAACGAACTGAGTGCATACACAAGCCAGAGGTAAATGTGCTGTATGCGGTGCGCTGGTTTCCATACCTGTGTCTGGCACTGACGGATAACCGGGCTTTTGGCAATATCATCATCTATACCATCAACATTCGTATAGGTATGATGAATCACATTGTGCTTCTGTTTCCATATAAACGCATTACCGCCAAGCGCATTGAGCGTAAGGCCCAGTAGCTCGTTTACCCATTTTTTAGACGAATAACTTCCATGGCATGCATCATGCATAATATTGAAGCCAACCCCTGCCAGCGAAAGGCCCAGCAGCAGGCTAACGCCTATTCCTGCCATATTGGAATATTGTTGGGTAAGCAGAAAAACGTAAGAGAATACAGCTGCAGGAATCAGGATCAATGTTTTGATATACAGCCTCCAGTTACCTGTTTTTGGAATGCCGTTTTCTTTGAAATACTTTTCTACGTCTGCTTTCAGTGATTGGTAAAAAACTGCATTTTTGTTATTGTATGTGACTTTTGCCATTGTACAAATTTTATTGACTGATTATGAATTACACTGTTACTGAACGCTATTCCGATCGTTAATACATATTTGTACGAGATAAAAACAGAAGTTACCTCAACTCCAGGGCAATTATTCTCGTTGCCTTAGAAACAAAGTAATGGCAAAATTAGTTTTTTTCCAAACCAATAGACTGCTTCTTTTTAAATCCGATGTTGCGTTTCGTGCAAAACAAAGCCATCAGCAAAGCAAATTGGGTTGGTTATACCGTCAAATGCGGATTTAGTTACAGGTCAGCAGGTAATATATGTCGGATCGGGTGTATGACTATTGAATGAATTGTTTATTTCAGCTCACAACAGAGAAACCATTACTACATAGCCAGAGTTCATAGCAAAGGGGGGGGGGCATTGGCGTCTGCTATCAATACCAAAGGAGTAGCTATCGCCACTCCTTTGGTCTGGCAGCAAAGTAACAGCCATTATTGTGTTGTCGCTTTTTTTGTATCAGGCATTGAGTGTTTTTGCTGGCCAGTTTTCGGCAAAGTAGGCGCTGTCGGCGCTGTTATGAGGCCTGAAGCTCATGATGATATTACCCTTACTGATGCCGGATTCGTAGATCTTAGCTTCATTTTCAGGTATTCCTGCTCCCTGCAATACACCTATCATACCTCCAGTCACTACTCCGGCTCCTGCACCGGCAAGGCCGGCTGCTATTGGTCCGGCCAATATTAGCCCAAGGCCCGGCACTACAATGCTTGTGCCAATTGCTGCTACTATTCCTATTATAGCACCTACAGTCCCACCGATAGCCGATCCAACAGCTGCATTTTTCACCGCCGATGCCGGCGCGTCCACCGCAACCACCGCCTCACTGGTAGCCACTGGCAGCTGCTGCAGCGGAAAATACCGGCTTCTGGTTTCGTCAGACATAACAAGGTTTATCTCATCCTGGGCATAACCTCTTTCTGTGAGCGCATTGTAGGCCAGTTCAGCACTGGTATGTTCATAAAAAACGCCTGTTATAAGACCTTGTGTTCCTGCTGCCGTAACTATTTGATTTGTTTCCAAGATGATGTCTATTTATATGGTGACGATTTGCTGTGGATTAATGCTTTTTTAGTTTGTAGCTTCTTCAAGCACGTGTACGTTCCGAAAACGATGGAATGTTTAGCGATCCGGATTGCATCTGGAACATGCTAAATAGGGACACTACCAATGACCGCTTTTTTTGATCATTGTCTATCTGTTCTGCAGATATATCATTGTTATTGAAGCCTCGTTCCTGAAAAACTATGTTTTCGTTGGTCACAATGTTTTCGGCGGCGTTTTTGATCTTTCTCTTGCTCATAATCACTTGGTTTTATTGACAGCTATCCTGCTATTCAAAGTTGTGTGTTTTTGGCCGGTGCATTGTTATGCATTGGCGAGGTATCATTATAACATTCACACATTCTTTACCCGTCTTTATGCATTTGGTAGCTACGTGGTGTAAGATTTACATGGCTTTTGATATAGCTGCGCCAAAGCAGGCTTATCTTAAAAGAAATACGACTATTTTTACACCATGCATTGTCGGGGTGGTCAGGTCATAGTTTTTTTGCTGTTGCTGGTAGCTTTCGGGTCAGCGGCTACTGCACAGTCGCTGTCATTGAAGCCAGAGCAGTTCACCGAAATGGATAGGCGTCAACTTGCATCCCGGAAAGTTGTGCTATCGGTGCCTGCCGATTACCATGTAAGGAATTTTGGCTTTTTCTGCCGGCAGGAGTTGAAAATGCAAAGGGTCAACATACCGCTAGTGTTCAGACTGGGTAGTGTGTCGCAATGCAACATGCTGGAACAAAAACCCGGATACAGGTAACAGCGATACCCGCCTGATAAATAGGGGTTGGCGGTTCAGCAATATTTTCACATTGCGTTTTTCCCAATTGTCTGTTTTTAACATTAATTACATACCTTTGCACCTCAATTTTTAAAATCCAACAATTTTAATAACATAGACAATGGCAGACCTCCGCTTACAGCGCAACTTTGGTATCGCAGCCCACATCGACGCCGGTAAAACAACTATGACCGAGCGTATCCTTTATTATACCGGTGTAAACCACAAAATAGGAGAAGTGCACGAAGGTGCTGCCACTATGGACTGGATGGCACAGGAACAGGAGCGTGGTATCACGATCACATCAGCAGCTACTACCTGCTTCTGGAACTTTCCAACTACACAGGGCAAAAAACTGCCTGATTCCAAAAACTACAAATTTAATATCATCGATACTCCCGGTCACGTTGACTTTACCATTGAGGTAGAGCGCTCTTTGCGTGTACTGGACGGTCTGGTAGCCTTGTTTTCTGCGGTTGACGGCGTTGAGCCACAATCTGAAACAGTTTGGCGTCAGGCTAATCGTTACAAGGTGCCACGTATCGGATTTGTAAACAAGATGGACCGTATCGGTGCTGACTTCCTGATGGTTGTACAGCAGGTGAAAGACATGTTGGGTGCAAAATCAGTTCCACTGCAGTTGCCTATCGGTGCTGAAGATGGTTTCAAAGGAATTGTTGACCTGATCACGATGAAGGGTATTATTTGGGATGACGCTACTCAGGGTATGACTTATACTGAGATCGCAATTCCGGAAGATATGAAGGAAGAAGCTGATTTCTGGCGTGCACACCTCGTAGAGGCGGTTGCTGAGTACGATGACACGCTGATGGAGAAATTCTTCGAAGATCCGAACAGCATTTCTGAAAACGAGATCCATGAAGCAGTTCGTAAGGCTTGTATCGATCTGAGCATTGTTCCTATGATGTGCGGATCTGCTTACAAGAACAAAGGTGTACAGGTAGCTCTTGACGGCGTTATCCGTTACTTGCCTAGTCCACTCGATATCGAATCAATCAAAGGAACTAATCCTGATACAGGTGAGGAGATTGAGCGTCACCCAAATGCTAAAGAGCCGTTTGCAGCGCTCGCATTCAAAATCATGACCGATCCTTTCGTGGGTCGTCTGGCGTTCTTCCGGTGCTATTCAGGCCGTCTCGACGCTGGTTCTTATGTGCTCAACGTCCGTTCAGGTAAGAACGAGCGTATCAGCCGTATTATGCAGATGCATGCCAACAAGCAGAATCCTATCGACTTCATCGAAGCCGGTGATATCGGTGCGGCAGTAGGTTTTAAAGAAATCAAGACCGGAGATACCCTGTGTGATGAGAAGAATCCTATCATGCTCGAGAACATGTTCATTCCTGAGCCTGTAATCTCAATCTCTGTAGAACCAAAAACACAGGCCGACTCTGATAAGATGGGTATGGCTATTGCCAAGCTGGTGGAAGAAGATCCAACACTGCGTGTGAAAACAGATGAAGATACCGGCCAGACCATCCTTAGTGGTATGGGCGAGTTGCACCTCGAGATCATCGTAGACCGTATGCGTCGCGAGTTCAAGGTGGAAATCAATCAGGGAGCACCGATGGTGGCTTACAAAGAGGCATTTACACTTACTGTTGAGCATCGCGAGATATACAAGAAGCAGACAGGTGGTCGCGGTAAATTCGCTGACATCCAGTTTGAGATCGGACCTGCTGAAGAAGCATTCCTTGCAGAAGGTAAAGGCCGTTTCCAGTTTATCAATGATATCTTCGGTGGATCTATTCCTCGTGAATTCATCCCGGCTATCCTGAAAGGTTTTGAATCTTCAATGACTACAGGCCCACTCGCTGGCTTCCCAGTAGAAAGTATGCGCGTACGTATATTTGATGGTTCTTTCCACCAGGTCGATTCTGACTCTATGTCTTTCGAGCTTTGCGCTAAGTCTGGCTTCCGTGAGGCTGGCCGTAAGGCAAAGACCGTAATCCTGGAGCCGATCATGAAGATGGAAGTAACAACGCCTGACCAATACATGGGTGATGTAACCGGTGACCTTAACCGTCGTCGTGCTATGCTCGAAGGTATGGACAGTCGTAACAACCTGCAGGTGATACGCGCCAAGGTGCCACTGAGCGAAATGTTCGGTTATGTTACACAGCTCCGTTCACTGTCTTCAGGCCGCGCTACTTCAGTTATGGAGTTCAGCCACTACGCACAGGCTCCACGCAACATCGAAGACGAAGTAGTTGCAAAAGTAAAAGGCAAAAACAACAACTAGTATGTTGTTAGTATATAATACAGGTCGCGGCTGCATGTTTCATGCAGCCGCGGCTTTTTTTAGTGTAGGGTAGGTCAGGTAAATGGCATAGTTATTGTATTAGATTGTAGGTACAGCTACCCACCTATGGATCTTTCAACCTATTCAGGCAAATTGTGTCTGGTTTTCATTTGCTGCCTTACATTATGCTGGCTGCCATCGTTTGCGCAAAAACAGGTGCCGGACAGCTCCTTCAGTTCTTACGCTGCCAGCGATAGCATAGAGTCCGTACCACAGCAGATCTATTACCGCCACGAAATTCGACTCTCCAGAGGCAAAACAACTACTGACGACTCGAAAGGGAATAAGACTCGTGGAGTGCCTACCCAAAGCTACCACAGTCTCAATCCCTTTGGGGTCATATCAGCCACCTATGCACTCAGCCTGTCTCCTGGGCTCAGCGTTGGCTGTACCGCATCTTTCAAAGACGATTTTGGAAAATTTAGCTTTTTGAGGTGGTCTAATAGCAAAAATTTTACCGAAATACCTGTTGGTAGATACAAGAGGAGGGTTTTTACTGCCGCAACTGAAATAACGGTTAATTATACACGGCGCGATAACAGGAATATTTTATATGGCGGCCTGGGCGTTGGTCTCTCGTACCAAAATGAACTGATCATATATGACGAAGAATACCACAACAGTCAGTACAACGGCGGCAACAATTGGCTGGGTAACGATTTACAGACGGTTTCCAATCTTTTCCAGGCCAACTTTAATGTTACCGCGATCGGGTTTAAAATCGCGAGACGGTTAGGGTTCTTCGCCGAGCTGGGATACGGGTACAAAGGCATGCTGAACTTTGGAGTGCTCATGCGGTTTCAGGAGTTTTCAATCACAAAAGCTAAAACGATACACTCATGAGCAATTGGCTGAAATTGATGGTCGCTACAACATTGTTTTGCTGTGGCTGTTATAAGGCCGATAATTCGGGCAAAAGTAATGAGCCGCCAGAGTGCGCAATCACATTTGAATCAAGTAGTTTTCGCAGACTCATGCATGTCGATTCAACGTTGCGACTTGAATCTAAGACAAATAGACAATTACCATTCAGTCTTTCATTTTCTATACTCAGTGGCAACGCGCAAAATTATCCGTTACAATGTTATTTTTCAGATTTGCCCGTTGGCTGCAGGTTATACTGGGAAACAAAAAGCTTCAAATTAAACATCCGCCTGCACAATTACATTGATTCCGGTATGGCGCCTGGCAGCTACTTTTTTAATATCAATGTTCAGGTTCCGGGGCGGCTGCCGCAGGTTTATCCGGTTACATTGCAGATCCTGCCCAGATAACAATACTGCCTCACAAAAATTGTGGATAAGTATCCTTTAGGCTCTTTCATTCACACTGCCATTAAGTTAACTTTGTGGCATGTTGCAGAGTAAACCCAAGGACGATAATTACTTACATAAAGGTCTGCGGAAACAGTTGGTACAAAGCTTGCGGGTAAAAGGAATTAAAGACGAGCGGGTGCTCACAGCTATTGAAGCAATACCCCGGCATTTTTTTCTGGATCCCGCTTTTGAACGGCAGGCTTATGAAGATCGTGCATTTCCGATTACCGCCGGCCAAACCATTTCGCAGCCGTATACAGTAGCCTACCAGACCCAGTTGCTCGAACTCAAAAAATTCGATAAGGTATTGGAGATCGGTACCGGGAGTGCCTATCAGGCGTGTGTGTTGGGCGAGTTGGGCATAACGTTATGTACCATAGAGCGGCAAAGAGCATTGTACGACTATGTCGGTCAGTTCTTCTTTCTGAAAAAATACCCCAACATTAAGCGCTTTTACGGAGATGGTTTTGAAGGACTGCCATCTTTCGCTCCATTCGATAAGATCATAATTACGTGCGGCGCACCTTTCCTGCCACCAAAGTTGCTGGAACAGCTCAAGCCGGGCGGCATAATGGTGGTACCGGTAGGTGAAGACGAAAAGCAAAAGATGATCAGAATAACAAAGGATGCCGATGGAACACTATGGCAGCAGGAAATGGGCGATTTTTCATTTGTGCCAATGTTGCAAGGAAAAAACAATTAATTGCGCTTTGCCTTAAGGCAGGTTTTGCTGATAGTACTTTTCAAGTTGGCTGCCGTTTTCTCCATTAGTCAGTAGGTTGTTTGCTGTCTGGTGATCATACGAACGGTAACTGTGTCCAGAAGAAGGACTGCACGTACAGCACGGCAACAGGTAGGAAATATACTTACGTATATGTCTTCACTATCATTAGTTTGCTTCAAAAAAAAGTCGTAAAATTGCGCAACAATCTTAATTTTTACTAATTACAAATATGGATTTTAAGTACTCAGAGGCTCAGGAATCTATCGCGGTCATGATCCGTGATTTTGCCACCAAACACATTCGCCCAAACATGATGGAGTGGGATGAATCTCAGAAATTTCCTGTCGACCTGTTCAAACAAATGGGGGAGTTGGGTTTAATGGGTGTTTTGGTCCCTGCTGAATACGGTGGTTCTGGACTTGGTTATTTTGAATACGTAACTATAGTAAGTGAGATTGCCAAGGTTTGTGGTTCTATCGGTTTGTCGGTTGCGGCTCACAACTCATTGTGTACTGGTCACATACTATACTTCGGCAACGAAGAACAGAAGCGCAGATATCTGCCCAAATTGGCTACTGCTGAGTGGATTGGTGCTTGGGGACTTACAGAAGCTAATACCGGTAGCGACTCAGGCAATATGCGTTGTGTTGCCACCCGTGATGGTGAGGACTGGGTGTTGAATGGTACAAAGAATTGGATCACACATGGTATCACAGGCGATGTTGCTGTTGTGCTCGCGCGTACGGGAGAGCCACGTGCCAAAAATAATGTGACAGCCTTTGTTGTTGAGCGCGGTACTCCGGGTTTTGCAGCTGGTAAGAAGGAAAACAAACTAGGTATGCGTGCCAGCGAAACTTCAGAAATGATATTCGACAACTGCCGCATATCAGATGCACAGCGACTCGGTGAAGTAGGTAGCGGATTTCATCAGGCGATGAAGGTGCTAGATGGTGGTCGTATTTCAATTGCAGCATTGTCTCTAGGTATTGCCAAGGGCGCTTACGAGGCCTCGTTGAAATATTCGAAAGAACGTCATCAGTTCGATCAGCCAATCTCTAATTTTCAGGCTATCGCATTCAAACTTGCCGATATGGCTACACAGATAGAAGCAGCAGAAATGCTGATCTATCAGGCTGCAGATATGAAGAACAGAGGCGTGAAGATGACCAAGGAGTCAGCCATGGCCAAGTACTATGCTTCTGAGGTCTCTGTAAGAGTGGCTACCGATGCCGTTCAAATCTTCGGTGGCTACGGCTACACAAAAGACTTCCCCGTAGAAAAGTACTATCGCGACAGCAAGTTGTGCACAATAGGTGAGGGAACTTCTGAGATTCAGAAACTGGTTATCTCCAGGGATATTCTCAAGAGTTAGTTTGATCGATTCCTGAAATAGATACTATCAGCCTCTGCGATGCGGGGGCTGTTTTTTTGTGGTTCTGTTAGCCGTTCGCTATGTGCAGGCCCCGAAAATGTGATCCTCTTTCGTGTTTGTGATACAGTCAGACCTTTATGAGCACCATTGAAAATTTGCCACATCACGAGTCAGAAACTAATTGTATCAGTTCCTACGGCAATACTAATTTACTGGAGACATCCAGATATTCCCTGACCACCGCCCACGGTATTACCGACCAGTCTTCATCTCCACATTCATTTATTAAATGCGGGAATGAGGGTGCCACCCAGATGCCTTTCTCGTGAAAATGCCAGGCTGATTCCTGCCATACTGAATAGTCTGTAAAATCACATTCCTGACCTTCCTTTTCAGCAACCATCTTTGTCGGGAAATGCACCGTTAGCAGCTCCATTAGTGCTTCTGTATATGCTTCGGTCAGCAGGCTGCTTTCAGATTCGTTCTGCACCTGCCTGTCGGTACTGTCAAAGAGTTGCAGTACTTCAGGCAGTTGCAAAAGTTGCCCATCATCCAGATTGAAATTGAAAGCGTTCGTATACTCGTCCGGATGTGCACCGCCACAGTCGTACCCTGTAGACATTACGACACTTAGCAAATGTTCGTCTATATAATAATACGATAAAGAAGAGGACATTTCGCCGATGCCATAGTCAGACATACAGGTACAATAGCCGTTCGCAAGATTCAAAACGGTCTTATAAACAATGCTATTTATCTTATTGGCAATCACGGTATCTAGGCCTCCGGTAATCCGAAGCCCATATGCTTCAACACCTGCTATATGGTACAATTCAGCAGTGTACTTTCCACGGGTGATCTTTGAATCTGTAGTTGTTTTGAAGAAAGAGGTCCGGAGGTCTTCATAGCTTTCTTTTCTGGCATGTAGCTTCAGCTTGCGTTTCTTTTGGCCGGTATCAACAATGATGCATTTCCATGCATTTCCACGCTTGTGCTTAAGTGTTATGTGGCACACTGTGTCGGTAAGGGCTGGCATAGTTGCATGTAAGTCTATCTCTTTGCCTGTTTTTCTGCCACCAAGCCGTGTGTCTTTTAGCGCGTTATCATAAAAATAGGTACCGGTACAGCCAGTCGAGTCACAGTCTATATAAAGCAGAATAGTGCGCTTATCGGTTTTCCCCTTCAGCGTATAGGTTTGTCCTGCGCCATGCAGTGGAATCAGAAATGAAAGTAGCGCCAAGACGATGATCCTCATGCGGTGCGAATATAGCAATATGTGTTGGTATTGTTTATGTTCGTTATTTGTAAGTCGCACTTTGTTACGGAAAAAAGTCGCTGTAAAATGGACTGCCGGTAAACCAAAATATCGAATAGCCAGAAGCCGAAAATGAAATCACCGTTGCTATGCGTGGGTAACTCCCATAATAGCAACGGTGAACCAAAAATATCCTAATTAATGCATTTCCAGAGCACCCAGATACCGCTCTGCATCAAGTGCAGCCATACAACCGGTGCCGGCTGCACTTACCGCTTGCCGGTATATTTTGTCCTGCACATCGCCACAGGCAAAAACCCCTTCTACATTCGTGCGAGTTGATCCGGGCTGTGTAATCAGGTATCCCTGATCGTCCATATCCAGTATGCCTTTTAATAAGCCCGAATTCGGTTGGTGACCAATCGCTACAAAGAATGCTTTTACCGGAACCACCGTTGTTTCGTTCGTCTTGCTGTTTAGTATTTTTACACTGTCTACTTTGTTTTCCCCCATCACTTCCAATGTTTCTGAGTTCCAGTATACTTTGATATTGGGAGTTTTCAGTACGCGGGCTTGCATCACCTTACTGGCACGCATCTCTTCACGACGCACAATCATATGTACCGTTGTACAGAGTTTGGAGAGATATAGTGCCTCTTCGCAAGCGGTGTCACCTGCGCCAACAATCATAACTTCCTGATTTTTGAAGAAAAACCCATCGCATACCGCGCATGCCGATACACCATGGCCATTAAGTCGCTGCTCAGATTCAAGTCCCAGCCATTTTGCCGATGCTCCTGTCGCAATAATTACTGAGTCAGCTTCCATCCATTTTTCTTCGTCAATTTCGACTTTGAAGGGTCGTGCAGAGAAGTCTACTTTTGTCGCCATCCCCCAACGTATATCCGCTCCCATTCGCTGGGCCTGCTGTTCAAAATCAACCATCATTTGCGGACCCATAACACCGTTGGGGTAGCCGGGGTAATTTTCAACGTCAGTCGTTATTGTAAGCTGCCCTCCGGGTTGCATGCCCTGGTAAAGCACTGGTTTCAGATTCGCGCGCGATGCATATATCGCTGCTGTATATCCTGCAGGGCCTGAGCCGATTATCAGACAATGTACCTTTTCTACTTCGTTCATCTTGTTCTTTTTATGTGTTTCGCCTTTTTGTGAGGCAGTAAAAAATCAATCACTAAAGATGCAAAAAAATCCGGAAACGTGTTGTATTCTATTACGTATTGCAAATTTCTTAGTAGGTTACTACCAGTGTTTTATAGTATGCTCCGTATCCTGCCCATACTCCTAGCGCGCCATTACTGATATTCGAAACCGGATTGATAGGCGAGGAAAACGGATTGCCAACTGCATTTTTTGCAAAGTCGAGTGTGTTCCAGAAAGTATAAACACCCTTGTCTACAGCACACCATTTTAGTGTTACCGACTCACCGGGAAAGAAATAGATCAGCGAATCCATTTCTCTGTCAGTACCGTCGTTGACATAGCCGCCAGCCAACCCAATGCTGGTGATCAATTTCCCGTTTACGGGTTCATCACTGAAATTGCCGGACGGATAGAAAGCGTCGTTGCCGCGCTGGGTAAAGTACCGTACATAGTCACCAGCACTATCTGGATCTTTATAGTTTATGAATAGCTGACGAGCACTGTCTAGCGTGTTATCATCAGCAAATTCAGGTATTCCAAACCACATACTGTCAACACCCTGTGGTATCGGTATTTTAGTTACAGATCTGTAAGTAACACCACCATGTGTTATCGTTAGCGTATAAGTTTGTCCGTTTTCGCCAAGCATGGGGGCAGAGAGAAGAGCAGTATCGAGAGTATAAAAATAGTATTTGAATGCAGTTCCTGTATCAGAAGAATACTCCTTGAGTGTAACCGTTTTGGTCCCATCAGATACCTTGATGTCAGCGCCATGGATAAAACTATTCTCCAGCGTGCTGAGATCTATTTTCGAAAAGAAACCAACACTGGATGTCAGAACAATGATAGGTGGGCCATCAGTTTCTATACTGCCTTGCACAACCATCCGAGGTGCAGAACTTTTCAGATTGATATGTACTTCTTTTTCGCAAGCTCCTAACGATATGATAAGAACTGCAAGCGTAAGTATTTGTATCAGCTTTGGTTTCATAGGAAATTGGTATTTCATTTTGTAATTGTTCGGAAAGTGGATGATTTGGATTTAGTTCAGATAAGTGCCTTCAGGTGAATAGACAACAGGTTGTAATTTGTGGTTTACCTCGAAATAGTCGAAACCTCTCTTCAACTGTGCCCAGAATTGTAGTTTTGAAGCATTCCCGGCAAATTCAGTTTTCAGATAGCTGATACCGTTTTTGTTGAGTCGGGTGGGGTATATATGAACGGGGATATACTCCTGTCCGTTCAGTCGGGCATTCAGGCATGTTACGTAAATTTCGCTGATTATGTCATCATTCATCGGCAGACAGCCTACAGTGAGGCAGCCACCGTGTATGTATATATCGCCTCCCGGCTTTGAACCTGACATAAGCAAGTCGGAAAAGTTTGGGTAATTGAGCTGCAAAGACAGATGATAGTCACTGTTCGGATTAAAATCTTCAATAAAATAGTAACCTTCAGGTACTTGTTTATCGCCTTGTTGTCGCTTTGGACCAAGTACGCCCGATATCGCACATACTTTGTATAGTTTCACCATCCTGTATGTACTGTCTTCGTGGTCACGGGCCCACAGTTCCAGTTCGTTTTGCGATTTGAAAGCTCGTAAATAGAGGTCTTTTGCAGGCCAGGATAGCTTATGTGCCAGAAAATTGTTTTTAACTATATCGTTGTGCTTTTTCCAGGCATTGGCTACACGTGGTGACGAAAGCTGCTGTGTTCGAAAATCCGCATGACTATCCTGCGCCAGACAAGTTCCGGAGATAACCAGTATAATGGCGAAATATGAAAAAGAAAGATACCGGTTTACCTTCAGCATGAAATTATGTACACAGCGAACACAAAAATAAGCCAACTATGTTAAATGTTATCTTAAAATGGCGTTTATAGGCCAGTCCGATATGGTTCGAACTATTTTAAGTTTTGTTGTTTCAATAAGTCTGTATAATTTTGTAGAGTGATTAGTCAATCTATATGGATAAAAAATCTGAAATACTCCACGCCGCACTAAAGTTGTTTGTATTACATGGTTTTCATGCCACTCCCACAAGTGGGATAGCCAGGGAGGCTGGTGTTGCAAATGGCACCCTGTTTCACTATTTTAAAACGAAAGATGAGTTAATTGTGGCACTATACGTGCATATCAAAAAACAACTTGCTTTTTGTATCCTGAATGAGGAAATTGCTGAAGCAACAATAAAGGAGCAGTGCAAAAGTATATATGTGAATGCACTTAACTGGGGACTTGAGCACCCTACAGAGTTTCGGTTTGTTCAGCAGTTTCTCAGCTCACCCTACCTGATGATGCTTACTCCTGCCGAGATAAAAGAACAAAACAACATGGTCATAGAACTGATAAAAGAAGGCATCGCTACCCGGCAGATTAAGGCTATAGCACCGGATTTTATCAATTCATTGTTTATCAGCCATCTTTTTGGTGTCAATCAGTATGTGCTGCAGACCAATATGTCAGTAGCAGACCGCAACACCCTTATCGAAGAGTCGTTTGCTATGATCTGGGGAATGATTTCGGTTTGATTTTTTTTCAGAACAAGTTAGAGTGATTAGTCAATCAATTTTTTTAAAACAATAAATTTGAGCTTTATGATAGTTTTTGTCTTGCTGGTAATCCTATTTGCAGCGATAGTGGTACTTTTTATGCGCCAACAGCAGTTTGGAAAAACACCTTCGGGTGCCCGGATGGAGCGGATAAAGCAGTCGCCCAACTATCGAAATGGTGCCTTTCAAAACCTTAATAACACTCCCGCGTTGGCTGAGGGGGTGGGGTATACTACGGTAATGAGGGATTTCTTTTTCAGGAAAAGCAAACGATCGTCTCCGGCAAGTAAAATCCCAGCGATTAAAACGGACTTAATTTCATTGGACAGAAATGAAGATATTTTGGTTTGGTTTGGGCATTCGTCTTATTTTTTACAAACCGGCGGTGTCCGTTTTTTGATCGACCCGGTCTTCAGTGGCAATGCCTCTCCTGTAAGCTTTACAACCAGGAGTTTCGACGGGGCAGACAGGTACACACCCGATGATATGCCCGAGGTTGATTATTTGCTGATCACACACGATCACTATGATCACCTCGATCACCGCACAGTACAAGCGCTACGACCAAAAGTGAAGAAGGTGATCACTGGGCTGGGAGTAGGTGCTCACCTGGAGCACTGGGGTTATGACAGCCAGGTCATTCACGAGATGGATTGGAATGAATCTTTTAGTCTTCGCCCGGGCTTTACTATACACACCGTACCTGCAAGGCATTTTTCCGGCCGGCGGTTTAAAAGGAACGGAACATTGTGGACGTCCTTTGTTTTGACCGCGCCGGGTAGGCAGATTTTTATAGGTGGCGATTCCGGATACGATTCCCACTTTGCAGCAATAGGTGACAAGTTTGGTCCGTTTGATCTGGTTATGCTCGAAAATGGGCAGTATAATGAATACTGGAAGTATATACACATGATGCCGGAGCAGGTAGTACAGGCTGCAAAAGACCTGAAGGCTCGAAAATTATTTCCGGTGCATTGGTCCAAATTCGCACTGGCGTTGCACGACTGGGACGAACCAATAAAACGGGTGGTAACGTCGGCAACTAATGCCGGTATGCCTCTATTGCATCCCAGAATTGGCGAAGTTACTCACCTCAATGAAACCACTGAGCCATCAAAATGGTGGGATACGGTGTTATAAAGTTGATAATATATAGTAATCAAAGGCAAACCGCTTTTGCATCTGTGTAGGCTGATGACCATTCCCGAATGCCAAGATTGATTTTTTTTGCCGCCGCGTAGGGGTATTTGTTTGCTGTGTTGTCGTATTAGCAAACACAGAAAAAATGAACAGGAAATCAATCATTACTACAGCACTAGTTGCATTTGCAAGCACTATTGTCAATGCACAGACACAGTTAAAAAGCAATGCCCATATAGGGTTTGTTTATCCACTAAGTACCAATGGCGTTAAGGCGCCCGAATATGCTAATCTTGTATCGCTGCATGCACTTGCCGGGGTATCCGGGGCCGAACTCGGCTTCTGCGGTGCAGGCGTTGCCAGCATAGTAAGGGATAGTGTAAATGGCTTTATTGCCAGCGGTATACTTAATGTAGTCGGCGGTAATACAGACGGCTGTCAGGCAGCCGGCGTTGCCAATATCAGCGGAAAGAACGTAAAGGGTGCGCAACTCGCGGGTGTGCTGAATATGGCAGACACCGTAGATGGTTTGCAGGCTGCAGGGTTTGTAAATATTGCAACCGGTCATGTTAATGGTGCTCAGGTGGCTGGTTTTGCCAACATAGCTGACTCGGTAAACACCCAGATAGGTGGCTTTGTAAATATTACAGGTGATGCTAATACACAGGTAGGCGGATTTCTGAACATTGCAGAGCATGTAAAAGGCGCACAGGTGGCCGGCTTTGTAAACATTGCAGAGCAGGTAGACGGTGCACAAATTGCCGGCTTTATTAATATTGCCGGTAAAGTAAAAGGCCTGCAGTTGGCCGGTTTCGTAAATATTGCCGATAGCAGCGACTGTCCCATCGGGCTCATCAATATTATTGGAAACGGAGAAGTGGCGCTTGGCGTTTCTGTAAACGAAATAGGTACCACGCTGGCTACATTCCGTTCCGGTGGCCGCACTCTTTACGGTATCCTGGGTGTGGGAGGCAACTTTGTTGACGGATATTCTGCGATAGCGTTTCAGGCAGGTATGGGTATGCATGTACCTGTATACCGCAGCTTCCGGTTCAACATGGAGGCCACTGTAACATCTTTGTCGAACCGCTGGTACCATACCGACATCCGCTCCGGTTTTAAAGTAATGCCTTCTTTACGTTTCGGTAATGTTGAGGTTTTTGCCGGACCGTCCTTCAGCTATACCACATCTGCCGACCGCAATGGCCTTGGACGGGTAGGCTATAGTGTGTGGAGCCGAGAGAACTATCATTATGCACACGACCTGTCAATAGGTGTGGAAGGTGGTGTTCAGTTTCATTTGGCAACCAAAAAACTCGCCGAAAAAATAATTTCAAAAAAAATTCAGTAACGCGTAGGGGTAAACACACTAACGGTTGTCTTCTAGATACAAAACAGTAAAACACAAAAAACAAACATAAAATCACACAAACATTTCAAAACAAAAAACAAATGAAAAAGAACATTTTAGTAGCATTGGCAGCAGTAGCAGTAGTATCATTTCAGTCTTGCCGCAGAGAGCATGGAGACGGTCCATCAATTACAAAAACATACAGCCTCAATGGTTTTTCAGCTATCGACGCAGGCATAGATGGTGACATATACTTCACACAAGACAGCGTGTTCAAAGTAGAGATTGTTGGTCAATCCAATATTGTCGATAAGATAGAAACACCCATAGTCAACGGAGAATTGCGTCTGCAGTTCAGAAAATTTGCACACATTGGCCGCCACGACCGCCTGGTGACTTACATTTCTGCTCCTTCGGTTACAGGTCTTGGCATTAATGGTTCTGGCAACATGCACGTCAACCAGCCAATCAGATCTACAAGTATATATCTGAAGATAAATGGTTCGGGAAATATGCATGTAGCATCTTACACCGGTAATAGTTTATCAGCCAATATTAGCGGGTCTGGCCGCATCAATGTTAACGGTGGCAAGGTAAACTCCCTTGACACACGTATCAGCGGCAGCGGCGATATGGACCTGCTGGGAATGGAGGCAGAAAACGCTACCACCAATACAAGCGGGTCTGGCAATACATCGCTTTATGTCACAAAAACGCTGAATGTCCGTATCAGCGGCAGTGGTGATGTTTATTATACAGGCAATCCTACAGTTTCGGCAACCATTTCAGGTTCAGGCAAGGTTACACACCAATAATTCATAGGCAGCCCGTTTCGGGTTCGCCAGCCGGTATCCTCTTCTCACTCCGGCATTTATCATCCAATTTTTATCATCCAACATTTTTTAATGCACAGCCATACAGACATATGGCTGTGCACAGGGGGGACCCTTATCTCAAAAACACACTTCTATGTATACTTTCAAACATTTTATGATGCTCTTCGTTGCACTATTAGTGTCGGGCATCGGAGCAAATGCGCAGGCATTGCAGAATATTTCAGGCAGAGTGATAGACGAAGCCTCAAAAACACCACTTACAGGCGCCGTAATTGTCCTTGTTTCGAATACAGCAAACGGGACCGTATCTGACGTAGACGGAAACTTTATGCTGACCGGTGTGCCGATAGGCCGCCAGTCTGTAAAAATATCTTACCTCGGTTACGAAGACCGCATTGTTAATGATGTGCTTGTAACAGCGGGTAAAGAGGTACACCTCAATATCGGTATGCAGGAAGCACTGCACAACCTCAACGAGGTGACCATTAGCTACAGCAAAGCAAAAGACAAAACCCGCACCAACAACGATATGGCACAGGTGAGCGCTCGTTCGTTCAATGTCGATGAAACCAAACGCTATGCCGGTTCGTTGGGCGACCCATCGAGAATGGCAGCCAACTTTGCCGGGGTGGTGTCTGGCAATGATTCCAGAAACGACATAGTAGTACGCGGCAATTCACCGGCTGGTATGCTCTGGCAAATGGAAGGCCTGAATATGCCCAACCCAAACCACTATGGCTCTGTTACCAGTACCGGTGGTCCCGTGAGTATGCTCAACAATAACAACATAGACAAATCAGACTTTATGACCAGCGCCTTTCCTGCCCAATATGGAAACGCAATAGCAGGTGTCTTTGATATGAAGCTGCGCGACGGCAACCGCAACAAGAGCGAGTTTGTTGGTCAGATTGGTTTCAATGGCTTTGAAGTAGGTGCTGAAGGACCCATCGGCAAAAACAAAAAAACATCCTACCTCGTCAATTACAGGTATTCTACGCTGGGCGCTTTTCAGAAAATTGGCATTGATTTCGGTACCGGTGGTGCTGTGCCACTGTACCAGGATCTCAATTTCAGGGTGGTGTCAAACGTTAGCCGCAAGTCGAAAATTAGTTTCTTTGGTGTCAGCGGCCTGAGTGCGATTGACTTTCTGGGCAAAGACGTAGACTCTACCAAGGTCGATCTGTATGGTGGTGATCCATATTCCGACGAGCGCAATAAGTTCGGTTCATCACTTACGGGTTTGTCTTACGAATACCAGATATCAGAGAAAACATCTTCAAAACTTACCCTGGGCTACAGTGGTACATTGCAACATTACGAAATGGATTCACTGAGCACAGTGACATTCAAACCAATACCAGATGCCGCAGGAAAGATTACGACCGGCAAAATGTCCGCTGTATGGTCTGTAACACACAAGATGAATGCGAAGAACAGCATACAAGGTGGTGCTACCTACGACCAGACAACCTACAACCTGATGAATAAAGATATTCGCCCCGATGGTTCGGAAGAGGTATATATCAACAAGTCGGGCAACTTTGGATTGTTGCAAGGGTATACACAATGGAAACACCGGTACAATGATAAGCTCTCTTCTGTTGCGGGTATACACGGGCAGTACATCACTATCAACAGCAAGATGGCTATAGAGCCCCGCGCCAGCCTCAGGTATGCACTGAGCAGCAAGCAGGCTATAAGCGTAGGGTACGGCCTGCACCATCAGGCTCAGGATGTGTATACGTACTTTATGCAGACCTCCACGCCAAATGGCATAGTACTTACCAACAAAGACCTTGGTTTTACCCGCAGCCACCATTCAGTTGTTACCTATGACTGGAACATTACAGACAAGCTGCGTTTGAAAGCAGAAGCCTACTATCAGCAGATAAGCAATGCTCCGGTAGAACAAAGAATATCATCCTTTTCTGCCCTGAACACCGGCGCTGATTTTGGTGTGCCTGAGGTAGACAGTCTGGTAAATAAAGGTAGCGGATTCAATTATGGTACTGAGCTCACACTGGAGCGCTTCTTCGACAAGGGATACTATTTTCTGGTCACCACCACGCTCTTCAATTCTAGGTATGCAGGTAGCGATGGTGTGGAAAGAAACACAGCATTCAACACAGGCCACGTGCTGAATGTGCTGGGTGGAAAGGAATTCAAGCTGGGCAAAAAGGGTAGTGTACTGGCCGTAAATCTGAAATTATCGAATGTAGGTGGCAGATATATTACACCAGTCGATTTTGAACGATCACAACAGGAAGGCAAAGGTATCTACAAGGAAAACGAGGCATTTTCACAGAAGCAAAACAATTACTTCCGTACCGACTTGAGGGCATCTTACCGCAAGGAGTATCGCAAGAGCACGTTGGAAATGGCGATAGATTTTCAGAACCTGACCAACAACAAGAATATTTTCACGAAGTACTATGATGCCACCAACAACAAAGTAGTTACTGTTTACCAGCAAAGCTTTTTCCCGGTGCCAACAGTTCGCTTTACTTTCTAAAAATTGCTTTCTTAATACTGACACAAATAACGAATCCTGCCTGATTGTTCAGCGCAGGATTTGTTGATTTAATACAGAAAGAGATTGAAAAAATGTAGAAAGATGGAGTTCGAAATGAAGGTGGGGAACGATCAGAACAAATGCTTTGCCTCAAATATTCTGTCCTCTTTGTCATTTCTTACCGAATAGGTGAAACCCTCCTGCAATGCATATGCACCGTATTCGCCATGTTTATTCAATGCCAGAAAGCCCACCTGAAAATCAACAGGTTTTCCTGCATTACGGTTTGCAATCCTTTCTACAGCTTTTCTGCAGGCAGCTTCGGGATGAAAGCCCATGCGCATCAATTCTACTACCAGATGCGATCCTACAATACGTATTACTTCTTCACCCACGCCAGAGCTTGTGGCAGCACCAACTTCATTATCTACATATAGCCCAGCGCCTATTATCGGAGAGTCACCTACACGCCCACGCATCTTGTAAGCCATGCCGCTGGTGGTACAAGCTCCGCCCATATCTCCCCGGTTGTCCATTGCCAGCATGCCTATAGTGTCGTGGTTATATGCGCCGCCGGGTAGCATATTTTCAATATTGTTCTGCGGAGCATACTCCGATTTTTTCAGCCATTGTTCCCATTCCCGCTTGCTTTTAGTGGTCAGCAGGTTTTCCTTTCTGAATCCGCATTCCAGTGCAAATTGCAGCGCTCCATCTCCCACCAGCATCACGTGGGGAGTTTTGTCCATCACCATACGTGCCACAGATATCGGGTGTTTTATATGCTCAAGTGCGGCAACCGCTCCGCATCTGCTGTATTCGTCCATAATACAGGCGTCTAGTGTCACGTGGCCATCCCGGTCGGGCCTGCCGCCATAACCTACTGATTGGTTTTCGGGGTCTGCTTCGGGCACCCGTACTCCCGCCTCAACAGCGTCTACCGCCCTGTGGTCTTGTTCCAGCACCCGCCATGCGGCTGCGTTGGCCACCTGCCCGAAATCCCATGTAGATACTACGACTGGCTTCCCTTTGCGCGTAGTATACTGCTTGTCGTCAGGCAGGGCTTGTGTCGCCGCATTCAGCGATTTGCCCGCAAGCAACGCGGCAGAAGAAAGCATCGACAATTTTACAAAACGGCGGCGATCAGACATAGAAGACTGTTTTGGATATCGGGAAAGTATTGTTTTTATTAGTCAACCTTCGTCTGAAATTTGCTGCGCAGGTAACTGTCCACATTGCCGAAGAGGAATTCCGGGTATTCATTACTGAATTTCATTTTTACAAATCCACCAAGCAACGGGCGCGGTGCAGGTTGCTTCATATCAGCAGTGCTGATTGGTATCAGGTCATATTCTGCATCCGGGAAGTAGCTCAATACACGCAATGCCAATTCTACACGGTTTAGAAAATCTGTGCTGCCAATGTGGTATATGCCCTGTTTGTTGTCTTTGAGTAGCACATACATGGCTCTAGCTATATCCCATGCATTGGCTGGGGTTGCGTATTGGTCATAGGGTAGCGTCAGCTTCAGTTTTTGTTTGTTGACACATTGTTCGATAATGCGTGCTACAAAGTTTTTTCCACGTACTTCATCGCCATATACATTGGTTACACGCAAAACCAGAGCATCCGGGATTTCCTTAAGTACCAGTTGTTCTGCTTCAAGTTTGTGGGCAGCATACACGCTTATCGGGCGCACAGGTGCATCTTCGCGGTAAGGCCCGTCAGCACCATCAAACACATAATCGGTCGAGATGTAAACCATGCGTGCTTTGCATGATTTTACAACTTCTATCAGGTTAATTGTACTCTGTACCGTTTTTTCATAGCTTTCTTCAGGGTGTGTTTCGCAATAGTCCACATGTGTCAGTGCACCACAGTGTACGATCACATCTGGTGCGAACGCCGCTATGTCAAAGTTCTCTGCATGCCCCGGATTGAGCGTGTCGTAGAAAACCGTATTGTCAGTTTTGTAGGAAAAATAGGAGCCAACCACATTGCTGCCCATTTCGGTAAAATGTTTCAGGCAATTGCCACCAACCAGGCCTGATGCGCCGGAGATAAATATCTTCATAATAGTATTGTACAGAAATATTTGAACGGTAAATGTATTAAAACCAAGCCAACTATTGCAACAATAGGTGGAAATCGGGTTTGGGCTGTTTGCAGTAGGGTAATCAGACTTTTCTGTAGGTGTTGGTGGCTAAAGAATCCCAACCAACAAAACGGACATTATCACCATGCTGCAACGCACATTTCGGCGCAGCGCTCGCCATCTATTGCGGCAGATACGATACCGCCTGCGTAACCCGCACCCTCAGCGCAAGGGTACAACCCTCTGATTTGTACATGTTGTAAACTCTCGCTGTCTCGGGGTATGCGCACAGGTGAGCTGGTACGCGATTCAGTTGCCACCAAAACAGCATCGTTGGTATAGTAGCCTTTCATTTTTCTGCCAAAAGTGGTAACAGCCTTTTTTAGTGCAGCACCCACTTCGGCTGGCAATACATCCTGCAGCATTGCTGTTTGCAGTCCCGGTAGGTAGGAGCAAGCAGGCAGGTTTGTTGAAAATCGTCCTTCTGCAAAGTCGGTCATCCGCTGGGCAGGTGCTACAAGTGCGCCGCCGCCCGCCCTGTAAGATGCACGCTCTACCATTTGTTGGTAATGCATTGCTGCGAGTGGCCCGGTAAAACCGTATGCGGCAAAGTCGGCTTCATCTACCGCAACAACAGTACCCGAATTGGCAAAAGGATTGTTCCGCTTGGATGGTGACCATCCATTTACTACAATTTCACCCGGTGCAGTTGCAGCTGGTGCTATTATTCCCCCCGGGCACATGCAAAACGAAAAAACACCACGTCCGTTTTCCTGAGATACCAGCGAATAGCTTGCCGGGGGCAAATATGGATCGCGCACACTGCAGTGGTACTGTGCATTATCGATGAGCATTTGCGGATGCTCAATCCGGACACCAATTGCAAATGGTTTCGATTCAATTAGTATATTTTTACTGTGCAGCAGCTCGAAAATATCCCTTGCCGAATGCCCGGTTGCCAGTATCACAGTGTCTGTTTTTATGACATCTCCATTGCCGGTCTTTATTCCCGATATCCGGTCGCCCTCCGTCAGCAGATCGGTAAGCCGGGTGCCAAAGTGAACTTCACCTCCGCAGGCTACGATCTGCTCGCGCATTGCAGTAATGATTTGTGGCAGTTTGTTGGTGCCTATATGCGGGTGTGCATCAAAAAGAATGCTGGCATCTGCGCCAAAATGATGAAAAAGTTGCAATATCCTCAGCACATTACCCCGCTTGGTCGATCGTGTGTACAGCTTTCCGTCACTATAGGTGCCCGCGCCTCCTTCGCCAAAACAATAATTCGATTCAGGATTTACTACTCCTTCTTTGTTTATTGCAGCGAGGTCTCTCCGGCGCGCACGCACATCCTTACCCCGTTCTATTATAACTGGTTTTATGCCCAGAGATATCAGCTTCAGTGCTGCAAAAAGTCCTGCCGGCCCTGCACCTACTATCACAGCCGATCGTGCTGCTCCGGAAACATTTTGCAACTCTGGGTCAAAAGGTGCGGCCGTTTCAACCGGCCCGTCTATAAATACCGACAGTTGAATAATGTATTTCGCTTGCCTTGATCGTGCATCGATCGACCTTTTCTGAATGGTGTAACCGGTTATCCGCTTTTTCCCAATCGCGCATGTTGCAGCAATAGCATTTTTTACTGCATCATCGTTAAATGCATCGGAAGGCAATAGTTGTATCGTAACGGTTTTCGTCATCCTGAGGCTGCAGTACTATTATTTCGACTCAGTATTAAAACTAAGCCTGAGGTAGCTGAATACAAGAAAAATGGAGAGTATAAGACTCACAACGGAAAGCGAAAGCATCACATAGATAAAACTATCAAACCCTGATTTGCCACCCCATGACAAAAAAAACAGTGCCCCGAGAATGGATGCAGGAAGCAATATGATGCCAAGTGCTAGGTTGGCAATCCTGTGCCGGTAGTAGGCCTGAGCACTGAAAATACCCAATGTGATCAGGGATATATAGTTAAAATACCCGCCCACTGCAAAACTGGTGATCAGCCATGCTGCAGACAGCACAATATAGAAGCCGTAAGCTGCAGTAAGTAGTTTTTTATATAACGATTGACTCATTTTTAACTTCTGTAAGTGCCAAAGATACTAGTAATTTTCAGTCCATAAGTTTATACACAACAGTCGTCAGCAATAGGAGGTGCCAAGCCTATAGGTCCCACCCATTTTTTACTATCAATACTATGCAACCACTTGTTTGGGTCTGGTTTTCATATTTAGCCATTTGAAGCCTGCTGCACATACCACTCCTGTGCCGCCCACAGCCCACCACAGCGTATAGTACCCAAAATGCTGGGCTATTTGTCCCCCGGTATAAGGCCCAATGATCTGCGCAATAGACCACGCAGCTGTGTACAATCCTGCATATTGCCCCCTGTTGTGGGCATTGGTACGGCTGGTCCAGAAGGTATTCATAAATGGCATGGAGAGCATCTCTCCTGCCGTTACGATAATGGTTGAAAACACAGCCAGGCCCAGCGCCCCGGGCAGTATACTGAATACTGCAAACGACAGTGCGCACAGCAGTGTGCCGTTCACTATATGCGCCATATAGTTCCCTCGCTGCTCCAGTGTGAATACCACCGGCATTTCAAAAAGCGCAATCAGAATACCGTTGAATGCCATAACGCATCCTATGTAGAACGGTGTCAGTTGCAGCACTTGCTTGAAAAATACTGGCATTGTGGAGAAGAGCTGAAAAAAACACATAGCAAACAATATCGTCAGTACCACAAATACCATGTAGGGTTTGTCGCTGTATGCCGATCTCGAAGCCTCTTTTACGGGTATGTCCTTTTTAGATGGTGTAGCACTGTTTCTGGATGGGGCCAGCACAGTGCGCAGCAATATTGCTGCTCCTATGTTAGTAAGTCCGTCTATCCAGAACAGCAAATGGTAGTTGTGGGATGCAATAAAGCCACCCAACGCACCACCCGCCGCCCAGCCCAGATTGATAGACAATCTGTTGAGCGAGTAGCAGCGTGTACGGTTATCATCGTTGCTGTAATGCGCTATTGCAGATGCATTGGCAGGCCTGAATGTTTCATTCAGCACTGCCAGCACAAAGGTGCAGGCGCATATTGCCGGAAACTCAGATATCTGGCCCAGTATGATAAACATGACTCCGCCTGCTACCAGTGCCGAAAGCTGTATATTGTAAAATCCGAATTTGTCGCTCAGCTTGCCACCCAGTATACCACCGCATACCGCCCCGGCGCCAAACACTGCCATTACCATGCTGGCTTTTCCAATTGTGTAGTGTTTGGTCTCAGTAAGGTACAGGGTCATAAATGGCACTACCATGGTGCCGCACCGGTTAATAAGCATTACCAGCGACAGCCACCAGGCTGCCAGCGACAGACCGCTGTAGGCGTTCTTGTACAGGTTTATAATGCTTTTCACGGGCGCAAAGATATAGTCATTTACTGACAACAGTTTTTGGTATCTATATACCGTTATTACCTCATTCCAGATTTTTTCTCCCTGCATGTTTCAGTATTCATGCGTTATCTTATTCGCAGTTGACCATCGCCTACGTTAGAAAAAGGGGCAATTTGGTGCAGGTCTGATATTTTTCTGAAAAAACCTGTAACAAAATCCTTATTTTGACGATATACATACTTCAAACCACACAATCAGGCATAATGTTACAGATATCTAATCTTTCCAAGACCTATCCCAATGGTGTTCAGGCACTCAAAGACGTATCACTCGATATTTCAAATGGTATGTTCGGGCTGTTAGGTCCTAACGGTGCCGGTAAGTCTTCCCTCATGCGCACCATAGCCACATTGCAGGACGCAGACAGCGGCACCATCACATTTAATGGTATAGATGTAATGACCCAAAAACAGGAGCTGCGCAAAACGCTGGGATACCTGCCTCAGGAATTTGGTGTGTACCCCAAGGTGTCAGCCGAGGAAATGCTGCACTACATTGCCCGCCTCAAAGGCATTTCAAACGATAGCGAGCGCAAGGAACTGGTAAAAGCACTACTGGAACAGGTAAATCTGTACAATCATCGCACCAAGTACCTTGGCGGCTACTCTGGTGGTATGAAGCAGCGCTTTGGCATAGCACAGGCACTGATTGGCAATCCCCAGCTCATCATAGTAGATGAGCCCACCGCTGGTCTTGACCCTGCAGAACGCCTGCGCTTCAACAATTTACTGAGCGAGATCGGAGAAAACATAGTAGTCATTCTTTCTACGCACATTGTCGACGATGTAAACGAGCTCTGCAACGACATGGCCATAATAGCAGGGGGCAGGGTAGTGCAGCGCGGCAACCCCGAAGGACTCCTTGCCACATTCCAAAACAAAATTTGGAGTAAGCGTGTGGCAAAAGATGAGGTTGCCCGCTACCAGACAGACTATAAGCTGGTATTGTCCAAACTGTCAGGAGGCAAGATGATCATTCATATTTTCAGTGAAACAGACCCCGGCAATGGTTTTGCGATGGAGCAGGCAACACTCGAGGATATCTACTTTGCCAATATCGCCTGATTCTGTTGATGCCTTCCCTGAATAGTGCACCACTTTGTTCAGGTACGGTTCAGAAATTGTTTTTTTGAGAACTTCTAAAATTGAAAATAATGTTTGGTTCAGTTTTTTCATTCGAGGTGAGGCGATTATTGCGTGCCCCATCTACCTATATTTATTTCCTGGTTCTGGCAACCGTCTCGTTTTTTCTGGCTTTGCTGGCAGGTGGCGTTTGGCCAGAGGCAAAGTTCAGCTTTGGCGGCGAGAAGATTTATGCCAACTCACCGCTTGTTATCGATGCTTTCTTCGGACAGATCAATAACTACATCGGGCTCATAATTCTTGTGGCAATTGTAGGCAGCGCCGTGCTCAAGGACTTCCGGTTCAATACCTATTCCATGATCTTCACCACGCCCATTTCCCGGTTCGACTATCTGTCCGGCAGATTTGCGGCGTCTATGCTGGTCACAGTACTCATACTCAGCGGTCCAGCTTTCGGCCTTATCCTGGGCTATGCCATGCCTATGGTCAATCAGGAACGCATCGGTGCCTTTATGTTGCTCCCTTACATTCACACTTTTTGGCAAACTATCATTCCCAATGCAATTATTTGTGGTTCTATCTTTTTTGCGGTCAGCCTCATCTCGCGCGATATATTCGTTATCTGGCTTTCATTGATCGTGTTTTTTGTAGCTACCGGGGTTGCCAATTCTGTATTTCGTACCATCGACTTCCGTACCATTGCTGCACTTGCCGATCCTATGGGCAACTTCGCCAAGCGGGCTATCACCCGGTATTGGACCACCTACGACAAGAACCATCTCAACATCCCTATGGAGGGGCTTTTTCTGTACAATCGCTTGCTGTGGATGGCCATATCAGCTGGTATCTGGGGCATCGGGTATTCCTATTTCTCGTTCTCGTCCAGTCCACGCCGTATTTCTTTCCGCAAACCTAAATTCGCCGATAGTGGCAAGATATCCTTTGTGCCGGCATTTTTCCGTCGCGACTCTTTACCAGCTGTTCACCCAGATTATTCTAATCGTGCCATGCTGCGTGCCCTCTGGGGTTTATCGGTCAACGAGTGCGTGACATTGATGCGAAATGTCTACATGCGCATCATTCTGCTGTTTGGTATGTTGTTTTTGTTTCTGTCGGCATCCAGCCTGGGCGAGATCTATGAAACCACCATATTCCCGGTCACATACAAGGTCATCGAAGAGTTTAGCGGAACATTCAACCTGTTTATCGTTATCCTTACGATCATGTTTGGTGGCGAGTTGGTTTGGCGTGCACGCGAATTCAGAATGAGCAATATCGTAGATGCGCTTCCGGTGCCCAATTGGGTTTTTTACATCAGCAAATTGTCAGGGCTTATATTTATGCAGGTCATACTGCTTACTATTGTTATGGTGTGCGGTATTATCGTGCAGCTGTTCAAGGGGTATACCCATCTCGAAATTGGTCTGTACCTGCAATACCTCTATGGCTTCGGTCTTGCAGACCTGTTCCTGCTCGCTATCATGTCCATTTTTGTACAAACACTTGTAAGCAACAAATTCGTAGGCTACTTCATCGTTTCCCTGTTCTATTTCTGGAACCTTGTTTTTGCTCCTATCGTTGTCAAGCACAATTTGCTTGTATTTTCTTCCAATCCGTCCGTGCTGTATTCCGACATGAATGGCTTCGGCCATGCAGCATGGCCTTATTTTGTGTTCAAAGTGTATTGGGGCGCGTTTGGGCTGGCACTCGCAGCGCTGTCCAGCTTGCTATGGGCGCGCGGCACCGAAAAGAGCCTGAAGCTGCGCCTGTCGGACGCCCTGATGAAAGTAAACAGAAAATCCTGGATGGTGGTAGCTGCATCTTTTGTCGTATTCATTGGTTGCGGTGGGTTTATTTATTACAACACCAATGTGCTCAATACCTTCTCCACCGATTTCAAACAGCAAAAGGAGCAGGCCGATTTTGAGAAAAAATACATACGGTACAAGGCAACACCCCAACCCAAGATAACCGACGTTAAACTCAACCTAGACTTATTCCCTGCTGAGCGTGGATTGCATTCTGCTGGTACGTACATACTGCAAAACAAGACTGCACTACCCATAGACTCCATACACGTGGTCATTCTGCGAAGCGTCAAGGTGAATTCCGTTGCGCTTTCCCATCCGGCATCGCTCGTCTATACAGATACTTCTGTTGCTTATCGCATTTTCAGGTTGGCACAGCCACTTCAGCCCGGTGATACAGTTACACTTGCATTCAATGTAGACCTTGTCAGCAAAGGTTTTGAGCATAACTTCTCAGGACTCAGTACGCCTTTGTACAATGGTACTTTTGTCAACAACCAGACGTTCCTCCCTTCTATCGGGTACAATCCGTCTTTTGAATTGTCAGACAACAGCGATCGGAAGAAACACGGTCTGGGTTATCGGCCTACCGGCAACAGCATTGGTGACTCTGCTTCCCGCCAGCGCAATCTGTTTGTACACGATGCCGATTTTATCACGCTTGAAGCTACTCTAAGTACCGTACCCGACCAGATCGCCATTGCTCCGGGATATTTGCAACGCGAATGGACCGACAAAGGACGTAGATATTTTCATTACAAAATGGACAGCAAGATTCTCAATTTTTATTCTTTCCTGTCGGCTCGTTACAAGATCAGGAAAGACAAATGGAAGGATGTAAATCTGGAAGTATATTATCAGGAGGGGCACGAGTACAATATCAACAGGATGTTGCATGGCATCAAAAAATCACTCGATTATTATACCACTGTCTTCTCGCCCTATCAGCACAGGCAAGTGCGTATACTCGAGTTTCCACGTTATGCTTCCTTCGCGCAGTCTTTCCCAAATACGATTCCTTTTTCAGAGGGGATAGGTTTCATAGCAGATATCGACGACTCTGCCAAAGAAAGGGTAGACTATCCGTTCTATATCACAGCACACGAAGTGGCACATCAGTGGTTTGCCCATCAGGTTATCGGTGCCGATGTCGAGGGTTCAAATCTGCTTTCCGAGTCTTTGGCACAATATGGTTCTATTATGGTGCTCGAGCGGGAGTACGGCGAAGAACGCCTGCGCAAATTTCTTCGCATAGAGATAGATAATTACCTCAATTCACGCTCGTCTGAAACAGAAAAGGAAAAACCATGGGCTTATGCCGATGCGGGTCAGGGGTACATCCTCTACCAGAAAGGTGGTGTGCAGATGCATGCACTCAACAAATACCTGGGCGAAGACAGCATGAATCACGCGGTGAAACGGTTTATCGACAAATATGCTTTTCAAGGTCCGCCATACCCTACAACCTTAGAACTGGTGGCCTCCATCCGCCAGTCTGCACCAGATTCATTGCAGTATTTTATCACTGACGCATTCGAGAAGATCACCATTTACGACAACAAGCTCGCAGATGCAAAGCTACGCAAGACCCCGGCAGGTAATTTTGTCGATATAACGGTTGAATCAGTTAAATATTACGCCGACAGTACCGGCAAAGAAACGCAGGCACCCGGCAACAATTATGTAGAGATCGGTATTTATAGCGACCGCAAGACAATGGCAAAGAATGATCGTTACAAACTAAAACCGGGTATTAATAAATTGTCAATACCTGTAGACGCAAAAGTCTACAAAGTAGTTGTAGATCCTCGCTTGCTGCTGATAGACAAGAAGCCTGATGACAACGAAGTGAAACTGGAGAAAGACGCCAGCGAACCCAAAGAAGCTAGGAAGTCGTCAGTAAAGGTGAATAGAGGGTAGGCAGAAAACCAGACGTTTTTAAGTACACACTCAGTACAGGTATCGGAGCGGTCATCGGTACCTGTATTTTTTTTACTGATTCCCTGGGCTTTGGCTCGATTTTTGCGGGACTTAAATGCTATTTTTTGCACAATATGTTTTGATGTTTACGTATAAATATTATGTGTTTAGTGTGTTTCATATGCAAAAATGTATTTGTACAAAAGTGCGCAAAAAGTGCGCAATTTTGAAATGGCAATCTGTTGATAATCAATGAAATGAGTTTTTTTGAAAATTTTCCTGCGCACTGCGCAATTTGTGGTTATAGAGTGATTTGTGTTAATGCAATGTCGTTTCCTGCAAGATCTGGTTGTGTATTCGTTCTGTGTAAAAGTGATGCGGTTTCGTAGTGGGTTGATTGCACCTTACCAAAGTTTTATTAAATTGCTCTATGCTTTCACGAATAGCCTATTTCGTTTCCCTGCTGGTACTGTGCTATTCGTCATTTTTCTTTTATCCCAAATGGAACAAGCAGGGTGTAGAGGCCACAATCAGTTGGGACGTTTCCGGATATTATTGGTACTTGCCCGCGATATTTATTTATAAGGATGTAAAGAAACTGTCGTTCAAGGACAGCATTATTGCAAAGTATGCGCCCACCGGCACCGAGTTACAGCAGGCTATGCCCCTCGACAACGGAAATTATGTGATGAAGTATTCATCAGGCATGGCAGTAATGTATTTGCCCTTTTTTGTGGTAGCCCATGTTTTGGCAGTACCACTGGGTTATCCGGCCGACGGATTTTCATACCCCTACCAGTTGGCCATTCAGTTTGGTGGCCTCCTGGTGTCACTTCTAGGTTTGTGGCTGCTGCGCAGATTATTGTTGCTTTATTATGCCGATCGGGTAGTGGCAATCACATTATTTCTAATAGCATGTGGCACCAATTACCTGAATTATGCAGCAGTCGACAGCGGAATGTCGCACACGTGGTTGTTCACAATATATGTATCACTACTCCTGAGTACGCATTATTTCTTCAGCACGTTTAGGGTACGGTATGCAGTGCTCATTGGCTTTTTGGTAGGTCTGGCCACACTCACCCGGCCCACTGAGATTATTTCCTGCCTCATACCGCTGATGTGGGGGCTCGATGGGTTCACCCGTCAGGCTTTTGCTCGCTACAGGGCGTTGCTCGTGCAGCATGCACGGCTGCTTTTGGTCTCGGTGGTGACTGCATCGGCGGTGGTGTTTATACAGTTTGCATACTGGAAATATGTTTCAGGGCATTGGTTTGTATACAGTTATGGCGAGCAGGGGTTTTCATGGTTTCATCCACATTGGTACGTTTACAGCTTCAACTACCGCACCGGATGGCTCACCTATTGCCCCATGATGTTGCTGGCACTCGCAGGTTTTCTGCTCTATGTCCGCAATGGTAAGCACAGGGTCGCGGTGATAGCGTTCTTTCTGGTCAGTTTCTACTGTGTTACCGCATGGGACATTTGGTGGTATGGCGGCAGGGCTATGGTGCAGAGTTACGCCGTAATATCATTGCCATTTGCCGCACTTGTTCAGTGGACAATATCACGGAGGGCATTGATTTGGATCTTTACGGCAGCAGCGGCTGTCTTCTGCTACCTTAATATCTGGATATTTGTGCAGTATCATGGTGGCGGATTGTATGATGGAGAGTGTATGTCACGGGCTTATTATTGGCGGGTATTGGGCAGGTGGAGTGCCCCTGACGATACTCGTAAACTGCTCGATGCCGCCGACCTTTTTGAAGGAACACCGGTCAGCAAAACACTCCTTTTCGAGCATAGGTTTGATACCTGCACCGGACCGGAGTTTGTAGAAACAGGCGAGCCGGGCAACAAGGCTTTACTGCTCAATTCTGTTGTCAGCCGCACGCCTGCATATAAAATTCCCTACAGTAGCAAAGGTCCCGGTTGGGTACGGCTGCAGGCTACGTTCCTGAGCAAAGAACGGGAGGAGAATATTTGGAAAATGCCAACGATGTCTGTCCGGTTAGATAACGGTGAAACATATGTAAAGGAGAACTTTGTACGCATCGGCCGGTTTATCAAAAATGGAATCCGAAGCACTGTTTTTGTCGATATCAAGCTCCCAAAGCAGCCCTATACCCACCTCACATTTGTAGTGTGGAACCAGCAGACAAACAAAGAGATCATTGTAGATGATATGCAGGCCTGGGACATCAAAGAGTAAAAAAAAGCTTTATACTCCCGTACATCATTCAGGATTGAATTAAATGTTATAACTTAGTGAATTGTTTTATTTTAATGGTAATAATTTAAAGAGCGATGTGTTTAAACGTTAAAAGAACAGCAGCTTGTTTTGTATTGTTTTTTGTGATGGTGGGATCAGTTTCTGCGCAGCAGCGTACAGATAACAAAGTGAAATCTGAAACCCGCAATGAGGCTGATAATACACTCAAATCCATCACATTTACAGAGTCTGCTGGTTGGCGTCAGGATCAGGCGCAGGAGTTGTTCCGTCAATACCTGGGTATTACGTCTGGCAGTCCGGTGCAGCTTGAATTTCATAACAAGGTCGTGACAAAAAACAATACCACTACCCAGAGGTTCTTTGAATATTACAAAGGTATCCGTGTGGCGCATGGTGGTTTTACCATCACCGGAAAGGGTGATCAGGTGAGCTTTATGACCGGTAATTTTTATATGCCTTCTGGCAATCCTACAGCTGTACCGTCAATAACAGCTGGCGCAGCATTTAGTAAGGCGCTTACTTTTGTCGGTGCCACAAAATACAAATGGCAGAACCCCGTAGAGGAAGCACACATTAAGAGCGAAACAGGCAATCCGGATACATCATATTTGCCCAAAGGCAAGCTGGTATGGGTAGAAGATTTCAGGAGTGGCATGAATGATCACAAGCTTTTTCTGGCTTATTCTTTTAACATCTATGCCGAGGAGCCGCTAAGCCGTCAGGAGGTATATGTTGATGCCACAACAGGTCGCGTACTTTTCTCCAATCAGTTGCTGAAGCATACTGCTGCCTCAGGCGCATCGCGTTACAGCGGCGTAGTGCCTTTCCAGACTAGTCTGGTTACAGGCACATACCGGCTTTACGATTCTACCCGTGGCAGTGGTGTGCATACCCGCAACATGAACAATGGTACAAGCTATGGAGCGGCAACCAATTTTACCAGCGCTACTAACACCTGGCCTTCAGCACCTATCGACAATGTGGCACTGGATGCGCACTGGGGTGGAGAGATGGTTTACGATTATTTTTTCACACAGCATGGCCGTCTCAGCTGGGATGGTCTTAATGGTATCATGTTACAATATGTACACTACGGCAGTAACTATAACAATGCTTATTGGAACGGAGTGTCCATGACTTATGGTGATGGGTCAGGCATTGCAGCCGGTGGTTTCTCGCCGCTCACCAGCATCGATGTTACCGCCCACGAGGTTGGTCATGGTGTATGCGAGGCTACCTGCAACCTTATATATGAAAGCGAGCCCGGAGCACTCAATGAGGCATTCAGCGATTGCTGGGGTGCTACTGTAGAGCATTGGGCCAACCCTCATGAAGTTGATGCCATGCCCAAAGAACCCTGGGACATTGGCGAAGAAATTGGCACAGAACCATTGCGTAGTATGAGCACGCCGCTCCTCCAGGGTCAACCAGATACATACGGAGGCACCAATTGGTTCAATGTGGTAGCTTGTACACCCACTGGTGGCAATGACTACTGTGGTGTACACCGCAATAGCGGATTGATGAATTATTGGTACTACTTGCTGGTATTAGGTGGCACAGGCACCAACGACCTTGGCAATGCATATATCGTCAATGAATTAGGTTGGACAAAGGCTGCTATTATTTTGTATGAAACAGAATTGGTGTTGTCCAGTACGGCCACTTATATGGATTGCCGCACCGCTTCTATCAACGTTGCGAATACATTATATGGTCCATGCTCTTTCGAGGCGCAGTGCGTTACCAGTGCGTGGTATGCAGTGGGTGTCGGTCCAAACTATGTTCCATGTGCACCGCAGATTTCATTTGTATCTTCCAGTGTACGTGTCAACGAATTGGCTCCGACAGCTACCTGTCCCGCAAGTAAGACCATCACCATTGGTCTCAGGCCAACTGGCCCAGCAATTGCCGGTGGTGCACCTGTGGCAAATCTGGTTGTTGCGGGATCTACAGCAGTGGCTGGCGTGGATTACACGCTCAGCAGCACCAGTGTTGTATTCCCTATTGGCAGTACAGCTACACAGACAGTTACATTAACAGTGTTTGATAACGGGGCTGTAAACGACAATAAGCGAATTGATCTGGCTTTTACTGTTACGCCAAACGGCAGTGGAGCTACAATAGCACCTTTCAATGATACGATGTCTGTTTTCATAGACAACAACGATAGCATACCACACCCTGGTGGGCTGGTGTATTCATCACTAAATACGGGCATTCAGGTGCCTAGCAATTTCACATCACCTTTTTACGGCACACAGCGCAGAGCCAAATCGCAGTTTTTGTTGTACGCCAATGAGCTGCAGGCTGCAGGGGTAGTGCCAGGCACTCCTATTACGCAAATTGCGTTCAACGTGCTTACTAAGAACTCAACAGCACCGTTCCTCAATTTTACAGTCAGCATGCGCAATACCAATGCCACGGACCTTTATGCTGCATACCTAACTGGTCTTACTACAGTGTACACCGGCAATCATACCACCAATGCAGGTCTTGATTCCGTTGACTTCAACATGGGTACTTTTACCTGGGACGGTGTAAGTAACGTTGCTGTGCAATTTTGTTATGGAATGAATGCCGCTACGTTTACTGGCAACGACATTGTTTCCGGCATCCAGCAGGGCGCGTTTATCATCGGTGGTTACAGCATTACCAATACGGGTGCCGGCACTGGTTGTGGTCTTGGCTTCAGTACCGGCAACAGGGTTGTGGTTCGTCCGGTTATGCGTTTCAAACAAAATGTTGCACCTGCACCTATTGAAACTGTGGCCGCAAGCAACCGTGTATGGGATGTACGCAATGGTCAGGAGGTTTATTTCTATAATCCTGCCGATGGTGATCTTATTGGCGGAATAAAAAATATGGACAACGATCTTGGTTGTGTCACTGCTACGGTTACACAGGCAGGTAATGGCGTTGTTCCTGCCACTTTCTCACCTATCAACCGCTCGCGCAAGGAAATTACCATTACCCCAACAATCAATGGTGGTATCACTACTTACGACGTGACGTTTTATCTCAACAATACTGAGCTTACGGGTATCACACCCTCGTCTATGTTCCTGCTGAAAACAACCGCACCTACAGATGCAACAGTAAGTACTGCTAACTCGGTATTGGTGACACCAACTCTGATTACCGGTGGAAACTACACCGGGTTCAGAGGCACTTTCACAGGCTTCTCGCGGTATATGCTGGTTGATGGGCCGCTATGCAACACCCCCGACGCTACCATAACACCGGCTGGACCTACAACTTTCTGTTTGGGTGATAATGTGTCGCTCGGCGCCACGCCTACAGGCCCTATGTTTACTTATCAGTGGCAGAAAGATGGAGCCGATATTGTGGGTGCTACTACTTCAGCATTTACAGCCTCACTCGGCGGTTCGTATACAGTACGTGTCAACATGAATGTATGTGATAGCGTATCACTCCCCGTTGTTGTCACGCTCGATTCTGCACACACCGAGCCGATCACTGGTGCAAACAATGTATGCACTGGTGTTAGTACGGCTCTGGCTGATGTCACAGGCGGTGGTGTTTGGTCAAGTAGCGATGTTTCAATTGCTACTGTCAACACATCTGGTGTTGTGACGGGCATAACAGCCGGGGCCGTTGATATTTCTTACGCTGTTACTAATGTTTGTGGCACTGCGGTTGCTACACATGCCATGACCATTAATGCGCCTACATCACTGGCTACTATCATAGGTACCGCTACGGTTTGCAATGGCCTTACTACTGCGCTCAGCAACAGCACTGCCGGTGGTGTGTGGACCAGTGCTACTCCCTCGGTGGCTACTATCGATGCTTTGGGTACTGTTACCTCGGTTACTGCTGGTACATCTGATATCAGCTATACATACACCAATCCGTTTGGATGTGTATCTGCTGTCGGCACGGTTGTTACCGTAAACCCAACACCCGCGCCTACTGCAACACCCGCCGGTCCTTTGATGATATGTGCAACTACTTCAACTACTTTGTCTGCAGTTCCGTCCACGGGACACACCTATCAGTGGAGCGATGGTGGTACGCCAATTCCCGGAGCCACCGGCAGCTCGTACACCACAGGTGCAGCGGGTAGTTATCAGGCTTTACTCACCAACACCTTTGGTTGCTCAGCAAACACAACTGTTGTCTTAGTGAGCATAAATCCTGCTCCGGTAGTTGTTCCTTCTGTCAGTGTGTCGGCAAGCACTGGTCTTAGTATTTGTGCTACATCTACACCTGTTACGTTTACTGCCGCTCCGTTAAACGGTGGAGGTGCGCCCTCGTACCAATGGTCGGTAAATGGTATCGTCGTAGGTGGTACAAGTGGTACCCATGCATATGTTCCTGCGAACGGTGACATGATCAGCGTTCAGCTTACCAGCAGCGCAGCATGTGCCATCCCGGCTACAGCCACAGCTTCGGTTACAATGACAGTGATTGCTTATGTTACGCCATCAGTTAGCATTTCAGCATTTCCTAACGATACTATTTGTACAGGCGATTTGGTCACCTATACGGCAGTACCGGTATGGGGTGGTACATCCCCTGATTACCTATGGACCGAAAATGGAATTAACATCGCTACCGGTCCTTCTTATTTCACATGGCCGCTCAATGGTGATGTGATTGTGTGTCATATGACCAGCAACTACCCCTGCCTGGTTACTCCAACAGTATCGAGTGCACCTTTCACTATGCGGGTACAGGCGCCGTCAGTAAACTCAGTTACGGTAGTTGCCAGTATGCCGGTTGTAACCGCTGGTACTCCGGTCACATTTACAGCCATTGCACCCAATGGAGGTTCCACACCCACCTACCAATGGTATGTAAATGGGGTAGCAGTGCCGGGAGCAACATTGGTCACGTACACAACCAGTACACTTTCCAACGGACAAACGGTAAGCTGCATGGTTACTAGCAGCCTGCTTTGTGCAACGCCAAAATCCGCCCCGAGCAATGGTGTGACAATAGCAGTTACAACTGGTATTAAACAAGTTATGGGAGATGGTGTAAGCGTAATACTCACACCAAATCCCAACAATGGTTCGTTCAGCATTTCAGGCGACGGTTTTGCCGCTGGTGAGCAGGTTTCGCTGTCTGTTGTAAATATGCTGGGCCAGCAGGTATATTCAAGTATAGCCGATGTAGTGAATGGTAGAATCGATACACATATTTCCCTGCCAGCAGATATTGCTCCGGGTATGTATTTGGTTTCGGTTAAATCAGGTACATCGAGCGGAGTATTTCATGTATCTGTAAACAAATAGTTCCTGTGTTTTCAGAATTGTGAAAGTGCCCGATGTTTGGGCACTTTCACAATTCTGAATCAGTTAGAAGTACTTAGTGAGAAACAGATCGATTAGTTAATCATAACCCAGTTGAATCCAAACCGGATCATGTTGTTTGGTGCCGCATATACGGGTACCACTTTCGTTCCGCTGGTTGCATTAGTTGTCGGTGTACCGGTAAACAGAACAGCATTACGCGCAAATATTTGCTGCATATTGTCACCGGCAATAAATGCCCTGAACCTTTTGATCCTGAAGTTGAGGAAAACAGATAGCTCTGGTGTATTCGTGATTTGTTGATAGTCCTGGTAGAAGAAGCGGTTGAATTGGGCGTTGTAGCCGGCAGGATTATAAGTAGTATTGTACCGGGCTTCCACCCCCGTTGCGATTTTGATGGCATTTTTAAACAACGCTTTTTCAAAACTTAGTTGATGTCTGCCCATGATCTCCGGAACATTTACGGGTATATTATTATCCGCGATCTGGTAGACGATTTCATTGTCGAGAAAAAAGCTGCCAACCCTGAAGACCTTGCGCAACCAAAACTGTGGAATGGTAAAGGGCACAGTGTACTGCGCCGGCAACTCATTCCGGTTCATGTATATGTAGTTGTTCAGAATGTACGCTCTGGCGCCGCCGTACACTTTGATTCGAGGGCTTTCTAGGGTAGCATATAGCACAGACTTACTTTCTGTATTGAGTGAAAAAGATGTGTCTTTGTAGGCATTTCTGTAGTCGGTATAACTATATGGTGCACTACCCAGCTCCTGTTGTGCTCCGGCAAAGAAGCTACCCAGATTGTGGTTTAGCTGTTTGCCGATCATGGTGTGTATTGCAAAGTTGCCAGCATACTCACCGGTCACAAGGTATCGTGCGCTTGCCCCATATTGCCATTCGCCGGGCGTAAGTGCTTCTTTCCTGAGTTGCCCTTCCAGATAGTTGGTCGCACCGCTTCTGCGGTCATATCCCAAACGGTAGTAGGGACTGTCTGCTGTGACTTTTACAGCAGGGTCTGAAATAAATTGGTCATAGCGGATACCCGCACCTGCACTGAATTCAAGTTGTTTGCCCACTTTGCCGATATACCCATTCAGCAGTATTTTGTTGTCGGCCCAAAACCATTTTTGCCGTGTGTACACCGAGTCACTGCCAGCAGCGTAGTAGCCCGATCCGTCATTAGCGAATGACCTGTGGAAAAGAGACACATACCGCATAGAATCTGGTGTGAGGTCTTTATATGCATGTTGCTCTGTACTTATTGTACCCTTATGTGTTATGCTGAATCGTGGAGTGAGGGTGTATGTATAAGCGGCTGTGTCCTCCTCGTCATAAAAGGTATCTGTGACACCCCATGTGTAGGTATTTTGAACCATGAGGGTAAAATCCCGCTGTACATTAGTGACTGAGGAGCGTGTGGTGCTGTATTGTTCGCTCTGATAGTTGGTGTTTATTGTCCGGCGATTATTCAGCGATGGGGTATCCAGGTCACCCGGACTGGAGATTCCACCGTTCTCGTCGTGCTGTTGTTTGTTGTACACAAGCGCTGCATTCAATTTGTAGTGTTTATCCAGGCTTGCATACTTTGTCGTCAGTGCAAAATTGTCGTGATTGTTCCGTTGTATCTTATAATATCCCGGTGAGTTGATCTTGCGGTATTCCACAGCAAAGTTCCAGTTTGGACGAATATTCTGGGTATGCATGATACTGGCTATATGCTCCTGCCTGCCAGCTGTCTGGTAGCTGAATACAGAATAGGGACGATCAGTGTTGTAGTAATTCAGACTGTCTGCATTAAAACGGTATGCGTCGAAGATATGGTATCCCAGTGTTGGCCCAACTCTTATTTCGGGCCGGAACATCAGGTCATTGACCGGGCTTCCGGGGTTTCCCATGTCACGCGCCCAAGGCTGTACAAAAGGTCGCCGGTGAAAGGTATGAATGCCAGTATCTGGCAGAAATTGCTGGGCAGAGTTTAGTTTCTCAAAGTATATTCTGGCCTCGTGGTTTTTCCACTTACCATCATTGGTTTTATCCTTGCTCGTATCGCGCTGTGGTGTCATGGGCAGTGTAGACGGCTGTCCTAATGCACACACACTAATGCCTATTTGAACGGCTGCCAGCGCACATCTACCAAAATAACGGAATAGCGATTTATCCAATTTGAATGAATTGTCCGGGTAACATTGGGTTGGCCGGTGCGCAAAATTAACTATTGACACCCGAATAATATGCTGCTATGCCGGATTTAACGAATTTCAGGTGTGGGACCCGTTTTTTGGAAGTGAGAGTTTGCCTTATTTCATATTAATGCACTAGGTTTGAAAAATGAAAGGTTCCTGTTCAGGTTCCGTATTGGTATCCGTTTTTCTGGTTTGGTTTATTCCTGTTTCCACTTGGGGGCAGCCACTGCTGCCTTCGGTTCGTTCAGAGGTACATGATGGGGTAGTGCAACTATCCTGGACCAGCCAGTACGATGGAATTAAATCAATAGGTGTTAAGCGCTCAACCGACAGTACCGGTAACTACAAGTCTATTGGCGAACTGCGCAGCCCACAAAAGGGCGTACAGCAATTCGAGGATAACAGTCCAGAGTCAGGTAGCAATTATTACAAACTCAACATCACTTTCACTTCAGGACTAAACTGGACAAGCAATACCTGCAGTGTGCATATATCCTCCACAACGGCGGAAAGTCGTGGTATATATTCTGCTGGGCTTGTATCCGATTTGCTACCTGACTCGCAAAGTGTCGCCGTAAAACCAGGAAGCATTGCAGACCATGTGGGTATTCGCAGTGAGCAGGGTAATGTTGATGCAATTATCCTTCTTGATCATCGGCAATTTATTCGACCGAAAGTGCTTATCAGTTATGAGGAAGTAGATTTTGACAACTGTTCGTTCATAATACCAAAGCACATACGCATAGAGCCAGAAACCGGTCATGTGTCGGCTAGTATCCCTGATGATTATAGAACGCGCCAGTACTCAATAACATTCTATAACATGTCAGGTAGTGTAGCACTTGTCATACCACAGCTTAATGCATCGGTGAGCATAATTGATTACCGGAATTTCAGAGCAAAGGGACGGTACAAGTTTGTCCTGAGAAAGGACGGAGTTGAGATGGAAGGACTGTTTATAAAAATTTGATGTCAGCTGCCGGATGCCGATTCGTCAAATTCCTGTTCTTGAAGCATATCAGCCCATTCAGGGCCCAGTTTTAATGATGCACCCAGGTATAGTTTCATCATTTGTACAAGTTTCTCGGCATCCCACGAATATACACCAGGAGCAAAGTATACCCGCCCTTCATAGGTATCGAAAAAGAGATTTCCTTTGTGATGCAGACTTTGAATCAGGTGCTCCTGTGTTTCAAAACCAAAGTAGTCAAAGCACTTTCCTTTCAATGGGTGGTCGGTTTTTGCTGGTTTACCTTCGTAATGTAGTGCTCCGGTTTGTCTCCAGCTATAACGGCTTATACTTCTTGAAAGCAATGTCTTTCTGATGATCGTAATGTGGTTGGTGTCAAGGAGCAGTTGCTCGCTGAAAAATATACGTGCAAGGAAGCGATATGAAGCAAGGAAATAGAGCGCGGAAGCCCCTGTTGCCGCTATCCAGTTGAACACATTATGGCTGAAAGGTATTGACTGCAGCAGGAAGATTGTGGCCATGCCGGCAGTAAGAATCAGTTCGGCTATGTAAAGCGCTTTAATGCGGCTGCTTACCTTATTGCTAAGGGTAATGAGCAGCGTATTGTCGCCCCAGTGATATGTTATGTTCCTATTTGCCAAACGTTTGCCTTGAACAATTTTCAGTGTTGTTAAAAGTTCTTTTTTCTAGGAAGTAGCGACCATTCGTTCCACAACAATTTCCGATTCAAACACCTCTTCAAATTTTTCAATCAGCAGATATTTTACCTCCTGCTCATCTATACTTTTTCCCAGCTCCTTTGCCATCGATGTTACCGTTTTGTCTGTAATGCCGCACGGTACGATATAGTCAAAATACCGAAGGTCTGTGTTGACATTAAGTGCAAAACCATGCATGGTAACCCAGCGACTACAACGCACACCCATCGCGCAGATTTTACGGGCTTTTCCTTTTTCTTCTGCATCGAGCCAAACTCCGGTTGCACCCTGCAGGCGACCACCATTGATGCCATAATGTGCAAGCATTCTGATAATAACTTCCTCAAGGTTACGCATGTATTTGCCCAGGTCGGTAACGTAGTGTTCCAGGTCCAGTATCGGATAGCCTACTATTTGTCCCGGACCGTGATAGGTAATATCCCCGCCTCGGTTGGTTTTAAAGAAAGCAACATTCAGTTCTTTCAGTCTGCTATCGTTTACCAACAGATTTTCTATGTGTCCACTTTTGCCCAGAGTATATACATGAGGATGGCTGCAAAACAGCAGGTGATGCTTTGTTTGCAAGTTGTATTCTTTACCCGACTGGTTTGATTTATACCATTCCGATTTTATATCGAGGTTGGCTTTAAGCAACGATTCCTGGTACTCCCAGGCATTGTCGTAAGCAATTTCGCCAATATCCTGAAAAAAAATTGTTCTCATAAAAGGATATGCAATTTACGAAATATTTCCAAGAACATGTTACCATATTATTACCAAATAGTGTAATTGTTTTGTCATATTGTCGGGATATATAGATTGATAATTCGCAGAAGTGATGCAATTGTTCTGGTTGGTATTCTTGAAAATTTAATTGATAATGCACAGTATATATGTGACGAGATTATAACATAATAAATAATAGTTAAATGAAAATAACGCTATGCGAAAATTGTGGAAGTTGTAAATTATTGAAATAAAATTAACCTATAATTAGTAAAATTACATCTTAATGTGAAATCTATGTTAAACAAATTAACAATCGGTTAATGATAATTCTTGACGAAAAACTATCTTTATCACTATTTTTATCAGTATTTCTTAATGATATTGTAACAGTCTTATTCAGATCTTCGGTCTGAAATGGAAAAATTTTGGTTTGTTGCAACGTTTTTTTTGAATAAATATAATTGAAAACAGGTTTGCTATGTTAAATATAAATGGTATGAAAAAAGTCCTTTCTTTAGTTTTTCTGTGCTGTATGAGTTTCGTTGGGTATTCCCAATTCACGGCATTGAGCGCAACAGGCGATGGTGGGTTTGAGACTGGAGGCACATTGCCGCTGAATGGCTGGACAAATGTAGATGCTACCGGTGTGAACAGATGGTATCTTGGAAACTTGCCAGGAACATTTGCCGGAGCAAGATGTGCCTATGTCTCAAACAATGGAGGTGTATCATGGAACTACGACATTGGCTCCCAAAGCGCATCGCACTTTTACCGCGATGTGACCATACCATCTGGAGCAGCAAATATTACTTTGTCATTTTATTATAAAACTAATGGCGAAAATACCAATTGGGATCAGTTGCTGGTGTACCATGCGCCTTCAACATTTACCCCCACTCCCAACAATATCACCTCGGTAAATACAATAATGCCGGGGGCCAATCTTGTTTTTGCTTCGGCAACACAAGGTGCAGCTCCTCCATGGACGCTGGTTACTGCAACTTTGCCACCGTCCTATGCAGGAAGCACGGTAAGATTAATATTTACATGGAAAAATGACGCGTTGTTTGGTGCTACCCCTCCAGCAGCTGTCGATAACATATCTGTTACTTATGCAATACCGGCCTGTGATATGTCGGGCACTTATTCGGTAGGTCCGACTGGCACCTATCCAACACTCGCATCGGCGATTACAGCATTGCAGAATAATGGTGTTAACGGTCCTGTGGCTTTAGAGCTGCAAACAACTTATGCAGGCGAAACCTACCCGGTAACCATAGGTTCTATACCATGCCTTACTGCAACAAATAACCTAACTATCAGGCCACAAGGGCCGTTAACGATAGCAGCAAGTTCTGCCACGCCTATCATTGCTTTGAACGGAGCACGTTTTGTGACTGTTGATGGCAGGGTAGGTTCTACCGGATCAACAAAAGCACTAACTATTCAAAACTCGTCAACTACAGGGCAGGTTGTTCAGTTTATTAATGATGCGTCTGATAACGTGTTCAGGTATTGTACACTGCGAGGGAGTAATACAGCGACGAACAGTGGTGTTGTTTGGTTTAGTACAACAACTGGACTGACCGGAAATGATAATAACCTGATAGACAATTGCGATATCCTTGATGGTTTGTCGCCGGCGGTTAACAACATTTATTCGGCAGGTACTACGACTGTGGGTTTAGAGAATAGCGGGAACACAATTTCGAATTGTAATATTGCCAATTTTTATTCTTCAACCTCTGCCACAAATGGTATCTTTCTTACCACGGGTAATTCGAACTGGACCATCAGCAATAATCGTTTTTACCAGACTGCCCCAAGAAGTTATTTGATCAGCACTACTCACAGGGCCATTCAGGTTAATTCTACTGCCGGAAATGCTTTTTCTATAACTGGTAATATAATCGGCTTCAGTGCCAACAACGGCACGGGTGTATATACAATGACCGGAACGGTTGCGACTGCATTTCAGGGAATTTCACTGAACGCCGGAAACGTTTCAGCGTCTTCGATACAGGGCAATACAGTTACAGCTATAAACATCACCGGGACAAACGGGTTGTTTACTGGGATAGTAGTAGGTGCAGGTACGGTGAATCTGGGAACTATAGCAGGTAACATTATCGGGGCAACGGCAGGGACGGGAGCTATTGTGAACAATAACACAACGTCGATTGCAACAAATGTACTGGGCATCAGTGTTGCGTCGGCAAGTCCGGCGATTGTTAAAATCCGAAATAACTTTGTTGGCGGTATCAATGTCGTAGGATCATCTGCAGCTATTTCTTCAGGCATTACGGGTATCCAGATTCAAGGTACGGGTATCGACACAGTTTCAAACAACATTGTCGGAAGTTTAACGACTCCGAACAGTTTGAATGCCCCGACAGCAGTAACGACTGCGTTAGTAAACCAACAGATGGTGGGTATTTTATGCGCTGGAACAGGCGCAGGCATTTACATTTCAGGTAACACTGTTGCAAACATGAATAGTAATGGTACGGCACCCAATAACTTCCATCTAATGGCGGGCATCATTCATCAGGGTGCTTCTGTTAGTCCTGCAATAGTCGGTAACGTTGTCAGGGATCTGTCAAGTGCTACATCGAACATTGCAATGGCCGGATCCCTTGGAGGTCTTACCGGAATTGCAATGGCTGCAGGCACCAATTCGCTGATTGCAGATAATACCGTTAATGCGCTCGTTGCAACAAATACTGCAGCCGCTAACGTGACTGTAGTTGGTATAGGGCAATCAGGTGGAACAACACCAACCGTAACCAGAAATTTAATTTATGACCTACGTAATGCAAATACAGGAATTACTGCTACCACGCCACCCAAAGCAGTGGGTATTAATATTGGTACAGGAGTTACTACCATCGACATTATTAACAATTCTATTTCTCTTGGTTCAGGGCAGACAACCAATACATCATTTACCGGTATTATGAATAATACCAGTACTACAGCTACCCTCAGAATCTATTATAATACAATCAACATCACAGGTGCAGCAGCTGCGGGTGCATTGCCTACTGTCGGATTTAACAGAGGTAACTACAGCGCCACGGCCATAACCACACCTGTAGATATCAGAAACAATTTATTCAATAATAGTCGCACCGGAGGTACAGGTATACACTATGCAATAGCAAATGGAGTTGGCGCATTTGGTACCAATACAGGATGGGGAGCCAATGCATCGAACTTTAATATTCTGAATGCACCGGTGGCGTCAGCGGTGGGTTTCTGGGGAGGTGCCAATATGAGTTTCGCCGCCTGGAAATCGGGAGTAGGTGCAAACTCTGATGCGAATTCGTATACTGCTTCTGCAGTAACATTCGTTAATGAGGCTACGGGGAATCTCCACATCAACATGGGGACAACTGCCAACAACATAGAATCTCATGGTGTTGTGATTCCAGGTTTTACAACAGATATCGACAATCAGACAAGACCTGGTCCTGCAGGGTCTGTTAATGGTTACGGTACTGCGCCGGACCTCGGGTCTGATGAGTTTGATGGAGTTGCAACGGACAACATCTCACCTGTTATCACTTATTCTTCAATATTGCCTGGTTGCGGAACAGGTGATAAAACATTCTCTGCTACGATTTTTGATAATAGCGGTGTGCCCACAACTGGAGGTCTTATGCCAAGGGTATATTTCAGAAAAAATGGTGGCACATGGTTTTCTAATGCCGGCACATTGTCGACCGGTACTGGTATAAGTGGTACATGGAGTTTCTCCATTACCGCGGCTACTATGGGTGGTCTCGCTATCGCAGACATCGTTCAGTTCTATGTTATAGCCCAGGATATAAACGGCTTCATTGGTTCTTCTCCATCGGCTGGGTTGGTAGCAACTGATGTTAATACTGTGACTACAGCACCTACAACACCGAATTCTTACACAGTACTTCCAACATTGGGTGGCACGTTCACTGTAGGCTCCGGTGGAGACTACAGTACAATCACGTTGGCCGCTGCAGCATACAATACATCTTGTCTGTCTGGACCAGTAGTCTTCAATCTGATCAGCACAACATACCCTACAGAGACTTTCCCTGTTACAATCCAAAGTAATATCTATAGTTCGGCTACGAACACGCTGACAATTAAGCCAGCGACAGGAGTTGCTGCTACTGTTACTGGCACTACAACTACCGGTTTGTTTAAGTTGTTGAATTCTAACTATGTGACCATTGACGGTGTCAACTCCGGTGGATCTTCTCTGACACTTACAAATAACAGCGTTGGGTCAGGAGCCGGAGTTCACCTCGCTAGTACAACAGGGGTAGGACCAGGAAATAATAACGCAGCGATTAAAAACCTGACAATTGTTGGTGGTAGTAGTACATCCACCACCAGTTTCGGTATTGTAGCAGGTGTTGACGGAACTCCAAGCATTACAGCTGGTATGGATAATGATAATATCACAATTTCGGGCAATAATATCCAGAAATGCTACTATGCAATATCCTGCAATGGCACTGCGAATGTTGCTGCAGGTGGGTTGAACAACCTTACGATAGTCAATAATACTATTGGACCGGTAACCGCAGGTGTGAACAATATTGGATTTGCGGGCATCGCCATAAGTAATGCGTTGAATGTGACCATTACAGGCAACACCTTACAAAATATAATAACCACCACCGGTAGTTCAGGGGTAATCAGGTTGAATTCTGGAGTGAACGGATATACAATCAGTCAAAATTTGCTGCAGAATTGTAACTCTACATCCACGGGTAGTGGTGCTACTTCGTTCACCGGCATTTTACTTGGGAATAATGTAATTAATGGTACAATTAACCGAAACACACTGAATTCTATCACCAATTCAAATACCGGTGGTTGGGGGATAAGGGGAATCATGTTCAACACTTTGTCTGGTGTTTCCAATACGATTGTTTCGAATAACATGATTTCTGATGTATGGGGTTATTCTGACGCGGGGAATATTTATTGGCCTATTGGCATAGCAATAGAAGGCGCGAATACCGGTGGTATCACCATCCTTCATAACTCTATTAGCCTGTTTGGTCCACATGCCGGATTGACGAGTGCTACAGGAGCGGCGAGTATTTTCATTAACACCGGAACAGGATCAAACATTGACATCAGAAATAACATGTTGTTGAATTCTTATGAAAACACAACTTCAGCAACCGACAAATCATATACTATTTATACGTTAGGTGCAAATACTGCTTTTTCTGCAATAAACTATAATGACTATTATGTATCGGGTGCAGCCGGTGTAATGGGTTTCATAGGAAGTGATCGTACTAATCTGGCTGGTATGATTGCGGGATTTGGTGGTAATGCCAACTCCATTAATGTGAATCCGATCACTGTTTCGACTACGAATCTCCGTATGACGGCAGTCGGTGGTAACGTTCCATTGATTGCGGGTACCCCAATTGCATTGGTAAATGTGGACATCGATGGTACTACCCGTAGTGGCACTACGCCTGTTATTGGTGCCCATGAGGTAAACATACCATCATGTTCTACACCTACGTCATTACCTACCAGCCTATCTTATACCTCAACTTCTACCAGCACAACAGTGAATTTTACTGCTGCAACGCCTGCCGTGGATGGGTATATCCTCGTGGCAAGCAGCGGCGCACTGGTTGGTGCTCCTACCGCAGGTCAGGCAATTACAACCGGCACTGCAGTAGGCACAAATGGTACTATTGTAGGAGTGGGTGCATCTTCTCCGATAGCTTCAACAGCATTGGTGCCCAACACCAACTACACAATGACATTGTTCCCCTATAACAATGCATGCCTTGGTGGACCGTTGTTCAACACCACGGCACCCTCAGCAGTAACAACTACCTGTCCTAATACTCCTGCGGCGCCTGTAGCAGGTGTGCCAACAGGAAATACCATACCAATTACGTTTACTGACCCGGCTGCAGGTGGTGGCGCTTATAGTACATATACTTACCTGCTCAACGTATATATTGATGCTGGCTTGACGGTACCGGCAACAGGATATCCGCTTGCAGGAACTTCTATTACCGGATCACCATACACGATTACGGGTTTGAATGGAGGTACTACCTACTACTTTACCGTTACTGCGATTAGCCCGGCGTGCAGCAGTGCACCGAGTGCAGCAGGCAACGCAACAACAGTTGTTGTACCGTGTACAGGTACACCGCCGGCAGGTGTAGCCACCTCAAGTGCTTCAACTGTGCTTGGTGCGGCGCCTTTTACACTCAGTGTGACAGGTGGCTCAGGTGAGTCTGCATTGGCTTACCAATGGCAGAGTTCAACCTGCCTTACAACCTGGGGTGATATCGGTGGCGCAACAGGCACAACACTGGCTACAACACAGGCTGTAGGCACTTATTACAGACGTGTAACAACTTGTACGAATTCGGGTTTGAGTGCATCGTCTGTCCCTGTATATGTTACATCATATGGTGCTCTGTTATGTGGCCCTGCGAGCCTGGGTAGTTGCAGTTTTGACTATTTCACAACTTTTAACCTCACCGGAGCCTGCGGAACATCATTTAACTCAACAGGTGGAACCTGTACTGCTAACGCATATGATGACAAGACTGCTATTACACCAGTAAAGATGTATCCGGGTGCTTCCTATACCGGCAACGTTGTACATAGCGATGGAAGTGATCAGACTTTGATCTGGATCGATTTCAATAATAATGGAAGCTTCGGCGATGCAGGAGAGCAGGTAGTTGCTTCGGCAATTGTTGGCAATGTTGGATATACAATTAATATACCGGCTATAGGAGCCGGGGGGGCGGCCTACGGGATTCATAGAATGCGCCTTCGTCTGAATTGGGCTGGGGTACCGACACTTTGCGGTGCACAAACCTACAGTATGATCCGCGACTATACGGTGCAAATTGTGCCAAACCCGGCTGTAACGTCAAATTCACCATTCTGTGGAACGGGTACCTTAACGTTGACAGCTACCTCAAACATCACTTGTGGTGGCACTTATACCTGGTCAGGTCCATCAGGATATACAAGCTCGGCTGTCAACCTGAACACAGTAAGCCCCACTCTGGTGGCTGGCGTATATAGCCTTGCTTTAACAGCAAATGGTGTTGCAAGTTGTCCTTCTCCCGGTACTACAAATGTTGTGGTCAACGCACTGCCTACTGTGTTTAACGTAACAGGTGGTGGTGCATATTGCAGTGGTGGATCAGGTTCTGTTATTGGCCTTAGCGGATCGCAGGCTGGTGTAAATTATCAGCTTAAAGATGGTCCTACGAATGTAGGCGCCCCTGTTGCAGGTACTGGCTCAGCAATTAGTTTTCCGGCCCAGACAGTTGCTTCAACTTACTCTGTAGTTGCTACTAATCCGGTAACTACCTGTACCAATAATATGAGCGGCAGTGTTTCAATCAGTATCAATCCTTCACCAGCTTCAACAACGGCTACAGGACCAGTAACGGCAGTGTGCAACAGCGCAACAATATCTGCATCAAATGGCGGAGATGGAACAATGTATTTCCAAAACACCACATCCAATGGAACATCAATATTACTTGGAGGTACACCCCAAACAGTAACGGCATCAGGTACTTACTATTTCCGTGCCCAATCTGCGGGCGGTTGTTTTGGACCACAGGGTAGCGTTATTGTTACTGTTAATCCAAATCCGGATGTATCCAATCTGAGTACTTCGGTAACATCACAGTGTCTCGGACTCTCAACTACCGCTACGGTGAATTCTACTTCATTGGCTGCAGGCAGTTATACTGCAACATATAATCTGAGTGGTGCGAACAGTGTAACCGGTGCAACAGCCTCATTCACAATCGCCGCGAACACAGGTTCATTCTCTGTCCCATCTGCGTCCTTATCAGCTGCGGGAACGACTACATTAACGATAACATCTATCCAGAATAATACTACAACCTGCAGCAGTACACCCGGAAGCGGCAATACCGGTGCGTTTTCTGTCAATGCGTTACCCGCAACAGTAACCACAACAGGTGGTGGAACATCTTGCAACAGTGCATCGATCAGTGGTTCTAATGGAGGCGATGGTACGATATTCTATCAGGGTACAACTTCTGGAGGTACTTCTGAAATATTAGGTGGTTCGCCACAGACAGTATCTGCCAACGGTACCTACTATTTCAGAGCAAAATCATCAGCAGGTTGCTGGGGCAATGAAGGAAGTGTTACTGTAAGTATCAATCCCTTGCCTGCTGCAGTTACAGGAACTGGTGCTGGTACGTTCTGCGGAAACACAAGTATTTCCGGTAGTAATGGTGGAGATGGTACGATTTTCTTTCAGGGAACCACTTCAGGTGGAACTTCAGAATCATTGGGCGGTTCGCCACAAACAGTGACCTCATCAGGTACATATTATTTCCGTGCCAAATCAGCAGCAGGGTGCTGGGGTGCAGAGGGTAGTGTTACAGTTGTGATCAATTCACTTCCTGCTGCCGTGACAGGCAGTGGTGGTGGCACATTCTGCGGCAACACAGCGATATCCGGATCTAACGGAGGTGATGGTACCATATTTTATCAGGGTACAACATCAGGTGGTACATCAACTGTATTGGGCGGCACACCGCAAACAGTTGCAGCGAGTGGTACTTATTATTTCCGTGCACAATCTTCAGCGGGTTGCTGGGGTACTGAGGGTAGTGTAACAGTGAGTGTGAATCCGATACCCACTGCAGCACCTACCAACAGCGGGCCAATATGTAACGGTGGCACGGCCACACTTTCTGCCAACCCTGCGACTGGAGCCAACAATTATAGCTGGTCTGGTCCGGATGGGTTTAATTCAATAGCCGAAAACCCATCGGTAACACCAACGGTAACCAGCACCTATTCGCTACAGGTGACCAATGGCAGTGGTAATCCTGGCTGCGCTCCTTCGACGGTTTATGTGACGACAGTAACCGTGCGTAGCACACCAACTGCGGCGCCAACAAATGATGGTCCGATATGTAATGGTGGTACCGTGGCACTTGCTGCCAATCCAGCCGGAGGGTCTACTACCTTCAGTTGGTCTGGACCTGATGGTTTCACTTCTTCATCACCGACACCGTCTCTATCGCCAACAGTAACTGGCGTATACTCGGTGACCGTAAGTGACGGCAGTGGCGAAAGCGGCTGTAGTCCTTCGACAGTGTATACTACTTCTGTGACTGTGAAATCTACTCCATCTGCGTCTCCAACCAATAACGGATATATATGCAACGGAGGGACCGTAACGCTTACAGCCAATCCGGGTGCCAATACCAGTGTGTATAGCTGGACAGGAACGAGCCTGTCATCGGCAAGTGCTCAGAACCCGACCGCAACGCCTATAGCCAATACAGTGTATACTTTAACCGTATCTGATGGCAGCGGTGATAGTGGCTGTTCACCCACTACTGAATATACAACATCGGTGGTAGTACATACTACACCGGTAGCAAGCCCAACGAATGACGGACCAATATGTAATGGCGGAACGGTGACGTTGACTGCCAACCCAAGTGCTGGTGCTACGAATTATAACTGGAGCGGTTCGTCTTTATCTTCGGCTACTGCGGCCAATCCGACAGCAACACCGACGGCTACTACAGTGTATTCACTACAGGTGTCCGATGGCAGCACACAACCGGGTTGTGCACCAACGACTATTTATGTGACCACGGTATCTGTTAACCCAACCCCAACCGCTGCTCCGACAAATGATGGACCGATCTGCATTGGTGGTACGGTAGCTTTGTCGGCAAATCCGGGAAGTGGTGCCAGCACGTATAGCTGGTCAGGTCCGGGTGGCTTTACATCGACCAATGAAAATCCAACAGCGACACCAACAGCCAGCGGTGTGTATTCAGTTCTCGTGACTGATGGTACAGCTGATGCAGGCTGTAGTCCATCGACTATATATACAACATCTGTTACTGTGAAAGCAACGCCATCAGCGGCGCCCACCAACAATGGATATATTTGTAATGGTGGTGCAGTAACCCTTACCGCCAATCCAGGTGCGAATACCAGTGTGTATAGCTGGGCCGGAACTAGCCTTTCTTCGGGAAGTGCCCAGAATCCTACGGCAACACCTACTACCAACACCGTTTATACATTAACAGTATCGGACGGCAGCGGCGACAGCGGCTGTTCGCCGACAACGGAATATACAACATCGGTGGTAGTGCATGCTACACCTGTAGCCTCGCCCACGAACAGTGCTCCGATCTGTAACGGTGGTACGGTAACACTTACAGCAGCACCTTCTGGCGGAGCCAACACCTACATCTGGAGCGGCAGTTCACTTTCATCTGCATCAGCAGAGAACCCAACCGCAACACCAACATCGACTACTGTGTATTCGCTGCAGGTAACGGATGGCAGCAGCCAGCCTGGTTGTGCGCCAGCTACGGTATACACAACGAGCGTGACGGTGAAAGCTACACCTGTTGCATCACCCACAAATAATGGCTATATCTGTATAGGCGGTACCGCTACACTGACTGCAAACCCATCAGGCGGAGCAAATACTTATGTATGGAGTGGTCCTGCGTCCTTTGCGTCGGCTGTTGAAAATCCGACAGCGACACCAACGGTAACAGGCGTATACTCGCTTACTGTATCTGATGGTACAACAGACAATGGTTGTGCACCATCAACAATATAT
>CAIJXT010000009.1 GCA_903824665.1 uncultured Bacteroidota bacterium | reverse complement strand
CAGCAACACCAACATCTACAACTGTATACTCACTTACAGTGAGCGACGGTACTACAGATGCGGGTTGTGCCCCATCAACAGTATATACAACATCGGTAACTGTAAACAGCACACCAGTTGCTGCTCCAACCAACAGCAGCCCTATATGTAATGGAGGTACAGTGAATCTGACAGCCAACCCATCGGGTGGAGCAAATACTTATGTATGGACTGGTTCATCACTGACTGGCTCTACTACAGAGAACCCAACAGCTACGCCATCAACTACATCAGTTTACTCACTTACTGTGAGCGATGGTTCTTCTCAGCCAGGTTGTGCACCATCTACGGTGTATACAACGTCCGTAACAGTAAATACTACACCGATAGCTTCTCCAACAAACAGCGGGCCGATATGTAATGGCGGTACAGTGTCACTTACGGCTAACGGCTCAGGTGGAGCAAGTGTTTATTCATGGAGCGGTCCGGCACTTTCTTCTAATACGGATGCCAACCCAACTGCAACACCGACAGTGACCTCTGTATATTCGCTTACGGTCACAAACGGAACAACAGATGCAGGTTGCGCGCCTTCTGTGGTGTATACTACTACAGTAACGGTACGTTCTACACCGGTAGCTGCGCCAACCAACAACGGTTACATCTGTGTTGGTGGTACAGTATCGCTGTCGGCTAACCCATCTGGTGGAGCGAACACATATGTATGGACTGGTTCATCACTGACCGGTTCAACTACAGAGAATCCAACAGCAACACCAACATCTACCACTGTCTACTCACTGACAGTGAGCGACGGTACTTCGGATGCGGGTTGTGCACCATCAACAGTATACACGACATCAGTAACGGTAAACAGTACCCCGGTAGCTGCTCCAACCAACAGCGGTCCTATATGTAATGGCGGCACAGTGAATCTGACAGCCAACCCATCGGGCGGTGCTGATACTTATGTTTGGTCTGGTTCATCACTTACCGGCTCTACTACAGAGACCCCAACGGCAACACCATCGGCTACAGCAGTATACTCTCTTACTGTGAGCGATGGTTCTTCTCAGCCAGGTTGTTCACCATCTACTGTGTACACTACATCAGTAACGGTACGTTCTACCCCGGTAGCAGCACCAACCAACAACGGTTACATCTGTGTTGGTGGTACAGTATCATTGTCGGCTAACCCATCTGGAGGTGCGAACACTTATGTATGGACAGGCTCATCATTGACCGGTTCAAATACAGAGAATCCAACAGCAACACCAACATCTACAACTGTATACTCACTTACAGTGAGCGACGGTACTACAGATGCGGGTTGTGCCCCATCAACAGTATATACAACATCGGTAACTGTAAACAGCACACCAGTTGCTGCACCAACAAACAGCGGCCCAATATGTATTGGTGGTGTGGTGGTTTTGTCGTCTAATGCGACTGGAGGAGCTAACACGTTTGTATGGAACGGGTCTGCGCTTTCTGGATCAAGCACAGCGAATCCAACTGCAATGCCTACAGCTACATCAGTATACTCACTGACAGTGAGCGATGGATCTTCACAGCCTGGTTGTGCTCCTTCTACTGTATATACTACATCTGTAACAGTAAATACTACGCCGGTCGCAGCTCCAACCAATAGTGGTCCGATATGCAACGGTGGCACAGTATCACTTAGTGCAAATGGAGCAGACGGAGCTAGTGTGTTTACGTGGAGTGGTCCAGGATTGTCTGCAGCTAACGTTGCGAATCCAACTGCAACGCCAACTGCGACGTCGGTTTATTCGCTTACAGTTACAAACGGAACGACAGACGCTGGTTGCAGCCCTGCAACTGTTTACACAACAGTTGTGACCGTAAGAGCAAAACCAACTGCTGCACCAACTAATAATGGTTACATATGTGTTGGTGGAACAGTAAGTCTGGCTGCAAATCCTGCCGGTGGCGCCAACACATTCATTTGGTCAGGTAGTTCATTGTCTGCTACAAATGCTGCGAATCCAACCGCGACCCCAACAACAACAACAATTTATTCACTCATGGTGAGTGACGGTACAACTGACGCAGGTTGCGCACCTTCTAATGTGTATACAACACAGGTTACGGTAAATAGCAAACCAATTGCATCGCCAACTAACAATAGTCCGATTTGTAATGGCGGAACATTGGATTTGTTTGCAAACCCGGCCGGAGGCGCTAATACTTTCGTTTGGTCTGGTTCTTCACTTACCGGTGCGAACACTCAGAACCCAACAGCTGTTCCAATTGTATCAACTGTATATTCACTTACAGTAAGCGATGGTTCTACCAAGCCAGGCTGTAGTCCTTCTACCGTATATACTACTTCTGCTACTGTTAATGTTGCACCGGCAGCCATACCAACGAATAGTGGACCAATCTGTAATGGTGGTACAGTTAATCTGACAGGCAATCCGATAGGTGGTGCAACAATTTTTACATGGAGCGGACCATCGATGTCATCGACAACAGCTGCAAATCCAACAGCAACACCAAGTGTAACAACAGTTTATTCACTGTCGGTTACCAACGGTACAGGTGATGTGGGCTGCAGCCCGACAACAGTATTCACAACAACTGTTACGGTTCGTCCAACGCCGGTTGCTGCACCAACCAACAACGGTTACATATGCAATGGCGGTACGGTAGCGTTGAGTGCCAATCCGGCGTCAGGTGCTACAACATTTGCATGGAGCGGTCTGGCGATTTCAAATGCCACATCTGCTAATCCAACTGCTACACCTAACACAAATGCTGTGTATTCTCTGACAGTAACAGATGGAACATCTGATGCGGGTTGTAGTCCTTCAACAGTATATACAACATCTGTATCAGTGCACAGTACACCTGTTGCCAATCCGACGAACAGCGGAATGATCTGCAATGGTAATACTGTAACGCTGAATGCTAACCCAGCAGGCGGTGCTTCCACATTCCTGTGGGCAGGATCTGCACTGTCAGGCACTACTGTTGCCAACCCAACCGCTACACCGTCTTTGACCAGCATCTACTCACTTACAGTCACAGATGGTTCTACACAGCCAGGATGTAGTCCTGCTACTGTATACACCACTTCTGTTACAGTGAATCAGGTGCCAAATGCTTCTACGATTTCTGGAGTGACCACCTTCTGCAGAGGCGTAAGTGTTACACTAAGCGCAGCTATTCCTGCAGGAACCTGGAGTAGCAGTAATCCTGCGATTGCGTCGATAAATACTTCAGGCGTGGTGTCGGGTATTGCGCACGGTACAGCAACAATTACTTACACAACTATTTGTGGCTTTGCAACAAGGCAGGTTACGGTTAGTCAGGCTCCAACTATCAATTCTGTTGCACAGAGTGGTCCGGTTTGTGAGGGTACGCCGCTCAGCTTCAGTAGCACTGCATCTGGTTCAACTGGCCCGCTTGTTTATTTGTGGACTGGGCCGGGCGGTTACGCTTCAGGTATTGCAAATCCAACAATTTCAAACCCTACAACAGCCTCAGCAGGTGTTTACACCCTGAATGTTGTAGATCCGAATGGTTGTTATGGAACCGGTGTTAATACGGTTTCAGTTACAATCAAGCCTTCTCCGGCACCAATCGGCGGTTTTAATGTGATATGTCTTGGAAACAGTATTACACTCACATCTTCTCCTGCTGGTGGTACTTGGTCAAGTTCAAACCACTCTGTATCCACTATTACTGCTGCCGGCGTGGCAAGTGGTATGGTGCTGGGTACAGCGACGATAGGATACACAAGCTCACTGGGATGCGTGCGTACGAAGGTGCTCACTGTTGTACCAACCCCATCAGCAATTACAGGTGTAATGCCGGTGTGCAAGGGTGCGGATGTGCCACTTTCTAATAGTGTTGCCGGTGGTGTCTGGTCTAGTGGAAATGAAACGATAGCGACTGTGAACTCAGCTACCGGGGTGGTAACTGGTATTGCCAACGGAATAACCAATATTACGTATACTGTAGGTGGTACTTGTTCTGTATCCACTGCGATAACTGTTAACGTTACACTCGGTCCGAATGAAGGAACACCGGTATTGTGCGTTGGACAGGCAACGTCTATTGCGCCGCTGACCAATTCTGCACCGGGTGGTACATGGAATAGTGGTAACCTCGGCATAGCCGTAATCAGCCCAACAACAGGCTTGATGTATGGTGAAAGTGTAGGTACTGTGTTCATTACCTACCGGATCAACGATGATTGTTACAGTGTATCTCTTGTAACCGTTAACCCTGCTGTATCGGTGATTACCGGTCCTAATGATGTATGTCTTGGCAGTTCCATTACGCTGAGCGCATCTGATGCGGATGGTGTGTGGACTTCGAGTGATGTAGCCAAGGCTACTATCGGATCTGCTTCTGGCGTTGTATCTGGTCTTGCTATAGGTTCAGTTACGATGACTTACACCATTTCGACAGGATGTTACCGTACTTATCCGGTGATCATACACCCGGTACCTGCTACAATTTTGGGTGCATCGACAATCTGCGAAGGAAGTACATCGATGTATACAACAAGTCTGGGTGGAGCTTGGTCTACCAGCAACAGTGCTGTAATGACAATTGGCAGTGATGGTGTAGCTACAGGCGTAGGGCCCGGAGTTGCTACGATGACTTATACTTTCCCAATAGGTTGCTTTAACACTAAAACTGTTACAGTGAACGCACTGCCTCCGGCAATATCCGGCTCATTGCAGGCTTGTACAGGTGTGGCTACGTTGCTCACTTCTGCACCCGGCACATGGAGCAGCAGCACGTTGTCTGTTGCAACGATCAACGCCGGAGCAGGTGTGTTGATGGGTATGGCCGCAGGTACTTCGAATATCACATTTACTGCATCCAATACTTGTAAGCGTTATGCTGTAGTTACGGTTAATGCGACACCAGCAGCTATTACCGGTGCGTTGGCTGTTTGTGACGGCGGAACGTCTGCACTTGCCAGTACAACAACCGGTGGTACATGGAGTAGTGTTGATGGCTCGGTTGCAACTATCGGAAGTACTTCTGGTATTGTTACTTCAGTAGATCCGGGTACAACTCAGATAAATTATACTACCGACGGTGTCTGCTTCAGAACAGCAATCGTAAGTGTAAATATTGCTCCGGGATCGATCACTGGTTTCGCCGAGTTGTGTGCAACTCAGGCACAGCCAGCAGCAACCCTTGTTTCAGTAGGTCCGGCTGGTACCTGGACAAGTAATAATACTGGTATCGTTACCATCAGTCCTACCTCAGGTATAATGAGAGGTATTTCAGTGGGTATGGCGACGATATCGTATGTTGCGCCAGGTGGCTGTTCTAGCTCGGTTGTCGTTACGGTTAATCCGGCAATGGCTTCGATAACAGGCACGCTCAATGTATGCCCTGGTATTAATGTCACGCTGTCTAATGCTACGTCAGGCGGAACCTGGACAAGTACTAATTTGTCAAAGGCAACTATCGATGCATCCACTGGTGTAGCAACCGGAGTTTCAGCCGGTACGACAAGCATTTCGTATTCAATCAACCCAAGCTGCTATAAAACTGCATTACTTACTGTACATGCTCCTCAGGGTGCAATAACCGGTGCAGCTACATTGTGTCAGGGTACATCATCAACTCTTGGCACAACACCTGCCGGTGGAACATGGTTGATCAACAACCCTTCTATTGCTACCATCAATGCATCAGGAATTCTTGCAGGTATCAATGTTGGTACAACAATTGTAAGTTATACCAATAATACTACCGGTTGTTATGCAACAAGAGAGGTATCTGTTGTTAATCTTTCCGCGTCAATTTCTGGCCCGTCAACGGTTTGTAAGGCAAGCACTATGACGTTGACTGGTTCACCAGCAGGTGGATCGTGGACTAGCACCAATATATCATATGTTACTGTTGATCCTTCATCGGGAATTGTAACAGGTGTAAATACCGGATCTGCTACTGTTTCTTACTCCGTGGCATCAGGTTGTTTCGCAACAACAGTTGTTTCGGTTACGCCTAGTCCTGGTAGTATTACAGGTACGTTTACAACATGTGTTAACAATACCGTGACTCTCAATGTGTCTCCCGCAGGAGGTACGTGGAGTGTTGATAATCCTGGTATCGCTAGTTTCGGACCAACTACAGGCGTGTTGACCGGCGTGGCAACCGGTGTTGCTAACGTGACCTACACTGCGCCAGGTGGTTGTACCAGAACAGCAACAGTTTCTGTTGGTGCAGAGATACCAGCGAATACAGGTAGCAATCTGGTGTGTGTAACACAAAGCGCCATCCTGTTGTCCAACACTGTTGGTGGTGGTACGTGGTCGGCTAGTAATACTAAGGTGCAGATTAATTCAGCATCTGGTCTGATCAAGGGTATGGCAATTGGTACCGCTATGGTAACCTACACTGCAAGTCCCGGATGTTATGCAGCAACATTGGTATCAGTAAATGCCACACTTCCTGCCATTACCGGTGGTACTGCTGTATGTCAGGAATCTTCTGTTACACTGTCAATTGGTGCTACTGGTGGTGTATGGTCTAGTTCTAATACAGATAGAGCGGTTGTGGGTGCAGGGTCTGGTGTTGTCACCGGCGTTGCCACCGGCGGCTCGCTTATTTCTTACACGGTGAGTCCGGGTTGCTTCAAGTTGCTCACATTCACTACCAATGCCAAGCCGGTGATTTCCGGTGCAACATCTACTATTACCGGCAATACGGTATCGCTCACCAAAACACCGGCAGGTGGGGTTTGGAGCAGCAGCAACAGTCTGATTGCAACAGTAAGTACAGGTGGCGTTGTTGGTGGGGTGGCATCCGGTGCTGCAACAATAAGTTACCTTGTAACATCCACCGGTTGTTTCGATACCCATCCGATGACCGTAATGGCTCCAAAACCATCTGACAATATCATAACAAAAGAAGATGCTATGATCAGCATCTTCCCGAACCCAACCAATGGTTCGATTGTTGTTCGTGCATCGTCAGCTGGCAGATTGATGGTATTTGCTATCGATGGTAAAGAGGTAGCCAGCTTCAAGGTTGCAGAGGGTGCTAATGCTATCGATCTGCCTACAGGGCTGAGCGAAGGCGTGTATATGTGCCGTTACATTGGAGACAACGGAGAGTATCTGGTTGTGAAACTGGTTTACAAGCCGTAAACGTACAGTTATAGATTAATGAAAAAGTGGCTGTTGCGCTAAATTGCAACAGCCACTTTTTTTTAATTGGTAGGAATGACCTCTTTACTTTTCCTACAAAGCTATTCGGTTGTATGTTTTGATGAATCCGGGTTGCACTTTTACCAAGCCTTACTCTTCTGTACTGTTCATTTTTTTGGAAAGCAAGGTAAATGCATTGCTGGTTACAATTTTCGCTTGTGGTATTGAATCCAGAATGGGTACATAGGATTCGTCTGCCATTCCGGTTTTTACTTTATACATTTTGAATGCTGTATCGGAAATCTGATAGAATATGTAGTTTTCATTTTGCCATTTTACAATTGCATCCACCGGCAGGCATTGCAGGGGTTTGCTATTGATCTGTATTTCTGCGCTCATATACAGCCCCGGTATGAGTTCCTTGCCGGGATCTATAATATGGCAATGCACAACCGTTGATCTGTCGCTTCCAATGTTTCTGTTTACCAGGTGAACGGTGGCCTGATATTTCTTTTCGGGGTGTGCAGCAGTGTAGCAGGTAACTTTCTGTCCCTGAAAGATTGCCGCTGCGTCATTTTCAAACACAGTCAGCGACAAATGAATAGATGAAGGATCCACGAGTTCGAACAGAATATCAGTTGGGTTCAGATATTTGCCGGTATTTGCATTTACTTTGGTTACATAGCCACTAATAGGGGAGTAAATACTTATAGCTCTGGAGATGTTTTTTCCGGTTAGTTTTTCTGGTACGATACCTATCAGTCGCAGTTTTTCTGCCAATGCTGTTCGCAGTATCCGTTGACTTTCAACTTCTGCTTTGGCTAGCTGGAACGTCTTATCGCTAACTGCTTTTGTGCTGTTCAATGTTTCCTGTCGGGAATACTCTGCTTCCAGGTAGGATAACTTTGATTCTGATGTAAGGTAGTCCTGTTGCAGCTGAATGTATTGCTGATCCTCTATCGTAGCCAATACACTGCCTTTCTGCACGCTGGATCCCGGGAGCATGGTCGTTTTTTTCAGGTACCCACCTAATGGCAGGCTAACCGAAACAATATTTTGCGGGGGTACATCTATCACTCCGGAGACTTTGACAAATGCATGTGTTTCGCGTGTTTCCGGGCGGCCCAAAGTCAGACCCGCATTGACCAGCTGTTTTGATGAAAACACCACAATACTGTTGTCTGTGTTTGTGTTTGTTGCGTTCGTTTTACCGGCAGGTGGCGTGCCATTTGAACAGTTTGAAAACGCCGGTATTATTGCGGATGCCATGATCCATATGTTCTTTTTCATTTTTCGATTAGTTTGTGGTTGAAAGTCTGTCTATTTCAATAGCTGCTTCATTCATTTGCGCTACAATGTTGTAGTAGTCGCTTCTTACCTGCATTGCCTGATTGATGAGCACTACCCATTCCAGGTAACTCATCTCACCAAGGCCGAGTTTGGCTGTGATATTTCTGATGATTGTATTGGTATTGGGTAGCAACTTAGATGCATAATTATCAGCTGCGGTTTTTCTTTGAGTGTAGAGTCTTGCCGCATTTTCGATGTTCATTTCCAGTTCCTGCTTTGCTAAGGCAAGCTCCAGTTTTTTTTGTTCTTGCTGGCGACGATAGGCTGATATTTGAGCTCGTTGGGCCGCATGAAAAATAGGAATACCCAGCGATACATTAACCGATGAGAACCGCTTGGACTGATCAAAGAACACATCAGCGCCAGCAGCAGGCCGTTGCCAGCCAATGATACTGGTATTATTGTATCCTGCCGATATTGTCGGTAGCAGTTTCGATTGTTCCAGTTTTCGATAGGCGGAGGCCAGTTGCATTTGTAGTTCCTGCTGCCTTATGAATGGACTAGGGGAGATGCCCCCTGCCAATTCCTTATTCTTTAGCGGGTAGGTTATCGAATCGGCGACGGGTTCAAATTTGCTGTTGGTGTTCATCATTACCTGTAGCAGACCCACCAGTATTTCATAGTCAGTTTTCGCAGCCTGCAGTTGATCAGCAATTTGCAATCTCTGATTCTCCATGTTTGCCAGATCTGTACCGTCGGCATCTCCGGCCGCCAAACGCTGTTTCGTTTTTTCAAGCATCTGACCAAATAAGCTGTCAGCACCTGCAAGTAACAGGGTTTTCTGATGCACGACCAGTGCATTGTAGAAGACCAGCGTGAGTCTTGTCTGTACCGATATCTGACGCAAGCGAAGTGCAGTTTCGGCTATCTGCAGATTTGCGACATTCACGTCTCGTTTGCGGTTGTAAACAGTCGGGAATTGGAAGGTTTGGGAAACGGCAAAACGGTTGTCTTTAGCCAGACTATTGTAACTTCCGTATTCACCGGTCACCATAGTGCGGTCTATTTCTGTACCACTTTTTTTCAGCGCTTGGTAATAGGCAGTTTCAGCGTCCGCAACCCGTATCGACAGGTTGTTGTGGGCGGCACTATCCAGGGCCGCAGAAAGGCGGATATTCTGTTGCCCATATCCGTTTACTGGTGCGGCACCTGCGATCAAAAGAAGGGCTGTTGCTGCAATAATCTGCTTTTTTCTGATGCTGTATTTTTCCATAAGAACATATAATAACGGTAGTACAAAAAGTGATAGCAAAGTAGATATGATCAGACCGCCAATAACGACTGTTGCGAGGGGTTTTTGCACCTCACCACCTGCACCGGTGCTTATAGCCATGGGGATGAAGCCCAGTGACGGTACAAGCGCTGTCATCAGAACAGCTCTTAGTTTTGACTTAGTTGCGTGCAGCGCAATGCGTACGGGATCCTTCCATCCTTCTTTGTGCAGCCTGTTGAACTCTGAAACCAGTAATATTCCGTTTAATACCGCAACGCCAAACAGCGCAATGAATCCGACACCTGCAGAGATACTGAAGGGCATACCCCGTAACCACAACGCAAATATGCCGCCTGTGGCCGATAGCGGTATGGCGGAGTAGATAAGCAGCCCTTGCTTCACAGACGAAAATGCGAAATACAGCAGGAGGAATATCAGCAGCAAGGCAAGCGGTACAACAACGGCCAGCCTTTCTTTTGCTGCAGCCATGTTTTCGAAAGTACCACCATAGGTTACACGGTATTCAGCAGGTAATTGTAAGCTGGTTTTCACTTTCTGTTGCAGTTCGTTTACAATGGTTTGCACATCGCGACCGCTGATATTGAATCCCACGATTATTCGACGCCGTGTCTGCTCTCTCTGTATCTGATTGACGCCCTCAACTTCGGTTATAGCAGCAACATCCTTCAGTGGTATCTGCAATCCACTGGGTGTGGCTATTACCAGATCGCCAATATCAGCCATGTTTTTTCGCGCACTGCCAGCCAGACGCACAACCATATCAAATCGCTTTTCACCTTCGTAGACCTGCCCGGCAATCTGCCCTGCAAAGCCTGCATTTACTACGCGATTGATATCACTTATGTTCAATCCGAATTTTGCCATCGCATCTCTGTTGTATTTTATGATGACCTGAGGCATGCCTGTTACTTTTTCTTCGTAGACATTTGTCGCTCCATCTATGGTCTGAGCAAGCGTTGCCAGCCTGTGTGCATATTTGGCAAGCGAATCGAGGTCCTCACCGAAGATTTTGCAAACAACATCTTGCCGGGCACCGGTCATCAACTCGTTGAAGCGCATCTGGACCGGAAACTGGAACCCAACTGTGATGCCGGGAACCTCCTCAAGTTGTTTCGACATTTTCTCACTTAGTTCGGCAAATGAACTTGCACTTGTCCAGTCTTTTTTGTCTTTGAGCACCACTATCATATCTCCGGCTTCCATGGGCATTGGATCTGTTGGCACTTCTGCACTACCAATCTTCGTCACCACTTTCTGTACCTCCGGGAATCGTTCTAGCAGTATTTTTGAGGCTTGCTGGGTATACTTTATTGTATTGGTGAGATTGCTACCTGCAAGCAGGCGGGTTTCTACAGCAAAGTCACCCTCTTCAAGTTGTGGTATGAACTCGCCACCAAAACCCAGCAACAGATAAATGGAAACTGAAAATATTGCTAAAGTACCTGCCAGTATGCTTTTGGGATAGGTGAATACCTTTGCCAGCAAGGGATTGTATTTTCTTTCCAGCCAAATAATAAACCGGTCTGTCATATTCTGCTGGTGACTGAGTTTTTTATTGAGGCACAAGGCAGCCATCATAGGCACATAGGTGACAGACAAAATGAAGGCACCCAGTATAGCAAAGGCGATTGTATAGGCCATTGGTTTGAACATTTTTCCTTCTATGCCCTGCAGAGAGAGGATAGGCAGGTACACGATCAGGATAATGATCTGACTGAATACCGCCGATTTGATCATAGCACCGGTGGACTTACCAACCTCTGTGTCCATCTCTGTCTGGTTTATTGATGATAGCCCTCTGAAGTGCTTTGAATGTGCGAATCGGTGCAGAATTGCCTCTATTACTATCACTGATCCATCGACAATAAGCCCAAAATCGATTGCGCCAAGGGACATCAGGTTACCCCCTATGCCAAACATATTCATCAGAATGATGGCGAACAACATTGATAACGGGATAACCGAAGATACAATGAGCCCTGCGCGAAGATTGCCCAGAAAGAAAACAAGCACAAATATCACGATGAGCGCTCCCTCTATCAGATTAGTTTCAACAGTGCTGATCGCATTATTTACCATTTTACTCCGGTCGAGAAATGCATCAATTACCACGCCTTTGGGTAGCGTCTTTTGTATTTCAGCGATCCGAGCTTTTACTCTTTTAATTACAGCCGACGAATTTTCCCCCTTCAGCATCATAACCACCGCACCGGCTACTTCGCCTTTATCGTTATAGGTCATTGCTCCGTACCTGATGGCGCTGCCATACTGCACAGTTGCCACATCTCTTACGAGCAACGGTGTTCCATCCTGCAATACTTTGACCACAATTTTCCGGATATCCTCTATCGATGCAGTCAGCCCTTCGCTACGAATGTATAGCACCGACGGGCCTCGTTCTATATATGCACCTCCGGTATTCTGGTTGTTGTTTTCCAGTGCATTGTATAGGTCTGAGATGGTAAGGTTGTGTGCTTTCAGCTGGTTTTGGTCTACGGCTACTTCGTATTGCTTCAGTTTTCCGCCAAAGCTCGATACCTCAGCTACGCCGGGCGTGCCTATGAGTTGCCGTCTCACGGTCCAGTCCTGAATAGTCCTCAGTGCGGTTGCATCATATATTTGTTCGTAGCCCTTTTCTGGTCGTACAACGTATTGGTATATTTCGCCAAGGCCTGTGGTTACAGGTGCCATTTCCGGGCTCCCTATGCCGGAGGGTAGGTCCTGCTTTATTTTTTGCAGTTGCTCGCTTACCTGCTGCCTTGCCCAATATATGTCTGTGCCATCATCGAAAACGATGGTGACCAGCGACAGGCCAAAACGCGAGAAACTCCTTATTTGTTTCAGTCCGCGTATACTATTACAGGATTGTTCTACCGGAAAGGTGATAAGCCGCTCTATATCGGGTGCACCGAGCGACGGTGAAATGGTGATTACCTGTATCTGATTGTCTGTGATGTCTGGGACTGCATCAATAGGTAAGCGCGTAACTTCAATGGCTCCCCAAACAATAAGACCAACAACAAACAGCGCGACAATGAATTTGTTTTTTATTGAAAAATTGATAATGTGATTAAGCATAATTTCTATTATAAGTACAATGAATAAAGCACAAATAATACAAGCGGATGGCGCTTGTATGTCTGCGTTATCAGAAATATAGAATTATACTATTGGGGAGGGTGGGCGCAGTTGAGAAATAGTGTGCGGATCGGAAACGTCCTGATGCCAGAAATTCGAATGATTGATTTCGGCAAGAAAATCCGGGTTTGAAAGGGTAATTTCTATTGGCGTGGGGTAGGTAAATTGCACCATAGACAGTGCGGAAAGGCTTTTGAATGGCAGTTGGGCATCTTTCTGGTCATCACCATCATTGGCATCGTGACCTGTGTAATGCATATTCAGAAAATCAGCCAGTGTGATTTTGCTGTCACGCTCCTGATGCTCCATAAAATGCACTATGAGCATGGCGATTCGCGGAAATTGATTGAGTGTCGCAACATTTAATGTTGTGAATCCAATAATTAAATATATAATTATATTCCGCAATTAAATAAGTGCTTTGTTATGCAAAGGTAATGAATTTCTTTAACGTAAAGTTTAAAGGCATCTGCACGAATGAAACTATTTAACACAAAGAATGTGAAGCAAAGCAGCAAACAGAGCAACATATCAAGTAAAAATAAACAGCTGTTTCGCTGCTACTATACCATGGCCTGCAACTCGTCAAAGCCGATCATCTTGTTTTGCTCGGCATCCCATACTTTAAGGCGCAGGCAGGAGGCAATGTCTGTGGGCTTCAAAGTTGTTACTTTGGCTTCCTGAAGTTCAGGAATTGCTGCCATTGCTTCAGGCAGGCGGTAAAACGGTATTTTTGAATTAAGATGGTGAATGTGGTGGAAACCTATGTTTGCTGTTACCCATTGCATAAACGGGTTCAGATCCATAAAACTTGATGACTCAAGTGCTGCATTGGTATAACTCCAGTCTGCATTCTTTTTGAAGGTGACACCAGGGAAATTGTGTTGTGCATAAAAAAGGTATGCGCCCAGCATGTGCGAAAGAAAGAAGGGTACAAAAAAGGTAAGGAACCACGTGAACCAGCCAAAGTATACGACCAGTAATGTAGCCACCGTAAAATGAAATATCAGCACGGCCAGTGAGTCCCAATGCCGCCGTGGGCTGCTCATGAACGACTGAACGCACATACCGTACATGAAAGTAGTAAAGTAGGCAAACAGCATATTGATGGGGTGGCGTACTGCAAGATATTCGAAACGCTCTCTTTTGGAAGCTTCCAGAAATTTCTGCTTGGTCATGATCGGAAACGATCCTATACTGGCACTGAACAACTTGGCATTGTTATTGTGATGATGGTCATGAGAGCGTTTCCAGATATTGGGCGGGGTGATCATGTAAACACCAAATGCAGTGAATATGATATCGGCGATTGGCGACCCGCGTAAAATGGTATGGTGCTGGTAGTCGTGAAAAATGATAAAAAACCGTGACAATAGCATCGCTGCACCAACGCTGCAAAGCACCCGAAGCGCGATATGATCGAAGTACATAGTGCCTGCAATAGTTCCGATAAGCAGCAGCAGTGATGTAATGGTATAATACCAACTTTTCCAGCGTATCTCTTTCGCAAACGGTTTGGTTGCCAGAATAAGTTCTTTCCCTGTAAGCATGTGCAAATTTAAGTAACAATCAGAAATAAAAACAACAGATTAATAACCCGATGGCGATAAAATACGATAGGGAAACATCAGATTTTTGAGTAAAGATACGCACCAAGCTGCACAATAATACCTATTATGTAACCTAGCCATACATCGCCGCGCTGATGGGCACCAAGAATGAGCCTGGCGGAGCCAACAATGCCTGCCACTACAACCGCTGCAAAAAGCGGAAGAATCATGTTGGCCGGGCTGATGATGAGCAATACAAGTAAGATGCCAACCATGCCACCTGCCGCGGCTGTGTGCATACTGACACGCGTGAAAATATTTGCAATAAATACTGCGATTATCCCCCAGAAGTTGCCCATCAGCAATATTTTTAGTGCTGCCGGAACTACACCTGCCATATTATTGAACACATGGCTGATCCAGAAGTAAAAGATCATCGTAGCCATGAGCGGTATGGTCCTCTCCCTTGCAGTAGGCATAGTATAGCTGCTGATAAAACCGAGCGGTTTCATGAGCAGAATACTAAAAAGCGGGAACATAACAGTAGAAACACCAATGCTGATAAAAAGCATACCCAGTTGCCTGGGCTGGAGACCCGCAAAGCCTGCAGGAGCCAGTTTATAGATCAGTAAAGACATAACGACCGGCATAAAAACCGGATGGCAGATAAATGATATGGCATGGGCAATGCCTCGCAAAGCAGCTGGCTGCGATGATGATATGTCGGCTGAAGACGAGGTTTCGTTCATTGGTAATTGAATGGCATGGATATTAGCAAATTGTCAAAATAGGTCGACGTAATGTTGGGATTATTCCAGAATAGGAGATAACCACCTGCTTATTTCATCTACACTCATGCCTTTGCGATGAGCATAGCTGTGCAACTGGTCTTCTGTGATTTTGTTGATGCCGAAATAGACGCTCTGCGGATGACTGAAATACCATCCACATACTGATGCGGCAGGGTACATTGCCAGTGATTCAGTAAGTTCAATACCGGCGGTCTCGTGGGCATTGAGCAGGTCGAAGAGCTTGTATTTTTCAGTATGGTCGGGGCAGGCAGGGTAGCCCGGTGCCGGCCTGATACCCTGGTATTTTTCTTTCACAAGGTCACGGATTTCTATTTCCTCATTGGCAACATATCCCCAAAACTCTGTGCGTGTACGTTTATGCAGCACCTCAGCAAAGGCTTCTGCAAGGCGGTCGGCCAGCGCCTGCAGCATTATTTTGTTGTAGTCATCCATATCGTCAGCAAAGCGCTTGATGTGGGGCTCTATACCATGTATGCTTACGGCAAAAGCACCCATATAATCGCTAACTGAACCTGGAATATGCGGCGTGTGTGGCTTTATAAAATCTGCAAGCGATAAATTGGGCTGTCCGGCTGCTTTTTTAGTTTGCTGTCGCAGCATTTCCAGCGTGGCAAGTTCGCCGCCATGTTCGTTCTTGACGACTATTGAATCAGGAGCAATCTTATCTGCTTCCCAGAACCCTACAACACCCTTGGCTGTAAGCCACTTATCCTGCACAATTTTATCCAGCAATTTGTTGGCATCATTGTACAACTTGGTGGCTTCGGCACCTACGTGCGAGTCGCTTAATATTTCAGGGAATTTTCCCTTCATTTCCCAAGATATAAAGAATGGTCCCCAGTCTATATAGCGCCTTATTTCGGACAGATCGTAGTCCGGGAAATCAGTGACACCCATTTTTGCGGGTTTGGGTGGAACGTAACCTTGCCAGTCAATTTTTGCCGGGTTAGCCTGGGCTTCAGCAAAGGTAATATGCTGCTTGGCCGATTTTCTGTTTTCAAAGTCTTCGCGCAGCTTATGATACTCTTCGTTTATTCCTCCCAGGAACTGTGTTTTTTGCTCTTTGTTCAGCAGATTACCTGCTACAGTTACGCTCCTGCTGGCATCGAGCACATGCACTACGCCATTGTCATATTGCTGGGCTATTTTTACTGCAGTGTGCATTCTGCTTGTAGTAGCGCCACCTATCAGCAGTGGCTGTGTCATACCTCTGCGTTTCATTTCTTTGGCCACGTGCACCATTTCATCCAGCGATGGGGTGATAAGCCCGCTCAGACCAATGATATCCACCTTTTCGCGCTGGGCGGTCTCGAGTATCTTATCAGCCGGAACCATCACACCCAGATCTATTACGTCGTAGCCATTGCAGCCCAATACCACGCCAACGATGTTTTTGCCAATATCATGTACGTCACCTTTCACAGTTGCCATCAGTATTTTGGCTGCACCGGCCGATTCTTCATTTATCGTACCAGCTTCAATATGAGCAAGTCTTCTGGCTTCTTTTTCGGCTTCGATAAACGGGAACAGATAAGCGACGCTTTTTTTCATTACACGGGCGCTTTTTACCACCTGTGGTAGAAACATCTTACCACTGCCAAACAGGTCGCCAACTACGTTCATACCGTCCATAAGTGGGCCCTCTATTACATCCAGTGGTTTGGGGTACTTCACTCTGGCTTCTTCTGTGTCGGCATCTATATAATCTGTGATGCCGTTTACCAGCGCATGTTTCAGTCGTTCCTCTACAGGGGTGCTGCGCCATACATCATCTTTCTTTACTTCCTTTCCTTTTGCTTTTACCGTGTCTGCAAATGTTACCAGTTTTTCTGTGGCTTCTTCGTTTCGGTTCAGGATCACGTCTTCGCAGAGTTCGCGCAGCTGCGGGTCTATTTCGTCGTACACTACGAGCGCACCGGCATTAACAATGCCCATATCCATACCAGCTTTAATGGCATAGTACAGAAACACGCTGTGCATTGATTCGCGCACTACATCATTGCCCCTGAATGAAAACGATATATTACTTACGCCACCACTTACACGGGTCAGTGGCATTTTTTGTTTGATAATGCGGGTTGCTTCAATAAAGTCAACGCCATAGTTATTATGCTCTTCGATCCCCGTGGCAATAGCGAAAATATTGGGGTCAAAAATGATATCGGAAGGGTGGAAGCCCACCTGTTTCGTAAGTATGTTGTAAGCGCGTTCACAAATGGTCACTCTACGGTCCAGGGTATCTGCTTGTCCGTTTTCGTCAAATGCCATTACGATGACAGAGGCACCGTAGCTTCTGCATATTTCCGCCTGCTCTACAAATTTTTCTTCTCCCTCCTTCATGGAGATGGAGTTAACAATGCATTTTCCCTGTATACATTTCAGACCAGCCTCAATTATTGCAAACTTCGAGGAGTCGAGCATTATCGGTATTTTGGCAATATCGGGCTCGGCCTGTAGTAGGTTAACGAATATGGTCATTGCCTGCACACCGTCCAGCAGTGCGTCGTCCATGTTAATGTCGAGGATCTGCGCACCGCTTTCCACCTGCTGGCGGGCTACAGACAGCGCTTCCTCGTATTTTCCTTCCCTGATCAGGCGTGCAAACTTCTTGGAGCCGGTAACGTTAGTACGTTCGCCCACATTTATGAAATTTGTTTCGGGACGCACCACCAGTGGCTCTAATCCACTCAACCTTAAAAACGGCCTTATTTCAGACATTTGTTATATTTAATGAAAACCGTGCAAAGGTAGTGTATCGGCTATTAAGTTTGGTATTTTAACTATCTTGCTCTAAAGACTTCAGATAGTCTTTCTGTCACAGCGTTTAACATCTTTGTTTATACCCAAAATCAGGATTATGCGTTTTACTGCCATTTTATGCCTGGTGCTGTTGGCAGCAGCATCAGGTTTTGCTCAGCAAAAAGTGATTGATTCACTATTGCGGATATTGCCGGAAAGCAAACAAGATACCAATAGAGTCAATATCCTCAACAAACTGGCTGCCAAGTATTACCCTATCGACCCTGACGAGGGCATAAAGTATGGTCAGCAGGCATTAAAGCTCGCCGAAAGCCTCAGGTGGAAAAAAGGGATTGCCTCAGCTTACAATAAACTGGGTGTCAATCACAAAGTAAAGGGAGACTACCCCAAAGCAATTGAATGGTATTTGAAGGCGCTTGCTTTGTTCACAGAGATTGGTGATAAAAGCGGAGTTGCCAGCATCTGGGGGAATATCGCTAATATCAACACATTGCAGGGAAACGTTGAAGAAGCGATTGAAAACTATGGCAAACAGATTTCGATTTGTGAGGGAATTGGGAATATGGCTGGAATAGCAACGGCAAATGGGAATATGGCAATAGTCTATTCAGATATGGGCGACTTTGCTAAAGCAGTCAGGTATTTTGGTGTTGCATTACAGATACTTGAAGAGTTGGGTGAGAAAGAAGAGGTGGCAAATATTTTGCTCAATATTGCAAATGTGTACCAGTATGAAAGTGATTTTCCAAAGGCAATAGAATCCTATTTAAAGGCTTTAAAGACTTACGAAGAGCTGGGGAATAAGGCGGGCGTGGCAGGTGCATACGTTAATCTGGGTGCTGCATACGGCAATTTGGGAGATACTATCCGGCAAAAACAATTTCAACTAACCGCTCTCGCAAGATATATTGAAATAGGGGATAAAGTTAACATAGCGCTGATGAACAATAATATTGGTCATCTGTATTCGATGCAACATGATTATCCCGCAGCCCTTCGCTATTATTTCGCCGCGCTGGCCACGCAGGATAGCCTGGGCCTGAAACAGGATTGGGCCATCACCGCAGGAAACATAGGTGGGGTATACATAGCGCTGAACGACGATAAAACTGCTATGCACTACCTGCAACAGGCTTTGAACGTAGCGCGCGAGGTTGATGACAAAGAAGGCGAATCAGCAATTTTGTCGAGTATTGGCAAGGTGCACCTCAAGGCGGCAAGTGGCACCGGAACTTTTTTTCCTGCAGGGTCCCTCACCGTTTCGGGTAAAAAGGCACAATTACAGTTGGCAATATCACATCTGAAGCAGGCTGTGGATATCAGTGCTGCAATCGGTGACCGCTACTACGCCTACTTACCAATGGAAGACCTGGCAACAGCCTATGCAATGGCAGGAAACGATAGGGAAGCACTGAAGGTGTACCGGGAGTACACTACAATCAGGGATTCTGTACTGAATGCCGACAAAGGGAAAAAGATCGTACAACTGCAAATGCAGTACGATTTTGAGAAGAAAGAAGCTGCAACAAAGGCACTGAACGACAAAAATTTGGCAGTGATGGCCGAATCGGCAAAATCACGTTTGATCATTATTAGCACTATCGCTGGTTCGCTCATCATCCTGACTTTTGCTGGATTCTATTTTTACAGGCGGCGCGAGAAATACCTGCTGGAACAACAAATAAAAGAGGTGAAACAGGAGGCGCTCAATGCGCAGATGAGTGATCATTTTATAGGGAATGTTATGGACACCATCAACAACTTCATCCGGGACAATAACCGGGAGAAGGCGAGCGAATACCTCATCATGTTCAGCAGGCTGATCAGGAGAGTACTCGAGAATGCTGAGGCGAAAATGGTGCCGATAGCCGATGATCTGGCTATTCTGAAAGACTATATAGAACTCGAGAAGTTGAGGTATTCTGGTGATGGTATTCAATACGAGTTGGAAGTGGATCAGGGTCTTGATACCAGTAGTGTTATGGTGCCACCCATGGTATTGCAGGTGCTTGCAGAAAATGCGATAAAACATGGTTTCGAAAAATCTGTGGGTGGCGCGAAAATCCTGTTCAGATTGCGCAAATCGGGAGACTGTCTGGAGTGCACTGTAGAAGATAATGGCCAGGGCCGGTCTATCGCTGCCCGGGAGCAGACTGGTGCGCCAAAGAAACGGAAATCTTTTGGTGGGTCGTTGGCAGAGAAACTCGTAAGAGCAGCAGGTGGCAGGTCTGGACTTACATCCTTTAATATTATAGATTTGTACGACGCGGTGAACAGGCCAGCTGGTACAAAAGTTGTTTTTACACTTCCATTTATCACAGCAGAATAACACCCTCATGATCACAGCTATTATAGTAGAAGACGATCCTTTTGATGGAGCAAGAACCCACAATCTTTTGCAGGAATGCAGCAACAAAGTAATGGTAAAGGCCATTTGCACCAATATCGACGACGCTGCCAATGCAATTCAGAACCATAAACCAGACTTGGTTTTTTTGGATATTGTGTTGGGGAGGGGTGAAACAGGTTTTGACTTATTGCGAAGGTTTGATAGGCCTGAATTTGCTGTTATTTTTACCACCCAACACAACAATACAAGCAATGCGATAGGCGCGATCCGCGCTTGCGCACTTGATTTTTTGCCCAAACCAATCTTGCCCGAAGAAATAAACGCGGCGGTAGGCAGGTACCTTGATAACAGAATGCAGTCAGCAGCGCAGATCAGGTCACTGAAAGAGAATCTGGAGTCTGAGAACAAACAACTTAAAGAGGTCTGGATATCTGGTACCGATGGCCGCACCCGTTTAGAAATTCAGAACATCATCTATTGCGAATCAGATAATTCTTCAACTACCTTCTTCCTGCAAACTCCTGTAAACAGACGTTCCACTTTTGTTTCTTCGCTCAGTATTAAAGACTGGGAGCATCAGTTGGAAAACACACCCATTTGCAGGGTTCATCGCAGCTTTTTAGTCAATCTGGCACAAGTAGAAAAATACAGGAGAAACTTTGCTGATGCAAAACTGACACTGAAAAATGGTAAGATCATCTCTGTATCCCGAACAAGGAAAGCTGAAGTGAAAGCCCGACTGAAATTCTACAATAAGTAGTAGTCAGATATCCATTCTCATCTCGGATTTAGCGGTTCTCCGCTTTCTTTTGATAGGTTTTTTGTACCCCGATACTTTCGGTCTGTACCAAAAATCTATTTTATGAAAAAGTTATTTCTTAGTGTAGCAACAGCAGGTGTATTAGTACTTGGATGTTCCAAACAAAACCTGCAGGAACCGATTATTGCTGATCAAAATGCAGCTTCGGGCGTTGTGAATGGAGGCGGAGGCGATGATGACGACGATCCCATCATCATGCACATTACCAGAGATGTGAATGGCTATCCCCTTTCCGGCGCCACAGTTATGTTCTGCGACAGCAGAGACACAATACGGGGAACCTCTGATCAGGACGGAACATTTGGATTGCGGGTGCCGCAAGCCGGAAACTGGCTGGTAATTGTTGGTAAATCGGGTTATGTGACAGAATTCAATCAGGCCGTTATCACTGATTCTTTCACAACGCGCGTAGACACACTTATTTCCGAGTAGAAAGCCACGGCGGTAGTATTGCTGATAGCGAAACAACCCACCAGATGAAAAGTTTGAGTGGGTTGTTTACATTTGTAGTGTACCTGACTTTTATGTGTTTATTCAAAATATGCTCGATCGTATTGTTTGCTACCATTATTACTGGTTGCAACAATGGAGATACAAAACGTTCTGGTACAGAAGCGAGCCCGGTCAAGGAATTGATATTCAGTGCAGAACAGGAGCGCCGAGACAATAAGGACAGATTGCAAAGCGCCCAGATAGCAGATTCAGCAGCAAGAAAAGTGGGGACGGTGCAGGACAGGATTGCGACCGCAAAATTGGTCGCAACAGCATTTGCCCGATTGGATAGTACCGCACAGGCAAAAAAATACTACCATCTTGTCATAGATCTCGCCACCCGGTATGCTGACCTTAAAAACAAAGGAATCGCGCTCAATAATCTTGGGGCGATATGCAACAGCTTGTCGGAGTATGACAGTGCCATATTGTACTACGGTGATGCTATCAGTGTATTCAGAGCCGAAGGCAACCATCTGCAGGCGGCGCAGGCGATGATCAACATTGGTATCGTTCACAAGATCCAGCAAAATTTTGATGAGGCAGTTGCTGTTTCACTTGTTGCTGCCCGTCTGCTCGACTCTTTGCATGCCGACCGCGATCTTGCAAGTGTGTATACCACGCTGGGCAACATTTTCAAAGAATTGCATCGGTATGAAGAATCCCTGAACTATCTGAAGCTAGCCCTGCAATTAAGAACCGCAAACCTGGATTCCGCCGGCATAGCGAGTGCTTTCAACAACATTGGCAATGTGCACAAAGCACGGGAGCAATATGACACCGCATTGACCTACTATGTGAGATCGTTGGAGCTAAAAGAGAAACTGCATTTAGGGAAGGCCGCAGGTACCACATTGCACAATATTGCTGACATTTACCTTGTTCGGCAAAACTACAACAGAGCAGAGTACTATTTGAAAAAGGCGTTGCAGATTAAGAATGGTGCAAAAGACAAAGAAGGATACATCAGCGCTCTGAACAAGCTGAATAAACTATATCTGGCACAAAACGATCTGGCAAGTGCCAATGCTATTGCGATGGTTGCTGATTCTCTGATGCCGCAGTCGGGGTTTTACGGTTTGCGCGCAGAGCACGCTTTCTTGCTGTCCGACATTTTTTACAGAAAGAAGCTGTATGATCGTTCTATACAGTATAGCAGGCATGGTTTGCTGCTCAGAGACAGCCTTTTTGATAAAGATATGGCTGCTGTGGTGTCCCGACTGAACATTAGCTATAAAACCGCTTTGAGAGAGCGGGAGCTGTTTCTGGCAAAGCAGATGCAAACCGAGCAATCCTACCGCCTCACCCGCCAATCCTATTTTATAGGTTTTCTGGTTTTTATTTTGGTGTTTCTTACATCGGTTGCGGTTTTGTTATACCGTGCTGCACAATTTCGAAAAAAGGCAAAGTTGCGGGTAGATTTGCTGATGGCTGAGCTGAGTCACCGGGTAAAGAACAATTTGCAGTTACTATCCGGCATGCTCAATATGCAGTTGGCCAATGCTGCCGATGAGTCCCAGCAATCTACTATCAGGGCTATCAACAGCCGTATTCAGTCTATAGGTATCTTGCATTCATTGCTGGAGAGCGATGTAGACACGGGCACGGTGAACATGCGTGGCTTTATCGAGTCGCTGTCTGCAAATCTCAGGTTGGCCTATTCCGGTCGGGCAAACCGTTTCAATATCTCCCCAGAGGTAGATGAAATATGGCTTTTTTCTAAGCAGGCTATACCTTTAGGGCTTATCGTTAACGAGCTGGTGACAAACATTTTCAAGTACGCCGACTTGTCGGGGGAACCGCAATTGAAGATCAGTTTGCAAGTCAGTAGCAATCATTGTATCCTGATAGTACAGGACAATTGTGGCTTCTGGGAAAAGAAGCCGTCAACTGGCAAGGCCGGAGGATTTGGTCTTGTGTTGGTGGATACACTGGTACAGCAACTGGATGCCCGGTACGAACGAACGATTGATGAGCAAGGCACAAAACATGTAGTTGAATTCACTAAAATTGACTGATCTATGATTGTAAAGAAAGTGCTCATTGTAGAAGACGATCTCTTGATAGCAGGTGGAATGAAGGTCGTGCTAACGGCTGCCGGCTTCTTGGTGACAGCAATTGCTCCATCGAGCGAAAAAGCACTTGAGGCAATCCGGGCCGAACTGCCCGATGTTGTGCTGATGGACATCGAACTCAGCGGACACATTGATGGTATTTCAACAGCCCGAACCGTCCGGCGCGATTTTCCGTCGGTGCTCGTGATATTCATTACGCGTCGGCAGGATATTGATACCTTCAAAAATGCCAAAGAGTCATTTCCTGAGAATTACCTGATAAAGCCGTTCACAGACATTGCGTTGATTTCAGCGGTGGAACTTGCAATTCAAAATGGCAGCCGAACAGCTACCATTGCAGCGGGTGATGCGGTAATTGTAACGGACGGTATCTTCATTCCTATCAATGGTTTCAAAGTGAAGCTGCTGTTCAAAGATATTCTATATATCAGGGCAGGCGGAATGTACTCTCAGGCAAATGGCGGTGGATCTTATTCATCCATATTTTACGAATGTACAAAGAAGGATGAAACGCTGGCAGGGAAGGCTGCTTCCGAGCTACATTATGAGGTAGCTATGAGCGCCAACCAACTGGTAAAGCAAATACCATATCCGCAAATTGTGCAGGTTCACAGATCATATCATGTCAACGTAGAAAAAGTAGACCGTTACAAGTCTGATATGCTTTATATTGGGAAGTCCGAAATTCCTATAGGAGCAAACTACTATACCGAGTCGTTGAAAAAGATGTTCCGGTCGTTACAGTTTGATGCCAAAAAGAAGTAGTCAGTTGTTTTAGAAGAGTAAAGGATTGTTTTAGAAAACTCTCCAATTACAGCCAAAAAGAATTGGGAACATTGCAACAGTAACATCTGTGTTACTGTATTAGCCCAACTGACTATGCGTAATTGTATGAAGCAATCTATTTCCATTTTATTTTTGTGTTTGGGTGTCAGTTCTGTCAGGGCACAGTTTTATCAGCAAAGCCCCAAGTTTGTTCCGGGTGGATTAGTGCAGAGTTCTTATTCTGGAACAAGTGTAGATGTGTCAGCAGATTTTTCTACGCTTATTACCGGAGCCACCGGAGTGGTTGGCGCAGCCGGTGCTGCTGTAATTTGCAATCGTTCAGGATCCAATTGGGCGCAGTCACAGGTGCTGATCGGGTCAGGTGCTACTTTTGGTGCTAATCAGGGATGTTCTGTCGCCATATCAGACGATGGCAATACAGCAATTGTTGGTGGGCCAAGCGATGATGTGGATGCTGGTGCCGCATGGGTATTTGTACGCTCTGGTGGTTACTGGTCACAGCAAGGCGCTAAACTTATCGGCACGGGTGCTACAGGCAAAGCATTTCAGGGATATGCAGTTGCAATTTCGGGAGATGGCAATACTGTTATGGTAGGTGGTCCGAACGATAATTCAAATTTGGGCGCTGCATGGGTGTTCACCAGAAGCGGTGGTTCCTGGATACAACAGGGCACAAAGCTGGTTGGCTCAGGTGGTGGTGCCACCGAAAACCAAGGTTTTTCCGTCGCACTGTCTTACGATGGCAGCACTGCTCTTGTTGGCGCTCCGGGTGGCAGAAATCCTGGCGGTTACGGTGTTGGAGCGGTGTATATGTACAAAAGAACCGGTGGAAGCTGGATACAGGAAGGTCATATGTGGTGGCTGTCGGGCGTTGCTTCTTTTGGTGCGTCTGTGGCGCTTTCTGCCGATGGTAATACGGGTATAGTAGGTGCTCCCAGAGCAGAATCGGTAGGTGTTCTTGTTCGTTCAGGTGGCGTATGGTCGGCACAGGCAGATTTTTCCGGCTCGCTACCCGTTGGCAGTCAAAGGCAGGGCGAATCAGTAGCTATTTCAGCCGACGGCAATCGCGCTGTTATCGGAGGTGGTTCCTTCCATATTGCCGGTGGTACAGCTGGTGCTGGTGCGGCCTGGTTTTTCAAGCGATCCGGAAGTACCTGGAGTCAGGAAGGCGCAAAGTTCATTGGCACCGGGGCATCAGGTAACTCGCTGCAGGGCGCATCTGTAGCTATATCTTCCGACGGCAGATCATTCGCTGTTGGCGGTCCTGGCGACAACAGTTACCGTGGTGCAGTATGGCTCTATTCAGAGGTAATACCTGCTACTACAACCCCACCATACACAAATGTACAGGCAATTGTAAATGACGTCAGGGTTAAAATTTATCCCAATCCCGCGTCTTCTTTAATCAATGTTGTTTTTGACCAACCACTAATCGGCCAGTCGCGTATGCTGTTTACAGATGCACTGGGTAAGGTCGTTGTTGCACACGATATTGAAGGTGGTTCAAAAGAATATACAGAAGACATAGCTGTTTTGTCGCCCGGAGTTTATGTTTTGAATATTCAAAATGGTGAAAACACACAGTATAAAGCGGTAATTGTAAAAGAATAGTTGAGTACGATAATTTTTTAAATATTAACCATAAATTTTTTTTTCTCACACACCAAAATCAAACTAAGATGATGAAGCTCAGAATCATTGCATGCACGTTGCTGATCGTAATTTTATCAGCGTTCAATTCGTACAGAGCCAGCGCCCATGGCTGCTACTCACATTGCGGCAGCCACCATTATAGCTGCGGATCGCACGGACACTATTATGGTCATCACTGCTACTCTGGCTGCTATTCGCACCACCATGGCTGCTGGGGTGGTCACTACCGCAGATACTGCTATTATTATAGCGGATGCTGTTCTTCGCACCATCATTCATGTGCCAGCGATTGCAGCAAGAAATGCGACAGCAAAAGCGATAAGGAAGACAAAGACGACAAGGAATAAACCGAATTACTGAAAGCGTACCCCTGTGCATGGCCTGTTCTTTTCCATTTGGCTCCGGCCAAATTCGAAAAGATGCAAGCCATGTGCTGTTTTGTAACAAATAATGTTTCGGTCGGTGACTTTTTTGCCTGACCACCTACAGTTATTTTCTGTACCCTGTTTTCATTACTCAAATCACACAAAATGAAACATACATCAGTACTCAGCCGCATCACAGCAACGTTGCTTATTCTGCTCGTTTTTACCGTTGCAGAGGTTGCCGCACAATTTCCCTGGAAACGTTTTCAGGAGCAGTACGGTACAATGAGTTTCAGCTATCCCCCGGGTTGGGAGGTAGACAAGGTGAACAAGAGCAAACAAGGGGCATTCAACGAGAATTACTACATGCAACCTAGCGGCCAACAGTTTTATGGCCGCCGTGGCGAGGTGGTCATCCGGATTTTTGAGCCTATGTACGTAATGGAGCAAACCAAGTCGCTGTCTGCTGCTTTTTCGGTAAGCCTTTTTAATAAGTTCAATGCTGTTATATCGGACGGCAATACTTCTGCTACACGTACGCTTACAAGAAATGGCACTAAGTATTTCGAAGTGTCGCAGAAAGGTGATGAAGGGTTTGAAACCCGTACAATAGGCATTCGTAGCCCACGTGGCAACTTGTATATCCTGTGTATTGCGGCTGCTCCGGTCATCACATCATCTCATGAGCAATTCCTGTTTCAGGTAGCCGAGTCTATAAAGGGCGGTGAGCCTGCTCCAGGTCTTTCTGTACCCGAGTCTGCAGTCAAAAACTGGTATGCTGCCCTGGGTGCCGGTAATTACGACCAGATGAAAGCAGTATCGTGTGCATCTGCTCAACAGTTCAGTTCTATTGCCGACATTTTACTGAGCGCATTCGATTTTCCGGTATCGGCTAGGGCGCTGGCCAGTGGTGGTGCCATGTTCAATTACAGTCATTTGCAGTACTATACTGTAGTTGCCAATGATGAGGTAGCCGCTGTAAGGATTTGTGGAAATGTTGTAAACCCTAATGGCACTGTGGTCCCATTTTCAAGCTATGGTAAAAATGTTTTCGTTGTAAGGTATGAAAGAGGTAAATGGAAGGTATGCGGACCAATGTAAAAACTGATATCATTCTATATCCATCCTTATTCTCCAGTGTTTCGGTAAGTAATTATTAATTCGGTTTCCCAAACCTTTAACCCAACCCAGCCCCTGCCCGTTATATTTCACCACATGCCACCCCTTTTCTAATGCAGGTATTGCCATATCCTCTCTTTTGAGGAATCGCAATGCCTGCTCTTTGTTTACCTCAAATGACGGTGTGTTTTTATTAAGATGTACACTTAGCGCTATATCATGTGCTGGTATCCAGTCTTTGCCCGCCGGCATTCCTGCCTCCAGTCCCATTTTGCGGATATACACAGCCTTTTGCAGTATGTGAGCATCTGCTTCCATTCCTGCCGATATTATATTGTAGTTGCCGTCTTTGCCATTCATGTAGGTCAGGTCGCCGGAATCAATAAGGTCGCCTGCCTGATCACTTATTTTTCTGTTTTGTTCCGGTTTGAACCGGGGAGCCTTTATAGTTTCTGTTGGGTCATTTTTGCGCACAGCAGCTATAAAAAAGCCTTCTCCGGCTACTTTGTCGGGAAAAAAGCGGTAACCGGGCAGTTTGTTGTTTTCTGATGTAGTTTCTACAATTTGCCAGTCTTTCGCAGGTGTTGCGGGGATGCCGGTCACTGCAAATGTTTCCCCCAGCCAGTCCAGTATTTCTTCGTCTTCCTGTGGCGAAAAAGAGCAGGTTGCATAGATCAGTATGCCATCTGTTTTGAGCGCGGGCCATACATCTGCCAGTATTCGTTGCTGCCTTGCTGCGCATAGTTGCACATTTCCCTCACTCCATTCGTTTATTGCTTTTGCATCTTTGCGCCACAAACCCGATCCGCTGCACGGTGCGTCTACGATGATCACATCAAAATACCCTTCCAGTTTGCCGAAGTCGCGTGGATCATTGCCGGTTACCCAGGTATTCATGTAGCCCCAGCGGGTGATATTTTCTTCCAGTATCGATGCTCGTGTTCTAATTACTTCGTTTGATATCAGCAGGCTGTCAGCGTCCAGTTCCGAAGCGATCAGCGTACTCTTTCCACCGGGTGCAGCGCATAGGTCCAGAACCCTGAGCCCTTTCCTGGATGCGGTAGCCTGTGTGAATATATGATGCAGAAACATTGACGATGCTTCCTGTACATAGTAGGCTCCGGAATGAAAAGCAGGATCGAGCGTGAAGACCGGACGCTCCGGAAGGTACACACCGCCCATGCACCATGGTACACTGTTGTACCCCGCAAACAAGTCGTGACCTTTTACCGGATGTTTGCGCACCGATATTGCCGGTTTTACATTATGGGCAGCAAGAAATGCGGCTTCGTCAAAGCCATTTATGGCTTTTAGCTGTTGTAATATGGATGCAGGGACTATCAATATGCAGGTACTGAAAATCAAAAGTAAACATTTACTTTGCACATCCGATGCAACGCTGGTTATTATAGGTTCGCTTTGTTTTTCGGTACAGCCCTTGCTGCTTTCTTTCACTGACAATACAATATCGATTTGATTTTAGTTTCGCCATATCTCACTTTCCCACCGGTACAGTGGTGGTCTATTGTAGCGAAGGCGCAAACAGTGGTCTTTGATCAGCATGAGCACTTCGTAAAGATGACAGATCGCAATCGTTATCGGGTGGCTGGTTCCAATAACGCTATACTCCTCACGGTGCCTATGGTTAATGGGCGCGATCAGCGCATTGCCATGTCCGATGTGCAAATAGACAATAGCAATTCGTGGCAGGTGCACCATTGGCGTACGATCAGGTCGGTATACGGACGGGCTCCATTCTTTTTTCACTATGAGCCGCTTTTGCAGGCCCTTTACGAAAAGCAATATTCAAGTCTCGTTGCGTTTAACACCGAAACAGTTGGCTGGGTGAAGCGGCAACTTGGTTTGCGATATCAGGAAGAGTTCGCTTCCGGATTTCTCAAAAATTACCCTGCGGGCGTCAATGATATCAGAAGTTTGAAAACGATACCGGTATGTTCTGCTACATATTACCAGGTGTTTGCAGACAGGCTCGGGTTTCTTCCGGGACTAAGTATACTTGATCTGTTATTTTCTGAAGGACCGCAGGCAGGTGCCTGGCTCAAGAACTTGTAGCAGATTGCCCTTGCTGGTGTGAATAAAGGGGGAGTTATAGTCTCAGTTTTTTCTTTTTAGCCATTTAATTTTACTTTTACACAAACCACCAAAAGGACAATGAAGAAATTTGTAATAATGGCAATGGCGGCTGTTCCGCTGAGTGTAGCTGCACAGGACGATCTCATCAGGAAAATTGAGTCGAACCAAAGCTATACAACTATTGAAAAACCTAAGGAAAAGGCTAAAAAAGACGCGCCCAACAGCAAGTACAAATTCAGTCACCTTATAGATCTCGAACGTACAACGGTCAAAAATCAGGCGAGCTCTGGCACATGCTGGAGTTATGCCACCAATTCTTTCCTGGAGAGCGAAATGATGCGCATGGGCAAAGAACCAATCGAGATGTCGCCGATATTCAGCGCACATTGTGTTTACAAAGAAAAAGCAGAGAACTATGTACGTATGCATGGGTCTGTGGCCTGGGGCGATGGTGGATCTTGCCACGACGTCATAAATATGTATGCCAAATATGGTGCAATGCCACAGGATGCCTATACTGGCTTACAGTATGGTACTTCTAAAAACAAGTTTGCAGAGATGCAGGCTATTCTGAAATCTATGCTCGATGCTGTTGTTTCTAATCCTAATGGCAAACTTACTCCATCATGGAAGAAAGCATACAACGAAGTGCTTGATTCCTATCTGGGTGCTATTCCTGAGAAATTTACTTGGGATCATAAAACCTACACACCACAGAGCTTTGCCCGCACACGTATAGGCATACACCCCGAAGATTATGTCGAAATGACGTCCGTTACTACAGCTCCTTTCTACAAGAAAACGATGCTCATGGTGCCAGACAACTGGTCATTCGACAAAGTGTACAACGTGCAGATGGAGGATTTGACTGATATCATTGACAATGCTTTAAACAAGGGATTTACCGTTTCCTGGGCTACAGATGTAAGCGAGAAATACTTTAGCTGGAAGAATGGGGTAGCGTATGTGCCTGAGAAGGACTACGATGATATGAATGATTCTGAAAAGAAGTACATGTTTGATGGGCCAAAGTACGAACGTTTTGTAACCCCTGAAATGCGCCAGCTTGCTTTTGACAATTACGAAACAACTGATGATCATGGCATGCACATTGTAGGCCTTGCTGCCGATCAAATGGGGCGTAAATACTACATTGTTAAGAACTCCTGGGATACTAAGAACGATTACAAAGGTTATCTGTACGTAAGCAAGATGTATGTTCGGTATAAAACCACTGCAATATTGCTACATAAAAATGGCGTGCCAAATGAGTTAAGGAACAAGATGAACTTGTGGTAAATTGATATTTTAATGGAGCCTCCTTTTAGCTTACAGGCTGAAGGGAGGTTTTTTTATGCTCAGTATGTGTCCGTGTTAAGTACCGCCTTTTAAGCTGTTGAGGTACACAGGTGTCTTGTCGTGCCCCGGCCTGATAGAATTTTGAATCACGGATGTATTGACTGAAATGAGCATTGTTCGCTCTGATCAGGAAAGCAATTGCAGATGGCAGTTTGCAGGCACATATGCCCTTGAAACGAACAACACCAGCAAGGCAGGCATCATTGTAGTGTAGCTGCAAGCCAAACAAAAAGGGCTGTATCTTTTTACCGATACAGCCCTTTCAGTTTATTCAACACTTAATTCTATTATCGGAGCAAAGTGACATTGCCCTTATGTGTTTCCTTTTGTCCGTCTTTAAATATTGCATCAATCAGATAAACATATACACCTTCGGGCTGATCTAATCCATTGTACCTGCCATCCCATCCGCGTCCGTCCAGTGCATTTCCGGTAAAGATGATCTGTCCCCAACGGTTATAAACATTCATATTGAAATCTATAAGGCCGCTACTCAGCAACTGGCGGGGGAAGAAGTAATCATTTATACCGTCGCCATTAGGAGTGAATACATTGGGTACAGTGATATAACAATCTTTCACTACTTCAATTGAGTCCGTAGTACCGCAACCATTTATGGTCACGGTAGCATGGTAGGTGCCCGGTGAAACAATGGTGATCTTAGGTGTTGTCGCGCCATTGCTCCATTTCCACATTGGCGAATAACCGAATGTATTAACTTGAGCCGCGAGCTCAACAGATACACTTCCCGGACATATAGAGGTGTCCTGACCCAGATCAACAGAAGGGTAAGGATAGATATTAACCACCTTGCTCATGCTAATAGTTGGGCAATACAGGTAGTAAGCCGACGTCGCAACCGTATAAACCCCGGGTCCACTAAAGGAATGGTAAATAGGATTGTGGCTCTTGGTACTATCTGATGATTCAAAATTCCAGGTGAATCCCTTGTTGCCTTCTTCAACATTTTCTACTGTAAACGTCACATACTTGCCTACACAAGCCACGCTGTCTGTAACCGAAAGCTGAAGTTGAGGGTATACCCATACACGTGCAGTCACTTTTGATCGGCCACTCATACAGCCTTCCAGAGAGGTTTGGGTCACATAATAAGGGAAGATACCATTTTTTACAGTCGTTGGAATAGGTGCTGTAGGTACTCCGGTTCCACCTGTTGCCGTGGTATACCAGAGCAGGTTCACACCTTCAGCATAGTATTCCACAGGTATGTCGTTTTCGCAGTAGTTGGTGTCGCGCACTACTGGCGATAGTGGTGTTTGGTTGATAACCACATCTACAGTGGCCGGTACGGTACAGCCATTAAGCGTAATTGCAACCGTATAGACACCTGTTGATACCGTTTGTACATGCGCTATATACGGGTTTTGTTCAAATGAATTGTAAAAGTTCGGTCCGTTCCATTCATAAGCAGTAGCGCCGCTGGTCGACGAACTTGTCAGGAAAAGCGTATCATTTGAGCAGACCGGGGTATTGCTTGTAGCTATAGGTTCTGGCAAAGGCCTGATCTCAACAAGCGTAGAGCCGTAATTGTAGCACGCTGCGCGGGATACAGTGACAGAATAGATACCGGCATGAGCCATTGCAGCGGGCACAATTATAGGGTTGGCTGATACCGAGGTATAGCCTCCTGGTCCGGTCCATGAATAAGAGACACCTGCAGTTGTACTGTTCGAGAAAAGTTTCAACGTATCACCCACACATACATAACTGTTGCTGGTCACTCCGGATAGGTCTGGAGTTGGTGGATCTACAAGAATAACCGGACCAATAACATTGTAAACGCAAGGCGCACCGGTTATTGTGATATTGCTGTAAGTTCCCGCACTCAAACCATCCAATGTGATTCTTCCTGTGCCATCAGCAACAATCACAGTCACTTGAGGTACTCCATTAAACAAGTAGTTTAAGGTATAGGCTGTATCTGGCTGTATAGATCCTTCTATGACTATATTGCCATCAACACCGAGGCAGGTAGTAGGGTGGAAGAAAGTGTCTATATTGATTATCCTCGGAGCCGGGTCCAGTATCACTACTGAATTGGTATCCGTACATCCCAGAAAATCGATCACAACCACCGAAAAAGTATCTGCGCCAAGACCAGTCGCCAAAGAGGTAGTCTGAACAGGCGCCGTGCTCCATGTATAACTATACGGAGCACTACCGGTAAGCACATTCACTGCTGCCGACCCATCTGTATATCCATGGCAGGTAGGTGTATCCACCGTTATATTCGTGACCAGTGCCGGAAGTAGCCCAATATTATAGACATGTTCAAGCGTACAGCCGTTAGTATTCGTCACTGTCAGACTATATGCCGTGGAAATAGTAGGCGTTGCCACTGGCGATGCACAGGTCACACAACTGAGGCCGGCCGCGGGAGACCAGCTATAAGAAAGTGGTACTGCGATATCTGTAGCATTTGATTGCAGCGTGACGCTACGCCCCGGACAAATCGTTGTGTCATTTGAAGGGTTGATAGCCAATGCCGCCGGGCGAATAGTGGTATAAAGTGTGTCCGGACATCCAAATCCGGTATAAGGAACAAGCACAACCGCAATAGTTACAGGTGCCGGTGGAAAAGGAATGGTTATAGACATTCCCGTACCATACAGAGTGGTAAATGTTGCCGAATCATACCAGTAGTAGTTTGCAAAGCCTTCCGGTGCGGTAAGCACAGGTGGTGTATTGGTATCGCACATAGCTGCTGCAATACGGAAAAGACCGCAGTTCATGTCCAGATATCCATAACCAAAGTGTCCGCCAAGGTCACAATCGCCACTGGTAAAGTCGATACCAACTGTGACGCCTGCAAGTCCGGATAGGTCGATTGTTGAAGTTGTCCATCCTTTGTAACGAACGGCTCCTGCAGCGGTTACTGTAGATGTCATGAAGCCAGGTATGGTAGCATTGGCTACATAGGTGTACTGCGCGCAGGGTATTGGTGCAAGCGATGCAGAGTCGAAAGCATTAACTTCGAAACGGGGCTGATCAGCCACCGCGTGTGTAGGATCCTGAAATACTACCGCATAACGGTAGATAAGACTGTATTGGTCAGATCCGGGTGGAATATGAATGTAAAAACGTGCTTTCTCCGCCTGCGCACCTGTGCCATTATTTCCAAGACGGAAAGAGTAGCTTCCACCGCCCGGTACTACTACGGGGAACCCTCCGTATGTATCCAGCGGACCGCCGGTACAACCTATGAGGCCTGTGGTTTTCGTAAGGGTATGCCTGCACGAAATTGCCAATGTTGGAGTAGTTGCAACAGCAACGCCACCAGGACAGCAGGTGCCCGTAAAATAAGACCACCCCGTGAGATCACCCAATTCGAAATCGATATTGGGAGGGCACACAAGCTGAGCATTAGCCGTAAAGCCAATACCCAGAAAAGCGATTAATGCGAACAGTAATTTTTTTGCATTCATGTCTTACGTTATTTACTTTGAATCTTTTGGGTTGTTGCTCATTTTTGCAAAAGCAATAAAACAGGTGAAATGGTTTATTGCGGTTGCTTACTTAATAATCGAGAGTTTATTCACCAACACCAGTTCCCCTGACACCAATTTCAAAATATAATTTCCCGGTGCCAGCTTGCCACTTTCAGAAAAATGTACCTTCTCACCTTCTATGCCGGTAACGGTTTTGCTGGTCACAATTTTGCCATACAAATCAGATATTGTAATCTCAGCAGTCCCCGTATTAGGTAAAGACATATAAAAATCACCATTTGTTGGGTGCGGGTACACATTTAATTTATTACCCCATGCCGACACGCCTTTCACACCATCTGTGCAGTCGGTACCTACCGTCATCAGCATTGTGTCGCGGCAGCCCGACGGTGCTGTGTAGGTCATAATCACTGTTCCAAGAGATACACCTATCACATTGCCGGAAACATCTATTGTTGCTCTCGTTATATTGCCGCTGGCCCATGTTCCCGATGGTATCACACATGCTATTACAGTCGTGTCGCCAATACAAGCTATCGTAGATCCCGTAATCAATGGCTGTGGATTTACAGTTACATCTCTGGTACGCGCACATGTCGTTGGTAGTGTGTAGCTAATAGTAGTGGTGCCTGCTGCGATTCCCGAAAAAATACCGGTTGTTGAAATCGTACCAACAGTCGTCACAGAGCTGCTCCATGTACCTGCAGCTGTTGCGTTAGACAATGTAAGGTTGTTCCCTTCGCATACCGAACCCAGACCTGCGATAGTATCTGGCAACGGATTTACAGTAACTGTAGTGATCGCAAAACAGCCAGGGCTCAGTTTATAAGAAATATTTGTGATGCCACCGGCTACACCTGCTACAACCCCTGTTGATGACCCCACGGTTGCAACGCTAACACTGCTGCTGCTCCATGTGCCACCAGGGCCTGGATTAGAAAGCGTAGTAGTACTACCCTGGCAAAAGATGTCTGTACCGGTGTTTGGTGCAGGTGGGGTAGGGCAGGGTGGTGCCCACTCCATCACTGTATTTAGTGCCGGAGTAGTGTCTATTGAGTAGTAGAAAGGAGTGGGTGAAGGGCTTGTTGAAGCCTCTGTTTGCAACGTATGATAGTCAGAGGTGCTGTTGCAGATACCAATCGTTGCTGTTTTAGCGGAATAGGTGCTAAAACCATATACAAATTCAATAACGCCCGAGGTCTCATATAGTTTCACCTGAAAAGTACCATCTCCAAAGCCGAGATAGCTATGCCATGGAATAGCTGGGGTGCCCCATTGGAAGGTGAAAACCCGGGTGGGCGATGTTCCTGCCGTCTGATAGTAAGCAGTTGCGTTGGGTACCGCAGGCGACACAGAACCATTGCCTTTCAGGTCGTCCCAGAACGGCATTATGAGCCCTACACCATTGCCAATAGCGGCAAGGCTGCCCGTAGGCTCAGTAGGTGGTGACGCCGCATAAAGGTGATTTGCAAAAGAGTGATAGTTAACTGTTGCTGCATTCGCAAGAGACAACCATCCGTTGGAGGAAGCGGAAAGCTGGGTGTAATTTGTACCGCAATAGGTGAATGTAAAACCGATCGGAATAGCAGTCTGAACTGCATCTTCAGCACTTATAGTTGTTGTTGCAATAGTGCCTGTACCACCCGCTATGGATGTGTAGGTGCCTATGGACCGGGAGAACATGTAAGTGCCGGTTTGGCCTATGGCGGCACTACTAATAGCCATTAATAAAAGTAAAAGTACTTTTTTCATATTTTGGTTGTTGTATAGTTTTGTAACAGTGTTTTCGGATGTCAGAATAGGGCTATATTAGTGACAGGTAGGTAGGTTATAGTAAAGTTAACAGCAATTTATGAAATAAATTTCGCTTTTACCCTATCTGAAGCATATATTATAAAATAAATACGAGTATCATTAAAGGAAAAAACAAAAATATTTACTGACAGTTAAAAATGCAGCTCTTTGGCTGGTTTTCCCTAGCGTATTTCCATGGAGGTATGATTTTTGCTTGAATGCAACGCGCCGGTTCACCTGTTTTTTCAGGAATGAAAAAAGTAGTCATAAGATTGCGGCTACCGCCATCGGAGAAATGTATTCCCGATGTTCCATACGCAATGTGGCTAACAAAGAACAACGCGTTATAACCTGATGCGTTTGTAATAGTATCTGGTTTCCTCATAATTATTACAGGCGCCAACCACCATCGTATCCTTCCTGAAATTAATACATGCTATAGAGTCATTCTTATATACCAGCTGATAATCTGCACAGAACTCTATTACGCGGAATAGGCTGAATGTATCAGTATGTTGCGAGGCATCCTCATATACATGTTTCGCGAATGTGCATTCAGATATCGTTAACCTGACTGGTTTATCTGGTTTGTGATTTTTGCCTTCAGTTCTGATATTTACAAGTTCCCACCCACCATTGACATGGATTTCAGCACATACTTCAGGCGTTATGGCTACCGGCTCATATACCGATTTTGCGCTGTTTTTGCCTGATGGCAAACTATCGCAACTACCCGCGAGCAGCAAAAATAATAGCAGTTTAGCCGCACTGGGATTTTTCATTTTGAGGCTTGCCGGCAAAATCATGAACAAAATAATTGAATTCAACCACTGATTCCCGTGTACGGGCCGAAAATGACAATGCCCCAACTTTCGCCGGGGCATTGCTGTTGCTGCAAGACAAGTAATTGCTTACCCTTTGCAGCTCCGAGGTTTGGCACCATCGCAAAGTTAGTGTTTTTACAGCAGTTCATATTTTTGATGTACCTGGTAGTTGTCAGCGAGTCTTGTTTGCTTTTTCCTTGTGTCTGCACTCATGGTTTTTTTAGCTGTCCGCCAGCCCATGCGCCCAGCCCACCTATCAGCCCTCCAACCACCACGGTTATTGCTATAAACGCACCTCCATTGGGCAAATGAAACAGTTGCGCCATACGTCCCGAGAGTAGGTGGTCGTTGGGTATATCGCGGTATAGTGCTGCCACCAGCCACCACAAACCCGCCCCGGCAAATCCTGCCACGAACGATCTTCCTGGCCGCTGCACCAGTAGCAACGACACTACAAACGACACCAGTGCCACCGACCACCATGGGGCAAACAACGACACCACTCCTGAAAGAACGGCAATTGATACAATTGTAATGATCAGCTTCATGTTGTCGTGTTACTTGTTTATTGCCCACGTATATTTTATCCTCTTGTCTGCAGCCTGTGTGCCGGGCAGGAAAACTAGCTTATAATATTTTCCCTCCACCCAGTTTTGCAGGTAGTCAGCATAATACTTGCTGCCCGGGTTACCCGACTGTCCACCCGGATACACCCCCCACGCTTCTATTTCCTTGCCCATTTCTACCACCATCCTCCACGATGGGCCATGTCCGCCCTTCATGGCATTTACCGTATTGCCCCATCCACCTGTTTTCAGGCTGTCGTAGCTGAACGCCGCTATCTTCGTCAGGTGCGTGGCCGACGTGTTTTTAGACCGGTACCATGCCAGACCATAGCTTTTTTCCAGTTGTTGCAGGCTGTCAGTTGTTTCCTTCAGGCTACGCAATACCATATCCCGCAGCACCTCTTTTTTTGCTGTTCGTTTACTGTCGTAATACTTCAGTGTGCTGTCGGCCAGCATCAATTGCATCGTCCGCTCTGGCAGCGGTATCACATACCCCGGCACCGCCGAAAATTCATCTTTCCAGATGTCCGAGTACAGATTGCGCCACCACAGTTGGTATATAGTAGCCGCCGTGCCGTTCATGGTCAGCCTATAGTCCCATTGGCGCAGTGTGTCCAGGTACTTGCTGTTTACATCCTTACAGTACCACAGCATCAGCGGAAGCGTTTTCGATGCCAGCACAGAGTAGTTATCGTTTTGCAGACCAAACATGTCCTCCACCGTGGCATGCTGCATCCCGCCTAGCACATCGTTTATGCGCCAGGCGCGCAGTTCTGTAAAATCCCCATTGTACCAGTACCCATAGCTGCTGTCCGTCACGTTTTGGTTGGCAGAACTCAGGAAACCCGTTTCAGGGTTCAGTGTATGTGGGTTTTCGTTCATGGGTATCAGTTCACGCCACAGTGTTGCGCTGTCACTTCCGTTCATCACATACTTACCCTGACCCTTCCATTTGTTTACATATTGCCCCTGTCCCCACAATGCTATATTGCCACGCCTGTCGGCATATATTATGTTTTGTGCCGGGCACTCAAAATGCAATATTGCGTCTACAAATTCAGTATACCCCCGCGCCCTGTTCAGCATATAGATCGCCAGCAGTTCATTGCTGCCGCGGTGTCCCATCCAGCTCACTGCCAGCGTGTTTTTCAGGCTGCCCTTTTCGTTATAGTGTTCGTCATACATTACCGGCCCGTGCAGCGTATAGCGCATAGTGTCATTGAATGTCGGCTTGCCTTTTATCTTTATCTCCTCTATGCGCAGGTCAAATTTCCTGCGTTCGCCACCAAACATATAACTGCTGGCATCACCTTCCGCGCCATATATCTGGTAGAAGTCTTTTACGTCACGGTAGTTGTTGGTCAGTCCCCACGTCAGGCTGTCGTTAAACCCTATCACTACACCCGGTGCTCCCGGCATAGATGCGCCATATACATTCATGTCTTTTCCCGTTAGCTGCACCTCAAACCACACCGAGGGCAGGTTCAGTGCCAGATGTGGGTCGTTGCACAGTATCGCCGCGCCAGACGCTGTTTTAGATGGCCCCAGAGCCCAGTTATTACTGCCCTTCCCGCTTTCACTTCGTTCTCCAAAATCACTGCTGCGGTAGCTCGGGAAGGCGATACTATCTGCCGGGGCTGCAATTTCAGGCAGCGTTCTCGTAGGGTAGGCGGTACCCCTGGGTATCACCGGGGTGCTGCCGCTTATCTTGTCCGGGTACAGCAGGTCAAAGTCCTCCGCCGGCAACACAGTCCTCAGGTAAGAGTGTGCTATGTCATCCGTCTTGCCCGACAGGTCGTCAGCCATATACTTCAGCATTAGCACACACTTCAGGTTTGTCCACGGCTCCGGGGCAAAACTCATTAGTTTGTATTCCAGCGGATAGTCCCCATACGATAGCGTGCCTATAAAGGCGTTCACACCTTCCGTATAGGCGTCCAGCATTACCTTGGTTCTGCTATCCGCTTCAGCCGCCGCCAGCGATCGCTCAGCTGCGTACAGCATGCCTTTCCGGCGTTGTTTCCGGTCATACTCAAATGTTTTTTCACCCACTACTTCACTCACGCGGCCTGCAGCCGCACGTGTCTGCATATCCATTTGCCATAGCCTGAAGCTGGCATGTATATATCCCTGCAGAAAGTACAGATCATGGTCAGATACCGCCCTGATGTGGGGCACCAGCCGCTCGTCATACATCACAGATGCGTTGCCCTGTAGTTGCGCTATTTTCTTCGCGCTCCCAAAATCTCTCGTTGTCCGTTCCGCATTGGCCAGACAGCCGTTTACCGGATCCAATAATTTTCCTATTGCCGGAAGGTCACCATGCGGTTGGTCTAGCAGTCTGATCACAACCGTTGTGATGATGATAATCACATACCCGCCCCATCGCCGTCTTTTTGTTGTTATTGTCATGGTCTTTTTGGTTGTTATTGACCGTTAAGAGCGGTTTTAAAATGGTCGAAGGTATACTGGCTTGTTTACAGAGCACACTAATCGGCTATGCCTACATAGGCAACTGAATTTCGTATGTTTTGCCACCCTTTACAGTCAGTTTATGATCACGCAACCACGGATTGTAGATCTTCAGCATCTTGTAGGTGGTATTGTTAGCTTTTGCAAATTCTGTAAGGTTCACTATCGTCTTATCCACCGTTACAGTACGGTATTTGAGCGGTTTGTATTCCTCTCCCGGTTCTACAATCATCCCAAATTTTCTGGCGTTGGTCAGCAGGTGCTTGAAGGCAAGTATCCGAAACACATACCGGTTTGTTTCTTCAGGGAAAATCAGCTCATAATAATTGTTCGATTGCTGAAAATCAGCCTGCTTCATATAACCCGCCATACCGCAGTTATACGATGCCGCAGCAGCCGTCCACGATCCGAATTTTTCGTACGCAGCTTTGAAATACTTGCACGCAGCATCTGTTGCTTTTACCACATGAAAACGCTCATCCACTTCATCATTTATTTCCAGACCATATGCCGGGCCGGTGTCCTTCATAAATTGCCAGAAACTGGCAGCACCCACCCCCGACCATGCATTCTGTTGCAGCGCGCTTTCTGCTACACACACATACTTCAGGTCATCAGGCATATTATTGGCCCGCAGCCGCTCTTCTATTATCGGGAAGTACCTGCCCGACAGTTTCAGAATAAACAATTGTGTACCGTGGAGGTACGAGTTCACAAGCACCTCGCGATCCAGTTTTTCCTTCACTTCCCACTTATCCAGCGGCACAGACTCTCCACAAAAATCTATCGATGCAGGCAACCCCGGTGCATGCCATTTGTATTGCGGACGACCCTCTGGCGACATCTCTACCGCAGTTGTCGAAGGGTCTATTTTTTTAGATGCAATGCCTATCACCGATACAGCACCTATAGTAATGCCGGCCAGCAAATAGACGAATGCGCGCGTCTTGATTTTCATTTTCTAAAATTAGCAAATTTTGATTGCTTATCCGCACCACCTACAATTACCGCACCCACCCACCCACACGTTGTTCACAATTTACATCATACTGTTTTTCAACTTGGCACCACACCATCACTGCTACCCCTCAAAAAATAGTTATACCTCACCGACAGCCTCGACCAGAGCACAGCGCTCATTCGAGAAGGAAAACTCCCCTTTTACCTGCCGATAGGCATGGCCTTTTTTCAAGGAGAGCCTGTCCCGCCCTTCAGCGGGAGGATGCTGTAAAAAAGGCGCAGCCGTTTTTTACAGCTGGGGTGGTAAACCACTCGACCCGAGCACTGCGCTCATTCGCGTAAACTCCCCTTCGTTTTTCGTAGTATGATATACACCTACGCGCTTATCATAAAAATTTCTTTGCGCCATGGTAGCAGGTTTGGCCTGAAATGTACTATGATTTCAGGAAGGTAAATGTGGAGGGTCAAAAGTGGCAAGTTTTTAGGAAGTGTATGAGATTTATGCAATGCGTTTCAGGGCGGTATTTTAATTGATGCATTTCATATTAGCCGCGCCCGGAAGCGGCAACAAAGCCTAAATAGAGTGAGCGGCGATGCTTCTCTGCTTTTGTTTGTAGAACTTTTATCAATAATTTTCATTCGGTATACTCGAAATCGGGACGCTTACAGATATTAGGACGAACGGAGACCCTTCGACCAGTGGGGGGAATTACCTGACGTAATATCGAGGAATCGATGTCTCATTTCGTGAAAGAGTAAAACACTGAACAACTACCAAAACATATTGGAATAGCGAAGCATAATTTATTCGGGGCTTACCCGATGCAGATGAGGCGTAGATGGATTCTTCGTAAGTTGGACATCACCACCTTTAATTCGTATTGCATATGGAAAGATCATTTCCGGAAGGAACGAATAAACTCTTTGTTTTTCGTGAGTACACGATATCAATTCAGGAGCATTTTTTATCAATTGTGGCGCTAAATCGACACCAAAATCATTTACCGTCCTAACTAAGCCTCCATCATCAGTATAATTAATGCCATGGTATTCAAAATACACTATTTTTCCATTTGTATCGATAATGATATTGCATATGTGGATTGAATATACCCCAGAAGTTAGATCTGTTATTTTTATATTTTTTTTAAGAAATTCATATGTGTATTGTTCGAATGTTTTTAAATTGTCACATTTAATATTCATATTTTTGTATACTTTATTTCCATTTATCTCTAAAATTTCCGGATTACCTTTTTTGGTTAGCACTGATTTTTTACCGCTAATGGGATCGAAAATTTCAAAAGTATCTATTGCATTTTTTCCAAATTTATATTGGGCACCATTAAACAGAAAGGTAGAACCGTTTTTTTCAAAAGTTTGCGAATGGACGTACCCACTAAAAAAAAGGAGTAGAAAAAATAATATTTTCATATGATGTAAAGATTGGAAATCAAAGTTATGTTTTTTTTACCCGCCTGGTCCAAGCGTCCGCTTGGACCTTTCACCCGCAAGCGTCACGCTTGCGAAACCTCTGTTAAACGTAGTGTTCCCTAAAAAACATGTTGGGCGCTAGTCTCCGACTACGTCCACCGCGGCTCCCGGTCTCCCGACCGGCGGCAACAAACTAAAACACAGTAACAACAAAACACCCAGCCCAACTGCTGATAGTACAAAAGAAGTCCAACCTCTGATGGCACCTTTTGCTGTCGTAGATGTGGCTCCGGCAGCACCAAAACCATACCAGCGAACAACCCTGCACAGCTGTCCATAAGCAGCACTGCATAGGCAGCAAACCAGTGCCATGCAGTCCTCTAGCGCCGAAGGATAGCAGCGTAGAGCTATTTTTTTTGCCGGCGGAGCGATTGGGCAAAGCACGGCGCTTCCTTTTGGTACTTTTTCCCCATGAGTTATGGTGTCAAAACACCCCATACCTGCGCCAGGAGCGAGAATACATTGATTTTTTTGTTTTGATCCATAAAAATAGTCGACCACTGATTATTATTCATCTGCGTGCCATCGGCCGCTGTAGGGATGCTACTAATGTTGGATGTAGCACTTTATACACCTGAATTTACACGACAGAATTTATTATGTTGTGGTGGAAAAGTAGAATATATAATTATGGCTACACGCGGCATATGAATAGACTTTTAAAGGTTATAAATAATACGCAATTAAGACAAGAACGTGATTTTATAAAAAATGCTATAAAAATGAATATTTGCTATATAAATGAAATTTGGAGTAATTTTGGTAAAATTTATCCTATGAAAATTCTTACACTATTTTTTGCATTGCAGTGCCTCTTTTTATGTGTTCAAGGACAAACAATTACTACAGTTGTGGGCAATGGTAACAGCGGCAGTGCCGGAGACAATACGCCAGCAACATCAGCAGAATTAAATAATCCAGCTAATTTAGTATTCGATAAATATGGAAACATGTTTATAACTGATGCTTCCAACAATAAAATTAGAAAAGTAAATACTCTAGGCATTATTTCTACTATAGCAGGAACTGGTGTTGCTGGCCATAACGGCGATGGAGGGCCTGCAATAGATGCTCAATTGTATCGCCCAATTGGTATCGCTATAGACACTAACAATAATCTATTTGTCACTGAATATGGTAGCCACGTTATACGAAAGATTAATGCTACCGGTGTTATTAGCACAATAGCTGGAAATGGCACAATCGGCTACAGCGGCGACGGTGGGCAAGCGACAAATGCAAATTTATACGCGCCGTACGGAATTGCTGTTGATAAAACAGGAGTGATTTATTTTACTGATGGAGGAAACCATGTTGTTCGATCAATTAACACATCTGGAATTATTTCCACGATTGCAGGAAACGGTAGTGGGGGGTATAGTGGCGATGGCGGTCCAGCGATAAATGCACAAATGAAAACTCCCAGTGGACTTGCATTAAATTCATCAGATGAAATTTATGTTGCTGATTGGATGAATAGGCGCATTCGTAAGATTAATACCTCTGGTATTATTTCTACAATCGCAGGAAATGGATCAACAGGAAGTAGTGGGGATGGAAGCCTCGCTACGGCTGCCACGTTAGATGCACCTAATGGAGTTAATGTTGATAACTACAACAATATTTATATATCAGATAATTTTGCGCACGTTGTGCGAAAAGTGAATATAACAGGAATGATTTCTACAATTGCTGGTAGCGGTATTATGGGATTCAGTGGTGACGGCGGATTAGCGACGTTTGCCCATTTAAACAAACCAAACTGTGCAGTTGTTAATGAAGGTAGCTTATACATAGCAGATGTTTCTAATGGCAGGATAAGAAAAATCACGTCTATCAATGCGGTAGATGCCATAAACTCTTCTTCACTAAACACAAACATCCACCCAAACCCTGCTCGAAATACAATAAAAATCACTGCTGATTTAGTGATTGATAAAATAGCAATTGTGAACATCCAGGGTCAAGCGCTAAAGGAAACGCTATCTACCTCCAATACAAAGGAGGTAGTAATGAATGTAAGCAATCTTCCGAGGGGGCTTTACTTTGTAAGGATCAATAGTGTGTATGCGGTTAGGTTTGTAAAGGACTAATTATGGCATTCTGCCTTTGTTGCTGTCCCGCCTGGTCCAAGAGTCCGCTTGGTCCTTTCGCCCGCAAGCGTCACGCTTGCGAAACCCAACTGCTGATAGTAGAAAAGAAGTCCAACCCCCGCCTGGTCCAAGCGTCCGCTTGGTCCTTTCCTCCGCAAGCGTCACGCTTGCGAAACCACTACTATCGGTAAAGTTCTCGATAACCCAAGAAGTTTCCACATGGCCATCTGTCGTTGAAATTAAGTTGCCTATTAACATAATTAATACTTTGTTGTGAATAAAAGAATCAAAAAAAATCATTTTTTTTCGGGAAACGGTCCATTTATGTAGCTCACATGATCTGTAGCCCAAAGATGAAGGACTGACTTGGCCAATTTGGCATCCTTAAGGGTTATCCAGTAGGCGTTAAGATAAAATGTACTTGCAGGCTTTTCCTGCTGCAAAATAATAAGTTGGTTGTTACACCGGTCAAATGTAAGTTGGGAATAATACTTGGTTGTATCCACACCGCTTATCGTACCCTGCACTGTCAGTGCCCCATTTGCAGGATTTATCCGCAGAAGCCTGTACTGCCCTCGACGATCAAGTGCGTAAAACATTTTATCATTGTCGTTATAATTCAGCCAACCGGGGTCGGCATCGGAATAAGTTGCAACATCCGATGTATTTCCAGTGTTTGGGTTTATTTTTTTTAATGTGTTCCCCTGGAGTATAAAAATGTAACCCGAACTTTCGTCAACAGCTACACTCCAAATATCGTATGCGGTGTCGAAAACACCTATCTGGCATATACCAAATACACCGTTGCGGCTCACTTCAAATAGTTTACAAGTATCGCCTTGTTGTGTAAAGCAATATACAATATCCGAAAGAGTATTGCACGTCATGAAAGTATACATTGCAGCGTGATTTGATGTATCTTCAAAGACAGACCTCCCTATTTCATTAACCTGTAAAAGATCGAGATTGAAATAGCTAAATTTCCAAGATGGAGTTCCTTTTCCAACTGGTTTAGTAAAATAGTAGTGGCGATTTCTCCAGTTATATATTAAGCCTTTAATGGGCATACCCGTGTTTAGTCCATGTAAATTTTTAAATCCATCATTGTGTTCTGAATTGGTAAAAATGATACATTCCTGGGCATCATATGGCCTCCCACTATTGAAATTGAACGTAGAAACGAAGAAACCTTCACATTTGGGAGATACATTTTTGTCTTTTTCTCGGCAGGAGGAAGCTAGCCAGCTGAAAAACAGTAAGCAAAGCACGTAGCGAAGAATGTTGCTTACAAATGTCAACTTGTCAATCAACTTGTGGTAAATACTAGCCATAGTCGCAATATTATATCCCGCCTGGTCCAAGCGTTCGGTTGGTCCTTTCCTCCGCAAGCGTCATGCTTGCGAAACCTCTGTTAAACGTATCGTCTCAGTTTGAAAATAATTGGGTTTAGGTATCTAATGTTATGGTAGATTTTCTCACAACCAATTCATCTTTTATTTCTTTGTCCGATGCGCCTGGTTTTTTAGCAATTAAACAGAGAAGGTTTGTTTGTGATTTTAATTGCCTAACAATAGTAGGAATACTGAATATCATGCGTGTAATGAATATACCTAGTAGAATTAAGGCAATGACGATAAATATCCGAACCTCATCCATTTTGTATCTTTTTTACAATGTGTTGTTGGATAAAGGTATATAAAAAAAGGCTGCGATTGCAGACTCTTCTTATTGTTCCCCGCCTGGTCCAAGCGTCCGCTTGGTCCTTTCCTCCGCAAGCGTCACGCTTGCGAAACCTCTGTTAAACGTATCGTCTCAGTTTGAAAATAATTGGGTTTAGGTATCTAATGTTATGGTAGATTTTCTCACAACCAATTCATCTTTTATTTCTTTGCCCGCCTGGTCCAAGCGTCCGCTTGGTCCTTTCGCCCGCAAGCGTCACGCTTGCGAAACCCAACTGCTGATAGTAGAAAAGAAGTCCAACCTCTGATGGCACCTTTTGCTGTCGTAGATGTGCATCCGGTAGCACCAAAACCATACCAGCGAACAACCCTGCACAGCTGTCCATAAGCAGCACTGCATAGGCAGCAAACCAGTGCCATGCAGCCCCATAGCGCCGAAGGATAGCAGCGTAGAGCTATTTTTTTGCCGGCGGAGCCTTTGGCAAAAAATCGCCTTTTTCTTTTGCTACTTTTCTTTTTTGCGAAAAAAAAGAAAAGTAGGACAATGAGGGCAGGTAATGAGTGGTTTCATTCCGCTGTTGTAAGCTTTCTAAAAAAACATGTTGGGCGCTAGTCTCCGACTACGTCCACTGCGGCGCCCGTTCTCCCGACCGGCGGCAACAAACTAAAAAAAGTAACAAAAAACACCCAGCCCAACTGCTGATAGTAGAAAAGAAGTCCACCCCATGATGGCACCTTTTGCTGTCGTAGATGTGGATCCGGCAGCACCAAAACGCATACAGCCGAACAGCCTTGATTTTTTGGTTCTTTTTGCATCAAGGCAAAAGAACAATAATAAAAGTCTCGCTGTAGAAAAAAGTACGAGCGGATGGGCAAAGCATTACTACTCGAATTTTGTCATGTTGATCAAGCGCATAGCCCCGCGGGTGGCCGCGCAGAGAAACATCTTTACATACCACAGGAAAATTCAGTACCTCTCGACCAAAGCAAAGCGCTCATTCGAGAAGGAAAACTCCCCTCCTGTTTTAGGAGGGGATGCTGTAAAAAAGCGAAGCCTTTTTTACAGCTGGGGTGGTAAACCCCTCGACCCGTTCAAAACGCTCATTCGAGCCCCCATTGTTTGCCAAACATAAATTCGCCCCAAAACCCGCTCCCACAGCCGAAAGAACTTTTTATCATATCGCGTATACGTCTTATGATATGCAGCTGGCTGCATATCATATACACCCCTTTTGCCCACCACCAAAACCCAAACGACCTTTATGCCCAAATACCAAAACCTATCATTATGAATACCGAAAAAAAGCAACAGGCCCGCAATCTCTACTTCCAGACCGGCCTCAACAAAACCCAGATCGCCGCCATACTCGAAATCAGCCGTCGTAGCCTCTCCTACTGGGTCAGAGAGGGCGACTGGGACCGGCTCAAAAAATCAGCCGAACACCTGCCCGCTATACTCGTAGAGAACTGCTACCACATCTTCGGCAACCTTACAGAGCGGTACCTGTCAGAGCGCCGCGTCACAGACCCGGTCAAGCCCGTAGAGATCGACGCATTGTACAAGCTCACCCGCACCATCAAAAACCTTAAAAGCCGTGCCGCCCTCAACGAGTCCATCGAGCTGTGCGGCCACTTTATGGATATGCTCCAAGCAAAGAACCCCGAACTGGCACAAGCCGTCATGCCCTACCTCGATGAATACATGACCTCCCGTGCCAACATCAACCGGGACACCCTCCTTCCAGCCCATTTCACAGGCCTCTCCGGTACCATCCCTTTCCCCGACCCCGACAGAACCGAAACGCTGATCGACCATCGCGAAGCATTCTTCTCCGATCCCGAAACCGTAGAAACCTACGAGCGCTGGGGTATCCCATTCCCCTCCGAAGAAGAGATCAGCACCCTCCCGAAAGACCCTCAAAAAGCATCCGATAACACACCTTCCACAGAGCCAGATCCCCTAACTGAAGAACCAACCACCACCGAAAACGATACCCCCGAAACAGCCCCAACCCAGCTACATCCACAATCCCAAAGTGAGAAGCAAGTGCGCAAAAACTGCGCAAAAAGTAAAAATAATAGGTTTCGTAAAAATAAGACAATCAACACATTAAGCAGAAAAGTACGAAAACAGGAAATTGCGCGAAAAAGTGCGCAAAAACACCATACAGTAGCCTGATGGCAGTAGCAGATTTGCACCAAAAATTGCCGCTGGCAACCAACCTCATGCAAGTGTATTTTGTATATTTTTACATCCATGCGCAGATTCAGCATTCCTGATCTTTCCGGTGTTGCCCACAGGTTTGCCGCCTTCATGTTCGCATCTGTTCTTGTCGTCCTCAACGTATTGCGCATCTTCAATGTGCCCATCACGCACGACGAGACCGGCTACAGCGCCCACCATTCTTACACCGACTTGATCGTCAACCGCTATGCAAGCGCCAATAACCACGTCCTGCATTCGTTGATACGCAAGTTTCTCGTCGAGTATTTCACCGACAGTCTGTTTTTTTTACGTGCAGATAGTTTAGTGGCACAGGTCATTTTCTTATTGTCCACCTACGGCATTTGTTCTTTGCTTACACTCCGCAGGTGGCTGGGTCTTGCAGGTTTTGTTTTGCTCAATGTCGTAAGCCCTTTGCTATTCCAGTTCTGGGGTTTGAGCCGAGGGTACGGCCTCGCTCTGGCACTCTTGTCGGTAAGTGTTCTTTATTTGTTACGGTATATCAATGCAGGCAGGTCGTATTTTTTGATTGTAAGTCTTATAGCAGCCATTTTATCAGTATACAGTATTTTCTCCTTTATTAATTTCTATTTGGCTGTTTGTGGTGTAACAATTGTGCATAGAATGCTGTTCGGGCGTTCGGCTGAGCTGAGAACAAAATCTGGTCACGAATTTCTGCTGTTGCTGGCTTCTGCTGTTGTGCTCGCAGCATTGATCACAGTGCCGCTTTTTAATGTATATGGTCACGACGGGCTGCAGTTTATGGGTACCAACGGATTCTGGGCTGACACAGTTTCCTCTTTGCTGAAGGAAGCAATACTGATTTCGAACAGTACTAAGGATACAATAAAAATACTGGGTATTGTTATTGCCGTGTTCTCGGTGTTGCCGTCCGTATATTGGTTTGTGCTGTACATAAAAACAGTCCAAGGTAAAGTTTTACCGAACCGCAGTTTGCAAATCGGAGTTGTTCTCTACTTGCTGTTTTTCATTCCTGCAGTTTCAGTTATCTTACAACATGCATTGTTTGGCATCAATTATGTTATCGATCGAACAGCATTGTTCTTCATACCCTTGTTTTTTATTCACCTTGTTCATTGGCTGAATCATATAGTGAATGGGCATAAAATTTTAGGTACAATTATCGGGCTTGTTTTCTTTGGTGCAGGTTGTTATAATTTTTGTAGCAATGCCAATGTAACACATACACACTTATGGTGGTATAATGCGGCTGATAATGTGGTGCTGGAACGAATAAAGATGCAACACAAAGGTGCCAGAATGGTGAAAGTCTGCGTTGGATGGATACATGAACCTTCCTTCATGTATAATGCGCAGCATTATTTCCCCGGGCAATTCACTATTGCTGGCAGTGGAGCAGCCAACAAAGACACGGCGATAAATTATTACTATGTCTCTGTTTCTGAGGCAGATCAGCTGCCTGCAGGCTTTTTCAGAGATACGGTTTATGTTGGCGGGGCTTTTGCGCTCTACCGCCGCACAGTCACTGATAAGAATTGACACCTGTAGGCAAATTGGTTATACCTTCGTTATGATAATACAGATCATGTATAGGATAGCAACATTGTGTTTGGTGTTTTGTAGCATTGTATCGCTGGCGCAGGTTCCTGCCAAACGCGGCAACCTGCCGGTGCAAGCCATTTCGCTGGGCGAGGTACACACCATTCAATCGGCAGCACTGGGAGAGCAGCGTTCGCTCAACATGTACCTGCCACCCGGTTACAGCCGCGACGATACTACCAGGTATGATGTGATATACCTTTTGGATGGAGGCATAGACGAAGACTATATACACATTGTAGGGCTCGTGCAGTTCAATTCAATGGAGTGGATCGCAAGGCTTCGCCCTGCTATCGTAGTGGGCATCATCAATACTGACAGAAAAAGAGACTTTACCTTTCCGACCACTGTAAGTGCAGATAAAGCAAAGTATCCTACAACCGGAGGGTCTGCAAAGTTCATTTCATTTCTGGATAATGAGTTGAAACCCTACATCAAAGCAAATTTCAATGTCAGTAGTTCAGCAACCTTGATCGGGCAATCGCTGGGAGGGTTACTCGCAACTGAAATATTGCTAACGAAGACGCAAATGTTTGATCGATATATTATCGTTAGCCCCAGCGTATGGTGGAACAATGGAACATTACTGCAACTTCGGGGAGCAATAACAGCATCGTTCCCATCCATGTCCACCTCGGTGTATATTGGGGTAGGCAAGGAAGGGTTAGCACCAACCGAACAGCCCCATGTGATGGAGGTTGATGCTAATCTGCTTAAAGAGAAAATAGAAAATTACAACAACAAAAACCTGAAAGTGTATTTCGACTACTTGCCCGGAGAAGATCATGCTACAATCGGCCATCAGGCAGTACTTAATGCATTCAGACAATTGAATTCCGATGCACCGCACAAATAGGCTGTTACTCACGCGGTGTTAATCAGTTATCATCCCCACCGCAACAAGTTCTAATGGGAGGGGTCGGGTCAATGCACCAGGATCTGTATGCGATATAGATTCCCGTGCTGACACTATTGCCAGATTGATGCGCGTTGTAGCCAATACATGCATCACACCACCATTGTGTTTTGCCAATGCCTCATCGTAGGGCGCTGTTCCCTTTACAAACCCTACCCTGATATTATTGGCAATGGTTTTCTGGAGAACATCGTGTCCGTGCTGGTAGTCATAGTCCAGAATAGTACAAAAGGCAAACGCACCATCTATGACAGTCCATATACTGTCAATTTTAATCCAGGTGTCTGCATAGTTGTAAGGTGTCTGTTTGGTGGTAAACGAAATGGAGTGCTTGTCAGAGGTAATGGCAAATTGTTTTTTACCTACCTGTTGCAGTACATACCATGCATACCAGGGTTCGTATCCCCGTATTTCATGCAGGGAGTTGCGTACATCCAGGGTCGCCACTTTCGTCACTGGGTGTATCTCAAAAACATGGTCAGGATTGGTCGTCTTCTTAATGATTTCATTAGCAGTCAGGTGCATACCCTGGTAGAAGTGATTCCCTTTTGGCCCCATATGCTCTGGCCATAGCCGCCATACTCCGGCTATGTTGATTTTAGGGTTGTTTGGGTTTCCGTTTCCGGCATGGCTTTTCAGCATATTCATGGCCTCAGGCTGTTCGGCAGCATTCATTATTTCAGCCACAACCGGCATCCCAATTTTGTTGTCATATCCTGAAACATGTATATCACCATCATCCTTAGCGGCATTAGGTCTGGGATGCGAAAACCAAACGTTGTAAGCCGCCGATATTGTAAGCCGGTTGCAAAAGCTATCAACAAACGATCGGCGCAGCGTAATTGTAGACTGAGCGGATGCTCCACTAATTAAGATGGATATCAACAAAAACTGGAAGGCTATTTTCATCAGGATAGAAATGTTGGATTGCTGCAAACTACAAAATACTGTCGGCTATGTTGCACAGTTCCCTACCTCAGGTTGTTGGTAACAAAGTACATATTCAGCTCTCCTTTGTTCTTGGCTTCTATCTTGCCTCTGAAAATACAGTTGAATTGATTTTTCACCAGCAGATATGTCGACTCAGATATGTTGATCTTACCCGGCTCACTGCTTTGTTCCATTCGTGCTGCAGTATTCACAGTGTCGCCCCAAATATCGTAAGCGAATTTTTTGATGCCTACTATACCTGCAACAACACTTCCGCTATGTATCCCTATTCGGATTTCGAAAGTACGGTCGTTTATTTCCTGCTTCCGCCGCCGCATAAAATCCAGAATGTCGATAGCTGCTTTAACTGCATTTACCGCATGGTTTGGGTCGGCAACAGGCAGTCCGCCCACAGCAAGGTAGGCATCACCAATAGTTTTTATCTTCTCAATTCCGTAACCAGATATTATTTCATCAAAGGTTTTAAAACATACATGCAACTCATCCACCAGTTCCTGCGGGCTCATTCGCTCACCTGCTTTGGTAAAGTCTACAAAGTCCGTAAACAGTACACTTACATCGTTGAACGATCGTGCTGCCGAAAAGCCTTTTTCCTTTAATTCGTCAGCAATTTCTTCAGGCAGAATATTGAGCAGAAGCGTATCAGATTTCTCCTTTTCAGTTTTGAGTTCATTATGCTGCTTCTCAATTTCGTTCTTCTGGGATATTACTTCCGCTGTTCTTATCAATACTTCTTTTTCAAGCAGTTCGTTCTGACTTTCTATGATTTTGTTTTTTTCAGATTCCTGTGCAATAGTCTTTTCTGACAGCTCCTTTACCTGCTCCAGATTGATCGTTAGTTTTCGGTTTACAGATGCAAAACTCCAGGCAAGGTACAGCGACATGGAGATAGGTAAACTAAGGATAGCTGATCCGGTGATAAATAGAAATACCAGTTCCCATACAGATTCATTATCAAAAACCAGACTTTGAAAGATGACAAGGTATAGCGCTGTAAAGAAGGAAAAGAGCGAAAAAAGCAAAACGCCAATACCTATTATTCGTGCCCCCTCAACTTTGCGATACAGTGCCCCGATGATCAGAATGATGGTCTCGGGGAGTACGAAAACAAAGAGGATTCCATAATACATTATTCCGATGCCCGAGTGAATCCAGTACACAATAGGCCCAAGCGCAGCGCAGATAGCAATTATCCTGAACCGGAGTAGTCGTTTGCTGAACAGTGTATTTACGAATCCGCTGAGGGAGATGCAAATGGCAGTAATGATGACCGGAATAGAAAAGTGATGACTTTGAACGATATCGGGGTTAGAGCTGGCTATACCCAGCCAGGGAGCAAAGAAGAGTAACGCAAATGATGAACAGAATATAGAAAAGAACAGGTTGGACCGGGATGAACGATCGAATAGGTAGAGAAAAAGGTGCGCGATGCCAAGAGCGATGAAAATGCCGAACAGCAGAATCAGGACGAATGTGAAGAAGATGAAATTCTGACTTTCAAAGTCTACAAAGTGTGCGGCAGAGGATACTTTGGCGGTGAAGCCGGCAAGGTCATTGTCATATATTTTTCGATTTCTGGCTGCATTGTAATTGGCATACCGCACGGCAAGCACATGGTGGCCGGGGTAACGTATAGTTGCAATAAAAGGCGAATAAACAGGATAATGAGGGTTGGTGTTTTTGGGCCCGGATACAACTCCATACTTTTTCATCAGTACGCCATCAAGATAGATCTCGGAAGCACCATAATGGGTAATGGAAAAAGCCAATGGGAAAAATTGCATCCCTGTGTCGGTAAGAAAATGATACCGGAACCAACCGATGCCGTTAAAGCTGTCGGTGGCGGTAGGTTTGTCTTCATCCTTATAGAGTTTTGAGTTTACGATATCCCATTTGCTGTCATCGTATCCGGTGTCAGCCATTGCCGGGTCGTCGCCGGCATAGAACCGCCAATTTTGTTCTATTTCACGGCTGCCACCATGGATGAGGCTGTCTTTCTGCAGGAACAGCATATCATATTTATTCTCTTTGCCGGACAGGCAAAATGGAATCAGAATAAATAGGAATGCAACCAGCGTTTTCATCATTTTTGTTTTGGTGAAGTACAAACAGACTTCGCAATTTTCGAAAGTAATAACAAAATTCAATACCATACTGAAAATCTGATGCCTTGCTTTACAGCTCACTATACCATTTGTGCACCACAGTTTCCTTTTACCGAAATGAATTTTATCTTTATACACTCAATGCTCTTTTCATGAGGAGACAGCTACAATTTGGTTTTGCTTCAGGCCGGATATTTCTTTTCGGTGTTGTATGCTGTTGTTCTTCATTTCTTACACAAGCCCAGCAACTTCCTGAACCACTTATTACTGCTACAAGAACCCATGTGCTGAAGCGCATTTTGTGTTTTCATTGTACAGCCTCGACTACAGCACTGCCTGACGTTTTTACATTGAATGAAGATGTTGTCGGGGCAGGGGATTGGGGCGACTCGGCGACTGCTGCGCCAGATACGATCGTCTCTGGTGAGCAAGTAACAAGCAGTTTGGCGGAACGGCGGATGATAAATACCCAGTCAGGTTATTTCGATAAGTCAACGGATCTTATAATGCTGAAATATGCTTTAATGATAGAAACGGAGCCGGCGGAATTGACAAATTTTGGTGTTTACAAATTTATTGATCAGTGGTATGGTGTGAAGTATAAATATGGTGGCAACAATGCTGACGGTATTGATTGTTCTGCTTTTTCACAGAAATTATATGAGTCCATTTTTAATGTTAGTCTGGAACGCACATCAAGGCAACAATTCAAGAACAGCGAACTGATCAAAAAGTATGAGGATGCAGCTGAAGGTGATCTGGTGTTTTTCAGAATTCACAGACTACGTATCTCTCATGTAGGCGTTTATCTTGCCAATGGATATTTTGCGCATGCATCGCGTTCCCGGGGTGTCACTGTGAGTAGCATCAACGACAAATACTGGCGTCGCCGTTTTGTTGGGTGTGGTCATGTAGAACGACCCGAAACGGGATCCTCAGAATCGGACTTTCTTCAGTAGTGCACCGGATATAATACCGCTTACAGCACATGCCATAAGCGGTATTGATTGGTTTGGTGTTCGTTTCGTAACCTATCCTTTGGGGTCCAGTGCTTTTTTGATTCTTGCAGATACATCCTGCAGATGATACCTGCTCATCTTGTCTGATGTTCCTCCTATTGCAGCGTCTACCTCTTTCTTCAGCGCTATCAATTGTCCCCGTGCTACGGATACCGCATCTGTGTTCCAGGTATTGTTGATCGAAGCCTGTGCTGCAGGACCTGCAGCATCAGTAGGATTAACTATTTTTTCAAGTGCGTCTATGTATGCTTTTTGCAGGTTCCTGCGGTAACCATCGATTGTTTTATGACTAGCCAACTCACTCCAAATGCCGTTTTTTACTTCGTCCATCATGACTTCAACCGGATAGACATTCTTTGAACCGAAACGGTTTGCGCTAACGGCCATTCTGTTCAGCCTTGCAGCAGATAGCAGACTGTTCAGTGTATTTACCTGAACATTTGTTACCTGATCTACAGCCACAGGATTGTTGATCTTGTTAAGAATGTCTTTCTCCAACAACCACTCCGGTGTTTCGAAAAGCTGTTTGTGCAGGAATGCAACGGCTTCTTTTTGTTTTGCTGCAGGTGTGGGTTCATACACATCCTCTCCCACCTGTTCTACACTTTTTGGTGTTTCGTATACGCCGCCTACATTTTTTACAACATGCCCCATATACCTGTTGAACTGCGTTACGGTGGCGGCATACATGGTTGCAAGATTTTCGTAGGTGTCTGCTTCTTCTTTTGACCATTCAGCCAGTTTAGGCACAATCCTTTTCAGGTTCATGATCCCGTATTCGCTGGCGCGCATATTGTTATCACCCAGATCTTCAGTTTGCGATCTTGGGTCGAACGGGTTGCTTTCGGTGCCAAACCAAAGGCGGGGATTGGCCCTGAGGCTATCTGTAACCCATTTGCTCACAATTTTCTGGTCTTCCTTTTCGTCTTTTGCGAAAGTTGATTTATAACCCCACTGTATGGCCCACTGGTCGTAATCGCCGATGCGTGGAAACATACCGGCATCAGAGATGCCATCGCCGGGCTGTGCCACATAGTTGAAACGGGCATAGTCCATAATTGAAGCTGTATGGCCATGGGCATCTACCCAGGCTTTATCGCGCAATTTTTCGACAGGAGTGCGGCTGCTGCTACCCATATTGTGCCGCAGGCCCAGGGTATGCCCTACCTCGTGCGATGAAACAAAGCGGATGAGCTGCCCCATCAGTTCGTCGTCAAACACCATGCTGCGTGCACGCGAATCGACCGCTGCTGCCTGCACAAAGTACCAATCGTGTACGAGCTTCATTACATTGTGGTACCAGCCTATGTGGCTTTCAATAATCTCGCCACTCCTGGGGTCGTGGACATTAGGACCGTATGCATTTGGGATATCTGATGGAAGGTATCTGACAACTGAATATCTTGCATCCTCGAGATTCATGGTAGAGTCTGAATAGTCCCATTCTTTGCCCATGATCGCATTCTTAAAGCCTGCTTTTTCAAAAGCCACCTGCCAGTCGTTGATGCCCTGAATAAGGTACTTGCGCCATTTTTTGGGTGTCGCGGGATCTATGTAGTATATGATTGGTTTTTGAGGTTCTACGAGCTCACCTCTTTTCCATTTTGCCCTGTCTGCTTCCCTTGGTTCAAGGCGCCACCTTACTGCAAATGTCTGGTCTTCTACTTTTTGCTGCTTATCGTCGAATATTACATAGTCGTCAGCAAAGAAACCGACACGGGGATCGAACAACCTTTTCTGCATTGGCTGTTTGGGCAGCAATACAAAAGAATTATTCATTTCCATGGTAACCGCTCCAGTCTCCATAGCTGCAGGGAGGGTTACAGAAGGGAATTGGCCCGGACCGTTTTGGGGGCGGAGTGGAGGCGTGGAGTTAAATGTACGCACCACCTTAATCTCTGTATTGATAGGGAATGTACTGATACCTGAAATATAAGACCGGTCGTTCACTTGTGTGGTCAGATTGAACCTGGCTTTTGTTCTGGGGCTTACGCTTACCGGCTGATTATCTCCTTTGAAGAAATCAGTAACTTCGATTACTACCGAAGCTGAATCTTTGCCAATTGCTTTGATTTCAAATGATTCCGCAATCGGATTCAAGTTTGAACTGGAGACAGCTTTGTATATATCTGTTGCAGAGTCTGCAACGCTCATAACAGTTACTACTCTGAAGAACAGTTTATTGTTTGGTCCTTTCTCCCAGATCACAGTACGGTTACCTTCCATTTCACCGGCATATATACCTCCGCCACCTGCAACTTTTACATAGCGTGTGGTCATAATCATTTCCCGGCCCATAAGTGAGTCCGGAATTTCGAAATACCATTTATCGTCCTGCTTGTGTACGGTGAACAAGCCTGTTTTAGAAACCGCTTTGTCAGTGATGACTTTGCTCAAAGGTTTTGGCCCCTTTTTGCTTGAGCCTGTATCTGACTTTGCTACTGCGGCACTCATTGCTGCGTCATTGCCATTCGAATGTTTTTTCTTGTTTTTGTGCCTGGCTGTAGTAGCCAGCGAAACGCATACGAGCAGCGGCAAGACCAGAATTTTCTTCTTCATTTTCAGATTTCGTTTTAAAAACAGCATGTAAAGTAATAAGCTTAACTGACTAATGCTATACCTGCCGGCAAAGTACCACTTAAAATCCCCTGCATGCCGGGGGGATTTGGCAGCAACCCGTTGTTTTGTGCTTTTTTAGTCTTGGGTAGCAGGCGGTGGTTAGCGGCACCACCTTGTATCAAGTGGGGTAGTAGCCAAATGGGAAAAGTGGTTTTTGCGCACTTTGGTGTGCAATTTTTGTTTAGGTGTTCGTTTGGTTTATTGTGTTGAATATTAAATGTTTACGGAAAATTTAAATTTTAATTTTTGCGCACTTTTTGCGCACTTTTGCTCACAGGGCTTGCAATATTTGGTGTGGCAGGATACTGGTATTATGCGCCGAAAAATGCGCCATTTTTGAAACTAGATTGTGTACCAAGCAGCTGTACTCTGTTATTGACAAATCTCCCGCAGGTGACTGAAAAAGACTTTTTGCGCACTTTGGTGTGCAATTTTTGTGGGTAGCGCAATTTGATGTTATAAGTTGATTATCAGTTGTTTACAGAAATTTAAAGCTCGTATTTTTGCGCACTTTTTGCGCACTTGCTGCCATGAAGAAAAATGAAATATTTGACGTGACGGTATGCAGGTATTAGGCCACAAAAACCGCGCCAATTTTTGAGCTTAAGTGGCATTGCTGTGGCGGTTTTCTGAGATCGGCGAATCTTTCTTAGTAAATGAGAGAGGACCAGCGGTAGATGGCAGTGCCAGTGGGTGATATGCTATTCGTGGTTTCGCAAGTGGAAAACACTTGCTTGCGGTATAGATACAAGTGGAAAACACTGCGCCATCAGGGGGCAACTGCGGGGATGAAGGCTTTTTTGAGAAGTATGTTTACTGCCAATCCAGTATAAAAAACCTCCGTCGCTGCATATTTGCAGCGGCGGAGGTTTTTTTCAATCTTCAAATTGTTTACTAGTCGTTTTTTTCTCTACAGCACCCGTTGTTATTTTTCTACAACCAACCGTTGGGCAACTGATTTGCCGTCGCTACCTACGAAACGACAAATATACATTCCCGGTGCCAGATTGGCCGGAAGCAAAATGGTTGTTGCCTGCTGATCGATCATTTGTGAAATTACCAATTTACCATCTATAGTGTGCACACTGAATACTCCGGAAACCGATGAAAACAGCGCCAAAGCGCCTGATGTAGGGTTGGGGGATAATTGGAAGTAGCTACCATAACCTGTTTCGGATTCCGGATTTTCGATTGTTCCCCTTGCGCCAGTTACGGTAATATCACGGGTTCTGTAACAACCGGTACCGAGCTGGTAGGTGATAGTTGTGAAACCGGTACTTACACCCGTAACCCTGCCCGTAGCGGCATTTACCGATGCTGTTGTAGATGCAAGGCTGCTCCATAAGCCACCTGCCGGACTGCTTGTGAAATTTACAAACGCGCCCTGTGCAACTGTCGCTGCACCTGTTATAACCCCTGGTTGTGGATTTACAATAGCCGTCGCATTCCTAAAACAACCAGAGCTTAGCATGTAGGTGATATTGGCAGTACCCTGCGAAATACCGGCAAGTACTCCACTTACAGCGTCGATACTGGCTTTAGACAAGTTGCTGCTGGTCCAGGCACCGCCGGAGGGTGAAACCGAGAGCGAATTTTCGCTGCCGGCACACACTGCCAGCGATCCGGTTATTGTATCCGGAATCGCATTTACAGTGATTTCTCTTGTAACCAAACATCCGCTGCTAAGCAGGTACTGAATTGTAGTATTTCCTGGTGCGAGGCCCCTCACATTTCCTGTGGTGCTCACAGTTGCAGCTGTATTATTGCTGCTACTCCATATGCCACCTGATGGCCAGCTCGCCAAAGTTGTTTGGAAACCCTCACAAACAGTGGCAATACCCGAAATATTGGCAGGTGCAGTAAACACTGTCTGTACAGTAGTCTTGTAGCAACCAAGACTGGTAAAATAACTGATGACTGCAGTACCACCACTGATACCAGTTACCAAACCATTCGTTGCATTGACCGTAGCCGTTGCGTTATTGCTGCTCGTCCACGTACCGCCTGTGATAACATGTGTCAAATCTGTAGTTGCACCGGGACAAATATTGGCTGTTCCGGTTATACTTGCTGTGATGTTGTTTACAGTAACACTCTTCGTTCTAAAGCAACCTGAACTTATGCGGTAAGTGATAGTGGCTGAACCGACGCTGATGCCCGTAACGATACCCGTTGTGACATTTACCGACGCTCTGGATGGGTGGCTGCTGCTCCATGTGCCACCGACGGGTCCGCTGGACATTGTGGCCATAGCGCCCTGACATATTGTATCAGGACCAACAATGAAAAGTGGTCCAGCCGGCATGTTGACATTTGCAGTGCTGTAACAACCGGCACTAACCAGGTAGGTTACAGCCGTGGTACCACTGGTGAAACCTGTGACCAACCCTGTCGCGGGGTTCACTTTAGCCATTGTAGTATCATTACTGCTCCATGTGCCGCCTAGTGTTGCGTTCGACAGCGTAGTCGTTGCTCCCGGGCAAACATTAAGGACTCCGGTAATTGCGGAAACTGGAGGATTTATCGTTACCACTGTGGTGCGGAAACACGTAGGGTTCATCCTATAAGTGATTACGACCGTGCCAGCGCCTTTACCTCTAACTACGCCTGTTTCGGGGCTAACTATTGCTTTTGCCACATCGCTGCTGCTCCAGGTTCCGCCTGAAGCATCATTTGTAAGAATCGCAATAGATAATACCTGACTGAGACAAATAACCGGCGTACCAGCATTGGCATTTATTGTTGCATTGACCGTTAGCGTATTGGTAGTTACTGCCCCCACCTGGGTGGTTACCAGGGCAGCATAGCTGCCTGCCGTGGCAGGCGTATAGGTATTTACAATAGATGCCGCAAACTTCTGGATCCGGTGATTCTGTCGATCCGCCACATAGATATTGCCGCCGGCATCCACATAGACGCCAGTCGGGGACGCAAGCTGGTTAGCGGCGGAGCCGGCTGTACCCGTGCCGGCTACCGTAGCGCCGCTGGTAGCACCAGGCGCCCATTTCTGGATCCGGTTATTGAAATAATCAGCCACATAGATATTGCTACCCGCATCCACATAGACTCTAAACGAGCCATTAAGTTGGTTAGCGGCGGAGCCGGCTGTACCCGTTCCGGCTACCGTAGTGCCGCTGGTAGCGCCGGGCGCCCATTTCTGGATCCGGTGATTCTGTTCATCGGCCACATAGATATTGCCACCGGCATCCACATAGATTCCAGTAGGGTTATTAAGCTGGTTGGCGCCAAGGCCAGACGTACCTGTGCCGGCTACCGTAGTGCCGCTGGTAGCACCAGGCGCCCATTTCTGGATCCGGTGATTAAATTGATCCGCCACAAAGATATTGCCGCCCGCGTCCACATAGACTCCAAACGGTCGTTGAAGCTGGTTGGCGCCAGAACCGGCTGTACCCGTGCCCGCTACCGTGGTGCCACTGCCAGCACCCGGCGCCCATTTCTGGATCCGGTGATTAGCCCAATCCGCCACAAAGATATTGCCGCCCGCATCCACATAGACTCCACCCGGGTTACGAAGCTGGTTAGCACCGGGACCGGCTGTACCCGTGCCGGCTACCGTAGTACCGCTGGTAGCACCGGGTGCCCATTTCTGGATACGGTGATTGCCATAATCCGCCACATAGATATTGCCGCCGGCATCTACGCAGACTCCAGCTGGTACACGAAATGAATCAGCGCCGGAGCCGAGTGAACCCGTGCCGGCTACCGTGGTGGCACTTGATGCATAGGTAGGTGATACCGTACTGATGCCTATGCCTGCCTGCTGCCATACTATATGTATGGGCTGTGGGGTGCTGGTAAGCGTAAGCACACCGCCGGGGCAGGCGGTGCTGCCGGCTATGGTTGCTGTCTGTGCGCCTGATGCCAAGGATAAAAACAAAGCAGCGAAACAGCTTATAAAATGTTTGTAATTTATTTTCATAACTGCTTCTTAAGTGAATAAAAACTGTGCAATAAAACATGTAAACGTAGTTCTTATTGTTCAGGTTACTGCACAGCAATAATAAATTCTGCAATTTCTACTCATTTGCAGCGGCGGTGGCTTTGTTTTCACTTTTCAAATTGCCTAAAAGTCGCTTTTTTTCTCTACAGCACCTGTTGCTATTTTTCTTCAACCAACCGTTGGGCAACTGATTTGCCGTCGCTACCTACGAAACGACACATATACATTCCCGGTGCCAGATTGGGGTATTGCTATCGTAAAATTCTGACATCGGCGGATCTTTTTTAGGAAATGGGATAGGACCGCGGAAGATGACTGTGACATCGGGGCTTTCGCAAGTGGAAAACACTTGATTGTGGTGTAGACACAAGTGACAATACTTGCGCCATCACTGGTTTTGGGCATGGCTCACTTGTAGGTGAACCATGCCCAAAGAACTAATATTTGTGTCTTTTTATTAATATTTTTTTAGTTGGTCTATAAATGAATTCCAGTTAAAACCAACCATTAGTATGATCGGAATGCACGTACATAACGGCTCAGATTTTTTTCATAATTTCCTGCACCACTTGTATTCATTGGAGCATCCCATGCAAGGCCAACATTAAACTGTGTGGAAGACCAATAGCGGGATGTAGAAATTACGCTGCTACCACCTGCGGCAACTGCCCCTGCACTTACTGCAGCCCTGTTCAATGCCATTTTCTCTAATTCGTACCTTGATGGCAGGTACCAATCTGAGTATCCGCCTCCTGTATATGAATCGCATAGTTGGGCTGCAATACCAGTTGTAGTGCAACCGCTTACGATAAGTGCTGTATTAGCAGCACCAAATCCGAGATTAAGATTTGTTCCTGTAACATTTACGGTGTTATAGCACCCCCAGGTAGCCGATGTGCTAAGATCTATAATTGAACTCACATAGCCATGAGTAGCTGATGACTGGTAGGTAATGATACCACCTGCATAATTATCTCCAATCTGTAGTGATCTGGTTGTTGCATTGATGGTATGGTTGGCCCCTACTGCAGTAAATGTATAGGTGGATACTCCAGCCATCATTGGCTGGTTAACTCCATCTACTGTAAAATAACCAAACCCTGCACCACCAGGGGTAAAGGTGTATACCTGAGTAGTACCAGCGGTTACTACCGTGGTTCCTGAAGGTGATATTGTTCCACCGCCACTAACTGTTGCTACTAATGAGTAGGTTATAGCTGCAAATGTAGCACTGATGGTGTGGCTGGATGTAACGGTGGCAAAAGTATAAGTGCCTACAGCACCCACGCTTGAGCCATCAACTGTAACGCTATTAATAAGGTATCCAGGGGATGGTGTGATGGTATATACCTGTGTACCTCCATAACTTACATCTGTGGTGCCAGATGGCGATACTGTTCCATTGGCCCCTGAAGATGCTACTATAGGATAGGTAAGTATGCTGAATGTTGCACTGATAGTGTGGCTTGCACCCACCGAAGTGAAAGTGTAGCTAGTTACTGCGCCAACACTAGCGCCATCTACTAACACATCTGCAACACCATAACCTGTAGATGGAGTAATAGTGTAAACCTGGTTATTGCCGAACATTACATTTGTAGTTCCGGCAGGCGATATTGTTCCATTCGCTCCTGAAGATGCGACTATTGGGTAGGTATCGAGTATAAATGTGGCACTGATAGTGTGCCCTGTGGCAACAGCTGTAAAGGTGTAAGTATTGACCGAGCCAACACTTGATCCATCTACAGTTACGTCATTCACCCTGTATCCTGAAGCCGGTGTCATTGTATATACCTGGTTAGTTCCTGCGGCAACATTGGTAGTACCTGCGGGAGAAACAGTTCCATTTGTTCCGGAACTGGCCAAAATTGGGTAGGTATCAGGTATAAAGGTAGCGCGTATGGTATGATTTGAACTTACTGGAGCGAATGTATATGTAGTAACGGAGCCTACGCTGCTACCATCTACCAAGACACTATCTATCCTGTATCCTGCTGAAGGAGTAATGGTATAAACAGGAGTGGCGCTACTGCCACAACAAAAGTAGCTAATTCCTGCAGGTGATACTGTGCCATCAGGCCCACTTGATGCCATAATATTATAAAAAGGAAGTGTAACCCAGGTAGGCGCACCAGATATAAAAGTCAAAAACTGGCCATTGCTGCCGGCACCTGTACCAATCCAGTTACTTCCATTCCAATACAGCAATTCACCTGCAGCAGTACCTGCACCGGCCCCGCCGCCTACGGCACTCCAAACCGGAAGTGAAGGTGTGCCACTATTAAAATAGAATGCATTTAATGTAATGTCAAAAACCAACAGGCCCTTGGCTGGCAAATTGATCGCAGTACGTTGGCTGGTTGTCATACGGGGAGTAAGCAGGCCTTTGGTTGTAGACCCGATATCCAACATTGCCGATGAGTCGGGTTCGTTTCCGGTTGTGTTTATGGCCATACCCTGACCGTAAAGCAAGTTATTGAAAAACAAAATCATAGTCATGAAGACTATAAGTAGCAGATGATTCTTTTTCATTTGTTCTTAGATTTAATATTTTCCAGACAAACATAGGATTAAAGAATTGGTAATTTTTTTTAATGTTATGGCAGGTATGAAATATGTTATGAGTGGTCTCTGAACTGTTATGAGTGGCAATGCAAATAATTGATAATTCTGTGTTAAAAGATTATTTTTGTTCTGCATTTGATATTCAACGAGGTTTGTATCGCAGTCTGGAAAATGTCATGTGTCCATCACCTTGATTGCCCACTTCATCATTCTAATCCATGGTAATTTTATCTTAATTTATTTATTTGAAACGCCTCATTATTTGGCTTCTTTTTCTCAACTGTATACGAGTTACAGCTCAGGAATATGTGGTAAATGTTCAGCATTGGGATACCAACGACGGTCTAAATCACCGAAATGTGTTGTTGATAATGCAGGACAAGAAAGGCTTTATATGGGTATATACCGCCGCAGGTTTAAGCCGCTTTGACGGATACAATTTTAAGTGGTACCGGCAGGATAAAGATGATCTGCCATTAATTCAATGCCGCGAACCTGCAGATAATATTGTAGAAGATTCGACGGGCAAAATATGGGCAATAAGTTTAAAGAACGGCGCAAATGTTTTTGATCCCGAAAGTGATAAGATTACAATTTATAAGTCGAGGGGTGATGGAATTGAGCCTGCAAAACGAGGTTGGCATCTGGACAAAATCCCTGATTCGGCAAAAATTACCAACCATGGTTTAAATTGTTTTTTTTATGTGAACAACAATAAGTTGGCTGCCCATCAGCTTATTTATGTTGATTCAGGTACCAGGTTTTTATACATCACTGAAAAGAGTACATGTTGGTTGCTAAAAAACGAAACAGAATTGCAGGAAGTGACCCTTTCGGGCAAAGTCATCAGAAAGTACACTTTTTCGGCTCCTATAACTTCAACTTCATGGTATTTTCCAAAATCCAACATTTGTTTTCAATCCCGGGATAGTGTCTATTCTGTAAGCCCTGATTTTAAAGTAAAAAATATTACCGAAAGTGTTATTGGAATTGGTCATAACGAATGGCTGATGCCTACCACTATTCCTGATGTGATAATTATAGGAAACAATATAATAAGTCGAGATCATGGCATTTTTTACAAGTTGGATACCAGGCTTGATTTATTTTTAAATTACTATTCGTCTAAAAATGAACAGATATTGATAGCTACCCAAACGGGTTTTTACCGGGTTACGGTAAACCGGAATAAGTTCAGGCAATATAGCCTCAGCACCAAGTTGTCTACCAATTATGGGAATAGTTATCGAGGACTATTGGTTGTAGACAGCCAGTTGTGGGCAATGAACGAGTATGATGGTGTCAGGAGGTATAACATTGTTTCTAAAGTGCAACAAGACACGGCTGTTCGTATTCATGCTTTTTTTGACTATTTCCCAATTATAAAATCACTTACAGGAAATGTTTTTTTTGGCCGTTTAAATTATATCTGCGAATTAGGCCCAAAAGGAATCATCGTAGATACTTTTTCGTCACCTTTTTTCACTTCTGTTTGGTCTTTGCTTGAAGTTGAACCCGGTAAGTTATTGATAGGGACAAGTACCGGTTTGGCATGGCTCAATACAAAAACAAGGGCTTTTGCAAGGTATAGCCAGAATAATGCTTATCCGGGACTTGAAAAATCCAAAGTTTTGGATATGTGTTATGACGAAGACAGGCATATTTGGTTGGCAACGGAGAGTGGATTTTATGAACTCGGGAGCGACTATGGTGTAAAAAGCAGGTATTCATCAGCAGATACAGGGAGGCAATTTATTCCGTCAAAGGATATATACCATTTTTATCAGGATAAAGAAGGGGTTTATTGGCTTGCGACACATAATGGATTGGTGAAATGGGACCGAAAGCAAAATGTATGCAGGCTATACACAAACAAAGACGGGCTGTCAAACGACAATATTTACAGTGTATTTGGCGATAAATATAACAGGCTTTGGTTGAGTAGCGATTACGGTATTATGCAGTTTAACAAAAGTACCGGTAGTGTAATATCTTATACTAAGGATGATGGAATAACAGATAATGAATTCAACAGGAAATCGCATTTTCAAGACCAGGCAGGTAATATTTACTTTGGTTCATTAAATGGTATTACTGCTTTTAACCCTGATGATTTTCCGGTGCAGAAGGAAAACGATATGAATGGCAATACTCTTGCTATAACCTCTCTGACGAAGTTTGATGGCAGGCAAAATAAACCGGAAGACTATACTGCAGAGCTTGTAAAAACTAACAAAATAAAAATAATGCCGGATGACAGGTATATAAATATCGAGTTTGCACTGCTCAATTATTCCAATACAAGATTTACCAATTATTACTGGCGAATAGAGGGAATAGACACAGGGTGGATAGTGCAGCATGACAGGAATATAAGGCTTACAAGGTTGCCCTATGGCACCAGCTTACTCCATATTAAAGCACGGGAATCCAGTGGTGCCTGGAGCAAAAATGATTTGCAAATCACTTTGGATGTTGTAAGACCCATTTACCTCCGGCTATGGTTTAGATTAATGCTCATGGCAATTGCGTCATTTCTGATTTATGCAGTTTATAAATGGCGGATAAGACTGTTGGAAAGAGAGAATGCCAAGCTAGATAAAATGGTATTTGAAAAGACAAATGACCTAACAATATCACTGCATCAAAAGGAGATGCTGTTAAAAGAAATACATCATAGGGTGAAAAATAACCTACAGATAATCAGCAGCCTTTTGAGGCAGCAGTCGGGGACCCTAAGCGATCATGAAACCAAGAAAATATTGATGGAGGCTCAAAACCGTGTGTTGGCTATAGCATTAATACACCAAAAGCTCTATCAAAATGAATTGAATGTGGTTGAAATGAGTCAATTTTCTTCAGATTTGTTTTTTCGGTTAAAAAATGTCTTTGATCCCCTAGGTAACAATATCATACTGGTCAATAAAGTGGAAAGTATGAAGCTCAATATTGAAAAAGCGGTTCCTTTTGGCTTAATATTGAATGAATTAATTACAAACAGCTTTAAGTATGCATTCGACCATCAACCTTCACCTTATATTGGAATTGAAATTGAAAAAAACGGCAAGAATTATGTTTTGAAGTACCACGATAACGGGAAGGGGCTGTCACCGAAAATTAAGTTTGAAGATGGCAAAACGATGGGATTGAGGCTGATATCCAGACTGAGTGAGCAATTGAATGGAAGTGCTACTTACTATTATAAGGATGGCAGCAATTTTATTATAGCGTTTGAGTCTTGAGTTTTGGTTGTTATAATAATTTGCATTTTGATAAATTTTGATACGATGAACCTTGTAAAAATAGGAATTGTAGAAGATGAAGTGATTATTGCTGATGATATTCAAATATTGCTAACTGGCTTAGGTTACAAGTGCCTGCGCCCATGCGGCAAATATGATAAAGCCATTGCAATGCTAAAGAATGAACAGCCTGATTTGGTAATTCTTGATATTAACCTTGGAGGGGAAAAAGATGGAATTGATATTGCCAAATACATTAGGCTGAACATGGATATACCCTTTATCTTTCTTACAGCGAATGGAGACCAGGCAACAGTGGAACGGGCTAAACTCACCAGACCCAATGCCTACCTGATAAAGCCTTTCAGCAAGAGTGATTTGTATTCGGCGCTTGAAATTGCGTTATATAATTACAACGATAGTGGTCCACATCAAAACAAAGTTGCCAATATAGATAGAGGGCAAAAAATACTTAAAAACTCACTTTTTGTAAAGGACGGAGACTATTTCCACAAGGTATTATTCGATGATATATTGTACTTATCGAGTGAGCATGTATACATCGAGCTACATACGGCTCAAAGGAAATTTCTAATACGCGGTAATTTACAGGAATATTTAGATACATTAGATTCTGATCACTTTTTCAGGGTACATCGTAGTTATGTAGTCAACATTTCGCGGATTGAGAAAATCAATTCAACAACTATAATTGTTGGCGGCCAAGAGATACCTATCGCTAGGAATAATAGGGAAAGCTTGTTGAGTATGCTTAATATACGTTGAGTCTTCCTAATTATAAAACCAGGATCAGAGATTGAGCTTCTTTGCTACGGTGAACATTGCTATCAAATCACACCAAATCCGCAATCTCCCCTGTGGAGACTAATTGATTTCAGTGGCCAGAATAATTCTGGCCGGACGTCCTTCAAAATCCACGTTTCCCGTTTGCTGTTCTACACTGATCACCGTGCCATCCTTTTTCCGGTGTAGTGCCATGGCCTTTTCCGGCCATTTCCCATTTTCCCAAATTGTGTCTCTGTGGCCGGATGGGGGGACGATGATGTCATAGGCCTGCATGGCAATAAATTCGTCGTAGGTGTACCCGTAGTGGTGCACCGCGGCTTTATTGACATCCAGAAAGCGGGAGGTTTCTGCATCAATAACCCATGTAGGTTTTGGGCTGTGCTCGAAAAGGTACTGGTATTTGCGTTCGCTTTCAGCCAACTTCTGTTTGGCTTCCCTGTTTTCAGTAACGTCTCTTATGAACCCATTGAGGCTCACAATTTCACTAAATGCGTTTCGCTTAATTTCCAGTTCAGAATATATATACATAATACTGCCATCATCGCGAGAAAGCCTGCATTCAAACGACACATTTGGCATATGGTTACATGCATAGTCATAAGTTGCCTTTATTCTTGTGTAGTCTTCGTGGTGTATACCTGCCAAAAACAACTCGGTCGATGGTACCCTCGATCCGGGTTCATAGCCCATCATGCGGTACATTTCGTCTGACCAGGTATTGATTCCAGTAATCATATTGGCTTGCCAGCTGCCAAAGCGGGCAAGTCGCTCTGCGCCTTTCATCAACGCTTCGCGGACCATCAATTCGTCTACATATTTTCGCCTTTGTTTTTCGGTAGTGTACCGTTCGATAGCTGTGATGACCGCATTCGGTAACCTTTGTAATCTGTCTTTCAATATGTAGTCCCAGGCACCCTCGCGCATAGCATTTACGGCAAACTCCTCTGAAACTGTACCTGTGAGCAGTATGAATGGTGTGTCTACATTTCGTTCTTTGAGAAACAAAAGCGCTTCCATTGCGGTAAACTGTGGTAGCGAATGATCAGCAAGTATCAGGTCAAAAGACCGGTTAAGGATCTCTTTTACAAAGGATGCCTTGTCGCCCACAACGGTAATATTAAAATCAAGGTGTGAACGATCGAGTATTTTTCTGACGAGATAAGCATCCATCACTTCATCTTCAAGGTGAAGGATCTCAATGTGATTTGTTTTCATAAGTATTGATGCTTTTTAGGGAATAGTGTATTGGCAATCGCACTAATGGGAGCAGGTAGGGTTTTGATTCAATTTTTTGCATTAATGGTTGGTGTTTTGGTTATAACGGAGGCCACTGATTCAAAACAAGCCAGTACATTTTAAGGTCGGACATTGCTTTTGAGAATGACTCAAAATTTACTGGTTTTACAATGTAACTGTTCACACCCAGCCGGTAACTATCAACAATATCCCGCTCTTCTTTGGATGAAGTAAGCACTACTACCGGAATCATACAGGTTTTGTCGTCTGATTTTATTTGTTTCAGAATTTCCAGTCCATCTACCTTTGGCAGGTTGAGGTCGAGTAGAATCAACTTCGGGCTATGTATTGTGGTATTGCCGGCGTACTTGCCACGGCAGAAGATATAATCGAGTGCCTCAGCGCCATCGTCGATATGTACAATAGTATTTGCAATATTGTTTTTTTTCAGGCTACGCAAAGCAAGTTCAGCCTCGTAAGGATTATCTTCTATAAGCAAAATCTCCACTCTGGAATTGTCCATGGTTATTGGTTGTTTATTGGTAAACTGAAATAAAAGGTAGTGCCTTTGTTTTCGACACTTTCTGCCCAGATCTTCCCGCCGTGTTTATGTATAATTTTTGCAGCTACGGCCAATCCGGCACCGATACCGGGATATTCTGATTTTGAATGCAGTCGCTGAAAAAGCCGAAATAGTTTGCTGCTGTACTTCATGTCAAAACCGGTGCCATTATCTCTTACAAAATACACTACTTCTTCATTGCCTGTTTCTGATCCTATTTCAATAGTTGGTTGCGTTGCATTGGCTGAAAACTTTATAGCATTAGACAACAGGTTGCCTGCTACGGTACGTATCGCATTAACATCACAAATTACCGAAGCAAGGTTGCTGATTCGCATTGTAGTTTCTGTAGTTGTACTGTTTTTATGCTCCTCTGAAATTTTATTGAACAATGAATTCATGTCTGCCATCTGCATTACATATTCCTGCTGTGTAACCCGCGACAACCCTACTATAGCATCGAGCATAGTGCTCATAACAGAAGCGTTTTCAACAATCAATGCAAGCAGTCTGTTTCCTTCTGTGTCGAGTGCGCCCGAGTAGTCGGCTTGTATAATTCCGGCATATCCAGAAATGATGCGGAGTGGTGCCTTTAAATCATGTGACACTGCAAATGAGAGATCAGCAATTTCTTTTTCTAATAAAAGGGCTTCATTTTTTTTGCCTTTTTCTGAAAGTAATAGTTCGCTATCATTTACCAGTGTAGCCTCTGCGGTAAGCAGGTTTTTTATGGCACAGTCTCTTCCCTCATGTATCGTGGCCGAGTTTTCGCCGGGGATGGCTGCAGTCACTTCTTTACTTTCGAAAATGTTTTTCATCGGGCAACTATTCAATATTTTGCCAATTCTTTTTTTTGTTTTTTGCAGGTTGACGTACTCATTGTTGCATTCGGCACCAGCGGAACATTCCTGTTTTCTGATCTGCTTTGGTAACGATTTTGATATCTTAAACCGTAAAGTAATAATACGAAGAAAATGTTATAAAATATCGATAATGAAATATAAAATGCGGGTAAATTTATATAAAAATATACCGCATTGATATGGTCGACGCATATCGTATTAGAAATCGCCTGTTGTTAATGAAGGCTCCAGCCCAGAAGTAACCAGCCTACTACTATAAGCGGTGCAGGAACCTTGGAGTAATAGAGCAATGAGAATGTAATAATGACGACGACCAGGTTGGTCCATTCAAAATTCAGCGCATGATCGAAAGCAATGGAACGGAACAGAAATATTCCGGATGCCCAGATGATGCCTACTATAGCTGCATTGATACCCTCTAATGCCCGAAAAATGATAACATGGTGTTTAAGGTTTTCGTAAATAGGGAATAGAAAGAACAGCAATAGGGTGCTGGGTAGGAAAACGGCAAATGTGGCCACAATGCAGCCCAGTACCTGCCACATGCCACCGTACTGGCTCATAGCCATACCGCCGACAAACGAACATATAGAGAAAACGGGACCCGGTATAGCCTGTACAATACCATATCCGGTAAGTAGCTGGCCAGCAGTAAGCAATTGGGAGTTGCTGCGGCTTACGAACTGAATATACATCATGGGGAGTAACGCCTGACCGCCACCAAATACAATGGCGCCAAATCTGTAAAAATTCTCAAACAGATTATATATACGGCCATGCTGCCAGTTCTCCGTTCGCGCCAGCTCACTGACAACGCCTGCGATAATGAATATGGCGCCAAAAGACCATAAGTGCATCCAGTTGATACGCTTTGGTTTTTGCATTGGTGCAGGGATACGATTATTACTGAAATTGCTGACAATGCCGGACAATACGAGCAATGCGGGGAATACCCATGGCGAATTGATGAAGAGTGTTGCGACCATGCTACCCACCATTATAGAGGCGGTTGCCACAAAGCGAATACTGGTCTGCATCATTCTGGCTGCGGCAAAAAAAACAAAGCCCACAGACATGGGTTGCACGTAGTCAAACAGATTTAACGGTAGTTGGTTATTGCCCTTGATGCCCCCTTGCTGAAAGTAATAAATGAGGAAGGACAGTAACCCCATTACAAAAGCAGCGGGAAAAACCCAAAGCAGCAAAGTGACTATTGCAAGCGGTATTCCTCCGCGTTTTAGTGCGATCAGCATAACCGTCTGGGTGGAGGAAGGGCCCGGAAGCATCTGGCAGAAAGCATTGTATTCGAGTAACTCGTCTTCTGTAAGGTCTTTTCTTTTTTGAACAAATGTCTTAACCATCATACCCATATGGCCCTGAGGGCCACCAAAGGCGGTAAATGAGTACATCAATACCGACTTCAGAAATGGTATATGTCGGAGAAGCACCATGTGGTCAATTTTGATTTGAAGGTAATAAAATATTAAGGCAAAGTAAAAATGCGGGCAATTATTGAAAGGAGCAGGGAGGTGCTGCAAATTATTTTCGGTGGTACATCACCGGCTGTTTGGCAGAACGTGTGGTTTTATTCCTTATTTTTACGCTGATAAAATGCAGATCAATATGAAAAAAATGGCCCTCTTGGCTTCTATTTCGGCGCTGGTATTCAGCCTCGGATCCTGTAAGAAGGACTATAGCTGTAAATGTACTTATGGATCTGGTGCGTCTGCATCGAGTTATAGTTCTACACTCGCTAATATGAAGAAGAAAGATGCCTCGGCGGCATGCAAGGCCAAGGGCGGTACAAGTTCTGTCAGTGGGGTGACCGTGACTATCAATTGTGCATTGGACTGATTTTTTCAGTCATTTTTCAGAATAGCTTTTTGCTTAGATGTGCGTGTTTGAAAAACAACACCCATTTTTCGTTTTCGGACGGCAGTGCGTTGCATGTAATTTGGGGTGATTGCAGCAATAACACATTAATTGAGTGTCTGCAAAAATGCAGGATCAATCTGTGTAAATCCGTGTTTCTTCGCCTCATCCACCATTCGCAATGCTTCTGTTTTCCTGTTCATTTTCCCTAGGCAACGTGCCTGCATATAGTAGGGGTCACCAAATTCAGGCTTCAATGCGCTGGCCCGTGTATAATCAGCCAAAGCCATGTCGGGTTTATTGATGCGAAGGTAAATTTGTCCCCGGTTCATATAGGGTATATAGGCATCAGGGTTTTGTTTTATTGCCGTTGCATATTCCAGCAACGCTGAATCGGTTTTGCCAGTAATATCCAGAAAGTTAGCGTAGTTGGCATGACCTTCAGGGAAATAGGATTTCAAAGTCAACGCCTTCCTGAAGGCTGGGCCTGCAGAATCGAATTGTTGTTTTATGCTGTATACAACACCCAATCCCAGGTAAGCACTTTCGAGATCGTTTTTAATAGAAAGCGCTTGCAGGTAGGTGGTTTTCGCAGCGTCTATCTGACCGGTACTACGCTGGTATTCGCCGATGCAGATGATAGGGCTGGTATAGTCGGGCTTGCGCTCTACAGACTTTACAAAATAGTAGTAGGCTGAGTCGCCATACCGCTGGCGATCCTGCTGGGTCATTGCAGATTCGAAACGGGTGTAGTAGTCCTGACCCAAATAGAAATAAGCTATCGGTGATTCAGGGTTTCTTTCGATAGCGCTATTCCACAGACTGATAGAGTCGTACCATTCTTTATTGCGCTCATTGGTCATGTACCCGAAAATCATTGAGGCCACAACACATGCACCAATCACAACATTGGCAAGTGGTTTCTTTTCCTCATACATTTTTGCGGCTAATGCTCCTATGACCAGGAACAAACCTGCATAGGGTATGTAAGTATACCGGTCTGACATGATAGCGCCACCTACCGGCAAAAACTGCAGCAACAATAAAAGGTTAATCACAAAGAACGCGACCCCAACCAAAATGAGCCTTTGTTTCCGACCAAATTTCCAAAGCATAAAAAGTAAACCTGCAACCAATACCGGGTACACAAAATAGATACCCGGCAATGCACCGTCTACCTTCATGGGATAAGGGTAGAAATTGGTCAGGTTAACAGGGGCCAGGAGTTTCCACAGGTACATACACAAGGCATAGCATCCCAAAGCAACACGTTCAAGTGTGTTGAATTTTACGTCCAGTGTACCCAGAGCGCCCACGTCTTTTTGCGCATATATGGAGATCAGACCGAAAATGACGGATAAGGCAAACAAAGGGAGTTTTTCAAGAACCAACGTTAGGTTCAGCTTGCGCTGCTCGTAGAAGTCGAGCAGGAACAAAACCACGGGCAACGTGACCCCGACTGATTTGCAAAACAATGAAAGTGCAAAAAGCAAAATGGTAGCTATATACCAAATAAGCCGTTTTCCTGCCTGATTCCGGATATAAAAAAGGTAGGTAGTACAAGCAAGCATGTAGAACATGCCGTACATCAGGTCTTTGCGGCCGGCAATCCAGGTCACGGATTCCACACGCATTGGGTGCAGTGCAAACAGCAGTCCTGTGATCAGTGCCGCAAGGCTGGAGCGCGTAAGCACTTTTGTAAACCAAAAAACAGTGGCAGTACAAAGCATGTGGAACAACAGACTGTGTATATGATAGTATTCGGGTTCAAGGCCATGTTTGCCGTATTCGTACCAATAGGTCACGATGGTTAGCGGATGGTAGTTGCCCATCACTAAAGCATCGATGCTGAACAAGTGCTTTAATCCTTCTGTTGTACTATTCTTTATGAGTGGATTGGTAAGCACATAGCCCAGATCATCCCAGTTGGTGAATTTATTGTCGAGCGATCCGCGATAAAACAAATAAGTAAGCAGTACAATTGCAGCCAACATCAGTGGCTGTGCATAGGTGGTCAGCAATCCATTACTGCCAGATGCTCCGTCAGCTTTTTGCTCGGGTGCTATTGGCTTTGCCGAAGGTGCGGTTGTTTTGTTTTTATTCGGTATCTGTTGTTTTTTTGCCATGCCCTGTTTGCCTGTCTGGTATTGTTGTTCTGATATAGTAAGTGAATTTTACAACCGAAAAAGCGTTTTAAAGCAGTGAATCGTAGAAGGCCTGTTCAACCTGAAAACCGCGTTTTCTGGCTTCTTCCACCTCGCGACGGGCATCTGCTTTTTTGCCCATGGCTGCATAGCATTTGGCGCGCATATAGTATGGTTCGGGGTTGTCGGGTTCTATAATATTGGCACGGTTATAGTCCTCCAATGCAAGTTGCGGTTTATTGATCCGGAGGTATATACGTCCACGGTTCATGTGGGGTATGTAGACATCCGGGTTTTGAATGATGGACTTCTCGTATTCAAACAAGGCAGAATCAGTTTTTCCGAGAATGTCGAGGTAGTTGGCATAGTTGCTGTGACACTCCGGAAAGAAGTCTTTCAGCGCAAGGGCTTTACGGAAGGCCGGACCGGCAGAATCGTACTGCTGTTTGATGCTGTAAACAACACCCAGCCCCATGTATGCGCTTTTCAATGTCTTGTCGTATGATAACGCCCGCAGATAGGTGACCTTTGACTCGTCTATACGGCCTACACTGCGCAGATACTCTGCTTGTGAAACAATGGCACTAGCATAGTCCGGTTTCATTTCTACGGATTTTGTGAAGTAGTAGAAAGCAGAGTCGCCATTCTTTTGTTTTTCCTGTGGCTTTACTGAAGCTTCAAACCTGGTGTAATATTCCTGACCCAGCAGGAAGTAAGCCAGAGGAGAACGTGGATTTTTTTCTATTGCGTCATTCCAAAGTGTCAGTGAATCATACCAGTCTTTATTGCGTTCGTTGGTCATATACCCATAGCCCAGACATAAGGCCACCGACACACCCAGGATCACATTTGCCATTGGTTTATTGTTCTCCATGTATTTTGCAACGGCAACAGCCGCCATAAGAAACAAACCGATGTATGAAATATAGGTGTAACGGTCAGCTATGATGGCACCACCAACTGAAATAAACTGCAGCAGCAGCAGCATGTTGATAATAAAAAACGATACACCCAGCACCACAGTCTTATTCTTCCGGCCAAAACGCCATATCCCAAACAGCATGCCGGCAAGCAACAGCATATAGAGGTAATAGTTCAGCGGCAATGATCCGCTGATTTTCATAGGGTGGGGATAGAAATTGGTGAGCCCTACAGGGATAATGGCCTTCCAAACATAGGTGATGAGTGCGTAGCAACCCAATGCGAGGCGCTCAATGGGATTGAAGTGCACTTCCAGGGTGCCAAGGGCACCCACGTCTGTTTGGGCATATACCGCCATAAGACCAAAAGCGACAGAAAGCGCAAAGAGTGGTAACTTCTCCAGGATAAGGTTGATGTCGAGTTTCCGGTCCTCGTAATAGTCAAGCAGCAACAGCACTACAGGGAGCGTTACGCCCACCGATTTGCTAAGTAGTGATATCAGGAACAGCACGATTGTAGCTACGTACCATAGTGTTTTTTTGCCTGCCTGATTGCGAATGTAGTACAGGTGGGTGGTGCATGCAAGCATGAAAAACATACCATAGAGCAGATCTTTTCTGCCGGCAATCCATGTAACGGACTCAACACGCATAGGGTGCAATGCGAAGAGCAGACCGACAAGCAAAGCGACGGTGTAGTTGCGGGTCAATACACGAATGAATCCCACCACAGCAAATGTGCATAGTATATGCAGTAAAAGGCTGTGGACATGATACATATGTGGTTCCAGTCCATACTTGCCATATTCGTACCAGTACGTAGCGATTGTGAGCGGGTGGTAGTTGCCCATTACTAGTGCTTCCTTATTGAAAAGGCGCCAGAAACCCTCGGAGGAGCTATCCTTTATGAGTGGATTGGTGAGTACGTAGCCGAGGTCGTCCCAGTTGGTGAACTTGTTCTCAAGTGACCCCTTGTAAAATATATAGGTCACCAAAGCTATGCCAGCCATGATAAGGTGGGTAGCGTATTTATGTACAAAGCCCTCCTTGTCATTACCGTCCGTTGCAGCCTGTGCGCGGGGTTGTGGTTTTTGAGCAGGTATTGGAGGGCGTCCTTTTTGAAGTGGTTGTTGAGGTGTTTGTTTTTTTGCCATGCCCGGTGAAAAATAACTTTAATGCGAAACTACGTAGTAGCGGTTAATTCTAATAGATGTTGTATCAAAAAAACGATCGTTCTGAACGGAAAGGTGAATTACCTGGTGTGTCTAAAAATCTACCCTGTAGTAAAATATGGGCAAGAAACCCAATTGATACTGTGTGTAGAACGGGTAAGCAGCACCTTGCGCGGCAAGATCTGAGCTATAAGAGAGCGACATAATGTTCTTGGCAGCGGTCACATTCACCAGGTCCAATGCGATTTCATGCGTCAATTTTTTGGAATTCAGTCTGATGCCCAGTTTCAGATCTGAGCGGAAATACGACTGAAAGCGGAGGGTATTGCGCTGGTTGTCAATAACTACCATATCGCCCAACGCGTTTGAAGCTGCAGTGTCTACCGGAGAGTACAACTTACCGCCAATTGTGGTCACTTTGAAGCCGGCTGTGAATGTGCTGTATTTGCCCAGTCTGCGTTCATAACCCATCAGCAGGTTTACTGCATATTGCGTGTTATAGTCGGTATTGCGGTAAACACCATCATTGCCTGCGGCTTTGGAATCGAAAACGGAGCCGGTAAGGAGCAGATAGAAACCCTTGCTGAAACCTTTCTCCAGGCTTACTTCCAGTCCGTAATTATATCCGGTACCCGTATTTTGCAATGTGTCGGGGAAGTTCCGGCTAAAGGTAGAGCCCTGGTTGAGGGAGGAATAGGATGACCCTTTGCGTAATTCCACAGGTACATTGAACAGGAATTGCCCATAGGCCTCTGTACGAAGTCTGAGGTGCGGACCAAGCAATCGTTCATATCCTGTTACCAAATGGTGGCTGCGTGTGAAATCCAGATTCTTGTTCTGCAGCACGTTTTGTGGGTCCTGTGGCAGATGGGCGAAATATTGGTACAATGGCTGCATCTGGCTATGCAAACCATATCCTGCAGTGACAATGTTTTTTTCTTTGACAGCCCAGCGCAGGCCGAAGCGAGGCTCCAGAGATTTTGATCCGTTGTGCGACAGGTATTGACCGTGCAGCCCGATGGTAAGTGTAAGTTGTTCTGACGGGCGTATTTTTTCCTGAAAATAGGCCTGTATCAGATTGGTGCCACCTTTATAGTTTTCTCGCATTTGCCAGTCTTGCCTTGACGTAGGGTATTGTCTGCTGCTGTCCTGCAGATTCACAGCGTAGTATTTGTTGGTGATGCCATATCTTATCGTTTGCCTTGACGATATCTTTTTATTGATATACCAATGGGCGGTGGTAGACAAAGTTGTAAAGTCGTACCCGAGTACATCTTTCAGTGAGTCTACCCCAAATGATGCATTGCGGAATACTTTTACGTGATTTGCCCATACATTTCCGGCGGTTTGCGCCAGGGTAAACTTCATATAGGTATTTTTGTTGATGGTGTAGCCATAGGTTCCACCAATCAGACCTGTGGCAGAGGTGAAGTATTGGTCGCGGTCAGATTCTCCATAGAGTTGGGTTTCCTTAGTTGTAAGCGTGCTTACAATCAGGTCTATTCGGCTGGCTCCTCCCAGCCCAAAGAACGAAAGGTCGCCCTTTTTTCCCATAGGAAAATTCAGCTTGAAACTACCATCCTGATATTGGGGAACTGAGGTAGTGCCCAACTTGATATTGAGTCCCTGAAAAAGTTGCAGCGTACTGTAGCGGTAATTGACCAGAAATGATGATCCCGATTTTCTGGATATTGGTCCTTCTGCGCTTGCCTCGGTGCCTAATAGTCCCAATTGCGCCGTGTACTCGTACTTCGAATTGTTGCCATTACGGAGCCGTACGTCAAACACCCCTGCCACGGCATCTCCATATTCAGCAGGAAAGGCTCCCATAAAAAAGTCGCTGTTTGCCAGCATTTTGCTGTTCAGCATACTTACCGGACCTCCCGTGGTGCCAGGTATATTGAAATGGTTGGGGTTGGGAATATCTACACCATCCATGCGCCATAGGACCCCCTGCGGACTGTTGCCCCTGATCACTATGTCATTGCGAGAGTCGTCTCCACCTTGTGCCCCTGCGAAGTTCGACGCCATGCGGGCCGGATCACTGCGGCTGCCGGCATAACGTTCTGTTTCCTGCACATCAAAAGTGCGGGTGCTTACCAGAGCCATTTCATTTATATGCTCTCTTTTGTATGCAATGGTGACCTCGTCCATTTTTACGGCAGCTTCTTCCATTTCCAGCGGCAATACGACCTCTTTAGCAGATGTGACCAGCACATCGCTCAGTTTTCTGCTTTCGTACCCCATGTAAGATAGGCTGATGTTATGCTTGCCCACCGGCACACTGTCGATAACAAAGTTGCCTTGCTCATCAGTAACCGAGCCTACCGCAGGAACCATGTCTGTGATTACTACCGTAACACCTACCAGCATTATTTTCGATTCCTTGTCGGCTACAGTACCACGTATCCGCTGCAGCCGCTGCGCTTGTGTCGTCAGTGGAAGCAAAAAAGTAAGTACACAGATGAATATCCTCAGTGTCATAAAAGTATTTATTGGAATCGTAAGATAAGGATTGGTGTTAATAATCGGAAATTGTCATTTTGGGAGCAAGGTGTCGCATTGACTGTTGTTATCTCCCGAATGTTGCAATCGATCCAATACCTAAATTTGTATGATGCTACACAGCGGCTCTGAAAATTACATTATCCTTCGCAGGCAGATAGAAAAGCTCTGTCCTATCCCTGATCCTGACTGGCAATTACTGCTTCCCTTTATTCGTGAGGTTTTTGTGAAGAAGGGGCATTACCTGGTGCGCGAAGGTGACCGGGCTACTGATGTAGGGATAATCATAGAAGGCCAGATGCGGCATTTTTATACACGCGACGGAGAGGAGAAGACCACTTATTTCTATTTTGAGCATGCCTTTGTCAGTGCATACATCAGTTGCATCACTGGCCGGCCTTCGCTCGTAAGTATCGATGCTTTGGCCGACACCCGACTTTTAGTGTTTCCTTATGCGCGGCTTAGGGAATTGTTTGAGCATAGTATCTATTGGGAGCGTTTTGGTCGCCTAGTGGCTGAATGGGCAATGATGGGTCTTGAGGATCGTATGGTGGGATTGCTGACACAATCGCCTGAAGAACGTTATGTGAGTTTGCTGAACAGCAACAAAACAAAAATCATTGAGCGCATACCGCAGCACCTCATTGCCAATTATCTGGGTGTAACACCGGTAAGTCTGAGCCGTATTCGCAATAGGGTAGTGAAAAAATAGCCTTTCCGATTTCTTATCTTTTGTTATCGTTCCATCCCTTGCAGCCAATCTACTTTTGCTAAACAAAACAACTAAAAGCAGAAGTGATATGAAAAACAATGTCAGCAACATTCCGTCGGGAATGGCAATAAGAAACGGTAAAACGGTAAGCACCTCTATTCGTATAAAAGCCAATCCGGGACGGATATGGGAAATGCTGATGGATTTTGAAAAGTACCCGGAGTGGAATCCGTTTATCAGGACGATAGAAGGAGATGTTGCAACAGGTAAACGGATCAAAGTCTTTATTTGCCCTCCGGGCGAAAAAGGTATGGTCTTTAAACCCGAGATACTAAAAGTGGATAAGTGCAAGGAATTCAGGTGGCTGGGGAGTTTGTTTGTGCCATATATATTCGATGGTGAGCATGGGTTTTCACTCATTGACAATGGCGACGGAACAACTACCTTTTATCAGTTCGAGCGGTTTCGTGGTATACTTGTTCCATTTTTATCAGCAATGCTGGATGGAAGCACTGTACAGGGTTTTGAGGCAATGAATCTGGCTTTGAAGCAACGTGCAGAACAATAGCTGGTTTTTTAGAATTTTCATAGAAGCAAAAGGCTTTCCGTTTCCGGAAAGCCAGTTGCATTCTATCAATCACAAACAAAACGCCATATTTATTAAGGCCTGTAAGCCAGCCTTACTACTGTTGAGCGGCCATTCTCAGCTACAAACTGGCACATATACATACCTGCTGTAAGACCGAAAGGCATGTTCACTGTAGTAGCAGTACCTGTTACTGCGAACTGACCAGCAACTTTACCATCAATAGAGAAGATAGTAAGTGTACCAGCAACAGGAGCTTCTACTGTAAATGCACCTGATGTAGGGTTAGGGTAAACAGTGATCGACAATTTGATCTCTTCCTGTACAGCCTCTTTAGTTTCTTCAATTGTTTCAATTGTTTCAGACACTTTGGCTGCAACTACAGCAATTGCACGTGTAGAGAAACAACCAGTGATAAATTTGTAAGTAATCATAGCGCTACCTGCACTCACACCCGATACCACACCAGCGCTGTTGATAGTGGCAGCTGCTGTGTTATTGCTGCTCCAGGCACCACCTGCTACGCTGCTGGTGATAGTTGCTACTGATCCGGTTGTTACAGTTTCAGCACCGGTCAATACTGCGGGTGATGCGTTAACTGTCTGAACAGATGTTCTGTAGCAACCTGCGCCGGTACCATATGTGATTACTGCTGTACCTGTAGTGATGCCGGTAACGATACCTGATGCTGGGTTGATAGATGCTACAGAGGTGTTGCTGCTGCTCCATGTACCGCCAGCCAGTGTGTTGGCGAGTGTAGTATTTGCACCCTGGCATACCGTTGCTGTGCCAAGATTTGCTGGTATAGCTGCGTTCACTGTTACTATAGATGTTGTGCTGCAACCGTTAGCGGCAGTATAAGTAAGTTTTGCAGTGCCTGCCATCAGTCCCTGAGTAAGGCCGGTAGTTGGGTTAACAGCTATTTTTATTGCTTCTGTGGTACTCCAAACACCACCTGGTGTAGCGTTGCTCAGCAAAGAAGTAGCGAATGTTTGTCCAAGGCATATTTTACCTGTACCTGTTATCGGTGTTACAGACTGGTTTACAGTTACAACTTTTGACGTTGTGCAACCGCCTGTGTTTGTATAAACGATAGTAGAAGTACCTGCTGCGATTCCTGTTACTATACCGCTGTTTGGTGCCATTGTTGCAACTGCTGTATTGCTGCTGCTCCATGTACCACCGGTTGGTGTAGATGTTAGGGTTGTTTTTGCACCTGTGCATACATTCAGTGTACCTGTGATTGCTACTGGTGCCACGTTTACTGTTGCGATGCGGGTTGTGTAGCAGCCTGTAGGCAGTGTATAAGTGATAGCGGCTGTTCCGCCAGCTATACCGGCTACGGTTCCGTCTGTTGCGTTAACAGAAGCTTTAGTGATGCCAGCGCTTGTCCATGTACCGCCTGTAGTAGTTGATGAAAGGACTGTTGTATTGCCGGTGCATACTGAAGCTGTTCCGGTGATAGCAGCAGGAAGTGCGTTCACTGTCACCTCACGGGTAGCAAGGCAGCCTGTAGCCATTCTATAGGTAACGATTGCTGTACCAGCGCTTATTCCTTTTACAATACCTGATGCTACTGTAGCTTTCGAAGTGTTGCTGCTTGTCCATGCGCCGCCACCTGGTGTAGCTGTAAGGGCTGTTGTAAGACCCTGACAGGCTATGCCTGTACCAGTTACAAATGAAGGTGTAACGTTTACTGCAACCGGAATTGTTTTGTAACAACCAGCGCTCACGTTGTAAGTAATAGTAGAAGATCCGAGTGCTATGCCGGTTACAGCGCCAGTTGTAGTGTTGATAGTAGCCTTAGCTGAGTTGCTGCTGCTCCATGTACCGCCGCTTGTAGCGTTAGCCAATGTTACTGATGAGCCCATACATACTGTTGTGCCGCCTGTAATTGCAGGTATAGCTGCGTTGATGGTCACTGTAGCAGTGCTGTAGCAACCTGTAGCAAGCTTGTAAGTAACAGTTGCTGTGCCAGCGCTCATGCCTTTCATCAGGCCTGTAGCTGAGCTTACCGCAAGCTTTGCAGAATTGCTGCTCGCCCATGTACCACCTGCTACTGTGTTGCTGAGCAGTGATACAGAAAGTGGCTGACCTACACAAAGTGTGGCATTGCCTGTGATTGCAGCTGGTGTAGCCTTTACTGTGATTGCAGCCGTACGGATGCAACCACCTTTGTTATAAGTTACTGTAGTTGTTCCTGCGCTGATACCGTAGATCGTGCCTGCATCACTGTTGGTTGTTGCGATTGCGGTGTTGCTTGTGCTCCATACGCCGCCTGTTGGTGTAGCTATCAAAGTGTTGAAGTTACTCATGCACATTGAAGTTGTGCCGGATATAATAGAAGGCAGTGTGCTGATTGTAACCATAATTGAAGCAACACTTGTACCGCAGCTGTTAGATACAGTATAAGATATAGGTGCGATACCTGCAATCTTTCCTGTTACAACTCCTGTAGGAGTGATAGTAGCGATAGCTGTATTTGTGCTTGACCAAACTCCTGCACCAACACTGTTAGAAAGAGCTGTTGTGCCGTTAAGGCATATTGCTGTTGTACCTGTAATTGTTCCCGCATCAGCTGTAGGATTAACTGTCAGTGATTTGGTAGCTACTGCTGTACCGCAGCTATTTGTTACAGTGTAAGATATTGTAGTGTTACCCGCACCAACGGCGTTTGCTATACCGTTTGTACCTATTACTGCAACCAGTTCATTGCTGCTCGACCAGATGCCACCGTCTGTTGTATTGGTCATTGGTGTTGTGTTTGCAATACATACTGTACCAGATCCTGTGATAGTACCTGCTGCAGGCTGTGGGTTTACAGTGATAATTGCTGTAGCACGATCCGTACCGCAGCTGTTAGTTACTGAATAGCTGATTGTAGCTGTTCCTGCTGTGATACCAACTACGTTTCCGTTGGTGCCTACTGATGCAACTGATGCATTGCTGCTGCTCCATACGCCGCCCGCTATTGCGTTAGTTAAGGTAGTGCTGTTTGTTGCACAAACAACGTTTGAACCAGTGATTGTTCCTGCGTTAGGTAGTGGGTTAACAGTAGCTGTTTTTGTGGTAAACTGAGTGCCACATACGTTTGTTACAGTGTAGGTGATTGTTGTAGTGCCTGCAGTGATACCATTTACTGAACCGCTGATGTTAATGGTTGCGATAGCTGTGTTGCTGCTGCTCCATACGCCACCAGCTGTTGCATTGTTTAATGCTGTTGTTGCTGTTGCACAAACTGTAGCTGTGCCTGTGATCGTGCCGGCAGCAGGTGCAGCGTTTACGGTAACAACCTGTGTAGCATACGCTGTACCGCAAGCAGTTGTTGCCGCATATGATATTGTAGCTGTGCCCTGTGTGAGCCCTGTTACCACACCCGTTGTGTTTACCGAAGCAATGGCGCTGTTGCTGCTGCTCCATATTCCACCGGTTGTTGCATTGCTCAATGAAGTTGTGTTTGAAGGACAAACAGTAGCAGTTCCGGTGATCGTACCTGCATTTGGCAATTCATTTACAGTGATGGTAGTATCTGTCGCAGATGTTCCGCAGCTATTTTCCAGTGTATATATTATGGTAGCAGTACCTGCTGTAAGGCCGGCAACAGTTCCGTTTGTGCCGATTGTGGCAACTGCTGTGTTACTGCTGGTCCAAGTACCGCCGCTTGTTGCGTTGGCAAGTGTATTTGTTGCGTTAGGGCATACAGTCATTGTTCCAGTTATTGCACTAACATTTGGTACGGTGTTGACAGTAGCAGTAGTATTTGTAGTAGCTGTACCGCAAGTGTTAGTAGTAGTATATGTTATTGAAGCAGTACCTGTTGCAATGGCAGTAATCTCTCCGTCAGCGTCAATGGTGGCAACTGCTGTGTTGCTGCTTGTCCATGTACCATCATCGCCTGATGATGTCAGTGTTGCCGCGTCTTCGTCGCAAAGTACTGTTGTTCCAGAAATTGTTCCAGCTACAGGCAATGGATCTATTTCCACTTCTTTAGCTGAGTAGCAAATGCCGTTGGTATAGGTGATTGTAGCGATGCCTTCTGCGATTCCGCGTACAACACCAGCAGCACTTACTGTTGTGATTGCTGTATTGCTGCTTGACCATACACCACCTGCTACGCTATTTGTAAAGGTGCTTGTAGCCGCCTCACAAATAGTTGCAGCGCCCGTTATTGCTGAAGGTTGTGCATTTACAGTTATTGTTTTTGCTACGGCTGTACCACAACCTGTAGTATATGATATTGTTGTTGTGCCGGCTGCGATAGCAGAACCTGTACCTGCATTGTTGATGGTAGCAACTGCTGTGTTGCTGCTGCTCCATGTGCCGAAGCTTGCAGTGTTAGTGAGCGTAGCATTTGTGCCTGAGCAAAGCACGCTGGTGCCGCTGATAGCTGATGGAATGGCATTAACCGTTACCGTTTTGATTGCAGAACAGGCACCGTTTGAATATGATATTGTTGTTGTGCCCATTGTGATACCGGTAAATGACCCGGTAGTGGCATTGATTGTTGCGATTCCTGTGTTGCTGCTGCTCCATGTACCACCATCTGTAATGTTGTCATAAGTTGTTGTTGTTCCGGTACAGATTGCATTTGCGCCGGTGATAGGTGTTGTTCCGCTGTTTACCGTTGTGGCGAATGTAGCTGCTGTTCCGCAACCGGTTGCGTAAGTAATTGTTGCGTTACCTGCGCCAGTTGATGTTACGACGCCATTTGTGCTATTTACTGTAGCCACTGCTGTGTTACTGCTGCTCCATGTACCGTAAGGTACAGTGTTTGTAAATGTTGAAGTATATCCGTTGCAAGAGATTGGTGTGCCGCTTATTGCTGCTGGAGTGCTTGTTACTGTCACTGTTTTTGTAGCATATACAGTAGCACAACTGCCTGATACAGCGTAAGATATGTTTGCAGTGCCAGCGGAGATACCTGTAACAACACCGCCAGTACTCACAGTAGCAATTGCTGCATTTTCAGATGACCAAACGCCACCTGAAGTAGAATTACTAAGTGTTGTTGTTGAACCTGTGCAAACTTTGCTTGTTCCACCACTGATTGCGTTTACTGTGGTTGCTGGTGCAACAGTAATGTTTTTATATACTCTGGTGCCACAAGCTGATGTGTAGGTAAGTTTGCAAGTACCTGTAGATACGCCATTAACAACTCCGGTTGTTAGTCCGATTGTAGCGCGACCTGTATTGCTGCTTTTCCATGTCCCGCCTGTTGCAGTGTTGGTCATTGTAGATGGTGTACCCATACAAACGGTAGCAGCGCCAGCAATTGCAGATGGTGCATCACTAACAGTGATACCGGTAGTGGTAGCGCTTTTCAGACTACCTGCAGTGTTGCAGGTACCAGCACCTGTCCATGTGATTACGCAATAGTAATATGACACACCCAAAGTAGTGGTAGAGGGCGTGTAGTAGACACTGCCTGACGTAGAAGTGGTGCTGGTAGTGCTTGTGGTGCTTACCAGAGTGCCGCCAGTAGTAGAGTTCGTTGTGTTTTTGTACCAGGATATGGTAATTGCAACACCAGATGATGGTGAAGTTGTGCCGGTTGAGCACGTATAGTACCTGAAACGAATCGAAGTTGGCGTTACGTTCTGGCAATATGTTTTTGATGCGGATATGTCGCGGCTGGTGTTCGGTGCGAGTACCTTTGCGGCAAAAACCTGGCTTTTAGTGCTTACCATCAGAACCAATGTAACCAGGAGAAGAAGACTGTTTTTCATAACTTGTTTTTGAAAATTGCGTTTGTGATTGTAGTTGTCTATAATCAATAGCTGTGCCAGAACATTAAATCATTGAAAAACAGCGATATAAAAATAACGAAAGAAACAATATAATCCATATTGTGGAATATAGGTCTTGAAAATGGATGAATTCCAGATTGAGGACGCTATTTTGTGTTCATATAGTATTTGAATTGATTTTGTTGGTGGCTTTTTTTAATCAATCCAATTTTTGTTAAAGAGCATTTCGTGTTTTGCCGGGACAATTGCGTATCGGTAGTTAATTTATATGATTAAAAATTCGTACATTCACCATAAACAATCCGGGTTATGAATATTTTGAAATGCCTTTTAGTATCTTTTGCTTGTTTAGCTGACATAACATCGCATGCCCAAACTTCAATAACCAGCACAGATACTCTTGCTGCCAAGATTATGATGGGTAATTATAATCCGGGTGCGTTTATGCCCTCAGTAGTAATTGATCATCCCGACGCGATTAGTGCTGGTATAAGAAATAGTGTTTCTTCAGATTCGCTTCATGCCTGGCTTACTATGCTCCGGTCTTTCAAAACACGAAATACAGGTTCTGACACATTGGCTTCGGCAAGAGGTATAGGTGCTGCCCGCCGCTGGATTTTTTCAAAGTTTCAGCAATTCAGCATGAATAATGAAAGCAGACTGGTTCCTTCTTATCTGCAATTTGATCAGGCGATCTGCAGCATGAACCAGCACCGAAACGTTTTCGCGGTTTTGCCGGGTACAGATACTGCCTACAAAGGCATCATTATTATTGAGGCTCATATGGATAGCCGCTGCGCAGACCTTTGCGACACAGCATGCGTAGCTGAGGGTATGGAGGACAATGCGACCGGTACAGCACTGGTAGTAGAACTGGCGCGGGTAATGAGCAGGTTTGCATTCAGACATACTATTGTATTTGTAGCTACTACCAGCGAGGAGCAGGGATTGGATGGGGCGCGCGCGTTTACTATGTATGCACAGCAGCATAATATAAAGATCAAAGCGGTGTTGAATAATGATGTAATCGGAGGTATTATTTGTGGGCATACCTCCTCGCCACCCAGTTGTCCAGGTTTTAAGATGATAGACAGCACGCAGGTTCGATTGTTTTCATCTGGTGGTTTTAATTCATTTCATAAGGGGCTTTCGCGATATATCAAATTGGAGTACAAGGAGATGCAACTGCCATTCGTGGCGGTGCCAATGACCATCAGTATTATGACACCCGAAGACAGAACCGGCCGTGGCGGAGATCATATTCCTTTCAGACAGGCAGGATTTACGGCAATGCGTTTTACCTCGGCTAATGAATCGGGTGATGCTAATGTGACCAGTGGTTCCTATATGGACCGCCAGCATACGTCTGGTGACAGCCTGGGTATAGACAATGACCTGGATGGCGATCTGGATGAGTATTATGTAAATTTCAACTATCTGGCTCGTAATACGCTGATCAATGGAAATGCTGCTGGGATGATAGGAATCAGTCCGCGCACACCTGATTTTACACTGACTGCTACACCCGGGAATTTACAAGTCAACCTTACTGCTGAAACCGGGTATCCGACATATAGGGTGGGGGTGCGCACTACCACTTTCGATTGGGACTCAGTTTATACGTTCGCGGGTGGTGTTTCTTCATTTACTGTTCCGGTGGGTACAACAGGAAATCAGATAGTAAGTATAGCCTCGGTAGATGATAAAGGTGTTGAAAGTATGTTTTCGAAAGAGCTACAGGTATCTGTAGTCAACGGATTTGAAAACCTGATTTCACAACCCAGATCAATTGAGCTGTTGCAGAACAAACCGAATCCGGCGGATGAGGCAACGATGATCACTGTGCTTGTAAATGATCAGGTGGCATACAAAGACGCCTATATAACTATTAAAGATATTAACGGCCGCGAAATCCAACGTATAGGTATAAAACTGGATACGGGTGTAAACGAGATTATGTATGATCATGGTTACAACATGAGTGGCACCTATCTCTATACACTTGTTATAGATGGCAAGATAATAGAGTCGAGACGTATGGTATTTGCTAATTAGATAATATGGTGTGCAAGCGTAATCATCTTTCCAAATCTTAAAATAAACCCAAATTGGCATGTGTAAGGTTGATTGCCGGTGTAAGGCAATAGCTTTACACTTATAAATGCGGATAGGCCTGCTGTTATATTTTATTGTCCTCCTCGGTTCCGGTACGCTGGCCGCACAAACATTGCAGGGAGTTGTTACTGACCGCGCTACCGGTCTGGCGTTGTCAAAGGTTACGGTATATAATACAATAACACGGCAAGTAGCCTATACCGATGCAAATGGCTTCTATACAATTGTGGCCAGACTCGGAGATATTATTGTATTCTCGTATGTTGGCTATGTGACTTTGCAGCGGTACAAACCGCAGTCGGTCATTATTGCTACAATGAATATAGGGCTGGAGCGAAAGGAATATGAGCTGGAGGAGTTTTATGTGCGGCCGGGGCACCTGACTCAGTATCAACTAGACTCTGCTGAACGTGCTACCATATATAAGATACCATTGCAGCGGCGGCCGCCCTCCCCGATAATGAGCCCCGTATCGGCGATTGCTGAGCAGTTTTCCAGAAAAGCGAAACGGACGTATCAGTTTCAGAAGGATTTTGCCCGGATAGAAACCGAAAAATTTATAGATACCCGCTATACGCCAGAACTTGTAACCAGCCTTACCGGCCTAACGGGCGACAGTATCGGGTATTTTATGTATGCCTACCCCATGCATTACGACTATGCCCGAACCGCAAGTAACCTGGAAATGAAAATGTGGATACGGGCGAATTATAAAGAATGGCTGCTAAAGCTTGCTGACAGTTTGAAATTGCATTAGAACAAACAACCCCGCAATTGCGGGGTTGTTTGTATTGATACTATTGCTTTTTGAGCTTATTGTATTGTGATTTTTGCATTGTAGCTGATGCCTGCTGCCTTAACGCTGATGATGTACAGGCCGGCTTTAAGACCTGAGAGATCTACAGATGTGTTGCCATTGCTCATTTCGATAGTATTGTTTACTACCTGACGGCCGGTAACATCGGTGAGGGTAACTGTACCCTGGCCTGTGTTTGCAGCATGCCATTTGATATGGAGTGATCCGCTGGCCGGGTTGGGGTAAACAGATACACCAGTTGTTTTGCTATTCACTTCGTCTACACTTACTACAATTGGAGTTATGGTCATTGACAGTGTGTGCTGTATGAAATGTGCAGCAGACATTGAGGTAGTTGCAGAAGTAAGTGTGATAGGTGGGTAGGGTGTAGTGGCATAGTTGATAGCTTCAGGATAGATTTTGTAAGACTGGCCAACTGGCAGGTTGGTGAAAGTGAAATGACCTGCTGCGTCGGTAGTAGCGTGCTGCAATACTGCGCCAGTGGTATTATTAATACAATAAACCAACATGCCTACTACAGGGTCGCCATCGGCAGTGCCTTTGTTGGCACCGGTAGTGACGTTGCCACCTATGAAGCCAGGACCTGTGGTTGGGGTGCCTATGCCCATAGTGATATTCTTATTTATATCGTGTGTGCCGGATACGTGGTAAACAACAGAAGCTGAATGCCAGAATGAGCTGGACGTATGGTATGTAGGGATGTAGCCTGTAGCTGAGCTGATAGAGTCGCAAGCTGCCTTGACACGGAATGAGTCGGTACCCATGCCGCAGAACTGATAAGCAACGCTGGTGCCGCTGGCATATACGTAGGTAGAGTCGCAGGCAGTAAGCATGAGTGTAGAGGGATTGTACTTGATGAGCCACACACGTACCGGACCATAATATGGAGAGCCTGTGAAGAGCACATTGCCAGAGATGCAGTTTGGTACCGTAACGGTAACTGTAGTAGTAGCGTATGCAAGACCGCTACAGCCTGATACCGCGTAGGTGATGACTGTGGTGCCGACAGCGATACCGGATACTACGCCACCTGCGCTGATAGTAGCCACTGATGGGGTGCTGCTGCTCCATGTGCCGCCGCTCACTGAATTATATAATGAAGTAGTAAAGCCAGTGCCTACTGTAGTGGTGCCTGTAATGGTGCCGGGGCTTGTAGTGCTGGTAACTGTAATAACTTTGGTGCGGGTGCCAGTGCCACATGGGCCGGTTACAGTGTAGCTGATTGTTGCTACACCGTTTGAGATACCTGCTACAACGCCTGTTGCAGATACTGTGGCAATAGCTGAGCTGCTGCTGCTCCATGCACCACCAGGGGTTATGCATGTGAGCGTGATACTACTGCCTGTACATACAGATGACGCCCCTGTAATAGAGTCGGGCACCGGTACAGCATTAACAGTAACTATTTTCTGAGAATAGCAGCCGGAAGAATATCTGTATTGTATAGCTGCAGTGCCGCCAGTAACACCGGTAACCACTCCGGTAGCTACGCCCACTGTAGCGACCGACATATTTGCACTAAACCATGTGCCGCCAGTGGAAGTACAAGTAAGGGTAGTAGTAGTGCCAGCGCAGAAAGGTGCCGCGCCACCGACAATAGCAGCCGGAACCGGGTACACTGTAAATACGCCTGTGCTGATACCTGAAGTGCCGGTATAGGTAAGCATTGTAGTACCTGCGCTGAGGCCCATGACCATACCAGATGAGCTGACGGTAGCAACGGCCATATTGCTACTAGACCATGTACCGCCAGTGGAAGGGCCTGACGATGATGAATCGTAAACGAGCGCACTGCTGCCTATGCATACACTACTCGCACCATATATGGCTGCGAAAGTTGCCTTGCTGGTGAATACAGCAGCGAAGACAAATAATAGAGTCAAGATTTTCTTCATGAGTTTTTTGTTTTTAAGTTTTGAATTAATTGTTTTTCTCCTATAGTCAAGACGAAATACACATTGCAAATGTGAGGAATGTCAACGAATATTTATGAATAATATGTATTGACATGGAAAATAAACCTATCTATCTTGTTGGTCCGGGTAGTTGCTGGGCTGGATTGTAGTGTCAGGGGTGGTGAGTTTTGTTAGCTGCCGACGAAAAAAAATACAGCAATAGTGCTCTAAACAGACTTTTTGCGCACTTTTCTGAGATTTTTCTGTAAATTGGGTTATCGGTTTAAATAATTGATATTCAATGAATTGTGTGTATTGATAAGCTGTATTTTTGCGCAAAAATTGCGCACTTACTGTATGTGCGCAAAATTGCACACCTAATAAAAATGGAGAAGTGCCCTGACAATGTGGTGCTAGAAAAGAGGCACTACAAACTGCTCACTTTACGCCACAAAAACCGCGCCAAAAGGTATTAAGAGGAAATACTATTTTCTTTTTTCAATTGGTCTGGTATGTTTTTGGAATGAATGAGACTCGTTGAAACACTGCATCTGCGATGAAAGAGTGCAGATCGGGTTGTATTTGTGCTTCCGGTTTAGCCTGAGGGAACAATGGGTTTTCCGCCAATGGGGGTGGATATGAAAGCTATTTTGGACTTCCAGGAACCGTTGTTGCAAGTTAGCCTACTCTTTATTTAAGACTCCATTCCTTGTTCTGATCAACAACGCTTTTCTGCTGAATGGTGGTCAAACTATCAATCGAAATGAGCAAATACAGATTTTAGCGGCGTGGTAGCGACTCATCAGTCGACATTAGATCGCACCAAATTTACTTGCACATGTGAGATGTGTAATTGATAGCTATCATTATGTAATTCTTTAAGATGAAGATAATCCAACTTTGCTATTAGCAATTTTATTGCTCTATTAAGAAGCCTGGTATTCAACCCTCAATATTGGATATCTGGCAAAAAAGTTGAGAAAATGAAGACACTTTTTCTGCTGATTATTTTCGGAACGACATTCGACTACTGCTATTCACAATCACTTGCCAGAACCGTTATTGGCTCACAAGGCGATTACTTTTCGTCGGCAACTGTATCTGTTGCGTGGACGGTAGGTGAAGTGATGAGTGAAACCTATGCCCCAGCCAGCTATTTCTTGACGCAGGGTTTTCATCAACCTGATTATAGGCCGCGAGATGTGCCGGAGGTTGATTTTGATTTTTTCAATGGATTCTCACCGAATGGTGACGGCATAAATGACACGTGGACGATTCCTTTTCTTATCAAATATCCTGAAAATACTGTTGTAATCATAAACCGCTGGGGCAATGAGGTATGGAAGAGGGACAACTACGACAATAGAAATGTGGCCTTCAAAGGGGACAATATGAATGGGGGCGAGTTGCCTGATGGCACCTATTTCTACATCATACAGTATAATGACACAGAAAAGAGAGGTTGGGTATTCATCAAAAGATAAAGTAAAAAAGAAGAAAATGAAAACAATAGCATTATCGATCATCACATTCTTGTGTTTACTGTTGAATCCAGCATATGCCCAGCCACCGCAAGCAGTGAGGTATCAGGGTATAGCACGCGATGCTAAGGGGGAACCCATTGCAAATACTCCTTTGAAAGTACGTGTTGGCATACACGACTTATCTCAGAATGGGACAATTGTCTATCAGGAAACCCAAAAAGTGATAACCAATATATTTGGTTTGTTCAATCTCTCTATCGGTATGGGGATTGTTACCAGTGGTGTTTTTACATCTATCGATTGGGGTCTTGGCGCAAAGTACATGGAAGTTGAAATTGACTTTGGTTCAGGCCTCGTTTCGATGGGAAGTTCTGAATTGCTTAGTGTTCCTTATGCCTTATATAGCCCCAGTGTGAAGGGAGATGCAGGTATTCAGGGTGTGGCGGGTGCAAATGGAAATGTATGGCACTCGGGTACAGGTAGTCCAACTTCAGGACTTGGAAACAACTCTGACTACTACCAGGATGCTGCAACCGGCGATGTCTATTTGAAGAGTGGTGCTACTTGGAATATCGTAGCAAACATAAAGGGTCCGCAAGGCAGCATAGGGTTGACGGGTGCACCAGGGCCTGTGGGATTAACCGGTGCTGCGGGTGCGGTAGGTCTTACGGGAAACACTGGTGCAGTAGGTCCGATAGGATTGACAGGAAACACTGGTGCAGTTGGACCAACGGGATTAACTGGTGCTGTTGGTCCGATTGGTTTGACAGGCAATACTGGTGCAGTTGGCCCGATGGGATTGACTGGCAATCCGGGTGCAACAGGATCCGCAGGTGCTACAGGTGCTCCGGGAACTAATGGAACAGATGGTGCTACTGGTGCGGTTGGTCCGATAGGTTTGACAGGTAACACAGGTGCGGTTGGTCCGATAGGATTGACTGGCAATCCGGGCGCGACAGGATCAGCAGGTGTTACTGGCGCTCCGGGAACTAATGGAACAGATGGTGCTACTGGTGCGGTTGGTCCGATAGGATTGACTGGCAATCCGGGCGCGACAGGATCAGCAGGTGCTACTGGCGCTCCGGGAACTAATGGAACAGATGGTGCTACTGGTGCGGTTGGTCCGATAGGTTTGACAGGTAACACTGGTGCTGTAGGTCCGATAGGATTGACTGGTAGTCCGGGTGCAACAGGATCGGCAGGTGCTACTGGTGCTGCGGGAAATAATGGAACGGATGGTGCAGCCGGTGCTACTGGTGCCGCAGGTCCGATAGGTCTGACAGGTAATACAGGTGCAGTTGGTCCGATAGGATTGACTGGGAGTCCGGGTGCTACGGGGTCAGCAGGTGCTACGGGCGCACCGGGAACTAACGGAACGGATGGTGCAGCCGGTGCTACTGGTGCAGTTGGTCCGATTGGATTGACTGGTAACACTGGTGCGGTTGGTTCGATAGGATTGACTGGCAGTCCGGGTGCTACAGGAACAGCAGGTGCTACTGGTGCTCCGGGAACTAATGGTACGGATGGAGCAGCAGGTGCTACTGGTCCGATTGGTCTGACAGGTAACATTGGTGCAGTTGGTCCGATAGGATTGACTGGCAGTCCGGGTGCTACGGGGTCAGCAGGTGCTACGGGCGCACCGGGAACTAACGGAACGGATGGGGCAGCAGGTGCTACTGGTGCAGTTGGTCCGATTGGATTGACTGGTAACACTGGTGCGGCTGGACCGATAGGATTGACTGGCAGTCCGGGTGCTACAGGTTCGGCAGGTGCTACTGGCGCTCCGGGAAGTAATGGAACGGACGGTGCTACTGGTGCTGTAGGTCCGATTGGATTGACAGGTAACACTGGTGCGGTTGGCCCGATAGGATTGACTGGCAGTCCGGGTGCTACAGGATCGGCAGGTGCTACCGGTGCTCCGGGAACTAATGGAACGGTTGGTGCAGCAGGTGCTACTGGTGCTGTAGGTCCGATTGGTCTGACTGGTAACACTGGTGCGGTTGGTCCGATAGGATTGACTGGCAGTCCGGGTGCTACGGGATCGGCAGGTGCTACTGGTGCTCCGGGAATTAATGGAACGGATGGTGCAGCAGGTGCTACAGGTGCGGTTGGTCCGATTGGTTTAACAGGTAACGCAGGTGCTGTAGGTCCGATAGGATTGACTGGCAGTCCGGGCGCTACAGGATCGGCAGGTGCTACCGGTGCTCCGGGAACTAATGGAACGGATGGTGCAGCAGGTGCTACTGGTGCTGTAGGTCCGATTGGTCTGACTGGTAACACTGGTGCGGTTGGTTCGATAGGATTGACTGGCAGTCCGGGTGCTACTGGATCAGCAGGCGCTACTGGTGCTCCGGGAACTAATGGAACGGATGGTGCAGCAGGTGCTACTGGTGCGGTTGGCCCGATTGGTCTGACTGGTAACACTGGTGCTGTAGGTCCGATAGGATTGACTGGCAGTCCGGGTGCTACGGGATCAGCAGGAGCTACCGGCGCTCCGGGAACTAATGGAACGGATGGTGCAGCAGGTGCTACAGGTGCAGTTGGTCCGATAGGGTTGACAGGCAGTCCGGGTGCGACAGGGTCGGCAGGTGCTACTGGCGCTCCGGGAACTAATGGAACGGACGGTGCAGCAGGTGCTACAGGTGCAGTTGGTCCGATAGGTTTGACTGGTAACACTGGTGCTGTAGGTCCGATTGGATTGACTGGCAGTCCGGGTGCGACAGGATCGGCAGGTGCTACTGGTGCTGCGGGAACTAATGGAACGGATGGGGCAGCAGGTGCTACTGGTGCGGTTGGCCCGATTGGTCTGACTGGTAACACTGGTGCGGTTGGTCCGATAGGATTGCCTGGCAGTCCGGGTGCTACGGGGTCAGCAGGTGCTACGGGCGCACCGGGAACTAACGGAACGGATGGGGCAGCAGGTGCTACTGGTGCTGTAGGTCCGATTGGTCTGACAGGTAACACTGGTGCAGTTGGTCCGACAGGATTGACAGGCAGTCCGGGTGCTACAGGATCAGCAGGTGCTACTGGTGCTCCGGGAACCAATGGAACGGATGGTGCAGTCGGTGCTGTAGGTCCGATAGGATTGACAGGTAACACTGGTGCAGTTGGTCCGATAGGAATTACAGGCAGTCCGGGTGCTACTGGATCAGCAGGTGCTACTGGTGCTCCGGGAACTAATGGAACGGATGGTGCAGTCGGTGCTGTAGGTCCGATAGGATTGACAGGAAATACAGGTGCGGTTGGTCCGATTGGATTGACTGGCAGTCCGGGTGCTACAGGATTGGCAGGTGCTACAGGGTTAACCGGCATACAAGGACCAATAGGTAATACCGGAGCTACGGGTGCTGCAGGGTCTAATGGTACTGACGGCGCGACTGGCGCAACGGGAGCAGTAGGAGCTGCCGGAGCAGATGGTGCAACTGGAGCCGCCGGCACCAACGCAGTCGTTGCATTTGCAGATTTTTATGCGCTCATGCCCGGCGATAATGCAGCCACCGTTGCAGGTGGTACAGCAATTTCATTTCCTCAGGATGGCCCATCGAACGGAGTTATTACCCGTGCAAGTGCAACACAATTTACATTGCCAGCAATTGGTACTTATATGATAAGCTGGCAGGCAAGCCTCTCGGAAGCAGCACAACTTGTTTTAGAAATTAATGGCACAGAAAATAATGCAACTGTCGTTGGACGGGCAACCGGTACAAATCAAGTAGTCGGAAATAGGTTAATTACAACGACATCGGCCAACAGTGTACTACGTGTGGTAAATCCTACGGGCAATACGCCTGCACTTACCCTCACTCCTTTTGCCGGTGGTTCACACGCTGTTTCAGCATCGCTTGTTATTACCCGTATCCAATAAACGACATAAATAGAAAACATGAGACACATCAACAAGCCAATCGCAACAGTTGTTTTGGTTTTACTGTCCTTAGCAGCAAATGCGCAGCAAGAAGCCGGGTTCTCGATGTATTTCTTCAACCCACTTTATATTAACCCAGCTTACGCGGGCAGCAGGGAAGCACTTTCGGGAACACTGGTGGCGCGTAACCAGTGGATAGGAATGGCTGGTGCCCCAAGTAGTCAGTCATTGACGATACACAGTGCTATACCCAATGCGAGAATTGGGCTCGGATTGCAAATTTACAACGACCAGACCGGCCCAATGCACAACACAGGTATCAATTTGACCTATGCCTACCATTTGCCCATAAATGAAAAAACTACACTGTCTTTTGGAATAACCGGAATGCTGAATAATATTAGCGTTGGGTGGTCGTCGATAAATATAGACAACCCTGCAGACCCTGCTTTTACAGGAAATGCTGCTACCAGTTGGGTGGGTGATGCCGGAACCGGGATATATCTATATAAGCCAAGGTTCTTTCTTGGGCTTAGTGTCAACCATCTATTGCAGTCGCGCTTCGGGCTCACACACGCCGCTGGCGCCGACCTCGCGAAGTTTTACAGGCAATATTATTTTACCTCCGGTTTTGTGATTCCAGCAAAAGAAACAATTGATTTCAGGCCATCGCTCCTTGTGAAATATGTGAATAGTGCACCTACTGTTGGCGAAATTAACGGCACGTTTATTTTCTACCAACGTTTATTTCTTGGTGCGGGTTACAGGGTAGGTAAAAGGATAAACATGGCCGGCACAGACAACATGCTAATCGGTATAGTGGAATTTGAAATTACCCGTTCTGTCCGCTTTGGCTATTCTTATGATTTTTACCTGAATCAAACAGGTGCCTATAACAGCGGCACCCACGAATTCATGCTGGGCTGTGATATCAGCAGCAACAGGACCAAATTATCAAGCCCGAGGTTTTTCTAAATAAACAAAAAAGGTACTACTATGAAAATTGTACTATTAATAAGCATAGCAGCACTTTTTCCCCTGAACGCCACTGCAAATACACAAAAGGCTGACCGCCTCTTCGACCAATGGGAATATTTTCGCGCGGCAAAACTTTATGAAAAGGAAGCAACAAAACACCCTGATGCAGATATCTACTTCAAGCTGGGTGAATGTTACCGGAAAATGAACTTGCATGAGGAAGAGCAAGCAGCCTATGATAAAGTAAACGGCTACGGAATATATAGCAAGCCGGAATTTTACATGAATTACGGACAAATACTCAGAACCAATGGGATGACTGAACAGTCGAAGCGAGCTTTTGCTAAATACAGCGAACTGGTGCCATCAGACCCGCGCGGAAAATTTTTTAGCGAATGTATTGAAATAGTGGCCGAAGACCATAAATGGGATGAACCGGTATCTGTACACAACGCTACTCTGCTCAATACACAAAATGCCGACCTATGCCCAGTATTATACAAGGATGGCATTGTATTTACCTCAAATCGTAAAACGCCCGGCCGTAATAAAATTTACGGTTGGACGGGTGCAAACTACCTGGACTTGTATTATGCGCAAAAAGGTATTGGTGATTTAGACTACACCTATGTAGCGGAATTTGGTGGAAAAAAAATCGTCAAAAAATTTAACGATGGTCCCGCCTGTTTTTCGAAGCACTTTGATACTATCTATATTTCAAGGGTCGACAGGGATCTGCAGGGCAAAAAGAAGGCAACTTTAGGGATAGAAAGGAATAAGATTTTCATGTCTGCGATGAAGGATGGCAAATGGGTAGAGGCTGTTCCGTTTTACCTTAACAATGATGCGTACTCGGTAGCAAACCCTTTTCTCTCCGTTGACGGTTCGAGGATATACTTTGTATCTGACATGCCAGGTGGATATGGCGAAACGGACATCTACTATTGCAACCGTGAAAACAACGGATGGGGTGCGCCAATAAACATGGGCCCAAACGTAAATACCTTCAACCGAGAAAAGTATCCTGCTTTGGATGCGAAAGGGAATTTTTACTTTTCATCTGATGGCTACCAGGGCTTTGGCGGTCTGGATATATGTGTAGCGCTCAATAATAACGGTGTGTTAGCAAAGGCTATACCGATGAAATCGCCTATAAATTCACCTGCCGATGACTTTGGTATTATGTTTCTAAAGGAAGGGAAAACGGGCTATATAACTTCTAATCGCGCTGCTGCAGGAATGGGTGATGACGACATATTTCACTTCACTTTATTGACAGATAATATAGACACTGACTTAGTAACATCTGCTTATACAATAGGGTACAGGCCGAAAGTGCAAAAGTCAAATATAGCACCCAGGGAAAACGTCAGTATTAAACCGGTGTTGCCAAATGATATTCTTATCCTTTTCGATTTTGATAGATCCCAAATACGACCCGATGCTATTGCCCATTTGGACAGCGTGGTACGCTACATGAATGAGTTTCCTGGTCTTACTTTGTTAGTGACCGGACGTTGCGACTGTCGTGGAACATCTGACTACAATCTGGATTTGGCGGAACGTCGCGGTGAAGCCACACTGCGTTACCTCAATGATAATGGCATAAAAGCAAGCCGCATGAAAAGCGAAGGTTACGGAATAAATAATAGACCCAATCGCTGCGAGAACGGTGTAAGCTATAGCGACACTGAACATCAGGTAAACCGCAGGGCATACTGCCAATTTAGGGGTAGCTGGAGTAAATAGATAGACAATACCCTTTTGAGCGCATTGGAACCACAGCCAAAGTGGAAATTTCTGAATGCAGCCTTTCCATGTTTTTTGCCAGAATTTTGATGATAATTCACCACGTGTGTTTAGTGGAAAGTTATATTTCGAAGACAATGGTCGGCTCACTGTGTGGGTTTTAGTTTATTGCGGGCAGAAGGGGACAACTTTCGAACTTTTTTGTGGAGGATTTGAAGGTGATTGCGGCATATTCTTAAAAAGGTACTTACCTTTGACGTAAGTAACGTGAAACGATAGTATGATTTTATCATTTGGCTCAAAGGAAACCGACAAAATATGGAAGGGTGAATGGGTTGGCAAATTGCCGAATGAAGTACAGGAAATCGGAAGAAGGAAGCTGAGAATGTTGAATAACTCCCAAAATATGAATGACCTTAAAATACCGCCTTCAAATAGGTTAGAAAAACTGTCTGGAAATTTGAGAGAATTCTATTCTATCCGGATAAATGATCAGTGGAGAATTATTTTTAAATGGCAAAATGGAAATGCCTCAGAAGTAAGTATTGTAGATTACCATTAAATTATAAAGACATGAGCAATATTAGAAATATTCATCCCGGAGAAATACTGAAAGAAGAGTTTCTATCTGAATTTGGAATATCTGCCTATAGACTTGCAAAGGATATCGGAATACCGCAAACGAGAATATCTGAAATAATAAAAGGCGCAAGACGAATAACGGCCGACACTGCGTTACGTTTGGCTAAGTATTTTGGTAATACCCCTAAGTTTTGGCTTGGTTTACAGGATGACTACGACATAGAGGAAGAACAGATAGCCAAGCAGACGGAATTTGGCAACATAAGGCACCATTCCGCCCATGCGGCTTAAGACCCAACTACGCACTTCGAACGACAGAACCCGCGCCAAGCGCGGGTTTTACTTTTTTTTGGGTGTAGGGGACTCGAACTGTCAAGGAACTGGTAGCGAAAATTTTATCTACTGTACACCCGCACTAACACAAAAAAACAGCCCCACAAATGTGAGGCTGTTTTGGGGAATTCATTTTAGGCAGATGTTATTCTATCACCAACTTGCCAGTGTAGCTGACATTGTCGCCTTTGATGGTGATCATGTACAGCCCTTTGCTGAGGTGGCTGATGTTGATACGGCTGTTGCCGGTACCATTGCCCATTGTTACAGATCGGTTGATAACGGCGCGGCCTGTAACGTCGGTGATAGTATAGGTGGCTGTGCCGGCTGATGCATTGTTCCATGCAATGTTTATAGTGCTGGTAGCAGGGTTGGGGAATACTACTATGCCCGATGCTGCTGTGGTGACATCTTCTACATTATTTACTACAACCGGTGTGATGGTCATAGAAAGAGTATGCTGAATGAAGTTGGCCAGGGTCATAGATGGTGTACCAGAAGTGAGTGTGATAGCAGGGTATGGTGTAGTGCCGTAGTTGATGGCCTCGGGGTATATTCTGAAGGCCTCGCCGACAGGCAGATTGCTGAAAGAGAACAGACCAGCAGCGTTGGTAACAGTAGACTGGAGGATAGCACCAGTAGAAATGTTGACACAGAATACAAGCATGCCGGCAACAGGGTCGCCATCGGCAGTGCCTTTGTTGGCACCGGTAGTAACATTGCCTGCTATGAAACCAGGACCTGTTGTAGGCGTACCTGAACCCATAGTGATGTTCTTATTGATATCGTGTGTGCCTGCTACGTGATAGATCACTGTTGCTGTATTCCAATATCCGCTGGCAGTGTGGTAGGTAGGTATGTATCCGTATGATGTGGTAGATGGAGAGTCGCAAGCAGCCTTAACACGGAAGGAGTCGGTACCCATGCCGCAGAACTGGTAGGCAACTGTGGTGCCGCTGCAATAAACATAGGTAGAGTCGGCGGCAGAGAGCATGAGTGTAGACGGGTTATACTTGATGAGCCATACTTTTACAGGGCCGTAGTATGGGGTGCCTGTAAACAGGACATTGCCCGAAATACAGTTGGGGGTTGTAACCGTAATAGTGGTGGTGGTGCTGGCCACGCCACTGCAACCGGATACTGTATACGTGATAACAGTAACACCAGCCGAAATACCCGAAACTACACCGCCGGTACTGATAGTGCCAACTGAAGGTGTACTGCTGCTCCAAGTGCCGCCACTTACTGAATTGGTGAGCGTGATGGTAGCGCCTATGGCAACAGAAGTTGGTCCGGAAATGGTGCCGGGGCTGGTAGTGCTGGTAACGGTGATGGTGCGTGTGCCATATACAGGTCCGCATACGCCAGTGGACGTGTGTGAAATGATGGCAGTGCCAGTGGCTATGCCGGAAACCACACCCGTGGCGCTAACGGTAGCTACAGAAGCATTGCTGGATGACCATGTGCCACCAGATGCAGTGGCAGACAGTGTGATGGTACTGCCAATGCAAACACTGGACGGACCAGAGACGGTATCGGGGTAGGAAGAGAAGTTGACGGTAACCTGTTTGGTAACAATGCATCCGGCGCTGGTACCCAAGGCATACCTGATATTAGATACGCCAGAGTTGACACCATAAACCACTCCGGTGGTGCTGCCCACAGTGGCAACAGACAGGTTAGTGCTGCTCCAGGTGCCGCCGGGCACAGTGTTGGTGAGTGTAACGGTAGTGCCAGCGCAGAAGGGAGCGGTACCACCAGCGATTGCAGCTGGTGCAGGATTGACGGTGAAAACGGCTGTAGACAAACCCGCAGACCCGTTCCAGGATATGATACAGGTGCCAACGGACAGGCCCATGGTGGCGCCGGTGGTAGGATTGACTGTGGCAATGGCCATGTTGCTGCTACTCCAGGTGCCTGATGTGGAAACCGAATCGTGAATGAGCGTACTGGTGCCACCTGTACACACACTGAGTGTACCCCAAATGGCTGCGAATGATGAGCCCGACAGGAACAGGGCTACAATGGTCATTGTAAGTGTTAAGATCTTTTTCATACAATTTCTCTTTTTAGGTTAAAATAATAGGTTGCGGGATAAGTTTAGGGCCCGTTGCATAGTATGACGATCTGTGCATTGGGAATGTGAGGATTTTGGATAAGATTATTTTTTTTTCGACAGGAATCAGGTGCTGTAACGGTAGGTTAAATGACGGCCCAGGTTACTGTGCTATTGCTCAAAATCTTTTCAAGCTCGTGCTCGCGCTTGTGCACCTGCAGGCGAATGGGGGAGAATACCCAGCGTGAGCGCAGGCGCGAAAGGCGATCGGGCGGAGGAAGGAAGAGGAGTCTGCCGATCCAACCGAGTGCTACATATGAACGCAATATGCCGGATGTTTTTACGAAATAGATAACGGTTGATGAGTTGCAACGGTCAAGAATTTCGGAAAGTTCGCTCGGGTCTGTAAAGGAAGAGATACAAAGAACTGCACCGGTTTTGGGGTTGAAATAGGTGAGCAGCGATTTGTCGGTATGCCAGTTGCTGTTGCTGATGATGCGTGCAGCCTTTTCATCCTCAGGCATCTGATCGGGCATGTTGAATGACTGATCAGGTATATAACGGAGTTCCCATTCTTTTTTGGCAAGGGTATCGTATACGGTCCAAACGCAGTTTTTATAATAGTTCAGCATTTCCTTCAGGTAGCCCTCATTAGCCCATTGCGACTTCATGGCGGCAAAGAAGGAGGCATGGAAATACAGGTGTGAGGCGTATGGCTCAAACAGCTCGGGCGTGCGAACGACCAATTCGCGGTTTTTGGCATATACCTTCCATACTATTCGGCGCACATCATCGCCGCTTTCAAAATCTTTGTAATTCAGGTATTCGCCCTCAACCCGGCGCAACTGCTCTATGCGCACATCCATATTTTCGGTTTTCTTTGGCGAAACTTCTGCATTCTGATCACTGTTGACGATAGGAGGCTGATAGAAATGACCACTGATGGGTTGGGCTGCTGCAAGTGAGAATATATGCAGCATATCCTGAAAATAGATGAAACCACCCTTCAGATCGTATTCTTTTACATCGGGCAGGTACATGCGGCTGCGGCCACTGATAGCCGCCCGACGCAGCCGACCAGGTACCCACTTGTCTGACAGGAGCCCGAACCTGTCGGTCATTATATTGTCGTCGTAAAACAGCCGGCCCTTAATAAAGCCCAATACCGGCCTGAAGACATGCTGCAAGTGTGCTATCAGGTAGACCCTGTTTTCTTTTCCTTTTTTTGTTTCTGTAGCAAATTCAACATTGAGTTGGATACCTCTGGAATGCCGGAGCCATAAATAGAATGCGTAACTGGCAAAGGTGCTGAGCACTGACAATACAATAAGTGCGATTGCAAACCAGAAAGCGAGTTTTCCCATCAAAAGTATGAAAGGGATGAAGGGGGAGGGGACGTCATCCTTGGGTACGGGCTGGTATAGGAGCCGGTAGGCTATCCAACCTGCCAGCACACACAGAATAGTATTGAGTGTAAAAGGGAAATACTGCCAGGCATATTGGATGCGCCATTTTAGTTGTTTCCGGTTCATACGTGCCTGTCAGTAATGGTTTTCGTGAAAGTAGTAAAACCAATTTTTATAACTTGTTAATTTTGTAAACATTGTTGGCAGGTGTGGCGATCGCTGTTGCGGCAATTTGTTTTCTTTTTTTGTGTGCGGGCTGGCAGCCCTTAAAATGAAATGTTATGAACTGGGTGATTGTAATAGTACTTGGTCTATTGGGGGTGGTGATGGGTACATTATCTGTAAATGGGTATACACAACGGATAGAGCCTTTGTTGTGGTTGCTACTCATGGCTGTTGCAACGATTGTAGTGGTTAAAAATGTCAGTACAGGTGTGTTTTTGCATGGTTTCTGCATTGGGATGGTTTGGGGTATTTTGAATGGTGTTATCCAATGTTTGTTTTTTGACAGGTACCTTATCAGCAATCCTGACCTCAAAGACCAGTTCGGCAAGGTCACTTTTATGCCGGTACGGTATTTTCCATTACTTACGGGGCCACTAACAGGGATAGTTGCCGGGCTGATATTGGGTGGGGTTTCGGTTTTGGTGAAGAAGATCTGGTGATTTGCCGCGGGGTTAATGCAAATAGCCGGCACGATGTCGTTGCGGCATCTTAAATTTGCTACCGGTATGACAGACAGAATACAAAAGTTGCTGCAATTTCTGGAGGCAAGCCCCCGTGATTGTTTTTTGAATCATGCGCTGGCGCTGGAATATGTGAAAGCAGGTGAGGAAGAACAGGCGAGGGCACGATTTGAAGCCAACCTGACGAATGAACCTGGCTACGTGGCCACCTATTACCATTTGGGAAAGTTGCAGGAGCGAACCGGGCAGCAGCAAGAGGCAATTGCTACCTATGAGCTGGGTATGGCACAGGCAAAGGCTGCCAAAGACATGCACAGCTACAATGAACTGCAGGGTGCCTATGAAGATCTTGCCTATTAAGTTTACCATTCATAAATAACCGTATTGAGCAAGTTGTTATCTGAGTTTCGGAGTCATTGGAACAGGCAATTCCCGAAGTTGCACGGAAAGGCCGTATTGCTTGCAGTAAGTGGTGGTGCCGACTCTATGGCGCTTGCGCATCTGTTTAAGGCCAACGGCTTTCCGTTTGCGGTGGCGCATTGCAATTTCGGGTTGCGGGGAGAAGCGTCTGGTCTGGATGAACAACTTGTGCGTGGCTGGTGTGCGGCTAACGATATACTCGTCCATGTAATAGGCTTTGACACGAAACAGGCGGCTGCAAACTGGAAAAAGGGGACGCAAGAAACAGCGCGCATACTGCGGTACGATTGGTTTGAGCAGGTGCGCAAAGAGCAGGGGTATGCGGCAATAGTAACCGCGCACCATGCCAATGATAATGTGGAGACATTGCTGATCAACCTGTTTCGCGGTACGGGCATAAATGGTATTCACGGGATACTGCCTGAGCATGGGCACATCGTTCGACCGTTGCTGTTTGCCACACGCGAGATGCTGGATGAATATGTCAGGGAAGAAGAGGTGCCTTTTCGTGAAGATGAATCGAATGCTACCGATGACTACCTCCGTAATGCCGTGCGGCATAAAATTATACCTGCTGCACAAAAACTATTTACGAATGCAATTGTAAATGTAAATGAAAGCATTTCCCGTTTTGCAGAGGCGGGACAGATATACAACGCGGCAGTAGCCCGTGAGCGTAAAGCACTTATTGAAAAACGCGGGCCGGACTATTATATACCGGTGCGCAAGCTGCAACTACGTGAGCCACTGGCGACCATATGCTACGAGCTGATACAGCCATTTGGGTTTTCGCCGGCGCAGGTGCCACATGTTCTGGCATTGCTGTCGTCGGGTTCAGGCCATTTTATCGTGTCACCTACACATCGAATTATACGGAACAGGGATTTTCTGGTAGTTACCACTCTTGCAACAGAAGACGCCGGCCTTATTGAAGTTCAAGAGGTGCCAAGTGTAATACATACCGGTGCAGGTTCTTTTTCGTTTGCAGTCGGCGACCGTCCGGCAGAAATACCAACCGGTACAGAGCTTGCCTGTATAGATTTGTCTGCAATCACGTTTCCGCTGGTGTTGCGAAAATGGCGCACAGGTGATTATTTCTATCCGCTGGGCATGGGCATGAAAAAGAAAAAGGTGAGCCGGCTGCTGATAGATCTCAAAGTTCCGTTGCACCACAAAGAACAGATCATGATACTGGAGTCGGGAAAACGCATTGTTTGGGTAGCTGGTATCCGGCTCGATGAGCGATTTAAGATAAAACCGACTACGAACAGGGTTTTGACGGTAACGAGAAAGACAGATAAATAAGCTGCAGTGGCGATTACACTTGCCCTATCTGGGGTGCATCAGCTCGTTGAGGAAGCTAAGGCCATGTGTAGGATCAATCATTAAAGCAAAAAGAATACCGTAAACTGCGCCCCAGAAGTGAGCGTCGTGGTTTACATTACCCTGGCCGCGCCTGCCCATATAAGCTTCGTAGATGAGATAGAGTACGCCGTACAATATGCATGGTATGCCAATAGGGATAAACATGATCTGTAATTTGGCCCAGGGGAAAAAGTAGATAACCAGAAACAATACTGATGATACGCCTCCTGAAGCGCCCAGTGCGCGATAGTGGCTATTATTTCTGTTTTTGAGGAAAGAGGGCAGCGAAGAAACAATGATGCCTGTAAGGTAGAGTGTCACCATTTGCATGCCGATCTGCATTTCTACAGACTGACCTACAAAATACAGTGAGAACATATTGAAGAGCAGATGGTTCCAGTCGGCATGAATGAAGCCGGAAGTGAGTAAGCGGTAATATTCTGCCGGATTATCCATGTAACGAGGCCAAAGTATAAGCTTGTTTTCCAGATCAGTATTGTTGAACGCTGCAATAGAAACAAGCACTGTAATGGCAATTATAATTATCGTCAGCCCCATGTTGGTCAGGTGAATTTAGAATGGATTCAAAAGTAAAGACTAAGCAGGGATATAGGATTGCTTAGGTGTAATTATTAACAATTTTCGGACAAAACAAAAGCCTTCGATCTGTATCAAAGGCTTTTGCGAAATATAGAAAAGATATTTTCCAGAGGAAATTAGTGGCACTGGCTGTTTTTATACATGTAGTAACCAGAATTTTCATAGTTGCTGTTGTAATCAAGCATGTGTTTTGCGCGGAAGTAACGCCTTGATTTGCGCATTCCCGGATGGTCCATACATTCACTTCCACAATTGTTTGAACATGATTTAGCACATTCTTTGCCTTTCTTTTCACCTTTATTACACGTAGTCTTTCTGTCGTTGTCAGACTCCATTTCTTCATGCACTATTACTTTCTTTTCTTCACGTACCATAGGAGTTGGCTCTACAGGCGCTGCGGGGCGATATGGAGCGATTTCTGCGGCTGGCTGTGCCACTACAGGAGCAGGTTTAGCTTTTTTAGCTTCTTTTTTAGCAGTTGCTGCTTTTTTTACAGGCGCTTTAGAAATTGGTGTAACTGGTTTTGGTGCGGGCGCTGCTACCGGTTTTGGAGCCGGAGCTGGCTTTGGTGCAGGTGCAGCCACTGGTTTTGGTGCAGCTACAGGTTTTGGAGCCGGAGCTGGTTTTGGAGCTGGTGCGGCTACAGGAGCAGCTACAGGTTTTGGTGCAGGAGCGGCTACTGGTTTTGCAACAGCAGGTGCTGTTTTGGCTACAGGCACTACCGGACGAGCAACCGGTACGGGTGTCTTATTTACCGGAATTGCTTCTTTTTTAACTGCCGGCGCTGGTTTCTGTGCGTGTGCAATACCAACGGAGAGCAGCGCTGCTGCAAATAAAGGGACGAAAAGTTTTGTCATGATTTTCCTTTTGTTAAGGCGAAGATATAAAAATTAATGAACCGCAATAATAATTTGCCTACTTTTTGCTGTAAAATGTTGAGTGGCAGCGACAGGGGGATTTTCTTTCCATACTTAGTTTTTGATCTATGTAGGTAGCGGTGTTTGATATAAAATGTCTATTTTTCGGATCACAATTATTCAACCATGAGAAAGAATACCCTGCTGGCATTGTTAAGTGTCGCGATTTGCATTACATCATTCAGGGGCGACCGTGCTGAAAAGGTAGATATGCGCACAGTAATGCTTATCAGAAAGGAGGGCTTCCAGAACTCAATGGTGATGCAGTCGCTTTTTGAGCTTACGGATGTGAATGGGCCGAGGCTCACTGGATCGCCGGGCATGAAACAAGCAGAGGCGTGGGCAGCGAAGAAGCTCCGATCCTGGGGACTGAGTAATGTGAAGATAGAGCAGTGGGGTGGTTTCGGCAAGGGGTGGGAAATCAATAAGAGCTATCTGGCTATGACATCGCCGTACTACCAGCCACTGATAGGCGTGCCCCGTGCATGGACTTCGGGCACCAACGGACTGATGAAAGGAGAAGCTGTGCTGGTAAGAATAGAGAGTCTTGAAGATATGGCAAAGTATGCCGGGAAACTGGAAGGAAAGATAGTGGTCTTATCGACACTGAATAATGAAGTGAAAATGAACTTTTCGGCTGATGCGCGCCGGCTGACAGACGAAGAACTGCTGAAGCTAGCAGGTGATCCGCACATAGATGAAGGAACAACCAACTTAGGCCAAACAAAGCCGAAGCCGAAGCCACGGGTGAATCTGCGGCCACAGATTGATTCGTTTCTGATGCAAGAAGGTGCCGTGGGAGTACTGAGTGGCGGACGCGGTACAATGGGAACGTTATTCACCTCTAACGGGTCGTCGCGCAAGTGGGATGCAAAAATGGTGCTTCCTGAAATGGAGCTGGGCAGCGAACACCTGGGTGTGCTGGGCAGGCTGCTGGAAGCTGGCAAAAGGGTGTCGCTGGAAATGGATACCCGTACAACCTTCCTGATGCAGGACTCTACCGAGTACAATGTAATAGCAGAAATACCGGGTACAGATCCGGAGCTGAAAGATGAACTGGTGATGCTAGGTGGGCACATGGATAGCTGGCATGGGTCGACAGGCGCTACCGATAACGCTACGGGTACAGTAGTAATGATGGAAGCATTGAGGATATTGAAAGCGATAAAGGTGAAACCCCGCCGTACAATTCGCATAGCGCTGTGGAGTGGAGAGGAGCAAGGATTGCTGGGGTCGCGCGGATATGTGAAAAAACACTTTGGTGATCGACTGACCATGAAGCTGAAACCGGACCACGGAAAAGTGTCGGCCTACTATAATCTGGATAATGGTGCTGGTAAGATAAGAGGCGTATATCTGCAGGAAAACGAGGAAGTGCGGTCGGCCTTCAAAAGCTGGCTGGCCCCTTTTTCCGATCTTGGCGCTAATACCGTTACTATCAGGAATACGGGGTCAACTGACCATATCTCTTTTGATGAAGTGGGCATTCCGGGTTTCCAGTTTATTCAGGACCCGCTGGAATATGGAACCCGTACACACCATACCAATATGGACTCTTACGACAGGGTAGTAGCCAATGATCTGATGCAGGCGTCGATTGTGGTTGCTTCGTTTGTTTACCATACGGCTATGCTGGACAAGAAGTTGCCTCGCAAGCCACTACCTAAAGTGAATAAGGCAACGGACAGCTACAAAAGGTAGGGGCAATAAGAGCGTGTATTTATTTGTTGTTCTGCGATTTGTTTCCGTTGTTGCCCGCTATGCGCTTGATTTCACCATCTGCCATCTCGATAATTCTATCTGAGCGTTTGGCAAAGTCCTCGTCGTGGGTTACCGTGATAAGGGTTTGGCCGTACTCTTTAGAAAGTTGCATGAACAGATCGAAAACGATACCTGTATTTTTTGAATCGAGATTGCCGGTGGGTTCGTCGCCCATAATGATTGCAGGGTTGTTGATGAGCGCTCGAGCAATAGCCACACGTTGTTGCTGGCCGCCGGAGAGTTTTCCAGCTTTTTTGAGTGCCTGATCTTCAACACCAAACATTTTCAGCTTTTCGTAAGCGGCAGCCTCTATTTCTTTTGGCGACAGCTTGCCCAGACGCAGTGCCGGGATCATAACATTTTTAAGGCAGGAGAAGTCGGGCAGGAGGTAGTGAAACTGAAACACAAACCCAATGGATTCGTTTCGTATTCGAGCCAGATTATTGAGCGACTGACCGGTAGTGTTTTCACCGTTTATGGTGAGTGTGCCTTCGTAGTCGGTGTCCATGGTAGAAAGTATGTACAGCAGCGTTGATTTACCGCAGCCCGACTTGCCGACGATAGAAACAAATTCGCCCTTTATTACTTCCATGTTGATGTCTTTCAACACCTGCATTTTGACAGGGTCGTAGAAGTACTTGGTAATGCCTGATGCTTTGAGTGCTATGTTTTCCATTATCCGCGTATTATGGTTACAGGGTCTACTTTAGATGCTTTGCGAGCCGGGAAGAAGCCGGCGGCTATTGTTGTAATGATACCGAATGTGAGTGCCTGGATGTAATGGGGTGGGTGGAAAGACATGGGCAGATACTTCAGCGTACCGGCACCGATATAAATTCTTGAAACCATAAATGTGAGCGAGAAGCCTACAATAAGGCCGATAATGCCACCCATAAGCCCGATGTAGATAGCTTGCTGCAAAAAGATGCTGGTAACGGCTCTGCCGGAAAATCCCTGAGCTTTCAGTATGGCGATTTCCTTTATTTTCTCGTAGATGGTCATGTTCAGGATGTTGTAGATGCCGAAACCGGCAACCAGTAGAATAACCCCGATCACTGAATTGAGAATTATGGCACGAACCTTGAATGCCGCTTTGAGCTGTTCGTTGGCCTTAACCCAGTCTTCTGATTTATATCCGGTAATGGTTTCTAGGTCGCGCGCTACGGCTGGTGCATCGTTGTAGTTAACCAGATTCACTTTAATTTCGGTAACATAGCTTCTATCTTTCCCGGCTAGGCTTTGCACGGTAGAGATATTGGCATAGGATTTTGTTTCGTCCAGTTGTTTTACTGTAGTGGAGAATACACCCACTACCCGCATAACGAGCATATTGCCGTTGCCTGCCCTTACAGTAAGATTGTCGCCTGTGTGCAGGCTCAGTTTTTCGGCTATACCCTTGCCTATAAGTATGCTGTTGTGTACCCGGTTGAGATCGTGCAGGTTGCCGCTAATCATATTGGTCTGCACATCAAACATTTTGTCTTCTTCGTCAATTTCCACACCAGCGACATTGCCGGGCAACTCTACGCTACCACTGGTGTAGATGACATTGCCGGTGACCTGAGGTGTCACAGCCGCTATCTTAGGGTTTCGGCGAATCTGGTCAATGATACCATAAGGATTGGTAATACCTGGCGACTGTGCCAACTGTTTTGGGTTGGTTAGTATTTTCTCTGACTGGTCGTTGATGAAAGAACGAAGCATATGATTATCGGCTACCTTGTTCTCATTGAAAATGCGGATATGTGGGGTATTGGTAAAGGACATCTTTTCGAAGTAGTCATTCGTACCCTTCATGAGCGACTGCATGAATATGAACATGGAAATGCCAAACATCACACCCATTGATGCAACAACTGTTTGCTTTTTTCTGGATGAGAGGTAGGTGAGTGCTATTTCTGTATTTACACTAATTTTCATTTCGTTTTTTGATTTAGGCTGTCTGTGTATTCAGACAGTCATTGGTTGGCATATGCGCACTATTTCATCTTCACTATTTTGTCGGAGGCGGTGATACCGCTTAGTACTTCTATCCACTCATCAGAAACGATTCCGGTTGTGATTATTGCTGTGTCTATTTTGTCGCCCTTCTTTATCAGTACTTTGTTGCCGCCGGTAACGTAGACGTGCGGTATCAGCAGTGTGTTTTCCTTTACATTGGTAATGATATTTGCCTGTAGCTGTGTGCCCGAAATAAGACCAGGTACGTTTTTGAGGAAGCGGGCCTCCACTTTGTACGACTGCGATGTTTCGTTGAAGTGCGGGTATATTTTGAAGATGCTGGCTTCCATTGTTTTGCCTTTAGCGGTGTTTAACTCTACCAACACTTTCTGCCCTTCGCGCAACTTACCGATGCTGCCCTCATCGATGTCCAGATAAATGATTATGGAGTCGGGGTTGCCTATCTGTGCAACTTTGTCGCCTCTGCGTACGAGATCACCCTGTTTCTTAAACACCTGGAATACCTTGCCTGCTCCCATAGCCACAAGGTCGTAGTACTGATTGCCTGCCTGTGCGTTTTGCAATTGCGATCTGGTATTGGCGAGTTCCTGGCGTGCGCGGTCGGCAGTAGCTCTGTAATTTTCTGCCAATGACCGGTATGCGCTTGAAGATGATTGGTATGCTACCGTAGCATTATCTACCTCCTGACGAGATACGGAATGGGTGGCGAATAGTCGCTGATATCTGGCGAGTGTAGCGGAGTCAACCTGCATTTTTACCAGTGCGCTTTCGATTTGTACACGTATCTGCATCAGTGCAGGGGCCTCTGCCGACGCATTTATACGAGCGTGTTCCAGATTGGTCTGGGCAATGCTTACTTGCGTATTCTGCTGCCGGTTGTCGAGCCTGAATAACAATTGGTTTTCCTTTACCACATCGTTTTCAGACACATAGCTCTTTACAATAAACCCGTCTGAAATAGAGGTAAGCGTATAAGAGTCTTTTGGTTCTACACTGCCCGATGCAAACACGGCTTCGGTGACCGGGCCTGTTTTGGGCGATACTTCGTCAAATTTAGGTTTGCAGGATGCAGTTACCAGCAGTGCAACAGCAATGAGATATAAAGTTGGTTGTTTCATTTTAGAAGTTTTGTTGGCGGATTTTTACGTTGTACAATTGAACCAGCATTTCGGAAAGGCTGTTGAGGTATTGATTCTGATAGCTGATATAGTCTGAGAATGCCCGGAGGCGGTCTTCGAGAGAGGCTATGCCCTCGTCGTACCTGAGGCTGATGTGCCTGTAGTTGTCGTACGAGAGGTTCATGATGCTTTCGGCTTTTGCGAGCAGTGCGGCAGTCTTATTGTAGTTCAGTTTCAAATTTTCATCGTTGATGGCCGACTGCCGCGTGCTTTGCTCCAGATCGGCAACACTTTGTAGATACGATAGCTTGTTGCGTTTTGATTGTACCCACCGGTTGCCACCATTGAATATGTTCCACTGGGCACGGAGCGACCAATATGTAGCCGGAAACCAGTTGGGCCCGCCTGCATCGAATGGTCTGAAGGTATTATCGAATTGCTGGCTGTTGTTGTTGTACACAACACTGAGGGTAGGGTATATGCCGGCATTCGATGCTTTCAGCTTTCCGAGGTTGAGCCGGGATTGGTGGAATGCCACCCGTATGTTGGGGTCTTCTGCAAATACTGCATCTGCAGGCAGCGTTGTGCCTGCAGATAGCGACTGATTGATACTGATAGTGTCCGTAACGGATAGACCCAGCAGTGCTTTCAGTGCATTGTGTGACGTTTGCAACTGGTAAGAAGCGGTGATATATGTTTGCTGTGCCCGTTCACTGTTCAGCTTGGCTATATCCATATTGGGCAGGCTGGTGGCGCCTTCGGCAAATTTGTTGCTTACCGACCCGAACACCGAATCGGCAACTTCTGCGCTGCGCTGTGCAAGGCGTAATGCCTCGCTGTTGAGTATGCATGCATAATATTGTGTAGCGATCTGCTGGTAGGTGTTCTTTCGTGTATTGCCGGATGCTGCTTTGTTGAGTGCTTCTGTTTCCTTGGCGATGCGCAGGTTGTGCCAGGTTTGCAGATTTACAAGGTCGAGCTGGGCGTTGAAGCCGGCGCTGTAGATATACTTCTGCCCAAACTGCACCGGGCGGTATACACCCTCCGGACCGCCGAAGATCACCGCGGGTATGAGCGTGGTCTGTATGGTCATGTTGTCGGTGTAGGATCCGGAAGCCGTGACATCGGGCAGAAAATCGAGGTAGGATTGCTGGCGGCCATATTTCGCTTTTTCCACTTCGTATCCGGCATTCTTTATGGCTACATTGTGCGCATCTGCATAGCGCCATACTTCCTCCAACGAACCGAACACGGTTTGGCTGGACGCCGCAAACGGCAGCAGGCATACAATAGAAAGGGTATTTAATAATGACTTGTACATATGCTATTTTGTTTCGCCTTTTTGTTTTGATTTGGGTATTTTCGGTGGTGCCGATTGTTTTACGGGCATCTGCATCATGGCATCAATCCAGGCAGGTATAAGTTTTTTTCTTTCCACCATCAGTGCGTTGAATGCGTCGGTGCTCATGTTGGTTTTATTTCGCAGAATTGGCGAGGCAATAAAGGGGAAGACCGTCATTGACATCAGATTCATGAACAGATGTATCGGGTTGATGGTGTTCATTTTGTGTGCAGTAGCAAACTCCAGCCACTGTTTTCTGATATAAAGATCCTGGCCAGCTACGCCTGCTCCCACTTTTTCAAACAGTTTTTCGGGCCCTGCGTAAGCTTCGTTCAGTATGAAGAAGGGTAGTCCCGGATTTGCGATCAGCATATCGATATAGTGGCTCACCAGCAGCTCGATTTTTTTAGGCAGTGTTGTTTCGCGGTCATTGAGGAGCCCGGCAATGCTATGTACAAATATCTGCAACTGTTCCAGCATCACGATGTCGAACAGTTTCTCCTTGCTGCGGAAGTAGTAGTTGATCAGCGCGAGGTTGTATCCCGACTCTTCTGCAATGTCGCGTGTGCGGGTGGCGGCATATCCCTTTTGGGTAAATACACGCCGCGCAGCTTCCTTTATTTTTTCTTCGGTGGAAGCACTCTTTTCCGTGTCGGTTTTTGTTTTCATACTTGCCGGTGCAAAGATAGTTTTGAAATTTTGATTTAAACAAACAATTTAATCAGATGATTAATGATTTTAACAAAATTTATTTTCGCAATTTTTTATCAAAGAAAGCCGTAGGAAATTGTGATATTTATATAATAATTGCGCAATACACGACGTTTTAGTCAATAGAGTATGATCAGAGTGATATACAGGTTATGTTTGGTAGTGGTGGTGTTGATTTTGGGGCAGTATGGGGCTACCGGGCAAACCAACCGGCCCTCGAACCTTATCCGGCTTAAGAATGCAGCAGTGGCAGCCCCGGCAAATGCAAGCCGATGGCTGGACAGCATGGCCGTAGCCGGAATGTTGGGTGAGCCAGTACAGGCGATTTTGCGTTTTGATACTCCACCCAATGCACAGCAGATAAAGGATATGTCGCTCAATGGCATCACCCTGCTTGACTACATCCCGGATAACACTTATGTAGCGATTATCAGGCCGTCGTTGAACCGCGCTAAGCTGGCTGCGATTCCGATGCAATCGATCACAGCTACGGTGCCAGAGTGGAAGGCGGACACCTATTTGTGGAAGAAGGCTGCAGCAGCTCAGGGATCTATTAAAGTTCTAGTTTCAATAGTAGATGGATTGGCTGTTTCGGCTTTACAAGCCTTTGTCAATTCATTGGGAGGGCGAATAGAGCAGGGTGATATGGCTGCATGGGGCTACCACACTGTAACTGTGCCAGCAGGTATGCTGCGCCGCCTTGCGGGATGGTATGCTGTGCGCTTTGTAAGCCCGGCTACAGAAATGGTGGCACTCGACAAGCAATCTATACCAGCGGTGAAGGGTAATGCGGCCGGTGCTTCGCCACTTTGGGGAGGTTATGGTTTGAACGGGGATAGTGTGACGATAGGTGTTGGCGATAATACGTCGGGCATTTATCATACAGACGTTGCAGACCGTATTCTGAATTTCAATCCGGCCCAGACAACCAATCATGGAATTCATATCAATTGTATTGCCGGTGGTGCGGCTATACTTGACCCGCTGGCTGCCAGCATGACCCCTAAGGTGTCGCTGATTAATTTCTTTTTCAGCAATGTGCTCTCAGCCACCGGTGCTATGCTGAAAGACCACAACATGACCATTACCAACAACTCCTATACTGTGGTGGAGAATGATTGTGACTATTTTGGCACCTACGACCTCTACTCGCGATTTCTCGACACTATGGCACTGCAGTATCCGACGGTACAGCATGTGTTTGCTGCGGGTAATGATGGCGAACTTACCTGCCCGCCCCATGCGCCCGGGTATGCCACGCTGGGCGGCGGCTACCAGCCCTCAAAGAATACGCTGATTGTGGGTAGTGTATGGCACAATTTTCAGCAGGCATGGGATCAGTCGCGGGGACCTGTGCGGGATGGCAGGCTGAAGCCTGAGATTGTTGCCGTAGGTGCAAGTGTATACTCTGGACTGCGCAATAATACTTATGGATGGGCTGGTGGCACCAGTATGGCTGCGCCACAGGCAGCAAGCGGACTGGCTGTACTGACTCAGCGGTACAAGCAACTGAATGGTGGCAGCCAACCGCGTGCCGATCTGCTCAAGGCCGTTATCTGTAATGGTGCTATGGATCTGGGTACCAAGGGACCGGATTATAGTTATGGGTTTGGGATGATGGACATAGGCAGATCTCTGAAAATACTGGACAATGGTCAATATGTGTCTGGCGTTTTAGGCACAGGTGATTCGCAGACGATAAAGATAACGGTACCGGCCGGTATGGCTCAGGCCAAGGTGCTGCTGTACTGGAACGATGTACCAGCAAGTCCTATGTCGGCAAGGCAGCTGATTAATGATCTGGACCTGTTTGTGACCACTCCTGCGGGCCAGCGTCATCTACCGCTGGGACTGAATCCGGACCCTGCGAGAGTCCAGGACAGTGCAGTAGAGCAGCCAGACCATCTGAACAATATAGAACAGGTGACGATAAATGCTCCGGTGCCGGGTGAATATACCATAACTGTAAAGGGGCATAGTATACCGTACGGACCACAACACTTTGTGGTTGCCTACGATCTGTTACCCAAGGCGGTATCACTTACTTATCCGCTGGGTGGGGAGCAGTTATCCAACACAGATTCCATACGCGTATTCTGGAATGCGGTGCCGGATGGAAATACCTACTCTGTGGACTTCTCGACAGACGGTGGTGCCAACTGGACAACTATTGGCAGCAATATGCAGCAGCATGCGCACTATTGCGGCTTTATGCCTGTGAATGTGAACTCTGGCCGGTGCTTGGTGCGTGTGAGCCGGAACAGCACAGGAGCGGTGGCGGTATCGCAACGGTTTGCCATCAACAAACAGCCTTTGGCTGCGCTGGCCCAGTCGCAATGCCCCGGGTATGTGAACTTACACTGGTCGCCGGTGGCCAATGCGAGTGCCTATGAGGTGCTGAAAAAAGCCGGTGCCCAAATGGTGGTTGCTGATACTGTAACAGACACTACCTACTCATTCGGCGGTATGTCGCTCACCCAAATGTCGGTGGTGGCAGTGCAGCCCATAATCAATGGGCTGAGCGGATACCGGAGCCTTGGTGTGACCACCATTGCCAATCATGGTGACTGTCTCAATCCGGCATCAATTGGCGATCTGTCGGTTGTGAAGATAGCGGCGCCTGCCAGTGGCAGAATGTTCACAGCATCGGCACTTCCGTCGTCATCCACACTTTCTGTGCAGCTGCGCAACCACTATCTGAGCTCGTGCAGTGACTATACATTGTCTTACAAGATCAATAGTGCGCCCTGGCAGACAGTGGTAAGCCCCGGGTATACCATTGCTGCCAATGGGATCACCACGCTTGATATACCGGGAGTTGACTTCTCGGCTCCCGGCAGCTACAACCTTGTGGTGGCTATAACAAACACCACACTGCCCGACCCGCAGCACGGCAACGATACGCTGCACTATACCGTAAAATGCCTGCCCAATGATCCTGTTGATCTCACGGTGCCGTTTGCAGATGGGTTTGAGGCATTGCCTGTATTCTCTGTATCGCGAGACTCTATGGGGGTTTCTCCTGACGGGCATTGGGACTATTTCAATGCTGATGATTCGGGCAGGCTACGGTCTTATCTGTTTGACGAGGTAACCATAGCCGGCAACAGGTCAGTAAGTCTGGACCAGTTTATGCCCATGCGCCATGGCAGTGGCAATATGCTGGCAGGTACCTTTAATATGGCAGCTTACGATACAGCTGCCGATGAGGTAAGGGTCGACTTCGACTATCTGCTGCATGGCATTCCACAAAAGCGGGCTGGAAATCTGGTGAGCGTTCGTGCAAACGATGGTACAGCTTGGGCGCCATTTTACAAGTATGATCTCGCATCCTATCCCGGGTATGTGCGCCGCGCATTGTCTTTGTCGCTTACTGATGCGGTGCGGCTCAGCGGTAGTAATTTCACGACCAGCACACAGATCGCATTTGGTCAGAACGACTCTACCATCATTGCCGGGCGCAACTATGGCGCCGGCATTACCATTGACAACTTCAAAATGTATACTGTGGCCAATGATGCGGTGCTGGCCGGTATCGTATCTCCGCAACAAAACAATTGCGGGCTGCCTTCGTCGGTGCCACTTACCGTAAAGGTGAAGAATGGTGTGAACTTTACGCTGCATGATGTGCAGCTGTATTACCGGCTGGACTCTGGTACGGTGTATACGGGTAGCATAGATTCTATCCGCGCCAAGGATTCGTTGAACTACACCTTTGCGCAGCCGCTGAACATTGCTGCCGGCACTGAACACCAGGTAGATGTATGGCTGGCAACTACCGGCGACAGCTATACCCTCAACGACAGTGTGCTGCGATACCGTTTCCGCAACAGCCGGATCATCAGTACCTATCCTTATGTAGAACACTTTGAGGATGGGGATGGCGGCTTCTATTCGGGTGGTTTCCTGAGTTCGTGGCAGTGGGGCACACCTGCAGATACCCGCATACATACCGCAGCCAGCGGTACCAAAGCATGGAAGAGCAACCTGACCGGCAGGCACAATAGCCTGGAACAGTCTTTCCTATACTCGCCCTGTTTCGATATTTCGCAGCTAGCCGAGCCGATGCTCAGCTTCAGTATGGCCGAAGATTTGGAGAACTGCGGTGGCATACTCTGCGATGGTGCCTATATGGAGTACTCCTTTGATGGAGCTGAATGGTCCAAGCTGGGCACAGCAGGGGAGGGTGTGAACTGGTACGACGCTGCTTTTAATACATGGAACAGGGCAGGGTTCAGCAGATGGCATGTGGCTACGATAGCATTGCCACGCCCACCTGCAGGCAAGGTGCTGCATCTGCGGTATGTGATCTTTGCTGACCCGGCAGTGAACTTTGAAGGGATAGCGATTGATGACATACACTTATACGACCGTCAGGGGGCGATACAGCCCGCAGGCACTCCTATAAGTCTGACGGCAGACCCTGCCAGCCTGCAATGGAATGAGTACCGTTATGCCAACAATCTGCTGGCGGCGGTGCAGCCCCTCCGCGCGATAGGGAATACCTCTGTGACCCTATATGGACAGGATACCTGCAGCAATCTGACACAAACACAATATGTGCTGCCGAGGAGTTATACCCTGGCAACTGATGCTGCTGTTACCGATAGTATCAGGGTGCGGCTGTATCTGCAGGAGGCTGATATGGTGACTGCGCTTGCAGATACATCCTGCCCCTCGTGTACACCACTGACCGATGCATACCGGCTGGGTGTGACCCAATATTATAATACCAACAACCGCAATGCCGAGAATGCTACTCTTGCCGATGATACCGGTGGGGTGTTTGTCTACTATCCCTACACCCGCATTACGTGGCTGCCCTTTGATAATGGCTATCGCGCGGAGCTGAGCATACATAAGACCGGTGAGTTGTGGTTCAACAATGGTGGACCAACGTCGGCATTTGCGGCGGGTAATGACTACCTGAATTTCCTGGCGTTCAGGGCAGGCGACAAGGCAAAGGTGTACTGGCACTCGCTAATAGATACTGCTGTTGCGGGATATACACTGGAACGGTCGGACAGCGGAACTGTGTTTGAGCCGGTGCATGAGCAGATACCCGCCGGCAAGCCCATAGCAGAATATACCTATACAGATCCCACAGGTTTTGATGTGATGCTGGCACGTTACTACCGATTGCGGTGGACCATGCATGGGAGTAGTATGCTGCATTATTCGCCGGTGCGCAGGGTGGGCGAGGCCGATGTGCTGCCCAATCTGGTACAGTTTGACGCGGCAATGACCGGAAGCAACAAGGTGACGGTGCAGTGGACATCGTACATAGATGCATTGGCAGACCATTATGTACTAGAATATGCGATAGGCGATAACAACTATACACTACTGGAACAGCGCACGGCCACCCGCAGGTATGGCCAGGCGTATACCAGAGTGCACCTGCCGGGTGCGCTGAATAGTGGAACGGCTGTTCGCTACAGGCTCACCGCCGTGCTGGCAGACGGGAGCAGCGTGGTACTGCCCGAGCGCACAGTGCGCTGGATAGATGGCAGTATGGTGACGAGCCTGTATCCGAATCCAGCCCCGGGAGGTTCGTTTGCGGTAAGATGGAATGCTGAACAGGGAGCAGCAATGCAGCTGGCGGTAACTGACATTGCCAGCCGGGAAGTGGTAACGGCCAGTGCCGTGGCCACAGCCTGGGACAATACCACGCTGATACAAACCGGCCGGCTGCCTGCAGGTGTATACCTGGTGCGCATGCAGATAGGTGGCTACCAGCATACTGCAAAACTTGTGATTGAGTAGTGCGAGGGCGGTAGTAGCAGTGATGATTTTCGGTTTTTGCGCACTTTGCTGTGCAATTTTTTGTTTGCCCACTTTTAATCTATTTGTGTTGATTATCAATTAGTTGTCGTAAAAGACGTCGATACATTTTTGCGCAAAAATTGCGCACTTGTTGCCTGATTCAAATGTTGTTTATTTGAAATGTTTAGAGTATCACGGATAGTTCGCTACCTAAATTTCGGTCATAAATAGGTACTGCAAAATTTGCTGCTACATGATAGCACGGCAGCTGTAGTATGATATACCGCTGTGGGGATATGATGAAAAATGAAAGGCAGTGTGGGTGCGGGTTTTGGCGAAAAATGACTGTTGTGTGCCGGCACTAAATAATGTGGCTAAAATACAGGGTTTGTGGGTGATTTGGGTGTAGCAGGCAAAGGCTTGCGGGTGAAGAGGGGGTGTTCGGTGCTTTTTTTTGATAGCATCGATCGGAAGGCGCTCGGAAAACGGTATTATCGGCAGTTCCGGATGCGCTACTACGATGGCCCGAACAACAAGATCCGGATATTTTTGAAAGAGTAAAAGGAGTTACAAAATGCGATTAGATGGCTGTAGGGATGTTGTTCACCGGTAGTGCAATGATTTGGCTGGTCTCCCGCAAAAAAGCGAGAAGACCCGCCGAGGACAAAAAGTCTCCTTTTGAAATTGCCAGTTACAAACTGGCCAAATTGTGTGAGGCACGAGTTCGCCCAGACACTTGGCTGGGCTGCAAACCGCGCCAGTGGGTGGAGCAATAGCTACGAAAACACTGACCTCACTTTACTACCCTGCCGGCGAAAGAACCGTTTGTAGTAATGGAGTACACCCCAGCCGGCAGCGTTTCAATATTCAGTGTTACTTCTTTCTTGCCCGGGTGTTGGGTCAATACCTCTTGTCCCAGAAGGTTTTTGATTGTGAGCGAGCTGATAACTACATCGGCAACAATTGTTACCTCACTGGCGGCAGGATTAGGATAGATACGCACGTTTGAAAGTCTGTAAGGCACATCTTGCACAGTGGTGGGGTTGTAGTTTATTTTCCGAACACGCGAATTATAACAATCCGAAATGTAAAGATTACCCCACTTGTCAAAAGGGCCAATATTAGGTCCATTCAGTTGTCTGGTAGTTAAAAGATCACCATCTCCGTTATACCCGCCAACGCCAGTACCCACAATTGTAGAAATAATCCCTCCTGTATCTACTTTTCTTATTACGTGAGAAAAACCATCGCTAATGAACAAATTGCCGGCAGTATCGAAACAAATAGAATTTGGACCTTTCATTTTTGCAGCGGTAGCAGGCCCTCCGTCACCGTCATTTCCGATGATACCGGAACCCGCAACTGTGCTTATAATACCACTCGCATCAACTTTCATCACTTTTTTGTTTGCATCTACAGGAAAAAATAGTTCTCCTGTTTTTGGATGAAAAGCAAGCTGACCGGGCCATTTTAAATGGGCATTTGTTGCTGGACCGCCTTCTCCGCTATCGCCGAAGATACCACATCCTGCAATAGTAGAAATGATGCCAGATGCGTCAATTTTCCGTACTGAATAGTTCCCTGCATCAGAGAAAAATAAGTTGCCATTGGTATCTATCGCCAATGCGTATGGACGATTTAGCTTTGCGGAAACGGCTGGACCTCCGTCTCCGGTATATCCGGCAACACCTGTTCCAGCTATTGTAGTGACAACACCGAACGGTGCTATTTTTCGAATAACCATGTTTAAACAATCTGCGACAAAAACATTGTCATCTTGATCAACAGCCACCCCCGAAGGCCCAAAAAATTGTGCATTTATAGCTAGCCCACCATCACCTGAGTAACCTTCAATACCTGTGCCGGCTATCGTAGTGATGTAACCAAGGGGGGTAACCTTTCTAACAACATTGTTGTAGGCATCTCCAAAATAGACATTGTTGTAACGATCTATAGCGATAAAGCCAGGTTGTTTCATTCTGGCTAGGGTTGCTAGGTTCCCATCGCCGGAATAACCTGAAATTCCTGTGCCTGCGATTGTTGTGATTGATTGAGCTGAGGCACAAAACGAAACTGATAAAAACCAGAGGAGCAGAAACTGTTTCATAATTGATAGTAAGGCGTTTTTTGAGATAGGTTATAGATGGTAGGACACTTGTACTATGTTGGTTTTGTTATATAAAGGTACTGTATATAACTTTGCTTTTAACGAATGTGCTGACCTCACTTAAACAACCTGCCGGCGAATGAGCCGTTTGTAATAATTTGGATATACCGGTGGCCTGTGTGGATGCGACGTGCAGAGTGAATTATTTACGTTTTCAAACCCTCGTGCGACAAAGCATCCTCAATATCTTCCTTAATAAACTCCCAGTATTTTCCTTTTAAACAAATTGGTTCGAAATCGTCATCGGCCGTCGTGAAATTTGTAAGTTGTCTGACAATCAAATTTTGATCATGCCCATACTCGTAGCGTTGTTTATGTAGCTGAAGCATGTGTTTAATGGTGTGTATTTTCATCAATTCATGAAGATCCCAAAAGTCTTTTTTACGACCACCTCTTTGGACAACATCAATTTTCATTGCGATGATTTCCTCAATTGTTGCCATCCTAATAGTATCATAAATGTAAACCGGATTGATAAAAGTATCGGTGTAATAGATGTCCAGCTTTATTGTATCATCCTTATTGTCGCCCACTGTGAATGACATGCCTAAGGCCGGATTTTCTAAGGAAAAATAGTCCAGGTAATGGAAGTTTTTTCTGAGAAATTGCTCCAATACATTGAAATTTATGCTGCCATATTGTGCGTCTGTAAACAGATCAATATCAACAGAGATTCTGTGTCCTATTTGTAGGCTTAATGCAGTGCCTCCCGCTAATCTAAAAGATGCAAACTCATTTGCGTTCATCAGTATAAGCAATGTTCTTTTTAGCAGGCTATTGACTGTATTGTAGTGCAGCATAGTCGTTAATTGGCGTTTGTTCTCGGTAGCGGTTGTGGTATTGAGCCCGGACAATTTATTGCCGAAAGTATTTTTGCCTTCCCGTAAAAACGGATGATTTCGTTTTTCTCTGCTTCATTGCCCTTTTCTAATACTCTGGCAATAACTGCCCTAAATTGATTCTCCCAGTGTATCTTATTGATGTCTGTATCCCAGAATAATGACTTTCTGAAAATGTTCAGATCTGGTTTGTTCTTTTCCGCTTTCTCTTTCTCTTTTTGAATATCATAGAATGCCTGCATTATCAGCATTGTCCCTTCTTCAAGACCGAGTTCTTTTTCAATCTTTAAGGCAAATGAGGCATTGATGTTCCGTTTTCCTTTGGTAATAGCGTTGAATGTCTGTGGGTGTTCTGCTATAGACAGCGCAAAAGGTCTTTGCCGTAAAGAACGTTTTTTTAGTTCTCTGGCAAGAATAATCCCGGGGTGGATGCCCTTGTATTTTTCAAACTTCAGGTTCACCCAACAAATGTAAGCAAAATTGTTTACAAATCTTAACGGAGAGCGGCTGTAGTAAGGAAGTGAAAAAGAGCTGCAAAGGATAGCACAATCAAAGTAGATGTATTGACAAGGGCAGTTGCATTGGAAAGCACCTGACAAATTTTGTCAGCCGGGCATTTTGTACCGGATTGGAGTAGGTAGGAATCTGGAGCATAACATTTTAACTTTTTCCCGTTAACCTGATTCTGGTTATTCGGGCTAAATCCCCGAATAACATTCTAATTTTGTACCATGACGTTTTATAAATATCACGGCACGGGCAATGACTTCGTACTGATAGACGACCGGGAGGGCACTTGTGTGTTGTCGGTGGCGCAGGTGGCTGCATTGTGTCACCGCCGCTATGGCATAGGTGCCGATGGGCTGATGCTGTTGCGAAGGGAGGCGGGTTATGACTTCAGGATGGTGTATTTTAATGCCGATGGGAGCGAGAGCACTATGTGTGGCAATGGCGGCAGGTGTATGGTGGCTTTTGCACGGCAGCTGGGTATTGTAGGCGACACGGCCAACTTCATTGCCATAGATGGTTCGCATACAGCGTCGGTGCATGCAGATGGGCTCATAAGCCTGCAGATGAAGGACGTGAGGGATATGGATATACAAGATGGCTATACTGTGCTGGATACGGGCTCGCCACACCGTGTGGTATGGGTGAAGGATGCAGCCGCCACCGACGTGGTAGCCACGGGAAGGGCCATACGCAACTATGCGGAATACCAGCCGGGAGGTATCAATGTGAATTTCACACAGTTTCTGGGTGACCATTTGTATGTGCGTACCTATGAGCGCGGGGTGGAGGACGAGACGCTAAGCTGCGGCACGGGGGTAACGGCGGCGGCTATTGCGGCAACTTGCCGCAGCACCGGCGCTTTCGATACGCGTGTGCTGACACCCGGTGGCGAGCTGCAGGTTTCTTTTATGAAGACCGCACCTGAGTCGGCAACAGGGGTGGTGCTAACGGGGCCGGCGGTAATGGTATACAAGGGCGAGATAGATGGAATATGATTTTCTGTTGGTAGGGCAGGGTATATGTGGCACACTGCTGTCGCGGCAACTGCTGCAGGCAGGGCACAGCGTGCTGGTGGCCGACAATGGCAACCCGGCGGCGGCAGGCAGGGTAGCCGGTGGCATTATCAATCCCGTTACCGGCAAGCGCATGGTGCGCTCGTGGCTGGCAGAGCAGCTAATACCCTTTGCGCTGACCGAATACCAAACGATAGGTGCTGAACTGGGTGTGGATCTGGTAAAGCAGTGCAGCATACTGGAGTTTCATGCCACCCGCGAGGCGGCAGCACTGTTTGAAGACAAGTGCGCAACCGAGCGTGAATATCTGGAGCCGTTGTCGGATGATACCTCATGGCAAGCGTATTTCATGTACAACTACGGAGTGGGTGCTGTACGCCAGTGCCTAATAGCCGACCTGCGGGCGCTGGTGACCGGCTGGCGCCGCGTGCTGCAAGCCGGTGGTAATCTGCTTACCGCTAACATAGATGCAGCCGATATAGAACGAGACGAACAATGGGTGTACTGGAAGGATGTGAAAGCCAGAAAGCTGATCTTCTGCGACGGTGCGGCAGGTGCCGGCAACCGATGGTTTGGTATGTTGCCATGGTCTAAAGACAAAGGAGAGGCGCTAATCGTATCGATACCGGGCCTGCCAAGGCAGGATATATACAAGCAGGGCGTGAGCATTGTGCCCTGGCACGATGGCTTGTTCTGGGTAGGAGCCGCGCACGACTGGAAGTATACCACCGAGCAGCCGACAGCTGCATTTCGTAACAGTGTGCAGGAGCAACTGGACTACTGGCTGAAGCTGCCCTATGAGGTAGTGGATCATATTGCCGCTCTTCGTCCTGCCAACTTCGACCGCAAGCCCTTTGTGGGTATGCATCCGGTGCATGACAATATAGGTATATTCAACGGTATGGGGGGCAAGGGTTGTTCGTTGGCACCGTATTTTGCGCAGCAGTTTGCTGCTTTCCTGACCGATGGTACGCCGGTGATGGAGGATGTGGCAGTAGGGAGGTATAGGAAGGTGCTGAGCAGGTAGGTGCTACCGGATGGGCCGGCTTATGATTTCAGTGTCACATAGTTCTCTATGGGTAGCCGCTTGGCAATAGAGCGGGCCAGCGTCATTTCGTCGGCGTACTCCAGCTCGCCGCCAAAGGCGATGCCCCGGGCTATGGTAGTGATATTCACCTCCAGGCCGGCTATTTGGCGGGCTATGTAGTACACGGTGGTATCGCCCTCTATGGTAGGGCTCAGTGCCATGATGAGTTCGGTAATGCCATTTTCCTTCACGCGGCGCTGCAGCGTAGCAATATTCAGATGTTCTGGCCCTATGCCATCCAGCGGAGACAGAATGCCACCGAGTACGTGGTACAAACCACTGTATTGCTGTGTGCTTTCGATAGCGATCACATCGCGTATGGTTTCTACCACACACACCTGGGTGCGATTGCGACCGGGATTGGCACAGATTTCACAACGTGTGCCGTCTGATACGTTGTGGCAATCTTCGCAGAACTGAATGCCATGCCTCATGCGCGACACGGCACCGGTGAACAGATCAACCTCGCGTTTATCCATTTTAAGCAACTGCAGCACCATACGAAGCGCTGTTTTTTTGCCGATACCCGGCAACTTAGAAAATTCCTGTACCGCTTCCTCTATCAGTTTCGACGAAAATATCATGGATCAGATTAATAAACGCGCGAACGCGGGTGTAAATTTACCGGTTTTAACCAACAATAACGAGACCGGAGAGCCGGCCAAAACCTATTATTTTGGAACACAATCCGCACGGTGGCGCACCTGCGGCAATGCTGTACATGTCTTGCCAGGCAGTGTTAGCACCTTTTTGGGTAACTGACTGTGTCTTACGCTGTTTAACATTTATTTGTTCCGGATGCACTGGTTTTTACTGAATTTTTAACGTTACTTTGCTGGGTATGAAGACCGTTGTTGCCTTTTTCTTTTTGTTTATTTTCACTTTTCAGATAGTGCCTGTAAGAGCTATAGGCAAGCTGATAGTGAAGGGTCAGCAGACAGAAGAAGTGAAGGAAGACTGCAGTGATACGGATAGTGAAGACGGAAAGGACACCAAGGACAGTGTATGTGGTGATTTTATCTGTAATGCGACCCCTTCCCTTTTCCCTGCTCCGGTAGTGATGCCAGCGACTAAAATGCAGGTGCAAACCCATGAGCATTTGCCCAATCCGCACATAATGGATATACACTGTCCGCCTCCGAATGTAGCGAGGGTATAATGATTCCACTATAGCTGGGATATGTGTACCTGATTTTTTTTGTTCTTATCCCGTTCTTATCTGTTTCTTATTGCTTTTTATCTGTTTTGCGGGATGTCCCGTATTTTTCACCATAGTACATTATGGAGCCAAATAAATATTCATTCAATATATTGAGGAAGGATTTTCTGTCCGGACTGATCGTTTTCCTGATTGCTCTACCATTGTGTCTGGGTATTGCCCAGGCATCGCATGCGCCGCTTTTTGCCGGTATCATAGCCGGGGTGATAGGCGGGGTGGTAGTGGGTTTTTTCAGCGGTTCCAATATTAGTGTGTCGGGCCCGGCAGCCGGACTGATTGGAGTGATTGCGACGGCCATTACAGACCTGAGCACATTTGAGATATTTCTTTGCGCGGTGATGGTATCCGGTGCGTGTCAGATACTGTTTGGGTACCTGAAAGCGGGTTCGATAGCCAACTATATACCATCGAGTGTGCTGGAAGGGATGCTGGCGGGTATTGGGGTCATTATCATCATTAATCAGCTGCCCGATGCGGTGGGCTATGCCAAAAACAATGCCGCGGTGATGGTAGATGCCGAGGATGGGGTATTGCTCAATACCATTAATCTGGCGATGCACCATATACAGGAGGGGGCACTGGCGATATCTCTTATCGGTTTATTGTTTATGGTGGCGTGGAAGAATATTCCGTCAAAAAAACTCAATATCATACCAGCGGGAATACTGGTAGTATTGGGGGGTGTACTGCTGAATGAAGTGTTCATTTTGTTTGTGCCGCGGCTGGCACTGGATAGTGCACATCTGGTGAATCTGCCAATAGCAGCATCGTTTACAGATTTTTTCAAACAGATCAGTTTTCCTGATTTCAGTGGGTTAGCATCGCTGAAAGTATGGGAAACAGGTCTGATGATAGCACTGGTAGCGTCGACCGAGAGCCTGTTGTGTATTGAAGCGACGGATAAACTGGACCCACTGAAGCGCTACACACCCACTGACCGCGAACTGAAGGCGCAGGGGATTGGTAATCTGGTAAGCGGGCTTCTGGGTGGCTTGCCGATTTCGTCGGTAATCATGCGCTCATCGGCCAATATAAACGCAGGTGCACAGACCAAGCACTCAACGATTCTACATGGTCTGCTTTTGCTCGTCTGTGCCGCAACAATACCCTCGTGGCTCAATCTTATACCGAAAGCAGCCATAGCTGCGATACTGATCTACACCGGTTACCGGTTGTTTAAGAAAAGTGTCTTCAAGCATATGTGGGAGGGTGGCTATGAGCAGTTTGTGCCATATATGGCAACAATGGCAGGTGTGGTAGCGCTGGGCCTGTTCAAAGGTGTGGCAATAGGGATTGCCATCAGCGTTTACTATACACTGCGGCAGAATATCAAGCTATCATACTATTACAAGCGCAGTACTTACGAAGATGGTGACCTGATAAAGCTGACACTAGCGCAGCAGATATCGTTTCTGAACAAAGCAAGTATCAAGGAAACCCTTGACAGGCTGCCAGAGAACAGCAATGTGATCATTGATGCCAGCAATACGGAGTATATAGACTTTGATGTGCTGGACATTATCCGTGAGTTTGGTACTACAGGTGCCAAAGAAAAAGGTATCAGTATTTCGCTTACCGGCTTCAAGGAAGTATACAAGCTGCCGACCGCAGCTGCAGAGCGGGAGATAGTAGCGGCATTTCTGCATAAAGAAGATGTGCCGACCAGGTCGCAGGGGAGTCCCGGCAATCTGTTGAATCAGTTGAGAAAAGGTATGTACAAACCAAGTCCAAAACAATAATATGGGAACATCAGTAGCACCAGGTATTACCCCGGCAGAAGCCTTACTCTTACTGAAGGAGGGCAATTTCCGGTTTATAAATAATATGCTGATCAACAAAGATCTGTTGACAGCGGTAAGTGAAACAAAGGATGAGCAGTTGCCCTATGCGGCAATACTGAGCTGCATGGATTCGAGAACGTCGGCCGAGCTGGTGTTTGATCAGGGTGTGGGCGATATTTTCAGTATACGGATTGCAGGCAATGTGGTAACAGACGGAATATTGGGAAGTTTGGAGTATGCGACAGCAGTAGCAGGATCGAAACTGATACTGGTACTGGGGCACACTAACTGTGGCGCCATAAAAGGCGCATGCGACCATGTGAAACTAGGTCACATCACCAGTCTGCTGGATCTGGTGGAGCCTGCCATACAGCAATGCAATCCGAAATTTGATGAGCATAACTCGAAGAACAAGGAATATGTGCTGGCGGTTACAAGGGAGAATATACGCAACTCTATAGATCAGATACTGAAGCGCAGCCCCATCATAAAGGAACTGGTAGACAAAGGATCGGTAGGTATTGAGCCCGCCATTTACGATGTGGCTACCGGGAAAGTGAGTTTTACCTTTTAAAGCGGGAAATCAGGTGGCAAGGCATTGCTGACCGCAATTGCTTACCCATTGTTCAAACAAAATAATACCTGCGGTGTGCCGCACTATCTTTTAAGCTGTTATGGAACCAAAACGATATTCATTCGATTTTTTCAGGAAGGATTTTTTATCAGGGCTGATCGTATTTCTTATTGCGCTGCCGCTGTGTCTGGGTATCGCTCAGGCGTCGCACGCGCCGCTTTTTGCGGGAGTGGTAGCTGGAGTGGTAGGTGGTATAGTGGTAGGTGCGCTCAGCGGGTCGCACCTGAGTGTGACCGGTCCGGCAGCAGGGCTTACGGCCATTGTAATGCTGGCCATAACGCAGCTGAAGGAGTTTGATATTTTTCTGTGCTGTGTGATCATTGCCGGGGTGTTTCAACTGATACTTGGTTTTTTGAGGGCGGGTGGTATTGCCAACTACATACCCTCGAGCGTTATAGAAGGCATGCTGGCAGGTATAGGTCTTACGATCATTATCAAACAACTGCCAGACGCGGTAGGGTATGCAAAGGATGCTGCTGCAGTAATGGAAGACGCCGACGATGGATTTGTGTACAACACAATCTCTACTGCTATTCAGCACATAGAAAAAGGTGCGGTTATCATCTCGGTGGTAGGGTTGGCGGTGCTTATCTTGTGGAGCACCAAGGCTTTCAAGCGTATGCAGATGATACCTGCAGGGCTTATTGTGGTGCTTCTGGGAACACTGATCAACGAATTGTTCCGGAATACAAGCCCTGCACTGGCGCTGGACAGCTCGCACCTGGTGAGGCTGCCTGTTGCAGAATCGGCATCTGATTTTCTGAAGCAGTTTACTTTTCCTAATCTGGAGGGTTTCAAGAATGTGAAGGTTTGGGAGACGGGCATAGTGATTGCCATTGTAGCATCGATAGAGACATTGCTGTGTATTGAAGCTACTGATAAACTGGATCCGCTGAAACGGTACACCTCTACAGACCGTGAACTGAAAGCGCAGGGTATTGGCAATATGGTGAGTGGTTTTCTGGGTGGTTTGCCGATTACATCGGTAATTGTGAGGTCGTCGGCCAACCTGAATGCAGGTGCAAAGTCGAAGGCATCAGCGATCATACATGGAGTGCTGTTGCTGGTATGTGCGGCGTCGATACCTGCCTTACTTAATCTGATACCCAAATCTGCACTTGCAGCGATACTGTTGTTTACCGGCTATCGCCTGTGCAAGCCCTCTTTTTTCATCCATATGTGGAAGGGCGGTTATTCGCAGTTCATTCCGTTTGTGGCTACAACGATAGGCGTTGTGGGACTGGATCTGCTGAAGGGTGTGGGTATCGGTATTGTGATCAGCATATTCTTTATACTCAGGCACAATGCCCGTGTTTCCTATTTTATTCAGAAGAAGACAGTGAGCGATGACGAGGTGATAAAGCTTACTCTTGCCCAGGAAGTGTCGTTTCTCAATAAAGCAAGTATCAAGGATACGCTGAACACATTGCCTGAAAACAGCTATGTAATCATTGACGCAAGCGAGACACAGTATATTGATTTTGACGTTCTGGATATCATCCGTGATTTTTACTACAACGGGGCCAATGACCGTAATATTAATCTGTCTCTTAAGGGTTTCAAAGCAGAATACAATATTCCTGCAGACGGTGATCAGGATGCTGCTGAACATTGATAGGTGCTCAGGAGCATAAAGAGTATTAAAACAATAAAAAAAGGACCTGCGAGGGTCCTTTTTTATTGTTATCTTTTTCAGAAGATTATCTCATTTCTACAACTTCGCAGGTATCCCACCTGGTGTTGCGCTGTATTTCCTGACATTTTTTGTAGGCGTCGTCCCACTTGATCCTTTTGCCGTTGCCGAGAATGAAGTGATTTTTTGCATATGGAACGTAGGTGCGGCAATTGCACATGGTGTCGCCCTTACCACAAGAGGCAAAAATGATAGCTGTAGCAAGGGAAAACAGTAATACCAGCAATGTCCCTTTTTTGAAAACCTTATTCATTTTACCGACTTTTATATTGCAAATATAAGCAGCATTTTGTCAATATGCTTAACCAAACAGGATTAGGCTGATAAAAACCGACGAAGTGATCAAAAACAGGGCGAGTTCCATGATGCCGATGGCCAGCCCTGCGATGGCCAGCCCGGGTGCTTTGCTCTTGCGGCCAATACCCAGCAGCCCAAACAGTATAGCCAGCAAATACATACCCGGAACAAACAAACCCAACACGCCCGATATAATCGCGGCTATACCGTACCATTGGTTCTGTTTGTATTTGTTGTAAAGCAATTGGGGTAGTGCAGAGGAAGGCTGCACTCTGTTTTTTAATATTGTGTTTTGTATAGTGTAGATCGTCTGGGTTGCTGAGTTTTCCTGACGGTGTACACTAGTGTGCTTTAGTACAACAAAGCCAGCAAATGCCTGTACACCACTAAAGGATAACAGGATGGTGAGCAGCACTATGTAGCAGTGTTTTCTCATACAGGAAATATTGGCAGGTGTAAGAAAAGTATAGTTGGAAACCATATGGTTTACATGGTAATATACAGTGCTTTATGGATATTTTCAAATATTAATCCAAAGTTATTAACGCGTATGATCCGATTAATTTCTGTACAAAACGACCTGCTACTGCAAACTTTGCAGATCAGGGTAGCCATAATGCTCCGCCGGCGCTGTCGCGGGATGCGCCGGTGACGCTGCCCAAAACATTTATTTCTTCGCGCCACCTGAGGGCGCCAATCAGGGCCATTACCAATGCCTCTTTGTACTGCACTACAGGTATTGACGGAACGTCTATGGTTACCTGTGCTGGCTCCAGCCTTTTCTTTATTTCTGCTATAAGGTGGGTGTTTAGCGCTCCGCCGCCTGTGATCAGCATTGTTTTGCTTTCGCTACTTACGGGGCATTGGTGAACTGCTGCTGCAACTTGGTCCGCTATGTGATTACAAAAGGTATGCAGCAGATCCTGAGTGGTATTTGTTGAGTCATGAAGCACAGCCTCCGCTATGTTTTGTGCGGCTTCGTTGCTGAGGGATTTCGGGGCCGTGGTGTGGTAATAGGCGTTGTTTGCAAGTTGATCTTTCACATCGAACAGTAATGACCCTTTTGCGGCCATAGCGCCATTCTCATCCATAGGTTTTCCTTCGCGCAGTGCGAGCGCGTTTAGTATCTGATTGGCCGGGCATACATCAAATGCGATGGAATTGTTGTCGCCTGCCTGAACCGTTATATTGGCAATGCCGCCCAGATTGAGCAGGTAATCGTAGTTGCCAAAAAGCAGCCTGTCGCCGATGGGTACGATAGGTGCTCCCTGCCCACCCAAAGCAACATCCATCATACGGAGGTCGCTGATTACCGGCAGGCCTGTCAAAGCAGCTATGGAAGCACCATCGCCAATCTGGAAGGTGGTTTGTTGGGCAGGCTCATGGAAAACTGTATGCCCATGTGATGCGATAAAGTGCACCTTGTGGCCAAGGTCGTGCCGGTTGATAAATGCATTTACAGCGTTCCCGATCAGTTTGCCATAGGCTGTGTGCAATTTCAGAAACGCTGGTACGGACATATCCGCAGCATTGCGCAGGTTAGTAGTCCATTCTGCGGTATAGCTGATACAGTCGGTATGCAGGATTTCAAAACTCCATTTGCCTCTCACTTCTTCGAGCTGCACATAAGCAATATCGAGTCCGTCGAGGGAACTGCCGGACATAAGCCCGATAACTTTGTAAACCATGGCGCAAAAATAGGAATTGCCCGCGCCAATCTGAAAACGGAGGAAACATTAAAGACAGTAAAAAGTGAATTTACTCCAGTGCAAAAACGATTGGCAGGTAAAAATAGGTGTTAACAACTTTGTCGTCTATCTGCCCGGGTTCCCACCGGGGCATTTCAGATACTACCCGAATGGCCTCGGCATCTATTTCGGGGCTTACGTGTCTTTTTACTTCCACATCTTTGATTCTGCCGTTTTCGTCGACATAAAACTTCAACAAAACTCGGCCTTCCAAATTGTTTTCACGGGCAGCATCGGGGTAATTGATATTCTTTGCAAGGTATGCGGGAAGTTCATAATCGGGTTTGGGCATGATCTCGAAGGGTGTAAATTTAATTTCCTTGCCTTTTTTGTTGAAGCATTTACCCTCCACCATTTTGCCAAAGAATTTACGGATCTCTTCGCGTTTCAACTCGCCGGTTTCATAGTAGCTTTTTAGCTCGCCATCCTTGAATCCGCCGTTGAAATGTTCTACATACCATAGTTTCCCATTGCTTTCGTAGTAGTGTTTCCATTCACCGATCAGTTTGTTGAAGGCATAGTTTCCCTCACTTGCTTTTTGGCCATTTTCATGAAAGGTCTCAAACGGACCCTCCAAAGAGGCTGAGTCGGGTGTGAGGCAGTACCCTATGGACGCCAGCTTGCCGGTGCTGTATTTGTACGTCTCTACCTTGTATTTTTTATCGGCAATTCTGGTGAAGCACTGAAGAGCTGTTGCCTCGGCCGGGTAGCATTTATCGCCAAATTTGTTAAGGTACACGGTGTCTTTTTGGGCTGCTAAGCGTAGAGCAATCATTAGCAGCATGAACATCAGGAAGCGGAATTTCATAAAAGTGTTTTGTTTTTTGATTGCAATTTGATCCTTAAACGGGTGGAAAATACAAGTGAGCGGCAACCGGAGTCCATTACTTTAGCTTAAAAACTATGGGTAGATTAAAGAAAACCGGGATTGGTTCATCGTCTTCCATTCCGGGTTCCCAGTCGGGCATCTGGGACACAATTCGCAGCGCCTCGGCATCTAATTCCGGGCTGACATTTTTTACTGCGATAGCGCCCGTGATCTTGCCTTGTTTGTTCACTACAAACCGGATGATAGCCCTTCCTTCAATATTGTTTTCCAACGATGCTTTGGGGTACTTCAGATTTTTGCTCAGGTAACGATTCAGATCATAGTCGGGTTTTGGCATTATCTGAAAGGGGGTAAAATCAATTTCCTTGCCGGTTTTGTCAAAGCACTTGCCTTTAACCGACTTGTTGTTGTTTTTGTGTTCTTCCACCCGCTTTAGTTCGCCGGATTTGTAGAAGCTTTTCAGTTCACCATCGAGCACGCCATTGTTGTAATGGCAGGTATACCAGATGTTTCCGCTTTCCTCATAATAATGTTTCCATTCGCCAATTTCGTCATTGTTGGAGTACACACCTTCCCACCTCTTCTGCCCGTTGTCGTAGTAACTTACAAAAGGCCCATCGAGTGACGTGGAATCTTTGGTGAGGCAAAAACCTGATGATACCTTTCCATTGCCAATTGTATAGAACGTTTCGACCTTGTATTTGCCATCGGCGATTTTGGTGTAGGCCCGTGAATACAGTGCCTTTGACTTGTCGCAAAACTCATGGTCGAGTGTCAGGTATACGGTGTCTGATTGAGCAAAACAATCAGTGCACACCAGTATTGCAAGGAAAAACAAAATGGGTTTATGCATTGGAGGGCGTTTTGCCTGCAATTTACCTATTTATGTAACCGGTAGGGGGACCATTTTAAATAAGTCCTGCCCTTTTTTGCAGTACATGAACAATAAGCTTTATTGACTCCTGTGTTAGTGGCTTGATCAGGTAATATTCCACGTGTTTGTTAGACTGCGCTCTGGCCATATCTTCTTTGTCTATCGACGAAGACAAAACATAGATTTTTATTCTGGTTTTCACCAGGTCACTACAGTTTTCAAAGCGTTCCAGGAAATCCCATGCGTTCATAACCGGCATACTGATATCGAGTAGCAGAAGGGCAGTCTTGTGGAAATCGGGTTGGGAATAGGTATCGTTTATATATTCAAAACCCAACACCGGATCTGTAAAGTCCATTATGCCTGCATCAGAATAGGTTTTCTCAATTACTTTGCGGCAGAGTTTGTTATTTATTCTATCGTCATCTATAATGATAAAACTGTCGAGGTAGTCCATAAGTATGATGTTGAGTATGCTACAAGTTTAATAAAAATTGCCTTCAAAATTTAATATCATTTTGTTTTATCTAAGCCACTGACAGAAAATTGCCTGTTGGTTATTGTTCTCATCACTGTCTAAGGCTCCGATCGATTAGTTATATTTGCGCTCGTTATGAACAGGGAAGTAGTAGTGAGCGGAATCCGCTCTACGGGGTATCTGCATCTGGGGAATTATTTCGGTGCGATACAGAATTATGTAAAAATGCAGGATACGCATGAATGTTATTTCTTCGTGGCAGACTATCATGCGCTTACCACACATCCGGATCCAAAAGAGCTGAAGCCCAATGTATTCAGAGTAGTGGCCGAGAACATTGCCAGTGGCCTGGATCCAGAGAAGGTAGCGCTGTATGCGCAGAGCGATCTGATAGAGATACCGGAGCTGTACCTGATGCTGAATATGCTGGCCTACAAAGGTGAGCTGGAAAAGGTGCCTACATTTAAAGATAAGGTGCGTATGCAGCCTGAAAATGTAAATGCGGGATTACTCACCTATCCGGTGTTGATGGCTGCGGATATATTGATTCACCGTGCAGTAAAGGTGCCGGTGGGCAAGGATCAGGAGCAGCACCTGGAAATGGCCCGTAACTTTGCCAGCCGGTTTAACACACGGTATGGTGTGGATTTCTTTCCGGAGCCGCAGGTGTTCAGGTTTAATCAGGATACGGTGAAAATCATGAGTCTGGATGGCAATGGTAAGATGAGCAAGAGTGAGAATGTGAGTGCGACTATATACCTAAGTGACGATGATGATACGATTCGTAAAAAGATCATGAAGGCAAAAACAGACCAGGGTCCGGCAGAGCCGAATGCTGCTATGCCTGACTATATCCAGAATCTGTTTTTATTGCTGCAGCTAACAGCTACTCCTGAGGTCACAGCACAATTCACCGGTGCTTACAACAACTGCAACATTCGTTATGGTGATATGAAAAAGCAACTGGCTGAAGATATGGTGACATTTGTGCGCCCGATACGGGAACGTGCCGCCGAACTACAGCGGGATGAGGATGCGATCAGGAAAATATTGAAAGCCGGTGCTGAAAAAGCCCGGGCCAGCAGTGCGGCTACGATAGCCGGTGCCCGTAAGCTGATCGGTATTAACTATTATTAGCATTATTGATTTGTTCCCCGGGTTAGACCGGGATCATGAACCAATCTGACATAAAAAGGGGAAAGCTGATCCGATCAGCTTTCCCCTTTGATTTTCTGTAGCACTAAAGAATGGTAGCCTTCACATCATTCAATATGTCTTGTGTTTCTTCCTTGCTGTTGCCCTCGGCATAGATCCTGAGCAATGGTTCTGTGCCTGATGCGCGCAGCATGATCCAACCTCCGTTGTCGAGGTGGTATTTTACACCGTCGATAGTTTCTACCCTGTTGAATCCATATTTGCCGAAACGGGTGTAACCGCCGTCTGCTGCTTTTTTGATAATGGCATTCTTCTTATCGTTGTCTATATGCAGGTCGTTCCTGTCGTATACAAACCTTCCGGTGATCTCGTACACTTCTTCGCAAAGCTCCTTCAGGGTTTTGCCCGATACAGTCATGAATTCGTATAACGCCAGACCATCGTAAATGCCATCTCTTTCGGGTATATGGCCTTTAACGGCGATGCCACCGCTTTCTTCGCCTCCAACCAGCACATCGTCGTGTACCATGATCTCGCTAATATACTTAAAGCCGATCTGGGTAACCTCTACCTCAAGACCATAGTGTGCACAAAGTTTCTTTACACGGTCTGTAACCGAGAAGGCGATCACCACCTTGCCGTTCATGCCTTTGTATTTGTGCAGGTAGTGAATGAGTAAGAGAATGATATTGTGTGCATCAACGAAATTGCCCTCTCCATCATACAATCCTATTCTATCTGCATCGCCATCGGTGGCAAGTCCTATTTTTATCTCCGGCGTAGTAGCTACTGTTTTTGCCAGCTCCTGCAGGTTTTTATCGAGCGGCTCGGGCGCCTGCCCATGAAAACCGGGATTGTCGTCGCAATGCAGCAATACGGCACCGGGAAGCAGTCTGCGGACAACATTCTGGCCAGCACCATACATTGCATCATAAGCCAGCTTGAAGGGAGAGCGTGATAGAGCATCGAAATCAAACAACCCCTTAAGATAGTCGATGTATAAGTCTTCGAGTGCCACATATTCGAGCATACCTTTTTCTTTCCAGTATTCAGGTGACTTGCCCTGTATGGCTACCTCATCAGGTATCATCGACTCTACCTCGGCAATAACGGTAGGACTGGACGGGCCGCCATGCGGGCCCTTGAGCTTGTAACCGTTATAAGTGGGTGGGTTGTGTGACGCGGTGATGACCACACCCTGATGCGCACCCAGTTTCAGCACACCCAACGATATCATAGGAGTACTTACGAAACCATCGGCGAGCAGTACTTTTACGCCATTGGCACACAGTACGTCGGCAGCGGTCTCAGCAAACAGTTTTCCACCGAAGCGGCAATCATGGCCAATCAATACTACCGGGTTCTCTTCCTTTTTATGCAGCCAGTCTGCGAGGCCCTTGCTTACACGGCCCACATTGTATACTGTAAAATCCTTCGCTATAATTGCACGCCACCCGTCGGTGCCGAATTTTATTTTTTCCGTAACCATATCGTTCTGAAAATGTAAATGTTTTAATAAATGCAGCGCAAAAGTATAAAAAACGTTTTGTACCCCCGTTATTATAATTTGAACAATGAGACGATTCCGTGGGATGGTACTGTGAATGTGCAGGGCGACACTAACAGGCGATTAATAGTGCAACGACGCGTATGTACGATAGACAATGTATGCCCGGTAAACACTAAGTGAACGCAGGGCGTAATGATTGTTGTCATTCTCTTAAATATGAACGTGTATACATCGAATAGCACTGTTGTAGCGTTAAGGTGTCTAAATTTGTCACCTCAAATCAACCCAATGCAGGAATCAATCAACTCGGTCAATCCAGCCACCGGTATAAAAATCGCGACTTATGCCACACATACAGCACAGCAGGTAAATGCCGCACTTAATGCCGCCGTTGCCACGTTTGACGACTGGCGCGGGTATACATTTGCGCAACGGGCAACTTTACTCAGGAAGATAGCGAAAGAAATACGCAAAGAAAAGGATGCTCTGGTGCGCCTGGCTGCCGAAGAAATGGGCAAGCCGTACTCGCAGGGGCATTATGAAGTAGAAAAGTGCGCGACGACTCTGGAGTTTTATGCACGTGAGGGTGCACGATTTTTGAAAGATGAGCCTGTGAAGACAGATGCGTTGAAAAGCTATGTTACTTTTCAGCCTTTGGGCGCGGTGCTGGCAATTATGCCGTGGAATTTTCCCTATTGGCAGGTGTTTCGTGCTTTTGCACCTACGGTGATGGCAGGAAATGTAATGGTACTTAAGCATGCTTCCAATGTAAGTGGCTGCGCGCTGGCCATAGAGCGCATTATTTTGAAAGCGGGTGCTCCTGCAGGTTTGTTGCAGACACTGCTGCTGCCGTCGCGGGAGGTAAGTGCTCTGATTGATGACCGCAGGATAGCTGCGGTAACACTGACAGGCAGCACTGAAGCGGGGCGCAGGGTAGCGGAAGCTGCGGGACGCAATCTGAAAAAGGTGGTACTCGAGTTGGGCGGAAGTGATCCATATATTGTACTTGCTGATGCTGATATGGACAAGGCAATAGAGATTGCACTGCGCGGACGGCTCGTTAATACCGGGCAAAGCTGCATAGCTGCCAAGCGTTTTGTGGTGCATAAGTCGCTTAGGAAGGAGTTTGAGCGCAGGTATACCGAACAGATGAAGGCGGTTACATTTGGCGATCCGGCCGATCCGGCAAACAGAATGGGCCCGATGGCCCGACACGACCTGAGGGATCAACTGCATCAGCAGGTTGTAGATAGTATAGCCATGGGGGCAAAGCTATTGTGCGGCGGTTATATACCAGATGCTCCAGGGGCTTTTTATCCTGCAACTGTCCTTACCAATGTAAAAAAGGGCATGCCGGCATATGATGAAGAGCTCTTTGGCCCGGTTGCAGCCATCATCGAAGCGAAGGATGATGTACAAGCACTCTCCATTGCCAACGATACCGAGTATGGCCTTGGAGGGGGCATTATCTCGAAAGACCGCAAGCGTGCTGAACAGCTTGCGGCGCGGGAGCTGCAAGCAGGCAACTGCTTTGTGAACGATTTTGTGCATTCTGACCCTATGTTGCCATTTGGTGGTATAAAACAGAGCGGATATGGTCGTGAGCTCAGTTCTTTCGGGATCCGTGAATTTGTGAATATCAAGTCTGTATACGTCAAGTAGTAGCTGAAGCGCAAAAAAAAGAGACTGCCGGGTATTGGCAGTCTCTTTTCTATTGTAGTAAGCGGGTGTTACCGCAGGTTGTCTATTTTCTTTCCCTTGGGATACTTTACTGTGTAGCCCAACTTCACATTCTGCGATTCGTTTGCTTTGAGGTTTAGTGTCCATTTTAGCATCCCTGTCGCTTCTTCGTACTCAGCATTGCCAGTCTCTTTGTCTTCCACCACAATGTCCTTGTCGTTGCTGACAGGCACCTGATCCTGAATAACAATATTGATGGCGTCTTTTCGGGTGTTGCGTACTGTGATGGTATAGGCAAATGTTTCGCGGATGCTTGATCCGATTGTTTTTACACTGCGCAATTTTTTATCCTGCTCGCGACGCACAACTATTTTCTTATCTCTACCCAGTGAGAAGGTGAGCGTATCTGAGGTGTTGCGTACATCTATATACCCTTGTCCCACATAGGTGCCTTCGTAAAAAATGTTTGTTTCACCAGCCATTAGGTTCAGGTCTTCCCAGTTGGTGACCTGTGCCTGCAGAAATGCGTCTTTATCCAGTTTTGGTGCTGCATAGTAGCGATAGGTAGCTGGCAGGTCGTATTTTTTGATAGCTACCATGTGCTGCTTGCCGTCGTTAGGTATGGTATAGGGCAACTCTATATCGAAAGAAGTACTGATCCCGGAATTGTCTACCGTCACGTATTCGTTCATTGAAGATGTTTCTTCTGCTTTGAGGTCAGCACCTGCATCGTACATTACACCAGCTGCCTGAGGTGCATTTTTGGTCAACATATTGTTGTTGCGGCTCTTGTACATAACGGGGTTGTAGAAAGACAGATTCCATGGTGCCATAACAGGAGCCTGCACACCTTCCTGCGGGTTGCCGGTAGATAGTGAAAGCCGGACATTATCCCACTTCACACCGCTATTCTGATACACATTGGCCTTGTAGAACAGGTTGGCAGGTTTGTTGATATCTTCTACACGTATGTCGTAAGATGGTGTCCAGCCAGCGTTGGGAACAGTATAACTGATCACAACAGGATTTGAAGTTGCTTCTTTTGCATAAAATTTCACGAGAAGTTGTCCGCCTGGCTGAAAACCTTTTTTACGTTCTTCATCGAGCTGTTTGGCTAGCTGCGCAATGCGCTCATCTGTTTTCTTTTGCAGCGTTTCCTGTTTGTGTTTCTGGTTCAGAAAAGTCTCCATTCTGTTATTGATCAGGTCAAGCAGTTTGGTAAGTTCTGCCACAGAAAGGCCTGTATTGTCGCCACCGGCTTTTCTGTTTGTTTGCAGCACGGTAAGCTGTTCTGACAGCACGGCAATCTTATCGGCAATAAGACTTCGGGCATCGGTAAGTATATCGATACTGTCTTTTATTTCTTTGGCTCTTGGAGAGAGGTTGTCTGATATGAGGTAGTTATTCTGAAAAACGGCCGATTCGACAACCACGCCGCTACCGGCATTCACCGTAAGGCTTTGGCTGTTGATATCTCCAGCCACATTTGTAAACAGGATTTCGTTTTCTCCTTTCAACAGTTTTACTTTGGCGGTGCTGGTGAGTTGTGCACCATGAAGGAATACGGTGGCTAATTCTATGTCCAGTTTTTGTTGTGTCTGTGCATAAGAGATCGTGCTGAGCCCGGTCAGAACGGTGATAATGGCTATGCGTGTTTTGTGCATATAGTTGTTTTTGGTTTGTATATCAAGACGCAATAGTAACGGACTATCCACAGCCAGACGGTTTAAAATTTTGTTAATGCTATGGTGCAAACGGTTTTTGCCTTTTTGGGACCGTTCTTTTGCTGCAATACGCTACCTGCGAATAATAAAGGGCAAGTTGAATAAATGATTGCCGGTCTGCAAGGAAAGCAGGTAGTACCCATTGGCTAACGTTTCTGAAACTGTTACCTCGGATTTTACCCTGCCGGACCTAATAACGATCGCCTGCTGATGAACTATCTGGCCAAGAACATTTGTAACAAAGATGTTTGCTGCACCGTCGGTACTATATACCAACCCGGCTATGGTGAAATGGCCATTATTGGGATTAGGTACCAGTTGCAATCCGGAAGGCACATTGGCAGTGCCATTGATACCAACATTCTGCACACTGATAAGGCCGCCGGTGCGCGTGGTGAGGCCACCACACTGACCAACGCTGGTGACAGCGCAACTTACGCTATCGCCGTTGTTAAAACTGTTCCATACCAATGATGAATTCGTAGCGCCCGGAAGAGGCGAGCTGTTGATATACCACTGGTAACCAGGAGATGCGCCTGTATTTGAGACTACTACACTGAACAGAATCTCACCACCGGGTATAGTTGAGAAGCCCGGAGTTGCATTCACAGTTACAGCTGGAACAAGGTTCGGTAGTACTGTCGCTTTTATAGTATTGCTCCATGCAGTATCAGTGGTGCGGCAGGTGGCATTGCTTTCCAGTATGCATTGAATCAGATCTCCATTTGCAGGTGTGGTGATGAATGTGCTACCGGTATCGGCAAAGACACCATTTTTGGTCCATGTAAATACCGGATGTGTACCACCGTGTGTAGCGTAAGCGATAAACGTGATATTGTTTCCAGCGCAGATGGTATCATCGGGAGTAGCAGTGATGCCGGCTGCCGGTATGACGTTTGGTAATACTGTAAAAATACGTGAAGCGGTTGCAATATTGGGCGATGCGCAAGATGCATTACTGGTGAGTTTGCAGGTAACCAGATCGCCTGTGGCAGGTGTGTAAGAATAAGTAGTGCCGCTGCTTACCAATACGCCATTGACGCGCCACTGGTAGGCCGGAGTACTGCCACCAAGGTAGGGCGCCGGTACAAAATTCAGGGTAGTACCGCTGCAAACGGTATCGCCGGTGCCTGTCAAGATTGTAACAGCGGCGGGTCCTACGGTAACCGGTGTTACTGCTACGGACCCCAACATATTGCGGGAACAGCCAGTGGTAAGATTGATGGCCCGCACAGTATAGAAACCACCAGTCGTTTGCAGGCCAAAATTCAGTGTGCTGCCGGTACCGGTGAGGTAGGAAGCAGGTGTGCTGCCGGTGTATAATTGGTAGCCGTATCCGATAGCCGATCCGTTGAGAGCAACCGGCATACCTGCGCCACCTACACAGAAGCTGCCACCGCCGGTCACCAGATAAGCAACAGGCAATTGATTGACCGTGATGGCTTTAGTGGCTATGCAACCGGAGCTAAGCGTATAACTGATGACGGCTACTCCCGGAGCTACAGCATGCACCCTGCCCGAGGTTGATACAGTGGCAACACTGACGGTACTGCTAGACCAGGCGCCACCCGTAACGCCATTGGTAAACGTTGTAGTATCGCCGGCACAAATATTGCTACTGCCAGCAATGGGCTGCAAAGCAAGCACATTTAGCGTGTGCACCCTGTAGCAGCCAGTAGTCAGGGTATAGGAAACAACTGTTGTACCTGCAGAAAGCGATGAACTGATGCCCGACACGGGCGTGATCGTGGCTACGGACATGTTGCTGCTACTCCATATTCCGCCCGGGGTACTATTAGTAAAGTAGGCAGGGCTACCGTTGCAAACCGATAGTGGCCCGGAGATTGATGCGGGTATTGTGTTGATAGTGATTGTGGTAGAAGTCTTACAGCCTGTGGGCAGTGTGTAGGTGATATTAGCCGTGCCAAGAGCCGCGCCGGTAACGATGCCTGTGGTGCCATCTACCGGTGCAATGGCAGTGTTGCTGCTGGTCCAGGTGCCGCCGGGGGTGGTGTTGATCAACGCCATGGACGTGCTCAGGCAGGCCGAGGTCGCACCAGTTATCGTTGGTGGCAGCGGGTTTACAGTGACTGTTCTGGATATTGCACAGCCTGTAGGCAAAATATAACTAATGGTAGTGGTGCCTGGTGTGACGCCGTAGGTGACGCCTGTACCGGCAACTACTGATGCTATTGCGCTATTGGCAGATAGCCATGTGCCTCCCGGCGTAGCACTGGTAAGGGCAGTTGTGGTGCCTTCGCAGATTGCTGCAGTGCCGGTTATTGCAGCGGGTGGGGGGTATATGTTTATGGTTGTTGTGGTAGTGCAACCTGTAGGTAAGGTATAGGTAATAACAGCGGAGCCTGCAGATATACCACCTGCCAGACCCGTGGCGGCATCTACAGTTGCTATTGTGGGCAAACTGCTGGCCCATGTGCCACCGGCCGGAACACTGGTAAGCGAGCCGCTTTGCCCGATACAAACCCCGCCGGTACCGGTTATGGTTGCCGGTAAGGGGTTTACGGTGATAAGTGTAGCTATAGCGCAACCACTGGGCAGCGTATAGGTCACGGCTACCAACCCGGGTGCTACCCCTGTCACTAATCCGGCTCCTGATACTGTAGCGATGGCACTAAGGCCGCTGGCCCATGTGCCGCCGGAAGGCAATGAACTGAGCATTGTTGTGCCACCCTGACAGACACCAGGGGATCCTGTTATTGTTCCGGGCAGTGCGTTGACAGAGACCAACCTAGTTGCGAAACAACCAGTAGGCAAAGTGTAGGTTATTGTGGTGTTGCCAGCAATCATTGCAGACCATAGACCAGAAGTGCCAATTGTGGCTACACTTACAGCTGAGCTCATCCAGGTACCACCAGCCGGGGAAGTGGAAAGGCCTGCACTTTGTCCGGCACAGAGCTGAGCGGTACCTGATATAGCTGCCGGTAAAGCGTGTGCGGTAACAACGATTGTGGTTTTGCAGCCGGTGGGAAGTGTATAAGTAACAGTACCTGTGCCTGCAGCCACTCCGGTAACAATGCCACTTGCAGAGCCAACCGATAAACTACCCGAAAAAGCAGACCAAGTGCCGCCTGTGGTCGGGTTGGAGAGTAAAGTTGTTGACCCTACGCACACGCTGGCGGTACCCGTGACCGGTAGCGGCAGCGGGTTGACCGTAGAAATTACAGTAGTGCTGCAACCGGTTGGTAATGTGTATGTAACCGTTGTTGTGCCCGGCGCTAAACCAGATACGAAGCCAGTTGTGGAAACGATGCTGGTAACAGCGGCATCGCCAGAGGCCCAGGTGCCACCAGCGGTACTGTTGGTAAGTATGCCTGTGCCACCTGCACATAATTGTAATGGTCCGGTGATAGATGGCGGATTTGGATTGACGGTGACAGCGGAAGTGCGGAAACAGCCAGTAGGGAGCTGGTATGTAATTGTTGCGGTACCCGATGCTATGCCGGTGACAAAACCAGTGATTGGTCCGACGGTTGCTATTGCAGTATTGCTGCTGCTCCAACTGCCGCTGGCTGTCGCGGACGTAAGTGTAATCTGCGATCCGGCGCACATATTTGCCGGACCGGTGATCACAGAAGGCAAAGGGTTGATGGTGGCTGTAGCGGCCGATATGCAACCATTACCGAAATGGTAAGATATTGCGGCCGTGCCGGTAGATATACCGGAAACAACACCGCCAGAACTAATAGTTGCTACAGATGTGGCACTGCTAGTCCAGGTGCCGCCGGTGGCAGAATTGGCAAGCAGGGTGGTGCCGCCGGTGCATAATGCAAGGCTGCCTGTAACTGGTGGAGTGGAGATAACGGTGACCAAAGTTGTTGCGATGCAGCCAGTACTCAATGTATACGAAACGGCGACTGTTCCCGGTGTGATACCGGAAACAGTGCCGGATGCATTCACTGTAGCCACAGAAAGGTCGCCGCTGGTCCATGTGCCACTTGTTCCGATGTTGGCCAGTGTGGTCGTAAACCCGGTACAGGTGCTTCCTATGCCGGTGTTGGGGGAAAGTGGATTTACTGTGGTAGTCCTATTTGTGCTGCAACCGGTGGGCAATGTGTAGGTAATGCGGCTGCTGCCGGGCATGAGGCCGCTCAAGGTACCAGTAGTGGAGTTGATTGCCGCGATAGCCGCGGAACCCGAAATCCATGTGCCACCGGCTGACGCACTCGATAGTGGGATAGTAAGCCCCGCGCATACCATTGATGGGCCAGTGATCGGGAGGGGTAAATTATTTACGGTCACAACCGTGTAGGTACTGCACCCTGCAGCGAGCGTGTAGGTTATTGCAGCTGTGCCACCGGCAATACCAGTTACTACTCCAGTAAATGCATTTACAGTTGCGACACCGATGGCGGCAGCAGACCAGTTGCCGCCGGCAACAGTATTAGTGAGGGGTGTAGATGCGTTTTCACACACGGACAGAACGCCCGCAATTGGGCCTGGCGAGGGATTGACTGTGAAAAATTTTGTCGCAATACAACCCGAAGGCAGGGTGTAAGTGATCTGTACAGTGCCTGCTGATATTCCCGCCACTGTCCCTGATGCAGTGCCTATGGTTGCTATTGTACCGGCAGACGAACTCCAGGTGCCGCCAGGCGAAGAATTGGTCAGCGCTGCATTGGTGCCAGTACAAGCCGTGGATGGTCCAGATATGGGTGCGGGTAAGGGGTAAACAGTGACAACAGCGGTAATGCTGCAGGCAGCACCAATGGTGTAAGTGATATCGGCTGTACCCGCGGTAATGCCGGTAATAACTCCTGAAGATGTGCCCGCTAAGGCCACAGCGGGTGTGCCGCTGGTCCAAATCCCACCACCGGCAGACGGATCGGACAGTGTAGTGCTGGCTCCTGCACACATCGACATTGTGCCCATAATGGTTGAAGGCGTATTGCTTACCGTTACTATTGTTCGGGCACTGCAACCAGTGGGGAAAGTATAGGATATGATTGTGGTTCCTGCTGCAATGCCGGCAACAATTCCGGATGTGGAAATGGTAGCGGTGACGTTGTTACTGCTTGTCCAGTTTCCGCCGGCAGGTGCGCTGCTGAGGGTGGAAGTGTGACCCGTGCAAACGCTGGTGAGGCCTGCCAAGGGTGCCGGTGTTTGATTTACGGTAATAGTTCGGCTAACGCCGCATCCGATGCCGGTTGTGTAGGAGATAATGGTGGTTCCTGCAGATAGCGGGCTGACATTGCCAGCCAGGCTGCCAATAGTGGCTACCGAAGGGTCTGTACTGCTCCACGAACCGCCGGGGCTGCTGTTTGTCAGGGCACCCGCTACACCGGTGCAATAGGTAGCCAGGCCCACGATGGGGGCTGGTATATCATTGATGGTTACAGACTGAAGTACAGTGCAGCCTGAAACAGGGGTGTAAGATATTTGTGTGGTTCCGGAGCTGATTCCGGTGACAAGACCAGAAGAATTTACGCTTGCGATGGCAGTGTTTCCGCTACTCCAGATGCCACCTGTAGCAGCAATGGAAAAAGGTGACGAAGAACCCACACAAATGCTGGTTGCACCAGTAATGGGTGCAGGTACCGCATTTGTGGTCATCGCCTTTATAACACTGCAGCCACCCGCGACAGTATAGGAAACTGTGAAAGTGCCTGGTGACACACCGGTGACAACCCCGGATGATGACCCGGTACTGCCGATACTGGAGTTAGAACTGCTCCACGTACCGCCGGGCGTTGTGTTTGTAAGTGTTGCCGAGAAGCCGGGGCATATACTGCCGGTGCCCGAAATAGCAGCAGGCGTAATGCTTACTGTAGCCCCTCTGGTGGCTACGCACCCGCCAGGTAAAGTATAGGATATTGTGGCTATTGTAGCGGCATAACCTACTGTAATGCCGGAAGCAGCACCAATTCCGATTGTAAGGGGGCTACTGCTACTCCATGTACCACCCGGTGTAGCATGACTCAATGTCGATATTGCGCCAACACAAATAGACGTATTGCCAATGATAGGGGCTGCGGGGATAACAGATACTACCGTTGTAGCATAGCAGCCGGTAATAAGAGTGTACGTGATTGTTGTTGTGCCGTTGCTAATAGGCGCTACAATACCTGTAGAGCTGCCCACGGTTGCCACCAAGGGAACAGAGCTGCTCCAGGAGCCACCGGTAACCGGGTTTCCCAATGTGAACGTTGGTCCGGGGCAGGTAGGGACGTTGCCGGTGATTGGTGAGGGCAGTGGATTGACTGTGATAGGCCTTGTAACATAACACGTCCCTCCTATGGTATAAGTTATGATCGCTGTGCCTAATGCAATTCCTGTAACGCCGCCGCTTGTGCCTACTGTTGCTATAGTGGCATTGCTGCTGCTCCAGCTACCACCTCCGGTAGCCGATGCCAATACAGAAGTCAATCCGAGGCAAATATTTCCTGAGCCTGTGATTGCAGCCGGTAGGGCATGTACTGTAAGTAAAGTTGCTGATTTGCAGCCCGTGCTGAGCGTGTACGTGATGCCAGCTGTACCTGCTGCTGCCCCCACAACAAACCCCGAGGAGCTACCTAGTAGTGCAACAGCTGTGTTGCCACTCGTCCAGGAACCGCCGGCAGGTGCACAAATGAATGTCGACGACAAGCCCTGACAAAGGGCAGCAGGTCCGGTGATGGCAGCAGGCAAGGGATGGACACTTACCGCCTTTGTGGTAAGACAACCTGTTGACAATTGGTAGGTTATCGTGGTATTTCCAGCGGCAACACCGGTCATCAATCCCGTAGAAGCATGCACAGAGGCAACGCCTGCGTCAGCGCTGCTCCATGTTCCGCCGGATATGGTGTTGGTGTATGTTGCAGATGTTCCCGTGCAAACTGGGGTGAGGCCAGTTATGGCTGATGGATTCTGGTTGACGGTAACATTTGCTGTTTTGAAGCATCCGGTTGGCAGGGTATAAGTAATGGTGGCCGTGCCCGGGACAATACCAGTCATGACGCCGGTGCTGCTATTGATAGCTGCAACACCAGGCGTACTGCTTGTCCAGAAACCAGAAGGTGACGCATTGGTCATTGTTGCAGGTATCGAAGTACATACCACCGTTGGCCCAACGATAGCTGCGGGCAGCGGATGCACGGTAATTGTTCTTGCTGCAATGCACCCGAGCGGTAGCATGTAGGTTATGCTTGTAGTGCCTGCACTCAATCCAGTGAGTATTCCTGCCGCGTTAATTGTTGCAACTGCCGGTGCGCCGGAGCTCCAGCTTCCACCCGGTGTAGCATCTGTAAGCGAAATGGTGCTGCTCTCGCAGACATTGCCTGGTCCTGATATGTTGGCGGGTAATGCTGTTACGCTCATGGTATGCAGCGTATAACATCCTGTGGGTAGTGTATATGAAATATTGGTTGCACCTCCCGATATGCCTTGCACAATGCCGGTGGAACTGCCGGTTGTTGCAATGGCAATGTTACTGACTGACCAAGTGCCGCCAGGTGTTGCATTGGAAAGTAGCGTGCTGGCATTCTGGCAAATATTGTTAGCTCCACTGATAGGGTCGGGCAGGGGATTTACGGTGATCGTTTTTGTTGAATAGCAACCTGTACTTAGGGTATAGCTTATAGTTGCCGTTCCTGCAGCTATGCCAGAAATCACCCCTGTAACGGCACCTGCTGATGCTATGGTATTATTGCTGCTGCTCCAGGTGCCACCTGGAGTGGTATTGATGTAAGCAGTAGTTGCAGCGACACAGACATTGGCTGCTCCGGTTATTGGCGCAGGCAGCGGATTGACTACGGCAACAGCTGCAGCAGCACAACCCGTTGGTAATGTATAACTTACTGTTGTGAAGCCGGTTGTAAGCCCGGTAATGATACCGGATGCTGTGCCTATCGTTGCCACTGCTGAATTTGTACTGCTCCAGAAGCCACCGGGTGTAGGGTTGCTCAATGCGGACGGTATGCCGGGACAAAGGCTCAATAAGCCAGAGATGGCCATCGGCAATGGATGTACTGTGAGTATAGTTGTGGTAGTACACCCGGTTGAGACAGTGTAGCTGATTGTTGATGTGCCGAAAACAAGCCCAGCCACAATGCCTGATACCGGATGTACAGTGGCAACGGCAATATTGCTGCTACTCCATGTTCCGAAGGGTATGATTGTTGCCAATGTAGTTGTGAGCCCCTGACATACTTCTGCGGTACCGGTGATTGGTGCCGGTGATTCGTTTACCGTAATTGCCCTTGTGGCAAAACAACCTGTGCCCAGCGTATAAGAGATCAGAACAGGTCCGAAGGAAATGCCGGTAACAATACCAGTACCAGGTATCAACGGAGTGACTGTGGCGATTGCCGGTGCAGATGAAGACCATGTACCACCTGTATTGCTATTTGTAACAGTGATGGTGCTACCGGTGCATACCTCATCACTCCCTGTTATTGCGGCTGGCAATGGATTCACAGTTACTACCACGGTAGATAAACAACTTGTAGGTAGCGTATAAGAGATGATGGATGTGCCGGGAATACCACCGGTAATTACACCAGTTGTACTTCCTGCTATGGCTACAGCAGTAGTTCCCGAGCTCCAGACCCCGTCCGGTGTAGGATTAGTAAGTGTGACGGAAAAGCCCGGACACACGTTTAACGGGCCGACCGGAATAGCAGGGAGTGGATTGATCAGCATGCCCTTCACCATATAGCAACCGGTACTAAGCGTATAGGAGATGTATACTGTACCTGCTGCCACTCCAGTTACCACGCCAATACCCGATCCTGAAGGGACTACTGTCGCGACGGCATTGTTGCTGCTTGACCATGTTCCGCTAGATGTAGCATTTGAAAGGTTTGTAGTCAGCCCATTGCAGATTGTTGAGGTGCCTATAATCAAAGCAGGCAAGGGGTTAATAGTCAATAAATGGGTTTTGAAACACCCGGTGGGTGCTGTGTAAGTTATGATAACCGGCCCAGCAGTCAGCCCGGATACTTCGCCTGTAGCGGGTGTAACGTCGGCAACAAGTGTGTTGCCGCTGCTCCATGTACCACCCGGAACCGGATTTGTGAGTGTAGCTGAGCTATTGGCGCAAATAGCTACCGGTCCTGTAATGTCCGGCGGTAGTGCATTAACAGTGATGGTTCTGTAAGCAGTGCATCCGGTTGGTAAAAAATAGGAGATAACAGTAGTACCGGCAGCAATGCCGCTCAGTTCACCGGTTGTTGCACTAATCGTAGCAATTCCCGGGCTGCTGCTGCTCCATGTGCCACCAGGCGCACTATTGGTATACATGCTATTGAACCCTACACATGCATTTGCTGGTCCGGCAATCAGGCCCAATGGGTTTACAGAAAGGCTTTTTGTTGTAAAACAGCCAGTAGCAGAGACGGTATAAGATATCGTTGTGCTGCCGGCAGAGATTCCTTCAGCAATACCTGATGTAGTACCTATGGTGGCTATCACGGTATTGCCGCTGCTCCATGTTCCGCCAGCTGTTGTGCTGCTCATTGTAGCCTGCTGTGTGGCACAAATAGTGCTCAACCCAGAGATAGCATCAGGCAGCGGTTGAACTGTAACCAGTTTCACCGCAGTACACCCGACAGCTAGACTATAAGTGATGTTGGCTGTGCCGGTGGCCAAGCCGTAGACGAGTCCTGTGGTGCTGTTTACGGTTGCTATTGCGGTATTGCTACTGCTCCAGATACCACCCGGCGATGCATTTGCAAGGTTTGAAGTATACCCGAGGCACACATTGCTATTGCCAGTAATGGCAGGTGGTATAGAGCTGACAGTAACTACGGAAATTGCGGCACAGCTGGTGCCCAGAATATAGCTGATCACGGCTGTGCCAGGCGCGATACCGGTGATCATGCCACTTGTGGCATTTACCGTGGTTACAGCCAAATTGCCACTCACCCATGTGCCTCCTGGTGCACTGTTGGTCAGTGTAGTGCTGGTTGCAACGCATAAATTCAAGGCACCAGAGGTTACTCCCGGTGAGGGATTAACTGTGACAGCACTGGTTGCATTCGAGGTGCAGGCACCCATAGATGCTAGTGCTGTATAGGTAACATAAGTAGGGGTGAATATACCGGAGGGGTGCATATATACGGTGCCTGCCGGTGTTCCGGGTACGTACGGTACTGTTGCTGCGGCATCGGTATAGAGGTATGTTGGTGGCGACCAGGTAGGTGTTACATGCCCCGGCACACCGGTTATCAATACATTATCTATTGCCCAGTAATATCCGAAGGTGGCATAATAGTAGAAGCGTATTTTTACGTTGGGGTTACCCAAATAGGCGTTGAGTGAAAAGGATTGTGGGAAGAAGCTCATTTTGGATCCTATACTGGCTCCTTTGAAGTTTACTATTGTGGTCCAGGTGGAACCGCCATTTGTAGAGATTTCCAGATTTACAAATACGTCGCCAGCCGGCCAGTAGTCGTATGCGTGCTGGAAGGAAAGGGTTGCGGACACATATTCGGCAAGCGAAAATGCCGGTGACGTGAGCTTGGCTGAGAGTGTAGATGCTGACCCTGATGTGTCTGCATTGGCCATTGCGAATGTAGAAAAATCAGGACTCCGGTACCATCCCTGTTCATTCAGGTAGCTGTCGGCGCATGCTTTCCATTCTGCTCCTGATAGTATTCCTATGCTGCCAGATACGTCTACGATCCATGGGCCAATGCCCGAATTGAAATTTTGAGAAAGTATAGTGGCAGGTGCCGGAGACCCGGAGGCAGTTATCGCCAGCGTGGTTTCGTTACAGATCACTGAAACTGTGGGCGTGAGTACCGGATTGAGTGGAGGGTTGTTTATAAATATGGTACGGGTAGATGCACAGCCAGCTGCCATATAAGATACAGTGGTGGTGCCGGCTGCAATGCCGGTCACAATTCCTGCTGTGTTTATGGTTGCATTTGCAGGGTTCGTGCTGCTCCAGGCACCGCCTGTCGTTATTGTGCTCAGTGCTGTAGTGGTGCCGGGGCAAATCGTATTGCCACCTGTTACCGCTGCTGGCGCCGCCAGTACAGTAGGACTTATGGTATTTGAGAACACCGGATTGGCTGTAACGCAACCCAGGCTGCTGCCCATTTTACAGCTTACTGTATTGCCATTTACTAGCGTATTGTTGGTGTATGACCCTCCTATCCAAACGTCCACACCATTCAGCGACCATGTATAAGTTGGAGAACCCCCATTTACTGATGTCGGGGTAAAGGTGACATTAGTGCCCGGACAAAATGATCCGGAAGGAGTGGCTGATATCGTAAGGGATGGTGTGACCGGTGCTGTTACAGATAGTGTTGCGAAATTGCTACCCGAACTACCTGTGGCGATGCCCGTAATACCACTTGCCACATTCGCATACACATTCCCTGTAGTTGCTGTTGTAGTAAGCGGCTGTACCTGCAGACCGGTGATCGTGATCTGGTCGGGCGCAGCAATGCCACTTACTGTTATATTGACCGTTAACCCGGTGGCGGTCACAGTTCCTGCTATTCCAGTGATATTGGATCCTGTAACGTATGATATGGTGGGTAGGGTGGTGCCAAACTGCCAGCCGGCAGCCGGCTGCAAAATGAGTGTGCAGGTACCAGCGCTAAAATCGGCAACTGTTCCTTCTGAAATGACAATTGAACCAAGACTGGTGAATGCCGGTGCACTGCCGGTAAGTGCTTTCACATTACAGATCAGTGTTCCCCCCGTTCCGGCAGTAACAGATACAGCACTCCGCGCTGCAGGCAGGCAGCCGAACATCAGTACAAGTATTCCTATCAACTTCCAGCCTGTTTTACATACAGCAATACAGTTTTTGACTGTATGCGCCGCACGCAAAAAAACATTCTCCATGCATTGCTTGTTTTACGCCAATACCTTCTCCGGCACCACACTGAATGCTCTGTGTGGCGGTACACAATAATATCTCAGCAAAAATAGATAAAAATAACTAATAACTGATGTGTTGGCTTAAAATAAATGGTTCAGAAAGCTGGGTCAGATTTTAGCCCATTTCAAACGTAAGCTGTTAAGTACTACAGATACCGAACTCATTGCCATGGCTGCGCCGGCTATCATTGGGTTGAGCAGAAAGCCATTGACCGGATAGAGTATTCCGGCTGCTACCGGGATACCAATAACATTATAAACAAATGCCCAGAAAAGATTTTGCCTGATCAGTGCATTGGTGCGTTGCGAAAGGCGTATCGCCTTGCTGATCTTTGCAGGGTCAGACGAAATGATTGTTATTCCGGCTACATCTCTGGCTATGTCAGCACCTTTGCCCATGGCAATACTAACGTCAGCCTGAGCAAGGGCCTCGCTGTCGTTAATGCCATCGCCTACCATAGCAACTATTTCACCTTTTGCCTGAAGCGACCTGATGAATTTTGCCTTGTCTGCCGGCATTGCTCCTGCCTCATAATGGGTTATGCCCGTTTTTCGTGCTACAGCTTTTGCAGTATGTTCGTTGTCACCTGTAAGCATGTATACGGTTACGCCCATCTCCTGCAAGCTTCTCACTGTGTCTGTGCTGGTTGGTTTGATCTTATCTGCAAGTGCGGCCAATCCCAGTGCCTTACTATGGTCACTGAGCCAGATAACGGTATGTGCTGACGCCGCAAACTGTTCTGCTCCTGCCAAAAGCTCATCAGGCAGCACAATGTTCATAGATCGCATCAATGGTTCGCTACCGGCGAAATATATTGTATGTCCGTTTAGACCAGTAATTCCCCCGCCGGGAATGTTGCAAAACGACTTGATGGGTAACGCTGTCACGCCCTTGTTGTCGAGATGCTTCACAAGTGCGGCAGCAAGGGGGTGCTCTGACATTTGTTCCATTCCCATGAGTATACCTTCCAACTGTTTGGGGTCTGCTGTTGCAGCCCAAACCAATTCTGCCACCTCTGGAAGTCCGTAGGTAAGCGTGCCAGTCTTGTCCATCGCCACGGCGGTTACTTTGCATGCCATTTCCAGGCTCTGCGCATCTTTTATCAGTATGCCCTGTTCGGCACCTTTGCCTATGCCGGCTACCAATGCAGTTGGGGTTGCCAGACCCAGGGCGCATGGACAGGCAATAACCAATACTGTAACGAAAGCAGAAAAACCCATCGATATACCGTTTGCTCCTCCCCATATAGCCCAGACCCCAAACGTTAGTGCCGCGATACCCAAAACCACCGGTACAAATATTGCAGCAATCTTATCGGTGAGCTGCTGTATCGGTGCCTTGCTGCCCTGTGCTTCCTGCACCATCTTAATTATGTTGGCCAGCATCGTGTCTTCACCCACACGTACTGCGACATATCTGAAACTGCCGGTCTGGTTGATAGTGCCGGAAAATACATTTGAACCTTCCTTTTTTTCAACCGGAACCGGCTCTCCGGTCATCATGCTTTCATCCACAAAAGAGGTTCCTTGCTGGACCCGCCCATCTGCTGCAACTCTTTCGCCGGGTTTTACCAACAGCACATCGCCCGGCACTACCTGTGTTATGTCCACAATTTCCTGCCGGTCGTTTGGCATTATACGGGTTACCGTTTTGGGCTGTAGCCCAGCCAATTTTTTGATCGCGGTAGTTGTTGATGCTTTTGCTCTGTCTTCCAGTAACTTGCCCAGCAGAATAAATGTAATCACCACTGCAGAGGCCTCAAAATAGACATGGCCATGCATGCCCCTATTCATCCAGAAATGCGGTAGCAACGTGTTGAAGATGCTGAAGATATAGGCAACACCTGTGCTCAGCGCTACCAGCATATCCATGCCTACAATTCTGTGGTGTGCCTGTTGCCATGCGCCAGTAAAGAACCGCGCACCCGAAAAAAACAGCACGGGTGTGGCAAGTGCCCACATAATGTAGTTTGCACCAGGCATATTCATTGCAAACATGCCAATATAAGCCAGCGGAGCGGAGCAAACCACCGCCACAATAGTTTTTTGTTTCAGCAATTTGTAGTTGTCGGCCGATACCTGTTCTGCATCATAAGTATCGGTTTGGGTTATCAGCGTATAGCCTGATGCCTGCACAACTTTGGTGATCTGTGGCAGGTTGGCGGCTGTACTGTCATATTCTACGAGTACATTGCTGTTGGCATAATTCACTGCAGCATGAATAATGCCCTTCTGAGCGTTCATCAGTTTTTCTATACTCACCGCGCACGAGGCACAACTCATTCCGGTTACCGGAAAGACTTGTTTTACCACTTTCATAACAGCAATTTGACTGTAAAGTTCGGCTTTATTGCCCGACTAAAGGGGATTTTATAGACATGCATTGAACTAGCTGTAAAAGGAAGCTACCTCGTGATTACAATTTTCATGCCCTTGCCGGCGATCACTTCATCTGTCGCTTCATCATTACCATCAATTTGCCGGGGTCTTATTACGCTTACGCGTTCAATATATACCGTATCGCCGGGTTTGAAGCGATCGTAGATGCTGGCTTGTATGCCAGGTGTAAGTACAGTGCCGGGACAATATTCGGTAAGGTAATCGACCATAACCACCAGATTTCCAGCGGAATCCTCATACAGCATCCGTTCTGCGTAACCGAATTCAAAACCTGCAACCTTGTATTGTTTTCCCGCAGAGTCGCGCGATGTTATCCCCTGCTTCAATAGGTCATTGAGCAGTTCCCTTTTGATCGGGCCTCCTTTAAATTCAGATTTGCCGAGGTATGCCTGTGGCAAAAGCACTTTTTTAGCTTTGCTTTTTGATGTTTTATGTTGTTCGGCATGTACCTGTGCCGATACATTCATGCCTGAAACAAGTGCGGCAATAGACAATAAAACGCAGAATATCCGGATCATGATCTTCAAAAATAATTATTTTGGCGCCAATATGGGTGGTTTTTAACAGTGTGTAGTTTTTCTTTTTTGTCTTTGCCCATTTCTTTATTGCAATACAGCTATCCATTGCCGTTTCCTGAGTATTTTTGACCATACTCTACAATTTTTCAAGATGACTAATTACGAAATAGCCGACCAGTTTTCGCTGCTGAGCAAGTTGATGGATATACATGGCGAAAATAGCTTCAAGTCCAAATCCTACAGCGTAGCTGCATTCAACATTGAAAAGCTTCCATCGGAGGCAGCGACAATGGACGATGCAACGCTCTTTAGCATGAAAGGGATTGGTGATTCGACAGGTAAGAAAATAAGGGAGCTGCTTACTACTGGCAGCCTGCAAGCATTGGTAGAAATAATAAGCAAAACGCCAGCGGGTATACTGGATATGCTGCAGATTAAGGGTCTTGGACCTAAGAAGATTGCGGTAATATGGAATGAGCTGAACATAGAATCGCTGGGCGAGCTCGAGTATGCCTGCAACGAAAACCGGCTCGTGGCTCTGAAGGGTTTTGGCGCTAAAACACAGGAGAGTGTATTGCAGAATATTGCCTATTTCAAGCAAAATATAGGATTTTATCTATGGGCAGAAGCAGAGGCCTTTGGCAATGCGATTATCGGTCAGTTACGGCAGCAATTTCCTGCTCATAGGTTTGAGCTTACCGGTGATGTGCGCCGGCAGTGCGAAACGCTGGAAGTTGTAGAGATTGTGACAGACCTCGATCACAGTGAATTGGTTCGGCAATTTGATACCGTGAGCGGATCAACAACAGAACGCGTGGATGGTCAGTTGTTGGTTACACTTTCCGGTCAACCTACATTGCGTTTTCACCATGCTGCAGGCGGCGATTTTTATCGGACCTTGTTTCTTACAACCGGCAATGCCGATTTCATAAGTGCTTTTCAGGAAAAGTGGTCACTACCTGTTAGTCCGGGTTCGGAAGAGGATATCTTTACAGTCAACGAACTCCCATATGTTCCGCCAGCCATGAGGGAATCGGCTTCGGTACTGACCAAGCCTGCGTCCTATTTTAAAAACATTATCCAGCCATCATCCATAAGGGGTATCATACATTCCCATTCGAAATGGAGTGATGGAGTAAATACGCTGGAAGAAATGGCTGTTGCCGCCAGAGATGCTGGTCTTGAATATCTGGTGATCAGTGATCACTCTCAGACTGCTGTATATGCCGGAGGTTTGAAACCCGAAAGTGTGGCCGCACAGCACCATGAGATCGATTTGCTCAACGACAGGCTGGCACCATTTAAGATTTTTAAAAGCATAGAGTCCGACATTTTGGGTGATGGTAGTCTTGACTATAGTCCGCAGGTGTTAGCGACCTTTGACCTGGTAATAGCAAGTGTGCACAGCAATCTGAAGATGAGCCAGGAAAAAGCAATGGAACGGGTGCTGAACGCGGTGCGCAATCCGTTTACCACTATACTTGGCCACCCCACAGGGCGCTTGCTGCTTTCGCGTAAGGGGTATCCACTAGATCATAAACTGGTGATTGACACCTGTGCTGCTCACAATGTAGTTATTGAGATCAATGCACACCCGCGCAGGCTGGATATGGATTGGCGCTGGATTGAGTATGCTCTGGAAAAAGGTGTTTTGCTTTCTGTAGACCCTGATGCGCACAGCATAGCAGGGTACAGGGATACTTACTATGGCGTTATGGTGGCACAGAAAGGAGGCCTTACAGCTGCATCGAATCTCAGCAGTTTTTCACTGCCCGCACTGGAGGCTTTTCTGGAACAAAAGCGGCAGCTGCGAAATACACGCTAAAGTGTGTTTAACTGCTACAGTGATGATGGTCTGTGTTTTCCGCGTTCAGATTGTATGAGCGGTAGTGCTTTGTTGAAGTTAAACAGGATGTTCTCCATCTTTGCAATAATCTCTGCTTTATTTCCACGCGACCTTGCCAACGAGTCGATTCTCGAAATGTCGTCATATACCTGCCTGATTCTGATGATTCCGGCACTCGATTTTAGTGTGTGAGCCTGCTTATGAATGGCTTCGTAGTCATCGGTCTCCCGAATGAGCTTTTCGAGATTTGCGAGCCCGTTTGGGAAAGTTTCGACGAAAAGGGTCAATACCTCAAATACGTACTTTGGGTCGCCGCAGGAAATGTCAAATAAATAGCTAAGGTCTAATAATGGCGGATTCATATGAGTATGGTTCAGGCTATGATTCTATTATCCTTTTTCAGTTCTAATATCAGGTTGTTGAGTTTTTGAATATCAATAGGTTTGGTAATGCAAGCATTCATGCCCACTTCGCGGCATTTTTCCATTTCCCCGTCATAATTGCTTGCCGACAATGCAATTATGGGCACGTTGCTCTTCATTATATTTCTGATATGGCGTGTTGTCTCAAATCCGTCCATCTCGGGCATCTGCAGATCCATCAGTACCACATCAAAAGCATCCTGAGCCAGCTGTATTACAGCCTCTCTGCCGTTAGCTACCATAGTTACTTGTGCGCCATCCTTCTGCAAGAGAAAAGTAGCGATCTTTTGGTTGAGCGAATTATCTTCAGCAACAAGTATTTTGTATCCGGTAAGCAAACAGTGTGTTGTTTTTATTAACAATTAGTTAGTTGTGTAAAGGGTTGAAAGGCATTCTGTTCCCCTAAAGATAGACTGCTTTATTTTAATTTGCTGTTTTTTCTGCTATAGCCAAAATAGATAATCAATCCTAAAGCCAGCCACCCACCAAGACGTGCCCAGTTTGTCCAGCCGAGACCGGCCACCATGGCGCCACAAACTACTATTCCCAGAATAGATACAACAGGTACCATAGGCACCCTGAACTGCCGTTGAATTTCGGGGTTGGTTATCCGGAGAATCCAGACGCCGGCACATACCAGCATGAAAGCGAATAATGTGCCGATGCTGGTCATGTCACCTACTATATCGCCGGGTACAAAAGCAGCAAACCCACCAACCAAAACGAAGAATATCCAGTTGGATTTGTAAGGGGTATGGTATTTTGGATGAAGGTCAGAGAAAACTTTTGGTACCAAACCGTCGCGGCTCATTGAGTAGAATACTCTGGACTGACCCATGAGCATTACCAGTATTACAGATGAGAAACCAAATAAAATGGCGACAGTCACCATATTTGCCAGCCAGCCGTATCCTGCCATGTAAGTTTTGATTGCATAAGCTACAGAAGCTTCTTTGCCTTGTGTTCTGAAGTCGTTCACCGGTGCTACGCCAGTAAGGACGTGGGCAAACAGTATATAAAGTATAGTACAGATCACGAGCGATCCGAGAATGCCGATAGGCATATCTCTTTTGGGATTCTTGGCTTCCTGTGCTGCCGTAGATACGGCATCAAAACCGATGAATGCGAAGAAAACCACCCCGGCTGCACCCAGTATACCCCAAATACCACCATAATTGTGGGTTACGCCCTGACTATCGGTGAATTTTGTTGCTTCAGGTATGTAGTTAGCATGGTTTTCAGGGGCCATATAACTCCAGCCCAATACAATGAAAAGTACTACAATTGCAACCTTTGATATAACGATGATACCATTTACAAAGGCCGATTCTTTAGTGCCGCGTATGAGCAGCATGGTGAGCATGAGAATGATAAACAATGCCGGAATATTCATGATACCATGTGCACCTGCCTCGCCGGCAAAAGTGCCTAACCCGTCGCAGACCTCAAATGGTGAGTGCGACCATCGATAGGGAATATGCATACCAAACAGTTCCAAAAGCTTGTTGAGGTATTCGCTCCAGGCTATGCCCACTGTGGCAGCACCAACAGCGTACTCCAACACCAGATCCCAGCCTATAATCCAGGCCACAAACTCGCCCATAGTAGCATAAGAATAGGTGTAAGCGCTACCAGCAATAGGAATCATAGACGCGAATTCGGCATAGCATAGGCCAGCAAGTGCACAGCCTATGGCCGCAACAACAAAACCTATGGTTACTGAAGGTCCGGCATTATTGGCAGCGGCGGCGGCGGTGCGCACAAACAGACCTGCACCTATAATAGCCCCGATACCTAAAGCCACCAGATTGGTGGCGCTAAGGGTACGCTTCAGTGTTTTTTCCCCATCAGAGGAGTCAAGTATAAGTTTGCCGATCGGTTTTTTTGTAAATAAACCCATATGGTTGGTTTGATGCTAAAGGGCTAAGATACTTAATTGTTCGAATAGTTAATGACGAAAACCGGGAAGTGCTACCATAGTTCCGTTTTGTTGTGCTGTGGCTTAGTAATTGATATAGGCGGTGAACCGCTTTAAAACAAAAGACAGGCAGATCGCAACGGAAATGCCTGTCCTTTGTTTGCTAATCTTATTTTGCCTCTATTTTCTTGTAGACCCTTGTATTACTTCTGGTTTTTTTCTACCTATGTCTTTTTTCTTAACAAGTCCGATCTGGAAGGAATCGTCTTTTCCATATTCTTTTGCATGGAAGTATTTTCCTTTGTCTTTCGTTGCTTTTTCTGTTTCAGGCACTACACGATGGGCATTTGCCCAAACGTCTTTACGAACACCGGTTACCTGCCAGCTCACTTTTACATTCGGAATGTTTGATTTGATTTCAAAGGTGTTGCCAGTTATTTCTTTTGATACGATCAGCTGCGCAAAAGTTCCGATAGCAGTGAGCTGATAGCGGAAATCTTTGTTCAGTGCATCGAAATAAGCAGGCATGGTTACCGTAGCTACGCCTGATGCATCGGTAGTAATATTCCCGTTGTAAATATTCATCATATCTGGGCTTTCAACGAAGCTATGAGAAAGGTATTTGTTTTCAGGATCGAGTGGATGATCAATTTTGAATGTACCACCACCTTTTACAAGGAAACCGGTTATATTAACATCGCCTGCAAACCATCCCGCCCAATCATCGAGGGTTGACACGGCACCAGTACCAAATCCATAGACACCATAGCTATTCAGACTACCACCAGATGCAGCACTGTAACGATCTGCAAAGCCGGCAACACCTATTGAGTAGTCTGCATCAGACTCAGAAGAGCCGGTTAGACCATGTGTTTCGGACCCTACGGCAGATGATTGTGAATATCCATATCCAAATACACCCCTCATACCACCTTCGCCCAACACACCGATACCCTCTGTTACGGTTAAAGAAGGAACTGATTTACCGAATACACCTAAACTCGTTGCCGCTGTAGATGTACCCAAGTATACACCTTCCAATACACCGTTCGAAGCGATTGCATTTGTACTGAACAAACCAGCCTGAGCAGCACTGGAAGCAACATGCATAGATGCTGTTGGTGCCAGCGTACCTACGCCAATGCTTCCTGCATTTTCATACATCAGTGAGTTGCCGATTGCTGTACCACTGGTTGTAAACTTGGTAATATAGTTGGCTGTGCCGGTACTGGTGATACCGCCGCCGCCTGCAGGAGTTGTTGGTGTCCACTGCGCTCCGTCCCATTGCAGTACCTGACCGCTGGTTGGTGCGATAGAATTCACGTTGCGATTCTGAATACGTATAACTGTGTTTGCTCCGCTGGGGCCTGTAGCATCGCCACCCAATGTTACTGTTGGCGTTGGCACCGTAATAGGTGTGTTAACCACGCCGGTAACACGACCATATGCATCTGTGCTGAAAACCGGTACCTGAGTTGCAGAGCCGTAGGTACCTGCGGTACCTACTGTACCCAAACCTATAGAGCCGGAAGTGGTGATAGTACCACCGGTCAGTGGGGCAGTGGCTGTGATGGAGCTGAGGCCACCACCTGCCGGGCCCGCCGGGCCTGTGGCTCCGGTAGCACCCGTTGCGCCAGCTGGGCCTGCCGGGCCTGCTGGACCCGCGGGACCTGCTGGTCCGGTAAGGCCCGGGCCATTCAATGCATTCAACGCAAATGGTACACTCAACAGTTGATTTGCGCCGAGGCTGGTGTAGGATGTACCGCCAGCTGGGTCTATCTCAACCTGCATATATTTATCACCTGTACCCCATGGTATGCTCGAGAAGGTGCCGCTAACAACTGTACCTGCCCCAACAGCAACATTGAAAAGACCATATGCATTTGTTGTTGCCGACTGTGTTTCCTGGTACACTGTAGTACCAGTTGCCGAACCGTCGCGGATAGTAAGCCGCAGACTCACATTTGTAGTGGCCAGTGGTGCGCCTGATCCATTACGGGCAACGCCCTGATAATTGAATTTTTGCGCGGGTTGCGCCCATGCCGGCATGCATGCGAGGATGATGGCAGCGGATAGAAGTAATTTTTTCATATAGTTTGTTTGGTAGGTTAACTAATGTTATGGTCTATGTTATTAATTCAGTTTTTGTATCTTATAAGTAGTAGTCTGTTCTGCAGCGCCCTCTGGTTTGAAGAAGACATTCAGCATATAGTTGGCAGATGCCAGCGCTTTAATATCAATTTGTTGGGTGGTTGAACCAGGTTTCACATTAGCAACATTTTCCAGTATCATTCTGCCAGTAACATCCATCAGGCGGTAAGAAAGTCTGCCGCTGGAGGGAGCATTGAATTGAATGTTAACTACCGAGCTGGTGGGGTTTGGAAACACGTCGAGCCTTGATGTCAGCACCTGATCGGTTATAGCGGCCGAGCCGTTGTTGGGTTGTAATACACCCTGAGTAACAATAACAGACGATCCGGTGAGTGTAGCAACCATCACCTCACCCACAGACCATTCAAAAGTATTTGTTCCGATGGTGCCTGATCCGCCGGTTGCGTTTATGACCTTGGGTGTAATACTTTGCGCACTCACAACAGGTAGTCCGGCCAGCATTCCCAGAAAACATGATAAGATTAAGTTTGGTTTCATAAGCATGGTTTTTGTAGTTCCTTAAATATTGCGATAAAATAAAGGTAACAAAATATGATGCCAATAAAAAAACTATTTTTTCAAACGTGCAACAATTTTTTTCAATTGGGCACAAGGAGGAAAGTGCCCTTCTATAATATTGCTTTTAGTTATAGTTTCCGCAGATATGCAGGTTTGGATGAGGCTTGTACAATCAGCAGATCATGCGATAAACCGGATTATTGCCAAAATCGTAGGGTATGTGTGCAAGCGACGTGATCTTGTGTGTGATGATCAGATTTGCACGTTTACCGGCTTTTATTGTTCCCAATTCATGTTCCAACTCCATAGCCGCTGCGCCATTGATCGTGACTGCATTGATTGCTTCTTCAGGAGTCATTTTGAGTTGTGTACAGGCAATAGACAGCAGCAATGGGACATTGCCAGATGGGCAGGAGCCCGGGTTATAATCTGTTGCCAGACATACCGGTAAGCCAGCGTCGATCATTTTTCGTGCAGGCTGGTATTGAATGCCCAGAAAGAACGCTGCACCGGGCAGCAGAGTGGGCATTGTGTTACTCCCATTCAGGGCGGCTATTTCGACATCACCCACATATTCCAGATGGTCTACACTGAGTGCACCATGTTTCACGCCCGTCTGTACCCCACCTGAGTAGTGCAATTGGTTGGCATGAATTTTTGGTTTTAGCCCGTATTTCCACCCGGCTTCCAGCAAGCGTTCTGTTTCCGGAATGCCAAAAAAACCATCTTCACAAAAGACATCCATATAGTCTGCAAGCCCCTCGGCCGCTACTGCCGGCAGCATTTTGTCTATGATCAGTTTTATGTATCCGTCTTTGTTTTCTCTGTATTCAAGGGGGTAGGCATGTGCTGCCAAAAAACTTGCTTTTACGGGTATTGTCACATTATCGCGCAGCCTGCGTATTACCCGCAGCATCTTCAGTTCTCCTTCCAGACACAAACCATATCCGCTTTTTATTTCTATAGCTCCGGTACCTGTTTCCATTACACGCTGTAGCCGATCCATACTTTGCCGGCATAAGTCTTCTTCATTCATTTCATTCAGGCGCCTTGCCGAGTTCAGTATGCCGCCGCCCCGCTTTGCGATCTCCTCATAGCTTACGCCTTTTATTCTATCCACAAATTCACCTTCTCTGGGAGCGGCGAAAACCAAATGGGTATGGCTGTCGCACCAAGCCGGAAGCACCATACGCCCGGTAACATCAATAACCTCATCAGCATCGCCGTCGGGGATGTTGCTCATTTCCCCAAAACTATGTATCCTGCCTTCTTCAATAATCAACCATGCATTGTCAATGAACGGAATGGTGCCCATCATTTGACCGGCACTTTTCAGCAACGGGTTTTTGGTTCCGGGTTGCTCAACCTGATGAAGTTGTTTGATATTGGTAAGAAGAGTGCGCATGAGTTTGATATTGACGCTGACGTAACGGGTAATCAGCTAACTTATTTTTTGTAGTACATATTGTAGAACGATTTGTATTCGTCGATCTTTTTGTCAGCAAACATTTTCTTGTAGTTGCTGGCGGAGATTGTGTAATAGCTAAGTTCGTCAGCAGTGTATGTATTACCCGTGGCAGATGCTGCCAGTGCAGCCATATATTCGCCGGCCTGTGCTGCATTGCCAAATTTCCGTACCAGAAAAATGCATTGCGACATACTGTACTGGTCTATGAGCAACTCCAGATTGCCAGCCGAGTACTTTGCTGAATCAAAACTTCTTATCGCCTGTTTCAGTCGACCTGTTCTGGAGTCAAGTCCCGGAAGTACTACCACGCAGTAGTGTTCACTATCGGCATGGTAGGCATACGTTGCCGGTACCTGTGGCATTACCGGGGTGGTTGGGGGTAGGGGTTCTGTCGGTTTTTTGTCTGGTTCGCTTCCTGGTGCTTTTGTATCTTTTTTTACACTTGTGTACGCACCTTCCTTATACCAGGCAGGTTTGCCATTGGTGCGCATATCGGAGATGTAGTTTTTTACACTTTTTGCCCAGGGAGTGAGCGAGTCTGCCGGATGCTTGGCAATAAAACCGTTTATGGTCGAGTCGGCCAAAGCATAGTTGCCAGCCCCTGCATGTGCCATTGCGGCTACTACCTCAAACCGTTTTCCATATACCGGGTGGTCGTACTTTTGTTTGCCCAACTCAGCACGCATCAGGGCTTCAGTATACTGGTGCCTCATGAGCAGTGCATACGTTTCGTCAAAGTATGAAGACACCTCTGATACATTTTCGTTCATTGGTTTACTTTCGCTTTTGTTGGGTCGCAGCATACTCGCATATTGCGACTTTGGAAACTTGGCGATTAGTTCATTGGCATATTCCTGCGCTTTGTCAAGCCGGTTTTGTTTTACAGCGATCTGGTAACGCAGAAAAAGTTCTTCTTCTTTCTGACCATGAGCGGGGTGGCGCAGATTCAGCGAATCAAGTGTGTTCTGTGCCTGTGTATAATCTTCCAGTTGTTTTATGTAGGCTTTTGCCAGCAGAATGTAGGCTTTTTGTTGTGTTTTAGCCATTTGTTCTTTCTGCTGTTGTGTATTAGGTATTTTCGACAGCAGGCTTTCTTCTGTTGGTAACCCGTTTTCCTGTTTTGCTACTCCATCATCTTCGTCTGTATCGTCAGTAGCTGCTCCTTCACTTTTTGTGCCACCGGCCAGTGGTACTGAGGCAGATCTTCTCCAGTTGTCGGTGAGTGGGCGTGTGCCCCACTTGCGTTTGAAATCGGCACTACCCGCAGCCATAAGCGTAGGGTTGGAGAAATACCAACCAGATGATGTTGGTTTATTAGGATCGGATTCTACAGGTTCTATTCCAGCAATTGCAGCGCTTTCCGCATTCGTTATGCTGTCCTGCAGCTTCTTTTCCATATCGCGCAGGTACCTGCGCACTACTCCTTGTTGATCTTTTTTGCTGAGTGCAGCCAGACGCAGCAGGCTGTCTATATCGTGAATTGTATTGGCTGGTCCCGATATTTCGTTAAGGCCGGTGCTACGCTGCACCGCTGCAGCCACATTTTTGTCTTTAGATGCGGATGAGGAGTACTTGGCAGCACTATCATATGCAATCTTGGCATAGGCATACTTCGCTGTTGTGTAATACACATCCCCCATCTCGGCAAATGACAATGCTTTTTGCTTTTTAGTAGCCTTTGGAGTTTTTGTGCTTTTGGTAAGATACGTGATTGCCTCTCCCGGCTTGTTGGCTTTGGCAGCCATTTTTCCCAATACAAAGTATACCTGATCGTAGTAGCCGGAGTATTTGTTGTCTTTTAGCAGTTTTTTGAGCGGCGCCATTGCATCGGCTACATCGTTGCCGGCCATGAGTTTGTTGTGGGCTATGTACTTGCGCGCGTAGAAGTCCATTTCTATTTTTGGGAAGTGTTCCAGTACCTCTTCAAAGCTGGCGGCAGCGGCTACATGGTTGCCCATATTTTGTAGTAGTTGTCCGTTCAGAAATGCGACACGGAGCCGTAACCATTCCGGCAAATTATTGTCTTCAGCAGCTATTGTCAATTGTTTTGATGCTTCAGGATAGTTTTTCAGTTCCAGGTATGCAAAGGCTTTTTCTACAGCGAGGCGGCCCACCAGATTGTCTGGTAGGTTTTCATCATATTCCAGCAGCGACAGTATTGATTCAGCATTCTCAACATTTCCCGATGTCGTATAGGTGCGAGCCAGCCACAATATAGCATCATTGTGTACAGACTTATGTTGCATAAAACGTAGCTTGGATTTCTTTTTCTTTTCTACAATAGAGGGGCTGCTTTTTGATCTTGTCTGGCTGTAGTTGCTTTTGCCTTTTTTCTTTTTAGACTTTTGTTTGTTAGCTATTATGTATCTGAATGCGATCGAAGCGTTTTCATAGCCGCCTTTATAGTAATAAGCCTCGCCGAGCAACAGGTACATATCGTCCGACCATTTTACCCTGGGGTCGTGAATCTGGATGCCTACGGACACCTTATGAACAATACTGTCCATGTCTGCCGCCAGCAGTGATGAGTCTTTGTTTGGATTAAAAGGGAAAATGCCAACAAGCGAATCATAATTTTCCCTATTTACCCGCAACATGTTTTGCTCCGCCTCTTCCATTTTCCGGTTGGCGTTAAAGTAATAGTTGTAGTGGGTAAACGAATTTTGGGTGACCCGGCGTACTGGTCCCCAACGCTTTTTCAGCATTGTCGTATTAGACCATTCCTCCCTTTTTTGTTTCAGCTTTATCTCAAATTTCATTTTGAGTGCTTCCTGCTTTTTCTTTTCGTTGGCCTTTGCTACTTTATCTTTATGTTCTTTCTTTTTCAGCAGGCTGTCGGTTTTATGTTTGCGCACCAGCTTTATGCTGTCCATGTACTTTGTACGTACGGCCTTTGTGCTATCCAGTTTTTTTGTTCGCGAAAGCTTAGCACTATCCATGGAGTGTTTGCGAATTGCTGCAATACTGTCGCGGAAATTTTTTTGTACCGCTTTTATGCTATCTGAGCGGTGGCGCCTGGTCAGCGTTACACTATCGGCATAGCGTTTGCTAGCTTTGTATTTTTTTACCCTGGCAAGACTGTCGGTTCGTTTTTTCTGTATTTTCTTTACACTATCGGTGCGCGAGGTGCGCATGCTGGTTATACTGTCGGTCGTGTGTTTACGAGCTTCAGTCAGGGAGTCCATCCGCGCCTGTCGCGCATTCTGCAATGATTTCGCCTTTTTGGTTTTTGATTTGGTAACGCTGTCCCGGTATTTTTTGCTCTCTTTATACTTCCGTGCATTTATTGCACTGTCTGTTTTGTGTTTTCTTGCCTTTGTGGCGCTATCTGTTTTTGTTGCTCTCGATGCCTTAATGCTATCGGTAATGTGTTTTCGGGCGTTGGTGGCACTATCCATTTTAAACTCGCGCGCTTTCCGCGTGCTGTCCAGTTTCTGTTTGCGTGCTTTGGCCAGGTTTTTGGTTGCCTTTTCTCTTGCTTTTGCGATACTATCCGTACGGGCACGGGCAGCCTTAGCGCTCGCAGCACTGTTCTTTTTATCTGTTTGCGCGTACCCGGCGCCGACGTTAGTAAAAATGAAAAAAACTAATACAAAAAAATATATTATGCTAAACCTCAAAACGAATATGGTTTTCGGCCAGTGTATTAACGCAATTATCCCATCGGTAGTATATGAAATTCACCTAAAACCGTTGATTGACGTCAATTTTCAAAAATAGGCAAAAAATGAAAGTAATCGGGTTTATTCATGCATCTTTAGGATGTTGTGTGATTAATAATAATTTAATGCGATAAGTCGACCTTATGCATCACTTTTACCCGTAATTTCAGCCTCTGTACTTCTGCAGTGGTTGGTTTTCTTTATATGAGTGATTTTTCTAAACAACCCAGCATGGCACGTTATGCCGGACTGGCCACCCAATGGATGGTAATGCTGCTGATAGCAGTGTGGGCAGGGCATAAGATTGACACACTTACAAAATGGAAAATACCTTTGTTTTTAATTTTATTCCCCTTAATTTCATTGTCCCTTTCCCTATGGTACCTGGTGAAAGAGCTAAATAAACAGAAAAAATGAGGAGGCAGTTTGTTGTTGCAATGATCATAGTATTGTTGGTATTAGATGTTTCTTTTCGCGTATTAAAGATTTACGCGTCAGAATTTCATACCTCGGCGTTGCAAATTGCCAACATTCTGATGGCATTGCTGTCGATGGCCGCATATGCACTTGTCAACAATCGCAAGGTGGGCAACCCGCAAGCATTTGTTCGGGGTGTGATGAGTGCGTCGTTGCTCAAACTTATGGTGTGCATGTTTGCAATGCTGGGATATGTTGTGGTAAATCGCAGCACGATACACAAGCCCACTGTTTTTTTGCTAATGGGGGTTTATGCTGTTTATTCAGCCGTAGAGACCATAATACTGTCACGCACCGCAAAAAAGACCGAGCAGTGATGCTAGTAAAGGGTAAACGATGTGTTGGACATTGAAACGAAAAAATATGTTGATACAATGAAGAAGCAGGAAAAATCGATCAGCTTTTTGGAGCAGTTTTTGCCGGAAGGTGCTTTTGAGCAGGTGGCTCCCTTTTTTAAATCGCATACCATTCACCTCGCGCTAACCAATGAGCGTAAGTCGGTATTGGGCGATTACCGGCATCCTGTGCCTGATGCGCCTTTTCATCGCATCAGTATCAATGCCAACCTCAATCCATACAGTTTTCTGATAACGCTTTTACACGAGCTGGCTCACTTGTTTACATACGTTCATTTTCAACATAAGGCGCCACCCCACGGTAATGAATGGAAGACACAATTCAGGCACATACTTATACCGTTTCTAGGTAAGCGGTTTTTTCCTTCCGACGTCGAAAAAGCACTGTTCAATTATCTGCACAATCCGGCTGCCAGTACCTGTACAGATGCCGAACTTTTCAAGGCGCTATATCGTTACGACGAGCACAAGCCGGGCTTCAGACTGGTTGATGATATTGGTATCAATCAATACTTTGAAACCGAGGATGGCGACATTTATCAGAAGTTGGAAAAATTGCGTACGCGCACCAAGTGCCGCAATATCAGCAACGGGAAGATGTACCTTTTTCAGGGAATTATGGAAGTGAAGCTTACAAGGCGTAAGCCAGAGTTTGCATAGAAGGAACTGTGCGCGCTATATTGATTCAATCCTTAAATTTGGACCGCATACAGTCTTTCTCTTAATGTACTTTAGCAAACTTAAAAGTACTCTTGAAATCTCATTTTTTTAAGGCTGTTTCCGGATTTATGAACATGGAAGAGTGTTACTGGACGTTGCTTTTTGCGTAAAGCTGTTTAGAAAAGCATGAACCACTTTCGTTTCATGGCCATTTTTACTACTTGACTGCGATTTTTCACATGCAGTTTGGCATAGATATTGGCAATGTGCTTGCGGACAGTGTGTGGTGACAGGAACAGTTTTTCAGCAACCTCAATATGGTCCATGCCGTCTACCAGATGTTTCAATATTTCAGCCTCTCGGTCGCTGAGCATTTTGAGTACGTCGTCCTGTGGTGCCTTTGCAATAGTTTCAGGAACACTACTGTTCATAAGCATATTGAGTGCTTTTCGTGCTATGCGAGGGCTCATAGGTGCGCCGCCGTCCTCTACAATGTGCTTTAGCGCATTGAGTATTTTTTCTACACTTTCGTCTTTCAGCAGGTAACCGGCAGCGCCAGCCTTTATAGCATCAAAGATTTTGTCATCGTCATCAAAAACGGTTAGCATGAGGTAGCGGGTGTCCGGGTAAGTAATGCTTGCTGTGCCCACGGCAGCAATTCCATCCATAACAGGCATCTCTATGTCCATGAGCACGACTTGTGGCAGGGAGGGTGTTTTTAAGGCAGCCATTTGTTCCAGGAAGTCCTTGCCGTTTTGGGCCATAAATATCACCTCGGCTTCTCCGGTATGCAGGAGCCGCTCTTTTATAGAGTACCGGTTTTGAGGCCTGTCATCAACAATTGCGACTTTTATCATATTACAAAGGTCATCTGCGAGTACTAAATATACAATAACTCATTTGGATTAAAAGTACCTTGGCCTACTGCCTGCTGATGACTATTTGTGTGCCACTACCCATTTTTGAGGTTATTGTCAGATCCACCCCGCTTTCCAGGGCACGTTGTTTCATATTTTCCAGTCCGTAGTGTCCTTCTTTTCCGGGGCTATTTTCCGGGAACCCGATGCCATTATCTGCGATGGTGATTGAAAACCTGCCGTGTTTGCCCGATTCTGTTTTCAAATTGATCGAAGATGCGCCGGAGTGTTTGATGGCGTTGGTTATGGCTTCCTGACATATTCTGAAGATATTAAGTGCTTCACCGGGTGCAAAATGAAAATCGCCGGCAAGATTTTCATCAGATTGAAATTTGATGCCCGGGTCGAATTGTACCATCCGGAGTGCGAATGATTTTAGTTTGTCTGTAAATTCTTCGAACGAAATTTCAGGTTTGTTTAGTGCCCAAATGGTTTCCCGCATATCACTCATCAGGTTTTTTGCTGTACTGCTCAGCGAACTCATTCTCTGGCGCTTCTCGTTTTCAGCAATTTCGTGTTGTGTTATCCAATCAATATTAGATACAAGGTAACTGATCTGTGCGCCAACATTATCATGGAGATCTCTGGAAATACGTTCCCGTTCATGCTGAATTTTTTGCTGCAACTCTATCTGTCTAAGTTTCTTTGCAAACCTGCGTTTCTGAATGAATGTAACCAATGCAATAATGATGCTTATCAGCGCAAGCAAACAGCCGGCGATGAACAATTTGTTTTGCCAGAAGGGTGGGGAAATAATGACCGTAATACTTTTGGGTGTGGTGGTCCATACATCATTATTGTTGCTGGCTTTGACGAGAAAGTGGTAAGTACCAGGCGCAAGGTTGGCATACCTTGCAAATCTACGATTGCCAGATACAATCCATGATTCATCGAGTCCTTCCATCATGTAAGCGTATCTGTTCAGTTTCTGATTGCTGAATTCGAGCGCGGCAAACTCGAAACTCAGTGTGTTGCGGTTATAGGGCAAATTGATTACAGAAAGCACTTCGACTGCAGAATCGGCTTTTAGTGGTTCATCAAACAGTTTGATACCAGTAATCTGGATCTGTGGCGTAAATGGATTGTCTTTAATGTCTGTGTCGTGAAATCCATTCAGACCATACGGACCGCCAAAGTACATGTTGCCATCGCTGCTGAGATGGAATGCACGGGTATTGAATTCGTTCGATTGCAACCCATCTTCTATTGTATAGTTTCTAAAGCTGTTGTCCTTGATAGAATAGCACGACAGTCCTTTGTTGGTGCTCATCCACAAGTGACCATTTTGCAGGATGATGCCGTATATAAAGGCGTTTGGCAAACCGTCTTTCTCATCATACCGTCTGATTGCTCGGTTTTTCAGGTCGCAGCGATACAGGCCATTTTCTGTCCCTGCCCATAGTATGGTGTCGTTCTGGTACTCCAGACATTTCATCAGGTCTGTTCGCATACCGAATATCGAATCTATTTTGTCTGTATCCGGATGATAGATGTACAGGTTGTACACAGTGCAAAAGGCCACTGATTTACCGCGGGAGGTGATGAAAGTGATGCGGTTGGTGCCAAAGCTCTTAATCAAATGTGGGTTGTATTGAGTGTTCTGGTCTTTGATGAGGCGGTAAAGCGAGTTTTTGAAGCCTGCATACACATCGCCATTAATGGTTTTATGCACTGCGCAGTAATGTTGCACAATTGTTGCTGTACTATCCAACTTGCGCACTGAAGGAAGCACATCGGTGTAACGGCCGGTAGCCAGATCAAAGATACCAAAACACTCCTCCCCCATAAGCCAGTAGGCAGTTTCACTTTCCCTTGTATTGGCAGCAATGCTGATGAAGTTTGTTTGTCCGGCTCCTTTGATTTGTTTTACAAATCGCCCATGTTTAGTAACTACATCAATATAGTTGTTGTACGAGCATGCATATACGAGACTGTCTTGTGTAAAGATTGATTTGGGTAGTTTAGGTCTTGGTGGCGATAGTTTCAGATGCCTGAACATTCGGTAGTTAGGTATGCTCTTATAAAATCCGGCCCCGTCGGTGCCTGCCCACAATACGCCCGACCTGTCTAGGTGTAAGTCAAGGAAAAAGCCGGTAAGGTTTATCTCTGCATTTGTGATGAGTGGTTGTGTGTCTTGCTGCAAGCAACTGTAGGGGACGGAGATAATGGTGTTTTCCTTGAATGCAATCAATACATTATCGCCTGAAATAATCGCATCCTTAACAACATCAGTTTTCAGAGCATGCCGGTATATTTTACCAGTTCGTGTGTTTACAACATTCAGGGCATTAGCGGCGTTGTGTATGCCGAACAGTACAATACTATCATTGATCGAATTGAGCAATGTCATTTCGTCCTTTATGAGGGAGACACTGCTAACGAGACCGGCATTTCTGGTTTTTTTGTTGTAACGTATGAGGCCTCTTTCTGAAAATAGCAACCACAGTTCGTCTGTGCCATGTTCTATTATTTTCACACACGCATCGGTTTGATGATGCGCGGGAAGCAAGGTGTTCATATCGATAGTGGTGGTGATTTTTCGTGTAGCCAGGTCTAGTGAATAGACTTTGTTGTCGGTGGTCCAGAACCAGAGGTTTTTATTGTCGACACTAATTATGGTGTATGCGATATCGGTATGGAAGGTAAAGAAGCGTTCCATCTTGCCGAGTGTACCGTTATACCGGTCGATGCCTACGAGATCGCCAATCCAGAGGTCGTTATTGGTGCCGCCAATAAAGTTGTAAACCCTATTGCTGCCGAGCGAGTTTGTATCGTCGGGGTCGCAGCGGAATGTTTTGAAGTTTTCGCCATCGAACCGATTGATGCCATCTGATGTTAGCATCCAGATAAAGCCCATTTTATCCTGAAAGATCTTCCAAACTGAATTTTGCGACAGCCCGTCATTGACGTCGTAGTGCTGGAAACGACCGAACCGGTCCTGAGCGCCGGATGGTGAAAAGGTAACTAAACAAACGATGAGTATGCAGGCGCACCTGAGCGCACACCTGTAAAGACAACCAATTATATGACGAGGTGTGCTCAGAACACTAATATTCAGTAATCATAAAAATAGCTCAATTGTGTTATTGTGCAACCATTTCGTTATTGAGAAGTTTGCAGTAGTATAATTCTGCCCTCCGGAAGGTGTTTCATTTCTCGATATTTAAAACAGCAATCAATGAAAAATGTTATTGAAGTTCTCTTTGCCTGTGTGGCAATATTACTCCCTGTTCAGCATTGTTTGCCGGGACGCCAGAAGTACTAATCAAAGCAATTGTAGCAGGGGAGGAAGATAAGGCAATCGAACTGATACCCGGGACAGACCTGGACGCGATGAACAATGATGGCAGTACAGCGCAGATCACTGGGGTTTGCCAAAAGCTCTGGCAACCCGGAGGTGGTAGCACTTGTGAAACAACTGGGCTACGATAAGGAATAATATATTTTTCCGGGAGGTCCCTCCTGTGTCGGGATGACAAAATGGTGGGAGGGTCTTCCTTCGTCGAGATGACAAGTTAATAGTGGTTTTCAGGGTTTTGCGCAATTTTGTTTGGTTTTTTGTGTTTGTTTGTTTTGTAGCGGTATGCGTTGATTATCTGTTGTTTACGAATTTTTCTGCCTTTACTTTTTGCGCAGTTTTTGCGCACTTGCTTCCCACTGAAGGCGTTGGTAGCGGAAGCAGGAGTTGTCGCCTCTGGACCAGTAGTTTGGGTTTCATCCGGTTCGTTTTCGTTGTGGATGGAGTCAGTCTCTGATGGTTGTTTAGGAGTGCCCGGGAGGGTGCTGATCTCTTCTTCGGAGGGGAAGGGAATGCCCCAGCGCTCGTAGGTTTCTACGGTTTCGGGGTCGGAGAAGAATGCCTCGCGATGGTCGATCAGCGTTTCGGTTCTGTCGGGGTCGGGGAAGGGGATGGTGCCGGAGAGGCCTGTGAAGTGGGCTGGGAGGAGGGTGTCCCGGTTGATGTTGGCACGGGAGGTCATGTACTCATCGAGGTAGGGCATGACAGCTTGCGCAAGCTCGGGGTTCTTTGCATGGAGCATATCCATAAAGTGGCCGCATAGCTCGATGGATTCGTTGAGCGCGGCCCGGCTTTTAAGGTTCTTGATGGTGCGGGTGAGTTTGTAGAGCGCATCGATCTCAACGGGTTTGACCGGGTCTGTGACTCGCCGCTCTGACAGGTATCGCTCTGTAAGATTGCCGAAGATGTGGTAACAGTTCTCTACCAATATAGCCGGCAGGTGCTCTGCTGATTTTTTGAGGCGGTCCCAGTCGCCTTCTCTGACCCAGTAGGAGAGGCTGCGCCGGCTGATCTCTAGTATGGCGGCAATCTGGGTTTTGTTGAGACCGGTCTGGAAATAGAGATTGCGGGCTTGCTGCTTTTTTTCGGTATTCATGGAGTTGATTTTAGGTTTTGGGGTTAAAGGTCGTGTGGGTTTTTGTGGTGGGCAAAAGGGGTGTATATGATATGCAGCCAGCTGCATATCATAAGACGTATACGCGATATGATAAAAAGTTCTTTTCGCTGTGGGTGCGGGTTTTGGGGTAAAAAGCACTTTTTTTGGTTAGGGTAAATTTTCGTTTGGCAAACAGGGGTGTTTTCTGCCCATCCGCTCGTACTTTTCTTTTCTACAGCGAAAAGAAAAGTACCAAAAGAAAACGCCGCCCTTTGCCCAATCGCTCCGCGGGCAAAGGGTTAGCTCTACGCTGTTTTCCTTCGGCGCTATGGGGCTGCATGGCACTGGTTTGCTGCCTATGCGGTGCTGCTTATGAACTGCTGTACATGGCTATACATCAGCAGGTATTGTGATGCTACCGTATCCACATCTACGACAGCAAAAGGTGCCATCATGGGCTTGGCTATGATTCTTTTATCAGCAGGGTATTGTTTGATATGTTTTGGTGAGGCCGAAAGAGGGTTGTTTTATTGTGTTTTGATCAGGCGGTATCTGCCCATCGCCTCGTACTTTTCTTTTCTACAGCGAAAAGAAAAGTACCAAAAGAAAGCGCCGCCCTTTGCCCAATCGCTCCGCGGGCAAAGGGTTAGCTCTACGCTGTTGTCCTTCGGCGCTATTAGGCTGCGTGGCACTGGTTTGCTGCCTATGCGGTGCTGCTTATGGACTGCGGTACATGGCTATACATCAGCAGGTATTGTGATGCTACCGGATCCAAATCTACGACAGCAAAAGGTGCCATCAGGTGCTGGGCTTTGTTTCTTTTATCAGCAGTTAGGCTGGGTGTTTTGTGTTACTGTTTTTTAGTTTTTTGCCGCCGGTCAGGAGACCGAGCACCGAAGTTGATTTAATTGGAGAGTAATGCCCAACGCATATTTTCTTGTTCGCTACGTTTAGCGGACTACACACAATCCTTGCCAATACCCCTGTGCTGAAGCCCGGTGTGGCGCAAGATTTTTCGCGGCGCGGCTACGCACAGGGCTATGCGCTGGCTCAAAATGACAAAGAACGAGTGATACTGCCTGGCGCTTCAGCGCATCCGGAGGAAGGAAATTTTACAAACGCTGCAGACGCGGACTACTGGTGTTTATCTGAGTGTGTTCTGCCCATCCGCTCGTACTTTTCTTTTCTACAGCGAAAAGAAAAGTACCAAAAGAAAGCGCTGCCCTTTGCCCAATCGTTCCGCGGGCAAAGGGGTCGCCCTACGCTGTTTTCCTTCGGCGCTATGGGGCTACATGGCACTGGTTTGCTGCCTGTGTGGTGCTGCTAATGGGCGGCTGTGAAGGGCTGGTCGTCGGTATTGTTTTAGTGCTGCCGGATCCACATCTACCACAGCAAAAGGTGCCATCATCGGCTGGGCTATGTTTCTTTTATCAGCTGGGTGTTGTGTTGTTACTGGTTGTTTTTCGTTTGGTGCCGCCAGTGGGGAGACCGGGAGCCGCAGTGACGCAGAAAGAGTCTACGCCGAGCAACGGGGGGCAACTACATTTAGGTGGAGGGCTGTTGGCTTAGCCAGTGAGGAACATTGGCACAAGCTTAAATACGAGTGAAAAACACGTGCGCGAGAGTGGGGGGAAAAAGGGGGATTTTTCGCACGTCGGAAACGGGTGGCCGGGCAGTGAGCAGACGCTGAATACGGAAAACAGGGACACGCGCCAATGTAAGGCGGCTGATTTGGTTATCCGCTCTTTTCTTGCCGGACAGAAATGATTTTTTTTACCAGAATGTTTGTTTTACATTTATTGTTTATGTACTGTTTTGTATCAGTACTTTTTATACAAAATAATTAAAAAAATAACCGACATGAAAAGGGTAGCTATAGTTTATTTTGTAATGGTATTGGCATTTGCCTTTGGCACAAACAAAGCAAAAGCTCAGGGAATGGGCGTTAATAGTACCGGAGCAACAGCCGATGCATCGGCAATGCTGGACGTGAGCAGCACCACTCAGGGTGTGCTGGTACCAAGGATGACTGCGACACAACGTGCGGCTATCTCGACACCAGCGACGGGGCTATTGGTATACCAGACAGATGGTACTGCGGGATTTTACTTTTATAACGGCACTGCCTGGACTTCGTTGAGCGGAGCGGCACCCACCGGCGCTGCCGGCGGAGACCTTGCAGGTACCTATCCAAACCCTACTTTGGTAACACAAGGAGGATTGACGGCGGGCAGCTATGGAAGTGCAACACAGGTGCCAGCATACACAGTTGATATCAAAGGTCGCCTAACAGCGGCTGGTAACGTGAGCATTGCGCTTGCAGGTGCTGCAATTACATCGGGCACTGTTGCGGCAGCCCGGTTGGGCTCGGGTACGGCTAATAGTACTACCTTCCTGAGGGGCGATAATACGTGGGCTACCCCAACGGCTACGCCATCGGGATCGGCAGGTGGTGACCTTACCGGCACTTACCCTAACCCTACGCTGGCAACATCGGGCGTGGCAGCAGGTACCTATGGGAGTGCCAGTGCGATACCGGTGGTGACGGTAGACACAAAGGGCAGAGTAACCGGCGTGTCGACAGTGACTCCAACCAGTAGTGGTGGTGGTGCCAGTACGGCTACTATCGATCTGGTTGCCACCCATAATGCAGGAACGGCGCTTTCGACTACTACCAATGTGTTGGTGAGTTTTGGTAGCGTGGTGACTACACCAACAATAGGTAGTTTTAATGGCACAACTTACACCGCTGGTGCGACAGGTATTTATTCTATAAATGTGGTTTTAGTGAGTAGTTCTTCCACATCAACAGCACTCGGGGTGACTATTACCGTAGGTGGGGTAACCTATTATGGCCCAACCGGTACGGGAAGCACTTCTCAATCGCCAAACAGCAGGACCGGATACAACATTGTTGTTCCCATTACATCGGGTAGTACTGTGAATGTGAATACGTTCAATTTCGCATCATCAAATTCCGGAGCACTGTCTACTAATGGCACGACGAGATTAACTATTGTGAAATTATAGCTGTGGCTCGGTTTTGTGCATTGATTTTCTTCGTTTTTTCAAATCCGAAGATTTGCCGCTGCAGTGATGTATTCTGAAACAAAGGCAGGTCTTCGTTTTTTTGAAACGACGGCTATGCTCAGGAGGGTGACGTTTACCTGTAGGCGAAGTTTTTGAAATCGACATTGGTGGTTTGATAGGCATGGGTGTGTGGGTTGCGGGTGAGGTCGATGGTGCAGTCGTATTGATGGATGTAGCCGGGGTAGAAGGTGACAAACAGAAATTGGGAATCGTCTGCTGTGACAGTGCCAACAATATTTACAAAAACCAATTTTTCATTTTGCTTCCGGATTGAGTCGGCCTGTTGTGTGGTGCACAGCAGGATGGTGGTGTTACCTATGCGGGCGGGCAAGGAAATGGCAGGGAAATCGGGGTGCCTGCCTACCAATAATGTGTCGAAAACGGAGGCGTCGCGTTTGTGTGTGACTGTCAGGAATTCTTTTAGTGCCTGTGTGTATGCTTTTTCCTGCAGGGCGCGGGAGACGGATTGGCCAATGGCGTTATGACATATAGTAATGGAAATGAGTAATGTAAGGAGCTTTGTCATACTGTTATACATTCTTTAATAAAGTTAGTGAAAACAGGGTTTGGGTTGTGTGGGTTTTTGTTGGTTGGGCTCGATGCTGTAAACTGGGTGCAAGTGGGGCCAGTTATAAACTAGCTAATTTATGTGAGGCACGAGTTAGCTCGCGCGCAAGGCTGTGCTACAAACTCGCGCCAGTGGGTTGTTTCATTGTGTTTTGATCAGGTGATATGTGCCCATCCGCTCGTACTTTTTTTCTACAGCGAAAAAAAGTACCAAAAAAGCGCCGCCCTTTGCCCAATCGCTCCGCGGGCAAAGGGTTAGCTCTACGCTGTTTTCCTTCGGCGCTATGGGGCGGCATGGCACTGGTTTGCTGCTTATGTGGTGCTGCTAATGGGCGGCTGTGAAGGGTTGTTCGGCTGTATGCGTTTTGGAGCATCCGGATCTACAGCTACGACAGCAAAAGGTGCCATCACTGGCTGGGCTTCTTTTCTATTGTCAGCAGGGTGTTTTGTTGTTATTGGTTGTTTTTGTTTGTTGCTGCCTGTCAGGAGACCGGTAACTACAGAGATGCAAAGGTTTCTACACCGGGCACTATAAAAATATGATTTTTGTGTGGCCCAGGCTTAGTGGGGTAGTTCTATAATGCGAAAATATATATAGCAGCTATCCAAGCTATAACATCCAATATACGTCTATCATAAGTAGGAATTCATTTAATTAACCGCCTTATTAAATACGCCTCCTTATGAAAAAGCTATTATTTGGTCTTGTCATAGCGTGCATGTGCATAAGCTATCAATCACGATCTCAGAGTTGGGTTTGGGCCCACAATTTTGGCAAAAATGATGAAGGTAAGCCTCCGACAATGGACTACGACGCAGCCGGAAACGTAGTAGTAGGCGGCTTTCCGTTTTTGGCAAAATATAATGCCGCGGGTACTCTGCTGTGGCGCAAAGACGAACTGACTGGTTTTCTGGCAAGGGTGATGGATGTATGTTTTGATGCGTCAGGCAATATTATAGTGGCCGGTACTTTTGAAGATTCGGTGAGCTTTGGTACAGTTAAAGTTTACGGCACCGGGCTCACAGACATTTTTGTTGTAAAGTATGACGGTGCAGGTAATGTTTTGTGGGTAAAGAAGGGTGGCTCAGCAGGGATAGATGAAGTAAGCTCTGTGGCTGCCGACACCACGGGTAATGTATTTGTTGCGGGATGGTTTCCAGGTAGTAGCATAGACTTTGATGCAACCACGTTGACAGGTACATCGGATGCCAGTATGTTTCTGGTAAAGTATTCGCCGGGAGGCAGCGTGCAGTGGGGGAGGGCGCTAAGCAGCAGTGGCAGCTGGCCAAATTATTGCAGAGCAAGTGCTATCGCCACAGACGGTGGCGGGGATGTATTTGTGACGGGAGAATTTACCGGAACGGCCATGACAGTAGGGACTACAACACTGACAGGCACCGGTGGTCCGCAAAGAGGAGAGGTGTATGTGGCAAAGTACAATGCAGCTGGCACCGTGATGTGGGCGAGGAGTGGAAGCAGTGGAGGTTATGATGTGGCCTATGAAATAGCGACAGACGCGGCTGGGAATTGCTATGTAACCGGTACATTTCAGGGTATCACCATGCAGATAGGCATGTATACACTAGCAAACGCGTCGGCAAGCGGTACAGCAGATGTCTTTGTGCTATCTTACAGCGGAGGCGGCACCGAACGGTGGGCGAGACGGATAGGCTGTGCGGGGTTTGACGAGAGCCTCAGTATTGATGCTGACAATGCAGGCAATGTATATGTGACGAATACCTATGGAGACGCGACGCTGACATTTGGGCCTGATACGTTGACTAACGCCGCTTTTGCCGAATGGGGGCGCAACGGGATGGTGGCCCGATACACCACTAACGGCACTGAACAATGGGCTGTAAATGTGGGAGGAACGAATGGAGAGGCGGCGCTGGCGGTGGTGGCAGACAATGCGGGTAGCATCTACATTTGCGGGGTAACGGTGAGCCCGACCCTAACAATGGGTGCTACGGTGCTTAACAGAACAGGTGCGTTTTTTGGTGATTATGTTGTAGCGAAACTGAGCGGGACCAATGGCGTGCCAACAATAGCCAGGGAGGCAACCGGGATAAAGATATACCCGAATCCGGTGGGTGATGAGCTGGTGATAACCTATGGCGAGCAAATGGACAAGGTGTCGATTATTGATGTGTGGGGCAGGGAGGTATGCAGCAATACCGTAAATGGCAAAGAAGTTCGCATCAATACCAAAGGCATTGCTGCAGGGGTATACCAGGTAGTGGTGAACAACAGCGTTGCAAGTAGATTTGTAAAGATATAGCGCGTGAGATTGCAACATCTGTGCCAATGGAGTGTCGCAAGCCAAGGCCAAGAAGTATTTGGTGGCGGGTGAAGCTGGCAAAGGCGGAAGATAGGGGCGGGGGGCTACAAAGCACTAAAACTGATACTTATTTGTAGGCGTAGTTTTTGAAATCAACAAAGACGGATTGATAGGTGTGGTTGCGGGAATTGTATCTGAGATCAATTTTGCAGTCGTATTGATGCACATAGCCGGGGTAGAAGGTTACAAGCAGAAACCGGGAATTATCAGCAGCGACAGTGCCAACGATATTTACAAAAGCCAATTTTTCGTTTCGCTTCCGGATCGAGTCGGCTTGTTGTGTGGTGCACAGCAGGATGGTGGTGTTACCTATACGGGCGGGCAAGGAAATGGCAGGGAAATCGGGGTGCCTGCCTACCAATAATGTGTCGAAAACGGAAGCGTCGCGTTTGTGTGTGGCTGTCAGGAATTCTTTTATTGCCTGAGCGTATGCTTTTTCCTGCATGGCGCGGGAGATGGATTGGCCAATGGCGTTATGACATATAGTAATGGAAATGAGTAATGTAAGTAGCTTTGTCATACTGTTATACATTCTGTAATAAAGTTAGTGAAAACAGGGTTTGGGTTGTGTGGGTTTTGTTGGTTGGGCTCGATGCTGTAAACTGGGTGCAAGTGGGGCCAGTTATAAACTGGCTAATTTATGTGAGTCACGAGTTAGCTCGCACGCAAGGCTGTGCTACAAACTCGCGCCAGTGGGGTCGGGATAAAAATCAGGCTGAGGAATATCATTAAACTGATGGATACCACCAAAGCAGAAACCCGAATTTGTGGAGTGATTTAACACCAAACAAAAAAGCCCTCCAGTTATACACTGAAAGGCTTTATGTTTTTGGTGGTGTGGGAGGGAATTGAACCCCCGACACAAGGATTTTCAGTCCTTTGCTCTACCAACTGAGCTACCACACCAGCCCGATTTGGGATTGCAAAGGTAATATGCAGGCTTGAAAGTACAAAATGTATTTCGGTGTTTATTTCATATAATAACCATCATCACGCGTATTCGGGATAGAGCGGGAAGCCTTTCATGAATTCGTTGACCTCGCCACGGACGGCGCCTATAACAGTATCATCGTCGGCAGCCATGAGCACACGGTCGAGCCAGTTGACTACCTGCTGCATATCGGCTTCTTTGAGGCCACGGGTGGTAATGGCGGGTACGCCTACGCGTATGCCAGAGGTGATGAATGGCGACTTGTCGTCGAAGGGTACCATGTTTTTGTTGATGGTGATGTCGGCCTTAACGAGTGCGTTCTCGGCTTTTTTGCCACTGATGTTCTTGTTGCGGAGGTCTATCAGCAGCAGGTGGTTGTCTGTGCCACCGGATACTATGTTGTAGCCCTTTGCGGTGAAGCAGCTGGCCATGGTTTGCGCGTTGGCGATGATCTGGCGGGCATAGTCGGCAAACTCTGGTTGCAGTATCTCGTAGAAAGCGACAGCCTTGGCAGCGATAACATGCTCGAGTGGGCCGCCCTGTGTGCCGGGGAATACGGCGAGGTCTATGAGCTGGCTCATCATGCGTATCTCGCCCTTGGGGCCGGTGATGCCAAAGGGGTTTTCGAAGTCTTTTTTGACGAGTATGAGTCCACCACGCGGGCCGCGAAGTGTCTTGTGTGTGGTGGTGGTAACAAAATGGCAATGGTCGAAGGGGCTGCTGAGCAGTCCCTTGGCTATAAGCCCTGCGGGATGCGATATGTCGGCCATGACGAGTGCGCCGACGCTGTCGGCGATGGCACGGATGCGTGGATAGTCCCAGTCGCGGCTGTATGCCGATGCGCCACAGATGATGAGGCGGGGCTTGTGGGTGTGTGCCTGCTGCTCCATCATATCGTAGTCTACGAGGCCACTGTCTTTGTGCACACCATAGTGTACAGCATTATAAAGCTTACCGGAGAAGTTGACGGGCGAGCCGTGTGTGAGGTGACCGCCCATACTGAGGTCGAGGCCCAGTATGGTGTCGCCGGGGCGCAGTACGGCAAGCATGAGTGCGGCATTGGCCTGGGCGCCGCTATGTGGCTGCACATTGGCATATTCTACGCCAAACATCTCTTTGGCACGGTCTATGGCCAGTTGTTCGCTTTTGTCTACTACCTCGCAGCCGCCATAGTAGCGCTTGCCGGGGTAGCCCTCAGCATACTTGTTGGTCATTACACTGCCCATAGCCTGCATTACCTGCATGCTGGTGAAGTTTTCTGAGGCTATCAGTTCCAGTCCGTGGCGCTGCCGCTGCAGCTCGTCATTTATCAGTCCGAATATCGCTGTATCGCGTTGCATATTGTATCGATCGTTTTATTGTGTGCTATTGGTATGGGTGGGTAATACAGGTATTGGTATACTGCCGGTGCGAATGGTGTACCGGTAGTAATGCCGGCAGTGCGCAGGCAGTATCAGTGGTTTTTGATCTTCGATTTTATGAGTGCCAGGTGTTCGTCTTTCTTGGCCTTGCGTAGTTTTTTGGCAGAGGTGGTGAAGTAGCGGTGGCTCTCAAGAAAGCGAACCTGCAGCTTGTTCCACTCGTTTTCGGTACTAATGATGCCATACATGCAGAGCTCATCGAAGAGGTAGTTGCCGATTTTGAAAAAGTCGTCGCGACCGAGGTAGTCGAGGTCGGCGTCGCAGATGATCTTTTCGAGTTTGTTGTTGGGTGTTTGTGGGATACGGGTCGCCATTATGAGCCCACTGATCCTGATGATCTGCTCGTCGCTGTAGCCAAAGTCTGGCAGGTAGAGGGCAGCGAGTTCGCAGCCGACACGCTCATGCTCTTTTTGCTGAATCAGGAACCCTGAATCGTGAAAGAGCACGGCAGTGAGCAGAATAGTGAGGTCGTCACCGGTTACTTTTTCCAGCTTTGCCAGATCTTCTGCTGCCTTGTACACATCTTTAATGTGTCCGAGGCTGTGATAAGTAAGATTTTTTGGCAAATCTTTCTTAAGCTTATCCAGAATAAATTTTTTCACCTTTTCAAACTGCATATCATCGGGATTGATAACGCACTAAAAGTATAGAATAAATTATTGTATTAATGCCTGCTGCGAGATATATTTTCTTTTTTCACCCGATATTGTTTGCATAACTCGGCGCATGCAGTGAGCCGGTAAAACAGGGTTTACATTTTGATGCAAGCATATTATGAAAACCTTTACTTGTATTTTTGTTCCCGTAATTTCATATTATTTTTTAAATTCCTTTTATCTTACCATCCCAAATCATACAGAAGATGAACACGGAAAGATACGCAGTGCTACAGGGTGAGCTGGAAATGCAGCAGGACGAGGAGAAGAAGATATCGATATTGCTGAAGATGGCCGAAGAGGTAAAGAACTTCGAAGTAGATAAAGCACTGGCCCTATCGGACGAGGTGATAACGAGATCGCAGGCTATAGGATATGTGGCTGGAGTGGGGCATGGACTTTGCCTGAGGGGGTTCTGCTTCAGGCTGATGGGGAAGTATAATGAGGGTATTGATGTGCTGAAGGAGGCACTGACGATAGCACGCAAGCTCAATAATCAGACGATAGAGGCCGTAGGGCATTATTATCTGGGTAGCATTTATCGCGAGTTGGGCGATCTGGCCAATGTACTGACCAACTACGACAGGGCGCTGGTGATCAATCAGGAAATGGGGGATGAATACTACCAGTCTGTGATACTGTCGAATATTTCGAATCTGCTGTTTGACTGCAACGATTATGATGGTGCGCTGGAGTATGCACTGAAATGCCTGCCTATTTTTGAGCGGGTGAATAATGTAAACAGTCTGCTGAATATTCACAATACGCTTGGTAATATTTACTTTAAAAAGGAGCAGTTTGATGATGCGCTGAAATCGTTTCAGGAGAATCTGAAACGGTCGGAGCCTGGTACTACAGCCTATGTAAACGCGGAGAGCGGGGTGGGAAAGGTGTATTACAAAATGCAGCATCATGAAGCTGCAGCTACGCACCTGCTGAATGCGCTGGAAAAGGCGAATGAGCAGGGTGGTGTGGAGGTGAGGGTTATCTGCACCTATTACCTGGGTAATCTGTACATGGACCGAGGCGACTACGACACAGCACTGCAGTATATGCTGACCGCGCTGGACGTAGCTACAGAATATAAACGCCGGCAGGACCTGATGAGCATACATGAAAAGCTATCTGATCTGTACGAAAAGATGGGTGACATACACACGGCGTTCAAGTACATAAAGTCGTTTGAGAAGCTGAAGGATGAGGTGTTTAAGCAGAATGTGTTTAATGAGCTGAACAACCTGCAGGCGCGGCAGCAGATAGAGCTGGCAAGAAAGGAAAAGGAAGTGGCTGAGCGTGCTGCACAACTGAAGCACAAGTTTATGGCCAATATGAGCCATGAGATACGCACACCTATGAATGCGATAGTGGGTATGACCCGGCTGATACTGGCCAAGGACCCGAGGCCGGAACATTTGCGGTACCTGAATGCCATAAGGATGAGTGCGGACAACCTGCTGGTGATCATCAATGATATACTGGACTTCTCGAAGATAGAGGCCGGTAAGGTGACGATAGAGCATATAGACTTCAATGTGCGTGAGGTGATGCAGGGATTGCACGATATGCTTTATACCAAGGTGGAGGAGAAGGGTATAGCACTGATCACGGAAACCGATGCGGCAATACCACAAATGGTGGTTGGCGATCCTACAAAGGTGAATCAGATATTGATCAATCTGGCAGGTAATGCGATCAAGTTTACAGAAAAGGGTTCTGTAGAGATACGGGCGGTGCTGCAGCGTGCAGACGATGAGCAGATAGTAATCAGGTTTGATGTAAAGGATTCGGGCATTGGTATTGCCCCGGAATATCTGGGAACGATATTTGACAGTTTTACGCAGGCGGGTTCTGACATCACACGTAAATTCGGTGGTACCGGGCTGGGATTGAGCATATCTAAGCAACTGGCGACGCTGATGGGCGGTGATATACTGATAGAGAGCGAGCTGAATAAGGGCAGTACCTTCTCTGCGGTGATCGTATTTGGCAGGTCGGCGGTGCAGCTGGAGGATAGAAAAGAAGAAACGCTGGACGATGAAAAGATACAGAAGCTGAGGAAGCTGAAGATACTGCTGGTTGAAGACAATGAGTTTAACCGCATGGTGGCAGAAGATACGCTACAGGAGTATCTGCCGGGTATCAGCATAACGATGGCTGTAAACGGACAGGATGCGATAGACCAGCTGCAGCAGGAGGCATTTGATGTGGTGCTGATGGATATACAGATGCCCGTAATGGATGGGCTGACAGCGACCAAGGTAATACGTAAAGAGCTAACGGGACAAGCACAGCAGGTGAAGATAATAGCTATGACAGCAAACGTTTTGCAGGAAGATGTAAAAGAGTATCTTGCGGCCGGAATGGATGCGTATGTTTCCAAGCCTTTTCACCCACAGGAATTACTGAAAAAGATGAGCGAAGTTATGACAGACACAATGCCGGTAGGCGGGGATATAGCCAACGAGCCGATAGTACCAGAGGTGGCTGCACCACCAGTGAGGGTAACGAGCATGGATTTCATAAAACAGTTTACGGGAGGCAATCCCGATAAAATGAAGAAATATACCACCATATTTCTGGACAATGCCCCAAAGCTGCTGGCCCAGCTGGACGCCGGTCTGGCGGCAGCAGATCATGGTACGATAAAAATAGCATCGCACTCGCTGAAACCGCAAATGACCTATATGGGGATAAAAGAGGAGCACAGCAATATAGCCGGGATAGAGCATGCGGCCGATCGTAAGGATGATTTTGCGGTTATAGGCAAGATGATCGGTACGCTGAAGACTGTATGTGAGCAGGCGTTCAGAGAGATCAGAGAGCAGCATTAAGCAACATCACATTATTGGAGAACCCATTCACCCCAGACTAAATATTTGGGGTTGAATTGAAATTTATTTGCTTTATTAGGATTTAACTATATTTTTATGGAAACATCTTATTTATGGCATCTAAAATGGATAAGTACATTTTTCTGGTAGACGATGAGCCGCTGCAGAATGAAATGCTGAAGAACTATATCAGTGAACGTTTTGAGTATACGATCAAGTCTTACACCAATGGCGAGGATGCGATCAGGGATCTGTCGTTGGTTCCGGATGTGGTAGTGCTTGATTACCATCTGAACTCCAACATCAATGATGCCAAGAACGGAGTAGATATTCTGAAAGATTTGAAACGGCTGGCACCTGACACACACGTGATCATGCTGACAGGGCAGGACGACCTGGCGGTTGCTGTTGATATCATGAAATATGGTGCATTCGACTACGTGATCAAAAGCGAAACAGCATTCTCGCGTACGGAAAACATACTGAACAACATTATCATTCTGCGCAACCTCAAGGCATCCAATAAAGCCTATAAGAACATCACCCGAATGCTTGTAGCGGCTATAGTGGGTATATGCATCTTCTCGGTATATCTGGTGCGGAAACTTGATGTGTCTCTGCCACGACCATAATGCTTCAGGGGTTCAAACAAAATAGCAGAAGACGCTAACCACCAATATGAATATGGTGACGGTCTGGTGGGTTATTTTCTGATACGTAGTGCTCCGACATGGGTACGAACGCCATTTAGCAGGCAAGTGGATAAAGTCCGAGTTTCTTCTTTTTTGTGGCCGCAACCACCGCATTTGTAAGACTTATAACCATAGTCGGTTATGGTGTAGGTTTTGTTCACCGCCGGAATGAAAATTTTCCATTCGTACGCCTCGGACAAAATTCCATTTGATTTAGGCTTAACAAAAAACACGCTATCACTGTTATATTCTACCGTAACGGTATCGAGCTGTTGTTCCCGTTTTACGGTTGTGAGTCCGGAGCCCAGCGCATACCCGGTAGTATAGATTGTGTCAATTTCAGCAAGGTCAAAACCTACTAATCCGACCCCAAGGCCAGCAGGGGTAGTGCAAAAGGTTTTTTTGCAGCATGATGAAGTAAATAGTGCGAGCAGCAGCAGAACTGCAGATATAGAGCGGATCATAGGTGAGATTTAGATAACAAATATACTTAAAAATTGGTTTAGATAATCACTGAACTGTCACAAATTTTTTTGCGTGCATGTGTCTTTCCAGCGAAAAATCATTGTTTGCTTTTGCATTGTATTCTATCTTGGTTTACTGCAATTACAGGATTTTAATTCGAGGTTACAATAGTGGAAATTAAAATTGCTATCAATTGTATTTTACTATATTTACAGGCACTTGAATTAGCGGATATCATTTTTCGCGTTTGGTGTCGGGCTATTCAGATTAATAGCAATTTTATTTTGCATGATACGTCAATCATTTCTTTTTTTCGTTTTTGCAGTGTTGTTTTTGTGTCCTGTATCTGTTTTCGGGCGGCTAAAGGGGCATGAGAAAATAGATTCGCTGCTTGTAGAGCTGGCAAGGCAGAAGGAGGATACCAATAAGGTAATAGTACTGTACAACCTGTCTCGCGGGTATTCGTTTTTCAATCCGGATACGGGATTAATTTATGGATTTGAAGGTATGCGGCTGGCCCAGACCCTGAAGTGGACTTTAGGCATAGCCCGGCTGAATAATGTTATCGGCACGAACTATCAAAGCAAGTCGGATTATCCCAAAGCTCTTGCGTATTACAAAGCAGCGGTACATACGCATGAAGTAACAGGCGATAAAAAGGGTATTGCTGATGGTACGGGTAATATTGGCAATATTTATTACTTCCTGAATGACTATCCCAATGCGCTGGAATACTACAAAAGGTCGTTGAAAATGAGTGAGTCGGCCGGTGAATACAAGAATGTAGCCTCGTGCAACATCAATATTGGTGCTGTCTATTTTAACCTCAGTGATTTTTCGAAAGCGCTGGAGTACTACTTCAGCGCGCTGAAGGCGGTAGAGCAGATAGAAGGGAAAGGCGGCCTGAATATTGTGACAGAGAACATTGGGAATGTGTATGTGGAGATGGGCGATCATGCAAAGGCACTTGAATATTATTTTAAGGCATCGAAGATTAATGAGGAAATTGGAGACAGAACAGGAGTGGCATCGATTGCGAGTAATATAGGGTCGATCTATCAGCTGCAGGGAAATCAGGAACTGGCGTTGGAGCAGTTTAAGAATGCTCTTGCTATTTATGACACGCTCGGAAACAAGCGTGGCGTAGCGATGAACACCTGCTCGATAGGCCGTGTATATGCCAAACAGAAGAATTATACGATGGCGCTGTCCTATTTTCAACAGGCCAAAAAGATAGCAGTTGAAACCGGGCTGAAGAGTCAGCTGGCATCCATACTGGAAGCATTGGGCACAGTTTATCTGGATATTTACAGAGATACAGTTTTGTTTTCCGGAGTGGGCAGCAAAGCGGCACAGCGTGGCTCGATAGGACAGGCAGAGGAAAAGCAGGGTAGAAAACAGTATGGCGTGCCATTGTGGTCTTTGCCCAGCAACAAAGGTGTGTTGCTTAGTGACGCGATCAGTTTTCTGGAGCAAGGACTTGCCCTGTCTACCGAAGCAGGAGAGCCAGGCGGGATGAAAACGATATATGAGTCGCTGGCGGCGGCTTACCGCCTGAAAGGGGATTATAGGAAAGCGCTGAACGCCTCTGATAACTTCCGTGCTATTAAAGACTCGATTTTTTCGAAGGAGAATAATGAGAAGATTGTGAGAATGGGTATGCAGCATGAATATGACCGGCAGCGGCTATCTGATAGTTTGAAGAGTGACGAAAAAGAAAAGATCACTGCGCTGAAGCTGCAACGGCAGCGCAGCTATACCTATATGGGAATAGCCGGGATTGGTCTGTTGCTTTGTTTCTCGTTCTTCATAGCGCGCGAGCGACGGAAGTCTGAAATGGAGCGCGGTAAGTCAGACGCGCTGTTGCGGAACATATTGCCTGAGGAAGTAGCAAATGAACTAAAAATGACGGGAAGTACGGCTGCCAGACATTTTGATAATGTTACGGTCATCTTCACTGACTTTGTGAACTTTACATCTGCGGCTGAGCAAATGAGTGCTCAGGCATTGATAGATGAATTGCATACCTGTTTCAAGAGGTTTGATGAGATAACCCAGAAGTATAACATTGAGAAAATAAAGACAATAGGCGATGCCTACCTTGCAGTGTGCGGGTTACCGGCAGCAGATGCCGACCATGCACTAAAGACCGTGCTGGCGGCCAGGGAGATCAATGCATTCATGCAGGACCGCCGTGCAAAACTGGGTGAGCGGACTTTTGAGGTGCGCATCGGGATTCACAGCGGGAATGTTGTAGCTGGTATTGTAGGTGTAAAGAAGTTTGCCTACGACATATGGGGCGATACAGTGAATACAGCTGCGAGAATAGAGCAACATGGTGAGCCGGGCAAGATAAATATATCCGGAGCAACTTATGACCTGGTGAAAGGCAAATTCAGTTGTGAATACAGAGGAGAGATAGTAGCGAAAAATAAAGGCGCGCTGAAAATGTACTTCGTGTCGGAATAAGAGCGTTTATCAGTGCTGATCTAAATAAAGAAAGCCTGCTTCACGAAATGTGAAGCAGGCTTCAATTTTGTGGAAATTAATTAGTCGATTTTGCAATTAACAGAAGTAGTAATACCAGCTACAGTTGTAGATGTGTTTCCTGCTTCGCATTTTGATTTGGCATCTTTCTTCGACATTTTATCAGTTTTACCTGAAACTGTTGTTGAAGGGACACCTGTCATTGATGTGGTGCATGTGCAAGTGTATTCTTTTTTGCAGGATGTGAACATCATTGCGAGTACTACTACTGCCGCTACCGGGATTAGATTTTTCATATTGTTTTTGTTTTGTGTACCTCAAAAATAAAATTTTTCCGAGAAAAAATAGATAGGCAGTTAAAAAGCTTTATATTTATTATTGTAACAAAAGAATAATTTAAATGTATTAATGAAGTATAGCTACATCCTCAAGAGATGATATCATTTTCGCTCCTGTGAAATGACGTCGATGTAGAGCAATTCTACTTTTTTGCGGGCCCATTCTGTTTTCCGCAGGAATTTAAGGCTGGAAGAAATACTTGGGTTTTCGTAAAAACAATTGATACGTACGCGCTCATTCATTTCCTCCCATCCCATATTTTCGACCAGGTATCTGAGAATAGCTTCAAGCGTTATGCCATGTAATGGATTGTTCTTTTGTATATCAGTCATATCGCAAAAATAGTGCTATCCGGGTATTAATGATTATTTGTGCTTGCAGCAGATTCGTATACAAACTCGTGCGTTGTAGTGTGTATGCCTTCAAAGTAGTAGAAGGTCATTGCTATTCGCCCGGCTGCATCAAAATTGGTCACGGCTTTTTCGTATTGCTTGTATTGTTTAAAGTCGTTGTTTAGGAATGGCTTCCAGTCTGTATGCAACGTACTCTTGCAACCGCCGTTTTCGTCGTCTTTATGAAACCACAATGCCTGTTCGATAACCCTACCCAGACTATCGAGCTTGTATTCTGTGATTGAGGGGTATTTACGTTCGGACATCCAGGTATATTCTTTGTAACCCCCTTTGCTATACTCGTACTTTGTCATTACCGAGAAGCCGTCGGTAGGGTCGATACTTACCATGCTGTCTGTAACGATGCGGCCTTCTTCGTCATAACAGAGGTGCTCAACGGTGTTGCGATTGTAGGTTCCGCATTTTTTGCTCAGTCTGCCACGTGAATCGTATATGAATTCAACTGTTTTGCGGAAACTGCCGGGCTTTTTGCCGGGTAGTCTCTTATTCAGGTGCATTACTGTTACCTCGCTGGTAAGGCAGTTTGTGACGCTATCGTAATAGTAGAAAATCTTGTTGGAATCTATTGGTTTATTGGTGCGGTCATCATTAATCGTTATCACCGTTTTGTACAAAATAGAATCATCATAATAGTATTGGTATACTCCGTCTTCCTTGTGGCAATACATGGTATTAACGTTGTTGAGAAAGCGGATATACCCTCTGATAACCTCTTTTGTGACCCGTCCTGCCGGATCGTAAGATATGGTGGCAACGAGCTTCTTGGATGATTGTTCGCCGGCAGGGTATTGGTAAATTTTGCACACTGATTGTGCGCTGCAATGAAAGAAAAAAAACATCGGTATCAGGGCAAATAGCTTTTTCATCTAAGTGGTGGGGGATTGGCTGTTAAATCAAAGCCGCCCTTAAAAAAGGCGGCTTTGATTGTATTTTAATTTACAATTACTATCGCAATAATATTAATCAATGCGAACAGCAGTAATCTTATTCTTCATCGTCGAACTGCAGTACATCGCGATTTGCCATCAGCAATTCGAACTCTTCTTTAGATCCTACTACCAGATCATCGAATTCGCGCATACCGGTACCAGCAGGTATCAGATTGCCGGTAATAACGTTTTCTTTCAGACCCATCAGTGAATCGGCTTTACCATTGATGGCTGCCTGAGACAGTACTTTTGTTGTTTCCTGGAACGATGCCGCTGATATCCAGCTCTGCGTACCCAACGATGCCTTGGTAATACCCAGAAGCATAGGAGAGGAAGTAGCAGGATTAGCATCGCGGTATTCAACCAGTTTCTTATCGGCACGACGCAGACCGCTGTTTTCTTCCCTCAGTTCGCGAATTGTAACGATCTGGCCAGGGTGCAGCTTGTCTGAGTTGCCAGCATCCATAACTACCTTCTTGTCATAGATCCAGTCGTTCTCGTCCATAAACTCGAACTTATCTACTGTATCTTCTTCAAGGAACTTGGTATCACCCGGATCAACGATATTTACTTTACGCATCATCTGGCGAACGATCACCTCAATGTGCTTGTCATTGATCTTCACACCCTGCAGGCGATATACCTCCTGAATTTCATTTACAAGGTACTCCTGAACTGCGAAAGGTCCTTTGATAGACAGGATATCGCTAGGCGTTGTGGCACCATCAGAAAGCGCTGTGCCTGCTTTTACGAAGTCACCGTCCTGCACCATGATGTGGCGTGTAAGCGGTACAAGGTATTTTTTAACCATGCCCTCACGTGATTCAACGATGATCTCTCTGTTACCACGCTTCACGTTACCAAATCCTACCACACCGTCGATTTCGGCTACTACTGCAGGGTTGCTTGGGTTACGTGCTTCAAACAGTTCTGTAACACGTGGCAGACCACCGGTGATATCCCTGCTACGACCCATGATACGTGGTATTTTCACCAGTACCTGTCCGTTATGTACTTCCTGCTCTGGCTCTACGATGATGTGAGAACCTACAGGCAAGTTGTACATTTTATGTTCTTTACCTTCTACCAATACTGATGGTATCTTGGTTTTATCTTTAGTTTCAATTACCACCTTCTCGCGGTGACCAGTTTGTTCGTCGGCCTCTTCGCGGTAGGTAACACCTTCGATTACGCTATCGAACTTCACTTTTCCGCTGATTTCTGATATGATCACAGCGTTAAACGGATCCCATGTGCAGATCACATCGCCCTTTGCAACTTTTTTACCATTTGCAATTTTAAGGACAGAGCCATAAGGGATGTTGTTGGTGATCAGCAGGCGGTCATTGGCTACATCCACAATCCTTACCTCTCCGGTACGGCCTATTACCACGATCTGATCTTCACCTTCGATGTCTTTAAACTTAGTAGTACGCAGACCATCGAACTGGATAGTACCGTCGAAGCGGGCAACCAATTGAGATTCGATAGCAGAAGAACCCGCAACACCACCAACGTGGAACGTACGCAGTGTAAGCTGTGTACCCGGCTCACCGATGGACTGGGCAGCGATGATACCAACTGCATCACCTTTCTGTGCCATATAACCGGTAGCAAGGTTCTTGCCGTAACACTTGGTACATACACCTCTTCTGAGTTCGCAGGTAAGTACAGAACGAATCTCCACCGTATCGATTGGACTGTCTTCTATACGTTTTGCAACGTCTTCTGTGATCTCGTCGCCTGCAGAGCAGATAACCTCGTCGGTAAACGGATCGTAGATGTTATGAAGCGATGTGCGACCGAGTATACGATCGTACAATGGTTCTACAATTTCCTCATTGTCTTTCAGTGCGGAGGTTGCGATACCACGAAGTGTACCACAATCTTCACCATTAATCACCACATCCTGAGCAACGTCTACCAGACGACGTGTGAGGTAACCGGCATCGGCCGTTTTAAGGGCGGTATCCGCAAGACCCTTACGGGCACCGTGGGTAGAGATAAAGTACTCCAATACACTCAGACCTACTTTGAAGTTGGAGAGGATCGGATTTTCAATGATCTCAGATCCTGATGAACCACTACGACGAGGTTTTGCCATCAGACCCCTAAGGCCTGCAAGCTGCTTAACCTGCTGTTTTGATCCACGCGCACCGGAGTCAAGCATCATGTACACAGAGTTGAAGCCCTGCTTGTCTGCTGCCATTTCACGAATCAGCGTTTCAGTTACACGCGTATCTACGCGTGACCAAACGTCGATCACCTGGTTATAACGTTCGTTATTGGTGATAAGACCCATGTTGTAGTTGTCCCAAATTTCGTCAACTTCAACCTGAGCATTTGCAACCAGTTGTTCTTTAACATCCGGAACTGTAAGATCCTTGATGTTGAACGATAGTCCACCACGGAATGCCGTACGGAAACCGAGTGTTTTGATATCGTCAAGGAAAGCTACGGTTTTAGGGATATTGGTGTTCTTCAATATCTGGCCGATGATCTCACGCAGTGATTTTTTGGTGAGCAGCGCGTTTACAAAGCCATTTTCTTTTGGTACAAACTGGTTGAACATAACACGTCCAACGGTTGTTTCGATAAGTTTGTCGACGAGTGTGCCATCGGCTTCACGAACAGTTCCACGAACCTTGATCCAGGCATGGAGGTCGGCATGACCTTCGTTGTGCGCTATGATCACTTCTTCTGAACTATAGTATACCTTGTTTTCGCCTTTTACTTTTTCAGTTTCTGTTGATTTCTTTCCTTTAGAAATGTAGTAGAGTCCGAGTACCATGTCCTGAGAAGGAAGTGTTATCGGGGTGCCATTCTGTGGGTTAAGAATGTTGTGCGATGCCAGCATCAGCAGCTGAGCCTCTACAATAGAAGCATTGCTGAGCGGAACGTGCACGGCCATCTGGTCACCATCGAAGTCGGCGTTGAACGCGGAACATACGAGCGGATGCAGCTGGATTGCCTTGCCTTCGATCAACTTTGGCTGGAAGGCCTGAATTGACAAACGGTGAAGGGTAGGGGCACGGTTGAGGAGAATCGGGTGTCCTTTCAGTACATTCTCCAAGATATCCCAAACCACAGCCTCTTTGCGCTCTACCAGTTTTTTCGCACTTTTTACTGTTTTTACAATGCCCCTTTCAATCAACTTGCGGATGATGAACGGTTTGAACAGTTCGGCAGCCATATCTTTTGGAAGGCCACACTCATGCAGTTTCATTTCAGGGCCTACCACGATAACCGAACGACCAGAGTAGTCGACACGTTTACCAAGAAGGTTTTGACGGAAACGACCTTGTTTGCCTTTCAGTACGTCAGAAAGAGATTTCAGTGCGCGACCACCTTCGGCTTTTACAGCGTTTGACTTACGGCTGTTATCGAACAGAGAATCGACAGCTTCCTGAAGCATACGTTTTTCATTACGCAGGATCACCTCAGGTGCTTTGATTTCTATAAGACGCTTCAGACGGTTGTTACGGATGATCACCCTGCGGTAAAGATCATTAAGATCGGACGATGCAAAACGGCCACCATCCAACGGCACCAACGGGCGCAACTCGGGTGGAATAACCGGTACATACTGCATCACCATCCACTCCAGACGGTTCTCGATACGTGTGTTGGCATCGCGGAAAGCCTCAACAACGCTCAGGCGCTTAAGGGCTTCCTGCTTACGCTGTTGTGAAGTTTCGTTTGCTGCTGCATTGCGAAGGTCGTAAGACAGTTTGTCGAGATCAATGCGTGACAACAGCATCTGTACAGACTCAGCGCCCATCTTAGCGATGAACTTGTTAGGGTCTTCGTCTGGCAGGTATTGGTTTTCTTTTGGAAGACCATCGAGGATCTCCAGATACTCATCTTCAGTAAGCAACTGCTGATGGGTGTTTTCGCTCTCCTTGAGGTTGAGCTTTGTGCGCACCATTTCTTCGGCTTCGCCAGACTGTATAACTACATAACGCTCGTAATAAACGATGCTCTCCATTTTTTTGGAGCTAACACCGAGCAGATAACCTATCTTATTAGGAAGGCTCTTAAAATACCAGATATGGACGATAGGCACCACCAGCTTGATGTGGCCCAGACGCTCACGGCGTACTTTCTTTTCTGTAACCTCAACACCGCAACGGTCGCATACGATGCCTTTGTAGCGAATACGTTTGTACTTGCCGCAATAGCATTCGTAGTCCTTAACCGGTCCGAATATTTTTTCGCAGAACAGGCCATCACGCTCAGGCTTGTAGGTACGATAGTTAATAGTTTCAGGCTTTAGTACCTCACCATAAGAGCGATCAAGGATCGCATCCGGCGATGCAAGACTGATAGTGATCTTACCAAATCCCGCCCTTGGACGGTTATCTTTTTTTATTGCCATTTTCTTAAGTAATTAGTAGTTAGTCTTTAGTAGATAGCCTCGAATGATTATTTCATATTGTTGTGCAATGAAAACAGCATTTTCTGAATTCCGTGCAACTCTGTAATAATCAAATTATAACTATCTTCTCTTATGTAACCCAATTGTTTGCTAATAATTATCTGTGTTTCCAATTCGTGTGCTGAGCCAATCGATATCGTCAAATAGTGTTTAAATGAACTGCTAGTATTTCTTCCCGACCCTTCTGCAATATTGCTGGGTATTGATGTCGCAGCACGTTGCATTTGAGTAATCAGATTATACTGTTCGTCTTTAGGGAAGTTTCGTGTTAGTTCATAAATCTGAACAACCAGATTTATTGATTTTTGCCACACAATCAGTTCCCTAAAGTTATTCATAGGCAGTAGCTAAATACTAAGTACTATATACCAACCACTCCACTCCTTACTCAAACTTCAGCTCCAGACCGAGGCCTCTCAACTCATTGACCAATACATTGAAGGATTCTGGTATACCGGCTTTTGGTATGTTGTCGCCCTTCACGATTGCTTCATAAGTTTTTGCACGACCTACGATATCATCTGATTTGAGTGTGAGCAACTCCTGCAGGATGTTTGATGCACCATATGCTTCAAGTGCCCAAACTTCCATCTCACCAAAACGCTGACCACCGAACTGTGCTTTACCACCCAGCGGCTGCTGCGTAATAAGACTGTATGGTCCGATAGAACGCGCGTGCATCTTATCGTCTACCATGTGATGCAGTTTGATGATGTAGATGATACCTACGGTTGCTTTCTGGTGGAAGCGCTCTCCGGTTTCACCATCGAACAGGAAGGTGTGACCGAATTCGGGCAGACCAGCTTTGTTGATGAGGTCGTCGATTTCTTCTACAGAGGCACCATCGAATATCGGTGTAGCAAATTTCACACCCATTTTTTCTCCGGCCCATCCGAGGATTGTTTCGTAGATCTGACCGAGGTTCATACGGGAAGGTACACCCAGTGGGTTCAGCACCACATCAACCGGTGTGCCATCTTCGAGGAACGGCATGTCTTCTTCACGCACGATCTTAGCCACAATACCCTTGTTACCGTGTCGACCCGCCATTTTATCACCCACTTTCAGCTTACGCTTGCTGGCGAGGTATACTTTTGCGAGTTTCAGCACGCCTGCAGGTAACTCATCACCAATGCTCAGGTTGAACTTTTCGCGCTTGTAGCGACCCAGTTCTTCGTTGAACTTAATGTTGTAGTTGTGCAACAGCTGGTTGATCAGGTCATCAGTTTCCTTGTCACCTGTCCAACCCAGAGGGTTTACGTTCTGGTAATCGATAGAACCCAGTGTTTTTGAATTGAATTTGCCACCTTTCGTCAGTACAGTTTCACCGAAGTTGTTGGTGATACCTGCTGATGACTTGTCTTTAAGGAGGATCTGCAATTTCTCGAACAAGAAGTTTTTAAGGTCTTCCAGATTCTTTTCGTGTACCTTATCTATCTTTTCTATCTGTGCTTTTTCGCGCACTTTAGAGTTCTTGTCTTTCTTGGCGCGCTGGAACAGCTGCTTGGAGATAACAATACCTTCAGTACCGCTTGGTGCCTTCAGCGATGCATCTTTTGCATCACCGGCTTTATCACCAAATATCGCACGGAGCAGTTTTTCTTCCGGTGTAGGATCTGTTTCGCCTTTTGGTGTGATCTTACCAATCAGGATGTCACCTTCGCCAACATGCGCACCGATGCGGATGATACCGTTTTCGTCGAGGTCTTTTGTAGCCTCTTCAGAAACGTTGGGGATATCTGGTGTCAGTTCTTCTTCGCCCAGTTTAGTGTCACGAACTTCGAGTTCATACTCGTCGATGTGCACTGATGTGAACCAGTCTTCGCGAACTACTTTTTCATTGATCACGATCGCATCCTCGAAGTTGTAGCCTTTCCATGGCATGAACGCCACTTTCAGGTTACGACCCAGTGCCAGCTCTCCGTCCTGAGTAGCGTAACCTTCTGTAAGGAAGTCGCCTGTTTTCACTTTCTGACCTTTACGCACACATGGGCGCAGTGTCATACTTGTGCTCTGGTTGGTTTTCTTATACTTTGTAAGTGTATAGATTTTCAGATCATCTTCGAAAGACACCAGGCGCTCTTTTTCGCCGCGGTCGTAACGAACATGGATGTTATCAGCATCAACGTACTCTACAACACCGTTACCTTCAGCATGAATCTGAATACGGGCGTCGCGTGCAGCCTTACCTTCCAGACCTGTACCCACGATAGGTACCTGAGGGATGATAAGTGGCACAGCCTGACGTTGCATGTTTGAACCCATCAGTGCGCGGTTGGCGTCATCATGCTCCAGGAAGGGGATCAGCGATGCGCTAAGGCCCACGATCTGGTTTGGCGCCACGTCCATGTACTCCACTTCTCCCGGATCGAGGATAGGGAAGTCACCAGTCTGACGTGATTTGATTTTGTCTTCAAGGAAGTTGCCTTTATCATCCATAGGCACGTTGGCCTGGGCGATTTTGGCAAGATCTTCTTCTTCTGCACTCAGGAACCTGAAATTTTTCAGATCTACTTTGCCGTCCTTCACCTTGCGGTATGGCGTTTCGATAAAGCCCATATCATTGATCTGCGCATGTACGCAAAGCGTTGATATCAGACCGATGTTTGGACCTTCAGGAGTTTCAATGGTACACAGGCGGCCGTAGTGGCTGTAGTGTACGTCACGTACCTCAAAGCCGGCACGCTCACGGCTAAGACCGCCCGGTCCGAGTGCCGAGATACGCCTTTTGTGCGTGATCTCTGACAGTGGGTTGGTCTGGTCAAGGAACTGTGATAGCTGTGAGGTTCCGAAGAATGAATTGATAACAGATGACAACGTACGGGCGTTGATCAGATCTATTGGTGTGAACACCTCATTGTCGCGTACGTTCATACGTTCACGGATGGTACGCGCCATACGGGCAAGACCAACACCGAACTGTGCAAACAACTGCTCGCCAACGGTACGAACACGACGATTGCTCAAGTGATCAATATCATCAATTTCCGCTTTACCATTGGTAAGGCGAACAAGATACTTAATGATAGAAATGATATCTTCTCTGCTCAGTACTTTGGTAGTGAGGTTGATATCAAGACCCAACTTGCGGTTAATTTTGTAACGGCCAACTTCGCCGAGGTCATAACGCTTATCACTGAAGAACAGTTTTTCGATGATGCCACGTGCTGTTTCATCATCCGGAGCATCAGAACCGCGCAACTGGCGGTAGATGTGTTGAACGGCTTCCAGCTCTGAGTTGGAAGTATCCTTATTCAGGGTATTGTAGATGATTGAATAGTCGCCGCTTACTTCTTCTTTCTGGAGGAAAACGGTTTTAATACCCATTTCCATTACCATTTCAGCGTTGCTCTCGTCGAGGATACTGTCGCGGTCCAGTACTATTTCGTTACGCTCTATGGTTACAACTTCACCGGTGTCCTCATCAACGAAATCTTCTGTCCAGCTGCGCAGTACGCGTGCTGCCAGTTTGCGGCCGATGTGGTTGGCAAGTGTCTTTTTTTCCACTTTTACTTCCTCTGCCATGTCGAACAGGTCAAGGATGTCCTTGTCTGTTTCGTACCCGATGGCACGGAGCAGGGTAGTAACGGGGAATTTCTTTTTACGATCGATGTATGCATACATGACATTGTTGATGTCAGTAGCAAATTCCATCCAAGCGCCTTTGAAAGGTATAACACGGGCACTGTAGATTTTTGTTCCGTTGGGGTGAACGCTTTGTCCGAAGAATACACCCGGTGAACGGTGCAGCTGCGATACAACCACACGCTCAGCACCATTGATCACGAATGTGCCGCGTGGTGTCATGTATGGAATGTTTCCAAGAAACACATCCTGTACTATGGTTTCGAAATCAACGTGCTCTTCGTCATTACAGCTCAGTTTCAACTTGGCTTTCAGTGGAACGGAGTACGTAAGACCGCGCTCCATACACTCATCGATGGTGTAACGTGGCGGATCGATGAAATAGTCGAGGAATTCGAGTACGAAAATGTTGCGGGTATCGGTGATCGGGAAGTTTTCCTTGAACACCCGGAACAAGCCTTCATTGTTGCGTTTGTCGGGTGTTGTTTCCAGCTGGAAAAAATCCTGAAACGACTGAAGCTGAATAGCCAGCAGGTCGGGCGTCGCGGCAGCGTCGTGTAGCTTGCCGAAATTTATTCTACCCGTTGCGGTCTTTTTTTGCGTTATAGCCATAGTATTTTGTTACTCCTTTTATACAAATAAAAAAGCCCTGAAAACCAAGCGTAGCTTGCCCTTTCAGGTGATCTGCAAAATCAAAAAGTGATAATAGTTTTTTTACCCACGTACTGTAGCCCCAGAAAAAGGGATGGCAAAGATAGCGAAGCGCTATTAAATAAGCAAATTATATTCCAATTTTTCAGAAAATCACCCCTTGTGCGCTGAAAAGCCCTGCTGGCAACATCAATTTATTATTACCTAATCCGTTAACTTTAACTTTACCTTCTGATAAAAAAATGTTAAAAATGAGAAATTAACAAAAATTTAGCACAATAAAGTATTAAAATAAATAATACAAATGTCTCTTTTTTTGAAATTCCGGCAAATACCTGATGCAAGTATTTTTGTCTTTCAGATTTACCTATTTTTTTCTCGACTGTTGCGCAACGACAAATTTTTTGTTGAAAATTCAACTAAAAATGCACTGCAAGGCCTAAACCGGCTCCGTAGGGAGTTGCCATCGGTTTCATTTGCAGTGAAATGTCGCGTGAGATGTCAAAGTTTCGGAGGTGGGCGGAGGTGACTGCATCGAGTACCTGCATAAAGTAGGCGAGGCTGCTGAATAGAACGGTTAGATTGACAACACGGTTCTGGTCGTCCTGCAACTGCCTTAATTGGTCGTCTGTATATACTTTTACATACTCGTCGGTAGGGTATGGATTGTTAATGCGGCCAATATATGCTTTTCGAAGCTTGCTGAATTCCTGTGTATTTTTTACAATGAAGTATCCAGCAACTGACAATCCGCCATAAACAATAGGTAGTTTCCAGTATTGCCGGTTATAGATTTGTCCCAGGCCGGGTACAAGTGCGGCGTATAGTCCGGCTTTTTTCGGATTGGGTTGCCACATTTTGCGTTTGTGAGGTGGTGATACTGCAGTGTCCTTACTGTTGGGTGCGAGAACGCGTGCTCCGGATGACGTGGTAGCAGAATCGGAAGATACTTCCTGTGCAGCACAGTTTGCCGAAAGTATGATCGCGATTACTACTATATATATGTATGGTCTGGCTAGCTGCAACGAGGTGGTTTTCTGCAGGTCAAAGGTAGGGTGTGCAAATGAACTTGCCTACACAGAGTGGGGGGCAAATTTGAATGAGCAATAAAAACAGTTAATTTTAACATTCTCCCGATTTGATTGGCATTAAATTTGTTTTCACATGGAAGCGTAGGTTGGTTAACCGGGGTTCTGCGCTTATCTTTCATTCACAACTGTTCATGAACCGTGCAGTAAAACCAAAAACAAAAAAATGAAAAGGATTTTCCTGATGTTGCTCGCTTCGAGTCTGTTTGTATTTACAGGATGTGTCAAAACCGGCCCTCCCGGACCTCAGGGCGCACAAGGTCCACAGGGCAATGCCAATGTGATTGGCTCGGATCCATTTACTGTTTCTTCGTGGTCTAAGACGGGGAATACCTATTCTGCAGATTTTTCAAGTGGAGACATTACACCTGCTATTGTAGATCTGGGTATTGTGTCCATTTTTAAGAAGTATGGTACCAACGAGTGGTCACCACTCCCCGATATTAATGGTAAAACGTCTACAGTGTTCAATTTTTACGATAATGGGTTCTCGATATACATTCAAAACTCAGATGGCACAGATCCAGGCTTTCCCGGATCGGTTACGTTCCGTATGGTTGTGATATCAAGTTCACTGCGCCAGGCAAATCCCAATACCGATTGGAGAAACTATAACGAGGTAATGAAAGTACTGCAGGGTACCGAACAGCAGGCTTCGGCAAACTAAAGTTACCTAGCCCTTAAGGTATAAGGTCATCATATATTCAATGAAAAGTTTTTGAGGCTGCCCTAAAAAGGGTGGCCTCATTTTTTGTTAGGCGGCAAATAGCGTCGCCAAGACTCAGAAATGAGGTCGTTGAAAGATTTTCACAATCGATAATTGTGTGCACAGCACCATCGACCTGTACCAGAAAAAGCCGCTTCCTGTTTGCATAGGAAGCGGCTTTCTTTCGTATTAGCTATGTTTGTTAGTTGCGCATCAGCGAACCGGTATAAACGCTTTGTTCGCCGATAATACGGTAGTAGTACACACCTGCTGGCAGGTTTGCGGCATTTATTGTATGTATTGTGCCAGCCTGCAGTAATTCATTACTTACTTCACGGCCATCACTGGTGTACAGCCTGAAATCGAAATGACCGTTTCCGCCAATCTCCATTGTTGAGATGTTCCATTCATTAGATGTTGGATTGGGGTAGATGTAAATTGGTGCTGCACCCTGCTGCACACTTTCAATGCCTGAGATCACGCTGCTGGGGTAGAAACCTGTGCCGCCACCCGCAACATTGGTCATCTTCATGCTAGCAAAGTAGGTTGTGCCTGATGTAGATAACGCCCAGTTTGTAGTTGACGAAGCAGCTCCATTGGTATATACGGTGAAATTAGAAGGAACAGCAGATGTGAAACTGTTGGCTGGGTTCGGGTCAATAGGGTTGGAAACCTTGTACATTCTGTAGCTCGAAATGGGTGTGGCGCCTGGTACGCTTCCGCTCACATCGGCAGTGTCGGTGGCCCTGAATGGGAAAATAACTTCAACAGGGGTAGTAATTGCTGCGGTTCCGGTTGGGGTAATGCTCCAGTATCTGCGCATGGCATAGTTAATGCCACTGGTACCTACTCCCGCAGTTCCTGCAGGGAAGGTTGCTGCAATGCCAGTACCACCGCCATACCCGGTAATTGTTCCGGTTGTTACCGCAAAGCCAGTAGTGTCGAGGTTGCCAATGTTGTTGCCATTTTTTATAACCATCAGCACCAGGGTGTCATCGTCGTGCGATGCAGAGCTGTTGTCTTTCCAGTAGTAGGTAGTGGCTATACCACCGGCAATGTCTGTACATTCTCTGTTTGCTGTTATTGTTCTTCCGGCAGCAGACAATGATGTTGTAGGAAAGAAAACCTCTCCACATGAACCAGAAAACTTATTGGAGAGGAATCGCCTGATGGTGTCACCGGGCTGTGTTCCGAAACCTTTGGAGAAATTGGAGCCCACGCCGCTCACCAAGTGGCAGTAACTCATGATTGTGCCGCCACCAGCAGGGTAAAGCGGTGATGGGTCAGGGCAGCTACCTTCCAGATTGTAACATTTGTCTATCGCGGTGTTGCGTGCCGGTGGGTTCCAGCAGCATGCATGTGTGTGCGGAGAACCGATGATGTGGCCCATTTCGTGCGTGGGCACCATCACGTTGGAACTGTAGGTAGGGAAATTTACATTGCCGCTGTTGCTGATGTTGACATAGCCATAAGGACCACTGGAATCCCAGCTGCTGTATGAATTGCACATAGACCGCAACCAGGCTACACCACCGAGTGCACCGTATCCTGAGTTGAACTTAGCAGAAAAAAGCAATGCGAGATCACAACCATTCAGGACATTTTTTGTCTGCCAGCCAAATTTTCTGAGGAAGCGGATAGACTGAGCACTTGTAACTGCCTGATAGATATCGGTAGCGGTGTTCACCTGTACATACTTCATTACGGTAGGGATGCCTTCATTGCGGTAAATAGTACTCTGATTATTGAAGAGTGCTGTGAGGAAGTTGACAACGTTTGTGGTGCTGTTTCCTTTTGCCTGATAAGTGGAATAGTCACCTACTTCCATTACCCGCACTTCTTTACAGTTGTTATAAACTTTGTTGTTGAGGAAAGTTGTTGTTTTTTCTGCTGGCTCATTACGTTCTGGGAGCATATCTGTTTCGCAGCCGGGCAGCATTTCCGGATGCAATATTTTGGCGTCGTTGTATAAAATGTAATGCTGGTTATAATCGTAATAGTTGCCTACCATTGTATTGGGTACCAAAACAAAGTTTCCCTCGTCTGGAATAGAGAAAATGCCGTAGATCTCGTTGTTAAAAAAAGAAAAAGCGACCATGGATCCTTTCATTCCCCTGACAACGCCTCTGTAATACAGACCCGGTGTATATGGAACTACTTTGTCGGAATTGTTTTCGCCCACTTCGTGTACCTGAAAATCGTTGGTGAGGAAATCATAACGAGCCAGATCGAGTGTATATGTGCCGCCGCCAATACCCGGTACAGTAAGGGTGATAGCTGTGTTTTTCTGTTTCATGAACATCGCTACCTGCATGTAGTCTATGCTTAGTGGCTGTGCGTCTTCAACCACTTTGAGTAGTGCTGATTTGTCGAAATTATTGTCGGCATGCCAAATAGTATTTACCGGCACAAATGCGTTAGTTTGTTTGATTCTGTGGATGAATGCATCCATCGCATTTTCACCTGCAAACAATACAGTACCCGGCGTAAAAACCAGGCAGATAAGGCAAAAAAGTAGATTTCTTTTTGACATGATAAGCGCTTTTTTTATTTGAGCTTCGCAAATATAGGGCATATTGATCTTTGTTGATTTGCGGTTGTTATAATAAGATTGTCATTTTTTGCCAAAAATAAATCGCCGATTAATACTGTTTTCGCAGCGTTGATTATTGTTCAATATTTCCAATATGTGCTTTAATTGGCTTTTTAAGTAAACCCGTATTATCTTTGTGGGGTACAACAAGTCAAAATACAATCTAAATACAGCCGGATAACATGAACTGGAAAAATTATTTTACTACGTCTATAGGTAAGAAAATACTTGTAGGTGCAACAGGTTTATTTCTTATTCTTTTTCTCGTAGTGCATTGCTATGTCAACGCAATGATTTTTTGGTGTGATGGGGGAAAACATTTTACAGAAGCAGCGGCTTTTATGGGCGGTAATGTTGCGGTAAGAATTCTTGAAATCGGGCTTTTCTTAGGGCTTGGATTGCATATTATTCAGGGCCTCATGTTGTGGAGTCAGAATGCTGCCCGCCGCAGTGTTCGCTATGAAGTGAGTGCCGGAAACAAGACCAGCAAGTGGTATAGCCGTTCTATGGGTTTGTTGGGTACATTGATCCTGTTGTTTCTTATTCTCCATCTGTTCCACTTCTGGGCACCTAACCGGTACGGACAGGCATTTGATGCTGGCTGGAAGGAAGAAGACCTTTATGAAAAGATGATGGTAGTGTTCACACCAATGTGGGTGGTGATCGTATACCTGCTGGGTTGTTTTTCGCTTGCATGGCATCTGATGCATGGCTTCTACAGCGGTTTCCAGACATTCGGGCTCGCTACCAACAGGTATAAAGGTATCATCAGGTCTGTGGGTGTGGCGTTTGCAATCCTCATCCCATTGATTTTTGCGAGTATGCCGGTATACATGCACTTTATGGCCAACAGCCATCCATAGAGGCGATGCGCAGATGGATACACCACACTGCTCTCCGCCTTGCTTATCAACCCCTATCGAAAAAGGTAAAACGAATATCTACTTACGACTTTTGATTTCAAAATAATATGGCACTCAATTCAAAAATACCAGCAGGACCAATAGACGCAAAATGGAAGACATACAAATCCACTTGCAAGCTTGTAAACCCTGCCAATAAAAGGCAACTGGAAATCATTGTAGTGGGCACCGGACTGGCTGGGGCATCTGCAGCAGCATCGCTGGGCGAGATGGGCTACAAGGTGAAAGCATTCTGTTTTCAGGACAGTCCGCGCCGAGCGCACTCTATTGCTGCTCAGGGTGGTATCAATGCAGCTAAGAATTACCAGAACGATGGTGACAGTACTTACCGTTTGTTTTACGATACCATTAAAGGAGGTGATTACCGCGCCAGGGAAGGCAATGTGCATCGTTTGGCAGAGGTGAGCGCAAGCATCATTGATCAGTGTGTGGCACAAGGTGTACCCTTTGCCCGCGAATATGGTGGTTTGCTGAGCAACCGCTCTTTTGGTGGTACTCAGGTACAGCGTACATTTTATGCTGCCGGACAAACTGGTCAGCAGTTGTTAATAGGAGCCTATCAGGCTTTGGAGCGTCAGGTGGCATTGGGTACTGTAGAAATGTACTCCCGTCATGAGATGCTTGAGGTTGTAAAGATAGACGGTAAAGCGAGGGGCATCATTGCCCGTAATCTGGTAACCGGTGAGCTGGAGCGTCATTTCGGGCATGCTGTATTGTTGTGTACCGGTGGTTACGGAAACGTATTCTACCTGTCTACCAATGCGATGGGCAGCAATGTAACAGCAGCGTGGAAAGCGCACCGTCAGGGAGCATTTTTCGGTAATCCCTGCTTCACACAGATACATCCTACCTGTATTCCGGTAAGTGGTGATCACCAGTCGAAGCTGACACTGATGTCGGAGTCGCTGCGTAATGATGGTCGTATATGGGTTCCGAAAAAACAAGGCGACAACCGCAAGCCAACAGATATAGCAGAAGAAGAAAGAGACTACTACCTGGAGCGCAGGTATCCTGCATTCGGTAATCTGGTACCGCGCGACGTGGCCAGCCGTGCTGCCAAGGAGCGTTGTGATGCGGGCTATGGTGTAGGCTCATCTAAAATGGCTGTATACCTTGATTTTGCTGCTGCTATAGAACGTTACGGAAAAATTGAAGCGAACAAACAGGGCAAAGGCAATCTGGATAAAGCGTCGATCATAGCTCTGGGCAAGGATGTAGTAAAGGAGAAGTACGGCAACCTTTTTGATATGTATGCGAAGATCACCGGTGAGAACCCTTACGAGGTGCCTATGCGTATTTATCCTGCGGTTCACTATACCATGGGTGGCCTTTGGGTAGACTATGAGCTGATGACAACCGTGCCTAACCTGTATGCGTTGGGTGAAGCCAACTTCAGTGATCATGGTGCCAACCGCCTCGGTGCTTCTGCGCTGATGCAGGGATTGGCCGATGGCTATTTTGTAATACCGTACACACTTGGTAACAACCTTGCTGACGATATACGCACCAAGGCGATACCAACTGATCATCCGGCATTTGTGGCGGCTGAGAAGGAAGTAAGCGACCGCATCAATCGCATGATGAATATCAAAGGAAAGGAAAGTGTTGAAAGCTTCCACAAACGCCTGGGTAAGATCATGTGGGACAAGTGCGGAATGGGTAGGAATGCAAAGGGACTTGAAGAAGCGATCAGGGAGATACAGGCACTGCGCAAGGAGTTCTGGTCGAACGTGCGTATTCCCGGAGAAGTTAAAGAATTTAACCCGGAACTGGATAAAGCAGGCAGGGTAGCGGACTTCATAGAGTTAGGAGAACTGATGTGCAAGGATGCGCTGCACCGTGAAGAAAGTTGCGGTGGTCACTTCCGCGAGGAGTCGCAGACTGAAGATGGCGAAGCACTGCGTGATGATGAGAAATTCATGTATGTAGCGGCCTGGGAGTTTAAAGGTGAAAGCCAGTTTGAGCTGCACAAAGAGACGCTTGACTATGAAGTAGTACACCCAAGTGCAAGGAGTTATAAATAAGTTTCTGGGAGTCTGTGGTGGGCTACATGAATCAGAGCTCAACGGAATAACAGATAGAAAAGTGCATAGCAGAAATAAGTTTTACACACGTAGAAGAAATATATTAGTATGCAACATTACAATATGAATCTCACACTGAAAGTGTGGCGGCAGAGAAACAACAAGGTAAAGGGTCATTTTGAGACCTTTCAGGTGAAGAACATATCTTCAGAGATGTCTTTTCTGGAGATGTTTGATGTGCTGAATGAGCAGCTTGTGGCGGAAGGGAAAGACCCGATAGCTTTTGATCACGACTGCCGTGAAGGTATTTGTGGAATGTGCAGTATGCATATCAATGGCCGTTCGCATGGTCCGTGGGACCAGACCACAACCTGCCAGCTGCATATGCGCGAATACAAGGATGGTGATACCATAGTAGTGGAGCCATGGCGCGCCAACGCGTTCCCGGTGATACGTGACCTGGTAGTAGACCGTTCATCCTTCGATCGTATCATAGCCGCCGGTGGTTATGTGTCTGTAAATACCGGTAATGCGGTAGACGCTAATGCACTGCCTATTGAAAAGCAGAAGGCAGATGAGTCGTTTGCTGCGGCATCGTGTATAGGCTGTGGTGCTTGTGTAGCAGCTTGTCCGAATGCGTCTGCTATGTTGTTTGTATCAGCGAAGATCGCCCATCTGGCGCTTTTGCCGCAGGGTGATCCGGAGCGCAAGGTGCGTGCAGTGAACATGGTGCAGCAGATGGACACCGAGGGCTTTGGCAGCTGTACCAATATTGGTGCCTGCGAGGCAGAATGCCCCAAGGGTATATCGCTGGAGAACATTGCCAGGCTGAACCGTGAATATGTGGGTGCGGTCTTTTCAGGCAGCCCGCGCGGATAGTAAAAAGAATAACTTAGTAAAGGCTGCTTATTGCAGCCTTTATAATACCTGTACATTGCCTTTTTGACAATAAATGCTAAACAGACATCATGATCGTTTACGGTGCAAGTGGCCATGGTAAGGTTATCATAGAGATACTGGAGAGTATAGATACTCCCCGTATAGAGGTATGGGACGATGCGCCTAAACCACCCATGTGGGAGTATGCGGTGTTGCCACCGTTTTCTACCGGGAATAATGATGATGTGGTGATCAGTATAGGTGTGAACGCTACACGGAAGCGGGTGGCTGAGCGGCTGGCACCACAGGTGCAGTTTGGTACGGCGATTCATAATACTGCATTGCTCTCTAAAAGGGCGACCATAGGTGCAGGTACCGTTATTATGGCAGGAGTGACCATTAATGCTGACACAAAGGTTGGCCAACATTGCATCATTAATACCAGTGCATCTATAGATCATGATTGTGTGATAGGCGACTATGCGCATGTATCGCCCAACGCTACGCTGAGCGGCGATGTGCACATAGGCGAGGGTACCCATTTTGGGGCGGGAGCATCTGCGATACAGGGTGTACGGATAGGCAAGTGGTGTACCATAGGTGCCGGGGCGGTTGTGATCAGGGATATACCTGACTATTGCACAGCCGTGGGTGTGCCTGCTAAAATCATTAAAACAAGAGAACCTTAAAAGATGAAACCAAAGATATGGATGTCGTCGCCGCATATGGGCGGCACAGAGCAGCAGTTTGTTAACGAAGCGTTTGCTACCAACTGGATAGCGCCGCTGGGGCCAAATGTGAATGGTTTTGAGCATGATCTGGAGTTGTTTCTGGGTGAGGGCAGCCATGTAGCAGCTCTGAGTTCGGGTACGGCCGGCATTCATCTGGGTCTGGTGCTGCTGGGTGTAAAGGCAGGCGATGAGGTGATATGCCAGAGCATGACCTTCTCGGCGACCGCCAATCCGATATCTTACCTTGGTGCGATACCGGTATTTGTAGACAGCGAGCCGGATACGTGGAATATGTCGCCCGAACTGCTGGAGGTGGCCATAAAAGACCGCATAGCCAAGGGAAAGAAGCCCAAAGCCATTTTGCCGGTGCACCTATATGGTATGCCAGCCAAGATGGATGAAATAAACGCTATAGCCCGCCGGTACGAAATACCTGTACTGGAGGATGCTGCAGAAGCGCTGGGCTCTTCTATCAACGGCAGGCGGTGTGGTGCACTGGCTGATATTTCCGTGTTGTCATTCAACGGCAATAAGATTATTACCACATCGGGTGGTGGTGCGCTGGTATCGGCTAACGAGCAGGTGGTGAAGGATGCACGCTTTCTGGCTACTCAGGCCCGCGATGAGGCTCCCCATTACCAGCATTCCAAAATTGGCTACAATTACCGCATGAGCAACCTGTGTGCGGGTGTAGGCAGGGGACAGATGCATGTATTGGCCGACAGGGTTGCAAAACGACGTGAGATATATGGTCGATACCATACGCTGCTTGCCGGCCGCAAGGGTATTTCGTTTGCCAACGAATTGCCGGGGTACTTCAGCAACCGCTGGCTGTCGACGATACTGATAGACCCGGCAACAGCAAGTGCTACCCGTGAGGACCTGCGACTGACACTGGAACAAGAAAACATAGAGTCGCGGCCGCTGTGGAAGCCAATGCACCTGCAACCGGTTTTTGAAAGCTATCCGTATTATGGCGATGGCACTGCTGAACGGTTGTTTGCTAACGGACTGTGTCTGCCATCGGGTTCTAACCTTACGGATGAAGATATGGAGCGAGTATTTGCTGTTATCAATTCAGTTTTAGGTTGATTATATTACTTTTACCTGCGCATGTTTTTACGTGCAGCAGCATAATAAACGAATAGTTCATGAGCGTACCAGCCGAAAAGCAAATCCGGTTTCATTACATAGATGGTTTCAGGGCTATTGCATCTTTCATGATTGTGCTGCACCATTCGGTATCTGCCAATGTGGCCCGGTTTCTCGGGGCGCATGGTTTGCCGTATCTGGGCGACTTTCTCTGGAACCTGACCGGATCGGGGGTGAACCTGTTTTTTGTGATCAGCGGTCTGGTGTTGCTGCGCCCCTATCTGCGTGGCGAAAGGGCTTTCTCGTCGCTTACGTATTTTAAGAAGCGTTTTATACGTATCTATCCTACCTATTTTGTGGCACTTATATTCGGAGCGGCAGTCATCTGGTTTCTGAATAATTATCCTACATGGTATAATGAAAAGGGTATTCATGTGTACTTCTCGGTGAAGGAGACGCTGCGTGAGGCTTATCTGCTGAATCTGGACGGGGTGTACTTTAATCTGGCATGGTGGAGTGTGCAGGTAGAGGCCTTCTTCTATATACTGGTGCCGTTGCTTATTTTCATTTTTCCATCGCGGTCTAAACTGGATAATAAGGGGTTGTTTCTGCTGATCGTTGGTACGATGATCGGGAATCTGGCGATGCAGTTTTTCTTCGACCGCTATTTTCCAATGGTCTATTCGTTTGAACATATAGTACTCAATATTGGCAGGATCATCGATTATCCTATCTGTTTCCTGATGGGGATGTTGCTGGCCGCGCGCGACTTTAATAAGCAACATGCCTATGTGTTTATGGTGTTTGGCGCTATTTTGTTTTTCCTTCATGGTTTCTATCTTCCTATTATGCATTCCGGTTACGGACTGTTTTATGGTGGTGTGCTGATACTTGTGTTTCACAGCGACAAGGTGAAGGCCTTTCTGTCCAAGCCACTGTTTCTGTGGGTGGGGGAGCGGTCTTATTCGCTGTTTCTGGTGCATCTGTCGGTGTTTTACCTTTCGGACAACCTGGCTGCCTATTTTACACCCCATCGCGGACTGGTGTATGCCTTGCTGACGAGGGGAGTGGGAATACCACTGGCGTTTCTGGCTTCTATGGCGCTGTTTCAGCTGGTAGAGCGGCATTTTGCCCGGGGGCTGGTGACGGACAAGATGATATGGCCATGGCAGGTAAGCAAGCTTCGAAAAGGATAATGTACCTGATGCCTTCATAATAATTCACTCACTACACTTCGATATATACAACTCAATACTATGCAACAACAATGGCAACAGGCTGTGGAAGCCGCCTATCTGAACAGGGAACTGCTTAAAGACGCCACTTACAGTGATACGATACGAGCAGTGATAGAAGAGGTAGATAAGGGCAGGCTGCGTGTGGCTGCACCTGCTTATGGCGGCTGGGTAGTGAACGAATGGGTGAAAAAAGCCATTCTGATGTACTTCGGGATACAGCAGATGCAGACGTGGGAGCTGGCACCATTTGAGTTTTATGACAAGATGGAGCTGAAGAAGGGCTATGCTGCTCTGGGTGTGCGCGCTGTGCCACATGCGGTAGCAAGGTATGGCGCCTTTATAGGGCGCAATGTAGTGCTGATGCCCTCGTATGTGAATATAGGTGCGTATGTAGATGAGGGTACGATGGTGGATACCTGGGCTACGGTGGGCTCTTGCGCACAGATAGGTAAGGGGGTGCACCTGAGTGGCGGTGTGGGCATAGGTGGTGTGCTGGAGCCGCTGCAGGCCTCGCCAGTGATTATAGGGGATGGGTGTTTCATAGGGTCGCGGTGCATAGTGGTAGAGGGTGTGGTTGTAGAAGATGAGGCGGTGCTGGGTGCCAATGTTGTGCTGACACAGTCGACCAAGATAATAGATGTAAGTGGCGCGGAGCCGGTAGAATATAAGGGCAGGGTGCCTGCACGCAGTGTGGTGATACCGGGCAGCTATGCCAAAAAATTTCCGGCTGGTGAATATCATGTAAACTGTGCGCTGATCATAGGGCAACGGAAACCATCGACTGATCTGAAAACGAGCCTGAATGATGCATTGCGGGAGTTTAATGTGTCGGTGTAGGTGGCGGTGGTAGCGTTGGTTTTGTTATTTTGCGCACTTGTGCGCAATTTTTTTTGTGTAAAGGTTTTGGTTTTATAAGTTGTTGATATTTAGTGTTTTGTGTGAAAATGTGGTTTTGATTTTTGCGCAAAAATTGCGCAGTTGCTTCCCACTTTGCGCAGTTGCCGCGTGCCGTGCGGTTGATCCCGGGTTTGGTTTGCAGGGGCGGGTGGGGACCGGTTAACGTCGGGCTATTTTTGGCACAAATATCGTGCCAAGTTGCCGCTTTCGAGATGATGAATTCTTCGTGTTGCGCGGGATGTTTCACTGTTCGGCAAGCGCACTAAAAGTGGCTGTTTGCCAGTGGTGGTGAAAAAATGCATACTTTTATTGCTTCACTAATACCATTGAAACTATACTGTGCTCGATAAGAATAATAAAATACAACAGGAAGAAAAAGCGATACTGGTGGGCCTTGTGTACAAGGAACAAACGGAGACGCTGACAAAAGAATACCTAAACGAACTGGCGTTTCTGGCAGAGACTGCCGGCGCGGTAACGGTAAAGACGTTTATACAGAAGCTGCCCAAGCCCGATAGCAAGACGTTTGTGGGTAAGGGAAAGCTGGAAGAGATAAAGGAATATGCGATAGCCAAGGGGGTTAAACTGATCATTTTTGATGATGAACTGACGGGGTCGCAGATAGGCAATATAACCGATGCCACTGGCATAAAGACGATAGACCGCAGCGACCTGATACTGGATATTTTTGCGAGCAGGGCCAAAACGGCGCAGGCCAAGGTGCAGGTGGAACTGGCACAGTACCAGTACCTGCTGCCCCGGCTGAAAGGGATGTGGAAACACCTGGAGCGGCAGGGCGGAGGCATAGGCAGTCGTGGCCCGGGTGAAACTGAAATAGAGACGGACCGCAGGCTTGTAAAAGACAAAATATCGCTGCTGCGCAAACGGCTGGGAGAGATAGACAGGCAAGCAGTAACCCAACGTAAAGAGCGTGGTGAGTACATACGCCTCGCATTTGTAGGGTATACCAATGTAGGCAAGAGCACGCTGATGAATACGCTGAGCAAGGCTGAGGTGTTTGCAGAAAATAAGCTGTTTGCCACGCTGGACACGACCACACGCAAGGTTGTGTATGAGCAGACGCCGTTTCTGCTGAGCGACACGGTAGGATTTATTCGCAAGCTGCCCCACCACCTGGTAGAAAGCTTCAAGAGCACGCTGGATGAGGTGCGCGAGGCCGACTGCCTGCTGCATGTCGTGGATATATCGCACCCCGGCTATGAAGACCAGATGGGTGTGGTGAACAAAACGCTGCAGGAGATAGGGGCATTTGACAAGCCTACGATGGTGGTGTTCAATAAAATGGACCTGTACGAGCAGACGGTCTTTGACCCGTGGCTAGACGATGAGGTGAAGAATGATATGCTGACCCAGCTGGAGAGCCGCTGGCAAACACTGACAAACAATTCGGCCATATTTGTATCTGCCACAGAGCGGAGAAACATAGATGGGCTGCGTAACACGATACTGAGCAGGGTGAAGAAGCTGTATGAAGAGCGGTATCCGTATCTGACAAAATTCTACTGATAAAAAAGCGGCAGCCAAGGTTGTGACCGGGGCTGCCGCGTTCAATTATATGCCTCTGAAGCTTGTGCTTACATGCTCATGCCACCACAAACGCTGAGGACCTGGCCGGTAACGTACCGGCTCATGTCGCAGGCGAGGAAGAGGGCCGCATCGGCTACTTCCTCGGGCTTGCCAAAGCGGCCCAGCGGAATTTTTTCAAACCATTTTTCGGCACCACCATCTTTTAGATAGTGGGTCATATCGGTCTCGATAAAGCCGGGTGCTATGGCATTGCAGCGAATGTTGCGGCTGCCGATCTCCTGTGCTATACTCTTGGTGAAACCGATGATGCCTGCTTTGCTGGCTGCATATGCGCTCTGTCCGCCATTGCCCTTGACACCAACAATGGAACTGAGGTTGATGATGCTGCCGGCACGGGCTTTCATCATAGGTTTTATGACTTGTTTGGTGAGGTTGTAAATGCTCTTCAGGTTGGCCTGCATGACGTCGTCCCACTGCTCTGGTGTGAGGCGCAGCAGCAGATTGTCTTTGCTGATGCCCGCGTTGTTTACACAGATATCAATAGTGCCAAAGTCTTTGATCACATCGGCTGCGAGTGTTTCGGCGGCTTTGTAGTCGCCGGCATCGCTTTTGTAGCCTTTTGCCCTGACACCCATGGCGCTGAGGCGCTCTTCGAGTGCTTTGGCACGCTCCTCGGAGGAGAGGTAGGTGAATGCGATGTTGGCACCCTGTTCTGCAAATTTGACGGCTATAGCCTCGCCGATACCACGGCTTGCACCTGTAATGAGTGCTGTTTTGTTTTCAAGCAGTTTCATTCTATCAGTTTATTTCGGGGCTAAAGTAGTAATTTTTTGGTGAGTAGTACCTGTAGTGCGAGTGCAGTGCGGTGGATGGTTATTGGTTATTTGTATACCACGATGTACATTTTTTTGCACACTGCCCCATTGGGCATGGCGTCGGTGTTGGTGCTGACCACGCCTACGCTGTTGTTTTTCAAAGTAATGGTGCCGTCCAATGTTGTGATGGTATTGTTGCCATCGTCGCGAGTGCCGGTCAGGCTCATTTTTACCGCGCCAGGTTCGTTGTTGGTATCATACAGTGATGCAGCGATCTTGCCGGTGCCAGTTGTTTTTGCCTCCAGCGATATCAGGCGCACATGATGCAGGCTGTTATCGCCCTCGAAGCTGAAGAAAAAGCTGCCACAGTCTGAGGTGAAGGTTTTGACGATGGCGTGTCCTTGTCGTTTTATTCGTTTCGTTTCGAGTTCGCACCAGCCAATGAACGCATCAACAGGGTCGGCGGGAGGTGTACCGGTTTGTATGGCAGCCCTGACCAGTTCGTATGTTTGGGATTTTTTGCCCTGGGGGTTGTCGGCGAGGGTGATCTTGACTGACGTGCCCACCTGACCACGAATGACGGCGACGACCTCTTCGAGGCTTTTGTTGCTGCATTTCAGCTCATTTACCTCAATGATGTAGGACCCCTCGGGCAGGTTTTGGGCGGCTGCCGGGCTGTTGGGGACGGTGTTTTTGATGCGGGGCATGGTGGTGCCGTCCTTTGCAGTATCAAGCAACAAGACCGCACCAATGCCCCCAGTGGTTTGGCATACCACTGATGAAACGGAAAGCAAATAAACGACCAGAAAAGTGAGCAGATGTTTCATACAGCAAGGTTATGGATTTTCCGGCAAAGTGCCGTAACAGGCTGATATTTAACAGTCAGTTGAAACATATTTGTATTTTAGGTGTTGTGTGGGAAAATATTTTAGAAAATAGCCCACTAATTTCGTTAATTTACTGTCTTTTATAAGAAAAAGGTTAAATTTACTATCTGAATTATAAAATATCTTAATGAAAAGGCACTATATACTATTATATTGCTTACTATCCTGTATAGCCCCTACCGCGTATGCACAGACGCCGCCTACTGAATTTATAGAAAACAAAGGCCAATGGGGCGACTGGGTCAGGTATAAAGCAAAGACGATTGCAGGGGAAATGTATCTGGAAAATGATGGGTTCAGGTATATACTGAGCGATGCTACCAATACTGAGCGCGTAGATTCATTTCATCACGGATTGCTGACCGAAAAGCCGGTACTGAAGTTTCATGTGTACAAAATGACCATTGTAGGTGCAGGTGATGCGCTGATAAAGGGAGTAAAGCAGCAGTCGAATTACTACAACTATTTTATAGGCAATGACCCCAAGCGCTGGAAGGGTGGTATACACCCGTATCTGGGCCTGGAGTATAATGATGTTTACAAAGGGATAGATATGCATGTGACCAGTGAAGGAAGTGCACTGGTGTATGAATTTTTTGTGAAGCCCGGAGCAGACGCTAACACCGTGCGGTTGAAGTTTGAAGGTCAGGACAAGATGGAGGTGAACAGCAAGGGTAATCTGGTGATCAGTACCTCTGTGGGCAAGGTAACGGAAATGAAGCCTTATGTGTATCAGTACATCAACGATAACAAAGTAGAGGTGGCATGTAACTATCGCCTGGAAAATAATACCATCACCTTTGACATGCCTGATGGCTATGATCATTCTAAAATGCTGATCATAGATCCGGTGACCTATTGGGCATCCTTTACAGGATCGACGGCTGACAATTGGGGTTTTACGGCTACTTACGATAATGCAGGGAATTTCTACATGGGTGGTATAGTGAACTGTCTGGCGATAGCCGGTGGTGGTACTTTCCCGGTAAGCACGGGAGCCTACCAGACAACGTGGGGCGGCGGACAGGGTAACTCGGGTATTCAGTTCGGTTCTGATATTGCGATCATGAAGCTGAGCCCAGACGGGTCTTCGCGTGTATATGCTACCTATATAGGTGGTGAAAATAATGAGCGTCCGCATAGTATGATCGTGGATGCAGCAGGAAACCTTATCATTGCCGGAAGAACGTTGTCGCCTAACTATCCGGTAACTGCCGGTGCCTACCAGACTGTAAAGAATGGCGGATCTGATATCATAGTGACCAAGCTCAATCCCGGTGGATCGGGGCTTGTAGCGTCAACTTTTATAGGCGGTGCAGGGCATGATGGTGTGAACTTTGACTCGACAGAATATGGTTACGGGCACCTGAAATACAACTATGGTGATGATGCACGCAGTGAGGTGCAGGTGGATAATCTGGGCAATATCTATGTTGCAGGCTGTACGGAATCGGCCAACTTTCCGGTAACACCCACGGCTATAGCCAGTACGATCACCGGATTGCAGGCGGGTGTTGTGTTCAAGTTTAACCCTTCGATGTCTACACTGATGTGGAGTACGTATCTGGATGGTGTGGGCGATGATGCGGGATATGTACTGGCATTCAACCCTACTCAGACATCGGTATATGTGGCAGGTGGTACCAGCAGTAACAACTTCCCGGTGCCAGCTGGTGGATGGCAGCCTACGTATATGGGCGATTCGGCAGATGGGTATATATTGAAATTCAAGAACAGTGCGCCCTACAATCTGCAGCGCGGTACCTTTGTGGGTACTGCCAACTTTGACCAGGTGTATGGATTGCAGGTGGACTACAGCGGTAATGTGTATTGCATGGGGCAATCGATGGGTGGCACGTTTCCTGTAACAACGGGCGTATATACCAATCCGAACTCTACCCAGTTCATTATGAAGATGGACAGTAACCTTACAAACAATCTGATATCGACAGTATATGGCTCGGGCGATCCGACAAAGACCAATATATCGCCGGTGGCATTTCTGGTGGATACCTGCGAGAACGTATATGTATCGGGCTGGGGAGGTAATATAATGGGTGTGGCCAGTCTGGCGCATACGGGCACCACAACGGGTATGCCGGTAACGTCTGACGCCATTCTTTCCACAACTGATGGTTTTGATTTTTACTTTATCGTGCTGGGGCCTGCAATGACCTCGCTACGGTATGCTACTTTTTATGGCCGTGTGGGTGTAGGCGGATTGGGGGAACACGTGGATGGCGGAACGAGCCGGTTTGACAAGAAAGGCATTGTGTATCAGGGGATATGCTCTAACTGCGGTGGTGCAGGTGGCGGACCACCATTCCCGACGACGCCGGGAGCGTGGGCTACGACGATGCCGAGTCCGAACTGTAATCAGGCAGGGCTGAAAATCGCATTTAACATTGGACCGGTAGAGTGCAACATAACTGCAGGCCCAAGTACCAGCGGATGTGCACCACTGACAGTGAATTTCTTCAATACCACCACTAACGGACTTTCGTTTGTATGGAATTTTGGCGATGGCAGTGCACCGGTGACGAGCTTTGCGCCTACGCATGTGTTTACTGCAGGTGGTACGTATACGGTCACACTTACCTCTACCAACGCAAATGCCTGCTTTAAAACAGATGACACTGCTTACCTGGTGATATCTGTAGATACCAACAAGATCAATCCCGACTTTATACCAAAAGTAACAGACAGCTGCGGACCGTATATTGCTTCGTTCACCAATACATCGACCACCAATATCACTACCGGTGGTGCGCCTACCTACACCTGGTGGTTTGGAGATGGGACATCGTATACAGGTGTAACGCCGCCGCCGCATAACTATCCGGATAGTGGAACGTACACAGTGATGCTGATCATGTCGCATCCGGATGCTTGTAAAACACCGGATACAGTGCAAAAGCAGATTCGTATTTATGGATTGCTGGTATCGGCAAACTTTGATATTCCGGATTCGATATGTCTGGGGCAGACAATAATACCTACCGGTGGCTCTAACAATGCAACGAGTATCTGGTGGACATTTGGTGATACTACAACCAGTACCGAACCATTGCCGGGACATACCTATGCTACGGTAGGAACGTTTACAATAACGATGGTGGCGCAGAACGCCGGTGCATGCAACCTTGCAGACTCGATAAAGAATGTGATCACGGTATTGCCCACGCCGATAGCGAATTTCAGCTTCATACCAGTGAAGCCGGAGGCCAATATTCCAACGAAATTCAAGAATCTGTCGTACAATGCGACGCGGTATGATTGGGATTTCGGCGATGATACGCATAGTACAGAGGTGGATCCGGTACATCAGTACAATAAGACAGGTAACTACAAGGTATGCCTGACGGCGTTTAATAGCAGTAATTGCCCGGCAATAGCCTGCAAGACTGTACCATCGGAAGTGGTACCACTGATTGGTTTGCCTACAGGGTTTAGCCCGAATGGTGACGGACAGAACGATATATTGTATGTGCGCGGCGCGGCTATCAAAACAATGAACCTGAAGATATATAACCGGTGGGGACAGCTGATATTTGAAACATCCACACAGGATGTGGGCTGGGATGGCACATTTAATGGTCAGCCACAGCCGGTAGAGGCATACGGATATGTACTCAATGCGACATTTATAGACGGGACAGCCAGGCTATTGAAAGGAAATATTACACTGCTGAGATGAGGAAAGGACTACTGCATTTAGTGGCTATTATGCTGATGAGTGGCTTTGTGTCGGCACAGAGCATCCATCTGTCGCAGTTTTATAATGCGCCTATCCTGATCAGCCCTGCCAATACGGGACTGATGCCAGACAATGACTTCAGGGTAGGACTTAACTACCGCAACCAGTGGTCTGCATTGCCAGTGCCGTACAATACGTTTTCGGGTTGGGGCGATTTTAAGATAGGCGGAAATAAGGACAATGACCACAACAACTGGCTGGGAATGGGCTTTACGATCTACACAGATAAAGCCGGTGATGGACAACTGAAATTGTCGCAGCTACAGGGTAATGTGGCGTATCACCTGCAGCTGAGCAATACTTCTATGATCTCTCTGGGTATGTCTGCTGCAACCGTATCGCGGAGTGTAAATTATGATCTGCTTACTTTCGACGCTCAATGGGATGGTTTCAGCTTCAATACCAATCTGCCGAACAGCGAAAAGGTAGGGATCATGCGTACCAGCTACTACACAATTGGTGCAGGGATGAATTTTGCGTGGTTCCCCAATGAGAATGTATATCTGAAACTGGGTGGTGGTGCGGTGAACATCAACAAGCCGATAGAGAGTTTTTATGATAATGGAGTAAACGAGGTGGCTTTGCGCCCGGCTGGTACGCTGGATGTGCTGGTACGAACAGGATCTATACTTATCGTGAACCCGTCGGTGTATTACACACAGCAGAAGGGTGCTACTGAAATCGTTACCGGCGTGCAGGTGCGTACCATACTTGGTGGTGGCAACAACGGTAATGGGACACCGATTCAGCTGATACTTGGTGGCTTTTACAGAATGGCCGACGCGGCTATACTGGCTGCGGGAATGCAGGTTGGGCCGGTGCAGTTTATGGCCAGTTATGATATGACAATGTCTTCGCTGGCACCCTACAATTCATCTTATGGTGCTATGGAGTTTTCGCTGATCTATCAGGGCTCTTATGGCAGAAACAAAGACGGCATAAAGCGCAGCTATACTTGTCCGAGGTTTAACTAAGCCTCTTTGGCGGTGGCCATGCTTTCCGGCTATCACGACTTTCCTGTTATAACGCGCGGATACATTTCAAACAGAAGTGTTCGATAAGAAACCTAAGTCGCGTTTACCAATGAGTACTAATAAGCAGGTGTCAACTCTGTTTATCAGGGTACGAGGGAAATGGTGCCAGCGCTTGTCAGATTGCCCTTGTTTACATTCACGGTTCTGGTGTTGGGTGAAAAGCCTGCTGTGTCTGCAACTGCAATGAGCTGGTAGCTACCCGCTGCAAGACCGCTGAACATAAAATAGCCAGTGCTGTCGGAAGGTATGGCGACTGCAGTGTCGGCGCCTGAAACAGCATAGATTGTTGCATTTGCTGCCTTGGGTAATACTGTGCCGTCAATGCGGCCATTGGTGCCGAAAGTATAGGTTTTGAGCACGGGTACGAGTTTGTAGCTGGAAGCCCCTGTTTTTATTACAGATCTTCCGGCATCCATATCGATCCATACCTTGTAGGTATTATTGGCTTTGATGGTTTTGTCGAAATCAAGTGGCAGCATGCCTTCTGCGATCGTTGGTGCATTCATGTTGTATTTCACGCCCTTAATAGTAACATTGTTGTTGCCACCAAATACAAGCCTTATGCTTTCGAGGGTGCCCACTGGTAGCGTCATATCGAGTAGCAGGCTGTCCTTGCCGTTGTTGAGTTTCAGCAGATTATATTGGCCGGGTGCGTTGGGTGTCAATACCATCTCGGTGCCGCCTATCATTTTTACGGCAATCAGCTGAATGTCGACGTTTACAATATCGAAGCTGCCCGGTGCATCAGCAAGGCGTATTTCAAGCTGTGCTGTTTCGTAGGATGCTTCATCGTCGTCCCGCTTGCAGGAGACAGCCAGTGTGGTAATAGCTATTGCGATAAGCAAAAGCGCTTTGAATGAATTCATGTTTTTTGACAATTAATACGTTTGTTGATGTACCAGCAATAATCGTACCGCAAGCGATCCAGACATTATTGGTAATGCCGACGAATGGTAAAAGTAGGGATTGTTTTTGTGTTTTGCCAGAAGGCATGTTACCGGTGATCCGAAAAAACGGACCGTGCAGATTGTTTCCACAGCCGTCTTCTGGTAGTATGCGCATTAGTGCAAGAATTGTCTTTGCCGGTATATTCTGGTTTGTACTTTATATTTGTTGTACCATGAATCGGATAGACAGGTTATTCGGGATACTTACGCTGCTGCAATCGAAAAAGCATGTGCCGGCAGAGCAGATCGCTGACAAATTTGACATCAGCGTACGGACTGTGTACCGCGATATAAAGGCACTTGGCGAGCAGGGCATACCTGTGAGTTTTGAGCCGCAGAAGGGCTATTTTGTGGTGCACGGTTTTTTTCTGCCGCCTGTATCTTTTACAACGGAGGAGGCAAATGCACTATTGCTGAGCGAAAGTATTGTTTATGGATTCACGGATAAGTCCATCAGAGATCACTATGCAACCGCGCTAAACAAGGTAAAGGCGGTGATGGGTAGCGGGGCAAAGGAGAAACTGGAGCATCTGAATGAACGGATAAAAATGCAGTTTCCCTCGTGTATCAATCCGACCTATGAATATTTGTCGGTGATTCAGCAGTCGATATCGGCGAGAACGATTCTGCAGGTGGATTACAAAAACAACAAGGAGGAAGTGAGCAGCAGGATGGTGGAGCCAATAGGCCTCATATTTTATGCGCTGAACTGGCACCTGATAGGGTGGTGCCATGTGCGGAGCGACTACCGCGACTTCAGGGTGTCGCGGATTTTGCGGCTGAAAGATACGGGGAAACTGTTTTCCAAATCGGACCACATAGAGCTGAGCGCCTATATGAAGGAATTGCCAGTGAGTTACTAAAATAAAATATCTGTAGGGTTGCCAAGCAGACTGCCATAGGGCTGTCAGTGGCAGGGTCTTTCTTTGTACCACAAACCAAAAAAAGAAAGACTATGCAGATCATCCCAATTTTGCTCAAAGAGATGGAGCAGGAAGCAATGACAACCCGTAATATGCTGGCGCGGGTACCCAAGGACAAATACGACTGGCAGCCACATACCCGAAGCATGACCTTGAAAGCGCTCGCTGGACACATAGCCGAATTGCCAGGGTGGGTAGGTTATGTATTAAACTCTGCCGAGCTGGACTTTGCCAAGGTGCCCTACACGCCGCCCCAGTTTGCCGACAGCAATGAATTGATGGCGTTTTTTGAACAAACGTTGGCAGCGGGCAAGGCCGACCTGGAAAAAGCCAGTGAGGCGCAGCTGGAAGATATGTGGACCCTGCGCAGTGGCGATCAGATTTTCTCACATACCACAAAGCTGGAATTTCTGAGAGTTACCTACTGTCAGATAGTGCATCACCGTGCCCAGTTGGGTGTATTCCTGAGGCTCCTGGATGTGCCTATTCCGGGCAGTTACGGGCCGAGTGCTGATGAGCAGTGATTGAGCCATTTGATACAGTATCCCGAAGCCTGTGACTTTAGTTGCGGGTTTCGGGATAATTTGCCAGAGACTAACGATAAAATAAACCAGTCAAATTGTTGGTGTACAAATTCATGTTGAATTCGTTAGTGGTTTCCAATGCGTTTTTCGCCATGTCATTGTAGGCGTTAACATGAAGTTCCTTCATTGTGATGATTTTCATTCTGAATTCCGATGAATCAATGCAGAAATACCCATTGACGCCATTTTTTATAAAACTATTGTTTTCGCCAACTGGGCTAGCAAGAACAGGAACACCGCAGGAAAGGCACTGTTTAAGTTTGAACGCAGATTTCGCCTGGTTTACGTCTGTGTTTAGCAAAGGCGAAACCCCAATATCGAAGGTGCAGATTCGTTTATAGACGGACATTTCATCAAGCCAGTTTATGCCAATCGGAATATCGAGCGTTATGTTTGGGGAGTTAGCGAACATAGCCTGAATTTCAAGGATATCTTTCGAATTGGAAACACCCAGCAATACTAATCTTATGTCAAAATTGTGATTGGAAAGGGCCGGAAAGAGCAACTCTTTCAGGCTATTACGGTGAGCATTGTAGTAGCCAATCCAGCCGATAGTAAAGATAGTATTGGTGTTATTCCTTGTTTCGTTATGGTATATGACTGGTGATGTCAGCAGAAAACTATTAGGATTTAGTTTTGACGCGTAGTCGTAAAGTGCGGCACTGCCTACAGTACATTTTTCTGCGTTCTGAATAAAATGGTTGATGGTTTTTTTATTGAAAGTGAGGTAATCAGGATCGTCAATATCATAAATTGTGTTTTCAGGTCTTAAATACAGCAGCAATTTGAGAGCAGCAGCATATATTCTATTTGTGCGGATTTTTTGGAATACGATAATGGAATTCTTTTTTTGGAAGAGCAATACAGAAATGTAAACCAATATAAACCGACATATCACATTTAATGAATAGCCCCGGGGTGACGAGGTTGAAGGATATGCCGTTTTTTTCTTTGAGATATTCAAGTGCATATTTGCCCCGGTATCGTACCCCCGGTTCGGTGATATCATAATATCCAAACCAATAAATGTGACTTATGTTCATAGCGGTTTTGAGTTTAATGGTAATCACTTAATTTCAAATGTACTATTTTTCTATGAATATTTTTTGTAGTTTTTTGTTTTGCAACAAGTATTCATGTTTGGTTTATGCATGCAAAAATTTGCTGCTAAATTTTTCCACTTCGGTTGTTTCAATATTTTTCGCTGATCAAAATCACCCTTTGAAATGACGTAGTTATGACATAGAAATTGTGCTGCTAGGGCAACCAAAAGTACCTTTGCTACGTAGTTTTTATAAACCACTATGCACACAACAGAAGGGCACCAAACAGAAGTTTTCAGAGTAGTTGGGATCAACTACAAAAAGAGTGATGCGTCGGTACGCGGTCTTTTTGCCGTGAATCAGGAACAATATGCTAAGCTGCTGACAACTGCAAAGGATTTTGGTGTTAGTGATTTTTTTATTCTATCGACATGCAACCGTACGGAAATTTACGGTTTTGCAGCATCAGAACTTCATCTTATAGAGTTTATTTGTAGTGTATGTGCCGGAAACAGTGCTACATTCTCAGGTATTTCATATTCCAAGAGTGGTAGCGAGGCGATAACTCACCTTTACCATGTAGCTGCGGGCCTTGATTCTCAGATATTAGGAGATTATGAAATATTGGGGCAGATAAAATGTGCCGTAAAAATTGCCAAAGCCAATGGGTTTATTGGTCAATACATGGAGCGGCTTATCAATTCGGTTTTGCAGGCATCGAAAGCCGTAAAGACCCATACAGAGCTTAGCGGTGGTACGGTGTCTGTGTCTTTTGCAGCTATTCAGTACATAAAACAGTACCTGGGTCTTTCTGGAGCTGGCACTGATGCACCGATAGCAGATAAAAAAATTGTATTGGTAGGTACGGGTAAGATAGGAAGGGTTACGTGCCGAAATATTGTAGATTACCTGGGTACACGCAATATCACACTGATCAATCGTACTGAAGAAACAGCAGTGGCACTGGCCGGGGAACTTGGATTGAGTTCGGCTCCTTTATCTGATCTGGCAACAGAGATTGCTGACGCCGCAATAGTGGTGGTGTCGACAAATGCAACGGAGCCGGTTTTGCTGGCAGCGCACCTGGCCAACGCAGGCAAAAAGCTGGTTATTGATATATCTGTGCCGTGCAATGTGGCTGCTGACGCACAGAAGTTGCCTGAGATTTCGTTTGTGGATGTGGACATGTTGTCGAAGATCAAAGATGAAACATTGCAGAAACGCCGTGACGAAGTACCCAAGGCTACAGCAATTATAGCGCAGCATATAGCTGAATTTACTGATTGGTGCGAGATGCGTAAGCATGTACCGGTATTAAAAGAGGTAAAGAATAAACTGATGGGATTGCCGATAGACCCGGTAGTGCTGCACGCACTGACGTCGGGCGAGCAATTTTTGCCGGGCAGGCACGAGGAAAAGGTACAGAAAGCCATGAGCAACCTGGCTACCCGCATGCGCAACCTGAATACACCAGGGTGCCATTACATACAAGCAATCAACGATTATATAGCCTGATGACCAGCAAGTTTATCCGGATAGGTACACGCGAGAGCCAGCTGGCTGTGTGGCAGGCAACGACTGTGCAGCAGTTGCTGGAGACACATGGGTACAGGGCGGAATTACATTACATAAAAAGCGATGGAGATACTGACCTCAAAACGCCATTATATGAAATCGGCGTTCAGGGGATATTTACCCGTGCGCTAGACATTGCCTTGTTGAATGGCGACATAGATATTGCGGTGCATTCTATGAAAGATGTCCCCACTATGATGGCAAAGGGTATAGCCCAGGCGGCCGTGTTGCCGAGGGCATCCTATTATGATGTGCTGGTGCCTGCCCCGGGGTATACCCCTGAAGGGGCGTTGGGGTCCCGGATAATAGCTACAAGCAGCATTCGCCGTAAGGCACAATGGCTGCACCGGTATCCTGCTGATACTTTGGAAAACCTGCGTGGAAATGTGAATACACGCCTGCGCAAGGTGGCGGAAAGCCAATGGCATGGTGCAATATTTGCTGCGGCCGGTCTGGAGCGGATAGGCCTGCGGCCTGATAATGCAATAACACTGGACTGGATGCTGCCAGCACCTGCACAGGGTGCGATAATGGTTGTAAGCAGGGATGGTGATGCTGAAAGCCAGGATGCCTGCTCGCCACTTAATGATGCGGATACTGCGTTGTGTACCAAAATAGAACGAGATTTCCTGAGGGCATTGATGGGCGGTTGTAGCACTCCCATAAGTGCACTGGCCAGAATAGCGAGTGGGAAATTACATTTTGAAGGAAACGTACTCAGTGTGGATGGTAAAGACAAGAAAGAGATCAGCAGGGTAGTGGATGCGGATATGGCCGGTAATATCGGTTTTGAAGCAGGTAACGAAATTGCCGCCCTGCTATCTGGAAATGTGGTTTAATATACTTTTACTTCGCAATATCATCGGCCACCAATTGACAAAGAGAATATCCATCCTAAGTACCGGAGATACGGGTGACCTCCCGTATGAGGGGATGGTACCTGCTGATGTTGCACTGGATGTGATACCCTTTATAGCATGCAGGATTTTGGAAAGTAAAGCGCTGGATTTGCAGATAGGGGAGATCGCAAAATCTGAAGCTCAAGTTGTCTTTACAAGCAAACATGCCGTAATGGCAGTGGCTAAAGTGGCTGCAAAAATGCCTGTTCAGTGGTCTGTTTATTGTTTAGGTAATACGACACAATCTGTTGTTGTTGAGCAATTTAATATAGTTGAAACACCTGATAAAAATGTGAGAATTGCTGGCGTTGGGGACAATGCAAAGGAATTGGCAAACAAGATAATTAAAGATAATGTCAAGAATATTGTCTTTTTTTGTGGTGATCAAAGGCTAGATACACTGTCCGGTTTGCTACTGAAAGCCGGGGTGGCAGTACGGGAAGTAGTGGTGTATGAAATGAAGGAGGTGATGCATGTGGTTGAGGACGTATATGATGGTGTTTTGTTTTACAGCCCCTCGGCTGCCAACAGTTTCTTCAGGCATAACCGGGTAAGCATCGGAACGGTGTTATTTGCGATTGGGCAAACTACTGCAGCTGCATTGCGGGAGCTGTCGAACAACAAGATTGTTGTTTGCAGCACGCCCTCCAAAGTAAGGGTGTTACAGGATGCTATCGAATATTTTAATTCAAGTAATCATAATAATTAGTTTAAAATCAATAAGATGAGTGTTTTGAAGAATGATTTGTTGTTGAAGGCGCTGAAGGGTGAAGCAGTAAGCCGGCCGCCTGTATGGATGATGCGGCAGGCAGGCAGGTATCTGCCAGATTACATAAAACTGCGTCAGAAATATGATTTTTTTACAAGGGTGGAGACGCCTGAGCTAGCATGTGAGATAACACTGCAGCCGGTGGACCAGGTAGGTGTAGATGCGGCAATTCTGTTTTCGGACATACTCGTAATACCACAGGCTATGGGTATGGAGGTGCTGATGGAAGAAGGCAAAGGGCCGCTGCTGCCCAAAGTGGTGGCTACCGATGCAGACATAGATGCGCTGATAACATCTGACACAGAACAACGTCTGGATTATGTGATGAAGGCGCTGACGCTAACCAAGCAGGAACTGAACGGGCGAGTGCCTCTTATTGGTTTTGCGGGTGCACCCTGGACCCTGCTCTGCTATATGGTAGAGGGAAAAGGCAGCAAAACTTTTGACAAGGCTAAACAATTCTGTTTTACGCAACCTGAGCTGGCTCACAAGCTGTTACAGAAGATAACTGATGTAACAATTAAGTACCTGAAGGCCCAGGCGGCGGCAGGAGCTGACCTGGTACAAGTATTTGACAGTTGGAGCGGTATGTTGAGTCCGGCTGACTTTAAGATATTTGCCCAACCGTATCTGGTGCAGATCGCTGATGCGGTGAGCACCGAAGTTCCTGTGATCCTTTTTCCTAAGGGAAGCTGGTATGCGCTGGAGGATCTGAGCCACACCAGTGCAGCAGGTTTGGGTCTGGACTGGAGTGTACGGCCCGAGCTGGCGAGGCAATTGACAGGGGGGCGTGTGACGCTGCAAGGCAACTTTGACCCGTCGAAGCTACTGGCACCGATACCTCAGATCAGGAAAGAGGTAAAAGAAATGATAGATGGATTTGGTATAAACCGGTATGTTGCCAATCTGGGGCATGGTATTTTGCCCAATGTACCTGTAGACCATGCCCGGGCTTTTGTAGATGCAGTGAAGGAATACGGAAGTTAACATTGTAGACTTGAACGGATGGATATCAGAAATGAATTTGTTGCATATATTCACGGATTGCAGGATACGATTTGTGCCGGCCTTGAAGGTGTGGACGGTAGTGCCGCCTTCAGAGAAGATAAATGGGAACGGAAGGAAGGTGGTGGTGGAAAAACCAGAGTGATAGAGGGCGGTGCAGTGTTTGAAAAGGGTGGAGTTAATACATCGATAGTACATGGCGCTCTACCGAAGACCATGCAGGACGCCTTCGGGGTTCCGGAAAGTGATTTTTTTGCGTGCGGGTTGTCGCTTGTCATTCATCCACGCAATCCGTTTGTGCCTACTGTGCATGCCAACTGGAGGTATTTTGAGCTATACAACAAGGCCGGAGATCGAATAGATGGTTGGTTTGGTGGCGGGTCAGACCTCACGCCATATTACCTTTTTGAGGAGGATGCCCGACATTTTCATGGCACCCTGAAAGCAGCTATCACACCTTTTGGAGCCGATCTGTATGCCCAATACAAGAAACAGTGCGATGAATACTTCACCAATAAACACCGGGAAAATGAAATGAGGGGCATTGGTGGGGTGTTTTACGACTACCTGAGAGCGGCTGATGCACCAAATACTGAAAGACTTTTTGCCTTTCAGCAAGCCAACGGGAATGCGTTTCTGCCAGCTTACCTGCCTATTGCCGAAAAAAGAAAGGATATGCCCTACGGTGAGCGGGAGATAGAATGGCAGGAATTGAGGCGTGGCCGATACGTCGAGTTCAACCTGGTGCATGACAGGGGTACGCTATTTGGGTTGAAGACTAATGGACGGACAGAGAGTATACTGATGAGTCTGCCGCCCAGAGCGAGATGGGTATACGACCATCATCCTGAACCCGGCAGCAGGGAGGAGCAGATGATGCAGTATTACCGCCCGAATGAATGGGCCTGACAAGAGAACGATAGAGGGTCTTGTCAGGCAGCCTGATACTCTACTTGTGTTGGGTTCTTCATTTTCTTAGAAGCATCCAGTATCTCGATGCTCACAACGGTACCTGTATCGTCAAAATCGAGAATTAGTCCCGGTTTATCTTCGTCGCTTTCTACGACTTGATTGTCGTTGAAAATGAGCGACAGAACATCCACTTCCTTATCATATTTTACGATCATGATATTTAGTGATTTTAGAAGTTTTGTAAGCTGTTATTACAACCTTGGGTGATTTGAGGTCATTGACAAAGATACGTGTAAGATAGCTTTGACTGTCTTCTGCCACAACAGACTGATAAACTATATAGTTATCGGTTTGTATTACTTCGTCCGGATTTTCCAGTATAAATAGCGCGGAAGCAAGGGAAATTCCAGTAAATATGTATTAGCTGGTACTGTATCTTGATGATACAGATATGAGTAGAAATGACACCAGATATTAGCGTTTTCCTAGAATAAACAAATTCTGTTTTGTTTTATTGGTGGCTGCAACTCAATTGCTCTAAGTACTTCACTGAACGAGCAGTTCACAGCTACTTTTTCTTCGTATTTGTTTGGAACTTTTGTTTTTTTCTTTTTATCAATGGGGAAAATGTGTTACTATGAACCGCTTCAAGATAGGCAATTTTGTTGTAGATTGCTGTAAGGCATTGTAACTGTTTGTAAAGTATTGTATAAATTTGGTTAAAAAAATACGCAATGCTGCTATTTTCTGATAATTTGGGTGTTGCATTAATCCTTGCTGTTTGTGTGCTTGTTTTTTGGATATGGACGTCGGATCGTTGGAGCAAAGATAAAATTACAAGTGTTGAATCTAATTCAAAGTTTTTAGAGGTTAAGCAGAAAGAATATCAAGAACAGTTAAAGCAAAAGGACAAGGATTTACAGCAAGCGGTAAATGTAGCAAGACTGGAATACGAGAACAAGCTAAAAGACCTACGTAACACCTTGAACGAGTTAAAGAATAAAGAAATTGGGGAATTGAATAAGAGGTTAAACGATTTAATTATAAAGCATCAGCAAACCAATACCGATAAAGCGTTAGAGCATTTGAAAACAACAAATGAACTAAGGCAAGAGTTAGAAACTAAACATAAGTTGCAATTGAAAAGTGCGGAGGAGCGATTTACGGCTCAATGTGAGCAGTATAAGTTAACAGAGGCGCGTTCTCAGGCTCGAATTTTACTTAAAGTATGGATTGATGAAAATGAATTACGAATCCGGCAAGATGCTATTAAACGTAGTGGAAGTGTGAATATGGGCAAGATCACCGAGCATTTACTACCATTTCACTCTAATTTTCCGTTCAATCATAAGGACGTAAGGTTTATAGGTAGTCCGATAGATTTGCTTGTTTTTGATGGTCACAATGAAGGTGAAGAAAATATAACTGTGTATTTCATTGAGGTTAAAACGGGCACATCAAAATTGAGTGTGAAGCAACAGAACATTAAACGAGCTATTGAACAAAAGCGGGTCAAATGGGAGGTGCTAACACCCGAGGGTCTTGAGTTTACAGATCCCTTAGAATTACCTTTTCCAAAAGAAAATGAGCCGTACGTTTTCCACCGTGATGGGTACGCTAAAGGTGGGGCTAAATAACTGCCTGTTGCGGTGATTCTGTTTTTCCTGTGAGTTTGTTGTAGGTTAACAGTGAATTTCCGAACTTTTTGACTGCTGTTCATAACCTGAAAGGGTCAGTAGATTTAGGTTCGTTGTACCTGTAAGCACTTTCGTTACAATAGGATTGCATGTGTTTCTGAGAGATGTTGTGAGAGATACCGATTACCATTCTATCGAAAAGGCGAACGGCTCCTTCAAAAGTGTTTGCGTGTATCACCTTATCTTTTATATACTCTGGTTTTTGATGGTCTACCATACCGTGGAAAGCGTAGTCATGCCCAACCTTTTTATAATTGTTGGCACTATCCGGCAGTAGGGTGCTTGTAATGTTAACATCCTTTAATAGCATTCCGTTCTCCGTGTCTTGTGCTTCTACTGCAAATAAAATTATCAAATTCATTCAGTTTGCTAAATCCTCAAATTGCCGAATAGCCAAAACATTGAACATTTATTCATTTGATTTAAGTATAATGATATGTGTGTTATTTTTGCATGTTATCTAAAACCGTTTATTGGGCATCTACGAGCTAAGGTTTACCTTTGCGCTACTTCATCATGGCAACACTCAGCAATAAAGTAGTAGTAATAACGGGCGGATCGTCTGGTATAGGGAAGGCACTGACCGAGGCAGCACTGGCACAGGGTGCGCTGGTGGCTGTATGTGCGAGAAATTTCGCGAAACTCAAAGCCCTTTTTCCTGCCAGCGATAAGCTGTTGTGTTTTCAGGCGGATGTGAGCAAAGAGACTGATTGTTATACATTTATAGATGCTGTATTGAAGCAATGGGGGAGGGTAGATGTACTGATTAATAATGCTGGTATCAGTATGCGGGCTTTGTTTGAGGATGCCGATATTAATGTGATCCGCGAGCTGATGGATATCAATTTCTGGGGTACTGTTTATTGCACCAAGCGTGTGTTACCATCCATAATCAAGCATAAAGGTGTGATTGTGGGTATATCTTCTATAGCCGGTTACCGGGGGTTGCCAGGGCGTACCGGTTACTCTGCTTCCAAGTTTGCGATGCAGGGATTTCTGGAGTCGTTGCGTACCGAGCTGCTGCATACCGGAGCGCATGTAATGTGGGTATCGCCGGGTTTTACGGCATCCAACATCCGCAATGTGGCCCGTATAGCAGACGGGTCTACACAGGCTGAGACACCACTGGATGAGAGCAAGCTTATGACATCTGAGCAATGTGCTGCACATGTATTGGCTGCTGTAACGGGTAGGCGGCGCAGCGTAGTGTTGTCGTTGCAGGGCAAGATGGCTGTGTGGTTGAGTAAGCTGTTGCCGGGTATTGCTGACAAAATGGTATACAGGCATTTTCTCAAAGAAGCTGATTCTCCATTGAAAAAGTACCATTAAGCATTTTATTTGTTTTTGGTTAATATTTGCTTTTGGCAGGTATTGTTACCCCCTTTCCGGAACCGGGTATTTCGATTTATTTTACTGCAATTGGCATAATATTCGCTAACTTTAGGTTGAATATTTTACTATGAATCTATTGCATAAAGTAGGTGTTATGGCGTGCCTGTTTCTGGCAGGCTCCGAACTTAGTGCGCAGGAGTTTTACCAGCACGATACTACTGTAAAAGTCTATGCTTACAGCCGACAGCTGCCACTGGCATGGTGCGGCGGTTTTAATAATCCGCAGATATCATCGGCTGACGTGAACCGTGACGGATTGCAGGACCTGGTGATTTTTGAAGCAGGTCTGGGTATAACTACGTTGGTCAACACTGGCATGATTGCCGGTATGCCTAACTATAAATATGCGCCTAAATATGCACTCAAATTCCCCGCTTGTTATGGGTATATGTTGCTGGTAGACTATAATTGCGATGGTGTTCCTGATTTGTTTGATCGGGGCAGCGATGGTTTTTCGGCTTATCGTGGGTATTACAATGCCGGCAACGAACTCTGCTTCGAATTTTATAAGAGCCTGTTTTATTTCAACGATGCGATGTCTGGCGGTGCTGCGAATGCATATGTGAACCCCGGTGATATACCCGCAATAACAGATGTGGATGGCGATGGCGATGTGGATTTCGTATCGTATTACATTACGGGTGGTTACATGTATTACTACAAAAACATGCGGGTAGAGGATGGGCTTCCCTGCGATAGTATCAGAATAAAACTGAAGGACCGTTGCTGGGGAAAAGTTTATCAGGGCTTCTACCGTACACATAGTCTTGGTTATTCGTGCAGTAATGCCGGGCTGGCACGTCCGGCCGGTACTGAGGAGAAACCAACCCATTCCGGAAATTCGCTTTGCCTGTTCGACTGGGATATGGACGGTGATATGGATTACCTGGATGGCAGTGTATCGTTTAATGAAATGACCTTTTTGAAGAATGGTAAAGTAGAGCATTCTTACCCGGTAGACACGATGATATCGCAGGATACGCTTTGGCAGACCGGCGGCAAACAGGTTGTGCTTCCAACGTGGCCGGCGGCCTTCCATCTGGATATTAATATGGATGGCAAAAAGGATCTGCTGGTGGCCCCCAATGCCGGTACCAGCTCAGAAAATTACAATAACGTCTGGTATTACAGAAACAATTCAAGTACGGGCACACCGGATTGGCAGTTTCAGTCAGACTCGTTTCTTACAGATAAAAGCATAGACCTGGGCAGTGCCAGCTACCCTATGCTGTTTGATTATGACAAAGACGGCAGGCCTGATCTTATAGTAGGGTCTGATGGATACCGCCAGCCGGGTGGATTATTGAAGAGTCGACTTTCTTACTACAAAAATACCAGTACAACAGGTAATGCTTCCTTTACCCTGCAGACCAAGGACCTGGCGGGTATAAGTGTACATAGTTTTGCCGGGGCGGCTCCTGCAACCGGGGATATTGATAATGATGGTAGAACTGACCTTGTCGTTGGTCATACCAATGGTACACTGTCTTTTTTCAGGAACATGGCTTCAAGCGAGGGGTTGCAACCAGACTGGCAGTTAACACAGTTGGAGCTGCTAGATAATAGCGGTACCGTAATCAACGTAGATGGCAATGCTGCTCCATTTATCTATGATATTGACAAGGATGGGAAAAAAGATCTTATCATTGGTAGTATATATGGTTATATTCAGTACTACAGAAACATAAGCAGTACCCCGGGTACGGTTGTATTAAAGCTTATCAACAAACGTCTGGGGCAAGCTAAATCGGATCCTTTACAAAGCTTTGGTAACTATTCTGTGCCTTTTATAGGAAAGGTAGACCCGACAGGAACCGATTTTCTGCTGATGGGCAGTAACTCGGGCAATGTGTATCAGTATTCGGGTTTTCAGACAGGCGATACAACAGCAACATTTTCTTTGATCGATGGCAGGTTTTCATATATAGACTCTACGCATAGTATGTATAATAGCCCCGCCACCTATTATGGAGTATACGGTAATCACCGCACCTCGGTAACGGTGGGCGATATTGACGGCAGCGGCAGCTACTCGCTGATAAAAGGTAATATCCGTGGTGGTCTCGAATTTTACAAACGAAAAGTGTATCAGGCTACAACACCAGATGTGAGTCAAGTGGGAAAAATGGTGGTATACCCTAATCCTGCGAAGGACCTATTGAATATATCGTGGAGTGGGCTCGACAGCGATGACGTAACACTTAATATTATTGATGTGCAGGGGCGTCATTATCGCAGCAAAACATTGCCGCCCAATTATGGCCATACTACCATAACAATAGGCGATCTGCCATCAGGAATGTATATATGCATACTGCAAAGCGGAGTGAGTAAGTTCTATGGCAAATTCACAGTGGTAAGATAGTTTCGCGCAAAAAACGAGATGGGCGTCCTGGTATTAACGTCTGTTTATGTAATGCGCTGGTTCTGCGTGTGCTATTATCGTTATCTTTGTGGTAACAATATAGCATTGTCTGATGGAAAAGAATTATAAGGCGATCATGCTCACTGTGCTGACCCTGTCTGTATTTACATTGGTAATTATAGAATTGACCGGTGTGAGCCGGAATGCGATGTTCAGGCGATTCAGAGGTGGAGGCGAGGGTATTTTCTACAGCAAGGATGGAGAAGTGTACCGTGGTGAGATTTACCCGGAGCAGACAAGAACCCGCAGCCAGCGTGTGGCCGAAATGCCTAAAACGACAATTCAGTTTTATGAAACAAAATACAGTTTTGGCAAGCAGCCAGAGGGTAAGATACTGAAGCATACGTTCCGTTTTAAAAATACAGGGTTTCATCCGCTGATGATTGCCAAAACGGATGTGACCTGTGGGTGCACTGTTCCCAATTACCCGGAAGACCCGATAGCACCCGGAAGCGACGGAGAGATAACCGTGGTGTTCAATACCTCTGGGAAATCAGGTTTTCAGCAGAAGAACATTATTGTACATTCCAATTCGCTGCAGGAAGCGGTGTCGATTGGTATAGAAGCCGATATAAACTAATTTGATGGAAAGAGTTGTACCAACACCTCTGCGTGGTATCAGGCATTATTTGTCACTTATCAAATTCAGCCATACTGTTTTTGCATTGCCTTTCGCCTTCATTGGGTTCACTGCAGGTGTGTTGCGAATGAATACCGGTCAGTTTGAATGGGCCATGCTGGTTAAAATGCTGCTTTGTATGGTATTTGCCCGAAGTGCTGCGATGGCGTTCAACCGGTATATAGACAGGCGCTTTGACGCACTGAATCCGAGAACAGCGAAACGAGAGATCCCGGCCGGGGTTATTAGTCCGTCTAAAGCACTTGCCTTTACCATTATTAATTCTGTTTTGTTTGTTGCGACCACCTGGTTCATTAATCCGGCATGTTTCCAATTATCATTTGTGGCTTTGTTTGTTGTCTTGTTTTACAGCTACACCAAGCGGTTTACATCGCTTTGCCATCTGGTGTTGGGTGTTGGGTTGTCTCTGTCGCCAATTGGCTCCTACCTTTCTGTGACAGGCGTTTTTGCTTTATTCCCGTTGTTGTTTTCGTTTGCAGTGCTTACCTGGGTGGCTGGGTTTGATATCATATATGCATTGCAGGACGAAGAATTTGACCGTAGCAACACTTTACATTCTATACCTGCTGCGTTGGGTGTGCGGCGTTCCCTTTTTGTATCCTCCCTGTTGCATGTGCTTTCTGCCGGTTTTGTGGTATGGGCGGGTATTGAAGGGCAACTGGGTGTTGTGTATTGGGCGGGTGTGCTGTTTTACGCAAGTATGCTTGTCTATCAGCACCTGCTGGTGAAGCCAAATGATCTAAGCAAAGTTGGTATTGCATTTGCCAATACGAATGGTGTAGCCAGCGTGGTGTTTGCAGTATTTACCATTGCTGCCATGTTGCTGCGAGCGTAACCAAGCCAGCCATTTTTTGTTTTTTTAGGGTGCTAAGTCCGGCACAGACAATATCAGACCCCGAATTGCGTTATTTTTATACTTTTGACAATACTTGATCCTGATGAGATGTAACAGGTTTTTATTTGGTTTTTTTGCATTCTATACATGCTTTGCCGTGGCTGCCAATGCCCAAAACAACCCTATCGGTTACTGGCGTTCTTTTTTGCCTTACAACACTGCTATTGGGGTAGCTACCAACGGCAATACACTCTACACAATATCGAATCAGGCATTTTTTACCTTTAACAGTCTGGAAGGGCAACCAGAGCCTTACAGCAAAGTAGAGGGCATGTCTGACATAGGTATGCAATGTGTTGGGTACGATATCGCTACGTCTACAGCAGTGATAGTTTATACAAACGGTAACATAGATCTGTTTAAGGATCATACATTTTATAATATTCCTGAACTGAAGATCAAAACTATAGCAGGTGCCAAAACGGTGTTCAAGGTATATACTGTGGATGGTTTGGCCTATTTATGTACTGCATTGGGCGTAATTGTGGTGGATCTGGAGAAGCGCAACATCCGGGAGACCTATGAGTTCAATATCAACAACATGATCATTCCGGTTAAGAGCATAGTAGCACGGGGAGACTCGCTGTATGCGGTAGCAGAGTCGGGGATTTATGTTGCACGGAAGAGCAGTAACGAGTTGCAGAATTTTCAGATATGGAAGGCAATTGATACTTTACCCGGCTATGAGATGATCTCGGCTAATGGCAGCGAGTTGTTTGTTGCAACCAAAAGGGATGTGTACAGGATTGCAGATACGGGTTTGGCGTTGGTATACCATTCGACAATAGATATTGAAAGCATAGATGGAGGAAACGGAGTGCTTTATATTAGTCAGTACGACGCATCGGACTTTAATGGATACCTGAGAATGTACAGTACTGCTGCAGGTGTATTCGATTCTGTTTTGCTGCAGGGCAAGAAGCCGAGGCAAGTGGCACAGACGCTGGATGGTAATTTGTGGATTGCGGATGAGTATGGTGGTCTTTTGAAAATGGATACCCAAAAACAAACCGGGTACTACACACCGTCGGGTCCTTTGAACCCGAATTCGTTCGATATTTATGCAAACAATAGAGAGCTATGGATAGCGCATGGTGGTTTTAATGATAACTTTCTTCCCGTCGGCAACTTTTATGGCATGTGCAACTACAAGGACGATAAGTGGAAGTACTTTATGCGTTATGTGTACAGCCCGTTCGACAACCTGTCTGATTTCAGTATATTTCTGAAAGATGAGGCAAGCGGGGTAGTATATGCAGGTTCGTTCAAGTACGGTTTGTTTATACTGAAGCCCGATGGTACTAATGAGTTGCTGAAAGAAAATTCAGTATTTGACCCAAGTATATCGCAGGGAGCAGAATACAGGCAGATCAGTGGATTGGCGCTGGACAGCAAGAAGAATCTCTGGGTATCTACTATGTTTTCACAGAGCCAGTTATACGTTCGTAGCACTGAAAATGAGTGGTTCAAGTTTCAGGTGCCGGGAGCGCCCTATGGGGGGCAGGTACTGGTTGACGATGAAGATCAGGTATGGTTTTCGGGCTATGTAGGAGGTGGGGTGTTTGTGTATAACACCAATGGCACGCTGGGGGATAAGTCGGATGATGCGAGTTACCATTTTGCATCTGGTGTTGGTTTTGGTAATCTGCCATCCAATACGGTAAATTGTATAGCCAAAGACAACAACAACAATATATGGGTAGGCACCAACAATGGTATCGGAATTATAAACAATTGCAGTGCTCCCTTCAGTACATCGCAACCTTGTGAGGCTGAGATACCGATTGTGCAATATGACCAGTATGCGGGTTATCTTTTCGCGGGAAATAATGTAAGATCAATTGCTGTGGATGGTGCCAACCGTAAGTGGGTAGGAACGGACGATGGTGTATGGCTGCTGTCGCCTGATGCAAGCAAAATAGTGTACCGGTTTACAACAGACAACAGTCCGTTGCCCTCTAACCGGGTACAAAAGATTGCGATTGACAAAGTAACCGGTGACGTATACATAGGTACAGATCAGGGCATGATGAGTTATCGCAGCACGGCCACAGAGGGTGGAAAAACAAATGCAAATGTGATCTCTTTCCCTAATCCTGTGCCATCAGGGTATCCGGGTACCATTGCTATAAAGGGACTGGTTGCTAATGCCGATGTACGCATTACGGATATCAGCGGACAGCTGGTATATCGTACCAAGGCACTGGGCGGGCAGGCAGTATGGACAGGTCTCGACTATACCGGCCGCAGGCCACAGAGTGGCGTATACCTGATATTTGCCACGGACGCCAACGGCGCCGAAACATATACCGGTAAGCTGGTATTTATGAAATAGTATGCTCCAGAAAACCAAAGGGATTGTGTTGCGTGCCATTAAGTATGGCGAAACAAGTCTCGTAGTCACGTTGTTTACAGCTGACCAGGGTGTGCAGGCATTTATGGTGCAGGGTGTGCGCAAAACGACAAAGGGTAGTAATAAAGCAAGTTATTTTCAGCCGGGTATGCTGCTGGATCTGGTGATGTATATGCAGCCAGGTAAGAACATAAACCGTTTGCGGGAGTACCAGGCTGGATATATGTATACCGACCTTCATGGTGATGTAGTAAAGAACAGCATCCTTTTGTTTTGCACTGAAATAATGCTTCGCCTGCTGCCGGAGCATGCGCCGCTGCCTGAGTTATTTGATTTTGCAAGTGATTTCTTCCCGATGCTCGACAGTATGCCGGTAAAGCAAACAGCGAATATGCCGTTGTTTTTTCTGGTACAATGCAGCCGTTTGCTGGGCTACGAACCACGGGGCAGGTACACCACGGAAACGCCGCATCTGGATTTGCAACAGGGCGGATTTTCGGAACATACGCCAGTGCTTGCACCGTTTACTTCAGATGAAGATGCGCGTGCACTGAACGCATTTCTTGAGACAGATGATTATGTTTCGCTAAAGGTGACGGCGATGAGCAGTGATATGCGTTTGCGACTGATAGACTGGTATATTTCGTACCTGCAACAACACACCCAACATCTGGGCAATGTGCGCTCTCTGCAGATTTTGCGTGTCGTGTTGCACCAATAGATGGAATAGGCTCCAATACAAACTGACTTGGTTTTGAGTGCGGTGACATGAAACTCCAATCAGGGGCCAAGAGTGTATTGTCAGGAGAATAAGTACTCTGCCTGCTCAACACTGCCCGGCTTGCCGACGTCTATGAACAGGTTGCCGGAATGGTCGAATCCCTTCAGGATATTGTTTGCTGCCTGATGCAGGTAGAGATCGACAAGTGAAAACTTGCCTGTGAATGGCATGTGTTGTAAAACGTCAGGAGATAACACCTGAACGCCACTGAATGCAAATGGACTAACCTGATCCGCAATACGAGCCATGCGACGCTCACCGGTTTTGTTATTCGTCCAGCCGCAGAGCTGCAACTCGGAGTTGAACAGGAAATGCCTTGACGATTCGCGCTGCATCACAGCTAAAGTGGCTAGGGTATTTCCGGACAGGTGGGCGTCGATCATTTTACCCAGATCGAGGTTGGTGAGAATGTCTACATTCATCACTACGAAGGCTGTTTCTCCTTCGAAGAACTTTGCTGCTTTCAGCAGTCCGCCGCCGGTTTCGAGCAGTGAATCAGTTTCGTCCGATATGGTAATTTCACTGCCATATCCGTCGAAATCAGCTAGGGCATCCCTTATTTGTTGGGCAAAGTGATGCACATTGATTACCACATCGTAAATGCCCCACCGCTGGAGATAGCGCACATTGTGCTCAAGCAGGCTTTTGCCATTTACTTCGGCCAGGGCTTTGGGGCTATGGTTGGTAAACGGTTTCAGACGAGTGCCGAGTCCGGCAGCGAATATCATTGCTTTCATAATGGTCAGGTAAATATAATACAGTTTGCTGTTCGGTACTTACACGCAGTTGTTTTTCCGAAAGTATTGCTGTATTCAGGCATTTAAAGCAAAAGTGCCGCCCGGTGGACGGGGCGGCACAAACTGTATTGAGTATTGAAAGTATTATCCTTTGAGTACGGTACGGCTGATCACAATGCGCTGTACCTCACTGGTGCCTTCGTATATCTGCGTGATCTTGGCGTCGCGCATCAGGCGTTCTACATGGAATTCCTTTACATAGCCATAGCCACCGTGTACCTGTACCGCTTCGTTGGTTACACGTTGTGCAATATCTGAAGCAAACAGTTTGGCCATAGAAGCAGATAGTGTGTAATCCAGGCCCTGATCTTTGGTCCATGCAGCTTTCAAGCAAAGCAGGCGTGCGGCTTCAATTTCTGTAGCCATATCTGCCAGTTTGAAGGCGATAGCCTGGTGGTTGGATATTTCTGTGCCGAATGCTTTACGTTCTTTAGAATATTTAAGCGCCAACTCATATGCGCCACTAGCTATACCCAGTGCCTGAGAAGCAATACCAATACGGCCACCCGCCAGAACTTTCATTGCAAAAGTGAATCCGAAGCCATCGTCGCCGATACGGTTTGCTTTTGGGACTTTCACATCCTGAAACATAATGCTGTGAGTGTCGCTGCCGCGGATACCCAGTTTGTTTTCTTTGGCACCTACCGTAACACCTGGTGAGTCTTTTTCTACGATCAATGCATTGATACCGCGATGCCCTTTTTCAGGATAGGTCTGAGCAATAACGAGGTAATATGATGCAGAGCTGCCGTTGGTGATCCAATTCTTAGTGCCGTTGAGCAGGTAGTAATCGCCTTTGTCCTCGGCGGTAGTACGCTGCGAAGTAGCATCAGAGCCAGCTTCCGGTTCGCTCAGAAGAAAAGCACCTATTTTTTTGCCTGTGGCCAGTTGGGTGAGGTATTGTTGTTTCTGGTCTTCATTGCCATATTTTTCAAGGCCCCAGCATACCAACGAGTTGTTTACACTCATGCACACGGACACAGAAGCATCTATTTTAGAGATTTCTTCCATTGCCAGTACATAAGAGATTGTATCCATACCCGATCCGCCGTACTTCGGGTCTACCATCATGCCCATGAAACCAAGTTCACCGAGCTTCTGAATTTGTTCGGTTGGAAATTTCTGCTTTTCGTCGCGTTCTATAACGCCCGGCAGTAATTCGGTTCTTGCAAAGTCTCTTGCCGCCAGTTGTACGGCCACCTGTTCTTCGGTAAGTTGAAAGTTCATATCAGTAAATTATGTGCGGCCGGTATGTGGCCAATATGCCCGCAAAATACACCAAAATATGAAAAGTAGTATTAGAAACTGCCGAATCAGTGGCAATAATCTGTCTGAAGGAGAATTTTAGCGTAGCAATACAGTATTACCACTCTTGGTTCTGTTCACACCTTTGTCATCGATAAACTCTATAGACCACGAAAAAACGCCCTGATCCTGCAGTGTGCCCTGGTCTTTTCCATCCCATCCGGTGCCGGAAGTATTGGTCTGGTAAATGAGGTTTCCCCACCTGTTGAATACCCTGAAGCTTTTCAGCGTGCTCATCCCGACAGGCCGTGGTATCAACAGGTCATTGCGCCCGTCATTATTGGGAGTAAAAGCATTGGGCAATTCGAAAGATGAATGATCCAGTACAGATACAGAAACCGTATCCCTACCCACACATCCTGAATCCGTCTCAGCGGTAATTACATACGTATAAGTTCCGGGTTCGGTAAATACACCGAGCGGGTCGGCACGATATGGGTTGGATAGAAATTCCCCGGGCAACCAATAATAGCGAATACCACCTGTTGCCAGAAATTGCACACTTTCTCCGGCAAGAATGGTATGGTCAGGTCCTGCCTTTATTTTGTAGCTATAGGTAAGGTCTTTGCAATCGGTGTTAACGATTTGAAATTCCATTGCTGTAGCATTAATGACCACTCCATTGCGCCACTCATAGCATACAACGCCAGCCAGGTACCGGCCTATTCTGTTTCCTGTAAACAGAAGCCTTCCGGTAGTTGTGTTGATCTGATACGGATTCATTGCACCGAGCGGTTGTTGGTAGCTGTATGGTGGCATAAAGGAGATAGACTCATGAGGTGGCGGCGGTGCTACCCTTGGCTTAATGTCGGCAGAAAACGAGCCGTTATAACAGTTGCCAAATTCGTAGGTCAATGAGTCTCCGTCCGGGTCGGTAGCGCTCAGGTCTATGGACGTCAGTATGTTATTGCAAGTTGCCTGAGGTGGATACCGGTTAAAAACAGCACTGTTGTTAAGTGCTGTTGCTGCCGGTGGTATGTTGCAAAAAAACGTAATGCCCGCGTCGCCCGGATTTGAAATGTTAAGTATCGATGAGTTACGACAGCAACGCTGGTAAACAACTACGTAGCCGGTGGCATTGTTGTGTAAGTAGTACGTCTTAACGAATTTCTTTCGAAGCAGGCAAAGCGGAAGCAGGCTTTCCGGGCTTACAAGACCACAGGGGCTGTTGACAGTGTCTGGTGGCATAGTTGCAGACCCGCCACTGCCGGGCGCAGCATTATAGTAAATATTGGTATCTACCCGTGTTGGTACATTGCTGCCTTGCTCGTACAATGTGAAATAGGCAGGATTGTCCTGGAAAATGGCTTCCGGAACACCTGTAATGCAATCCTGATAGAGCGTTAGGGTAACTTCATATTTTTGTAATGGCACACCGCCTATCAGGGTATCTCCAAGGTACCTGTAAGTGAATCCACCACCGGCAATATGGGAGGCGAATGTGTTGTGGCTGGTTGCGAGCAAACCCATCAGGGCTATGCATTGTAAAATTTTACGGATAGGGCCGGGCATTTTGGGTATATTTATATTGAAGATACAAAGACTAACGCGAAAAATAAAATTATAGTATATAGAAATGTGTTTGCATGCACATGTTGTGAATTTAAACGTATTGGTTTTTAATAATTTTTAGACAAATTCACAGTGCTAAAGCGAATTGTAGGCTATATTTGTAAAAAAATCAGGAATATGAAACGTACTTTGATTATAGCTGCTTGCACAGCAGCAATGCTTTGCGCCAATACTGCCAATGCGCAGTTGGGTGTATCAAAAATGGCGAGCAAAATTGTGCCTACTGTTACACTGGGTATTAAAATCGGCGCCAATATGCAGCAAATGTCAGGTGGTCCTACCTGGAACGGTGCCTATAAACCCGGTATATTGGGTGGCGCTTTTGTAAGCGTAGACAAAAAGAAGATGGGTGTGCGTGTGGAAGGTCTGATCAAGACTGCGAAATTTGATCAGTCTGGTTCCGCGGTAAGTATCAATACGGTGAGTGTTGACATACCTGCTTTATTTGAGTACAAGGTAATACCGAGAGTATGGCTGCAGGCAGGTCCTCAATTCAGCAGTCTGCTTTCAGCAAAATCCACCAACGACGTGGATGTGAAAAACAGCTTCAAAACCAGCGATATTTCTGCTGTTGCAGGTATAGAAATTGCATTGCCGTTGAAGCTTACTGTTGGTGCCCGCTATATAAAAGGCTTCTCGAATGTGAACAATACGATCACTTCCGGCACAGACAAGTGGAAGAATACCTGTATGCAGTTCTCTATAGGTTACCGTTTCCTTAATTAAAGGATTAGTTGCAGTGAGTTTTTGCTGAGGACAATATCTTTGGCGCACCGGACGATTGTTCGTATTAGTTTTCACACAGTCAGAATCCTGTTGGGTTCTGTCTTATCGGTTTCAGGTTTAAAATATATTATGAAGCATGCTATATTAATGTCTCTATTGCTCATTTCTGCTGCATCAGCCGATGCACAAGTGATGGGTGGAGATGAGCCATTCGTAGAAGTGGGAGTAAAACTGGGCGGCGATCTGCAACATATTTCGGCGCCCATCAGCGTAGGGCCGGGAGTTATTGCCGGTGGATATGCCCGGAAAGATATTGGGAGGTTCGGAGTACGGATCGAGATAATGGGCAATTACTGCAATTATGCTACAAAGTATCCTGCCGCCTATTATCTGATACATACCCCAACTATGGATACGCTCAGTAAGGGCGAATTTCAGGGTATTGGTATTTCGGTACCTGTGATGGTAGAGTATCAGGTGAACAAAAAGCTGAAAGTTTTGGCTGGCCCGCAATACCGTCAGTTGGTTTCGCTTTCTGACAAAAATGACGCCTATACGACGCTGTATGGCAAAAACAGTTTTTTGAAGAAAGGTGACTTTTCTATTGTTGCCGGTGCAGAACTGGCTGTGAAAAAGAAGTTCAGTCTGGGTGCCCGTTTGATGAAAGGAGTAACAGATATCAATAAAAGCCCTTATTATCTTGCACCCAAAACCTGGACAACAACCGGTTTTCAGGTGGCAGTTTCCTACAAAATATTGTAGGAGGGCTTATGATACCTGATTTTTGTGGCTATATTTGCAAAAAAAACACTAAATATGAAACGTATTTTGTTGCTTACAGTGATCATGGTAGCATTCATTTGCTCCGGTGACGCTTTTGCACAGTCTTACCGACCAAAGAAAAAAGGCAAAAAGATACTGCCTACTGCTACGTTTGGTGTTAAAGCTGGTTTGAACGTAGAACAGATGCGTGGCGATAAAGCCATCGACACCAATTTTAAGTTGGGTGCTGTTGGGGGTATTTTTCTCAGTGTATCTAAGAAGCACATGGGTGGTAGGGTAGAGGCGCTTGTGAAAACCGTGCGTTACAGTACCAAGAATTCAAGTTACGTTCACATCCGTACAACGAGTCTTGATATCCCGTTCCTGTACGAGTATACATTCTTTGATCGTTTGAAAGTTATGGCCGGTCCGCAGCTCACTGCAATCATCTCTGCAAAACGTGCCAATGGAATGGATGTAAAAAACAACTTCAAGAACTGTGATTTTTCTGCCGTGCTTGGTGCGGATGTTGATCTTCCTTTGCGTTTGACGGTAGGTGTTCGTATTATTCAGGGATTTGTTAATATAAATAATACATTACCATCATCCAGATGGCGGAATTCTTCAGCACAGCTGACGGTAGGTTTCCGTCTGGTGAAAATGTAAGAATAGAATAATGAATTGCGATCCGCTTGTATTCTTACAGGCGGATTTTTTTATTGCCGCCATTTCTGCATTTCTATTATCTTAGTGGACAGGGAAAGGCCGTGATCCGGCTCCTGCTTGCTATAAAATCTACAATGCGCCGTAAAATCAGCAAACCTGAAAAAATCGCTGAATATGTTGTTGCCTGTGCACTGGGTGCATTGGTGGTCTGGGGCATGGTGTCGGTGGTGGCTGAGGTGCGGCCATTCTGGGTAGATGAATGGCGGATTATTTATAATCTGAAATTTAAAACGATACCTGAGTTGTGGGGCAAACTGGCCTTTATGCAGCAGTTTCCCCGTGCTTATCTTTCGTTACTGAAGGTGTTTACGGCCACCTTTGGCTACAACTATCACGCGCTCAGGCTGCCTTCATTTGTACTTGGGGTACTTACCATTGTCATTGTAAACAGGCTTGCTACAAAACTCTATCCTGCATCTATAAACCGGTATTTGCTGGTGCTTATGCTGTTGTCGTGCGGCACATTCACAGAGTATTATGTGCAGATAAAGCAGTATACAATGGATCTGTTTCTTTGTGTGGCAGCTATATGGCAGATGATACTGCTGCTTGAAACAGGCAGGGACAAAAGTAAGAGCATTATAAGTTACGTATTGGTTTGTCTGAGTTTCCTTGTGGCTCCTTTCTTCAGTTATACCTACCCGCTGGTAGTGGCTCCGGTGTATCTGGTGCTGTTGGTGTGGCAAATCGTATATTGGCGAACCGAGGCACCAACACCCCAAAAGATAAGGGTAATATTGAAACAGTGGTTTCCGTTGTTTCTATGCACATTCAGTATTACCCTGTTTTATGTGCTGGATGTGGCACAACTGAGCTCCGATGGCGAAATGAAACGGTACTGGCAGCACCTGATGATGCAGCAGGGTTTCGAAATAAGCGTCTTTTGCCGCAATGTGTTTCATATGTTCGCTCAGGCCGGTTCGGGATTTTTGTTCTGGTGGTTGTTTGGTTTATCCTGCACTATAGCATTCGTATTTGGCGTTTATACTATTCTGAAAAACAGGTCGGTTGTTACCGCAGACCTACAGGGAAGTGTGCTTTTTTACAGTTTTTTGTTGTTGTTGACTGTTATGGTAATGCACCTTGCGGGTAAGCTGCCGCTGGGTGAACCACGATTGAATGCGTTTGTAATTCCCGCTATATCGGTGTTGCTTATTCATTTTTTGGGCGCTATGCAGCAAAGGGTGGGAGAGGGAAAAGTAGCTGTTGTGGTGTGTTATATACTGTTAGCGGGGTTGTCGGGTAATATTTTTTCGACGATAGCGGCTTCATTTACCGACGACAAGTATGCCCGAAGGATGGAAATATACAGGTCTACCGAGCGGGCAGTAGCCATAGCCAACGACAAAAAGTTGCCGATACTCATCACCCCGGGGGTGGCCTATCCCTACGAGCATACCCGAAATCTGCCATTTGACAACACTGTTCCCGGCGACTGGGTGCTGATGACGTTTCCGGCATACAAGGTGAATGAAAGTATGCCGGTGTATGCGATAGCAGACACCACTTTAATAGCGCAATATAAAGACCGGATGCCGGGGTCTATTGCCGAAGTAATGGCGGGTGACGGTATCAACTACCGGATCGTAAAACTTACCAATTAGGAAAATGCCTTTACCTTTACGATACAAAAAGATTTGCTGATGGCTGAAATGAAAAAAGTGGGCTTTGATACATTATGTATAAGGGGTGGTCATGCCACAGAGAGCAACCGTGCGCATCTTACTCCGGTATATGCGTCCAGTACGTATACATTTGATACTGCTGAGCAATCGATAGCAGTATTCAAAGGAGATGAGCCGGGGTATATATATGGTCGTTGGGGAAACCCCACAATAACAGAAGCAGAGGAGAAGATCTCGTTGCTGGAAGCGTACAACCTTACCAACAGCAATGGAACGCCGCTGCAGTTGAAGTCGCTGCTGCATGCATCGGGCATGGCGGCATGCAGTACCATGTTGCTGAGCAATCTGCGGGCAGGGCAAAAGATTATTACCCATTTTTCGTTATATGGCGGTACTCATGAGCTGATTGAAAAGATATTACCTGGTTTGGGTATTGAGGCGGTAATTGTTGACTTTCATGATGTAAATAAGGTGGAGGACGCCATCAAAGCGGATAGCAATATTGCGCTGATGTATCTGGAAACTCCCGCCAATCCAACTTTGCAATGCATAGATCTGGAGGCATTATCGTCGCTGGGCAAGAGTTATGGGCTTACTGTGTGTGCCGACAATACGTTTGCAACACCTTATCTGCAGCAGCCATTCAAGTACGATGTGGACTTTGTAATGCACTCTACTACCAAATTTCTAAACGGGCATGGTACTGCCATAGGTGGTGTGCTGACAGGAAAGGACATAGACAAAATGAATGGTCCTGTGACCAAGACGCACAGACTACTGGGCGGAAATAGTAACGCATTCGACGCTTTTCTGCTCACCAATGGATTGCGTACTTTGGGTATACGGATGGACAGGCATTGCAGCAATGCGGCTGCGGTGGCTGGTTTTCTGGCAAGTAACGGTGACGTTTCAGTAGTAAACTATGTGGGGCTGCCCGGGCACCCCGACCATACCCTGGCTATGCGCCAGATGAAGAACGGCGGCGCTCTTCTCAGCTTTGAGTTGAAGGGTGGGTTTGATGCCGGTGTACGGTTCATCAACAAGATGAAGCTATGTACCAATGCAGTATCGCTGGGTACTTGTGATACGCTTATCTCACACCCAGCTTCTACAACCCATATGGGTGTAGTCAGAGAAAAGCGACTTGCTTTCGGTATTACGGATGGCCTGATGCGGGTGAGTGTGGGCATGGAGTGTATAGACGATATACTCTCCGATATAGAACAGGCAATAGCCGATTAATGCAATCCAATATCAATTATTTTAAGGTATAGACAACGAAATAATGAAGATAGATATACACACGCACGTGATGCCGAAGCATATACCAAACTGGTTCGAAAAGTTCGGTTATGGGGAGTTCATCAGGCTGGAGCATCACCGTCCCTGCTGTGCCAAGATGATAAAAGGAGACAAGGTGTTCAGGGAGATAACAGACAACTGCTGGGAGCCTGATACACGCTTGCGGGAAATGGACATGACCGAGGTGGGTATGCAGGTGCTGTCTACAATACCAGTACTCTTCAATTATTTTGCCAAGCCTGAGCATGCACTGGAAACGTCCCGTTTTTTCAACGATCACATAGCGCAATGTGTGGATCATCATCCTGATCGGTTTATAGGTATTGGTACAGTGCCTATGCAGGATGTAGATACTGCCATAAAGGAAATGGAGCGGTGTATCAAGGAACTGAAAATGCCCGGATTGGAGATCGGCTCCAATATCAATAATAAAAACCTTAGCGATCCGTCGTTTGCACCATTCTGGCAGGCTGCCGAAGAACTGGGCTGCAGCATATTTGTGCACCCATGGGAGATGATGGGTGAAAATGATATGACCCGCTACTGGCTACCGTGGCTGGTAGGTATGCCGGCGGAAACCAGCAGGGCTATCTGCTCCATGATCTTTGGAGGCGTGTTTGAAAAATATCCCAAACTGCGCGTAGCATTTGCACATGGTGGCGGCAGCTTTCCGCTCACCATTGGCCGGATAGAACATGGCTACAATGTGCGTCCGGACCTATGTGCGGTAGACAATGCTGTGAATCCGCGAGACTACATTGGCAGATTCTGGATAGATGCGCTGGTACATGACCCCAAGGCACTTGACTTTATTACCGATGTAATGGGCCATGACCATATTTGTATGGGCAGCGACTATCCGTTTCCACTGGGTGAGCATCATCCCGGCTTGCTGATAGAAAGTTCCGGCTACTCAGCTGAGTTGAAAGAAAAGCTACTCTACCGCAATGCAATGAACTGGCTCAACCTGAAAAAGTAGCTTTGTTTTGGTTTGAAGTGCTTTGGTGTATAGTTAGCAGCGATCTTTTGTAAATTGATGGTAGCAGATGGAAAACAAGCCACTGCTGCATTGTTCCGGCAAATCAATTGTTTTTTAGATTCGTTTATAGCTAACTTTACTGTGGCTTTCATCATTAACTTCAAGCATAAGTTTGGGAAATAATCTGAACAGGGCATCACTGGCCGGGTTTGTTATCGCGCTTGGCATTATATATGGTGACATAGGTACGTCGCCACTTTATGTCATGAATGCTGTTTGTAATGGCAAGGTGGTCGACGAACTGCTCATTATCGGCGCGTTGTCGTGCATCATCTGGACACTGACGCTGCAGACAACCATTAAGTATGTGGTCTTTACATTGCGTGCTGACAATAAAGGTGAGGGTGGCATTTTTTCCTTGTTTGCACTGGTGAGGCGACATGGCAAGTGGACGGTGTTTCCGGCGATGATAGGTGGTGCTGCCCTACTTGCCGACGGGATGATCACCCCGCCCATTTCTGTGACATCTGCTATCGAAGGGCTTAGGAATATACCTGCGTTTCACAGCATCACCACCATAACAATTGTATACATAGTCCTCGCCATTATTGCGGGACTATTCTTTTTTCAGCAGTTTGGTACTTCGTCGATAGGTAAGGCTTTCGGGCCGATTATGTCTATATGGTTCCTGATGCTGGCAACACTGGGTCTGCACCAGCTATATCTGGCTAATGACTGGAGTGTGTTCAAGGCGTTCAACCCCTATTACGCTATTAAGATACTGACGGTTTATCCCAAGGGTTTCTGGATATTGGGTGCTGTATTTCTGTGTACCACGGGTGCTGAGGCGCTGTATTCTGACCTTGGGCACTGCGGCCGAAAGAATATCCGTATCTCGTGGCCGTTTGTAAAAGCCTGCCTGATACTCAATTACCTGGGTCAGGGGGCATTTTTGCTCAATGTGCATTCGAATACCCCCTGGAACTCGCTGACCAAGAATCCGTTTTATGAGATCATGCCTCAATGGTTTATCATTCCGGGTATTATGATCGCCACTATTGCGGCCATCATCGCCAGCCAGGCTATGATATCAGGGTCGTTTACCCTGATCAGTGTAGCGATAAAGCTGAACCTATGGCCCAAGATGAAGATCAACTATCCTACTGTGGAACGGGGGCAATTGTTCATACCTGGAATCAATCTGCTGCTTTTTACCGGTTGTGTGGCTATCACGCTTTACTTTCAGCAGTCGTCTAAAATGGAGGCAGCCTATGGTCTGGCCATTACAACCACATTCATCATGACATCTATTTTGTTTTCCTTTTACATGTTTGTCAAGCGGGTACCTATTTTTGCTATTGCTGCGTACCTTATTTTGTATCTTATTATCGAGTTTTCGTTTCTGGTTGCCAATCTTGTTGAGAAATTTGCAGAAGGCGGCATAGTTACGGTAGTCATTGCAGGCGGCCTGTTTGGTGTGATGATCGTCTGGTACAAGTCGCGGAAGATCAAGAATCGTTATGTGGAATTTGTGAGGCTGGAAAACTACATTCCCATCATGCAGGAGCTCAGTAACGATGCCACCATTCCCAAGTACGCCACCCACCTTGTGTACCTGACCAGTGCTAACAACCCCAAGGAAATAGAACATAAGATATTGTATTCGATACTTTACCGCAAACCGAAGCGGGCAGATATTTATTGGTTTGTACATGTTGATGTTCTGGACGATCCGTATACTACTGAATATGTGGTACAGACCATTGTGCCCAACGAGATCATAAGGGTTGAGTTCAGGCTCGGTTTCCGGATGGAGCATAAGATACAGTATATGTTTAAGATGGTTGTAGAGGAAATGGTGAAGAACCGGGAGGTGAATGTGGTAAGCAGGTATGAATCGCTGAGCAAGAACAAAGTAATGGGTGACTTTCGGTTTATTGTGATGGAAAAGTTCCTTTCGCGCGATAATTCGCTGCCTATGATGGACAAGCTCATGATGCGGGGGTACTTTATTCTGAAGAAGTTCAGCCTATCAGAGGAGCGTGGTTTTGGGCTAGACCCATCTGATGTAACGCTGGAGAAGTATCCGATCATTGTTTCTGCAACACCCGATTTCAACCTGAAACGTGTCAGCGAATAGCTGTATGCCGGTTTATACATTGCTGTTGTATGGTTTTTGTATTCTATTCAATAATTCATTTGGTTATCGTTGTATGGCATTGATTGTCAATGCAGGTGTTGAATAACATGTTGAAAACGACGGTGATTTTTTTGGGGCATCCTGCACTTTGAACACTGAATATTTTATATATTGCATCTTTCTTTTTTAAAACCAATTAAAATTTTGGGGGGAATGAACAACAATTTACGTTTTGTGTCGGTACTGCTTGCTTTCCTGTTGCCTGTGTTTGCATTGTCGGCGAGAGATTTTACAGCGATGGAGGCTTTTATCGGGAGGATGAAAACCACTAACACTTTTGTACCAGTAAGCAACATCTGGCAGCCAGATAACAATTTTGATAAGACTGATCTGTTGAAATTTGTTGAAGACGCTCAGCCACTGACTATTGATTATGGCAATATTGCCGCTTTTATGGGTCAGAAGAATGCTGCTATCAATCTCATTATACCTGGTCTCAACGGTGGTATGTATACTATAGAGCTGGGGCGTTATGATTTCCTATCCAACGATTTTCAGGTGCATGCTATGGGCGCTGGCAACAGCGATGAGCGGGTGCACTACACTCCGGGTTTGTACTACCGTGGGGTGGTGAAAGGTTTCCCCGGTTCGGTGGCGGCATTTTCGTTCTTTAACAATGAGGTATATGGAGTGTTCTCCATACCTGACCAGGGCAACTATGTGCTGGTACCCAACAGCATGACCGGTAAAGAATATGATTACAACCCCAACTACCTGCTGTACAATGATGTAGATATAAAAGTGAAGGAACTGGCTCCCGGCTGTGCTACAGATCAGCTCCCTGAAATGTTTGGCGATAATCAGGCTGCCAAAACGACTACCTTCCTCAACAACAAAGTATACAACAGCTGCACAGAGGTGCGGGTGTTTGAGGTTGCAGATTACGATACCTATGTAAAAAAGGGATCGAATGTAACTACGGTAACGAATTTTGTAACAGCGCTTTTTAACAATCAGAGCACTGTATACCGCAATGAGGGTATCCCAATAGTACTGAAGTACCTGCAGGTAAATACTGCTACTGATATCTACATGTCTATTACCAGTGCACAGTCTATCCGCTTCCTGCGCAAATTTGGATGGCAGACCAAGAACGTGATGCATGACTGTGACCTAGCATTGCTGCTGTCGACCCGGTATGGTAGTTTGGGTGGTGTGGCCTGGCTAAAAGCCATGTGTAACAGCTACAGCTCATCAGACTCTAGCGGGCCTTATGGCTATGCCAATATTGCCAATGCCGGTATTACCAATTTCCCTACCTACAGCTGGAACCTGATGGTGCTGGCTCATGAGATGGGGCATATAGTAGGGTCACCCCATACGCACCGCTGCTGCTGGAACCCACCTGCACGCAACACAGCTATTGATGGCTGCCAGACGCTGGAGGGCTCGTGTGCGATGCCATCGCCGGCTTACCCGGCTGGCGGCGGTACGGTGATGAGTTATTGCCATTTGCAGAGCGTTGGTATCAACCTGAGTAAGGGTTTTGGTATGCAACCCGGCGATACGATACGCAGGCAGATACGCAACAAATTTTCGAGCACCTGCGGCGAGGTATACATACCCAATGTAGCCCTGTCTGTAAAGAACAAGACGGTGACCGCAAACCGCGAGTGTACCAATATGGTGAGTGGCGATACCACTACCTACTACTGGTATGACCGCAATACTGCTGACCATGCTGATGATACGCTGGTACTGGTGATCAAGAAGCATGGCAACTATATAGGTAATCTTGACTCTGCAGGTTTCAGTGTGGTAACAGGTGCCGGGCCAATGTATGGCATGGGATCGGCAGATACTGTGGCATTTCCGGCAGGTACGGTAGGTGCACCATCGATCGGGCTGGCAATGCGGCGTTACTGGAAGATCACACCAACGGCTACGCCTTCATCTCCGGTTACGGTAATGTTTCCTTATACAGCGGCAGATATTACTGATATTGATGGCAGTGTGTCTGGAGCTGTTGCCGCAACAGACCTGAAACTCTACAAGGTAAACACACCGATCAATCCGAACCCGGCGACAGACAGCTTAATGTTTGCAGCCCCATCGAGCATCAGCATATTCACCAATGGTGCTGCGGCATCTACTACCAACTGGACATCAACAACAGTAAGCGGTACGCTGTTTGCAGCGGTTCAGATGTCTAACCTGTCGGGTGGTGGTACTCTGTTTTACCCCAGCACTCTGGTGGGTGTAGATGATGTGAATGGCAGGCAGGGTGCGGTGCGCATTTTCCCCAACCCTACCAGCGATGAGTGGCTGGTGGCAACACAGGGCATACCGGCAACTGAAATGCTGTACTTCAATCTGTATGCAGCAGATGGCAGACTGGTATATACACAGCAACTACAGGGTGCTACTGTTACACCGGTAAATGCAAAGGACCTGACCACGGGCTTGTATTTTTATCGTATTACTGGTGGCAACAGTGTGTTTACCGGTACGCTGACCAAACAATAAGAAGAATCTTGAAGCATATTTTTATTTGCACGGCTGCTCCTATTTTGGGGCAGCCGTGTTGCTTTTTGTGGCGGTGCTAAGGGTGGGGGCGCCCCTTGTTTTTTGTTTTTGCGCACTTTTCTGTAATTTTTTTTGTTTTGGTGTTTTGTGACTTAAATAATTGATAATCTCTGTTATACGATTTGTTTTTATTTTGCTTTTTGCGCACTTTTTGCGCAGTTGCTTCCCACTCCTTCCCTGCCTCGTCCCGAAATAGGTTTACACGTTTTTAGATAATCCCTGTTTTAGTTTACACATTGGTATTTAGTCCCGAAAGAAGTTTACACCTTTGAAAAGTTATACCCAAAATTATCGTTTTCTGCCATAGGTGGTTTCTTTT